>JAUCFP010000006.1:0-1200000 GCA_030348385.1 Cytobacillus sp. NJ13 | reverse complement strand
GTAATGGGCTTTAAGGAAATGAAGCACTTTACAGATAAAGACATTACAACAGAATATTCCGCACTGATGTCCAAGGTTATGCATAATGGCGGCAGGATAAAGTTCCCGATTAATGAGCCTGCAGAAGGAAAACGCAAATCCCAGATTGAGGAATATCTTGAATACTACAACGGGCCTGGTGTGCAGCATCTGGCCATCCTGACAGAGGATATCGTCAGCACTGTCAGCATCCTGCGCAAAAATGGGGTGGAGTTTTTAAGCACACCTGATTCTTACTACGAAATGCTTTCTGAACGTGTAGGTAAGATTGATGAAGAGATTGATAAATTGAAAGAATTAAATATTCTTGTTGACCGTGACGACGAAGGGTATTTGCTTCAAATTTTCACTAAGCCAATAGTTGACCGCCCAACCCTTTTCATCGAAGTCATTCAGCGTAAAGGTGCCAGAGGATTTGGTGAAGGCAACTTTAAAGCACTTTTCGAATCAATTGAACGCGAGCAGGAAAGACGCGGAAATTTATAATTTTTTAGCCTAAAAGGGAGATGATTTCTCCCTTTTTTAATAATAATTAAAGAAGGAGGCAACGCAGATGGTCAGAATCCAGACAAAAAGCGCAGTGGAGAAGATTGTTTCTTATCCGCTTGGCAGCTCGCCGGAAGAGATCAAAGAAAAGTTCAATTTAATGGCTGTCCGGAAAATGTCTGATAATGAAAATGTGTATGGCTGTTCACCAGAAGTAAAGAACAGCATCAGCAAAGCAATGAACAGTCTTTATTTTTATCCGGACGGAACTGTTTCCCTGCTCAAGGGCAAACTGGCCGGGTTCTACAATATAAGTGAAGATAAATTTCTGGTAAGCAATGGTTCAGAAGAAATCATCCGCTTATTGACTAGAGCATACATAAGTCCTGGAGACGAAGCTGTTATGGCCCAGATTACCTTTCCACGATATGAAACAAATGTCCTGATTGAAGGCGGCAGTGCTATAACTGTCCCGCTGCAAAATGGTACACATAATTTAAATGCTATGTATGCGCAGATCAACAAAAAAACAAAAATGGTATTTATCTGCAATCCCAACAATCCTACAGGAACCATAGTCGGTAAAACAGAACTTCTCCAATTCATCGAAAAAGTTCCTTCGAATATCTTGATTATTCTAGATGAAGCTTACTATGAATATGTGCAATCTTCAGATTACCTTGACTCTATTTCACTTTTGGAAAAGAAGCCGAACTTGATCATTCTGAGGACTTTTTCTAAAATTTATGGTCTCGCCGGACTCCGTGTCGGCTATGGAATCATGGATTCTGAGATAGTGAATGAACTTCAAAAGGTAAAAGATGTTTTTAATGTCAATCATCTGGCACAGGCGGCCGCTGCAGCAGCATTAATTGATCAAGGCTTTATAAGGGAATGTGCTGAAAAAAATGCGAATGAGATGGAATTTGTGAGGCAGAAGTTAAATGATTTACACATTGGCTTTTTTCCATCCCAAACCAACTTTATTTATATTTTCAGTCAGTATCCTATAGCGGAAAACTTGATTGCAAATGGCTTAGTTGTCAGGCAAATGAAGCTTGAGGGATATCTTGATGCTTTTCGGATGACTTTAGGTACAAGGGAAGATAATGAAGCAGCCATAGATGTGATAAACAAACTTCTAAATGAAAAGGCGGTGTAAGGTGTATGGAATTAAATCCTGCCAGTCTGGAATGGAATGGCGCTTATAAGCTGCTGGCTGGTTCTATCCTGCCGCGTCCCATTGCGTTTGTTACCACTATGGATGCGGACGGAAATGTAAATGCAGCTCCATTTAGCTTTTTTACTGCCATATGTGCAGATCCGATGCTTATTTGCTTTTCACCGATGCGAAAAGGGACAGATGGCTCTAAGAAAGACACGCTTGCTAATATTGAAGCGACAAAGGAATTCGTTATTAACATCGTCAGTGAAGACTTTACTGAAAAGATGAATATTTGTGCAGCGGATTATCCGGCTGGTACAGACGAACTAGTCGCCGCTGGGCTAACAAAAGAAAAAAGTGCAGCTGTTAATCCTCCTCGGGTGAAAGAATCAAAAGTCCACTTGGAATGCAGTCTCCATCAGGTACTTCATTTTGGAGAACATCCTGGTTCAGGAAGCCTGGTGATAGGAAAAGTGGAGCATGTGCATGTTGCTGAAGAACTATATGAAAATGGAAGGATTAATTCGGAGAAACTGAAGCCAGTTGGCCGGATGGCAGGACATATATATACCAGGCCGATGACGGATGTATTTGAATTAATCCGAAAAACAGACCCAAGGTGATGCTATGAAATTCATAACCTATCAAAAATCAGATGGATCCATTAGAGCTGGCTGGCTGAAGAATGAGAAGTATGCCGTTGATATGCATGAAGCGACCAATGGTGTTCTTCCCAAAACAATGCTGGCATTCCTGGAGAATCATGAATTTTTTATGGAATACTTATCTTCAAGCAAAAAACTGAAGGACACTGATAGAGGGGTCTATCCTTTATCAGAAGTCACCTTAAAAGCTCCACTTCCAAATCCAAAAAGCTTCCGGGATTTCTATGCTTTCGAGGAACACGTAAAAACGGCAAGAGCTAACCGCGGACTTGATATGATACCCGAATGGTATGACATACCTGTTTTTTATTTCTCAAATCATTTAAGCATCAAGGGTCCGAATGAAGAAATTTCACGCCCCAGCCAATGTGAATGGCTTGATTACGAGCTCGAAATTGCCTGTATCATTGGAAAAGAAGGAAGGGATATTAAAGCTTCTGAAGCGGATGATTATATTTTCGGGTATTGCATCTTAAATGACTGGAGTGCAAGAGACATTCAGCGCAAAGAAATGAAGGTAGGTCTTGGCCCTGCAAAAGGGAAGGATTTTGCCACTTCTGCAGGGCCGTATATCGTTACAAAAGATGAGCTGGAGGATTTCCGTGTTGAAAATGGCTATGATTTGACGATGACAGCAAAAGTAAACGGAACTCTTCTATCAGAAGGGAATATGCAGGATATCTACTATTCTTTTTACGAAATGATTGAGCGGGCTTCTGACGGTGTTACCCTTTGCCCTGGTGAAATGATAGGCTCAGGGACTGTTGGCAGCGGCTGCATCCTTGAGCTGGGCACAGATGTGCACCGCTGGCTTGAACAAGGAGATGAAGTTGAGCTTGAGATTGCAAGTCTTGGAGTCTTAAAAAATCGAATTGCAAATAAGTGAGGTGGAACCATGTTTTATCGCCAAATGGGAAGAATCCCGCACAAACGGCATACGACTTTCAAAAAAGCGGATGGAACCCTATTCAGGGAACAGGTTATGGGGACAAAAGGTTTTTCCGGTACCCAATCCATTCTTTATCATCACTACATGCCGACAGAAATAGCACGTACTGAACTGATAGGAAAATATGTTCCCGAGTATGAGGAGCAGGAAAGCTTGAAGCACCGCCATTTGTTTACAGATCAAATCGAAAAGAAAGGGGATGCACTTTCAGCCCGGGAATATCTGCTTGGGAATGAAGATCTTCTAATAGGCACTATAAATATTACAGAGTCGATGAAGAGCTTTTACCGGAATGGTGATGGCGATGAGATGCTTTACATTCACTACGGAACAGGAAAAATTGAAACTATGTTCGGAACATTAACCTATCGTCCGGGGGACTATGTCATAATTCCGATTGGCACTATTTATCGGATGATTCCGGACAAAGAACAATTGACTAAGGTGCTCCTGGTGGAGTCCTTCAGCCAAATTACAACACCAAGAAGATATCGGAATGAATATGGACAGCTGCTCGAACACAGTCCATTCTGTGAAAGAGATATTCGGGGACCGGAGAACTTGGAAACGTATGATCAAAAAGGTGAACATGAAGTAATTACGAAAACAAGGGGATATTTGCATTCTCATATCCTGAATCATCATCCGCTTGATGTGGAAGGCTGGGACGGCTATCTCTATCCGTGGGTATTTAATATAGAAGACTTTGAACCGATTACTGGAAGGGTCCATCAGCCCCCGCCAGTTCATCAGACATTTGAAGGACATAATTTTGTTGTATGTTCTTTTGTTCCCAGATTATATGACTACCATCCAGAGGCCATCCCTGCCCCTTACTATCACAGCAATGTCAATAGTGATGAACTGCTTTATTATGTGGAAGGCAACTTTATGAGCAGAAAGGGTATCAGGGAAGGCTCTATCACTCTTCATCCGAGCGGGATTCCGCATGGCCCTCATCCCGGGAAGACAGAAGCAAGCATTGGCAAAAAGGAAACTCTTGAGCTTGCTGTTATGATTGATACCTTCAGACCATTAAAATTGGTGAAAAAAGCTAAGTTAATAGAAGATGAAAAGTACATGTATACATGGATTGAATAGAAAAAAGCACTTTCCCTTAGGGAGAGTGCTTTTTTCTACTTTTCATTCTGCCAAATGATGGCAAGTGTTCCTTCACCAGCATGGGCAGCAATGGTTGAGCTTATTTCACCAATGAAAATATTGAGGCGGGGAAAGTGCGATTTGATTTCCTCCGCCAGTTCCTCCGCTTTGCCGCGCACATTCCCGTGCATGATTTGAACCTGAGGAATGGTGTGGTTTTCGTAAGCATCCCCGAGCAATTCTATCATTCTTTTAATTGCTTTTTTATCCGAACGGACTTTATCAAACAATTCAAACTCACCGTCCCGGTTAATGCGGATTATTGGCTTTATTTTTAAAAGGCTTCCCAGCAGATATTGTGTTCCTGACATTCTGCCGCCTTTATAAAATTGTTCAAGGCTGCCAAGCAAAATATAATTCTCAGATTTATCAGCCTCACTTTGCAGGATTTCAGCAATCTTATGCGCTGGCATATCATTCTCAGCAAGCTTTAATCCTTTGTATATTAAAGACGTTATTGCATAAGACATACATTTTGAATCAACTGCCGAAACAGGGAACCCTGCCAGCTCTGAACCTGCCAGGCAGCTGTTCATCGTACCGCTTAATTTGCTGGAAACATGTACAGCAACCGCAGCATCATATTCAATCTTCAATGATTCAAATAGTTCAGCAAATCTCCCGGCAGATGGCTGTGAAGTTTTAGGCACTTCTTTTTCAGTCCGGATTCGGCTATACAGCTGGTCTGTGTTTAAATCAATACCATCTTCAAATGATTCTTCACCGAATGTAATTGATAGAGGCACTACATAAACATCAGGATGTTCGAGCAGCTCCCTAGAAATATAAGCTGTGCTGTCTGTAATCCATGCAATCTTCTTTTTTGTCATGAATGTGATAAGTCCTTTGCCAATTAATTTTTCATTTTTCATTATTGAATATTGAAAACTTCCCTTATTATACACGAAGAAATCATTGCCTGTATTGCTTTTAAGTGTTCCATTTATAGGAAATGGCCTGAATATGCTATTAGAATGTTTATATGGAGCTCCTAAAGGTAAATAAGAATCTTTTGTGAACAATGTTTGAACCTGATAAAAAGGGCGCCTGAAATGAAAAATCCCCTGCGTGGCAGGGGAGTGTGATTGTGTCTGCTTTTTTGACCTAATACCATTTAAACTTGTTTATTGAAATTAAAAAACTTTCGTAGTCCAATCCTCACAATTCCAAATATCGGTCGCAATTTCACGATAGAAATCAGGTTCGTGGGATACCATCAAGATACTTCCGCGATATGCCTTTAAAGCACGCTTTAATTCTTCTTTTGCATCCACATCCAAGTGATTGGTAGGTTCGTCTAGAATTAATAAATTCGTTTCTGTGTTTAAAATTTTACACAATCGAACTTTGGCTTTTTCGCCACCAGAAAGGACTTCGATTTTACTTTCAATATGTTTCGTCGTTAATCCGCATTTTGCAAGAGCAGCACGAACTTCAGCCTGATTCATACTTGGGAACTCGCTCCAAATCTCTTCAATACAAGTGTTGTAGTTGGACTGTTTAACTTCCTGCTCGAAGTAACCGATGTATTGATACTCACCGCGTTCCACTTTACCCGAAATGGGACTAATCAATCCAAGAATACTTTTTAAAAGAGTAGACTTACCAATACCGTTAGCACCCACGAATGCAATTTTTTGTCCGCGTTCCATTTTCAAATTCAGAGGGCGAGAAAGTGGTTCATTGTAGCCAATAACAAGATCTTCCGTCGTGAAAATCCAACGACTGGCTGCACGAGCTTCTTTGAAAATAAACTCTGGTTTCGGCTTCTCTCTTCCCAATTCAATAATTTCCATTTTGTCGAGCTTCTTTTGACGAGACATCGCCATATTTCGAGTCGCAACACTTGCCTTGTTGCGGGCAACGAAATCCTTTAAATCAGAAATTTCTTGTTGTTGACGCTTGTATGCAGCCTCTAGCTGCTGCTTTTTCATTGCATATATTGTTAAGAAGTTATCATAGTCACCAACATAGCGATTCAACTCTTGGTTTTCCATGTGATAGATCAAGTTAACAACATTGTTCAAGAATGGAATATCATGTGAAATCAAGATAAATGCATTCTCATATTCCTGTAAATAGCGCTTCAACCATTCGATATGCTGTTCATCCAAATAGTTTGTAGGCTCGTCTAGTAATAGGATTTCAGGCTTTTCCAGCAAAAGCTTAGCTAGTAAAACTTTCGTACGTTGCCCACCGCTAAGATCATCTATATCACGATCAAGTCCAACTTCGTCTAATCCTAGGCCACGAGCAACTTCCTCAACTTTTGAATTAATTTGATAGAAATCATTACTATCTAAAGTTTCTTGCAGCTCGCCAACTTCTGCAAGTAATGCATCGATATCAGCACCTTCATCACCCATTTTTGCATAAAGTTCATTGATCTCTGATTCAGCATCAAAAAGATATTGAAAAGCAGTACTCAAAGCGTCACGCATCGTAGTGCCTTTTTTAAGTACAGCATGCTGATCTAAGTAACCAACACGAACTTTTCGTGACCACTCAACTTTCCCCTCGTCGGGTTGCAACTTCCCGGTAACAATATTCATGAAAGTAGACTTACCCTCACCATTTGCCCCAACTAGTCCAACGTGTTCACCTTTTAAAAGTCGAAAAGACACATCATTGAAAATTGCACGATCACCGAAACCGTGACTTAAATTTTGTACATTTAATACGCTCATTTTTTTACCTCTTCTCTAATATTCCATGTGGATATCTTACTAGATTTAGACTGTTTTTTCTATCTAAAGTTATTTCTTGTGAATAATGTAATTCGATTATTGGGATAAATTGAAGTCTGCCCTTTCTTAATTAAAGGCTCTATTAAAGCTGGATGTTGAATTTATGGCATTGAAAAATAGGCGGGAAGTAATGTTGGGGGATCAGCAAATAGGGGGGTCACACTAACACTTCACCCGGAAAAAAGGTGCCAATTAGGTTATTGGCACCTTTCGCTATTTCTTATGGTTCACTTTACTCCCTGAGGAACTGCCAGGCCAAGCCCTTTAGCAATACGTGTACCGTAATCAGGATCCGCTTTAAAGAAATGCTGAATCTGGCGATGCTTAATTTCTTCTTTTTCTACAGGCTTCATTGCTGCAACAATGTTTGCCACAAGACGGGAGCGTTCCTCTTCACTCATTAAGCGGTATAGATCACCGGCTTGTGTGTAGTGGTCATTATGATCATACGCAACGCTTTCGGCTAAACCGGAAACAGGGTATGCAGCCTGCTTGTGCTCCGGTGCCTCAGCAGGTCCTCCAAAGCTGTTCGGCTCGTAATAAACAGAACCTCCGCCATTGTTGTCAAATCGCATCTGACCGTCACGCTGATAGTTTTGCACTTCGTTCTTAGGGCGGTTGATTGGCAGCATCTGATGGTTCGCACCTACACGGTAGCGGTGTGCATCATGATAGGCGAACAAACGACCCTGGAGCATCTTATCAGGTGAAACATCAATCCCCGGCACGAGCGTTCCAGGAGAGAAAGTAGCCTGCTCAACTTCAGCAAAGTAGTTTTCAGGATTTTTATTCAGTACCATGCGTCCTACTTCGATTAAAGGATAATCTTTCTGTGACCATACCTTTGTTACATCGAATGGATCGAAGCGGTAAGTATTCGCATCTTCAAGCGGCATGATTTGCACGCATAGTTTCCATGATGGGAAATCGCCATTCTCAATTGCATTAAATAAATCCTCTGTATGATAATCAGGGTTTTCTCCAGCCATTTTTGCTGCAGCGTCCACGCTTAGGTTTTTAACGCCCTGTTCAGTTTTAAAGTGATATTTAACCCAGAAACCTTCACCTTGTTCATTTACCCATTTAAATGTATGGCTGCCGAATCCGTGCATATGTCTAAGGGTTGCAGGTATGCCTCGGTCTGACATCAAGATGGTTACCTGGTGCAGCGATTCAGGGGATAAGGACCAGAAGTCCCAAACGGCTGTTGGGTTTTTCAGGTGTGTCTTTGGATCACGCTTTTGTGTATGAATGAAGTCAGGGAATTTAATTGCATCCCTAATAAAGAATACAGGCGTATTGTTACCTACAAGGTCGTAGTTGCCTTCTTCTGTATAAAACTTAACCGCAAAGCCGCGTGGGTCGCGTACAGTATCAGCAGAGCCCAATTCACCGGCTACAGTTGAAAAACGGACGAATAAAGGAGTTTTTTTGCCTACTTCTGATAGAAATGCGGCTTTTGTATATTTAGTGAGGTCATTAGTAACTTCAAAGTAGCCATGTGCGCCAGCACCTTTGGCATGAACTACCCGCTCAGGCACACGTTCTCTGTTGAAATGGGCGAGCTTTTCCAGCAAGTGTACATCCTGAATTAAAGTAGGTCCTCTTGAGCCAGCAGTCATTGAATTTTGATTGTCGCCAACAGGGGCGCCCCAGCTTGTAGTTAGATTATTCTTATTTGTCATTCTATAATCACCTCATAAAAGTTTAATAGCTTGCTTACATTCATAATGATAACATTTCTCAATATAAAATCAATACTTTTTTATAATGATTATAAATAAAAATAAATTATTAAGAAGAAAACCTTATAAAAAGAGGAGGAGAATGCTTGTTTTAAATCACATTAGTATATTTATATTTGCGTTTTTACTTAAAAGAACTGGTTTTTTCAGAAGGAGGAGAGGAAAAGGGGGATGATCATCTAAATTTAGAGGATACATATGAAAAAATCGGGCGGTATAAGGAACCGCCCGATTTACCAGCTAATATTTTCTCTTATTATCGGCATGCTCATGCATCTTGGGCCACCCCGTCCTCTAGAGAGTTCGGAGCTGAGAATTTCAATGACCTCAACCCCATTTTGACGGAGGATGTCGTTTGAGACATAATTCCGGTCATAAGTTACAACTACGCCGGGAGCGATTGCGAGTGTATTGGATCCATCATTCCATTGTTCGCGAGCCGATGCAATCGGGCAGCCTCCTCCACAAGGGATTAACACTAATTCATCAAGATGAAGAACTTCTTTTAATGTTTCCTTCAAAGAGTTTTTCTCAGTAATTTTAAGAAGATCGGAATTCTCCTCCTGTTCCAGTATGTAAATCTTCATTCTGCCATCTCTATCTTCAATAGCAGGATGGTAGGTGAATTTATCGCGGTCAATCATCGTAAATACAGTATCCAGGTGCATGAAGGCCCGGATTTTGGGGATCTCAATTGCCACAACTTTTTTAATGGATTTCTGGCGGGTGAAAAGTTCCCTTGCAAGTTTTTCTATCCCTTGTGCAGAAGTTCTTACGCTGACGCCAATGGCGACCACTTCATCGCTCAATATTAGTTCATCTCCGCCTTCCAGTGAGTAGAGATCATCACGTTTAAAGTAAGCAGGGATTTCATGTTTATTAAAACGGGGATGATGATTCATGATGTAGTCCATAAAAATGGACTCCCGTCTCCTTGCAGGTTCATGCATTCGATTAATGGTAATCCCTTCACCTATAACCGCAGCAGGATCCCGGGTAAAATAAAGGTTGGGCATTGGGTCCAGATAAAAAGGATAATGATCCGGCATCATTTCATGAAGATGAATTTTCTTATCATTATCAATATCCGATTTTACGACACCTGACATTACTTTCTTTACCAGCTCATCAGGCGGAAGAGATAAGAGATAGTCTTTTACTGTTTCGTAGGAACCATTTATATTCGATTGACTTTCCCATAAGACCTTTTCAATAAACGACATTCTTGTCTCGTCCTGCTGTATGGCTTCTGTCATCAACTTATCGAGATATAAAACCTCAATTCCCCGATTGCTTAGTATATTGGCGAAATAATCATGTTCTTTTTGAATGGCAGGCAAAAAGGGGATGTCATCGAATAAAAGTCTTTTCAAATATTGAGGTGTGAGATTTTCAATTTCCTTACCCGGCCTATGCAGAAGGACAGTCTTTAATTCTCCTATTTCCGAAGTTACATTTAACGGATGTTTCATTTTAAATACCTCCAAAGGCTTAATGCCTGACCAATTGTTCTATGTTTGATTGGTTCCCTGTGTATTTATAGAGTAAACAGATCATTTTTGTGCATATTTATTCAATAGAGCTAAAATGTGCCGGGTAAATTTTTTCAAATTAAAGGGGCAAACTACATATCAGGCAATCGTAATGAAAATGAAAGAAAATCTGTCCTTCATAAGTGTACAAATTGAAAAAATGTGTTAAAGTATAAATTGAAAAAACCTTTACATAGCTTTATTTGTTTCATGAAATAATGTCCGCTCTGAAAATACAGTTGTGTATGAGTTGGCGACATTCAATAAAAATGTACTGGGGGATACTGAGATGACCAGCAAAATTTTAGATGCTTTTTTACAGGAAAACCTGGAGGATTTAAAGGATAGAGGACTTTACAACGTAATCGACCCTCTTGAAAGCCCAAATGGCCCTATAATCAAAATCAATGGAAGAGAACTAATCAATCTTTCATCCAATAACTATTTAGGTTTGGCAACTGATGAAAGACTTAAAAAATCCGCCACCGAAGCAATTGAGAAATATGGGGTTGGAGCAGGTGCTGTCCGCACTATAAATGGAACGCTTGAACTTCACACAATACTAGAAGAAAAGCTGGCTGAGTTCAAACATACAGAAGCAGCCATCGCATACCAGTCAGGCTTTAATTGTAACATGGCAGCTATTTCAGCTGTTATGGATAAAAATGATGCAATTCTGTCTGATGAATTAAACCATGCGTCCATTATTGATGGATGCCGTCTATCGAAAGCTAAGATTATTCGCGTAAATCATTCTGATATGGAAGATTTACGGGCAAAAGCGAAGGAAGCAAAAGAATCTGGACAGTACAACAAAATCATGGTCATTACTGACGGCGTTTTCTCAATGGATGGGGATATTGCAAAGCTTCCTGAGATTGTGGAGATCGCAGAAGAATTCGATCTGATTACTTATGTGGATGATGCACACGGTTCAGGGGTTCTTGGAAAGGGAGCAGGTACTGTTAAGCACTTCGGCCTTTCCGATAAAATCGATTTCCAGATCGGA
This sequence comes from Cytobacillus sp. NJ13, assembly GCA_030348385.1. Classification (NCBI taxonomy): domain Bacteria; kingdom Bacillati; phylum Bacillota; class Bacilli; order Caryophanales; family Bacillaceae; genus Cytobacillus; species Cytobacillus sp. NJ13. Next base: position 1,188,502 of record JAUCFP010000006.1, on the reverse strand, counting down.
ACACTTTCTAAGGCAATAGGTGTTGTTGGCGGATATGTGGCCGGCAAAAAAGACTTGATCGATTGGCTGAAAGTCCGCAGCAGACCATTCCTATTCTCAACATCTTTAACACCTGCTGATGTAGCAGCAAGCACGAAAGCCATTGAGCTGCTGATGGAAAGCACAGAGCTGAATGAAAAGTTATGGGAAAATGCCAATTACCTTAAGGATGGTCTGGAAAAATTAGGATTTGATATTGGCGACAGTGAAACACCAATTACTCCTTGTATTGTGGGAGATGAAGTAAAAACACAGGAATTCAGCAAAAAACTCAATGAAGAAGGCGTTTATGCGAAATCAATCGTCTTCCCGACTGTCCCAAGGGGAACGGGCCGTGTCAGAAATATGCCATCTGCCGCACATACGAAAGAAATGCTGGATAAGGCCATTTCAATTTATGAAAAAGTCGGCAAAGAAATGGGAATTATTTAAGTTTGACTAAATAAAGCAAAATCTATAAGGCAAAGAGGAAACGTTGGAGGAATAAGATGAAACGAATTATGATTACTGGAGCTTTAGGTCAGATCGGCTCTGAACTAACCTTGAAATTAAGAGAAATCTATGGAACAGACAATGTTATTGCAACAGACATCAGAAAAAATGAGTCTGAAGCTGCCCATTCAGGACCGTTTGAAATGGTTGATGTTACCGATGCAAAATCAATGCTGGACACGGCTAAAAAATATAATGTGGATACAGTCATCCATATGGCAGCCCTGTTATCAGCAACAGCTGAAGCCAATCCCGTATTTGCATGGAATTTAAATATGGGTGGGCTTATGAATGCACTTGAAACGGCTAGAGAGTGCAACGCACAATTCTTTACGCCAAGCTCCATTGGCGCATTTGGTCCTTCTACTCCAAAAGACAACACTCCACAGGATACTATTCACCGCCCAACTACTATGTATGGCGTGAACAAGGTTGCGGGTGAATTACTGTCTGATTACTACCATTACAAGTTTGGTGTTGATACTAGAGGCTTGCGATTCCCTGGTTTAATCTCTTATGTTACTCCTCCAGGGGGCGGAACGACTGATTACGCGGTTGAGATCTATTATGAAGCGATTAAAAATGGCCGCTATACTTCTTATATCGACCAGGGCACATATATGGATATGATGTATATGCCGGATGCACTAAATGCAATCGTTGACTTAATGGAAGCTGACGCTGATAAACTCATACACCGCAACTCCTTTAATGTGACTGCTATGAGTTTTGAACCTGAACAGATTGCTGCTGAGATTAGAAAGCATATTCCCGGGTTTGAAATTTCCTATGAGGTTGATCCTGTGCGCCAGGCGATTGCCGACAGCTGGCCAAATTCGATTGATGCATCGGCAGCAAAAGAAGAGTGGGGTTTCAAAGCAGACTTCGATTTAGCCAAGATGACTGCTGATATGCTTGATAAACTAAGAACAAAATTATGATAAAGCAAAAGGGACGGCTGCATGGCTGTCCCTTTTACAATTTAATATTGAATTGCTCGCGGAGAAATTCCTTTTTTTCCTCCCCGGTTAGTTCATATTTTTCTTTTGTGCCTTCTTCAGACTTTGTGACAGTCAAGCCTGAGAGTGTAACACGGCCATTCTTTGTTGCAATAGTGGCCAGGTCGCCATGAGTAAAATGGGATTCAGGAGAAGTTTGATTAAAAAAACATGCATCATGAAAGTCATCCAGCTGCTTTGGCTTATCAGAAAAACGGTAAAGAATTCTCCATTCACCATCCTCAAGTCTTTGAAGATCATATATTCCTTCACGGGACTCTCTTATCCTGTAAGTTCCGCTTACATCTGTTTTTTCCTCACCCGTTAAAGGTAAAGGCTGCCTGACGGAATCACCAAATCCTACATCCACCAAATATGGGATTTGGTTTAAATAAACCAGTATGGCTGCATGGGAATCTTCTCTGACCCATCCAGCCGGCTTTTTGACGGTACAGGAAATTAAGTGGGATTGAAATCCCAGTTCTGACAGCAGGTGTTGAAAAAGACCGTTTAATTCATAGCAAAAGCCTCCCCTGCTTCTTTCGAGAATTTTATTAAAAAACGCATCAATGTCCAGCTGAATAGGAATTTTTCTTGTTACATCCAAGTTCTCAAAAGGAATGTTGAGCATATGGCTGCTCTGGAGTTCTTTCAGATATTTAAGATCCAGATTACGTTCAGCCGATACTGCAATGCGTTTTAAGTATTTCTGTGCATCCATAAGATCACTCCATAAATTTTTTTCTTTATTAGCGATTAAGAAGGAAAAACAAATCAATTTGCAGTAATGAATTAGTTATACTAAAATGTCATTATATTTACATTTTAGCAAATTACACACGGGGGTTTAAATATGGCATATGAAGTAACTGTTGAATTTTGCATGATGTGAAACTACGCACCAAAAGCCGCGAGTTTCGCGGAAGAACTTTTTACACATTTTCGCTCTGAAATTTCAAAAATGGAACTGGTTCCAAGTAAAGGCGGAGCTTTCGAAGTGACAGTAAATGGAGAAAAGCTTTATTCTAAGCTCGATACTGGCATTTTTCCTAAAACCAAAGAAATTATTGAAAAGATGCAGCAATAAGCTGCCAAACCTTCTCCGACGGAGGGGGTTTTTTACTGATCCATAATAATTTTATGTAAACAAAGGGCAAAAAGGCTACCTCTATCTCAGTTTTTCAAATAATGTTTATTTCTCTATCGGATCCTGGCCCTGCTTCATGTTTATTTATACATATCTCTAATATCTCATTTGAGAAATCTGCATTTACCTTTCTATTAATAACTGAAAAAGGCAGCCTTACCTTCCGCATACATGGCTGGCCGCAGCGAATTGGATCTGTTTCATCTATTTTAACCGCTTTAATGATCACAGTGTTTTCTTTTAAGGAAACGGTTACATCTTTTGAAACGCATCCTGTTAAAAGCGCCTCAACGATAATTTCCGTTTCCGTATCATATAAGTCGATGCGAAAAGTAATTTGATCTAAATACGATGAAAGCGGGTCCAGGTAATAATCCTCCATCCATTTTTCCAATTCATCCAAATTAAACGGATGGAAATCTTCCTTTTTGTTCAATTTCAAAACCCCCTTGTTTCAATCTATTGTATTCATTTCATGTAAAATAGTGAAAAATGATATAATAATCAGGCAAGTGCTGGAGGGATCTATATGAAAAGTACAGTCAGAAATATTTTGCCGGTTCATGAACTGCAAAAAGACCGGCGTTTTACTCATTTAATGAAACAGTATGGACTTGACTCTATACATACAACTAACATTTTAAAAGAGGTCATTTCTGAAATCAGGAATAACATTCTTGTTGGCAATTGGACCGGTGAGGAGCCTGGTACGGAAAAATTTACGAACGCTATATTTAAAAAAGCAGAAGAGGTAATCACTGTTCGGTATGGATATACACTTAAAAGGGTTATCAATGCCACCGGCACTATTCTTCACACTAATCTTGGCCGAGCGCGTATAAGCAAATCAGCAGCTGAACATATGCTTGAAATTGCCATGAATTATTCCAATTTGGAGTATAACTTGGGTGAAGGAGCACGGGGATCCAGGCATACTCACCTGGAAAGCCTTGTCAAAGAGCTGACAGGTGCAGAAGCAGCTATGGCAGTTAACAATAATGCTGCTGCTGTTTATATCATCTTAAAAGCTCTTGCTGAAGAAAAAGAAGTAATAGTTTCCCGCGGTCAGCTTGTTGAAATCGGAGGCTCCTTCAGGGTATCAAGCATAATGGAAGAGAGCGGTGCAACGCTTGTTGAAGTGGGAACAACGAATAAAACCCATTTGGAAGATTATAAAAATGTGATTAATGAAGATACAGCCATGATAATGAAGGTACATACGAGCAATTTTAAAATTATAGGCTTCACCAAAGAAGTTGGAACTGACGAACTTGCCCAGTTATCCAAAGAAAAAGATATCATATTCTATGAAGACTTAGGCAGCGGTGCACTATTTGATTTTAAAAGCAAGGGAATTGGAAATGAGCCTGCCGTACGTGATGTGATAAAAATGGGCGCAGATATCGTTTCTTTTAGCGGGGATAAGCTTTTGGGCGGCCCGCAGGCAGGCATTATAGCCGGGAGAAAAGACTTAATTGAAAAACTGAAAAAACACCAGCTTGCCCGGGTTCTTCGAGTTGATAAAATGACAATTGCTGCGCTCGAAGGCACGCTTATTGATTACTTAAAAGGGGAAGAGGGGCTGAAAAATATTCCGGTGGTCCATGATGTATTGACGACCAGTGATGAACTCGAAACGAGAACAGCACATTTTCTTCACAGATTACAGGCAGCAGCGAAGGATTATGAATGCTCTATGAGAGAAAGCACAGGGCAAGTTGGGGGAGGCACAATGCCCGATGTTGAACTGCCGTCCTGGATTGCCGTTTTAAAGCATCGGCGTTATTCAGCGGAACAAATTGGCCGCCAGTTAAGGATTAATTGTAGCCCTTCCATAATAGTGAGGATACATAAAGAAGAAATACTGATTGATCTGCGGGCTGTAACTGCAAATGAAGAGGAGATCATTATAAAAGCATTAACGGCTGTTTAATTCTAGCAGCTGCCTTATTTTGAGGCAGCTGCATTTTTATTGAAATTTACATATCATGGTGGGAATTATGTTTTTGTCTGGTATGGTTACGGTTTTTCACTTTTTTTGAGCCGCTTAATGGTTCAGGCTGTCCATCGTTATTATGTCCTTTGGGTGCATTTTTTCGCATGTCTTTGCCATTGTTTTTGTTCATTTGATGCCCTCCTCATAATATAGGATGCTGACTTCCGCTCCAGGCAGCTGTTATACTGGGCTGCCGTCTTACTGGCTGCTGGGCAATAAGATAGAAGGAGAAATTCACCTTCATCTTATGTGTTAGTTTGGCTCTTTTACATGAAAAATTGCCTTGCAAATTGTGGCTGAATTTCAAGATTTCCACCTGAGTGATTTGGCGGAATATTTTATGGTTCTATTGCGCAATTTAATGGTACAAATTTTATTAGGAGTGAAAAAAGCATGCCATATCATAAAGATAAACAGCAGGCATTTCAGGCAGCACAGCAGGGAATGGAAGATGCACAGGAGCTTTATGCTGAAATTGTAAAAGATTCTGCCAGTTACGGCCATCAGCTTAAACATCTTAAGCAGGAGGTAAATGAAGCGTACGCTCAAATTGAAAACGCGCTTGAGGTAGCTTCTGATCATCAGCGGGCACAACTGGAGAGATTCCAGCAGGACTTGCGATCCATGGTTGATGATGTGAATCAATACTAGAAGGTTTTGAATATAAAATCCGGCTGAGGTCAGCCGGGTAATTTAGTTTACTAAGGAATTACAACATTTTGAACATCGATAACTGTCTAGCTCCAGCACCTACCCCCTCGAGGTCACAAGTCAAGCCTCCCAAAAATGCAAAGAACGCCTTTCCGAGAGGCTCGTCTTGTGCTTGTCGGGGGTGGGCAAGGCGCTTCCGCTTTTCTTATTTATTGATTCTTTTTCCGCTTTTTATTATTTTGCTTTTGAGCTTCTGTTAGGGGTTCATTGGAAAATTCCTCATTGTATCCGGTGCCCATGCCCTGCCCTTTTGCAGCATTCATACCCTCTATAATATGATTAGCCTTTCTTTTAGCCATTCTAATCACCTCCGTAGTACTATTTTTCCGTGGATGATGTCAATTTATGTTGTATTTTAGACAAAAGATTCCTCTTTTTCGTTTTATCAGTATAATAACCAAGCAAAAACGGGTTTTATCTTCTAATTGAAAAACGCTATCAATTAGGGTGTTTAAAAGGCTAAATGAAGTAAATAAGAAATTATGATAAGAAAAACTTATCAAAAACAATAACTTTCTTGTTATTTACTTATATAACAGGTTGTATTAATATAGGAATTGTGAGAAAAGTAAGGATGGATGAAAATTCAAACTTTTCGACAATTACCTAACACTTGGTATATGATGTTTATTGAAAGAGGGGGTAATATATTTGGCAAAGAATGATGTGTTCAATTCCCGCAAATCCTTTGATCTGGACGGGAAGCGCTATCATTACTATCATTTAGGCGCTCTGGAAGAAGCTGGAGTAGGTAATGTTTCCAAATTGCCTTATTCTATTAAGGTATTATTGGAATCCGTACTTCGTCAATATGACGGCCGTGTAATTACAAAAGAGCATGTTGAAAACCTGGCAAAATGGGGAACTTCTGAAGTAAAAGAAGTAGATGTTCCTTTCAAACCATCACGTGTCATTCTGCAGGACTTCACTGGAGTTCCGGCAGTAGTTGACCTGGCTTCATTGCGTAAGGCAATGGCTGACATGGGTGGGGACCCTGACAAAATCAATCCTGAGAAGCCGGTTGATCTAGTTATCGACCACTCTGTACAGGTAGATAAGTATGGTACACCTGATTCTCTTGAAGCCAACATGGAGCTTGAATTCGAGCGCAATGCTGAGCGATACCAGTTCTTGAGCTGGGCACAAAAAGCATTTGACAACTATCGTGCAGTTCCGCCTGCAACAGGTATTGTTCACCAGGTAAACCTTGAGTTCCTTGCGAATGTTGTTCATGCTCTTGAAACTACGGAAGGCGATTTCGAAACTTTCCCTGATACTCTTGTAGGTACTGACTCCCATACAACCATGATCAACGGTATCGGCGTTCTTGGATGGGGTGTAGGAGGTATTGAAGCTGAAGCAGGAATGCTTGGCCAGCCTTCATATTTCCCTGTTCCTGAAGTGGTAGGGGTTAAGCTTACTGGCGAGCTTCCTAACGGAACAACTGCTACTGACCTTGCATTAAAGGTAACTCAAGTACTGCGCAGCCAGGGAGTAGTTGGCAAGTTTGTAGAATTCTTCGGCCCTGGTGTTACACAGCTTCCATTGGCTGACCGTGCTACAATTGCTAACATGGCACCAGAATACGGAGCTACTTGCGGATTCTTCCCTGTAGATGCGGAAGCCCTGGATTACATGCGCCTGACTGGACGTCCGGAAGAGCAAATCAAAATTGTAGAAAAATACTGCAAAGAAAATGGAATGTTCTTTGATCCATCTATAGAGCCAGTATATACAAATGTAGTTGAAGTCAATCTTTCCGAAATCGAAGCGAACCTCTCAGGTCCTAAGCGCCCGCAGGATTTAATTCCGCTTTCAGCAATGAAAAAGGAATTCAATGATGCTATCACTGCTCCTCAAGGCAACCAGGGATTTGGCTTGGGTAAGAAAGAAATCGACAAAGAAATCACTGTTGAATTTGCAAATGGAGATTCAACCAAGATGAAAACGGGTGCTGTTGCCATTGCGGCAATCACTAGCTGTACAAATACTTCAAACCCTTACGTTTTAGTTGGTGCAGGTTTAGTGGCGAAAAAGGCAGTTGAACTTGGAATGGAAGTTCCTAAGTTCGTTAAGACTTCTTTGGCTCCGGGATCAAAGGTTGTTACTGGATACCTGCGTGATTCAGGACTTCTTCCATACATGGAACAGCTTGGATTCAACCTTGTAGGTTATGGCTGTACAACATGTATCGGTAACTCCGGTCCATTAAGAGAAGAAATCGAAAAGGCTGTAGCTGAAAGCGATCTTCTTGTAACATCTGTTCTTTCCGGTAACCGTAACTTTGAAGGGCGTATCCATCCGCTAGTAAAAGCTAACTACCTGGCTTCTCCTCCATTAGTAGTCGCTTATGCACTTGCTGGAACAGTAGATATCGATCTTCAAAACGAGCCAATCGGAAAAGATAAGAATGGCAACGATGTCTTCTTTAACGACATTTGGCCATCTACTGCTGAAGTTAATGAAGTGGTTAAACAGACTGTTACACCTGAATTGTTCCGTAAAGAATATGAGCATGTATTTGATGACAATGCTCGCTGGAACCAAATCCAAACAAGCAATGAGCCGTTATATTCATTTGATGATAATTCAACATATATCCAGAATCCTCCGTTCTTTGAAGGCTTAACTCCTAATGCTGATGAAGTGAAACCATTATCAGGATTGCGTGTTGTCGGCAAGTTCGGTGATTCTGTAACAACTGACCATATTTCTCCGGCAGGTGCGATCGGTAAAGATACACCAGCAGGAAAATACCTTCGTGAGAACGGTGTTGAACCACGCGACTTCAACTCTTATGGATCCCGCCGCGGTAACCATGAGGTTATGATGCGCGGTACATTTGCAAACATCCGTATCCGCAACCAAATCGCTCCGGGCACAGAAGGCGGCTTCACAACTTACTGGCCTACAGGAGAAGTGACATCGATCTATGATGCTTGCATGAAGTACAAAGAAGATGGAACTGGCCTTGTTGTTCTTGCCGGCAAAGACTATGGAATGGGATCTTCCCGTGACTGGGCTGCAAAAGGTACAAACCTGCTTGGCATTAAGACAGTAATTGCTGAAAGCTATGAGCGTATTCACCGTTCTAACCTTGTTCTAATGGGTGTACTTCCGCTTCAGTTCAAGGCAGGCGAAAGTGCAGAAACTCTTGGCTTGTCAGGAAAAGAAACGATCGATGTTCAAATCGACGAAAATGTTAGACCACGTGACTTTGTTAAGGTTACAGCTACAGATGAAAACGGCAATCAGACTACTTTTGAAGCTCTTGTTCGTTTCGACTCTGAAGTTGAAATTGATTACTACCGTCACGGCGGAATCCTGCAAATGGTTCTTCGTGATAAATTGGCAAACTAACTTTAACTGCCGCTATGTGCTCGTTCACATAGCGGTTTTTTATTTACAAAATATACGGGTTCAGGTATCTTAACTGTATATGAATTTTTGGGGGGCTGACTTTGGGTGCTTTTTTGATTGGACCTTTATTAGTGAAGTATGAATGGGTTTTAGTCCTGCTCTCAGGCATCGTTGCATATTTAACTATTGCAAATGCATTAAGAGACCATGGGGAATATAAAAAAATCTTTCTGAATGTCATAATAAATTCATTGCTCATTGGCTTTTTTACTTATAAGTTTAGTTCAATTCTCTTTCAAACAGAAAATATTCTAAGCAGTCCTCTAGGGATTTTATATTTCTCAGGAGGAAGCAAAGGTTTCATCTTAGGTGCTTTTTTGGCTCTTATATATATAGTAATAGAAATAAAAAAAAATAAATATCCGCTCAAAAAGTGGTTTTATGGAATTGTTTATGGATCTGTCACATTTATGCTGTCTTTTTGGCTGTTCAGAACCTTATTAATTTTGCTTTTCTAGGTTAAAATACAATCAAGGAAGCAAAAAGGCCCTAATAGCCGGGAGGGAATACAGCATGTTCAAAAAAATGTTTGCAGCTGCTGTGTTATTAATAATCACTACCGCAATTTTTGTGGTGCAGGCAGTTGAAAAAGATGAAGTCGAGAGTCATCCCGTTAATCAGACTGGTTTAGGAATTGGCTTGAAAGCCCCAGATTTTGAATTGAAAAACCTTCAGGGGGAAACAGTAAAGCTCTCAGATTATAGAGGAAAGAAAGTCATGCTCAACTTTTGGGCAACATGGTGTCCTCCATGTAAAGCTGAAATGCCTGATATCCAGAAATTCTATACTCAAAAGGGAAATGAAGTTGTTATTTTGGCAGTGAACATCGATCCTCAAGCTGATGTTGCTGGCTTTGCAGAAGAAATGCGTGTGAATTTTCCAATTCTGCTTGATGTGAATGAAAAAGCATCCAATGCCTATCAAATAATAACGATTCCGACCACTTTTTTTATTGATGAAGAAGGAATTATCCGGAATAAATATTTAAGTGCGATGTCCCTGGAGATTATGAATCAGTATATAGATGAAATGTAAAAAAACATCTGCAGAGAGCAGATGTTTTTTATGTATAGGTTTATGCCGCGAAAAAAAGGAAATTTATATGAGAGGGATTTTTTCTGAATATTTTAACAATAATAACGAACCATATGTACTTTTTTCACGTATTCTGGGTATATGCGGATTAAATTTTCGAAAAGTTGTAATAATTTAAAGAGTTTCTGGAGATAATGACTGTTACAATGTTATTAAAGGAAGGTGAAAGATTTATGAGAAAGCCTAGAAAACGCTCCTTTGCTGAATTAGTTTCAGAAAATAAACGCCAGCTGCTTAAAGATCAAGATGCAATGGAAAAAATCGAAGAACGCCTTGAGCTTAAACGTCTTAATAAGGCCGAATAGAATAACTTGCCATTCATCAAACCCTCTTCAACAGAACATACTTAAAATGAGGAGGGATATCAATGAGTAATCCAAAAAGACACCCCAATCATTTTAATCCGAACCATATTGGGACACAATCACGCGGATTTGGCGGCAATAAAGGCAAGAAAATGCAGGACAAATCCGGACAGCATCCTCAAGTAATTCAAACTAAAGGCGAATAATTATTATTAACCTGCCATTCCAATTTATGGCAGGTTTTTTGTTTTAATGTCAGGCATACCCTCAGGCAAGCTGCCCACACATTTCCGCCAATATTTTTCTTGTTCTTTCACAAACTAATTTTGTACCATCACCTAATAAAGGGAGGAACAAACTATGTCACATAACAGACCAAATCCAGATGACCGCAGCGATAACGTCGAAAAGCTTCAATCCATGATCGTTCATACTATCGAGAATATGGACGAAGCTGAAGAATCAATGAAGTATGCAAATGCAGAGGATCTTGCCAGGATTGAAGCAAAAAATGAACGCCGCAGGGAAAGCCTTGCTTCATTCCGTTCTGAAATAAAGGACGAGTATCAGGCGCAGCAGAACGACAATGCCAATGAGAACAACGAGAACCATAATTTTTAACATCCTAAAAAGACCTAATCCAGTGTGATTAGGTCTTTTCTTATTGGAAGATCATGATAAGAAGCGCATTCTTATAGATAAGTACAGAAATATGATAAGATAAGTTGTGGAAACTAAGAAGAAGAAGTGATAATCGATGACACAGCAGAAAAGACAGGCAAAACCGGCAGAGGGTCAGGCTTATCATTGGAAAAATGAGCTTGATCAATACGGATACATACAAAATGAAGCAGAATTGCTTAATGTTATTAAAAATATCAATGAAAAGGCAGATCCCGGGCTGCTTTCGGAATTACTGACCATTGCTGCTATTTCCCGGTTAAGCAAGTATACCGATGATACTCTTGCCAGTGCATGGCTGCAGAAGGCTGTTGAACTGGACACTGGCAATAGTATGGCGGCAGCCCAATTAGGGAAATCCGAATGGAAAAATAAAAGCAATCTTCTTGAAACCCTGACTTTCCCGCCGATTCGGGAAACCGATAACAGGGCAGCAAAAAAGAAAACAGCTGAGCAATTCATTGAAATTTGCAGAAGCTTTATCAACAAATCAGATGATGAGTTAGAAGATCTGCAGAAAAAGCAGCATGCCTATGAGGATGTGGAATACCGGGAGCTGACTGGAATACTGGAAAAAGCTATTGAGGAAACAGCTTTTCTTTTAAAAGCTTCTGAAGAATATGAGCAATCTATATCCGGCGTATTTCATACCTCAACCTATTACACCGATATGAAAAAGCACTTGAATGCCATCAAAAGACTTAAAAATGAATGGAAAGAGATATTTGAATCAGAGGAAGAAGAGTCTGATTTACCAAAAGATCCCCTGGATGAACTTAATGAAATGGTTGGCCTGCACTCTGTGAAAAGCAGAGTTCATGACTTTTACCGTTTTTTAATATATCAAAATGAACGTAAGTCACTTGGTTTTCAAACGAAAGATGAACTCAGCCTCAATATGATTCTAACTGGTAATCCAGGTACAGGCAAAACAACTATCGCCCGGCTTTTGGCAAAGATTTATCATAGCCTAGGGGTTTTGCCGCGGGAAGAAGTGATCGAAGCAGATCGGTCTCAGCTGGTGGGCGGTTTTGTCGGGCAAACAGAGGAAAATGTCAGGGCGGCCGTTGAAAAGGCAATCGGTGGAGTGCTGTTCATTGATGAGGCGTACAGCTTAAAGCGTGAGGGACAGACCGGCAGCGATTATGGACAAACTGCCATTGATACTCTTGTATCGCTGATGACCGGGACTGAATATGGGGGAAAGTTTGCGGTGGTCATGGCCGGTTATCCAGAAGAGATGAGACAATTTCTGGACAGCAATCCTGGCCTTCGCAGCCGTTTCCCAGAGTCGAATTTTATTGCACTCCCTGATTATTCTAATGAGGAGCTTCTTCAGATTGCTGAAAAGCTGACTGCGGATAATGATTATGTCCTTACTGAAGGTGCAAAGCAGGAACTGGGCAAACGAATTGAAAAAGAGCGGGTTGATGATACATTCGGAAATGCCAGGACTGTCAGAAACATTGTTCTTGATGCCATTTTTAGAAAAGGATCACAAGCTAAAAAGAACGAAAACATCATGGCCTATACACTATTGGAAAAAGAAGATTTTGAAAGTGAAGAACAAGAAAAGCTAATGAATCCACAAGACCAGCTTGCCCAGTTAATCGGACTTGAAACAGTTAAAAAAGAAGTTCATAACTTAGTGTCATTTGTTAAGATGCAGCAGCTGCGCCGTGAAAAAGGGCTGCCTGTTGTCCCTATCCAGCTGCATTCAGTATTTACCGGGAATCCGGGGACAGGGAAAACGACTGTAGCAAAGATTTATGCAGAATTGCTGAAGGAATGCGGATTTCTGAAACGCGGACATTTGATGATTGCGAGCCGTGCTGATTTTGTAGCTGGCTATGTAGGCCAAACCGCCATCAAAACAAAGAAAAAAATAAGAGAGGCGTTAGGCGGCGTCTTATTCATCGATGAGGCCTATTCACTTCTTTCCCGGACATCAGGAGATTTCGGAAAAGAAGTCATCGATACATTAGTGGATGAAATGACAAAACATAATGAAAATCTTGTCGTTGTTTTAGCGGGTTACCCAAATGAAATGGAGAAACTAATGTCAAGTAATCCCGGCTTAAAGTCCCGATTTAAAAAGTTCTTTCATTTCAAGGATTATTCAGCAGGAGAGCTTTTGGAAATAATCATTTCGTATGCTGGACAATATGAATATACGCTTACGGAAGAAGCGGGAGAGTACCTTAACCGCACTTTATCAGAGATCGAAATAAATGGGAATGGACGTTTTGCCGCCAACCTTGCGGATGAGGCTATTCAGGCACAGGCAATGAGAATTGTATCAGCAATTGATGACGATATTGAGCAGGTTAGCATTTTGGAAAAAGAAGATTTCGATATCGCTTTAAAAAAGACAAGCAAAGGGGAATAGGTATGCTCATTTCAACAAAAGAAATAGAAGTAAGGTATGCAGAAACAGATCAAATGGGAGTCGTGTATCACGCCAATTATCTGGTATGGATGGAGCTTGGCCGGACACAGATCATAAAAGATCTGGGGTTCAGTTATGCTGAAATGGAGAAGGATGGCATCATTTCGCCTGTTCTGGATATCCTGGCTTCCTACAAAAAACCATTGCGCTACGGTCAAACGGCGACGATAAAAACCTGGATTGAAGAGTATGACGGTTTCCGCGTCAGCTATGGATATGAAATATACAATGATGAAGGAGATCTGGCAGTAACAGGCTTGTCCAAGCATGTTTGCGTCAAAAAGGATAATTTTCGGCCGATCTCAATTAAAAAGAAATATCCTGATTGGCATGAAGCATATGAAGAAGCTAAAAGGCAGCCTGAAAGTGCACTCAAATAATTTTGCTTGCTGCTTAAAGGATGGAGAAAATATATGGCATTCGGTCTTCGCAGAAATGATCTTCAAGAATGGAAAATGAAAATAGATCGTGGAGAAATTGCTTTTTTAACCCATTATTGGATAGATGATCGCTTTCCTGGCTGTAAAACGGTCACAAAGGTCGGGTGTTCGGATCTGAATAAATTGATTGAATGGGGAGAAACACATGGCCTTAAGCCTGAGTGGATTGATTATCGGAATGATGGCTACTCGCACTATGATTTGATTGGTCCCAGACAGAAAGAAATCCTTGAAAAGGAGAAGCTCTGGGAGCAGCTGGAACGGCTGCTATAAGAAAAGCGCAAGGCGCCCGCCTATCGGCTTATGACCTGGAGCCGATGGCGCCTGGAGCTAGACAGTCATCTGACTTCAGAATTTATTCTTATCTTATGAAAAAAGAAGCAGGCCGGATCTGCTTCTTTTACCCATTGTTATATTTGAATTCAGGTTCCTGTGCTTTTGCGTTAAATGTCACGAATAAATCATGATTATCAAAGTACCATAAGTCCTTTTCTTCAATAAAGTAAGTAATTCCGTTTTTTTCAGTCTGCACTCCTGCGTTATGCGGGTGTTCATTAGATACTCCTAAAGAAAATCCTTGCTGGACAGTACTGCAACCGCCATATCTTGCAAAAAAGCGGACGAAGTCACCCTTACTCAAGAGCATTTCCTCCTGATACCATTGGGCAGCCTGATCTTCAATATGTATGTTCATTTGAAATTCCTCCTCCTGGGTGATAGTCATATTATAGGCTAGTTTTTCTTTGTGCGCGAATAAAATGTCTGTTCTAATACTTTTAATGATGGAGTGAATCAATATTTATTCATCCTGGAAAAGGGATAAATCCGCTTAGAATCATAAATAGATTCATGGCAATATGCCATATGACAGCTGGAAAAATGCTTTGGGATTTTACTGTAATGGCAGCATAAAAAACTCCGCCAAAAGCAAACAGCAGACATGAGATAAAAGAGTAGCCCAGCATGATATGAGAAAAACCAAACGCCAGCCCAGAAAAAAGGACAGCTGCCTTTTCTCCTGAAAGCTCCGACATTCTAGATAAAATGATTCCCCTCCACAAAATCTCTTCCATCAATCCATTTATGATTGAGAAGCCAATCAGGAATATAAGAAAGTCATTGGCATAGGAGTTTTCAGCTGAAAAAATTGAATAGGCAAATGAAGCAAAATTAATCATGATTGCAATCATAAGAAAGTGTTTTATTTTTATTGAATGGAAACCGCTCCATATGAATGGGAAAAATATTTGGGAATTCCAATCCGGCTTCCGCCAAAAAGGGATGGCAGTTTTATTAAACTTTTTTGAAATGTAAACAAGAAGAAGGATTGGGATCAACAATAGAAACCGATTGGCAATCATTAATATGGAGTGTTGAAACGGCAGTGCATCAAGCATTTTATCGCCATAAAGAAACAGTAGACTGCCTGTTAAATACCCTGCAATGATCCAGGAAAAAACACGCTCCTGCATTGAAGTAATTAGTAAAAAAATGATAAGTCCAAAAGAAAGTATGAAAGCGGAAGCAAAAAGTTTGTATTGAAAAAGCAATATTGCAGCTGTGAATATACATAATTGCATATAAGGAAAAGACTTAGTAACATATGCGGTTTTCATGATCATACCTCCTCCATCTACAAATATTTTACCATTTTTTACACAAAAAAAGCGCCAAAAAGCGCTTTACTGAACATGATCGAGCATATGTGTCATAATTTCGTTGTATTTGGACTCTGCATTGGGAAGGCCATAGCCGCCCGCATCCTTTAACGGTACTACCCGATATTTTTTTAGCTGTTTATTACTTACGTATGTCGGGATGAATCCCGGATTGGCAAGTTCAATATCGACCCCGTTTTGATCAATATATTTCGTAATCTCCACAGTTGCAATACCGCCTATGTCCTTGTAATCACCAATCTGGCCGGATAAAAAATTGCCCAGAGAGTATACAACAAGAGATTTCCGTCCGTCTTTCCTGTCAATCCATTCCATTGGCTGCAGTACATGAGGATGGTGTCCGAAAATAATGTCCACACCATCATTTGCGAGGACCTCTGCCAGTTCCTTTTGTTCCTCTGTTGGCTGAAGCTGGTATTCATTTCCCCAATGCATACTCATAACAACTACGTCAGCTTCCTCTTTTGCACGGTTAATTTCCTCTTGCATTGCTGTTCTATCAATAAGATTAACGAGATAATCTTTTCCTGCCGGAATGGGAATTCCATTTGTACCATATGTGTAAGAAAGATAAGCAACTTTAATTCCGTTTTTGTTTATTACTTTCAAGGTTTGCTGTTCACTGGGTGTTCTGTTCGTTCCCACATGCGGCAGTCCTATCTGATCCAAATAATCGAGGGATGTTTTTAATCCTTTTTCTCCCTTATCGAGTGAATGGTTATTGGCAGTTGAAACAATGTCCACACCAGCCTCAATGAGGGCGTCTCCCACTTCCTGAGGGCTGTTAAACATGGGGTAACTGGAAATTCCTATCTCTGGGCCTCCCAAAATAGTCTCTTGATTGGCAAGCAGGATGTCGGGTGTTTTTAATAGCGTTTTTGCATGCTCAAACATTGGCTTGAAATCATAGCCTGTTTTTGTTTTTGCAGCATTATATACCCTGTCATGGATAAGTATGTCGCCAATTGCTCCCAATGTCGCCTTCTCTATTAGCACTTTATTAACCGCGGTGGTTTCTCTGTTTTCCATATGCAATTGAGCAGGTTGTGCTTCAGCTGCCTCCGCTTTATTCTCAGTGTGCAATTGATAGATGAATAAGGCCGAACAAATAACTAACAATGTACAAATGACTGTTGATAGTAAGAAGGCTTTACTGAATTTCATAAAAATTATCCCCTTAATATAGAGTATAAAGATATATTAATAGTCTAATTTTAATATGAATTTTTTCAATTTTCATCATTTTTCTGCTATTTTTTATTTAAAATGTCATAATGTGATTTACATTGATATCTGTTTACAAAATATATTTAATAACTTTAGTTGATAATCATCGGAAGTTCAATTTCAAAGACAGTGCCCTGTGACATTTTCGAATGGACATTAATCTTGCCATCATGCTCTTCAATTATTTTTTGGCATATGGATAGACCGATGCCGGTTCCTTTTTCTTTTGTTGTAAAAAATGGGACAAACAATTCGCTTATTGTTTTTTCTGTCATTCCCGATCCATTATCATGGATAGTGATGTATACTTTTTGGTTAAGGGTTTTTGCTTTAAGATCTATTTTTCCTCCTGGAGCAGGAATGCTTTCACATGCTTCCATTGCATTTCTAATAATATTGATCAGGACCTGCTTTATCTGCTTCACATCACCATAGAAAATGGGATTATTAGGGCAAAGGCTTACAGAAAGGTTAATATTTCTTATAAGCGCCTCGCTTTCGAAAAATATTTTCATTTCCTTAATTAATCTGTTAACTTCTATTTCAGTTCTTATATTTTGAGGAGGTTTTGATGCATTTAAGAATTCATATATGATATCATTTGCCCGATTAATTTCTTCAATTGCAATCTCAGCGTACTGTTCTTTTCCAATTTCTAATAAATAAGGCTTCAAAAGCTGTAAAAATCCTTTTACAGTTGTTAGCGGATTCCGGATCTCATGTGCAATACCCGCTAGCTGTCCGGCATCAGCTGAATAGTCAGATATCAAAACAGTTTCTTTAATCTCTTTCACTGCTTTATTTAAGTGTTTCTTTTTTTCTTTTAATTGGTGATTAACGCGGTGTAGCCTCTTTTGCATGTGCTCCGCCATCTTTCTTAATTCTTCATCTTCTGAAGAGAGGGGAAAACAAAAAAGGTGATAGTGCGCAGCATCATCTTTTTCCAGATAAATTCTATATGGATGAATGCTGTTACCTATTTTAAGTTTAAAAATGCCAGATTCGTTTTTCTTTAATAGATTGGTGAATCTGCTGATATCTTCAGATGCCAATAATTCAGTAAACACTCCTTCAGCACTTATTAATGATGAAGTGAGTATTTTTAGGTTATGATCAATGAAAAAGTATGGGAAGGACACATTTTCTAGCAGCGCTTGGGTTTTATCCATTTGATTATTCATCCTAACTTTAACGTTTTTGGCTGAAATTTTAGCCTAAACTAATGTATGGCGAAAGATATCAATTTATGTTTCTTTATGTATAAAAATTGTGATATAGGCCTTTATGGTTTTATGTTTCTAGGCCTTTGTAATTAGTATAATATCACTTTAATACTTTATTCAAATAAACTAAACTGAAATATCAGAAAATAATTAAAAAAAATACAGCAGATCTAGTCTGCTGTATTGCAGGCTGGCTGGTTTTCAGCCAAGCCATTTTATTTTGGGCTCGGTTTTGTCCCTTATTCGTTTAATATTTGTCCTATGTCTGTAAATAACAAAGATGCCAAGTATAGATACTACTATAATTAGTGGAATGTCCCATATAATCAGTGCGTAAATAATGGATGCCAGTGCTGCCAGAATAGAGGACAAGGACACGTACTTTGTTATGTAAAGGCTTAAAAAGAAAACACCCAATATGATAAGAAACATTAAGGGTACATAGGCTAGCAGCACACCGCCTGATGTAGCGACTGCTTTTCCTCCGCGAAAGCCGGCAAACAGCGGATACATGTGCCCAATAACTGCAAAAACTCCTGCAACTAGATGATGCATGTCCGATCCAAAGAAAAAGGGCAGGGATGCAGCCAGAGTGCCTTTTAAGATATCAGCTATGGTCACAATCATGCCGGCCTTAACTCCAAGAGTCCGGAAAGTATTGGTACCGCCTAAATTTCCGCTGCCATGCTCACGAATATCCACTCCATAAAAAACTTTCCCTACAATTAAACCAGAAGGAATGGATCCAAGTAAGTAAGCTAAAATAATGATAATTCCATAAATCATAAAAACTCTCCTTCATACTTTCTATGTTAGTATATTGTACCATGTGAGCAAACCTGCATACCATGTGCAAATAAAAAGTTGTCCAATTTATTTCAGGGAGGTTTTTCAAACTCTCTGGCTTGTGTTTGATATGAATGCCAGCGGGTATTAGTAGACTGTCACAGCAATCAAATCCATATAAAGGAGAGATTCAGCATGGAACAGAATATGAATAACGTAAATGGACAAGCAGGCAATGTAGAGGAAAAGCTCAGTAATATGGGAAGCGAAAAGAAAGATGAAATACTTTCAAGCTTTGACGGTTTTAAAGAATATTTAAGCGGAAAGGTCTCCCTGGGACAGAAAATGGGCATGGATGAGGAACAGCTTGCGAACACAGCACAAAAGGTAGGCGATTATCTGGCTTCCAAAGAAGAGCCAAGAAACCGTGAAGAAAAGCTTCTGCAGGAACTGTGGAAGGTAGGAAATGAGGAAGAAAAGCACAAACTATCTCATATGCTGGTAAAGCTTGTAGGCTAAAAATATATATCATTCAAGGCGAAGGCGCGGGCCTTCGCCTTTTATTTTGCTTGCAAACGCATAGAGGAGTTTACAATAGTCAAAAATGGTCTATATATAGTTATCGCAGTCTAACGGGTAGGGGGAGTCCTGGTGAAAAAGGTTCTGGGAAAGTTACATAGAAAAACGGTCTGGATACCCATTTTGAGCCTTTTGCTGGTATTGGCAGCAACCATCATCTATCAATCCAATAAACCATTGCCAAAAGGCCTTTCTTTCGAAGGGGAAGTTTACACTGTAGAAGATATTAAGTTCTTATACGATTTAACTTTTGAAAAAGATAACGGCAGTAGAGAAAGTGATCAGCAGATTTTTAAGCGGATATTAGAAGCCATTGGTGAGGCAGAGGATTTTATAGTGATGGATATGTTTTTATTCAATGGTTTTAATGATGGTGATAAAGAATATCCGGATATTAGCGGTAAAATAACTGAAGAGCTCATCGAACAAAAGCATAGCCACCCCAATATGGATATTACGGTGATCACAGATCGAATTAACAGCACATATGGATCACATGATGTACCAGAATTCAAGAAACTGAAAGAGAATGGTATTAATGTAGTTTATACCTCATTAGTTCCTTTAAGAGATTCTAATCCTATATATTCGGCATTTTGGCGTGTTTTTTTACAATGGTTTGGCCAGGGAGGTAAAGGCTGGCTTCCCAATCCGCTTGCAGAAAATGCTCCTGAAGTGACATTTCGGTCCTATCTCGATCTCATGAATATTAAAGCAAATCACCGGAAAGTTTTTGTAACGGAGAAAACAGGGATTGTAACATCTGGAAATCCCCATAATGCCAGCGGATTTCATTCAAATATCGCGTTTGAAGTAAAAGGGCCTATCTTAGCTGACCTCGTAAAAACCGAGCAGGCGGTGGTCGATTATTCAGCATCAGGCAAACTGACAGATTTTAAGCCTGAAGACAGTAATAAAACTGGGACTGTTAAGGCCCAGGTGCTGACTGAAGGCAAGATCTATAAACACATTATTAAAGAAATCAATAAAGTCGACAAAGGTGAAACCATCTGGCTTGGCATGTTTTATCTTGCTGACAGAAAAGTGGTTGATGCACTAAAAGAAGCAGCCGACAGGGGAGTAAAAGTAAAAATGATCCTGGATCCAAATCAGAACGCTTTCGGCTCTGAAAAAATTGGATTGCCTAATATACCGGTGGCAGCTGAATTAGACAAATTAGGCCATGAAAACATAAAAATCAGATGGTACAATACGGGCTTTGAACAATACCATTCGAAAATCATGTATGTAACCGGCAAAGAAAATAGTATGATCATAGCTGGTTCAGCAAATTTTACAAAGAGAAATCTGGATGATTTAAACCTGGAGACAAATTTAAAAATAAGCGCTCCTGATCATTCCCAGGTTATGAAGGATGTCGACAGCTACTTTAATAAGCTTTGGAATAATAACGGTGCAATTTATACGAATAACTATCCATCCAATGAAAAAATGCCTGTGGTAAAATATCTTACTTACAGACTGCAGAAGCTTACTCACTTTACAACCTACTGATAAAAACTTGAAACCTTTCCTGTATTAATTCCGTTAATATAGGAGGGGTGGAAATAAGCTGAAGACATTCTAAATTTTCTTCCCATTTTCTGATTATTTCCATACGATGGATTGAAGGGAGGAAAAGGAATGTATAAAATTGAAACAAATCCACAAAAACCTCCCGCTAAAAAACTTATTTTTGCGGGGCTTTTGTTTGCTTTTACACTGATAACATCAAGCATATTGGTGTTTTTATATCCTTTTGCCTCTAAGGAAAAGGTATCTTACTTTAAAGGAGATCATCCGATTTTGTTTATGGGCAAACAGGCGGGCAATGCTTATATAGAAGATGAATCGATCTACCTGCCCTTAACGTTTTTGCAGGAATTTATTGATGAAGCTATTATTTTTGATGAACACTCACAATCCGTCATTATCGCCACAAAAAATAAAGTTGTACAATTGCCATCTGAATCTTTGAGCTATTATGTGAATGAGAAGCCTATGAAACTGGATTTTACAGTTGCTAAACAGATAGGAAAAGACAGATATTTGGCGGTCGAGCCGCTATTGGCTTTCTATCCAATTTCTTATTCAATTCTCTCTGATACAGGTGCAATAAGAGTTCAAAAGAATGGGGAGTCAATGGTTTCCGGTAAGGTAAAAGGAAAAGATATTCATGAAGAATTGCTTCGGCTTCGGACGAAAGACAGCTTGGAGTCCCCATACACGTCTTCAGTATCTCCAAACGAGAATGTTTTAATAGAACAAGAAAAGGGAGACTACTATTTTATTAGAAAAGAAGACGGTACAGCTGGATATTTGAAGAAACAATACATAAAAAAGGGTGAGAGCAAACAGATTGCTATTTCCCTTGAAGAATCAGTTAATACAGTGCCAGAAGTGGAAGCTCCTATACAGCTGACCTGGGAAGCTGTATATACAAAAAATCCCAATACAACTAAAATTCCGAAGATGCCGGGCGTTAATGTCATTTCGCCAACATGGTTTGAGCTTGCGGACGGAAAAGGTTCCATCAAAAACCTGGGATCGAAAGATTATTCAATGTGGGCAAGAAAACAGGGATACCAAATATGGGGCTTGTTTTCAAATGCATTTGACCCTGTTTTAACACATGAAGCATTTGGTTCTTTTGAAACAAGGCAGAATATGATTCGACAGCTTCTGCATTTCAGTCAATTGTATGAATTAAACGGAGTCAATCTTGACATTGAAAATGTTAACCCGGAGGATGGGCCTTTAATAACGCAGTTTGTGAGGGAAGCCACTCCGTACTTTCATGAAGCAGGTTTAGCCGTTTCGATGGATATCACTTTCATTTCATCTAGCGGTAATTGGTCAGCTTTTTATGAAAGAGAAAAACTTGCCGGGATAGCAGATTATTTGGTTGTCATGGCTTATGATGAGCATTGGGGAAGCTCGCAGGTTGCAGGAAGCGTAGCTAGCCTGCCGTGGGTGGAAGAAAACCTGAAACATCTGCTCGAGTTTGTGCCCAATGAAAAATTAATATTGGGAGTGCCATTGTATACTAGATTATGGGAACAAAAATCAAACGGGGATGTTTCTTCTAAAGCACTTTCTATGAGCAAAGTGAAAGAATGGCTCAGTCAAAATAAAGTTACACCAGCATATGATCCGGAAAGCGGGCAAAATTATGCTGAGCATTTTTCAGAAAAAGATAAAATCACATACAAAGTGTGGCTTGAAGATGAAATATCATTAACAAAACGGGCTGAATTGGCAAAGAAATATAATTTGGCCGGTGTGGCAAGCTGGAGCAGGTACTTTGCAGATGAAACAGCCTGGGCAGCATTATCATTAAATAAGAAGGAACTTACTAAGAAATGAAATAAGGCCGGAGAATATCCCGGCCTTATTTTAAAAGATAAGAATGTATAAATTCTGAAGTTAGATAATTGTCTAGCTCCAGGCGCCGATAGGCGGGCGCCTTCCGCTTTTCTATGCTTCTGCTTTTATGTGGCTAAAGGATCTGACGGAAAATAATCCTTTATCAGTTAACTTGAGCTCAGGTATTACTGGAAGCGCTAAAAATGAAAGCGTCAAAAACGGGTTGAATTCCATGCTGCATCCGACTGTTCGAAGTGCATGATTCAATTCAGACAAACGTCCGAAAATAAATGAAGAATCCCGATCACTCATGAGCCCCGCAATAGGCAGGGGCAGTTCCGCAAGGATTTTTCCATCCTGTACAACAGCCAGACCGCCTTTCATTGATGCCGTCTGCTTAATGGCCGCCAGTAAATCTTCATCAGAGGTGCCGGCTGCCACAATATTATGGGAATCGTGGGCAACCGTTGAGGCAATCCCTCCTCTTGTAATCCCCAGTCCCTTAATTATGCCAAGCCCGATGCTTCCGGTGAGATTATGCCGCTCCACCACAGCCAACTTTAAATAATCTTTTTCAGGATTAGGCTGGAAATAGCCATTAAGAGAATCGGCCTTTTCCAGCAGGTGTCTGGTCACAATGCTGTTCGGTATAATGCCAATAATATTGGCATTACCAGTTCCAATGTTTATGCTTAAATCTTCACCGTTTATGCTGCCGATTTTGACACTGTCCAAAATGGCAGGTGCAGGTTCGACGCTGTCCTGAACTGGATCCTTAATGACCCCGTTTTCTGCAGCAAGTATTCCGCTCTTCATTACTTTTTCAATCTTGACATTCCTAAGATCACTAATAAAAACCAGATCGGCTTCATAACCGGGAGCAATAGCCCCTTTATTTTTCAGGCCGAAGCATTCTGCTGCATTCAGCGTAGCAATTTGAACGGCAAGGATTGGATCCATTCCTTCCTTAATGGCCATTCTGACATTATGGTCAATGCTGCCTTCATTGATCAGGTCATCCAGATGCTTGTCATCCGTCACGAATAAACAGCGCCGTGCGTTATGTTCGCTGACAGATTTAAGAATTGATAATAAGTCCCTAGCCGCAGATCCTTCCCTCAGCATAACATACATCCCTTTGCGCATTCGGTCCAGCGCTTCTTCAGGGTTTATGCATTCATGGTCCGTTCTAATGCCGGCAGCCATGTATATATTAATTTCATCTGCATTAAGTCCTGCTGCATGCCCATCAATGCTTTTTCCTTTGCTATGTGCGTCTTCCAGTTTTTTTAGCATTTCTGCATCATTGTTCATAACAGCAGGGTAATCCATCACTTCGCCAAGACCGAGCACTCTCGGGTGACCGTAATATTTTTCAAGATCCTTGTAACTGAGGGAAGCGCCGGCATTTTCAAATGGAGTGGCAGGCACACAGGATGGAAGCATAAAAAATACATCAAGCGGGATTTCTTCTGAAGATTTCAGCATGAAATCAATGCCTTTTGTTCCGCTGACATTGGCTATTTCGTGAGGGTCTGCAATGACAGTCGTTACTCCATGCGGGAGGACAACATTGCTGAATTCTGCAGGGGTAACCATCGCTGACTCAATATGGACATGCCCGTCAATGAAGCCGGGGGCTATAAAGCTGCCCCCAGCATCAATCATTTCCTTCCCTTCATAGTTTCCTAAGCCAGCTACGAATCCATCGGCAATGGCTATGTCTTCCTCGATAATTTCACGTGTAAATACATTTATTACCTTCCCGTTTTTAATGACCAGATCGGCAGGAGTCCTTTTGGCTGCTACGTCAATTCTTTTTCGTAAATTTTCAATGGTTAGCTTCATGTAAACTCCTCGCTTTTTTTGAAAATGACAATCATCTGATTAATGTCCGCCCATAATGAAATTAATGATAAAGGCTGCACTGACAAAATACATGATCCAGTGAATTTGATGATGCTTGCCTGTAAGAAGCTTAAGCAGTGTATAAGAGATAAAGCCGAATGCTAGCCCCTGGGCGATGCTGAAAGTTAAAGGCATAAGAACGATTGTTAAAAAAACAGGTATAACATCCGTGAAGTCATCGAAGCTGATATGTTTTATTTCACTGAGCATTAAGGCACCAACGAGGATAAGAATAGGTGCTGTGGCTACAGACGGTATGAAATAAATGAACGGAGCAAAGATGAGCGACAGAAAAAATAGAACAGCTACAGTTAAAGCAGTTAAGCCAGTGCGTCCGCCTTCCGAGATCCCGGTTGCGTTTTCCACATAAGCGTTTAAGGCAGTGCTTCCAAAAGCTGCACTTGCCATCGTGCCAACTGCATCTGCCTGAAGTGCACGATCCAGATTTTCGATTTTTCCATTTTCATCAGTGAGGCCAGCTTTTCTTGATAATCCGATGAGGGTAGCTAAATTGTCAAATAATTCTACAATAGTAAAGGAGAAAATGACTGAGATGATTCCATATTTTACTGCTCCCAGAATATCCATAGCTAAAAACGTCTCAGACATGCTTGGGAGACTGAGGGATACGATATCACTTACGGCCTTTGGATAGGCAATAAAGCCAACAATCATGGCCAGCGCACTTGTACCCAATATACTAATAAGCAGCGCGCCTTTTACTTTTTTTGCCATGAGGAGGGCGGCAATAATTAATCCAAAAAGGGCAAGAAGCGGTCCTTGGCTTGTTATGCTTCCTAAGCCGACAAATGTAGATTCATTTGCGACCACAAGCTCTGCATTTTTTAAGCCAATAAAAGCAATAAATAAACCAATCCCAACACCTATAGCTGACTTTAAAACATCCGGGACACCATCTACGATCTTTTGACGGACTCCTGTAACTGTCAAAATTAAGAACACAATTCCAGATATAAATACAGCTCCAAGGGCTGTTTGCCAGGAAAGACCCTGACCAAGGACAACTGTATAGGCAAAAAAGGCATTCAGCCCCATGCCAGGGGCAACCGCTACAGGGAAATTTGCCCACAGTGCCATTAGAAGAGTGCAGAAGACACTTGCGTAAATGGTTGCCGCAAGTGCGGCTTCTTTTGGTATTCCTGCGTCAGCTAAGATAATCGGGTTGACAAAGATGATATAGCTCATTGTCAAAAACGAAGTAACGCCCGCAAGCAGTTCTGTCTTTACATTGGTATTTCGTGCGGATAGCTTAAAGAGCCGTTCTAAGAGGTTCGCATCAGAGGCAGGCGGGAGGCCCGACCCAAGATCCTTTCCGATCATCGACATGAAAAGTCACTCCTTCTTCATGGTAAATGTCCATCGTGCAATACAAACTGACTTGACCATGGAATAGGCGGGAGTTATACATTATTTTGGTTAAATAGGTTCAATAAAGACATCCATAATTCCGCCGCAGATTCCTCCATCTTCAAAAAATAGTCCTTTCGTTAAATCAACGCGCTTTTGACTTGGAATATTCGATTGGATGACTTCGAAGGCCTTCTCAATCACTTCTGCTTCACCGCAGCCCCCGCCGATTGTACCTTCAATTCTTCCGCAGGGAAACACAATCATTCGGCTTCCAGTTTTTCTCGGAGTGGATCCTTTGGTGCGGATAATTGTGGCGAGCGCTGCTTTCTCACCTCCTTTCCCGACTTCCATGGCTCGTTTTATGAGCTGCATTTGGTCCATTTGCCGGCCCCCTCATGGAAACCCATCTTTGCATACTTTTTAATTTGTGTACTTAAAGAGTTTCCAGATTTTTGATTTTTTACTTTCAGAATTTCTGCCATGATACTGACTGCTATCTCTGCAGGTGTTTCTGCTCCGATATCGAGTCCCACAGGGGTGTATAGATTGTCAAAGCTTTCATCCGGAAAATCCTGCTGAAGTTCTTTAAAAACACCTGAAATGCGTCTTCTGCTGCCAATCATGCCTATATATCCTGGCTGACTGTTCCTTTTTAAAAGTTCATTCAAACTGAGAACGTCATACTTATGTCCCCTGGTAAGAAGGAGAATATAGGTTTTTTCCGAAATATCAACATTCCTGAAATAATGCAGATAGGATTGGCAAACCACTTCATTTGCAAATGGAAAGCGTTCCCTGTTTGCGAACTCTTCCCGATCGTCGATTACTGTGACGAAAAATCCCAGCATACACCCCATTTCTGCCACGGGTTCACACACATGGCCAGCCCCGGCGACTATCAAATGGAGCGGAGCAGGGAAGTATTCTGCAAAACATTCAATCATACTATCCTTCCACACAAATTTCACAGTGCCAGACCGTTTATTGGTCACTAGTTTACTGCATTGTGCTATTAAAAGATCCTTTACATCCCGGGGCAGCAGAGAGGCTTCGGTGCAAAAGTCTCCATCTGGCCATAATAAAGCTTTAGTTCCGAGGAGCTTTTTATCAGGATAATCTGTTATGGTAAGCAGAAATGTGTCTTTCCGGTTATTGATTGACTCTTCTAATTCGGCAAATAAATTGCGGCTCATCAATTGAATCACCTTGCAGATTGGATTTTTTGTTTTTTGAGATCTTTCAATGCATTAAAAACTCTTTCGGGAGTAGCGGGGAGATGAAAAATTCTAGCTCCTGTTGCATCAAATATAGCCGACATGATAGCAGCAATAATCGGAATCATTACAACTTCGCCAATTCCCTTTGCCCCAAAAGGCCCTGATCGTTCGGGCTCTTCAACAGGGAAGGTCTCAATCAATGGCGTCTCGCGAATAGTAGGGATGATATAATCAGTGAAATTCCGTGTCTTATGATATCCTTTTTCTATCAGCACATCTTCAAAAAGGGTATAGCCGATGCCCATTACTGCTCCGCCTTCAGCCTGGCCCTCTAACCCCTGGGGATTAATTACTTTTCCTGCATCAGGGATGGAAACAACCCGCAATACATCCGTTTCACCGGTTAAAGTATCTACTTCAACCATAACTACATGGGTTAAATATCCGTATAAATGATGGGGAGCACCGCCTGAGCCTTTGATTTCTTCCTTTTCTTTTGGAAGGTAGAAGTGTCCTTCTACTCTGGCAGACTGATGATGATCATAAAGGTACTTATAGATAGACTTATAGGGTATGATTTGTCCATCTGCTGAAATATGATTTGGTCGCAAGTCAATTCTTGATGCCTGTAAATTCAGCATTTCAGCAGCTGTTTGAATAAGAAGCTCAGTCATCTTGGGTGCTGCAGCCGCAACAGCTCTTCCCCCGGTATAGGTGGACCTGGAGGCAGTTACAGTACCGCCATCAAGTGTTTTCTGTGTATCTCCTTGAACGATCATGATATTACTGATATCACAGTTCAGCATCTCAGCCGTTATCTGGGCGTATACAGTGCTATTGCCTCCGCCGATTTCCTCGCATCCGACACCTACAAGGAATTTTCCGTCGGGCAGAAGTTCGATAGAAGCGGCTCCATAATCAGGCAGGCCAATACCCATTCCAATGCCATGAAAGGATGTCGCAAGGGAAACTCCCCGTTTTTTCCATGGCTCACTCACTTCGGATTTATATTTTTCACGGTTCTTCCACAGATCGCAATTTTCTGCGGTTTCTAGCGTTTTATAGGTGCCCACACTGGATTTGACAATGTGGCCGACACTTGAAACGTCCCCCTGATGATAGACATTTTTTTTGCGCAATTCAATTGGATCCATTCCCAGTTTTTCAGCAATCATATCCATATGTGTTTCAATTCCCATACATACCTGGTTGACGCCAAAGCCTCTAAAGGCACCGGCAATGCCATTATTGGTATAAACACAGAAGCCTTCGAGATCCACATTTGGAATTTTATAAGGGCCGCATGAATGTTCTACCGCCAGAGCGATGACTGCCCCTCCGAGTGAAGCATAGGCACCTGTATCTCCTATAGCCGTTACCTGGTTAGCGAGCAATGTGCCGTCTTTTTTGGCAGCCGTTTTCATTTTGACTTTAAAAGGATGCCTTTTTATGCCGGCAATGACAGACTCTTCACGGCTTAAATGAATTTTTACCGGCCGCCCGTTTGTATGCATGGCAAGAAGGGCCAGATAAATTTGAACTGTAATCTCATCCTTGCCGCCGAATGCTCCGCCAATAGGACTTGAAATGACTCTGATTCTTTCAGGGTTATATGCCAGGGACCTTGCAATCTGCATTCGATCGCGGTAAGCGTATTGGCCAGGGCAGCGAATCGTGAGAAACCCTTCGTCATCCATTACTCCCCAGCCGCCTTCTGTTTCTATAAAAGCATGCATTTGGCGGGGGGAGAAGAAGGTATTCTCAACAATGATGTCAGCTTCTTCGAAGGCTTTCTTAATGTTTCCGTTTTTTATTTTTACATGGCTGTGCAGATTGCCATCAGGATGAAGCTTTGGAGCAGAATCTGTTAAGGCATATTCAGCATCTGCAACAACTTCCAAAGGCTCATAATCCACTTTGATTAAGGTCAGTGCCTGTTCGGCGATTTCCAGTGTTTCCGCTGCAGCCAATGCTACAGCATCCCCCGTGCACCGTACGACATCTGAACACAGAACAGGCTGATCGGGAACAACAATCCCAAATCCATTAAAGCCGGGAATATCTTTATGGGTGAGTACACAAATAACACCAGGGAGGTTTTTAGCTGCTTGAGTGTCAATGGATTTAATTTTGGCATGCGGATATTCAGACCGCAGCACTTTGCCCCAAACCATATCGTCAAATTGGTAATCGGTCATATATTTTAATTCTCCGGTTACTTTTTCCGGACCATCAATTCTTTTTACTCTTTTTCCAACCCATTTGGTGTTCACTGGTTTTCCCACCTCCTGATTAGACGGAATAATCCTCTTTCCAGTAAAGCGCTTGTCATATCCCTTCTATAAGCAGCAGTTGCTCTTCCATCTGAAATGGGCATGACCTCTTTCCAGGCAATCTTGGCGATATTCTGGATTAAATCATCGTTAAGCTGACCCAGGGTAAGCATTGATTCACACTTGCGTGCACGGATAATAGTCGGTGCCACAGATCCAAAGGCAATTTTTCCTTTGCTGCATTTGCGGTCATTGTCCATTGTGAGTGAAATGGCAACATTCACAATGGAAATGGATTGTGCTTTGCGCGGGCCAAGTTTTTGGAAAATGCCTATATCATTCGGCGTTTGCGGTTTTATAAGGATTTTTGTAATCATTTCATTTTCTTTTAGAACAGTCCTGCCGGGACCAGTGATAAACTCTTGAATTGGAATGATTCGTTGATTCGTCAGTGAGGTGAGTTCGAGCATTGCACCGAGAACATACAAAGCCGGAAGGGTATCTCCTGCAGGGGAAGCAGTACCAATATTGCCGCCGATTGTCCCCATATTCTGCATTTGAGTGGCTCCAACTTCTCGGGCTGCTTCCGCAAGAACATCCGCTTTTCTCTGCAGAAGCGTTGAATGAATCATATCGGTATGTGTGGTCAAGGGGCCAATATGGATAAAATCTTCCCTTTCTTCGATATACCGCAGCTCTTTTAGGTTTTTAATATTAATCCATATCTCAGGCAGCCATTTGCCTTCCTTCATCCGGACTGCAGCATCTGTACCGCCAGCTATCAATCTATGTTTCCTGCTTTCGTTCGATAGCAGGGTCAGACATTCGGATAGCGAGGAAGGAGTAATCATGTCAATTTCTGAAACGAGCATTGACTTACCTCCTAGTTATTTTTTAGGGCATCTATATAATCTGCCTGACTATTCAAGTTAAGATGAATCTGATCATTTTCCACAGGCACCTCAAGAAGAAATTTTCCGTGCTCCTGAATTACATATCTCAAGCCCATTCTTTCCTCCTTTATGGATAGAAGATCGTTTCTCAATTGGGAGGAAAAGAGAATAGGGTGACCTCTTTTGCCTTGATAACTGGGAACTGCAATCAGGCAGTGGCATTTTGTAAGAGTATCTGCAAGCCTGTTAACGGTGAGAGATTGAAGCGGCTGGTCAACAGATGTAATAAGAATAGCTTTTGAAGACTTGTCTGCGGCTTTAACTCCAGAAATGATTGACGAGCATTTTCCGTCATGGCAGTGTTCATTCATGATGATTTTGATTGGGTATTTCTTTGCGATTGGAATAAATTCTTCGGCTTTGTAACCCAAAACGACAACAATGTCAGAAAACACTGATTCCCTGAGGTTTTGCAGCTGATGTTCGAATAATGTCGTTCCTTGCCACGGCAGCAGTCCTTTTAAAGTGCCCATTCTGCTGGATCGGCCTGCAGCAAGCACAATAGCTGTATGTGTCATAGACTATCCGATTGTTTCCGGTTCGGATATTTTTTTTGCAGCAGCTGTCTGAACTGCCTTGATAATTTTTGTATAGCCTGTACAGCGGCATAGGTTGCCGCCTAATGCTGTTTTAATTTCCTCAACAGATGGAATCGTGTCAATTCCATCTAAGAAAGCTTTAGCTGATACGATGATTCCCGGAGTACAGTACCCGCACTGTGTTGCTCCTTCAGCAATAAAAGATTCCTGAATCACATCCAGATTTGGCGATAAGCCGACTCCTTCACAAGTAGTGATCACCTGGTTTTCCGCCTGGCCAGCGAGGACTAGACAGGAGCATACAACCTCTTTATTGATTAGTACAGAGCATGATCCGCACTCTCCCTTTCCGCAGCATTCCTTGCTGGCAGTCAATCCTAAATCTTCTCTTAAGACATCCAGGAGCGTTTTTGCAGGCGGGCAAACGACTGTACGTTCTTTGCCATTAACAATAAAATTAATACTTTTCAAATCTTCGCCTCCTCATAGACCTTTGAAACTTTAAATGACAATGAGAAATTGTGTGAGTGTTTTGTAAGAGATAATAGCCTGGGTGCAAGCAGAGGTATTTAAATTATGATATTATGCATATTCTTCTAAATAGACTAATAAGCACAAAAAAATTCCTGCACAAAAGGTTCCTGAATGCTGTTCACAGGAAATATGCCTTTCGTAGATAGGAATTCCGGTTCCTGGTAGAAACCCTCAAACCGATTATTGAGGTTATACGAAAAATTCTATTTGATTTTTCAGTGTGCTGGAGGGAGGTATTATCAAGACAATTCTAGAAATAGAGGGGGAGTTGAATTGTAGTGTAATAGTTAAGTTAATATTTTGTCAAGTAAGAATTTTCTGATAAATGGTATTGACTTATAATACTGCCTTGTTTAATATAGTGAATAACAGGAGGACTACATGACTGTAATAACCTCAAAATTCCATCAATCTTTAAAAAAAGATCTCGCATTTCTTTATAATCGCGTCAATCAGGAGATCTACGGTACAGGCGTAAAAAAACAGCGTCTTGAAACTTTTGACGATAGAGTCATCATATTTGCACAGCATAAGCGTGTACAGGCATTGCATATACTAAGCCAGAACTTTCATCACCTGACAATATCGGTTGATTCAGCATTGATTGTTGAATTCAAATCGCTTTTAAAGGGTCTGATTGAAGATTCTCTTCATTTGAAAGTCAAAACGATTTTAAAAGATTACGATCCTGATACCGAAGAAGCATGCACAGTTATTTATTTTGAAGAATAGCAGTTTTACAATATGTTTGGGAAAGCTGTGCATGCCGCAGTTTTTCTTAAACCTGAATATTGGAGCGGTTCCTTTGCCTTTTGTTTAACGGAAGCTGAATGAAACCGCAGTAATAGAACATCTATGTGTACTTTGATGTTATCTATTGCTGCGGTTTTTTTTATACTCATTTTTCTTTGGGGAGGTGATGCCTGTTTTTATCCGCTGGAGTCAGGCTGAGGCATAACAAAGAATTAAACCTGGAGGGGAAGTCTTTGGAAAAGCTAAATCCTTGGAAAGTAGGGACTTTGGGATTTCAGCATGTGCTGGCCATGTATGCAGGTGCTGTTATTGTTCCGCTGATTGTTGGACCGGCAATAGGGCTCACGGCCCAGCAGCTTGCTTACTTAATTTCAATTGATTTATTTACTTGCGGGATTGCTACATTGCTTCAAGTAATAGGGGGCAGGCATTTTGGCATAAGGCTGCCGGTGATTCTTGGATGTACTTTTACAGCAGTCGGACCCATGATTGCCATCGGGAATTTGCAGGGCATTACAGCCATCTACGGGGCCATTATTGCTTCGGGAATCATCGTCATGATCTTATCTCAATTTATGAGTAAAATAATGAGATTTTTCCCGCCGGTCGTAACCGGTTCAGTGGTAGCTATTATCGGGGTTTCCTTGATCCCTGTTGCAATGAATAATGCTGCAGGAGGACTTGGTTCCCCAGAATATGGGAGTGCCCAGAATTTATTCCTGGCTGCATTCACACTCGTTCTCATTATTTTAATGAACAGGTTCTTTAAAGGCTATATGAGAGCTATATCTGTGCTGCTTTCATTGGTGGCCGGAACGATCACCGCTTATTTTATGGGGCTCGTCAGCTTTGACGAAGTCAGCCAGGCTTCCTGGTTTCATGTCGTTCAGCCATTTTATTTCGGATTCCCGACATTCAATGCCTCGGCCATACTTACAATGACTTTAGTAGCTATTGTGAGCATGATTGAATCTACTGGGGTATTTCTGGCCCTCGGAGATGTCTGCGAGAGAAAGCTGGACTCCAAAGACATAAAAAAAGGGCTGCGTGCAGAGGGGCTGGCTGTTGTAATAGGAGGAATCTTTAATGCATTTCCTTATACGTCCTTTTCACAGAATGTGGGACTTGTAGCGCTAACTAAAGTAAAAACGAGAAATGTAGTTATCGCAGCTGGCGTTATACTAATGGTTTTGGGGCTTTTGCCTAAAGTGGCAGCTCTGACCACGATTATCCCTATGGCTGTTCTTGGCGGAGCAATGATTCCAATGTTTGGAATGGTTATCTCATCCGGAATCAGAATGCTTTCTGTTGTTGATTTCAGCAAAAATGAAAACTTGCTTATCGTTGCCTGTTCCATAGGAATCGGACTTGGTTCGACAGTTGTCCCGCAAATTTTTGAAAGTCTTCCAACAAGCGCACGTTTGCTGGTTGAAAATGGGATCGTGCTGGGAAGCATCACAGCAATTTTATTAAATTTGGTATTTAATTATAAAGATTTAAATATAAGTGAAAGTGAAAGAATCGAACAGCTGAAAGGAGATCATTCAGCTAATGCGATTTAAATGCAATTGCTGAAACCATCTGCCTCTTTTTCGGGAGGCAGAAATCCAAATAATAGATAGGAGCAGGAGAAATGGATTTAATTCTGAAAAATGCAAACATTCCCCAGGGAGATCGTCAGGTTTTAACAAATATTCTAGTAAACGAGGGAAAAATTGTCGGCTACACGAATGACATTTCGTTTCTAAATGCAGCCAGGGTAATTGATATTGAAGGAAAATTAGTCGTTCCAGGCTGTATTGATCCGCATACTCATTTTATGGATCCAGGCTTCACTCATAGAGAAACTTTTACGACTGGCAGCCGTTCTGCAGCAGCAGGAGGCTTAACAACCATTATAGATATGCCATGCTGCAGCAAGCCATCCGTTCGTGATGGGGAGAGTTTCAATAAAAAAATCGGACCAATCAGGGATCAGGCTTATATTGATTACTGTTTCTGGGGCGGCATGACAGGCGAAGATGCACGTGAAGGCTGGATTAATAATATATATCCTCAGATTGACCAGGGAGTTGTTGCTTTTAAAGTTTACATGACTCCTTCTGTACCTACCTTCCCTAAAGTATCAGACGCAGAGATGCTGGAAATTTTCAAAAACGTTGCGAAAACCGGACTTCCAATTGGTGTTCATGCTGAAAACTATGATATCTGCACATTCAATTCCAAGAAACTTGAAAAAGAAGGGCGCCTTGACGGTCCAGCATGGGCGGAAGCGCGTTCAAGCCTCGCTGAGAAGGTGGCCATAGAACTGATTCTCAGCTTTGCAGAAGCTACAGACGCACGTGTACATGTGGTACATATGAGCACAAAGGAAGGCGTCGAGCTGGTTAAGGCCGCAAAGAAGCGGGGTGTTAAGGTTACAGCAGAAACCTGCCCTCACTATCTTGTTCTCAATGCACAGGACTCCATGTCAGAGCGCGGTTCCTATGCTAAGATTGCTCCTCCTTTACGAGGAAAAGAGGATAACGAATCTCACTGGCAGGCTCTGGCAGACGGAACTATTGATTTTGTCGGTACAGACCATGCTCCATATGAAATTGCCACAGAAAAGGATTATCCTGGGGCAACGATCTGGAACACTTTCCCTGGCATACCTGGGGTAGAAACGATGGTGCCGATCCTTGTAAGTGAAGGTTTAAATAAAGGCCGTTTATCCCTATCAAGATTTGTCGAGGTAACGAGCCGCAATGCCGCCATTCATTATGGCATTTACCCTAAAAAGGGATCAATGGAGATTGGCAGTGATGCTGATT
Organism: Cytobacillus sp. NJ13; assembly: GCA_030348385.1. Taxonomy (NCBI): domain Bacteria; kingdom Bacillati; phylum Bacillota; class Bacilli; order Caryophanales; family Bacillaceae; genus Cytobacillus; species Cytobacillus sp. NJ13. The sequence continues at coordinate 1,153,508 of JAUCFP010000006.1, read as the reverse complement.
TCACTGTTATTGATCTTGAGAAAGAGTATGTAATAGACGAGCAGAAAACAGAATCAATGGCTAAATATAATCCTCTGCATGGCATGAAGCTTAAAGGAAAGCCAGTCCAAACGATCATACGCGGAAACGTGATTTACGAGGATGATAAAGGCATCGTTGGAGAAGCAGGCTATGGTGAATATGTTCCCCGCCAAAGCATCCAGAGGCTTGAGAGAACTTTAAAATATGAAAAATATGAAGCGGTAAAATCAAAAACAAAAGACCCAGTAGCACAGCAATAAATAGTTAATAGAGGGAGGCTGACCGGATTGGAACTTAGGGGAAAAAAGCACTGTGTGGTCATTATTGATATGTTAAACGACTTTATCGGCGAAAATGCAGCATTAAGGTGTGAAAATGGCGAAAAAATAGTTCCTAAAATTCAAGAGCTTATTCAATTCGCTCATGAGCACAATATCCAAGTTGTGCATGTTCAGGAAGCTCACAGAAAAAATGACCGGGATTTCCGTGTGAGGCCTGTCCATGCAGTTAAAGGAACCTGGGGTTCGGAATTCATTCCAGAGCTTCAGCCTGATGAGAGCAAAGGGGATTATGTGGTCCAAAAGAGGCGGCATAGTGCATTCAGCTACACCGATTTTGATCTCTTCCTAAGAGAAGAAGAAATTGATACTGTCGTACTGACTGGAGTCTGGACCAATGTATGCGTTCGCAGTACTGCTTCTGATGCTTTATATCATGGCTACAATGTCATTTGCATTTCAGATGCCACCGCTTCCCAGGATGACGATATGCATGTATCAGGTTTAAGAGACATTGACATTTTCGGGGATATATTTTCAACAGAAAATTACAAAATGCTGGCTAAAAAGAAATTCTCCCAAGACGAATCTATTGTCTAACTCCTCGCTGGGGCCAAGGAAAAAGCGGATTTTAGTGGGCATTACCGGGGCAAGCGGATCATTGTATGCTTATACATTGATCCGCGCTCTTCATCAATTAGAGATCGAAACGCATTTAATTGCTACGGAGATGGGAGAAAAAGTAATGCAGTTTGAATGCGGGGTCAAGATGGACGAGCTGAAGGAGTATGCCACTACCCACAGCAACCGGAATCTTTTCGCTGCGGTTGCCAGCGGATCCTTTAAGACAGACGGGATGGTTATCGTGCCATGTTCAATGAATACATTGGGAGCTATTGCGAATGGGGTCGGCGATACGCTATTAAGCAGGGCTGCCAGTGTTGTCTTGAAGGAGAATAGAAAGTTCATTATTGTTCCTCGGGAAGCACCATTTAATTTGATTCATCTGCGCAATATGACTCTTCTTGCTGAGAGTGGAGCATGTATAATGCCTGCATCACCAGGCTTTTATCATAAGCCGACGGAAATATGGGAACTGGCCAACTTTATGGTGGCAAGGATCTTGGACATGCTGGATATTGACCATGAGCTGCTGGATAGATGGGGGGAAAAGGCATGAACCCTGTAACTATGAGGGCATTGCTGGATAGATGGGAAAGCAGGGGACTTCTTCATCGGGTGAAAAAAGAGGTAGATCCGATGCACGAGCTGGGGGCTGTGATTAATGCCAAAAATGGAAGAGAGCCTTTTTTATTTGAAAAAATTAAAGGCTATCATTCTTCCATGGCTGCCGGTTTGGGAGGTGACAGAGAGCTGATGGCTGACAGCATGGGAATCCATTCTGCCGAACTTATTCCTAAAATCATCGACTCAATTGTTAACCCTATTCCCACCACGTTAAGGCAAACGGGCCCTGTTCAGGAGAATCTGGTGACCGGGGAATTCGATCTTGCAGACTTGTTTCCTATCCCAACTTATCACGCGGAAGACTCAGGTGCTTATTATGTTTCAGGAATATTGGTGGTTAAAGATTTATCGGGGAAAAAAAGATATACCTCCATTCGAAGAATGCAATATCTTGGCGGGAATCGAACGAATATTCTCATAACCTCCCCAGAGCTGATGGAGCAATATGCCCATTATGAAAGCATTGGCGAACCGATGGAAGTGGCTGTTATGTTTGGCGTGGTTCCAGCAGTTGTATTAAGTTCTCAGATTAGTACACATTTGTATCATACCGACAAATTGGATGTAGCAGGTGCACTGCTCGGCCAGTCCCTTGATGTTGTTCAATGCAAAACGGTCGATCTGGAAGTACTGGCTGAGGCGGAAATCGTTTTGGAAGGCAGAATGCTGCCATATGAAAGAGAACTGGAAGGGCCGTTTGGCGAACTGGCAGGTTATTATGGCACCAGAACGCCTCAGCCGGTTGTAGAGTTTTCAGCCGTTACTTACCGTGATAATGCTATCTCACAGACTATTTTTCCATCAAGCTATGAAGAAAGGCTGCCAATGGCGCTTGTAAGGGAAGCTACACTTTTAAGCACCGTCCGGCAAGTGGTTCCAAATATAAAAGCTGTACATATCCCAATGGGTGGGGTGGCTCGCTATCATGCAGTAATTCAAATTGAGAAGAAGCATGATGGTGACGGCAAACAGGCAGCACTTGCAGCTTTTGCAAGCGATAAGGATTTAAAGCATGTGGTTGTCGTAAATGATGACGTCGATATTTTTGATTCAGATGATGTTGAATGGGCCATAGCTACAAGAGTCCAGGCAGGTGATGACATATTTATCGTACAAGGTGCAAAGGGATCGCCGCTCGAGTCTTCCCATCATCTAAAAGGAGTCAGTGATAAGATGGGCATCGACGCAACCTATCCTCTTGGAAAAGAAGAATTATTTAAAAGGACTTCAATACCCATTGAAGTAAATCTCGAAGACTATCTTTAAGCTTCTGCAGTAGAGGAGGTCAAAAATGAAGGCAATTGGCTTGATTGAAACAAGGGGTTTGACAGCGGCTATTGAAGCGCTGGACTCAATGGTAAAAGCGGCAAATGTCAGTTTAGTTGATTTAAAGAGAGTGGGATCCGGCCTTGTCACCGTCATTATCGAGGGCGATGTCGCAGCAGTGGCTGCAGCTGTTGAGGTTGGGAAGACTGCATACACCATGACTGGAGGAGAACTGGTTTCGGCTAATGTTATTCCCCGCCCGCATTCAGAACTTCGCAAAATTCTTTAATGGAGGTGCATAATGTGTGTCTGACTTTATTAAAAGTGTTGTAGAAGAAGTGATGAAGCCTTACGGCAAGTCAAAAATAAACCCTATTAATGGAGTTTCCAATCAGTCCCCTCCAGGCAGGCAGCAGGGAACGAAGAAGAGTATACCGGGTATTAGCAGGCCTAACTACCAGAAGGAAAAAATGAATAAAAGAATATCAATTAATCATGCAGACCCGGTCAAGACTGCTGATCCACATCCTAACCTTAGAAGGCAAACAGCTTCTCATTCTTCACCCAAGCCTTCAGCTAAGGAAAAAATTGCACAGCTTCAAACCCTATCCCTGGTACAGGGGAAACAGCCGGTTTCTTCTAAGGCTGACTTTGCTGATATAAAACCTGACCGAAACGCAAGAGAAAGCCAGCTTATCGGACAAACGCCGGATGGTGTGAAAGTCTGGCTGTTCTCAGACCTTCAATCTGCTCTGGAAAGCTCTTTTCAGCGGGAATTAAAAACAGCCTCAATCGGTGTAATCACTTCAGAAAAATGCACTCCCGGGCAGTTATTTCTGCTGAATGACCTTTTAAGGGAGTTTCCTTCTTTAAGATATTGCCTGACATGGGACAAAAACAGCGGGCAATCCTTTTCGCTGGAGCTATATGAAGATGATCATAGAACACTATTAAACGCTTTGAAGAGCTTCTTTAAAAAATTTTCCCAAAAATCCTTTAAAACTACTCAAATCTATAGAGAAAAATCCCCCAGTCCATGGCTTACAAAACAACTGGGGCTGAACACTTCAACCGGCTGTGTCGCTGTCATTGAAGGAATCGATTATTATACGGGTATTTTGATCCTTGACCGTTACATGAAAAAAAGTACTTCTGAACAATTCAATTTTTTAATAGAGAAGAAATATTTGCTGCTTCACGGACACTATGATGAGGTATCACGCATCTCTGATCAGATTCATAAGGAATTTGACAGAATGAAATAGTTGTCAGCCAGCATCGCGGTCACAGATCAGCACTATTCGTCCCGCAAGCATCTTATAGGTACGGAGAGAAGATTTGTCTATTTAACAGGAGGAGGATTCTTCAGTTGCAAGCATTAGGTTTGATTGAAACCGTTGGTTATTCAACAGCAGTTTCTGCTGCAGATGCAGCCGTAAAAGCAGCAGACGTAGAAATTGTAGGAATTGAAAAAGTAATAGGAGTGGAGGGCTATCTTGGCGTTACAATCCATCTCAACGGGGATGTAGCGGCTGTGAAGTCTGCAGTCGATGCTGGTGTGAATGCTGCAGAGAGAATTGGAAAAGTAATTTCTGCTCATGTCATCCCGCGTGCGCACAGTGAAGTAGCGGGGAAGCTGCTTCCACATTTTAAGCTGGAAGAGGTGCATCCTGGTAATGATGCTGAGGGGGATGAAAAACTAGAAGCGGATTCGAAAAGAAAAAAGCAAGCGAAAGAAAGCATTAACCTTAATGATAATGATACAGATAAACCATCAATTTAATAAATTTAAGGAGGAAACACACAATGGGTGAAGCATTGGGATTAATCGAGACAAAAGGTCTTGTAGGCGCAGTAGAGGCAGCGGATGCAATGGTTAAAGCCGCTAATGTGGAGATCTGCGGATATGAAAAAGTGGGATTTGGTCTTGTAACGGTTATGGTCAGGGGAGATGTCGGAGCGGTTAAAGCTGCCACTGATGCAGGAGCGGAAGCGGCCAGCAGAGTTGGAGAACTCATTTCAGTACATGTCATTCCTAGGCCGCACAGCGAAGTTGAAAGAGCTCTATTATCAAAAAATATCGGTGAATAAGCATGAGCATCAAAAAGCAGAGTGTTATGGCAAAAAACACTCTGCAGGAGCTTTACCTGCGAAATGACAGCTGCAAAGACAGAAAACCTCACATCCTGGCTCTATTAACCTCTCATATGATAGGAATGGAAACAGGATTTTCTTACTTGAAAAAGTTATCCAAGGAAGATATTACACTAAGGATGGCTGCTGAGAAAGGAATGCTTAAACAATTTCCGCTGCAGGAGTTAGTTCTTCTGACTGGAAATGACGATTGGATCTCTCCTGCAGCGGTTCATGCCCAGCCAATTGATCATTTCGATGAAATCTTTTTGCCTATTCTATCTTTTTCTTTAATAACAGACATATTGTCCCTTAACGAAAAAAGACCATTGGTGCAGATCATCCTTAAGGGCTTATTAAAAGGAAAACGGGTCACGGCTTTAAAGGCTGGAGGAGATCCTTTCAGCCAATATTGGAAACTGAAAGGTATGGATAAAGGCCCTGACTTGTTAAAAAGAAAGCTCAGTCAGCAGATGGCAGAGCTGAAGATGCTTGGAATCAGATTAATAGATTTCAATGAACAAGCAGACTTTGCTGTTCAGCATGTGAAGAAAACGGTTATTACCGATGAATCAGTACGGTTTGCCCACTTGAGTAAGCTTGATCAACTAGCTGTTCCAAAAGGGGCTATCATTACCCCCCTTGCAAGAGATACAGCAAAGGAACTGAAGATCGAAATCATTTTACATTAAGGAGAAGATCTTTATGCAAATGGGAATAGTGGTTGGCCGTGTAACTGCCACAAGAAAAGATGATAATCTGGTGGGCACCAAATTATTAATTACCCAGCCTATAGGATTGGACGGCACGCTGTTGCCGAACCCCATTATTACCGTTGATACTGTTGGTGCCGGAATAGGAGAGAAGGTCATATATGTGACTGGAAGCATGGCATCAAGAGCCGTCCAAAACAAAGATGCTCCTATAGATGCTGCCATTATCGGAATTATTGACAGTGTAGAAGGGGAGACAGGGGGTTAATAAATGGATGCAAAAGACATAAAAAAGGCAGTGCAATACCGCAAGCTTATTGACGTGCTGCTTGATTCCAGCCATTTTGCTGATGTAGTCCTAAAAGGCGGATACTTCATCAATGTCATCACCCGGGAGATCTATGAAGCAGACATTGCGATGAAAGGCGAATATATTTTAATGGCAGGAGATGCAAAAGACTTAATCGGGCCAAAAACGATAGTGGAAAACATTCAGGGGAAATTCGTATGTCCAGGGTTTATTGATTCTCATATGCATTTTGAAAGTGCCATGCTGACTTGCACGGAATTCTCCAAGCTTTCCATTCCGACTGGAACCACCACGATGATTGGAGATCCGCATGAAATTGGAAATGTTCTGGGTGTTCACGGGATGCAGGCGATGATTGAAGAAGCAAAGACACTTCCAAACCGGATCCTTTTCACGGTTCCCTGTTCGGTGCCTGATGCTCCCGGACTTGAAACCTCCGGATTTGATGTGACTTCCAAGGATATGAAAGAGCTATTGGCTGACCCACATGTGCAGGGAATTGGAGAGATCCAAAGCTTCAGCAATATCAGACCGGTATATGAGCATGCCCCGGAATTAATTGACGACCTTGTTGCCGCGGTTTCGTATGCAAACAGCATAGGAAAAACGGTTGAAGGGAACGCACCAGGATTGTTTGGCAAAGACCTTGCCGCCCATATTATCAGTGGCGGGAACCATGTGTCCTGCCATGAGACTACGACGAAAGAAGAAACAGTCGAAAAGCTGCGCAATGGTGTAAGTGTGTTCATGCGTGAAGGCTCTTCCCAAAGAAATATGACGGACTGTATCCGTGCCATAACAGAGGATGGACTCGATTCCCGCCGTGCAATCCTTGTATCAGACGATATGGTGCCTGCTGATCTGTTAAATTACGGACATATGAATGATATTGTCCGCAGAACTATTGCTGTAGGCATTGATCCTGTGGAAGCCATCCAAATGGCGACCATAAATCCGGCTGCCCATTTTGGCTTTAAAGATGTGGGGGTAATTGCACCAGGCAAACGGGCAGATGTTGTCGTGATCAGCGATTTGAACAATATGACCATTGACCAGGTATATCTTGCAGGGAAAAAATCAGCTGAAAAAGGCGAATTAACCATAGATATTGCTCCTTACATATATCCGGAAAGTGTGAAAAAGTCAGTGAAGAGAAAACCTGTAACACTTAAGGAGCTGGCTATTGAAGCTTCAGGCAGGCGTGCAAAAGTAAGGGCAATTGAAGCTATACCTTTTCAGAACTTAACTGGCGGAAGCGAGTTCACTCTGAATGTCAAAGACGGCATTGTGCAGCCTTGCCTTAAGCAGGATGTTCTGCCGCTTCTGGTTGTTGAACGCCACGGCAGAACAGGAAAAATCGGCAAGACTTTCCTGCATGGCTTTGATTTGAAAAGCGGAGCCATTGCAGAAAGCGTTGCCCATGATACACACAATATCATCGTAACAGGGACAAACTACGAAGATATGGTAACTGCGGTGAACCGTGTAATTGCAATGGATGGCGGAATAGCCATGATAAAGGATAGCAAAGTAGTCGGTGACCTGCCTTTGAGGATTGGCGGTTTAATGACAGACGAATTAACCGGAAAAGAAATGAGTGAAAAGGTAGACGAATTGTCACAGCTAGCCAAAGATGTTCTTGGCTGCGGCATGGAAGTTCCATTTATGCATTTATCATTCTGGTCACTGGTAACAAGCCCTAAGTGGAAAATTACAGATATGGGCCTAATCGATGTAGATAAGTTTGAGGTCATTCCGACCATAATTAATTGACCTTAAAAGCGGCGTTCCCTGCCGCTTTTCATATAGTAAAAGAATTAGCAGGCAAGGAGGAATACCATGGGAGTTAAATTAGTCGATTTAACGCAGGAAATTTATCAGGGAATGCCTGTTTTTCCCCTTCATCAAAAAACAATGATCTTCCCGAATATCTCTCACGAAGAAAGTGAAAAACAAGTTGGATTTATGTTTGCAACCAATAATCTATTAATCAATGAACATGGCCCTACCCATAGCGATGCAACCTATGAATATGATCCAAACGGCAAATACATCGATGAAATGCCGCTTGAATTTTTTTATGGGCCCGCAGTTTGCCTTGATGTGTCCCACATCCAGCCTGATCGATATATTACAGACCGTGATCTCGAGGCGGCATTGCGGAAATCACAGCAATTTATTGAAAAAGGAGATATCGTTTTCCTCTATACCGGCCACTATAATCGGTCTTATGGTACAGACAAATGGCTCACCACCTATACGGGCCTGAATTATCAAGCAGCAAAATGGCTGGCTGAAAAAGGTGCGGTCAATATAGGGATCGATGCCCCGGCCATTGATCATCCGGATGATCCCAAGTATTCCGGGCACCTCATTTGCCGGGAATATGGGATAACCAATACGGAAAATCTCTGTAATCTCGATCAGATCGCAGGAATGCGATTTCTATATTTCGGACTGCCGCTCAGGATTAGAAAAGGAACGGGATCTCCAGTACGTGCTGTAGCCGTTTTCATTGAATAACAAAGGTTGGTGATCAAATGAAAGAGGTTTTTAACAGGGGGAGGATCAGAGACGAAATTATTATCCCCCCTTATGAAGGAAGAAGCGCCCTGATTCACAAAGGAGAAGAGCTCATTATTATTGATATGGAAGGAAAACAGGTGGGGGATTTTGTCTGTTTTAACTATGAAGATCCCAATGAACATGTTTCACCTGTTCATATGCGTGCCTCATTAAGCAGCATTCGGCTTAAAACGGGAGATTGGCTTTACAGCAACCGCCGCCGCCCGCTGATGCAGCTAGTGGAAGACACTGTTGGAAAACATGATTTCTTCTTTCCTGCTTGTGATTATTACCGCTATAAAGTTGATTTTGGCAAGGAGAATCACCCCAATTGCCATGATAATATTGCGGCTGCCTTGAAAAAGTATAATATTCACCCTTCTGTCATTCCAGATCCCATCAATATATTTATGAATAATGTCCTTGATGATGCTGGTGATTATGTCATTAGCGAGCCTATGTCCAAGCCTGGTGATTATATAAGGCTGAAAGCATTGTGCGATGTTGTCATTGCCTGTACAACCTGTTCCCAGGACATGGCACCGGTTAATGGGTTTAAAGTGACCCCTATTAAAATGCAAATTGTGGAGGCGGATTAATGGATGACATTCAGTTTCTTCAGCAGCTGCTTCAAATCGACAGCTCTAATCCGCCCGGAAACGAACATTTAGTGACTGAAGCTTTTATTAACAGATGCAAACAAAATGGTCTGCCGTTTAAAGTGACAATACTTGATGAGACTCGAAGCAATTTTGAAGTTACGCTTCCGGGCAAAGGCGGTAAACAGCTAGTCTTATGCGGCCATATGGATACCGTTTCTCCTGGAATGGGAGAATGGATTTACTCTCCATTTTCAGGAGAAATCGCAGATGGACGCATATATGGCAGAGGAGCTTCTGATATGAAAAGCGGCCTTGCAGCGATGTTCCTGGCTTTGGAAGAGTTGTATCTAACGAGTACTGTACCCCCTGCTGGCGTAACTTTTTTGGCAACAGCCGGGGAGGAAGTCGACAGCTGCGGGGCAAGGGCTTTTTTAAAAGAAAATGACTGCAGAAAAATCGATGCACTTATCATTGCCGAACCGACAAATGAAAAAATTGTGATTGGCCATAAGGGAGCCCTATGGCTTGAAATAACAGCATATGGAAAAACCTCTCACGGTTCGATGCCGGAACAAGGAATAAATGCAGTAGATCACATGCTTAAAATAGTCCGGCTATTGGATGAATTGAAAATTGAATGGAAGACAGATAATAAGCCCCTCGGACAAAGCAGTCTGGCTGTTACCATGATTGAAGGAGGAGTGCAGACCAATGTCATCCCAGATAAATGCAGCATCAGAGCAGATATAAGAACCGTCCCTCCTCAATCCCACACCAGTTTTATAAACATGCTGAAATCCAAACTTGATCTGCTGATGGATCAGGGAGAAATTTATAAATACAGTGTTGAAACCATCCTGGACCGACCATCTATTTTAACGGATCCTGCTGAGGACATTATTCAAATAGCGCAAATTATCAAGGGCGAATCGCCAGCAAACCATTACGGGGTGTCCTACTATACAGATGGTGCCGTTCTTAATCCAAGGAGTGAAATTCCTACATTGATTTACGGGCCGGGAGACGAAAAGCTTGCCCATCAGCCAAATGAGTGGGTTAGTCTGGCGGCTTATCAGCGCTCCATTCAATTTTACAGGCAGCTTATCATGACATATGGAAAACTGGAGCCGTCAGAAGCAAGGCCAATGCGAGGGGGAGGAAGAAATTGAGCAGTATTCTGATAAAAAACGCTGAAATTATTACAATGAATACAGCTGAAGAAATCATTTTCGGTGATTTATATATTGTAGATGACCGCATTGCCGAAATTGGACAGAACTTAACACATAAAGCGGATAAAGTAATCGATGCCAGCGGAAAGACGATCATTCCGGGATTTATTCAGACACATATCCATCTGTGCCAGACATTATTCCGAGGGCAGGCTGATGATTTGGAGCTTCTTGATTGGCTAAAGCAGAAGATCTGGCCGCTGGAGGCTTCGCATGATGAAGAATCCATCTATTATTCTGCCATGCTGGGGATTGGTGAATTGCTGCAAAGCGGAACAACAACTGTGGTGGACATGGAAACGGTCAATCATACCGAATATGCATTTCAGGCCATTGACGAGAGCGGCATCAGGGCACTTGCCGGAAAGGTCATGATGGATAAGGGGGATGAAGTTCCAGTTCTATTAAGGGAAAATACCTTAAAGTCCATTCAGCAAAGTGTAGATCTGCTTGAAAAATGGCATAACCGCGATAATGGACGAATACAATATGCCTTCTGTCCCCGTTTTGTCGTTTCGTGCACAGAGAAATTGCTGACAAGTGTCAGGGACCTTTCTGCACAATACAATGTAAGAGTCCATACGCACGCATCGGAAAATGCCAATGAAATTCTGCTTGTTGAAAGAGAGTTTGGCATGCGGAATGTAGTCTACCTGGACAGTATTGGGCTTGCCAATGAAAGGCTGATTCTTGCGCATTGTGTTTGGCTTGATGAAGAAGAAAGAAGGATCATCAAAAAACGCGGTGTAAAGGTCAGCCATTGTCCGGGATCCAATTTAAAGCTGGCATCAGGTGTAGCAGAAATTCCTTCTTTATTGGATCAGCAGGCTTATGTCAGTCTGGGTGCTGATGGGGCTCCCTGCAATAACAATCTGGATATGTTCAATGAAATGAGACTGGCTGCAATTATTCAGAAGCCGGTGCATGGTCCAACAGCAATGAATGCGAGAAGCGTCTTCAGAATGGCGACGATCGGCGGAGCTAAAGCAGTTGGAATGGAACAGGAAATCGGCAGTCTGGAGCCAGGCAAGAAAGCAGACCTTGCCATCCTGAATCTGAATGACTTTCATGTGTATCCATCCTTTGAAATCGACACAATTAGCAGGATTGTCTATTCAGCGACTCGTGCAGACGTAGAAACAACCATTGTAAACGGGAAAATCGTCATGGAAAATAGGAAGCTGAAAACGGTTGATAAAGAAATGGTTCTAAGAGAAGCGAACATCAGCATAAAGAGGCTGCTTAAAAGATTAGAGACAGCCGTTTATTAATCCTCTAATCCGGCTGAAGGCAAATCAGCCTTTTTTTTTATGGTAAAATATAGTAAAGGGGTGTGGTGATGTGAAAGCCAGCATTTTGGATCATGAAAATCTAGTGCGGGCATCCGAGTTTATTGCAGGAATGAACTCTTTGCCCCAGTGTCATATAGGGTATTTGGGGACCAGTCAAAATGATATTCTTCATAGTCTGGAAGGAATGAATAGTGATGCCGAATCAGCTGCATTTATTGTCTGGAAGGATGGTGCGATTGCAGGTTTTCTGGGAGCAGATGCTGATCTTAATAAAGGGACAGCAGAATTATGGGGTCCTTTTGTTCAGGATTTTGAATTTATGAGACTTTTATGGGAAAAAGCACTTCATTACTTTGAAGGAAAGCTGCATTCTTACTTTCTGTTTGCGGATACAGTCAACCATACTGCTGCCGAGTTTGCTTCAAGAAACGGATTCAAGCTGCAATCTGCTCAGACATACATGGAACTGAAAGGAAATCCCAGTAATGATTTACAAGATGTCAGTTTTTTGCCGCCTCACTGCCATAGCGAGTTTATCCATTTGCATGATACCGTGTTTCCCCATACATATTATTCAGGAAAAGAGATTATCGGAAGATTGGATGATGATCACAAAGTTTATATATCTGGTGATGCGGATGGATTAAATGGCTATTTATATGCAGAATACAATCGTGAAGAAAAAGAAGGAAGCATTGAATTCATTGGTGTGAACTTCAGTAAACGCAAGAAGGAAATTGGACGGAAACTGCTTGACATGGCGGTTCATGACCTTTTTGTGAATGATGGAGCCGAAACCATTAAGCTTTGTGTGGGAACAACAAATGGGAAAGCCCTGTCTCTTTATAAAAAAGCAGGATTTAAAGTGAAAAGGGCATTGAGTTTTTATAAGCTGAATATTTGGGAATAAGAGCAATAAGTTAGTGTGCGATTACGATTTTAGGTAGAATATAATTAATCAGAAAAATTGGAGGGAACAAAATGACTATTGAAAATCCAAGCAGGGACGAAATCGGTGTACTATTAAAAAAGTCAAAGCGGATTGCGGTTGTGGGGTTAAGCGGAAATCCTGAACGCACATCCTATATGGTATCAGAGGCGATGCAAAAAGCCGGCTATGAAATCATCCCGGTTAATCCGGCTGTTGATGAGGTACTTGGTGTCAAGGCTGTAGCAAGTCTTAAAGAGATCGAGGGGCATGTAGATATCGTCAATGTATTCAGGCGCTCTGAGTTTCTTCCGGAAATTGCGCGGGAGTTTGCTGAAATGGATGCTGATATTTTCTGGGCTCAGCTTGGAGTGGCAAACCAGGAAGCATATGATTTTCTAAAAGAAAAAGGCTGCACTGTCATCATGGACCGCTGCATTAAAGTTGAACATGCACTAACGAAGTAAACTCAGCATGAGGTCTGCTTATGATCTCATGTTTTTTATTTTTTATAGAATCCCTATAAATAAAGGGTTTGTGTAAGGGAAATAATCAGGATAAATCTTTTAAATCCCAAGATCTTATTTGCCAAAACGAAATAAATAGATAAAATAAAGCATAGACCATCCTAAATTATATGGTAAAATATGAATACAGAACACCTGTTCTGTATGTGTAATATCAAAGGAAAATGGGCTTAAAAGCCGAATTCTCATACGGGTGTTCTTAGTGCCGAGATTTTGGCGGCAAGTGTTTTTGCAGGAAATGAAAGGGGTATGTTCGTGGCAAGAAATCAGGAAGCTTTTGACTACAATGATGATGCCATACAGGTACTCGAAGGGCTTGAAGCTGTTAGAAAACGCCCTGGGATGTACATTGGAAGTACGGATGCAAGGGGTTTGCACCATCTTGTATATGAGATTGTCGATAACGCTGTCGATGAAGCGCTGGCAGGTTACGGGGATCATATCATTGTCAGAATACATAAAGATAATTCAATTAGTGTTCAAGATAAAGGACGCGGTATGCCTACAGGTATGCACAGAATGGGCAAGCCGACTCCGGAAGTCATTTTGACTGTCCTTCATGCAGGGGGAAAGTTTGGCCAGGGAGGCTATAAGACAAGCGGCGGGCTGCATGGTGTTGGTGCATCCGTAGTCAACGCCCTCTCCGAGTGGCTTGTTGTTAAAATTAAACGTGATGGCTTTGTGTATGAACAGCGTTTCGAGCTGGGCGGAAAGCCGGTTACAACGCTTGAAAAGGTGGGCAAAACAAATCAATCAGGGACTACCATCCACTTTAAGCCAGATCCGTCGATTTTTTCGACTACCACGTATAATTACGAAACACTCTGCGAGCGGCTTCGTGAGTCTGCATTCCTTCTAAAAGGTATGAAAATAGAAATCATAGATGAACGCAATGACTTTCATGACGTTTTTCACTATGAAAATGGCATAGAAGCATTTGTTGAATACTTAAATGAAGAAAAGGATATTCTTCACCCTGTAGTAAGCTTTGAAGGCGAGAGCAATGGTATTGAAGTGGACTTTGCTTTTCAATTCAATGATGGATACTCAGAAAATGTCCTTTCATTCGTCAACAACGTCCGCACAAAAGATGGAGGTACGCATGAAGCTGGATCCAAAACAGCGATGACAAGGGCTTTTAATGAATATGCCCGAAAAGTGAATCTTCTGAAGGAGAAAGATAAAAACCTGGATGGAGCAGATCTGCGGGAAGGATTCACGGCTATCGTCTCTGTTCGTGTCCCGGAAGAGCTTTTACAGTTTGAGGGCCAGACGAAAGGCAAACTGGGGACCAGTGAAGCACGTTCGTCTGTTGATTCTGTTGTTTCCGAGCATTTGTCTTATTTCCTTGAAGAAAACCCTGAGACAAGCTCTCTGTTAATCAAAAAGGCGATTAAAGCTTTCCAGGCAAGGGAAGCTGCCCGCAAAGCACGTGAAGAAGCAAGGAGCGGGAAGAAGCGGAAAAAATCTGAAGCAATGCTTTCTGGAAAACTTACCCCAGCACAATCACGGAACCCGCAAAGAAACGAATTATATCTGGTTGAGGGCGATTCTGCCGGGGGGTCTGCCAAGCAGGGCAGGGACAGGCGCTTCCAGGCTGTACTCCCGCTTAGAGGTAAAGTAATCAACACAGAAAAAGCAAAGCTCCAGGATATCTTTAAAAATGAAGAAATCAATACAATTATCCATGCAGTCGGGGCAGGCGTTGGCGCAGATTTTAATCTGGACGACGTCAACTACGATAAAGTAATCATCATGACAGATGCCGATACGGATGGAGCGCATATCCAAGTGCTTTTGCTCACTTTCTTTTACAGGTATATGAAACCGCTGCTTGAAGCGGGCAAGGTATTTATTGCGCTGCCCCCCTTGTATAAAGTCAGTAAAGGTTCAGGCAAAAAAGAAGTGATTGAGTATGCATGGAGTGATGATGATCTTCAGGATACCATTAAAAAAGTAGGTAAGGGCTATATGCTCCAGCGCTATAAAGGGCTTGGAGAAATGAATGCCGATCAGCTCTGGGAGACGACTATGGATCCAGAGTCGCGCACACTGATCCGCGTAAAGATTGATGATGCAGCAAGAGCTGAACGCCGTGTGACCACATTGATGGGCGATAAGGTTGAACCTCGCCGCAAATGGATTGAATCCAATGTAGCGTTCGGACTTGAAGAAGATGGAAGCATACTTGAAAATGAGAATATTTCAGTACTAGAGGAGGATGGTGTTGAATCATGAGTTCTGCTGAAAAATTCCGGGACCTTCCTCTTGAAGATGTATTAGGCGACCGCTTTGGGCGTTATAGCAAATATATTATTCAGGATCGTGCGCTTCCCGATGCACGTGATGGGTTAAAGCCCGTTCAAAGACGGATCCTTTATGCCATGCATGTAGAAGGCAACACACACGAAAAGGGATTTAGAAAATCTGCTAAAACAGTCGGAAATGTAATCGGCAATTATCATCCGCATGGCGATACTTCTGTATATGACGCCATGGTTCGGATGAGCCAGGACTGGAAGGTTCGAAACCTTCTTGTTGAAATGCACGGTAATAATGGAAGCATCGATGGAGATCCTCCAGCAGCCATGCGTTATACAGAGGCGCGATTATCGGCCCTTTCTTCCGAATTGCTGAGAGATATTGAGAAAAGAACCGTTGAATTCATCCCAAACTTTGACGATACGTCCAATGAGCCAACCGTTTTGCCGGCTGTATATCCGAATTTGCTTGTCAATGGTTCAACAGGTATTTCAGCTGGTTATGCAACTGATATTCCGCCGCATCATTTAAATGAGATTATTGATGGTGTTATTTTACGGATGGATAAGCCCGACTGTTCTATCGATGATCTGATGGAGCATATTAAAGGGCCGGACTTCCCTACTGGAGGCATCATCCAGGGAATCGATGGAATTAAAAAAGCTTATGAAACAGGAAGAGGCAAAATCATTGTCCGCGGAAAGGCCGAATTCGAAGATTTGCGCGGAGGAAAAAAGCAAATTGTCGTTACTGAAATTCCTTATGAAGTGAATAAAGCAAATCTGGTAAAGAAGATTGATGAATTCCGCCTGGACCGAAAAGTCGAAGGAATTGCCGAAGTCCGTGATGAAACGGATCGGACGGGCCTTCGTATTGTGATAGAGTTAAAAAAGGATGCGGATCCTGAAGGCGTCCTTCATTATCTTTATAAAAACAGTGATTTGCAGATCCCTTATAACTTCAATATGGTTGCCATCCACAATCGTCACCCGAAATTAATGGGATTAAGAGAGCTGCTGGATGCTTATATCGGCCATCGTAAAGATGTTGTTACACGCAGATCTCAGTTTGAGCTGCAAAAGGCCGAGGCGCGTCAGCATATCGTTGAAGGCCTGATGAAGGCCCTTTCCATCCTGGATGAAGTGATTGCTGCGATCCGGGCTTCTAAAGATAAACGGGATGCAAAAGATAATCTGATTGCGAAGTTTGAGTTCACTGAACCTCAGGCTGAAGCAATTGTTTCCCTCCAGCTATATCGCTTAACCAATACAGACATTACTGCCTTAAGAGCAGAAGCTGAGGAGCTTGCTAAGCTGATCGGCGAGCTTAAAGCTATTTTAGAAAGTGAGAAGAAGCTATTCTCTGTTATAAAAAAAGAGCTAAGAGATGTCAAAAAACGTTTTGCCGATGAACGCCGGACCAGAATTGAAGCGGAGATCGAGGAAATCAAGATCAATCTTGAAGTTCTGGTAGCCAGTGAAGATGTTATTGTAACGGTAACAAAGGAAGGCTATGTCAAGCGCACAAGCCAAAGATCGTTTGCCGCCTCAAACGGACAGGATTTTGGCATGAAGGATTCAGACAGGCTGATTGCAAAGCTTGATATGAATACGACCGATGTTCTCCTTGTATTTACGAATAAAGGAAACTATTTATACTGTCCAGTACATCAGCTGCCGGATATCCGCTGGAAAGACCTTGGACAGCATATTGCCAATATCATACCGATCGACCGGAATGAATCAATAGTCCGGGCTATTCCAGTTAAAGATTTTGAAACAGAAGAATACCTGCTCTTTATGACGAAAAATGGAATGGTAAAGAAAACGGAGCTAAAAGCTTATAAGGCCCAAAGGTATTCTAAGCCGCTTGTTGCAGTTAATGTAAAAGGCGATGATGAAGTTGTCGACGTTTATTTAACAGATGGCACCAAGGAAATATTCCTTGCCACCCATCAGGGATTCGGCCTCTGGTTCCATGAAGAGGAAGTAAGTATTGTTGGTGCCCGGGCTGCCGGTGTTAAAGGCATTAACCTGAAAGACGGCGATTTTGTTGCAGGTGCTCAGCTTATTGAGGATCAGAAAGAGCAGGCTGTCGTGATTGTTACACAGCGAGGTTCCATTAAAAAAATGAAGCTGAGCGAATTTGAACGGACTTCCCGTGCCAAGCGCGGTGTAGTGATGCTTCGTGAATTGAAATCAAACCCTCATCGTATTGTTGGGTGTGTGATTGTTCGCTGCAAAGATGATTTATACATTGAAAGTGAAAAAGGCCATATAGAAGCAGTTAATGCTTCATCCATCCGCTTTAATGACAGATATTCCAATGGATCTTTCATCATTGACGAATCCGAAAGCGGCAAAGCAAAATGCATCTGGAAGGCTGAAGTCCAGGAAGAAGATGACAGCCAGGTGACTGAATAAGATTATAAAACCCCTGTGAATGCAGGGGTTTTTTGTCTGCTTAGAATTATGTTTAAGGGATAGCAGATCATGCTTTTAATGGCTCTCGATTTTTTTTAGAGGGACTGGATCGAAAAAGGTCTCACAAATAATAATTCGGAAAAATATTATTCTTTTGAAAGTTAAAGTGTATAAAAAATTTATTCAAACCACAATGAAAACGATTAAAAGTATTTGGCTGCGATTGGAACAACCGATTATTTTTCGCTTAATATCAAGGTTTTTAATGATTATTATCGAGAGGGAATGAATATTCGACTTGTCTATTAAAAATTCTTTTGATAGATTATAAGGAGTGTGTTGTTTTTGTGAAATAACAATAGAATGGATTAGGGGGAATAGTATGGGTTTATTGGAATCAATCGTAGGCTTTCTGAATGATCTTTTATGGACTTACATTTTGATTGCCGCATTAATCATTTTAGGATTATATTTCAGCTTTAAAAGCCGGTTTGTCCAATTAAGATATTTTGGTGAAATGTTCAGAATATTAGGCGATAAAGCGATGATATCTGCAGAAGGAAAGAGAGGGATATCATCATTTCAGGCTTTTACTATTAGTGCAGCTTCCCGTGTAGGTACTGGTAACATAGCCGGTGTAGCAACTGCCATAGCTGCAGGTGGACCTGGTGCAGTTTTCTGGATGTGGCTTATTGCATTCATTGGCGGGGCTTCCAGCTTCATTGAAAGTACTCTGGCTCAGATTTATAAAGTGAAAGATAAGGATGGTTTCCGCGGAGGCCCGGCCTACTATATGGAAAAAGGGCTAAATAAACGCTGGATGGGAATAATTTTTGCAATCATTATTACATTCTGTTTTGGTCTGGTTTTTAACTCTGTTCAATCAAACACCATCTCTTTAGCTTTTAATGAAGCGTTTGGTGCGAGCCGTCTAACCATCGGACTTGTGCTTGCGGCATTAACAGCGATCATCATTTTCGGCGGTGTTAAACGAATTGCATATGTATCTCAAGTCGTTGTGCCGATTATGGCGGTTATATACTTGGGTGTTGCCATTGTAATTGTCATGATGAACATTACAGAAATCCCTAATCTGATTGGCAGTATAATTAAAGGAGCTTTCGGGCTGGATCAGGCTGCTGGCGGAGCAATGGGTGCTGCAGTGATGATGGGGATTAAAAGGGGTCTCTTCTCAAACGAAGCAGGAATGGGAAGCGTGCCAAATGCGGCTGCTACAGCTTCAGTATCCCATCCTGTAAAACAAGGATTGATTCAAACCCTTGGGGTATTTGTAGATACGATATTAATCTGTTCTGCTACAGCCTTTATTATTCTGCTATCAGGTGAATATGCTAATTCTGACCTTACTGGCATTGAATTGACACAGGCAGCTCTTAGCACACATGTTGGGTCATGGGCACCAATATTTATAGCTGTTGCTATTTTCTTATTTGCGTTCACATCTGTTATCGGAAATTATTATTATGGTGAAACAAATATTGAATTTATTAAAGAAAGCAGCACTGCGTTATTTATTTATCGCATTGCCGTACTGGGAATGGTTATTTTCGGATCTGTAGTTGATTTAGCGATTGTTTGGAGCCTCGCCGATTTATTCATGGGCATAATGGCCATCATTAACTTTATTGCAATTGTATTGCTCGCTAAAATTGCCTTTGCAGCTCTGAAGGACTATAAGGCACAGAGAAAAGAAGGAAAAGATCCTGTGTTTTATGCTGACTCTATTCCAGGCCTAAAAGGGATTGAATCATGGGAAACCAAGGAAAATGCATTAAAGAAGAAGGCAGTTAAATAATTTATTTCTGCAAAACCTCTTATCCTTAGGGTAGGAGGTTTTTTTATGTATTTTTACATGTTATTTCCATATACGGGCAAGCTAGTAAAAAAGCAGGGAGGATACGTAAATGAAAAAAGAATTGCTTTTTGCGTTTGCGGCTTTCTTTTTTATGTCTCTATCCGCCATAACAGGTGTATATGCTGGTGAGGAAGAACAAAAAGCTGTAGCGGTGTCAAAAGATAAAGTGGATGTAACCGGTGATAATAAGCCGGATACCGTCTATCTTAAAGGTGTTTATTATGAGGAAGGCGCATCATTTTTAAAGGAAATATCACTCGAAATCAAGGCTTCAGACGGTAATACATATAAAGCGGAGCTTGCAGGAGGCTATGAACCTCAAATACAGTTTGAGGATTTAAATCATGATTCCATTAAAGATATGTTTATAAGTATTCCAACAGGGGGAAGCGGCGGCCTGTCGAATTTTTATTTATATACCTTAAAGGACTTTACGTTGACAGACCTGACTGTTCCAGATCCTTTAGTGATCAATAGCCAATTTGAAAATGGCTACAAAGCCAATATTAGCATTCAGGACACCAAACAATCATATACATTTGATTTAAGGGACCGGAGCGAGGAATATGAACGGCTTGGTCTGTATTTAAACGGAAAACTAAGTGAACCCTCCGAACTAATGGTAAATCCTTATAGCACGCTGAAGATTGTCCCTGTTGAAGGGCGAAATGGATTATTGGGAGTTCAGAGAATAAGCGGTGCTTATAATGCAGATACAATCGCATTTGTAGAATCTTTCTGGCTGTATGAAGAAGGGAAATGGATGTTAAAAGACACCAAAGTAATGAAAATGAATTCCCGCAAGCGATAAAGAAATGGGCATTTGTCACGTTTCTTTCAGCGCCCCATATACTGGACATAAGGAAATTTGTATATGGGGGCGCTTATTATGAGTAATTTTAATCCATCTAAGCTGTCGGTTAAATATTTGCCTCCTGCGACGGAATTCAGACCCGTAGACAGCAGGAAATATACGCTTACACACTCAGATGCAACAGGAGAATTATTTTTGGCGATAGGCGGATGCTATGATTTTAAAGCAGTCAATCCTAAGTTCCGTGATGAAGTATTTGCTGAATGGATTCCCCAAATGGGGCAGTATGTACTGAGCGGAAGGGTGTATATCAGCGGCGGAGAATTCGATCAGCAATACGCAAAAATAAGGTTTCTTATCTTCCAAAAAGAATTGGATTTGGCGCTGACAGCGATGGTTTATGGAGACAGATCTTTTTATACCAATTATCCCTGGCTGCTTGATTCGCCAATCTTTATATATTTTGAATCCGTTTACCCGGAGTTCAGCAAACTGCTTTATTACGGGACTCCGAGAAAATATTTAAGTGCAGCATTGCAGCCGGTATGAAATCGACATCCAGGAACGTATGTTCGTTTTATGAAAAATGGCTCAAAACACAGCAATGAATCTTAAAAGAAGCTGTATATAATCATATAAGCAAAGGAGCGATTATAATGAAGAAAGAACAGGAGAAAGCAATTGGATTAAGCTATGAATCGGATGGAAAGATGGGAGAAAAAACCAAAAACAATAATAAGGATAATAAAGAACAAGATGATATGTTTTTTAATACTACACAAGATAGTGAATAAATTAATGGATTTTGAACAAATGGTTGTATATAAAGATGTTATGTAAACTAGGTACAAAAAGTTTCAGGTAAGAGGGATTGTGGAATATCTGCGAAATATCGATTTATTTAAGCATTAACAGGACCATCGGAATATTTAACCATAGCTTAAGCAGAATCGAATTAGTCAATAATAATTAAACTGAAAATGATTCGTACAAAATTTCTTGGTTTGCAGATTAAATCATTTGCGTGATATTAGACTGTAAATTTTCTTGTTGTCTCAATATCTTAAGTATACTTTGATAATGAGACAACAATTTCTTTATATCTTATTACTTCCTATAATATATATTATGTTAACTAGAAAAAATCTTTAATGTACGTTACCTCCCTGTTGTCCAATGGGCCCAGTATGTAATAGAGCAGCGTCAAAAAAGAACCTGCTCTATATTCTTTTTGTATTGTACATTCGTACTGCAGAAGTATCATTAATATCATTGCCGTAGTAGCTGCCCATTTTTTCTTTTGTTAACTCTTCCAGTTTTTTGGTTGCTTTTCGAAATTCCAAATCTGACAATTGCCCCGTAGCGTATAGCGAGCATAATATAGCAAATCCTATTGCAGTTGTATCAACTTTCACTTCTATATTCATATCAACATCCGAATTTCCGCTATGACCAACAGAATTTCTGATTTCATTGTCAGTTTTTATTATACTTTTATCATTAATAAATCCGTACTTTTCCAGCCTGTCTTTTCTTGTATTCTTCATTTTTATCACCTTCCTATTAATAGGTGGGATATAGAATATCCCACCACTCCTTAAAAGTCTACTTCAACATCAGTATTCTGATCTTGATCTTGATCATTTTCCTGATCCTGGTCAGCTCTTACACGCGCATTACTCCTGCTGTTCAAGCGAATATCTACCCTGGAATTTCCGGAGTTCATGATTTTTGCACGTGCTATATTAGTATTCTTATCAGTATTTCGAACATCTGCTTCTGCATCTGCATCTGCATCAGCTCTATTATTTACATCGTTCTCGATGTCGTTATCTACATTGACATCACTGTTACCGTTGTTCCTGCAAGAACCTCTATAGTAACTTTGGTTTCCAAATCTGTCTTGCTTTCTTCTGCTCATTTCGTTCCCTCCCTTCGGTTTCATAATTTCAATTTATTCATTATTGTACATGGTGTATAGACTTTTTGCCGAGTGTAATCGCCCTTTTTAGACTGAGGTACTGTTTCATTAATTATAATTTCCAAGACTGTGCCAGCATTATTATTAGGCACGGTGATTTAACTGTAAGGTAAGAGCGAATTTAATTGTACTCCGTTTAAGGAATTGGCTTAAACAGGGTCAAGTTTTATCGAGTGTATGGATATGATAATAAACATGGCTGTCAGTATTCTGTTGGTGGATACAGACAGCCAATGTGGATGGCTATGTTCAATATGAGACTCTAATAAGCCCCTTTCAATGAGAGGGGCTTATATGCTTTCTTCAGTTATTTCTTTTACTGCAGCATCATTTAAATAGGCACTATTACCAATATTTCTAGCAATAAATTTTTCTTTTAGCCTTTTAATAATCTTGTACCCTATAACAAAAAGACACACTATTTTATATGCATGTCTCATTTTCACTCATAACTGAGCATATATAACTCTTTTTTCTTGCAAAATACAGGCAACATAAGTTTGTTACTTGAGGTTATTAAATCTTCATATTTAATGAGTATTAATCATAAATAATATTCGCTGTTATTTTATGATGCATTTCATAAAGTATATTTTTGTCCATAATCAATACATTAATTACAAAAAAATAAGCATACTGATAGTAAAGTTTCTGCTGGTATAATAAGCAAAAATTTGGAGTTAAGTTAGGGAATGATGAAAAAGAGGATTTGATAAATATCACTATTATGATTATCTGCTAAAAGATTATATTTCTAATTGGCTGCAGCGTTAAGCAGTAACTTTTCCTGGCTTCAAAATTTCTATCTAATTGCACCAATTTGCTCTTTTGATTGATTTATGGGAATGAAATATGGTGTGATGGCTGGTCTAAAAATTAATTAACCTTGCGGCCCTCTCCTCTATTACTTCCTTTTTTGACTCATTATAACTTCAAGCATTATTTCACTGCCTTTTGAAAAGGAATAAAGAAAATAATAGATAATAAAATCCTATTTAAAAATACACTTATTAAAAGTGTATTAGGACAATTGATCACTAATAATTCTCTTTAGTTGATCTAAATTCATTGCAGGTCATCATAAATCCCCTTTTTTTGTATAGCAATCGGGAATTCGAATGATGCCGCCATATTTTTTTACTTGCATAAAGTTAATATAAACTATATTTCAAAGCGTAGGTGAAAGTTGTTGTTTCGTTTGCTTCCTTGTATAGTTATTTCTATTCTTTTAATTGGTTGCGCCAGCACTAGTAATAATTCAAATGAACAGGATAAGAAAGCAACTGCTATTCAAACAGAGAGTCAGTCTTCACCTAAAGTTATACTTCTTGTTATTGATTCGATGATGGATGAGCCGTTAAAAAAAGCTATCCAAGAGAAGAAAGCTCCTGCTTTGGCCTTCTTTTTAAAACACGGACAATATAGTAAAGATTTAGTAAGTTCCTATCCAACCATGTCGGTTACAATCGACAGTTCTTTAATAACTGGTGCATACCCGGATAAGAGTAAGATTCCAGGACTTGTTTGGTTTAACAATGATAAGAAGCGAATCATCACTTATGGAAATGGTTTTTTTGAAATCATGAAGATTGGGGTTTCCCAATTTGCTGAAAGTATCATGCATCAATATAATAATGTAGACCTCAGTCCAAATGTAAGCACCATCCATGAGGATCTCGACACGATTAAAAAGGAATCAGCATCCATTAACGCATTTATTTATCGGGGAAATTATCATCATACCCTTAATGTACCAAAGGTAATAACAAAAGTGAGTAATTTACCTGAGAAATATGAAACCGCTGGGCCAAAAATGCTGTCTTTAGGTACATTTATTCACCAGGACAAAAAGAATAATCATATTGTGAATCGTTTAGGACTTAATGATGCCTTCGCGGTTCAAGAATTAAAATATCTTTTGGAAAAAAATATTATTCCTGATTTTACAATCCTGTATATTTCAGGAAATGACTTCACTGTACACAGGAAAGGGCCAAATACTATAAAAGGAATTGAAAAACTTGATAAGTATCTTCAGGAGGTCTTGAATATTTTTCCGAAATGGGAAGATGCCCTTAACAATTATATTTGGGTTATCATTGGAGACAGTAATCAGTCACCTGTCATTGAACCGAAAAAAGAAGCTTTAATCGATTTAAAAGAAATCCTTTCTAAAAATAGAATTTTAAAGCTTGGTAAACCTCCTGCAAAAAACGATGAAATTGTCATTACTGCAAATGAACGTATGGCATATGTCTATAAAATTAACGAACGTGTTACATTAGAAAATATTGCCAAAAAATTGAAAACAGATCACCGGATTGCCTGGATTGCCTGGAAGGAAAAAGAAATAATCCATGTGATATCCGGAGATCATGAGGAATCCTTTAATTTTAATTCAGGCGGAACCTATCGTGATATTTATAATCAAGCCTGGTCTATAAAAGGAAATACCTCCATTCTCGATTTAACCTTAAAGAACAAGAATATTCATTATGGGGATTATCCTGATGGATTAGCAAGGTTATATGGAGCTATACATTCTCAGGAAGGTGAATTTCTTGTTGTTGACGCAAAACCCGGATATGAATTCATTGGAGAAAGTTCACCTGAACATTCCGGCGGCGGCGCCCATGGCTCCATGCATAAAGATGATTCACTAGTCCCCATCATTGTTACAGGAGCCGATAAAAGTATCGATCAGCTGCGGATTGTGGATTTGAAAAAATGGATACTGGATTTTTGGAATTATTGAAAAAACATAAACCTTCGCTCAGCAAATACCTGAGCGAAGGTTTATGTTTTGTTATAAATCACCAGCTATTATAGTCCTAGGTTTTTCCAATAATTCAGCATGGTTTTAGGATTGCATTTTTGCTGACATATTCTTATAAAAATGATTCATTAACCTCCAAGAATTCCGCCGTTTTATAAGCTGTTTGCGGATCAGCCCTTTCCAAGCAAGTACGCAATTGCCGCAGCTTCCGTCATAGCATGGGAAAATGAAGTGAATTTTACTGATTTAACATTATCTTTGAATATAGATTCTTCCAAAAAGGGCTTAATTTACCGGTATGTCCAAGCAATTTTTTTAAACCGACATATTTTAGAATTAGATAAATGGAAAGGAGGATGATAGATATGTTAAAAAATAAAAAAGACTGGTGTGACAGCTGCCCAGATAACCAAGAGGAAACATTAACTTTCAAAAATTGTTCCCCAGTAACAGGTTCAGATAATCCTGCTAATCCGAACACAATTTTATTCATAGATGATGAGATTACTGCTGTAGTTGCTTTTTCCCTTGAAAATAATGGGGATAATAACATCCTATTAACTGTAAACTTCAGTGATGGCAGTATGGCTTTCCAAACTACTGTAGAAGATGGTTCTTCGTTTTTTGGCGCTTTCCCTAATGTTGCATCAATCACAATTCAAAATAATGCCGGATTACCAATAAGTGGTTGTTTCAAATACGAAGTCACTTATACTTTCGACATATAAGTAAGAAAATGCCCGGCTGTTGGACAATCGTCCTTCAGCCGGGTTTTCTTTATTTTAAATCAAATCTATCTGACCTCGGCTTTGTTCCTTTTCTTGTCAAAACTTTTCATTGACCTCCCAAGATTCCACCGTTTTATAAGCCGTTTGCGGATCATAACCTTTTCCAAGCAAGTAGGCAATTGCTGCAACTTCCGTCATAGCATGGGAAACTGAAGTAAATTTTGCTTCTGATAAGCCATAATTAACAAATGGTTTTACCATCATTAAGGTCTCGTTTTTTATATCTCTGTACGGAATATAATACCCATAATTCATATTTTGATAATAGTGCATTTGTTTAACTGCCTCCCCATTTTTTACTTGATGTTATTTTATGATTGGTTTCAAAAAATGTTTTTGTCCAGGTGAATACATTTCTTTACAAAAAATAAGCATACTGAAATTAAGACAGACGGGAATGGATAAATTAGGGATATAATTAAGGAGCAAATTTGATGCGCAGATGGTGGATTGTAATAGCCTATGTTATTTTATTGATAATTGGAATTACCAATAAAGAATATTTATTAGAATGGCTGCGAACCAGTGACCCATCATGGCTTCCTGCGATGTTTTTATTTTCTGTTCTGATTGCATCTATACCATTCTTGCCATTTACTCTATTTGCAGGATTAATGGGAGTGAAATTTGGTGCTATGGTTGGTCTGCTGATAAATTGGTTTGGCATTCTTTTTACTTCGTTACTTTACTTTTTTTTATCAAGATACTATTTCAGGAATTATTTTACTGCCTACTTGGGAAAGTATAAAGCAATTAATAAATTTCAGTACCTGTTTGAAAAAAATGCATTTATGGCTATTTTGTTTGGGCGAATGATTGTTATTATCCCTCCACAGGTGTTTAATATCTATTGTGGAATAGCAGATATTCCATTTAGGCATTTTTTTATAGCTACTGCAATAGGAATGCTGCCTCCTATGTTTATGCTTGCATACAGCGGGGAGCAATTGTTTTTATCACTTCATAATTTATTGCTGGGAGTGTTCTGGTACCTTCTATTTCTACTCTGTCTGTTTTTATGTTATAAATTATGGTCCAATAACAAGCTAGAGCAATCAAAAAAATGATCTGCTCCAATGCTTTTTCGACATCTGAACATGTTATTGAAATGGGATGACAGCATAAAAAAGCCCACAAAATACGTGGGCTGCTATCCGTTATTTGTTGTTTGTCTGGTTCTTATTCGATGTTAATTCCTCCGCAAACTCAGTTAACCCCGCCGTATTTGGCTTCTGGAAATTTGTCATTTGGGCTGAATTATTGAATTTGTTGTTTATCTGGTTCTTATTCGATGTTAATTCCTCTGCAAACTCAGTTAACCCCGCCATATTTGGCTTCTGGAAATTTGTTATTTGGGCTGTATTATTCATTAAGTTTTGCAGCGGGCGAGCCATATTTCTGCCGCGATTTCTAGAAAAGCCATATGCAGCTGCACTTAAACCCAGGCTAATTAAAGACCCCCATAACATTCCTCTATTTCTTTTTCTCTTTCTGCCAAACATATTTAAAAATGGCTGCATTCTGCCTGCATTAAAAATCGCATTTATCCAGTTATTCAAGTTAAAGCACTCCCCTTTAAGTAATAAGAAGGAAACATACTTCCCTTCCATATATAATTTTTACTTTTAGGGTTTCGAATATGCTGGCAAAATGTTTGAAGGCATTGTAAATCATATTTGCGAATATCCTTTTATTTTATTGTGATAAAAAAGAATGTTCTTCCATTCATAAATAGTCCTGGTTAATTAACTCGTAAAAAACCTTGCCTATTGCTATGGCAAGGTTAAAAAGCTCCATTAGGATATTTCATGAAAAGTGATTTCAGGGCGGCTGCCAATACGGATATTGACCCCTGTCTGGCCTAGTCCTTCACTTATATAAAACGGTTTCCCGCCATGATAATGAAGACCTTTAACCATTTTCATTCTGACAAGCTTACCCATTTTTATCAGATGATATGGCTTTGGCCAATGAATCTGTCCACCGTGAAAATGCCCCGATAATAAATAATCAAAAGGTACGTTTTCCATTTCTAAAACAACATTGGGATCATGTGTCAAAACTAAATTGTAACCTTCAGGAATTCCATTATAGGCCTTGTTAACATCACTGTGTTTGGTGCTGAAATTATCAATTCCAATGATGTTAAGGTTTTCCCCATTAACCTGAATCGTTACATGCTCATTTTGAAGTGTTTTACAGCCATTTTCTTCTAGAATGTTTTTCAATGTTTCAAAGTTATGGCCTTTTAAAACATAATCATGATTACCAAAGACGGCATACATGCCATGCTTTGGATTTGTCTTGTTCAGTGCATGGAGATAGCCCGCTAGTTTAGGAATACTTCGTTTGCGGTCAAGAAAATCGCCTGTAAGAGCAATTAGGTCCACTGGCTGTTTTGAGATCATCGCAAATAATTCATCAGGACTGACAGATATATTTTCGAGGTGCATATCAGATATATGAAGAATTTTTATGTTATCTCCCGAAACTGAGATATTAGGACGGGAAACAGAAATTGAATTTATAGTTACGTTCTTTGTGTTCTTATTGGCTTTGTAGATAATATTACAGAAAACGGCGAACAAGATTAAGGTGAAAAATAATGCCATATTCATATCCCCTCCCTCTTTCAAAGTATAAGGGGATTGAGGGGACAGTCCTAGTGGGAGTTAGAGGAAACAGTCTGCATCTTTTATTTATATTTATTAATCAGGTTTTCCTTAGACATCAATAAGTAAACAGTGCGATGCTTTTTTATATTTGCAGCCGAAATTTTTGAACACGATAAAAAATATATAGGCAATTGAAATGTTTTTTTAAACCAGCAGTACAGTTTATTTTTTGGAAGTATACATTCAAATCCAAGCGTGCTAAATCCCTTGTTTATAAGGGTGATGCCTATAACCCCTTTTATTTTCGTTCCTTCCGGATGGTTGAGGATAAATGCGGTTAAAAGCGGCATAGAATCTTTTACACGTTTATAAATAGCTCTTCCTTTTAATAATTCATTTTTCATGTAGTTAAATTCATTTAACAGCCTAACATTGTGGAGATGAATTTTAAGTAAAAGATCATTTTTCCTAATGATAACACCGTCAGATAATTCAATGTCATTTCCTTTATATTTTGTTAGCCTTACACGAAAAACTCCTCCTTTTTCCGGATCTGCAGTGAGATGCTGTAACCGGGTAAAAGGATAATAAAGAGGATCCATGAATACCCATATTGATAATAAAATATTACGAAACATGATTTTTTAGGTCTTCTCCTTTCCTAAGCTCTAATAAATAGGATGTTAATCTAATGGTAATTTTAATTATGGAAATGAACGGATGTATTCCCTTTTTTAATATGGCAGCTTGCAGTCGGGTCATGCCAAGATGAAATCCGGACCGCCCTGTATTTAACCTTACTGAAATTGGTATGAAGTTTATTACATAAGCTTTAAATAAAAAGTAATAATACATTGTGTAGTTACATTCTCATTTGAAAGAAGGAATTAAAGATGACAGTTGGAACTCAAGTAAAGCAAGCTCTTGTTGGCTTGAAAAGCGCACAGGCCAGCTTTGAAACGTTTGCACTCGCTACAGAAAACCAAAATGCTAAACAGCTGTATCAGAATGCTGCACAGCAAACACAATCAATTATAGACAGCCTTGAACCAAGACTTCAGGAGATTCAGCAAGAGGAACCTCAATATAATCAGTAGACATTAAGGCTGGCATATGCCAGCCCTATTATAATTTAAATTTTATCTTGAATGGTGTGATCCCTATGACAATTGCTTCGAATGTAAACCAATGTCTTGCAGCAATTCGTTCTATAGAAGCACAGTTATCAAACCTGGCCTTAACCTCAATGGATGAAGAAGCAAAGCGCCTTTTTCATGAATCCATGCTCGAGATTAGCGAGATAAAAACGGATCTTGAAAACCGGAAAAAGGTTATAGAGTTTGAGGAACCCCAATATAAACCAAATTAAATGAACTTGGAGATGAAAATATGCCTGAATGGCTTCTTATTGGTGCGCGTTCTATTTTATTCGCAGGTGTTTTATTTGCTATAACCAAACTGATAGGAAAAAAACAAATATCAGAGCTTTCCTTTTTTGAATATGTATCAGGTATTACAATCGGAAGTATAGCCGGTGAAATTATAATGGGGCTGGATAACCACTGGGCCAGCGGAATCTTTTCTATTTTGATCTTTGGTCTTGTTACATTATTTGCCGATATTCTTTCGCTTAAGAGTAAAAGCTTCCGTGATTTCTTTGAAGGAAAAGGAACAATCTTTATTAAAGATGGGAAAATATTAGAAGATAATTTAAAAAAAGAAAGATACTCAATTGATGATTTATCCTCCCTGCTTCGCCAAAAAAATGTCTTTAAAACAGCAGATGTGGAGTTTGCTGTTTTAGAGCCGCGCGGAGATCTAAGCATCATGCTTAAGAAAGAAAACCAGCCGCTTACCCCAAAGGATCTTCAATTGAATTTACCTCAGGAAAAAGAGCCGCAGACGGTTATTATGGATGGGAAAATTCTAAACGATCCCCTTGCTGAGTCAGGGAAAACAAGAAAATGGCTTGACATGGAGATAGAAAAACTGGGTTTGACAATTGATAACATTTTTTTGGGTCAAATTGATTCTTATGGAGAATTAACTGTAGATATTTTTGATGATTCACTTAAGGTTCCTGCACCACAGCAGCGTCCTCTGCTTTTGGCAATGATAAAAAAGTGTGCAGCTGACCTTGAAGTGTTTTCCCTGCAGACTGATTCCAAAAAGGCACAGGAAATGTATGAAAGAAATAATCAAAAGCTGAATCAAATCATTCAGAAATTATCCCCATATTTAAAGTAAGTGCTTGTCCATCATCTGCAGGACTTGAAAAGATAAAAAGTATCTGTACGCCCCCTTTCCCATTCTTTCAAATGCTTTAAAGGAATTTTAAATAAAGGAAAGAGATTATTTGCAATGATTAATAATTTTATTTGTACAGTCTGCCTATGGACTGCTTAAAAGTGAATAAGATACAGCGTATAAAATTGAACAAACACCAGAAATGAAGGACTGGTGTTTGTTTTTTATTGTTAACAGCTGCTCCCGCCTTCTTTTTTCCATACTTTTTTTTGCATAATTAAGGCCACGATCGCTATTAATGCTACAAATATTAAACTGACAAAAAATCCAAGCCTTATTGACTTTTCAAGTATTGTGCCGCTTATCGCAGCCAGGATCAGAAGCAATCCCGCAGCAGCTATTATCTTTCCTAACAGCTTAATTTCCAGAATCCGCAGAGCTGAAATGATGATGAATGACCAATTGAATAAAATTAATATACCAGCAGCAGTAGTTATATACTCATATATTTTGCCCGGCAGCAGTAAGGCGGTTACGATTGATGCAATTAAACCGGCTGTAGCAAGCCCCAGCGACGGCAAAGGCAGGTCCTTCCACTTCTTTATCTTTCTTGAGAATACCGCAGGGGCATCGCCATCATTAGCCAAAGTAACCAATAAGGCTGTTACTCCAAACAGCGAAGCGGTCATTGTAGAGAATCCGGCAATAATGATGGCTGCATTAAAAACGTGCGGGAAGAAGTTCAGATTATAGTTATCCATTGCAGTTACAAAAGGACTCTCTTTTTCATTAAAAGCTCCATGTGATGCCATATATACGGTTAAGCCAAGGGAAATGACATAGATAATGACAAGAACAATAAGCATGATAATGCCGGCTTTGGGTGCATCCTCTTTCTTCTTTAACCTTGTGGCCATTAGCCCGATAACTTCAATCCCTCCATATGCATAAAAAGCATAAATCAAGGAGGACCAAAAGCCTTTAAAGCCTTCCGGAAACCAATCGCGAGCAGTACCAGGGTATCCTGGATGCTTTGCATCTCCATCTATTACTCCTGCCAATGCAGCAGCTGCCAGGATAATAAACATAATAATCGCTGCTGTCTTAATTACGGCAAAGAGGTCTTCTACCTTATCAAAGCCTTTGTTTCCTGTTAAAACTACTATAATGGAAAGAATGGCATAACCCGCTGCAAAAACCCAAAGTGGCACATGAGGAAGCCAGAATCTTGTTAAGATAGACAGCGCGGTTAATTGACTCCCCATTATTAGTATATTTGAGCACCAGTAGTTCCACCCGCAGCTGAAGCCAGCCCACTTGCCATAAGCTTTATTGGCATAATAGCAAAAAGATCCTTCCTGGGGGTCTTCTGCTGTCATTTTAGCTAAAAGATTATAGACGATATAGGTTCCAATTGCTGCTAATATAAATGAAAATACAATGGACGGTCCTGTAATCTTGATTCCGATGGCAGATCCGAGAAAGAAACCGGTCCCGATCGTACAGCCTACTCCAATTAGAGATAGTTGCCACCATTTTAAATCACCGGATTCACTTTCCTTTGAGGAATTGCCGCTGGGAAGAAAAAAATCCATGGTGTACCTCCCTCTTTATATCTTTTGTTCTGTTGCTTTTTTGCAAAAAAACAAGCCGATTCAGGTAATGATCGGCCTCCGTTTAATTTCATGGACTTTGCCATTAGTACTTATTTCTTCTTCTCAGAACTGTCGTTTTTTAATCCTGTTACAGATCTGAATAACTGAGTATGCATGCTCCCTTGGACAATATCCTCAAGGAAGAATTGCTCGATCAGTTTTTTGTATTCCTCATCTTCAAACATCTTTTTGTTTTGCAGTTCCATCTCAGCAAGACCTTCATATGTGGAAAGAAAAGCATATGTATGATCATCTCCTGAAATTGGCGATAATAGCTCAACCTTGTGCTGGTAATTTTCGTTCCGATAGCCTTGGATCATCCTCAGATTTTTTAAAGCCTCAACAAAATTATCCTGCTTCACTTCAAATGTTTGGTAAACGAAAACAGACATGTTAATCTCCTTCTCAAAAATTTTAGAATGGATTAATGACCTTCACTGCTTCGCCCATCTGGTTTTAGGGGAGTTAGGTCATTGGAATTTTCAATATTATATCGAAGGTTCCCATGGCTTATAGAGCCATTTTCTGCTCTTGTTTCAGCCAAATTTCTTACGAGATATAAATGGAATGCATACTCAAATATGGCTGATCCGAAAGCTGCAGAATGACATGCTAATGGTTCATCTTGAAGTGTTAAAATAGAGCTCAAAAACCATATGAGCAAAAAAGCCCAGCCGAAATCAGCAATGACTGCCACTGCATTATTTGTCCGGCGAAGTATCAGCATATCACCCAATATATATGAGGTGATCACAAGCAAGGCTGTAATAATAAATATATTTTCAAAGCTCATGCCGAACCTTTTGCCAAGAATAATATAGAAAAGGACAAGACAGGCCATAAATTTCAGCAATATTCCCTTGCTATGCAGCATAACACTCCTCCTTTACTGCTTAGTGTGTTTATTAGCACATAAAATATTCCTTTGGCAGTGCTAAACAAATAACAAAAAAAAACAGCCCATTTATATTGGACTGTTGAAATGTATATATTAGACCATTACTTTGCAGATATCATTCGTAAATTCCACAGGATCACTAATTGGAAGGCCTTCTATCAGCAGCGCCTGGTTATATAGGATGTTTGTATATAAATATAATTTTTCTCTATCATTTTCCAAAGCATTTTTTAAGGCTTGGAAGACTTCATGGTTTGAATTGATTTCCAAAACCTTGTTCGCTTTTACGTCTTGATTGTCAGGCATGCTGCTTAGGACTTTCTCCATTTCAATGGTAACTTCTCCATCAGCTGTCAGGCAAACCGGGTGGCTTTTAAGCCTTTTGGAAATTCGGACATCAGTCACTTTTCCTGATAAAATTTCCTTCATGCTGCTGAACAATTCCTTATGTTCTTTTTCTTCTGATTCTGATAACTTTTCATCCTCATTCTCTATGCCGAGATCGCCGCTTGAGACAGACTTAAATTCCTTTTCTTTATAGTTCATAAGCATCTTAATGGCAAACTCGTCAATATCTTCTGTAAAGTACAGGATTTCATAACCCTTATCAGCCACAAGTTCAGTTTGTGGAAGCTTTTCTATTCTTTCATGTGACTCTCCAGCTGCGTAATAAATATATTTCTGGTCATCCTTCATCCTTGATATATATTCATCAAGTGATGCCAATTTCTTTTCTTTTGAAGAATAGAACATCAGTAAATCCTGGAGCATTTCTTTATGGGTTCCAAACTCGCTGTATACACCATATTTTAATTGTCTTCCAAAAGAATTATAAAATTGTTCATATTTTTCCCGCTCATTTTTCATCAGACTTTGAAGTTCGTTTTTAATCTTTTTGCTGATGTTTTTCGCAATGAGCTTCAGCTGCCGATCGTGCTGAAGCATTTCCCTTGAAATGTTAAGCGATAAATCTTCAGAGTCCACCATCCCTTTTACAAAGCTGAAAAAATCAGGCAGAAGGTCTCCACACTTATTCATAATTAATACGCCATTTGAATAAAGCTCGAGCCCTTTTTCATATTCCTTTGAATAATAATCAAATGGAATATTCTCAGGAATATATAAAATCGCATTATAGCGGATTGTGCCATCCACATTAATATGGATATGCTTTACCGGCTTGTCAAAGCCATAATGCTTCTCCTGATAAAATTTTTCATAATCTTCGTCTGTCAGTTCACTCTTATTTTTCCGCCAAATCGGAACCATGCTATTGATGATCTGCTCTTCGGTGATTTCTTCATACTCATTCTCAGCGTCTTCTTTTGGTTCTTTGATTGCTGCATCCATTTTAATTGGATAGCGGATGAAGTCTGAGTATTTTTTTATAATGGACTTTAAGCGGTACTCTTCGAGGTATTCATCAAAGCTTTCATCTTCCGTATTTTCTTTAATTTTAAGAATAATATCAGTACCGACTGCCTCTTTTTCACATGGCGTAATCGTATATCCTTCCGCCCCATGGGATTCCCATTTGTACGCCTGCTCACTGCCAAGGGCTTTGCTGATTACTGTTACAACATCAGCGACCATGAATGCCGCATAAAATCCTACTCCAAATTGGCCAATAATATCATGGCCCTCTTTAATCTCATTTTCCTTCTTAAAAGCCAGAGAACCGCTTTTGGCAATGACACCAAGATTGTTTTCCAGCTCTTCTTTTGACATTCCAATACCGGTATCTTTGATTGTTAATGTTCTGTTTCCTTTATCAGGAACGACCTTTATGTAGTAACTATCTTTGTCAAACGTTAAGGAATCATCTGTAAGTGCTTTGTAGTAGATCTTATCGATAGCATCACTGCTGTTGGAAATAAGCTCCCTCAGGAACACTTCTCTTTGAGAGTAAATGGAATTGATCATCATTTCCAATAATCTTTTGGATTCTGCCTGAAACTGTTTTGTTTCCAAGTTAATCTCTCCCCTTTCAAATTTTCATTACATTAGCACTTAAACCTTAAGAGTGCTAAACAATAATTAAATATCATATTAGTTAATTTGTGTCAATCAGGATGAACTGACTTTCGTTCTAAATTATTTCTTCGGCACATTCAACAAGATTGCGTATGGTCTCTTTTAATTGCCTCGACAGCTGTTCTGGAGTCCACTTCGCTTTCTCATTGTCCAAATCAGATTGTATTAACAACATCATCCAAACTGAAAAAACAGCTGAAAACAAATAATATTCCTGTTTGAATTTTTCCCTTTCAGGTGGAGAAATTTGAAATTCTTCACTATAACAGTCCAGAATCAGATTTCGCAGAGTATGGGTATTAGGCTTAGAGAAATCCGGATGTGAAATATCAATTAAATGGAACAAATCCCAAAGAGGTGTGTTCAAGTGGCAATGTTCCCAGTCCAGAACCACTGTCTTATCGCCAGCATAACCAAAATTCCCCTGGTGCAAATCCCCATGGCAAAGAACCTTCAAAGCGGAAAAGGGTTTACTGGTAAATGTGCTGAAGATGATATTGCTTAAACGCTCTGAAACATTATGTAACTTAAAAATAGTAAAAACTTTCTCTTTGTTCTGCAGAATATGGGCTGCCATTTCCTCAATAGGCGGTTTAGGACCTTTCAGCGGTGTATTGGAAAACCGCTCAGCGGGCAGAGAGTGCCATTTGGCCATTAATGCAGTTAGTTCCAGTGCAATAGTAGGATCAAAAGTATGTGTGATGGTGCCAAGGTCCTCTAAAATAATCCAATTATTGCTTAGATTGTTTTGAACGGAGTACGACAGGATTTTTGGAAAATTTAGCGGGAGTCCCACCAGTACATTTTCGAAAATCCATACTTCTTTTCCAAGCTGAGAATTGTTTGTCAGCGGTTTGAAAATATAGCTTTTTGACGCATCAATAAAAAAGCGCTCGACAAACCGGCCGTTCGCTCCCTGATATAAATTCTCTCTTCTTAAAATGTAACGGTCATTTAGAGTACCGTTTGCAGTCACAATATTAGTAAACAAGCTGGCGCTCCTCCTTAATAGACATCCTACCTCACAATATATATCAATCTGCTTTTAAAAAAATACTGCTTTTTTCACTGCACAAAAAAAGTATCCTGCACAAGGATACTTTTAGAGCAAACTGAATTCATAGCCTTTATTTCGGATCTCAGCAATTAAACCAGGAAGAGCTTCAACAGTCTGGGCTAATTCATGCAAAAGAATGATCGCTCCGTCTTCCAGGTTCTCTACAACGTTTGCGATTATTTGTTCAGGCTGTTCTTTAAGCTCCCAGTCCATTGACGAGATTCTCCACATGATGGTTGTTAGACCAAGCTGTTTGGCTGCAGTTATAGTGTGTTCATTGTACTGCCCAAATGGGGGCCGGAAAAGCTTTACTCCCTGGCCGATGATCGACTCAATCTTAGTTTTGCTGTTGAGGAGGTCCTGGATTTGTTCATTTGGAGTTAATTTAACATAGTTGGAATGCTTTGAAGAGTGAGTGCCTATCTGATGACCTTCTTCCATGACTCTTTTCCACGGACGCTGAGGGTATAAAAGCCTGGATTGCCAGAAGAATACAGCTGGAACATTCTCTTTCTTCAAGATATCCAATATTTCCGGAAGAACTCTTCCTGGTCCATCATCAAAGGTCAACACCACTGTTTTCTTCGATATATGGCCCTCATTAAATAGTTTGATATCAGGGTCATTCGAAACGTACACGACGTTCGAGCTATCCACTACTCATGGACAATTGGCCATTTCCTCTGCCTCCTTATCTAAGTTGAACGGATATATGACTTTTCGCCATAACTTTCTGCATCATATGTAAATACATACATATCGTCTGTAAACTGCTCTGGTTTATCATCAAAAACGACTTCCCCATCTTTTAAAGCGATAATGCGGGTTGCATAACGTTTAGCTAACTGAACATCATGGACATTTATAATGGTTTGAAGCTTATGCCTCTCATGCATCTCCTGAAGAAGGCTGAATATCCGGTCTGAAGTTCCCGGATCCAGGCTCGCAACAGGCTCGTCGCCTAGAAGGAACCTTGGTTTTTGAAGGATTGCCCTTGCAATGCCGACTCTCTGTTTCTGCCCTCCGCTAAGATGCTCGACCCTTCGATCGGCAAAATCGGCTAAGCCCACCTCTGCAATGACTTGTTTAGCCTGAGCCTTTTCTTCATCTGTGAACCATCCAATAAGGTTTTTGAAGCTGCTCCTGTATCCGAACATACCTGTCAGAACATTTTGCAGGACAGTTAATCGGGGAATTAAATTAAAATGCTGAAAGATCATTCCCATCTCCCTGCGGATTTTTCGTAGCTGTTCATCACTCAGTGCAGAAAAGGATAGGCCATCCCAGATGATTTCCCCAGATGATGGTGTCTGCAAGCCATTTAAACAGCGGATCAAAGTGGATTTTCCAGCACCGCTTTTACCTAACACACAAACAAAATCACCAGGATGGATCTTCAGGTTTATGGAATTCAGGGCATTATGCTTCATGCCGGGATAACGGACTGTTATATTTCGAATCTCAAGCATTTCAGGCCTCCTTTATATCACTCGGTTCCTAACATAGCTTCCGAAAAGATCCACTAGAATAACGATGATCATAATAACCAGTACATCGAGCGAAACTGAACTGTATTGGAAGGTTTTAAAATCATTAAAAAGTCTTTGGCCAATTCCTCCACCGCCAATAAAACCCAATATAAGAGAAGTTCGAATGGCAACCTCAAACCGGTAGAAGTAATTCGATAATACATTTGGCCATATTTGGGGCAGGATGCTGAAGAGGGAAGCAAACCAGCTTTTTGCACCAACTGCTTTCATGGCCTCCTGCGGGCCGGGATCGGATGCTTCAATGAGTTCTGAGATCAGTTTTCCCAGAACCCCAATGTTATGAAACATAATGGCCAGGACAGCAGGAAAAGGACCAAGTCCAAGAGCCGTAAGAAGAATCAGACCGAAAACAATTTCAGGGATGGAACGGACAAAACTAAGGCCGACTCTGGTTAAATGGTAAATAAGTTTAGAGCCGGACGTGTTTTTGGCGGCCATAAAGCTTAAGGGAAGTCCGATAATAAGCCCGAAAAAGCTTCCCAGAAAAGCCATGGCCAATGTTTCCAGACTGTCTTCAAGTATCTTTGGAAGAAGAGAAAAATCCATCGGGAACCAATGGGACAGAAAGTCTATCATATTGCGGAAGTCTTTGAATTTCGATAAATCGAATTCCGTTAGCCTCATGCTTAGATAAACAAATAAAGCCAATAGGAAATATGTTAATATGCTGCGTTTTTTAAACCACAATCTTATCAGCCCTATTCTTTAATGAGTCCCTCTTTTAGGGCAGCCTGGCGAATGCTTTCATAATCTTCATTGCTTGCCTCTGTAAATCCGCTTGCCCCGAAAGCATCTAAAATTTCCGGATCTTCAATCGCTAGAAATGCTTCTTTTAATGCTTTAATCGTTTCTTCATCGGTGTTTTCATGTACAGCCCATGGGTACTGAAATAGCTTTTCTGATTTCCAGATGGTTTT
Organism: Cytobacillus sp. NJ13; assembly: GCA_030348385.1. Classification (NCBI taxonomy): domain Bacteria; kingdom Bacillati; phylum Bacillota; class Bacilli; order Caryophanales; family Bacillaceae; genus Cytobacillus; species Cytobacillus sp. NJ13. The sequence continues at coordinate 1,114,500 of JAUCFP010000006.1, read as the reverse complement.
AATCTGATTTCCATCCACTTTTCCTGAATCCACTAGTTGATTGTAAATGGCGCTGTCAATCGCACCTGCATCAACCTGCTTATTTTGAACTGCCAATGCAGTAGCATCATGCGAGCCGGTAAATCTGACGGACTTAAAGCTGTGTTCATCCTCTGATTTGTAAACTTCGCGGTCCTTCAATTCAATGGACGGGATTAGAGATCCTGAAGTTGAATTGATATCACCGAAGGCAAAGTCTGCTTCACTGCTGTTTTTCAGGAAATCTTCAAGTGAATTCCATGGATTGTCTTTATGGGTGATGATATATGAATAATAGAATGGCTCTCCATCGATCAGCTGTGTAATGATGGCTTTTGCGCCGCTCTTCTCATGTGCAACAACATATGTTAACGGGCCGAAATAAGCCATATCAATTTTATCGTAGTTCATGGCTTCCACTACCCCGTTATAATCCGGATATACTTCTACAGCTACATCCCTATCGAGTTTTTCCGATAAAGTGGACTGCAGTTTGTCCATGGCAGCTTCCATGGATCCCTCTGTTTGAACTGGAATGACCCCAATGGTGAACGTTTCTTTCGATTGTTCTTTTCCGTTTCCGTCTGTGTTATCTGCTTCATTGCCGCTGCATGCTGACAGGAGCATCAGTGAAAAGATAGTCATGAGCATTAAGAATTTTTTCATGTTTGCACTTCCTTGTTTTGTTTTTTAGTAAAGGTAAAAAAGGACTCTTTTCGAGTCCTTTTTTCAGATAACAGTAATCTTTCCAGGATTCTGATCTGTTACAGTCCCAATGATGGAAGCCCATTCTACTCCTTTTTCCTTAAGGTCTTTTAGGAGCAATTCAGTTTCAGTTTCAGGAACGGTTATTAAAAGTCCCCCAGAAGTGATGGCATCACATAGTATCACTTGGTCCACATCATCAATATTTTCATACTGAATCCGGCCGGACAGCCATTTATGATTCTTTTTGGAGCCTCCAGGAATAATATTCTGTTCAGCAAGCTCTCTTGTTTTTGGAAGGATTGGAACGGCCTTGCTTTCAATGGTAATGCCTGTGCCGCTTCCTTCCGCAATCTCCATTGCGTGTCCGAGAAGGCCAAAACCAGTAATGTCTGTGCAGGCATTGACCTGGTAGTTATCCATAGCTTCAGCTGCGTCTTTATTTAAGGCAGCCATGACTTCCATTACACGGTCGATTCCTTCCTGATCCAGCATATCCCTTTTTATCGCTTGAGTAAGTATCCCCACGCCAATCGGCTTGGTTAAAATCAGTTTGTCACCAGGTTTGGCTCCTGCATTTGTTCTAACTCGTTCAGGGTGTACTGTTCCAGTCACAGATAAACCGAATTTTGGCTCCTGGTCGTCAATGGAGTGCCCTCCAACTAAAACAGCACCGGATTCTCTAACTTTATCGGATGCGCCAGCCAGAATGTCTGCAAGGATGCCTTTATCCAATTTACTGATTGGAAAACCTACAATATTCATAACGGTTATTGGCTTTCCGCCCATAGCGTAAATATCGCTAAGTGAATTGGCTGCGGCAATCTGCCCGAACATATATGGGTCATCCACGATAGGAGTAAAGAAATCAAGTGTCTGCACCAGGGCAGTTTCATCATTTATTTTATATACGCCTGCATCATCAGATGTATCCAGTCCTACTAAAAGGTTGGGGTCAGGTACAGACTTTGGCAAATGACGCAGAACCTGCGCCAGGTCTTCAGGACCAATTTTGCATCCTCAGCCGCCTTTTGTAGATAAAGAAGTTAGTTTTATGATTTCTTCTCTCGACATATTTTCTCTCTCCTTGCCTATTCATTATTTACTTGGGGACTTTTCTAAAATTGTTTTGTAAATTTTTTGAAGTGTTTTAGCTTCATATTCCGAAGAATGGCTGCACTCAACATAGAATTTGGCAGCCCGCCCCAATTTTATCCTCAACTCGTAATTATTCACTAGTTTGTCTGCATAATCAAGAAATTCGACCGGATTAGTATAGATTAATCCGGTTTCCTGATGGTCAATGATATTTCGGTTGCCCAGGTTATTGGCTGCAAGTACTGGAAGGCGATATTCCATAGCTTCTAAAAGAGCTGCAGGCTGGCCTTCAGAATGGGATGTATTCAATACGGCATCAGCTTGCCTGTATAGCTCTCCCATATGATGATGGGGGATTTGCCCAAGATATTGAATCCACTCTTTATTCTCTTCTGCAAGGGACTTTACAATATATCCTTCTTCTTCTTCAATAATAGGGCCCGCCACCCAAAGGCGGATCTCGGGATTTTTTTCGTAAATCATTTTAAGCTTTTCTATGGCAAAAGGGATATTTTTTACCTTGCGGATCCCTGCCGGCAGCAAAAATAAAAAAGTGCCAGGTTCCTTTTTATAATCGCCTCCAGGTTCAGGAAATATTACAGTGCCCTGATGGATAACACTGATTTTATCTCTTGCCTCGGGAAATTCTTTTGCCAGTACCAGCTTGGCTTCTTCATCAAATACGTGTATAGCTTCGGCATGGAGGATGGTTTCAAAAACAACGGCTTTTTTTACCGGATCATAAAGATCGATATTTAAGTCTGTGCCAGTCATGGTTACAACATATCTTTCAGGCCTTTTACCAAGCCCTTTAATAAATTCGCCAAACCTGTAAGCGTTAAAGCCATGCACGATATCAGCTTTTGGCAGGCAAGTTAATTCGCGATCGTCTGTGATATTAATGATTTTAGTCTCGATGCCCAGTTTATTAAGTCCATCAGCAATACGCTGAACGGTAACCGTATTTCCTCTTGCCTGGTGAAAATTTGGGCTTGCCAGAAGTACTTTCATCCTTTCATCCTTCACAATTATATTTGCACTATCTTCGTTTTAAATTAAGTTTGCATCAATTATTGCAGGAATATTTCATCCTGTCCATTAATTGTATTCAGCAAGCTGTTCTTTTAATTATGCAGGAAAAAAGCCTGTTCCCTAAGTCAAGAAACAGGCCAGGTCCTTCTATTGGTTACCGAATTCTTCTACAAGATCTCTGAATTTCCGAAGGGAGTTTTCAATTGGATATGGGGAAGTCAGATCCACTCCGGTTTTCTTTAACAGCTCAAGCGGGTAATCGGAACTTCCGCTTTTTAAGAACTCAAGATAGCTATTCAGCGTTTCTTTGTCCCCTTCAAGAATTTTCGCTGCCAGATGAATGGCAGACGCAAATCCGGTAGCGTACTTATAAACATAAAATGGACGGTAAAAATGAGGGATCCTTGCCCAGCCGAATTTCACCTCTTCATCAAAGACTATTTCATCCCCATTATATTCGCGGAATAAGCGTTCATAGATTCCGCTGAAAACTTCAGCGTTAAGCGGCTCTCCCTTTTCTGCTAATTCATGCGTTTTCATCTCAAACTCAGCAAACATGACTTGGGTGAAGAAGGTTCCTTTAAACTGATCAATAAAATGATTAAGGAGATGTCTGCGGACTTGTTTATCCTTTTCCCTGTTCAGCAAATAATGAATCAACAGCACTTCGTTCACTGTTGAAGCCACTTCCGCTACAAAGATGCTATAACGGGCGGTAATCTGCGGCTGGTGCTGTGAGCTCAGCTTGCTGTGGACCCCATGTCCGCATTCATGAGCAAGTGTAAAAAGGCTGTCCAGATCATCACGGTGATTCAGCAGGATATAAGGATGAACGCCATAGATGCCCAGGTTATACGCCCCTGACCGCTTCCCTGGAGTTTCCCGCACATCAATATAACGCCCTGACTTAAACTCCTTGAGAATATTAATATAATCCTCTCCAAGAGGCTCCAATGCTTTACACATCGTTTCATAAGCTTCTTCGTACGATATATCAGGTTTTACACCCTCTGCTAATGGAACACTCAAATCATATTGCCGCAGCTCGTCAAGGCCTAACTGTTTCTTGCGGATCCTGGTATATTGATGCATTGCCCCAATATTTTTTTTAGTTGTCTCAATAAGATTTACATATACTTCCTTTGGTACCTTATCTCCAAATAATCCTTTTTCAAGGGCTGAAGGATAATTCCGGATGTTGGCCATGCTCACATTGTTTTTTATCGCAGCAGAAAGGGTGGAAGCAATGGAATTCTTTAGCTGCACATACGGCTGGTAATAGGCCTTATACGCTTCTTTTCTCTTTTCCCGGTCTTCCTCTTCCATAATTTTGGCATACATGCCGCGTGTCAGTTCAACCTTTTCGCCATCGTCTTTTGTTACATCGCCAAACTTTATATCAGCATTATTCATCATTCCAAATGTATGACTGGGAACCGAAAGTGCTTCGCCAAGGCGGGACAAAATTTCTTCCTTGTCTTTATTAAGGACATGCGGCTTATAGCGGAAGGATTCGAGCAGGTCTTCCTCAAAATATTTCAAGCCCTTTTCCTCAGCAATATAGCTTTTTAGGGCTTCTTCATCCAGACTTAAAAGAAAAGGCATAAAAAAAGAAGTGGATGAACTGATTTTAACGCTTAATTGCTTTGCCCTGTCCACAAATGCCTGCGAATCAGTGACCCGTGTGTCTTCATCTGTTTTCAGCATCGCATATGCATAGAGCTTATTAAATATGTAAGAAAGTTTTTCTTTTTGCTCGAGATATTGATAAAGGGAATAACCATCATGAATCTGTCCATCATAGGTCTTCAGTTTATCAGCTAATTGTTCAATCCTCTGGTAATCTTCGTCCCATTTTTCCAAACTTGAATAAATGTCTTCAAGATTCCATTTTTCATTTAACGGAACATCATTTCTGTTTTTGAATGTCTTCATCATATAGACTCCTTTACCGCAAAACTGTCATTCATTTATTAACTATATTCAAAAGTTTTCGGAAAAACCCTTCCACATTTTTGATTTTATCACGAACGGCCATTAAAATAATCTTGAAAGGATGTGGACGGATTGGCAATAACTCTGCCTCATATTGAAGACCCAAACAATACGGCCTATTTTCCTCCAGTGGGGAATTTTGAAACTTTTCAGGATGATGCCCATTATGAAGAAAAAGTCAGGGAATGGGGATTATCAACTACAAGGGAAGTTAAGAAGGAATTCTGGTATAAAGAAAAATCACAGCAGCGCCTTGTAACCGTGAAAGGTTATCAGGCATACGGTGAGTCTGGTGATTATTATACAATCATAATCGAATTTCAGGACGGAAATCTGAGCTGCATACACCCGGCTTATCTTAAAGAGATGCAGTCCCCAAGCTTTGGAAAAGCACTTTCTGCTGATTTTGCGGACACCTCCTCTGCTCCTTCTGAAAAGGATGCTCCCAAAAAAGCCAGTGAGAAGTCTGAAGACGTTACTAAGAGTCCGTCTGAAAACAGCAATAAGACAATGCCTTCTGCAAAAAAAGCCAAGAAGGAAAAACAGCCAGCATTGGAACCGCCTGCAGAAAAGGTCCACTTTACTGCTAAAGTAAAACAATTTGCCTTGAGCTGGAACCATTTCAATGAAGATAATGATGAAGTAATCGTCCTGGAAGATGTTGTTATCCAAGAGAATGAACCGGTAGAAGTGGGACTTGGCTGGTGCTCCCACTCAAAAACTCTGAAGAAATTTGAACTTCAGCCAGGGGAAGGCCTTGAATTTGATGGAAAAATTGTTAAAAAGAAATTGCCTAAAGGCAAAGACTGTGACGAGGAATTCATTATAGAAGAACCCGTGTTATATAAGATTAATAATCCTTCAAAAATCAAAAAAAGCTAAGAGCCCGGACGCTCTTAGCTTTTTTATGATTATGAAAGGATTCTTTTTTCACCCTCGATTTCCTGGATTGGACTGATATTTTGTGTGAATTCAAGGGTTCCTGCATAGCTTCCGTTTTCATCCCTTACAGCAAAATAACGGATATAAACATATTTATCTCTGAATTTTATCCAGAAATCTTCAGAGTCTTTTCGGCCTGCCTTGAAATCCTTCAGCAATTCTTCCACAGCATGGACACTCCGGGGCGGATGGCAATTCTGCACAGTTCGCCCGATCACAGCTTTGGTTCTGGCAAAGATTCTTTCCTTTCCGTGAGAGAAATAGCGGACTGTGTCTTCATGATCAATGAATGTGATATCGACAGGCAAATGATTGAATAATAGTTCCAGCTGTTTTAAGGATAAAATGCCAGTTTCCATTTTGATATAGCCTTCTGATATTGCTTTCCCGTCAATCCCTTTGCGTTCGGGCCTCCATACTTCTTCAGGGCCGGTCAGACAGAAGCCAATTTCGTCGCTTTCACGGGCAATCTTAACCCATTCATCTTCTGTAAGATTCTTTAAAGCCATGGGGAAAAGGATATTTTCCTCCCTGTAAATCATGGCGCTAATTTCATTGAAAATGAAACGCACGGCATTGATGACCTTTTGCTTGTCCCCATTGTAATGGCTGAGCAGGTTCTTGGCATCCTTGATGCCATCCCTAATAAAGTCATCGATGCTCCACATATTATTTGTTGGACCATAGATTCCGTACTTCTCCAGGTATGGGAAAAGCAGATTTTCCTTCCGGCTGTAATGCTTATCAAGATCAAGCAGCAGGATACAGTCTTCTAATAGTTTATAAGCATTTTCCACGTTATCCTCCTGGATGAACGCCTCGAGATGGACTTTTACCTTTTCCCTCAGATGCTTATCAATTGCCCTATTCTCCCGGATAAATGTATGTATGGGGTGTCCGGGCTGTTCTTCAGGCTTCAGATGAACAGTTTTGCCTTCATAGTTCTGAACAGGACTGTTGTGATGGCCCTGATGTTCACGGTTATTAATCAATTCGCTCACTGTACATTTCCTCCTATATCAATCTTTTTCAAGGCTGTTTATATTGCTTATAAGGAATGTACCATGGGGGAAAAGTTTGGGATGTGATGAGAATCATATTTTTATTGAAAGTTTATTGTATGATTTAAGAATGGAATGCATGCAATAAATTACCACCCCCTCCTTGTTCTCTTTTTTGATACACTTTTAAAGGATTGAATGATGGAGGTTTACTATTTGTGAAAAGAATACACCAAATGCTGATATTGATTGTTCTTATTTTTTCCAGCGGATTCGCTGCAGGCATTTACTATACAAACAACACGGATCAGACCCCGTCTTTAAAACAGCCTGTGCCGGTTTCACAATCCAGCAAACTTCCGGTCAAAAAAGAAATCCCGGAGCTTTCGGAGGTTCCCGAAAAAGTGCTGATGGGTTATGTCCAGGACTACCGTGATCCAAAATCGATCGATTATTCAAATCTGTCTCATATCCTATTTTCTTTCGCACATCCTGAGAAGGACGGAAGCATTTCTTTAAATGGTGATTCAGCCCTGAATAATCTGAGAAGTGTGGTAAGAAATGCACACGAGCAAGATGTAAAGGCCATACTTGCTGTAGGGGGATGGTTTCATATCAATGGCGGGGAATCTTATGATTATTTTAAACAAGCCATAGCTGATGACTCCTCGAGAGATAGGCTGGTAAAAGAACTGGCGGGGCTGGCTCAAAACGAAAACCTTGATGGCATTGACATTGATTTTGAGCATCCGCGCTCCAAAGAGGATGCAAAATACCTGGCTGTCTTTATCAATAAGCTTAGCGAAGTGCTTCATGCAAACGGGAAAGTGCTGTCTGTTGCGGTTCATGCCAAAATTCATAGTGTAACCGGGACAGAGACGGGATATGTCGTATATGAGCCTGCAATGTTCATGAAGGTTGATTATGTAAATATTATGGCTTACGATGGCCAGTGGGATGGCGGTTACAATGCTGCTAATCTTTCTCCCTACTCCTTTACAGAGAATATCGTAAACTATTGGGGACAGCTATTTGATTCACAGGGTATTCCAAAAGATAAGCTGGTTCTGGGGGTTCCGCTTTATGCTCAGCCAGCAGATCCTGCCATTAAGCCCGTATCATATAATGCAGTCATAAATGATAATCCTGAAAACGCAGCAAAAGATAGGATCAGCTTAAATGGCACCGACTACTACTACAATGGTGCGAATACGATGAAAAAGAAAACAGCCCTGGCTCTCAATCACGGATTCGGCGGAATGATGATCTGGGAAGTTGGCCATGACGCCAAAGGGCCATACAGCCTTATGGGAACGATTGCTGAAGCTCTCCAAAATACAGAAGAACCCGTGAAGTATTATTCCTTGAAAAATATTAAATGAGAAAAAGAGCATGGGTTTCACCCTTGCTCTTTTTTACGGATTTCAAGTCACGATAGTATAAATTGCATTATCTCTTCCCGCCGGTCCTGATAGACCTTCTCTCCAAGCATAACCAATTCCTCCACAAACTTTATTTCATCAAATGGCATTTCTTCACCCAGTTCTTCATTTATGCGCAAGTAATTTTCTCCGAGCAGATGCTTGCAATGGTAGGTAACAGATTCGGAAGATAAATGAAGGGCCAGGTCCAAAAGCTTTGGCGTCACTTTCATGGACGGGAGCTGGAAAGGCAGCCAATGTTTTACACCCCAGTATTTATTATGGTCAATCGTAAAGTCAATTTTTTGAAGACCGGTTCCAAGGGAAAGTATTTTAATATTTTGCAGTTCCTCCTTGAAGTGATGCATCGCCTCCGTAATGCAAACGAGTGATGGATTATTCGCCCAAAGCCCTCCGTCTATCGATAAATAACTGTTGCTGATGTTATTCGGAGGGAAATACACAGGTGCTGAACAGGAGGATAGGACTGCGTCCCAAAGCTTCATTGATAAACTATCATTTCCAGTACTGCCGTAATTGGAACGGTGGATAAATGGCTTGCCATGGGTCACATCAACAGCAGGAATTAAAAGCGGCTTTTTGATATCGGAAAGCTCCGTTTCGCCAAAAGCTTTTCGGATAAAACGCCGCAGGTACTTATCACTGTATACACTTTTAAAGAGGCCAACCTTTGCCTGTTTTACAAAAATCTTTTTACCGAATGACTCGTATCCTTTCAAGACCTCGCTCATCTCTTTCTTCAGAATCACTGAAGAGGCAATTATCGATCCGGTGCTTGTGCCTGCAATCATATCAAAATAGTCGCCTGCTTGCAGATTCAGTTCCTCTTCAAGAGCTTTTAAAATACTGACAGCAAAGACACCGCGTATTCCACCGCCATCGATGCATAATATTTTCATTGTATCACCTGCTGTTTCAGTCCTTTTTTAAGATTTGCCCCTTTAATATTTGAGAAATTCCGTTCTCTGAAGAATGGAAGCTTAAGCATTTTCCTATGTAAAAAAAGAGAAGGAATCATTCCTTCTCTTCTATTCCTCGTTTATCATTTCCTCGAAAACGGCTGAGACTTTGTTAAATTCTTCGTCGCTTTCAATGGGTGTAAAGTCGCCGTCTTCATCAAGTTTTAAGAAGAACACGTCGATATCTTCTTCTGTGTCTTCCTCAAGATCATCTACGAAGCTGACAGCAGCATATTGATTGCCATCAACCTCTGCAGATGCGAGGACCTCCACTTCCATTTCCTGATCATTTTCATCACTGATTGTAAAAACTTCTCCAACTTCTATCTTGTCCATTTTATATCTCCTCTCCATAGTAGGTTCTTTCTATATTTTCCCGTTTTATCAGATTTTCATGCCTAAAATAGAAAAAGGATCGGCTTTATTATGCCGATCCTTGCCCGCATTAAGGATTACTTAATACCTGCTGCCTCTTTCTTTTCCACTTTTACACTCCATCCAAACGGGTCTGGCGCGGTTCCTTTTTGGATGCCTGTCAAAGTATCATAGATTTTCTTAGATAATTCTCCGGTGATGCCTCCGCCGATTTCAATTTTCTTGTTGTCCCAGAAAAATTCGCCAATTGGAGAGATAACTGCAGCGGTGCCTGTTCCAAATGCTTCTTCAAGCTGGCCATCCGCATGTGCCTGGTAGATTTCTTCAATGGAGATTCTGCGCTCTGACACTGGAATATTCCAGTATTTCAGTAACTCGAGTACAGAGTTTCTGGTGATTCCTTCTAAGATGCTTCCATTAAGCTCAGGTGTTACAACTTCACCGTTGATTTTGAAGAAAATGTTCATGCTTCCCACTTCTTCAATATATTTATTTTCTTTTCCGTCAAGCCATAGAACTTGCGAATATCCTGTTAAGCTGGCAAGCTCCTGTGCTTTCAGACTCGCTGCATAGTTTCCTCCGGTTTTAGCAGTGCCTGTTCCCCCTTTTACTGCACGGACATATTCGTTTTGAACAGCAATTTTAACAGGGTTGATGCCTTCCTTATAGTAGGCGCCTACTGGAGAAAGGATAATGATGAATTTGTATCTCTTTGATGGGGCCACTCCAAGGTATGGCTCAGTTGAAATGACAAATGGGCGGATGTACAGTGAAGTGCCTTCTACATTGGGAATCCAGTCCCGATCGATTGAAATTAATTCTTTTAAGGCATACAGAGCAAGCTCTTCATCAACTTCAGGAATGCATAACCTGGAGTTGGATTGATTCAGTCTCTCCATATTCTTTTCCGGCCTGAACAGCAATACCTCATTATCGATTGTAAGATAAGCTTTTAACCCTTCGAAGACACTCTGCCCATAATGGAAAATCATTGCAGCGGGATCAAGTGAAAGCGGCTGGTAAGGTACAATCCTCGGATCATGCCATCCTCTGCCCGCAGTAAAATCCATTTCAAACATATGATCCGTAAAATTCTTTCCGAACACCAGGTTATCAAATGCAGGTTTTTGTTTTTTCTCAGGTGTGCGATTGATTTCAATTTTAAATTCAGTCATTGTCAAAACTCCCTATCTGTAGATGATTTAAAAACCTAATGCCTGCTTTTCCTGCTGCTCTTAATAGAGGATAAATAAAAACGCCCAGTCATCCTCCGAGCGTGGACGAAAGGGCTTGCTTCCCGGCAACAACCAATATGGATGTTAAACAGCTGCTTACAGTCATTGTAATAAGACTCATATGCTGTTTTTGTAAAGGTTGCCTTTCGCTCTTTTCTACTTCAAGGCAGTAGTGCAGTTATCTGCTAAAGTTTTTATAAGTTTTTCTAATATTATGATATTCTCCTATTTAATTGTCAATATGAATTAACGATAAATTTAGAATTAATTCGAATTACTGAAAATTCTATTTGCAAAAGAAATGTCAACCAGATGAAAAATCTTGGATTTAAATCTATAATCAATATATAAATACATAAGGAGATTTATGATGATGAACAGCAAAGAGCTCGAAGAAAGAATTATTCAAAACTATCAGGGCGAAGAAAAAATGATGATCCTCGTTTTTGCCCAGTGGTGCATTAATCACAATTTAGATCCTGAGGAAATCTATTTAAAGGCATATCCGGATCAAAGGAAAAATATTTCACTGCAGGAAGCGCTGGAGCTGACAGTTCCAAAAGAAGAAGCGGGCGATGTGCCTGATGAGACATTGCTTGGTGTTCTATCATTGTTCGGGAATGATGATTTGGCCTTTGTCGTTATGGAAGAATTAAAGAAAATGAAAAAGGACAGCTAAGCCTGGATTTGGCTGCTGTCCTTTTATGCTGGAAACACTTTTATTTAAACCAGCCCTTCTCCTTGGACTGGGTAATAGCTTCAATTCTGTTCGTAACTTCCAGCTTGTCAAGGATAGCAGATATATAGTTACGGACGGTTCCTGTTTTAATGCTGAGCTGGTCGGCAATTTCCCTGGTGTTCTTGCCGTCAGCAATCAGCTCAAGCACCTCTTTTTCACGGTCTGTCAGCGGATTTTCTTCTCCATATACATCATCCATCAATTCAGGTGCATAGATGCGCTTTCCTTCGATGACGTTTCTGATTGAGCTGGCCAGCTCCTCACTTGGGCTGTCTTTTAATAAGTATCCTCTTACACCAGCCTTAAGGGCACGCTGAAAATAGCCTGACCTTGCAAAGGTTGTAAGAATAATAACTTTGCATCCCATGCCTTTCAATTCTTCTGCCGCTTCCAAGCCGCTTTTTTCCGGCATTTCAATATCCATGATGCAAACATCCGGTTTGAGCGTTTGGACAAGAGATATGGCTTCCTTGCCATTCGATGCTTTGCCAATGACCTCCATATCGTCTTCGAGATTTAGCAGGGATCCTAAAGCACCAAGCACCATCCGCTGGTCTTCAGCTATGACGATTTTAATCATGCCTTTTCCTCCTTATTTGTTTCCTTCACGACTGTTGGCACCTTCATTGTAATCGTTGTTCCATTTTTAGATTCAATATCCAGGCTTCCATTGACAAAGTCGAGCCGCTCTCCTAATCCAAGCAGTCCTGACCCCCTGCCGATATCTGTTGAGGGATTAATGCCCACTCCGTTATCCTGGACAGTAATGCTAACTTCATTCCAGGTTTGTTCAATGCTGATGCGGCATTCTGTTGCATTACTGTGTTTTACCACATTTGTCACAGCTTCTTTCATGCACATGCTTAGAATATTCTCAAGGAAGAGTGACACATTCTTTAATTTAATATCTTCTTCCCCGATGAATTCGATAGAGGCGGCCTTTAAGATTTGCTTAACAAGAATAATTTCTTCCTTCAGCCTGATTCCCCTCATCTGAGAGACCATTTTTCTTACTTCGTTTAATGCTGTTCTGGCCGTTTGCTGAACGTCTACAAGCTCTTCCTTTGCCTGGTCAGGATCCTTGCTGATGAGTTTCCTGGCCAGATCGCTTTTTAACCCGATAAGAGACAATTTTTGGCCGAGTGTATCATGAAGATCACGGGCAATCCGCTGCCTTTCTTCCTGTTTGACAAGCTCTGCGATCCTTTTATTGGCATCTTCGAGCTGTTCCTCAAGCTTTTCCTGCTTTTTCCTATTGTGAATGTTAAAAGGAAGCAAAATAACACTGATCCAGATGATAATGATAAAAGGTATCTGCTCGAGAAATAATGGCTCTTGTGTGACAAAATTAATGTTTATTGAGATGGTGGTTGCAACCAGATGGATAACATATAACGTTAAAAATGCAATCCTGTTTTTGATATGGCCATTGTAATAAGCAATATAAAAAGCAAAATAAATAAACGAAAACAGAATGGTCATCGTAATCGATATGCTGATTAAGATGCCAGTCCATAGATAGACAGGCCACTTCCGCGATATAAAGGCAAAACGCAAAGATATAAAAAATAAAATGGTCAGGATAATTCCTACGGCTATGGCGATTTTAGAGGTGGATCTAAAGATGAAATAAAACGGCAAAATGCTGAATACACTCCATATATAAGGAGAAGTGCCTGAACTTTTCAATGTGGTGAAATACTTTTTAAACATGTGAGGTACCCTCTTTTTGTTCGTGAAATATTGAAACAGCTCCTTTGCTATCATATCACAAAGGAGCTGTTCTTCAGTAGATTATAGGATTAGTTTATGGCTTCACAGATGCCGTTTTCGCTCTGCTCTGTTTTTTGCTGAGGGAAGACTGCTTGGCTGCTCCATATCCAGTAAAGTCCTGAGCATCTTCATCCCATAAGCGGAATCGAAGTGACTTCAGGCTGGTCGAAAGAGTAATCGTCGGTACATTCTGAAGCTCAGCTGTATTATAATGTGCGCTTTCGAGATTATAGTTAGGCACTCGCGGGCTTAAGTGATGAATATGATGGAACCCGATGTTCCCGGTCAGCCACTGAAGTACTTTTGGAAGCTTGTAAAAAGAGCTTCCTTCTACTGCCGCTTTTACATACTCCCACTTATCATCTTCTTCAAAATATGAGTCTTCGAATGTATGCTGTACATAGAAAAGCCAAATCCCGGCTGCTCCGGAAATCAAAAAGATAGGTCCCTGCACCATCAGGAATGCTTCCCATCCGATGGCCCAGCACATGAACGCATACAAACCAGCGATGGCCGCGTTTGTAAGATAAGTATTGATGCGTTCATTCTTTCTTGCCCCTTTTCTGTTAAATCGGTTTTTTAACAAAAATACATAAATCGGGCCAAGCCCTAACATGACGAACGGATTGCGGTAGATGCGATAGGCTGCACGTGTCGACCAAGACGCATCCTGGTATTCCTTCACTGTCAGTGTCCAGATATCTCCTGTACCACGCTTGTCCAGATTACCGCTTGTTGCATGGTGAACATTGTGGTCATGCTGCCACTGGTGATAAGGGAAAATGGTAAGTATCCCTGTGATTGTGCCGATGACTTTGTTTGCTTTGCGATTTTTGAAAAAGGAATGGTGGCAGCAATCATGGAAAATGATGAAGATCCTGACCAGAAAGCCTGCTGCAATGACAGATATGCCAAGTGTCAGCAGGTAAGAAAAGCTCAGGCTCTTATAAGCAAGGAACCACAGCAGGAAAAAAGGTCCCAGAGTATTGACCAGCTGCATGATGCTGCGTGTTAAATCGGATTTTTCATAGGGTGACATTTGTTTTTTTAAGTTGAGTTGTTTTTGTTTAGAAGTCATTTTTTAATTCCCTTCTTCATGACGTTAACCTTATGATAAAGGGTTTTCAGAAGGTTTTGTAGACATGAGTGTCATGTCCAAACCATGATAAATGTCATGGTTTGGACAAAAATTAGGATGAGATCCTATAAACAGACTATAATTCTTATGTTTTCCCCGAAAAAAATTTTTATTTTATAGGATTATTTTGCCTCACACATGACTTCTATTTTCGTAGGACATAATGAAATTGATATTAATTAAAAAGGAGAGTTTTGTATGCGCAGCCATAATCAACTCGGCAAAACAGATATCGATTCACCCATACAAGCTTCAATTGAGCAGATTTGGCAGAATATGTGTGGAGGCTGGGATCAATTCAATCAATCAGCCGTACTGGATTTTTTAAGCCAATGTGAGGAAAAAGGCATTGATTCCCAATTTGCAATGAGCTGGATTGAGAAAAATAAAGATAAGATTCCGGATTGGCAGACTGTTTCCAGAGTATCTCTTGATTGGATGAATCAGCATACAGCTGCTGGCTCTCCATTATCGGATGAGACCTTTAAATAACCGCATATGAAAAAGAATGTAAGAGCCCCTTGGCATATTACCAAGGGGCTCTCTTTTAATGTGGAATATTAGGGTTTGGCATTTGCCCTTGAGCTGGCATTTGCCCCTGTGCAGGTGCATATGCATATGCATTTAACATTTGCTGCATATCCTGCTGTGTAAACTGAGGTACCTGGTAATAATGATGTTTGTTTTGATAAATCGAAAGTTCATAAGCCATCTCAATGCAATTTGGGACTGAATCAGCCAGTACTCTCCGAACAACTGGATTTGTTGTTTCGAGTGCAGCCATTGTTTTCATGGAAGCGGCCGATTTTAATGCTCCCAGAAGGCAGCCGGAAACTGTTTCTTCATTCATTTCGGAGACAGATTGAATTGGTTTTTTTGGCTGAGAAGACTTTAAACCATAAATAAAATCATTATTCTGGTTCATTTTATAGCTCTGTGTTGGCTTAGAAGGATCTTTGCCTGTCTGGAAGCATTCCAGTGTAGTATTGTATTCCTCTTGCACAAATTGATATTGGCGGTCCATTATACTTGCCAGTTCCTGATCTTGTACGTGCTGACGCAATAGTGAGTATGTGTTTAAGGTGCCGACTGCACCTGATAAAACCTCATGAACATCAAGAACTTCATGTGCTCCATGATTGAGCTGCTGAGGTATATTTCCAGTATGCATATTTTGATGCATTTGGTTAGGCTGATTTTCCATTTCGATTCCTCCTTTTTTATTAACCATCTTTATCATGCAGAATTTTAAATAGAAATATCCATAAAAAAATAAATAAAAAAAGCAGTTCGATTGAACCGCTTTTTTAGTTCACTTCCTCAATTGTTTCTGCCAGCAGGAATAGATATCTGTATATTAAATTGTAAGCATCGTTTATGGTCATATCCTCTTTAAAGCCCTCTAAGTCATCCAAAGCAAAGTTGAGCTCCCATAACCCATCTTGCTGGTTAAACATTAAATCAAATGTTGCTGAATCACCTTGTAAGGTACTTTTCAAATAAGACCTAATTGCTTCTGCTTTCTTTTTAGGCAGTTTTAGTCCAAGCATGACATCATAGGTTCGGAACAGGTCATCGAATTCAAATGAGATGGCGTCAGCACCAATAATCCCAAACCATTCAGACTCAAGGTACATAAACTCTTTAATATTTTTCACAAAATAATCGATAGGCTGTTTTAAAAAATCGGGCGTCTCCTGTGAGAGCACTTCTTCTGTTTCTTTGTTTCCTCTCTCTATATAAGCAGTTGTAAAGCGGGTTTCAGGATTTTTGATTATTAAAGATTCAGCATTTGATAAGAGCTGATGCTTTTCAGCAAATTCTTTTTCTTCTTTGTATATTTCGTTTCCTGGTTCCTTGAGATGATTTTCAATCCGTTCTTTTAACATTTCGCTCCTCCTTTTAATTATGGTTACCTTCCGCGTCTTTTTGACTTGTTGCTAACAGATTTAGGCGCTGAAGCCTTCTTTTTTGATTGTGACTTGCTCCGGTTTACATTACCAGCTGAATTCAATGGTTTTGATTTTTTACTTTTCCCTTTTCTGCTCTTTGTTGGGGAAGTTTTGTCTTCATTCTTTTTTCTGTCTGCATCTTTCCGATTAACATCTTTCTTTCTTCCAGGTGAAACTGGTTTTTTTTGCAATTGAGAGTTTTTTTCTGATGACCTGGAAGGCTTTTGCCTTTCCTGGCTATTGCCAAGGTTCTGCTTGGAAATTGTAATGTTCAGCCCTTTTTCAATTGCTTCAAGGAGCGGTTTGTCTGCAGATGAATAAAAAGTGATTGCCATCCCCTTCATGCCGGCCCTTCCCGTTCTTCCGATGCGGTGAACATAGCTTTCAGGATCCAGTGGAATATCATAATTAAATACATGTGTGACACCTTCTACATCAAGTCCCCTTGCTGCTACATCTGTAGCAACCAATAGCTGTATTTCTGCATCCCTGAAACGTTTCATTACTTGTTCCCTTTTGGACTGGGATAAATCTCCGTGAAGCTGATCACAATGAAAACCATTTGATTTTAATGCTTCATAAAGCTTGCTTACTCTGCGTTTGGTCCGGCAAAAGATAACGGCTAAAAAGGGTCTGTGAGTTTGAATCATTTGCATGAGTGTTGCCTGCTTAGCCCGATCGATCGTATGTATCGCGATTTGCTTAACTGAATCTGCCGGCCCCTGAGTTTTTTCGACTTGAATATACTGTGGTTCTTTCAGGTGTTTTCTTGCCAGTTTTTTTATTTCTGCTGGAATAGTGGCTGAGAAAAGCATGGTCTGCCTGCTGCCTGGAGTCTCTTTAATAATATCCTCCACTTCATCCAAAAAACCTATATGAAGCATTTGATCGGCTTCATCCAAAACTAAAAAATCAGTTTTTGATAAATCAATTGTTTTTCTTTTAATATGGTCGAGCAGCCGTCCGGGTGTTCCAACAACAATTTGGACATTTTTCTTAAGTTTGTTCAGCTGCTTGTCTACATCCTGGCCGCCATACACAGCTAAAACCTCTATATTATCAGCAGCAGTCAGTTTTTGAACTTCCCCTGTGATCTGCAGGGCTAATTCTCTTGTGGGTGTTACAATCAGCGTTTGTATATGGGATGAGGCTGGCTCCAGCTTTTCAAGAATCGGCAGGATAAATGCAAATGTCTTTCCTGTTCCGGTCTGAGCCTGGGCAATGATATCCCTGCCCTCCATTAAAGCGGGAATGGCTTTCTCCTGGATGGGGGTAGGATGCCCGATGCCAGCCTTAAGCAAAAGCTCGGTTCGTTTTTTTGAAATGCCAAGTGTTAAAAAATCCTGCAAGTAAAACCCTACTTTCATTCTTTATCTTTTTAAAAAATTCACCTTATTAATATTGGGTGTTTGATGGCAAAATAGCAAGAGTATTCTTATGAAAGAATCAGAAAAACCCAAGCAGGCCGGTGAGCCCGCATTGGGTTTTTCTGTTTTGTGATTTTTAATCCCAATCCCGTGTCGGCTCTTTCTCCTCCGCCATTTCCATTCCATAAGCTAGGCGGGGGTTCAAGGCGGCTTCCTTGCGGTTATTCTGGTGATTGGATGCTGCGGTTTTGAGTATATAGCGGTGGACAAACACCTCGGAAAGGGTGATAATTCCTGCAGCTATGATGCTTCCCCATGCGATTTGCAGGTAACTGTTAAGCAGCACACTCCCAAACACCCATACAGATGCATAAACCAGGAAGAAATCAGCAATAAGGGCATTCCGGTTCCCCAGCCTCGGAAGTATGATGCGGTCACCGAGCAAATAGGACATCACTGTTACCAGAAGACTGAAAGAAACAATATCTGCAAAAGCGGCATCGAAGAATAAATCAAGTGCTATGGCAAAAGCAATCAAGCTTGATGCTAATTTAAGAATAAAAATGAGTGTTTTGTTCATAAGAGCTCCTCCTTTTACCATAGCTTTTATCAATCTGCCGAATCCCATTCATTTTCCTTTCACCCGCGGCAAAAGCAATTTTTTCAAAAAAATAAACAACTTGTTCAGGGCCACTCAATATAATGGTAGTAAAAAGGATTACATTTTAAGTTAAAGGTTGTGGAAGAGTGATACTCCGAGACAAAATACTTAATGTGGTGATAATAGGTGAGTGCTGAATATAAATTTCAAAATCTCCAGGAAAGGAATTTGACTTTTGAACAGGTATTCAACCGTATCTTACTCTTTATGAAGCGAAATCCCGATGGGAATTTCAGACTGATGATCGGAACAGACTCACAGGTCCATTGCAATCGCACAGTTTTTATTACCGGAATTGTTATTCAAAACGAGCGAAAAGGCGCCTGGGCATGTATTCGAAAAACAGTAATCCCCAGGAAAATGCTGCATCTTCATGAGAGAATTTCCTATGAAACCTCGCTGACAGAAGAAGTGGTCTCTCTGTTTACAGAGGAGTACAAAGACAAAATGTTTGATATCGTTCTTCCATTCATTTACAAAGGCGGCTCGTTCTCCATGGAAGGACATATGGACATAGGATCAGGCAAGAGAAATAAAACGAGAGAATTTGTGAAGGAAATGGTCTCCAGAATCGAATCAATCGGCCTCGAGCCAAAAATAAAGCCGGAAGCATTCGTAGCCTCCAGCTATGCTAATCGATATACGAAATAAAAAGAACTCAAGTTGATGAGTTCTTTTCATTGAGATGCAAACTAAACGCCTGCATGTTCCCTATATTCCTGTTCGGCTTTTGATGCGACAGCCTCTGTCAGTTCAGCAGTAATTTCCGGAAGAGCAGTATTAAGTAATGAATTGGCCACTTTAGCCATCATTCCCTCTGCTGATATTTCAAGTGACCCAGTCATGATGTTTATATTATTCCTTCCTTTTTCCGCAAGAAAATATCCATGTCCTGTAAACTTCTCATTAAGTCCTGTTAAATGAAACGTAACCTTTGTCGGCTCCTGCCAGCTCGTAATATCCACTTTTAATTCAATTTTTTTCTTAATAATCCCCATATCGCTTTTAAAGCTCCAGGTTGATTCTCTGTCACTTAGTACCTCATGTGCAATATAACCGGGCACTAAGGGTGCCCAATTTCCAATATCACTGACAAAGTTCCATATTGCCTTAATCGGTATGTTTACTTCCGCCTGATGTGTGCAGCTTACCATTTTTACCGCCCCTTTAAGACTTTCATAGTTGTTTTCCATGAATATCTATTCGGAATGGACGGGTAAAATTCATGAATTTGATTAATTTCCAGATGCCAAGTAAATAATAAATCTTCCTCTTCTCAAAAAGGGATATTACCTTCTGTAGTAATGGTACCTTCTCCTTGAACGTGAAGAATGACATTCATCACAGATTTGATATTCGTGTTCCCAGGGCAGTTTTTTGCCGCATTTTCTGCATTTTCTTGAGAGCTCTTTAATATCGGTTTTTAGTCTTTCGTGAACATGGTCGCTGATTTCTTCCCTTAATCTTTCCCAGTATAACGCTTCTGTTCTCTGCTCAAGACGATACAGGAACAGCAAATGCAGGCCTATTGCTTTATAAGTCAATTCCAGCTCTTCCAGATTCCGGTTCTTGATTCTCGGCTCGGGAAGCTCCTCCCCATCAATAATGGCATACATGGTTTCTTCCCATTGACGGACAAGATCATGTTCTTTTTTTGAAAATGGCAGATGGAGAAAACCATATAGGTCCATTAGGCCAAGCTTTGCTTCAATTTCTGTGCCGCGTATCCTTTCATATAGGTCTCTCTCCTCTGTTAATGCCGCTTTTTTGGTTCCTCTGGGGCTCTCAAACTTATCCCACAGCTCAAAGAATGATCCGAGATCGCGGTAATACCTTTGGAATCTTTCAAATACTGTATTTGTTGGGGCTATGGCAAAGCTGTGGACCGGGGCATCCTCCATTTCAAGCAAGGCCTTCATTCTTTTAATATCTTTTGTAAAAGCAACTTTCCCAATGTTGTAAAGCCCTTTTCGTCCTGCCCTTCCAGCAATTTGCTTAACTTCCTGTGAAGTAAGGGTTCTCCTTTTCGTTCCATCAAACTTATCATTTTCCAAAAAAACAATTCTGCGGATAGGCAGGTTGAGTCCCATCCCAATGGCATCAGTGGATACGATGACGGAAGTTTCTCCCTTTATAAAACGCTGGACTTGTTTTTTTCTGGTTTCAGGAGGCATCGCTCCATAAATCATGCTTACTGAGTGGCCTTCCTGCTGAAGTCTTGAGGCAGTTTCAAGTACTCTCTTCCTTGAAAAACAGATGAGTGCATCGCCTTTTCGTACATGACTGAATTTGAATTCCTTTGCTTCGACTTCAAGAGGAATATCCCGGCTGTATTCATTCAGTTCAATATCTGCTTCGCCAAGAAGCTGGAGCATCATGCTTTTAGCGCTGCGGCTGCCAATGATATGGACTTCATTGGCATTTGCCTTGGTAATTGCTTTATACCAGGAAAAGCCTCTGTCCTTATCCGTGATCATTTGGGCTTCATCAATGACAATGACGTCGTAATAGTCCTTTTCGTAGAACATTTCTACGGTGCTTGAAAGATGCTCAGAACCGGAAACTGCCTTTTCCTCTTCACCGGTTTTCAAAGAACACGGTATACCTTCGCGGTTCAGTTTATCATATACTTCGAGTGCCAATAGCCTTAAAGGTGCCAGATACATGCCGCTTTGGGCTGATTTCATTCCTTCAAGGGCATGATGTGTCTTCCCTGTATTAGTTTCACCAATATGAAGTACATACCTTTTGGCCCGTTCCACAGAAGGGCTGTATTCCTGCCCGAATATATATTCGAGGATGCGTTCCTCTTCTTCTTTCTTCCTCTGCTGCTCAGCTAATTCTTCTGCTATTTTTCTTTCCCTGTCAGCAATGTCCTTCTCGAGCAGATCTTTATGGACTACAGGGTCAAACGGTATATCCGCTAAGCTAAGCAGATCTTCAATATATTCCTCCTGAATGCTGTCAAAAAAGCTTTCATCAAGATCCTGAAGTGTATGGGCCATTAACTTCTTCACCGACTTACCTGTCAGCGGTTTCTGATAAGCGTCTTCATATTCCTCGAATAAATGATGCGGAAGGTTCTGCAGGACGAGCGATTGCAGAGAATCGGACAGAAATCCTGATATATGGTTCTTATAGACATAGTAATAGGCTTCATATTCAAAATAGCCTTTGCCCCCATAAGATGCTTTATGAATATTTCCTGTCAGCTCATCAAAGAATTCCCCCATTACAGTATAATCACCTGCCTCAAACCTGCCTGTCTCATCAAGCTTTTCCTCTAGAGCAAAGGTATCCACTTTTTGATATCTTATCTTGTTTCTAAAATCGGAAGCCAGCTGCTTTGAAGCCATATGTCTGACATGAAGATAAAGAAGGCTATAATCTCTTTCAATAATTTCATCAATATTCTTTTCAATCTCTTCGCGGATGCGATACTTCTTTCGCTGAAGCCGCTCCTCTTCTGTTTTTTGCAGATAATGAGCCCGTGCAGTCTCATAGAGCTCAGCCCAGGCTTCATTATTGCTTTCAAATACGTCATTAAGCCAGTCCAAACTGTTAAATGGCTGATAATCCCTCATTTCAGTCCGGAAGAGGTGATTGATTATTTTCCTGTCAACATTTTCTGTGTCGTACCCTTTTTCACTTAGATATTTCTTTTTTTCATGCTTGGAAATTTTAGCAGTGATTTTATTCAGCCATACATTTACCCAGATTTGATCAATATAATGAAATCTTTCAGAAAGATATTCCTTATAGGAGGGCATCGACTCTTTACTGCCCAGATAGCGTTCGGCATCCTCCAGGATTTTTATTTTGGTATGCTCTGCAGCATTATTGTAAATCTGTTCAAGCTGATTCATGGTCCGTTCCCCTTTAAACATCACTAAACCGTAATGTAATAATTATGACTTAGGTTATGTATGAAATTGATAATTTAAGTAGTCTTCATTTTACCATCTTTTGAAAAAATATCATTGACATAAAACTTAAACCGGCATATAATTTATCTAGAATTAAAATATCTTGAATTCAAAACAAGTGAATTCGAACTATTGGAGGAGAAAATTATGGCTAAAACAAAATGGGCAGTTGACCCTGCACACAGCAGTGTGGATTTTTCTATCAAGCATATGATGATTGCAAACGTGAAAGGCAGCTTTAATAGCTTTGATGCAGAAATAATTGCAGATCCTGCAGATTTAACAACTGCTGATCTTACATTCAATGTTTCACTTTCAAGTGTTGATACACGCAATGAAGATCGTGACAATCACCTGCGTTCTGCGGACTTCTTTGATGTTGAGAACCATCCGAAAATGACCTTTAAATCAACAAGCATTGTAAGCAAGGGTGATGATGAATATGATGTTACAGGCGATCTTACTATTCATGGTGCAACAAAAACAGAAACCTTTACTGTGACATATGAAGGATCAGGCAAAGATCCATGGGGCAATGAAAAAGTCGGCTTTACTGCTGCTGGAGCAATCAAACGAAGTGACTACGGCTTAACCTGGAATTCTGCCCTTGAAACTGGCGGAGTTCTTGTTGGAGATAAAGTGAAAATTGACCTGCAAATTCAGGCAGCAAAAGCAGAATAAGACAGAAAAGGGGCAGGTATACCGGTGATGGCATCCTGCCCTTTTCTTAATGGCTAAAAATGTACATATTCTAAAGTAAGATAACTGTCTCTGCTCTCGGGTCTAAGCTTGTCTAGTGTTGGGCTCCTAAGAGCTTGAGGCCATAAGCCGATAGGCGGGCGCCTTCCGCTTTTCTATTCATTTTATTGATTGGCTAATAACGTGGCAATTTTATCTTCAATAACCTTACCTTGACCGCCATCAGTTAAGTTATTCAGAATAATAGAAAAGATAAGCTCTTCCCCGCTGGACGTCTTAACATATCCTGATAATGAACTGACTGTTGAGATTGAACCTGTTTTTGCTTTGACATTCCCGGCGGCATTGGTGTTTTTCATGCGATTTCTAAGAGTTCCTCCCACCATCCGGTCTGTGTTGCCGGCAATCGGCAATGAGTTCAAATAGGAGCTGAACCATTCTTCGTCCTGGACTTCGAAAAGAAGTTTTGAGATTTCATTTGCCGGAATTAAGTTTACATGTGAGATTCCGGAACCGTCCCGGAGCACGAGAGTTTCCTGATTCATTCCAAAGGCTTCTGCTTGTTCATCTAATACCTCAAGCCCTTTTTCCCAGCTGCCTTCTCCTTTGGAAACTTTGCCCATTTCCTTGATTAATGTTTCTGCATGGCCATTATTGCTTAATTTCATAAATGGTATGAGCAAATCTTTGATAGGCATGGATTTATGCTCAGCAAATAGTTTTGCGCCTTCTGGGACAGGGCCTGCTTCTGTTTTCCCTTTGATTTTAATGCCTTGTTCAGCAAGAGAACGCTTCAATAGATCCAATGCGTAGCCAGTAGGCTCCCATACAGCAATCCATTCCCTTGAACGGCTGCCTTCAAGTGGAATTTCTCCTTCAATTGTAACTGTGTTCGTTCCGTGATCTCTTTCAATATGGATATCCTTCTTTTCGTCTTTAGAGACGGTTTTAGCCTTATTGACGATTTTTATGTAATCTGTTTCCGGCACCATTTTTACAATCGGTTCCTGCCCGGCTTTTTCTCCGGGATAAACCTCTACAATTACTGTGCCCGCGTCATAGTCCTCATTTGGGGAGGCAGTAAGTGCCGAGACTTGTCCGCCATAATACCATGATTCATCGCTCCATGATAGATCGGTTGAATAGCGTACATCATCATACCACGTGTCATCACCTATCAGGCTGCCATGAATAACTTTGATGCCTGCTTCTTTTACTTTAACGGCAAATGAATCAAAATCCTTTTTTAAAAGGGTTGGGTCTCCTTTTCCCTTTAAGATCAAGTCACCTTGAAGTGTCTTCCCATTTATTGATCCTGTGTGAAGAAGTTCTGTTGTGAACTGATAATTTTCTCCCAATGTTTCAAGAGCCGAAGCGGCTGTTAGGAGTTTCATATTAGAAGCAGGTCTTAAACGTATATCCCCGATATGGTCGTATACAAGCTCGCCTGTCTCTGCATTGCGGATACTGACTCCTGCAAGTCCTCCCCGAAGAATTGGATCATTATTAATCATTTGGTTCAACTGCTGTACAAGTTCGCTGCCTTCTTCCGTTGCCTGGACTTTAGGCGATTCGGGTTGAGCAAAAGGAATAAGTGCCAGCATAAATACCAGCAATAAACTGATATTTATTTTTACACTTTTTTTCATACGTATTAAGCCACCTTCCATTTTTGTTTCTTAACCTTTTCTTCTTAGAAAGGTGTGTTTCCTTTATTTCCATAATGAGGAAAAAGAATCAATTTTTGATTTACTTAACTATTTTATTCTCCACTTTAAAAGTTATGAGGACTGGATATTATTTCCTATTTCTTTCTAAAATAAATATTATGCTGCTAAGAATATTTATTCTTAAAATGCTATTAGAAAATGGTATGATAAAAGCAGGTGAATTTTTTAAGGGGTGGAAAGTATGAGTGTACATAAAGCAATATCAGAACATGTAGGAAAGCAGAATAAGATTATAACGAAATTTGCTGCCCTGGAACAGCAGCGCGAATACTATATTGAGCAAGCATTGGATTTATGCAGGCGAGGACTTCCATTTTCTGCGGATAAGATAAATGAAGTAACTGCTGAAATCAATGAACTTTCTAAACAGGGAATTATACCTGCAAGAAAGTATGTAACAATTGAGATGATTGAGGAATATGCATCAAAGACAAAATAGGTACTTATGATTATATAGAAGCGTGACTTCCGAGTGGATGCACGCTTCTTTATATTTGCTGAGATGATTCGTGGACAAATTCCTGCAAATCAAGTCTTTTATTTATATTAAAGTGAATCCCCTCATTTTCTAATAGTTCTCTCTGCATGTCATGCAAATCTCCGTCTTTAAACCCAATTTCCCCTTTCCCATTCACAACCCGATGCCACGGAAGCTGATGCTTTTCACTTTGGGTATGAAGAATCCGGACCACCTGTCTTGCTCCTCGGGGGCTCCCGGCCAGCCTTGCGATTTGCCCATATGTCATGACTTTTCCTCTTGGGATGTTATTAATGATTTTTATAACTTTTTCTGTGAATGGCTGCACATGATTGCTCCTTTTTTATCTTATATTATAAAACAAACCCGCCTGAGTTTCAGGCGGGCTTTCTTATTATCCTAACATTTTCTTTGCACGTTCCGGAAAATCAATAAATGGGTTGCGGTTTCCCTGGAGTTCTTGAATGGCAGCGTTCCTATGCTTCTCATATACAGTCACTGGATATTCCGCATGCCATCTCAGTAAAATCTGCATATCCATCTGTTCTTCGATTTTAATTACTTTATTATATCTGACAGCAAAATAGAATACTGCTCTTGCAGCAATACCTTTTCCATATTCAGGCTCAAACTTTTCCTGTTCTGCCATTCCGCATCCGTTCCTGACACTCTCAGCCTCGAATTCCGGAGCATAGGTTTCAAAATCATAGTAGGGGAAGTTGCTTCTCATACTGTTGCATGCCGGTTCACAGGCAAACAGGTGATGGAGATCCCCTCTCATTGGCTGTCTTTCTTCAAACCAGGATTGCGGAATGACATGCTCTGTATTAAAAATAACTCTTTCACTGCTGCTGAAGCCGCTTTCCTGAATTGACTGCAGGAGCTTGAGATCCTGGTCAATGGCTTTAAGCGGGTCGATGCCTTTCCCTGAATATAAACTTTTTAGCTTGAGGTTTTCCTGCAGATCCACCCATGGATATACATATTGGTGAGGTGAGTAATCCAATTGCCGGTTATGGGTACGAACCATCAGAGTATGGATTTGTTCTGGGATGTCTTCTTTTTCAAAATCAAGGGTGCTGTAGTATTCCTCCTGATTGATGATATCCTTCTGAGCGTCGTAATAGGGTTCATTCTGAACACTTTCAATATACTTTGACTGAGCCTCTGCCCAAGCCGCTGAAATATTGTTCACTTTAATCATATAGCATTATGAACCATGGATTTGAATTGTCGGTCAAAGATCCCGGCTAAATGCTCAGGTACGGTTAAATAAACAAGCCCGTTTCCTTCCAGTTTAGGCGAATTGCCTAACGGAACTGTCCTTCTGATTAATTGTGCGTAAAGTTCTGGTTCTGAAAGTTTTCTTTCAAATTGCTTGTTTGCTAAATCTTTGATTAGGGCCAGCGCACCTGAAACGTGTGGTGCTGCCATTGAAGTGCCGCTAAGCGTTGCGTATTTCCCGTTCAAAAAGGTAGATAATATCTCTTCACCAGGTGCCACCAAATCTATTTCATTATGTGAGTTTGTAAATTCGGAAGAATCCCTCTCAAGGTTTATAGCACCCACACTAATCACCTCATTGTAGCAGCCGGGATAAGCAAACTCGTCGGTAGAATCGTCCCCATCCCCTTCATTTCCTGCTGCGCAGACCACAAGGATATTCTTTTTAACAGCAGCTTTTATCGCATCATGCAATTCAGGAACATCAGCTGGTCCGCCAAGTGACATGGAGATGATATCAGCATTTTGTTCGATGGCATAATGAATGCCATTAATGATCCATTCGTATTGGCCGGAACCATCCTTGTTTAAGACCTTCACAATAAGGAGATCAGCTTCAGGAGCTACCCCAATGACACCAGCATCATTTTCATGCGCAGCGATAGTCCCTGCAACATGGGTGCCGTGGCCATTATAGTCTTTGAAAATAGTAGGATCACTGTTATCGTCGTCTGTAAAATTCCGTCCTCCAGTTATTCGATCCTTCAGATCAGCATGGCTTAAGTCGCATCCGGTGTCCAAAACAGCAATTTTAATTCCTTTTCCTTTTGTTTCGTTCCACATTTTTGGCGCCTGAATCAATTCCACGCCTTTTGGAACTTCCTTAACATCCTCTTCCTGACCAATCACCTTAAAAGGAATAACACGAACATATTGCTCCATTTCTTTCCCTCCTTAAGAGATTAAATTGAAGCTGGTTCTTGCTGTTGGATCCATTTTAACAATTCTGAATATTAATTAACAGTACCGTTGGTAGCGAAATTTAATAGAATTGTGATAATAAAAAGGAAGAATTTGTGATATTTGGACTATGAATGCATTAGGCTTATATCAAAAAGCATTCAAGTAATTGGTTTATCTAAGAGTTTTTAAAAGCTCCGGAATCTCCTCATAGATTTGTATGATTTCATCTATTTTCATTCTGACAAGCCCGGAAGATGAAGGAGCAACAAAGTCGATAGTACCGGGAACTACTGATTCCTCCTGAATTCCCCATGGCAGCTTTTTTTTGCGGCTGTATTCCTGATATACCCCTTTTCCAACAAAGCAAATGACCTTTGGCTTAAGTTCAGCTATTTTTTTCATCAGCTCTGCTCTTCCTTCTATATATTCTTCCTTCGTTATTTCATCGGCTGCTTTAGTAGGCCTTGCAACAATATTTGTCATTCCATAGCCCAATTCCAATAATTTATAGTCTTCTGTTGCGGCGTATTTACGGGGAGTTAAGCCTGATTCATGAAGAATTTTCCAAAAGCGGTTGTTTGGGTTTGCAAAATGATGGCCGGTCTCTCCTGACCGAATGCTTGGATTGAAGCCGACAAAAAGCAAATCAAGATTTTTTTCCAAATGGTCTTTAATAGACTTCATATAACCATCCTCTCTTAATATCAAGGTATAGTTATTTTACATAAAATCCACTTGGGTTTAAAAGAAACACTCTTAAGTGGAAAATAGGGACAGGCGCCCTTCTCCATACCGCAGGGCGCCAAACATAGAGGAATTTCTACAATCCATACCTATTGCAATACTGAGCAACCATCTCTTCTATTTGGTCGTTTTCGGGGAATTTTCCGGAAAATTCGAATTTAAGTTCTTCTACAAATTTTCCATTATGAAAAACATGTATGGCACCGTTCTGGCTGATGACGCTAAATTCAGGCTCAAACCGGTAGCCGTTTCTTTCAATGGCACCCAATCACATCAACTCCAATACAGTTAGTTTTTCTTAGTATAAGGAATTTTCAGCCAGGTATTTATGGCAAAACAAAAAAAGAGCCAATTCGGCTCTTTTTGCTGAACTATTTATCCTTCAAGAATTTCAACTTTCTCCATAACATCGCCATTTCTCATCGCTTTGACTGCTTCAATGCCTGAAGTAACTTTTCCAAAAACAGTGTGAACACCGTTTAAGTGAGGCTGTGGCTCATGAACGATAAAGAACTGGCTTCCGCCTGTGTCACGGCCCGCGTGTGCCATAGATAGAGAACCTTCTTCATGCTTATGAGGGTTGCCTTCTGTTTCACATTTGATTGTATACCCAGGTCCGCCAGTTCCTGTTCCATTCGGGCAGCCCCCTTGGCTTACAAACCCAGGGATTACACGATGGAAAGATAAACCATTATAAAAGCCTTCGTTCGCCAGCTTTTTGAAGTTTTCAACTGTCCCTGGTGCCGCTTCAGGATATAGTTCAAATTCAACCTTTTCACCGTTTTTCATTAATATGTATCCTTTTTCTGCCATACTAATCATCTCCTTATGTAAAAATCAAATTAATAATACCATTAATCTCTCCAGGAATAAAATTAAAAGACGTTATTTCACTGATTGAACATAAAAAACAAAGGGTAAAGTTAAGATAGCATAGCAGTATAAAAAGCAGAAATGTCTTATTGGAGGTTTATAGAATGAAAAAATGGGCTTTTGTCTCAGATTTTGACGGAACAATTTCAAAAAGAGACTTTTATCTGATTATGATGGATAAATATTTTCCGGAGGGGCGCATTCTGATGCCCAAGTGGAAGGCTGGAGAGATAAAAGACATCGACTTTTTGAATAAAGTCTTCACTTCCATCAATCAGGATGAAGAACAAATTATCAGCGATATTTATTCAATAGAAATAGATGAATATGTACCTGATTTTATTGAAAAGATTCAGCAGAACGGCGGAGATTTTTATATTTTGAGTGCCGGCACAGACTATTATATTTATCATCTATTAAAGAAATTTGGAGTAGAACATGTTAAGGTTTTTTCGAATGAAGGGCATTATCATGAGAAGAATGTGCACATGAATATAGATAAGAATCATCAGCATTACTCTGAAAGATATGGTATTGATAAATCGAAGGTTATTCAGGACTTAAAGAAGGAATATGAAACTGTGGTTTTTATTGGGGACAGTGAACCGGATTCCCACCCGGCGGAGTATGCTGACATCACTTTTGCCAAAAATGGGCTTCAGGATCTTCTTCGGAAAAAAGACATATCCTTTGTGCCAGTAGAAGAATTTAGAGAAGTGGAAGCTTATTTAAGGGAAAAAGGCATATTGTCAAGAGAATAATGTTCACTCCAGGGCAAAGCCGCTTACTTTGCCCTGGAACGTTTGTATGTACTTTAACCAAATAACTCCAAAAATAAAATTAGGATAAATGTGATAAATGCATAAAATGAGAGATGCAGAAATACAGTTGTTAATTTAAATTTGATTTCTTCCACATTAAATGACTGTTGTCTTCGAGTCCTTGCCCTCACTGCCGCAACACCATCCCTGCACATAATAAAATTGATAATCGGATCATTTCCATAAATTATATTTCTTCATGAAACAGTCGCTTCCCTTCAAGAAATAGCAGTTTATAAGTAACGGATTTCCTGGGGAAGCGCATAACATGACAGAAATTTAGGTTATTCTTCTTTTTTCTTAAGATAATTATCAATCTTATTATCGAGAATTTCTAGGCTTTTCATAGCCCGCTCAAAATCGAGTTCACGATAATGATGCGCTCCTCCGGGTTCTTCATCTTTTTCATCTGCCAATTTGACAATGGATTGCAGCGGAGTTCTTACAACCTCACCGCCAGGCAGAAATGAATCCGTGTGAAAAAGGATGGATAAGGCAATTTCTTTTGCTTTAATCGGGTTTTCACCAAGCCTGATCAGGAGTTTATGTGCCCGCTCAGCACCTTTGATGGCATGAATGTCATTCTGCCGGTAAAGGTCGTAATCCCACTTTCCATTTTTGTACCAGGTATAATGGCCGATGTCATGCATGAAACCCGCTTTAGCCGCAGAATCAACATCCTCTTCGGATTCTTTTGCGAGCTGGAAAGCATGATAGGAAACTGCAATAGCATGAGCGATGCCGGAGCGTGTAATATATTTCTGTGCGATCCGATGCTGATATATATCGGTTAGTTTTACATCTCTCATGTAATCCCCCTCCAATCAGGATTAAAATTTCTTATTGAGCTTTTTTTGCTTATTCATTACTTCAAATGATTTTTCAATAATATCTGTTAAAACGTCGCCTTTATAAATCCTGCCGAGTTTCGTGTTTTCCTGATAATAATCCACAATTTCATCCAGCATATTTGAAGTCTCTTTTGATATGCGGACATTAAGCTGAATACGGGTTTCTCCACTCATATGAATCCTCCTAGCTATTAATATCTGTAAGCTAGCAATTCGCTAGCGTATGCTGTCGTTTTGTTAGTGGGTGCTATAAATACTTAGATTACACTGTTTTGCTGAATTATTCCAGTATAAAGTTTTACTGAGGCAAAAAAAGAGAACGGCTACTTTGGCCATTCTCAATCTTCTGCTAATTGCTGAATTGATCCCATTTGTCTTTCAGGAATCTGCCGAATTCCTCAAGTTCCTGCTTGCCTTCTCTCAATTTTTCCTTCCAGATTGGAAGATCTTCTCTTATTTTGCCTTCAAATTTTTCAGCCTGTTCTTTAATGGTTTGTCCAATTTCTTCTGTTAATTCCTTTTTTTCCAGCTTTTCGTTTACCGATTTAGTAGTAAATTCACCTTCCTGCATGTATGGCAGGCTAGATTCCATTATCGCCCTAAAAACAGGAACAGCTGTTTCAGAGCTGCTTTTTG
Organism: Cytobacillus sp. NJ13; assembly: GCA_030348385.1. Classification (NCBI taxonomy): domain Bacteria; kingdom Bacillati; phylum Bacillota; class Bacilli; order Caryophanales; family Bacillaceae; genus Cytobacillus; species Cytobacillus sp. NJ13. The sequence goes on along the minus strand of JAUCFP010000006.1, from coordinate 1,083,123 downwards.
ACAAATAATGTTCCCTGTCTGTCTGGTCATACCCCAGCCAAACGGCGCCAACCAGATTCGGTGTATAACCTACAAACCATTGGTCTTTCGTTCCGTTAATGTCTTTATAAGGAAGCTGGGTTGATCCCGTTTTTCCGGCGATTTGAACTCCTTCTATCTTCGTTGCGCTGCCTGTGCCCGTTTCAACCACATTTAAAAGCATGGAAGTCATTTGATTCGATACCGTTTTCGTCGTAACTTTAACTGTTTCCTTATCGCGTTCGGCAATGATGCTGCCTGTTGGGCCAACTATTTTCGTAATCAAATGGGCATCTTGCCGCTTTCCGCCATTTGGAAATGCCGCATATGCTTCTGCCAGCTTTAAGGGTGAGACCCCTTTTCTCATTCCGCCTAATGCAATCCCTAAATATTCATCTTCTTTTTCAAGCGGTATGCCGAACCTGTCAAGCGCATCCAGCCCTTTATCAAGTCCTATTTCATTAAGGAGCCAAACGGCTGGGACATTGATAGAATCTTCCACAGCTTTATACATGGACACTTCGCCCGCATATTGCCCGGAAGCATTAGCTGGAGTGTAATCTCCGTATGTTACTTGTTCATCTTTCAGCATGGATGTTGGTGAGTAGCCTTCTTCAAGTGCAGGTGTGTAGACCGCTAATGGCTTGAGTGTTGATCCAGGCTGGGCTTTGATGTGTGTGGCCCTGTTGAATCCTCTGAAAACATGTTCACCTCTGCCGCCGACAAGCCCTCTGACACCTCCTGAAGCAGGATCAAGAAGGACAGCACCACTCTGGACAATTTCTCCATTCATGCCCGGAGGGAAGATTGAATCCTTTTCATAAACATTTTCCAGGCTTGATTGCAGATTCTGATCCATTTCCGTATATATTTTGTACCCTCTTGTAAAAATCTCTTCCTGGGTTAATCCGTACTTATTTATAGCTTCATCCAGGACGGCATCAACATAGTAAGGGTATTTTCTTTCTTGCTTGCTCCGTGTCCCTTCCTTTAATTGGATCTTTTCATTTACAGCGTTCTCATACTCTTCAGCTGAAATCATCTTGTGCTCTTTCATCTTTCCAAGGACAACATTCCTTCTTTTCATTGCCCTTTCGTAGTGATTGTAAGGATCGAGTGCAGAAGGCGATTGGAGCAATCCTGCAAGCAGTGCACTCTCGCTTATGCTCAGTTCCTTTGGGGTTTTGCTGAAATACTTATTGGATGCCTGTTCGATTCCCCATGAACCGCTTCCGAAATATACCTGATTTAAATACATTTGCAGGATTTCATTTTTTTTATAATTTTTTTCGATTTCTACGGCCAGAAACAGTTCTTCAGCTTTTCGCTTATACGTCTGTTCAGGGGAAAGCAAAGCATTTTTGGCCAGCTGCTGAGTAATGGTACTTCCTCCGCCGGTAATGCTCCCTGCAAATAAATTTCCAAAAAAGGCTCTGGCAATGCCTTTGATATCGAAACCGTAATGCTTATAAAAGCGTTCATCTTCAATTGCAATAACGGCATTGCCCACGTAATCCGGCAATTCTTCAATATTTGCACCCTCAGCCCTATTCTCCGCAAGTCCTGCAGCAGCATCACCATCTTTATCGTAAATAACAGTTGACTGCCTTAAACCTTCTTTTAAGGTCTCCACGTTTGCTGTTGCTGCCAGAAACGCAAAAAATAGAATGGTTAAAAGTATTATAGTTAGTGTTAAAAGAAGCAGAATTTGTGTCAGGTGCTTTTTGCGCCAAAACCCTGCAAAAGCTTCTTTGAAACGCTGAAATTTTTCCATGATGACTCCTTCTCTATTTCTTTAAGTTCCATTATTATATCCCCTTATTATATATTAAACGAATAAACTCTATAAAAAGTTTCAACTTCAAAAGTAAGGGACGAACACTTTTGTTCATCCCCTTACACTATTTTTATTCATTTTTGGTATCCAGAGGTTTTATTTTTGCCTCGATTTCCTCCCGCCTGTTTTCAATATATGGAGGAAGTGCAAGCTTTTCTCCTAATTGGTCGAAAGGTTCATCTGCTTCAAATCCAGGTCCATCTGTTGCCAGCTCAAAAAGAATACCGTTCGGTTCCCGGAAATATAAAGATTTGAAATAATACCTTTCTACAAAACCAGAGCTGGCAATCCGCAATTCTTTCAGTTTTCGTACCCAGTTTCTTAATTCCTCTTCATTTTCCACCCGAAAAGCAACATGGTGGACACTTCCCCGGCCTGGACGCTGCTTCGGCAAATCATGGCGTTCTTTAATATGGATTTCTGCTCCGTTTCCTCCTTCACCGGTTTCAAATACAACTACAGTATCTTCATCCAAAGAATATTTGCCTATTCTTCGATATTCCATTACTTCTGTAAGCAGGTTTGCGGTGGGTTCGAGCTCAGAGACGGTGAGCATTACGGGTCCGAGCCCGATTATTCCATGGTTTGGAGGAACAGCAGCTCTATCCCATGGCCTCCCTCCTTTTACTCCTTTATTATTTTGATCGGAAATCAGGGCCAAACGCTGGCCTTCGAAATCTTCAAAGAACAGCATCTTCTTTCCGTCTGCTTCTCTTATTTCTTCATGCAAAACATCTTGTTCTGACAGTCTCTTTTTCCAATAAAGAAGCGATTCATCAGATGGCACACGCAGAAATGTACAAGTTATACTGTCCGTCCCCCTGTAAGTGCGGCCAGCATTTTTAATTTCAAAAAACGTTAAGTCAGTGCCAGGGTTACCCCTTTCATCTGCATAAAATAAATGATACATCGTGGTATCATCCTGGTTTACTGTCTTTTTTACAAGCCGCATTCCAAGGATTCTGGTGTAAAACTCATAGTTCTTCTGAGCATTGGCTGTTATGGCAGAGACATGATGCTGCCCTTTTAATGGTTTCATATGATCACAACCCTAATCAATGTATTTTAGTATATTTTGATTGAACAATGAAAGGAATGCAACGGAAGCGCACAAAAAACACTTGTTTTCTTTATAGAATAATGCTATATTAGTAAAGCGATGAGCTAATTGCATAAGACGACAGACAAGCCTAACTGGCAATGCACTATGTGGAGTGCAGTCGGGTCGCCGCAATACGTATAAAAAGACGCCTCTCTGGGGCGTCTTTTTTATTTTAATTGAGATGTAAGATACGAGCATGCAGCAGATGAATGAAGCCTTGCAGCTACATATGGGGGCCGTGCGTTTTTATGAGTCTCAGCCGGCATCCCAAGCCACAAAATATGTCCGTCAATTATTATGCAGGGAAATGGAAAGCCGTTTGGCAATATCTCATCAGGAGCAGCGGAAGGGATAGAATGCTCGGCAAGGATGGTAAGCTTCGTTTGCGAAGGCCTCCCGGAAAGTGCCTGCCCCCACTCATTCCCCAGTTCTTGTCCCTCAGGCAGGGAAATAATAATCTCCTTTTTAGCTTTAGAAATATCCTCAAACACATTTTCCAGCTTTCTTGCATGCATCCATTGGAGGCGCGGATGCTGATTTTTGATCCATCTCCCAATCTGATCAGGATGAATGGCCTGTCCATTGTGCAGCTGGTGGTCTGCCAGCTTCCGCCATGTTTTGTTTTTAAATACGTTGTTGTGTATAAATTCCAAATCGCAAATATGAATAAATTTCCCTTTGGTTCTAGTTATGGCAACATTCATCAGTCTTTCGCTTTCTTTCCCGATTAATAGCATTCCAGCTCTGTCATGGGGCGGAGCATCGACAGAGTCAAAAATCATGACATCCCGTTCACTTCCCTGAAAACGGTGAACTGTTGCAGCAATAATATCAGCCGCAGATCTTTCCTGCTCGTATAGCTCACCCAGAAGCTGTTCCATTAATAATGCCTGTGCACGATACGGGGTGACATAACCTATGGACCTGCTTCCTCCTGTATAGGCTTCATGTATTAGCTGAAATCCCAGCAAAAGATCCCATAAATTAATTCTTGAATTTGAGCTGCCATCTTTTATGCCATATTCTCCTGATCCGGCTGTATTTAGCAGGATCGAGGCTTTGGCGGGAAAAGGCCTGCAGGCAGCGATATCAGATCTCGCAGCCAGAACATCCGGATGGTCACCTACAAGTGAATGGTAGATATGTTTATTCGAAAATGCTGAAATGTCCGGGTGCATACGGCGCTGCTCTTTTAATAGAAAAAGGTGCGGATGCAAGTATCCATCCTTGACTGCGTCAGAAACACCAGAGTGATGAAAGATATCCTCTCTTAGCCATTTTTCCGACAATTTTTGTTTCGAGGCAGCAATAGGAGGAAGCTGTTTAAAATCCCCGCAAATGATGACTCTTCTGCCAAGTGAAGCTGCAAAGGCAGCCTGTGGAACATAAGCCATGCTGGCTTCATCAATGATGACTAAATCAAAATTTTTATCGTAAATTGCCGGATCACTTGCAGCTTTTGCCAGTGTTGTTCCAATAATTGAAGCATTTTTTACAAACTCTATTTCTTTTTGCCTGATTTTTTCAAGTACTCCAGATAGCTTCTTTTCTATTTCAATAAGATGATTGGAATCTCTCTTGCTGAAGGATCGGAATAAATCCTGTTTAAGCAGGCGGCGTTCCTCAAATAGAGCAGCTTTTTGCTCCGAGAGATTAGTATGCTGCTTATTTAAAAGATACTCGGCTGTTAATGAATGATGATCGAATAGCGCTGGACCGATTTGTGACCCGTAACGAAGCAGATCCCCATCAGGAATTTTCCGTTTACCTGATGCAAACGATGAAATCTCTGCCATAAGGACATCTATTGCTTGGTTTGAATGTGCCAGAATGAGAACACTTTGGACTTTAAAGTATTTGTTGGCGGCCACACGTGCGAGTGTATAGGTTTTTCCTGTGCCTGGCGGACCCCAGACATATGTGACTGGATTATATTTTGAACGCAATATCAATTCATGGGCACCAGTCTTTACCTTATCGGCAGGGTGTTTGGGAGGCATGGAAGGATCCATCAATTTTTTTATTCTATTTCTTTTTCTTTTGCTGTCTTTTATGTCCTCTAAGCGCTGAAAAAGCTGATCCAATAGCTCCCAGGGATCATGAAGCAAATATGCTTCCGATAGATCGATTCCAATATCCTCTTCTAATGCCAATATGACATTATTTCCTTCCGCAGAAAGGATTCTTCCTTCCACCCTCTTTCTTCCCCATTCGATTTTTATGGAAGATCCAGTTGGAATTTTAATAGCAGAAGGTGTATCGAAAAAATAAGTATATGCATCTGATTTTGATAGCAGCTGCCCATTTAGCATTAAGTGGCGGGAGCTCCCATATTTTTTTAAATGTAAGATCTCAGCCTGGATGGCTTTTTGCCACTCTCTTATAAAGCCAAGTGTTGATGTCATTTGTATCTTCCTTTGTTCACTATTGTATTCAATTAGACTAATATATCATTTACTTGCCGATATGCAAAAGAAATAATGGCACCTGAATGATTCCAACAACATCAATAGGGTTAATTCCGCAGAAGTATGAGATAATGTGTTAATAACACTTTATGTGTAAAGAAAGAGGGATCAGTGTGAAGCGCAGAAATAAGTTCGAGCATAATGATATTGTTATTCTGATTGACACAGGAGAGAAAGTAACGATCAACAAAACCTGTTATGTGGCGAAAATGAAGAAATACACATATACAATTAAAGAAAATCCAAAAATGTTTTATTTTGAAGAAGAAATGAAGAAACTTTTATAGAATAGGTCTAAAGAATAGTAAAATTTTTATCCACAAATGCCCAGTTCTGCGGAAAACGCAAGCTTAATTGCCAGTATGTCATCCCTAATAGATTATACTGGTCAATTAATTTATATTTTTCTGTTATGCTGCGGATATCTTCAAACCAGACCACATGTTCTTCTTTTCCGTTCCAATATCGGAACCATGGGGATGCTGCATAAGCATCGAATTGAATAATGGCTCCTCTGCTTAAAGCTAAATTCTGAATGGCTTGCATGGAAAATGAGCGGGTTAGATTATCAGATGTTCTCCAGTCATAGCCATATAACGGCAAAGCAATTTGCAGTTTTTTCGGGTCAATCTGGGTAATCGAATATTTAATGACCTCTTCGACCCACCATAGTGGAGCGACGGGATTAGGAGGACCAGTCGGATAACCATAGTCCATGGTCATGACTGCAACAATATCGGCCCCCTCCCCAATTGCTTTATAATCATATGCCCCTATTATCCGGTTTGCCGGGAGATCTTCTGTCTTAGCATGTACATTGACATGAAGAACTTTTGGCCCTAAGGCATTTTTTAATTCCTTAATGAATGAATTGAAATCCTGGCGCCTTGGCGGCGGGATAAATTCAAAATCCAGGCTGATGCCTCCATATCCTTTTTGAGTGACAAAATTCATCAGGCTTAAGATTAAGTTCCTCCTATTTGCCGGACTTTCAAGCACCCCGCCAATCAGTTCAGCATTAAATTCACCTTGTGAAAGATTTCTGATCATCAGCAGCGGAATGACATTCAGCCGGCGGCTTTCTGCCAATATGGCTGTATCGTCAAGTTCAATATATGCGTAACCTTCCCTTGTTAAAGAATAGGCAGAAATTGCGATGTAGGTTAAGTACCTTGCTGTTTCCCTGAAAGCGGGTAAAAAAGTATCAGGAGAATACGGGACTATGAACCCCAATGTTTCCATGACTAATCTGCTTGGTGATGGAATATTTATCTTCTGCCCGATATATAGCCCCTCCGGCCTTATCTCCGGATTTGCGGACAGGATGGCATTAGTTGTAGTTTGATAACGCCGGGAAATGCTCCATAATGTATCTCCCGGCTTAACCAGATAAGACCTGATAACTGGTCCGCTTTCCGGAATGTATAGCGCTAAACCAGGGATGATACCAGGTCCATTCTCAAGGCCATTAGCCGTTCTTATATCCTGGATAGGAACTTTATACTTTTGAGAAATGGTCCAAAGGCTATCGCCTGCCTGAACGATATGAATCCCCATAATGCACCTCTTTTCACTTGCTTTTAATCAGTTTATGGGGGGGGCAAGCCTGAATAGTACCAACAGAGAAATCCAGCCAAATGTAAAATTTTTTAAAAAGTTTGTTTTTTAAGGAGTGATTCGGTGCAGTTTGTCGATGAACGAGGTTTTCTAGTGAAGCACAAAAAAAGTGGCTTCAAGAATTCTTGATGGCCACTTTCTCATTTCGCTCTAAATTTTTACTGATAATCAGCTTCATGCCCGCTCAGGGAATCCATGTGGCTGGCAATCATGGCAATGATTGTGCTTGCCTCTTCTTTGCTGAAGATAAAGTGATCTTCATCTTTGATCATTTCTTCGTCATCTGTCCAAATGCGATTAACCCTGCGAAGGACTCCATCACCGGTTTCATGGACCACTCCAAACTGATAGGATACCTCCACTTCGTTTTCCTTGAAAAAGGCAGTTACTTCAGGAGTTTCCCACTCTACATCTACTTCTTCAAAGATATCACCTTCGCCATCAAAATCATATTCGTCGCCCATGTCGAAATTTTCTTCTTCTGAAACATATATTTCTTCATCATCTTCAAATTCAAAATGATCCTCATCTTCGCCATTCATGTAATCGTGAAGACTTTCGTGGACTGTATCGATGATATCTTCAATATCAAAAAGCATTGTTTTAGAAGTATGTCCCAGCTCAAAATCAAAGTCTTCTACATAGAATTCTTCATTATGCGGATCAAAGAAAAGAGTGCAAAAATACTCTCTATCATTATCACTGGTTTCAATAAAAAACTCCATTCTGGGATGCTTGGCACCCCGGTCAATCGACATATGGCCAATCTGATCATATTTACTGCAAATCGATTCAAGATGGTCCTGCAACTCACCGCTTACCCTGTCAAACCATTCAAGTGACATACTGCATCCCTTCCTCCCAAGGTTTTTCTCACACCTATTTTGCCCATCCGGCATTTTTTAAGTATGGGATTAATACCCAATAGCATTGGCTGAAGGTTCTCACTTGACAAACAAAATTAGCACCCAAACCATTTGGGTGCCATGAAGAAAAATTAAACCTGCAATCCATAGTTGCGGCAAAGAGCTGCCAAGCCGCCTGAGAAGCCGCTGCCAATGGCATTGAACTTCCAGTCATTCCCATGGCGGTATAATTCACAGAAAACCACTGCTGTTTCAATTGAAAAATCTTCTCCAAGATCAAAACGCAGCAGCTCCTGATTATTGGATTCATCCGCTAATCTTACGAATGCATTGGAAACCTGGCCGAAATTTTGCTGCCTTAATTCTGCATCATGAATCGTAACAGTTATGCCAATACGATGAACATGTGAAGGTATTTTGGTAAAGTCGACAACAAGCTGCTCATCGTCGCCGTCTCCTTCACCTGTACGGTTGTCTCCTGTATGTATAACTGCTCCGCTTGGATGCTCCAGATTATTATAGAAAATAAAATCATGATCATTGACACATTTACTAGTTTCATCTGCAAGAAATGCAGATGCGTCAAGGTCGAAATCATGACCGCCGCTATATCTGTTCGTGTCCCAGCCCAGCCCGATAATGGCTCTAGTCAGGCCAGGATTTGTTTTAGTCAGATCAATTCTTTGCCCTTTTGATAATTGAATACCCAAGATAATCACTCCTTCATAACACAGGTCCTTTTTTACGGCAGATCATCGATATGAGGGGAATACACCCTAAAGAGAAAGCCAGGGAAAAGCGGCTGCTCTGCCTGGCAATATGGAACTTAACCTACCTGCAAACCGAAGTCAGTCGCAATACGGGCAAGTCCTCCCTGATAGCCTGAACCCACGGCAGAGAATTTCCATTCGCCATTATGACGGTATAATTCGCCTGTAACAATGGCAGTTTCAATGGAGAAATCTTCTCCTAAATCATAACGGATTAATTCTTCATTTGTTTTTTCATTAATGACTCTTGCAAATGCATTTGAAACCTGGCCAAAGTTTTGACCGCGGCCTTCGCCATCATGGATCGTAATGACAAAAGAAATCTTCTCAATGGATGCAGGAACCGCACTAAGGTTAACTTTGACCTGCTCGTCATCGCCATCGCCCTCACCTGTTCTGTTATCACCTGTATGAATGACTGAGCCATCGCCGCCTTCAAGCTGGTTGTAGAAAATAAAATCTTTATCAGATGTACATTTCCCATTTGCATCTAATAAAAACACACTGGCATCGAGGTCGAAATCCAAGCCCCCATCATATTTATTTGTATCCCAGCCGAGTCCTACTATTACTTTAGACAAACCAGGGTTAGTTTTTGTTAAATCAATTTTTTGCCCTTTCGATAAAGAAATACCCAACCTTCATCCATCCTTTCAAGTCCGATAATTTTAACAGAAGTATCGCTATCATATTTGCGACTGAAAACTATGTACCCTTTAAGTGTAAACGTTTCAAAAGAAATCGTAAACCGATTTGCCATTGGACTGGGAAAAAAGTTTCATTCCTGCATTAAATATGTTGATGGATAATTCTGTTCCTTCCTTTTTTGCTCGTCATTCTTTATAATATCTTGTTGGATAGCTGGATATTAGAAAGGGGGAAGGCGTATGGCCGAGCTAAAACAGCTGATTTTCTTTGATTTTGAAATGCTTTGCAGCAAAAATGGCATGCTTTTTGAAGATATGGAGGCCATTCGCCTTGGTGCTGTAAAAGTTGAACTTGAAACAGGTAAGGTAACTGGATTTGATAGGTTCATTCGTCCGCAGCAGGACTCACCGCTAAGCCCATTCTGCAAAGAACTGACGGGGATATCCGACTCTGATCTTAAAACAGCGGATGACTTTTCTGAGGTGTTTAAAGATTTTCTCTTTTGGGTCGGCGGAGTTAAAAAAGCAAGATTCTATTCCTGGTCGACCAGTGACATCTTAAGATTAAAAGCCGATGCATTCAGGCATAATCTTCCTCAAGCTACGATTGATAAGATTACTAAAAGATATGTCGATTTCCAGGCTATTTTCACAAAAAGAGCTTCCCGGACTGCTGCTTCAGTGGAAAAAGCATTGTCTTTTTATGAGCTTTCTTTTATCGGAGAGCCTCATCATCCCATGTATGACGCCTATAATACTTTACGGATATATCAGTCATTTGAAGAACAGACTGTAAAGACCGATTTAATTATGCTGCAGCAGTTTATATTTCAGGAAGCTGAACTTCCTCCTATTGAAAGGCTCAGCCAGGAACTTAAGAATATTTTCCTAAAAGACTTGATAGAATTCTACTCCCATTTAAATGATGCTTTTCGCATGAGAGATGCCTGGAAATTGATAAAGAAAACTAAAAAGCTAGTTGAAAAATATGAGAATATCCTTCTCAGCCGTACAGGCATTTTTGATGAAGAATTGATTTCGAACGTTGAGGAGTTAATCACTTTTTATCAGGAACTTCAAACAGCATATAAAGAGCATTGTTCATATACATCAAAAATTATGATTCTGCATGAACAAATGGTTGAACCGCTGCAGAAAATATGCGGATAAAAAGGAGGTGACAAAACAGTTGCCTCTTATTTTTATGCCCCCAATTTAATATGATCCAGCACCCTTTGCAATGCTGAAGAACGTTTAGCTTGGTATTCTTTGCATTTTCAGAGATAATAACAATGCAAAAAAAATTGGGAGATGATACTTTTGGATAGAGTGCAGATGGCAGAGGATCTGTCGTTTTCAAGAATCGTACATGGTCTATGGAGACTGGCTGACTGGAAATTTTCAGATGAAGAATTAATCACCTTAATAGAAAGGTGTTTTGAGCTGGGAGTAACGACATTTGATCATGCCGATATATATGGCAGCTATACATGTGAAAGCCTGTTTGGAAGGGCTCTTGAGAAAAAGCCGGAGCTCCGTGAAAAAATGGAAATTGTAACGAAATGCGGGATTGTACTCCGGTCACCAAACCGCCCTGAGCATAAATCCCATCATTATAATACCGGAAAAAACCATATTATTGCTTCGGTTGAGAAGTCTTTGCAAAATCTGAAGACAGATTACATAGATACCTTGCTCATTCATCGTCCTGATCCTTTTATGGATCCTGAAGAAGTTGCTGAGGCATTTTCAGCTTTAAAGGCTGCCGGCAAGGTAAGGCATTTTGGAGTATCCAATTTTAAAAGCCACCAGTTTACGATGCTTCAGTCATACCTTGATATGAATCTGATTACAAATCAAATTGAACTTTCTGCCTATCATCTGGAGAACTATGAGGATGGCACATTAAATCTGTGCATGGAAAAAAGAATCGCTCCGATGGCCTGGTCCCCTTTGGCAGGAGGCAAAATTTTTAGCGGTACTGAAGAAAAATCAGCACGCCTTAAAGCAGCATTACATAAAGTCGCAAAGGAAATCGGTGCATGTGATATTGATGAAGTTTTATTTTCCTGGCTCTTAAATCATCCTGCCCGGATCATGCCAATTGTCGGATCCGGCAAGATTGAAAGAATTGAACGTGCAGCCGGTTCATTATCTTACAAACTTAACAGGGACCAGTGGTTTGAGATTCTTCAAAGTTCAATGGGGCATGATGTGCCTTAATACATACAAACAGCCCTATTCCAAATAGAATAGGGCTGTTTGCTGCGCATTTATTGGAAAACGCTGCTGAAAGCAGGAGCAGGCAGTTCTGCTTCTTCAAAAACTTTAGTCATTGAATTGATATATTCCTCTTTAAATGGCTCTGCTTCCGCCATATCCTCGGATCCTGCTTTTACCAGCTCAGCTTTTTTAGCATAGTATTGTGATAGGCTATCAACCGCTGCTTCAATATCCTTAGTGTAGTTTATTAATTCTTCTGGTATAGACACGGCTTTCGCTTCCTTTTCAAAAGCTGCAGCTGCTTCAGCTGGATCCTGACCTTCAGCGGTCAAGTTTGCATCTGTGTTTCGGATTACTTTTGTCACTTCTCCCTGATAGCTTAGCAGTGCTGAGCGCATTTCTTTCGCTTCATCAGCGGCATCTGTCGTCTCAGCTGCCGACTCTTCCTTCTCTTCCCCTTTAGAAGCCTCTTCGTTTGAGCATGCTCCAAGCATAAGTGTCAATACAGCTGCTGAAAGCAAGAAAGATAATTTCTTCATGTAAAGGTCCTCTCCTTCTTTTTGTTTTAGAGGTAGTTTTGGTTGACTCCCTATGCAGTCAGATTCATGACAATATCTGTCAATTAACTGACAATTAATAATTTACCTATTTATTCAATTTTTTGCAACACTTTTTATTACGATTTACGAAGTTTATTTCGGCGTCGAGAGCATCAGGCTCAATATGCATATATGTCTCAAATTTGAAATGTTCAGGCTTTTATAGGATAGTGCCCATCCCTCTCAAAAAGGGCTGGCATAGGCTGTTATAAAAAGTGAAAACTGAGGAGTGTTCCTATGGCCAAACAATCAAATGAGGATGGAAACCCTAAGCTTTTTCTAAGCCATTCAGACACTGTTTCCAATCAGGGTACTTATCGTCTCAACTTTCTCCAGGAAGTATTGAAAGAACAGCAAATTGTTAATACCCGTATATCCGAATCATATGAAAATATGAAAAATCAGCTCGATGCTTCCTTTTCTGACATGAGTAAACTTGTAAAAAAAGCAGCTGGTAAACAAAATAATCATATTGAGCATTTGACAGCTAAGCTTAAAAAGCAGGATGCGTTTTTAACGAGTTTTCTGGAAATGATGAACCAGCGCGAAACGGAAAATGATACTTTGAATAAAAGGCTGGCTGCACTGGAGGAATTAAATAAAGAAATAATGGAAACCATCGAAAATGAAGAGCCGGTAAACCAGAAAATACTTGAACTAGTATCCTGTCAGGAAGCGGCAACTCAGGCACTTTCCCGGAAGTTTGATAAATTTGACGCTTTTTCTGAGGAAGCTGTTTCAAATTTTAAAGCACAGGAAGAAATGAAAGCAGAATTAAGCAAAAAGCTTGATGTACAGGAAGTATTTCATAATACTGTAATGGAACGTTTAGAGCAGCAGTTTGCAGCATTTTCAGAGGAATCTGAGAAAAAGTTTAAAACACAGGAGCAAATGAAAGAAGAATTAAACAAGAAGCTTGGCGTACAGGAGTTTGCCAGCAAGTCCATAATGGAACGCTTAAACCGCCAGGAAGCAATCACAGAAAAAATCAGCAGGCAATTAGACAATCTTAAATCGGTTGTTTACGAGCGGGCCTCCCACCTTTCTGAACGCTTTGAAAAAAGCCTTAAACAGCTTGCAAAACCAGTCCACAGTTTTTTTGTACATCAGGAGGAAAAAGCAAGAGAAAGAAATGATATAGAGTAAAAGAAAGAAGGCACCCTGTAAGTGCCTTCTTTTCTAGTATTAATCTAGAATCGTAACTTTAACTGTTTTTCTGCCGAAATTGATGGCGTCTTCCTGAGAAGGCATGAATATATCGATCTTGTTGCCTTTAATGGCTCCGCCAGTATCACCTGCGACAGCATTACCATAACCTTCAACATGGACTTTACTTCCCAGTGGTATCACATTAGGATCTACAGAGATTACTTTTTGATCCGGATTTTCTTTTAAATTGATCCCTGTAGCAGTAATTCCTGAGCACCCTTCACAATTAGCCGTGTAGGCTGTTGCTTCCATATTCAGCACTGTTTGAGCTGCAGTTTCCGCTGGCTTTTCTGCTTCAGGCTCGGCAGCAGGTTGGGATTCCACAGCAGGCTTGGCAGGCTCAGGTGCGGGCTTTGATTCCGCAGCAGGTTTGGCTGGTTCTGGTTCTGTATTTGCCTCTGCAGCGGGCTTTGCTTTTGGTGCCGGCTGTGCAGCTTCAACTGGCTGCGTTTCTTTTGCTGCAGGCTGTTCAGACTTTTGCACAGGAGCTGAAGCTGTCTCTGCAGGCTTTTCTGATTTTGCTGGAGCTGCCTTAACTGGAGCAACTGCAGCATTAACAGCTTTAGCATTCGGATAAAGGATTAATTCATTGTCCGGCAGAATTAAATCAGAGCTTAAGCTGTTCCATTCTTTTATTGCCTCTGCTGTGACGTTATGTTCTCTTGCTATATCCCAAAGAGTATCGCCTTTAGATACTATGTATTTCTTTTCCGGATAGACATTAAGTACATCATCTGGATGGATGATATGAGAAGACAGCCCATTCCATTCTTTTATCATGTCAACTGGTGTATTATATGTTTGGGAAAAATCCCAAAGAGTATCGCCCTTTTTTACTGTAACTTCTTCTGCTTGTACATTAGCACCTGCTGTTCCCGTAATTGCCGCAGCAGCTACAAAAGATAAAATTGATTTTTTCATGTTGTTAAAACCTCCCGTATAGCTCGTTTTTAGCTAACGGGGTTAATAATAACATGGAATCTTTACTAAAAAAGAACAAACAGATAATAATCCCGTTACGCATATAACAGAATGATAACAAACACATTTCAGAGAAAAGGGCCCTTTAAAACGAAATTAATGTTTTTCATTGATATCATGGGAATCTCTCCAATGTTATGATGTTTTTCCTATATATTGGAAAATCAATTATTAAACAGGACAGGAATTAATTTCTAACAAAAAGCCAATCCTTTTGGGATTGACTATGCAGATTTCGCAGGCAGAACAATATTGAATGTTGTACCTTTATTTAATTCACTCTCGATAAATACTTTTCCGTTATGGCTTTCGATGATTTGAAAGCTGACCATAAGACCTAAGCCGTTTCCATTTTTTTTGGTTGTAAAAAAGGGTTCTCCGATATTTTTCAGTTTTTCCTGCGGGATTCCTACACCTGTATCCTGTATTGCAATTTGAACCTGGTTATTTATGATTCTAGCACTAACGGTGATGTCCCCACCATCAGGCATTGCTTCAATTCCATTTTTGATAAAATTAAGGAAGACTTGTTTTAGCCGATTTTCGTCACATTCAATTTGAATAATATCCTGTTCATATTCGAAACCAATTTTCACGTCTCTTTTTCGTGCTTCAAATTCCAAAAAAGAAACGACATTTTTAATAATGGGTATGATATCTCTTTTTTCCAGTTCTGCGGCTTTCGGCTTAGCGAGAACCATAAAATCTTCTACTATATTATTTACCCGGTCAATTTCATCTAAAATGATGCTTAAGTACTCCTGCCTCTCTTCATTTGTCTCATCCAGCTGCAGGAATTCTGTATATCCTTTCATGGTTGTGAGCGGATTGCGGATTTCATGGGCAACCCCTGCAGCAAGCTGGCCCACTGCTGCCAGTTTATCCTGCCGATGCAAAACTTCTTCAGTTTTTTTCCTCTCTGTTATATCGGTTCTTATTGCTAAGTATTGATAAGGTTTTCCGCTTGTGTTCAGGAACGGCACAATTGTAGTATGAACCCAGTAATAAGATCCGTCTTTTGTTTTATTGCGTATTTCCCCTTTCCATACTTCTCCCTGGCCAATTGTTTTCCATAAGTTCTTAAAGAATTCTTTTGAATGAAGTCCTGAATTTAAGATGGAGTGATTCTGTCCTATCAGTTCTTCCCTGCTGTACTGAGAGATTTCACAAAACTTCTCATTTACATTGGTTATTGTTCCTTTTTCATCTGTAAAGGCAATAATGGAAGACTGATCAAGCGCAAATTTAATATCGTTTACCTCTTTCAGAGAATTTTTAAGGCTGGCTTCAGCAGATTTCAATGCCGATATATCAGTCCGGATGGAAACATACTGATAGGGTTTATTCTTTTTATTGAGAAAAGGGACAATAGTAGTTTCAACCCAATAAAAGCTTCCGTCTTTTGCTTTATTTCGAACTTCACCCTTCCATATTTCCCCTGATCCAATTGTTTTCCATAGCTTTTGAAAAAATTCCGGCGGATGAAAACCCGAATTTAAGATATTGTGATTTTTGCCAAGCAGTTCATTTTCTTCATATTTAGATATTTCAACAAATTTATCATTCACATAAGTGATAATGCCCTTTGGATCTGTAATAGCCACTATAGATGATTCATCAAGCGCAGCCTGAATATCATGTAAATGGGTGTCACTTGCTTCCAGGCGCTTGCTGATTAAAGTGCTTGAAGCAATGAGCCCGCTCAGGATAAGAATTCCTGCAAAAAATACAAGATAAGTCAGAAAAGTTTCCGGCGAGCCCCCTCCCCTGCTAAATTCCCCGTTTGAATAAAATGATGACGATCGGATCAGCAGAAAATAACCCTCCACAATGGCTCCCGTGAAAATGAGTGCACATAAGGGCTTAATCCAGATAGGTCTGGAGTACGAAAGACTCTTCGAATAAAAGAGCATCCATAGTGAAAATAAAAAAGAAACAAAAATGATCAGTGCGGAAATAAGAAATATGATAGGCCCAAACTGCACATTCACCCCCACAGCAAACATTCCTGTTACATGGATAGATAGGACTGCCATTGTTAAAAAGAAGCTTCCCGCAAATAGATTTCCTGTTTTCAGCTGCTGGTCGATAACTGTATTAAATGCCATACCAGTAAATGAAATGCCAAAAACCATGGACAATAAGGTTAGCGGAATATTATAACTTCCTGAAGCATTTATGTTGATGGCGACCATGCCAATAAAGTTCATAATCCATATCCCGATCCCAAGTGAAAAAGTTCCGCCCAGGAACAAAAATTTCTGGTTTCTGTCAGATGATTTAATCAGTGTAAATAAATCTAATGCTGTATAGGAAGCCATAATGGTCAGTATAATAGCTACAAATATTAATACCGGATTAAAAGAAACAATTATCTCAGTCATCGCAGGCTTTTAGCCCCCTCATTATTACCTTACTAAATATGATTGTAATGGAATCAATACAGCCATGGAAGGGGCTGGACGAAATAAAGTCAGAAGTTCATTAGAACAGATAGCCCTTTTGCCGTATAGCTAGAAATCATTAGATGATTTTACCGCATGTCTTCGGACTCGTTCCTCTGGATATCCCCTTCTCCTGTCCGAATGGGGACCGACTTCGGACTCGCTCCTTCGGATTTCCGCTTCTCCTGTCCGAATTGGGACTGACTTCGGACTCTCTCCTCCGGATATCCCCTTTTCGTGTCCGAATGGGGACCAACTTCGGACTCGTTCCTCTGGATATCCCCTTCTCCTGTCCGAATGAGGACCAACTTCGGACTCGTTCCTCTAGAATTCCGCTTCTTCTGTCCGAATGAGGACCAACTTCGGACTCGTTCCTCGGGATATCCCCCTCTCCTGTCCGAATGAGGATCAACTTCGGACTCGTTCCTCCAGAATTCCGCTTCATCTGTCCGAATGTTGACCGACTTCGGACTCGCTCCTCTGGATATCCCCCTCTCCTGTCCGAATGAGGATCAACTTCGGACTCGTTCCTCCAGAATTCCGCTTCTCCTGTCCGAATGAGGACCAACTTCGGACTCGTTCCTCCAGAATTCCGCTTCTTCTGTCCGAATGAGGACCAACTTCGGACTCGTTCCTCGGGATATCCCCCTCTCCTGTCCGAATGAGGATCAACTTCGGACTCGTTCCTCCAGAATTCCGCTTCATCTGACCGAATGGGGACCGACTTCGGACTCGCTCCTTTGGTTTTCCCCTTCTGATGTCTGAATGAGAACCAACTCTTATTTTGCACCAATGAATGTAATAGATAAAATTTTTTAAAAATTTAATTAAACCACTTCACATTTAATTTTGTTTAGTATATACTGTACTATAACAGATGAAAACAAAATAAACTGTATTATAAAAAGGAGGAAAATTCATGATCAAAAGTCCAGTTGAATTTTTTAGAACTCTTCCCAAAAAGGTATGCCCGGAGTGCGGCCAAACAGTAAAAGAACAGGCCGAATCTTATTTAATGGAATGTGATCGCTGTCTTTCAAAAAAAATGGAATAGTACAATCAGCGGAAGGCTTCATGCCCTCCGCTTTTTTATTTACTGCTATGTGCCAAAATTTCCACTATCAAGGGAACTCCAGCTGTTACAGTACAGTTATACTTAAAATGTTTGAAAAGTCTATAAATTTATTCTTCCTTCCTGTATAATTGTCCCATAATCTCTTTATTTAGAGAATCGAAATAGGAGGGATCGTTAAATGGTTCAAACAGCAGTAACCCGATTAAAGCGTGTTGAGGTTCCGGTAGATCGTACATGGAAAGTGGAGGATTTATTTGCTTTAGAGGAAGATTGGCATAAAGAAATCAGAAGTATTGATGAAGATCTTTCTGTTTTTGAACAGTTCAAGGGAAAGCTCCATGAAGGCCCGCAAATATTACTGGGCTGCCTTTCCGCTCAGGAAAAGCTCTCCATCCGTTTGGTTCAAGCTGGAACGTATGCTAGCTTGCGCCAGTCAGAGGATGGAACAAATCCAGATAATCAGGCAAATTCATCCATACTTGCATCTTTAAGAGCAAGAGCAGCCTCCGCTCTTTCGTTTATTGACTCTGAATTAATGTCCTTACCTGAAGGCACGATTGAAAAATACATAGACAGTGAAAGCGGCCTTGAGCCTTTCAGGAAACAGCTGACAGATCTTCTTGAATCAAAGACGCATAGGCTTTCTCCAGAGACGGAAGAAGCGCTGGCTGCATTGGGTGAAGTACTTGGAGCTCCGTATAATGTGTATCAGGCTGCAAAACTTGCTGACATGCCATTTTCCTCTTTTAAAGACAGTAAAGGAAACGATTTGCCAAACTCTTTTGCTCTTTACGAAGATCGTTACGAGTTTTCGTCAGATACTGCCATTAGAAGGAATGCCTATGTCTCATTTACAGATTCACTGGAAAACTATAAGAATACATTTGCCTCTGCCTATTCTGCCGAGGTGAAAAAGCAGGTAGCACTTTCAAAGCTGAGAAAATACAGTTCAGTCACACAAATGCTCCTGGATTCCCAGCATGTTACAGAGGAAATGTACAACAATCAGCTGAATATTATCCAAAAAGAGCTTGCCCCCCATATGCGCAGATATGCTCAGTTAAAGAGAAAAGTTCTGGGATTGGATAAGATGCTTTTTTGTGACCTGAAGGCTCCTCTTGATCCGGAGTTCAATCCTGAAACAACATTTGAAGAAGCATCAAAAGTCATATTAGAGGCACTCAAAGTAATGGGACCAGAGTATACAGATATAATGGAGAAAGGCTTGACTGAACGCTGGGTTGATTTGGCTGACAATGTGGGCAAATCTACAGGTGCATTTTGTTCAAGTCCCTATGGATCGCATCCATTCATCCTGATTACATGGACAGACACCATGCGCGGTGCTTTTGTTCTCGCTCATGAGCTTGGGCATGCGGGTCATTTCTATTTGGCCAATAAATATCAGCGTATAATGAATACCCGCCCTTCAACCTATTTTGTAGAAGCTCCCTCAACACTTAACGAATTGCTGCTTGGACAGCATTTAATGGCCGGCACTGAAGATAAGAGAATGAAGCGCTGGGTAATTCTTCAGCTGCTTGGAACTTATTATCACAACTTTGTCACACACCTTCTCGAGGGAGAATATCAGCGAAGAATATATACTCTTGCTGATCAAGGGGTTCCGTTAACAGCAAAAACACTTTCAGATCAAAAAATGGAAACACTTGCTGAATTCTGGGGTGATACGGTTGAACTGGATGATAAGGCGGCTTTAACCTGGATGAGACAGCCTCATTATTACATGGGACTCTATCCATATACTTATTCAGCTGGTTTAACTGCATCCACTGCTATAGCACAGAGCATTCGAGAAGAAGGCCAGCCTGCCATTGAACGATGGCTTGGTGTTTTAAAAGCTGGTGGAACGAAAAAGCCGCTCGATCTGCTCAAGAGCGCAGGCATTGATATGTCCAAACCAGATCCAATCCGCAAAGCTGTAAGCTATGTGGGAACATTGGTAGATGAATTGGAAAACAGCTGCGAATAAGTTGGAGCCCCTTCTGTTTCAGAGGGGGCTTTACATATATATCAGTAATTATTCTCCAGGATTTATACTTAAAATTCACCTTTTAAAAGGATTTATATGGCTGAATATTAGAGCAATGCTGAGTGAAAACTTAAAGAAAAGCCACCTTAATTTAACTGAAGGAGTATTATGCATGAAAGAGAAAGAAGAAAAGTACCTGACACAAGCACCGAAAGAAGAGATCGTGACAATCGAAACGGATGGAAAATTTCCTAATTTAAAAAATATTGCCGGAGATTCAATAGATGAACATGAACAGCTGGAAGCTGCAAATGCCATAATTGGCGCACACGAAATTGGCCAGCAAAACGAAAACCTATAATTAAAGGAGTGAATGGAATGGAGACAATCGATCCTAAAAAGGTGAAATCTGGTGATGAGGTTTTTGTTATTTATCATAACCCTCATACTCCAAGTGTGGCAAACGTCAGGCCGGCTGAAATTGTACAGCATCCTAAAGACCCTAATGCAGTGGCCCTCTTCCTTAATGAATCCTTCCATTTAATGGAAGAAGATGATGCCTTATTTTCTTCCGAAAAGGACGCAGAACAGGCCTTTCAGGAATTATATGGAGATTATTGAATTTAATAAAGAAAGACTGTTTTTTAAAGGACAACAGTCTTTCTTTATATCTTGATTATAGAATTTGAGGCAATTCCCTCATTTCGGCAGTTGTTTCATCACCGCATAATGGGCATTTTAAATCTGAAGAGGCAAAATCTTTTCTCATCCAGCCATTGCAGCTATTGCAGGAATACACCTCTGTGTCCAGCATTACAACTTCCGGCTTGTCATCTTGGCCTTTTTTATTGAAGAAAATTGGAAACGCCCCCTTTTTTTCTTAGTATGGCCAAGAAAAGAGAAAATTATTGAAAATGTTTGAACAAAATTTTGAATAGGAGGTGAGCCAATGGACCGCCGAGAGAAAAAGAGAAACCTTACTCTAGCAGGAACTGATATTGATGAAGTAAAAAGGCTGAATAGCCAATCAGGGCTATCATACAATGAAGCAAAAAAACTGCTTGCAGAAATTTACTTTAAGAGATGAGGTATTGGAAGGGTTACAACATTAATAGGATCAATTTTTAGTTACAGTGAAGCAACCTTTATTAAAGGCCAGAAATAAGCATGTTTTTCCGGAGAGTAGTGGACTATCGGTTCGCCTTTAAAGTACTTGCGGGGCAAAAATGAAGCTAAAGTGTTTTGATGTATCGTGCAGGAAGCTTCATGCAGCTGCCATTTTGTATGATGGATATCCCCGCGGAAAACCTTTTTACCTTTTGTTACCCATAAGCAATACCTTTCAGTAAGCCATTCATCAAGTGTTCCGGGTTTTGAATTGAAGGGTCTTGATATTGGCTTATAATGGGCTTTGAATTGGCCGCTCTCAGAATGGCTGTGTGCTCGGCTGCTTTCATAATTAATTAAACCTTCAGACTTACTGACTTCCATTTCGGCATTCTTATACGGCAGGAAATACAACATTCTGGCCCCTGTTACGGCTAAAAAGTTGTCTGCATCCAGGCTAAAAAAATATACCCCTTTCATGCCCTCATATTCCACATAAGTCCTTACATTCAATTCATTCATCGATTTCATAATTGGCAAAGGCGGCAAGCCGCGCACCCTTATTTTACTGATCCAGAAAGGTACGATTCCAACCCATGCGGTACCATTGTATGTATCTAATGTTAACTGTGAAGGGATGTGTTCTTTCATTATTTCTGCAGGTACTGGCCAATGAGCAAATAATACATCATTCCATATTTGTTCCATAACCCAGGGTTTATCAGGCAGTGAAAAAGGCCTGTGTCCTGTTATCTTCAATTCTTCTTTCATTCCCTTACCGCCCTTCAACATTTATATAAAAGATTATTCCTCATAATGCAGGTATTAAACTTAGCATAAATGAAGTGTTGATTGTCTATAGTTCTAACGCTGGGGATTGCATTGTATTTATGAATGGAGGTGATGGTTCATGAATAGTCAGTTTTCAGCACCTTATCTGAAAACACGAAGTCTGTCTCCTGAAAATCAGGAGTCTCCCGTTCATTTTTTGGAGTGCTGGAAAACACCGCAGGATTATTTTTATTTAAGAAACCATTTTTCCTACCCGATATTTAGCCCTCAGAATTTATTTTTGTCCATTAGCGGGAACGTGAAAAAAGCGATGGAAATTTCTTTAAGTGAACTTTCCCGCTTTCCATCCAAAACCATTCTGGTCCCTCTGGAATGCGCTGGCAATAACAGAGCGAAATTTAAACCAAAGGTTTTTGGTGAGCAATGGGAAGAAGGAGCAGTCAGTCAGGGGAAATGGAAGGGAGTGCCTTTAAAAGAACTGCTGGATAAAGCCGGACTTTTGGATGGAAGTGAAGAAGCTGTGTTTGCAGGAGTGGATTTTGGTGAGCGAAAAGATTTGAAAGGAACCTTTTACTTTGCCAGAAGCCTGCCAATTGAGAAGGCACTCTGTGAAGATACGATTGTAGCTTATGAGTACAACGGCAAGCCCATACCTTATAAGCATGGGTATCCATTCAGACTGATCGTGCCTCAATGGTATGCAATGGCCTCCGTCAAGTGGCTTAGGAATATTTTTATTATTCAGCATGAATTTAATGGTCCTTTTCAATCAGAAGATTATGTTTATTATCCTTATAAAGACAGCGATTTGGATAAAAAGCCTGTTACCGCCATAAATGTTAATACCATAATCCAGCAGCCATTGAATTATTCCATTATAAAAGAAGGATTTCATGCAATAAAAGGAATTGCCTGGACTGGCACTGGAACAATTAATGAGGTGGCAATAAGAATTGACCATAGGGATATATGGAGAAAGGCATCGCTTATATACAGGGAAAACGAAAAATTTTCCTGGGTAAAGTGGCATTTTGATTGGGAGGCATATAAGGGTGAGCATACCATTCTTGTGAGGGCCAGCGATTCAGAGGGCAATATGTAGCCAATAAAACCTTACTGGAACAGAAAAGGATATGGGTATAATGCTGTGCAAAATATAAAAATTCAAGTGGAATAATCCTGCTTACAGGTGCAATATCCCAAATGTCCAAATATAGTCATAAATCGAGTAGGAGGGGGTGACTAACCCCCGACCTCTCACACCACCGTACGTACCGTTCGGTATACGGCGGTTCAATTAAGTTTGACGTAGAAATTCATATCTTTGATATAGACTTTTAAGCCCTCGATTACTCCAGTAGGAGTTATCGAGGGTTTTGTGTAGGATTGGACTAGAGGCTATTCTCCAATATTTCTTTCTGGAGTTTCCCCATTCGTATGCCTTTTGGTCAGTGACACCTAGACCTTTGAGTTTTCTTACTCTTGTCCTCGGTTTCTTCCATTGTTTCCATTCAATCATACGAAGTCTTCTTCTAATCCACTCATCGAATTCTTTAAATTTACTTGGTGTATCAGCCAATGCAAAATATCCACACCATCCCGTTAGATATTGATTTAGTTTCTCGATTCTAACTTCCATAGGAATTGGTTTAGAACGGGAGGTTAACTCCCTTATTTTAGTTTTAAGCTTTTTGATACTTTCATTTGCTATTCGAACCTTCGGTATCTTATTAAACGTAAAGCTAAAGCCAAGGAACTTTCGTTTCCACGGGCGATCAACCGCTGATTTTTCTCTATTTACTTTAAGCTTTAATTTCTGCTCAATGAAGCATGTAATCGAGTTCATCACTCGTTCTCCAGCTTTCTTCGATTTCATGTAAATATTACAATCATCGGCGTAGCGGACAAACTTGTGACCTCTCTTTTCTAGCTCTTTATCGAGCTTATCCAGAAGGATATTCGAAAGAAGAGGGCTCAGAGGACCTCCTTGTGGTGTCCCTTCTTCTGCATCATGGACTACACCATTTATCATGATTCCTGCTTGGAGATATTTCCGTATCAATTTCAAGACCAATCGGTCTTGGATTTTACTTGCCATTATCCCCATCAATTTATCATGATTCACTTTGTCAAAGAATTTCTCCAAGTCCATGTCAATCACCCATCTATAACCTTCACTTATAAATTCCCTTGCTTTACGAACAGCGTCGTGAGCTCTTCTTTTTGGTCTAAATCCATAACTATGTTCTGAGAAGGTTGGGTCAAAAAGCGGGGTTAGAACTTGGGCGATGGCCTGTTGGATGAACCGGTCTGTCACGGTAGGTATTCCTAGTAACCTTACTCCACCGTTCGATTTCGGGATTTCGACTCGACGGACTGGGTTAGGTTGATAGGTACCTTTCCTTAAAGAGTCACAAAGGGTGTCCCAGTTCTCATAAAGATGTCTTCGTAGGGATTTTACGGACAT
The DNA here is from genome assembly GCA_030348385.1 of Cytobacillus sp. NJ13. Lineage (NCBI taxonomy): Bacteria > Bacillati > Bacillota > Bacilli > Caryophanales > Bacillaceae > Cytobacillus > Cytobacillus sp. NJ13. The sequence goes on along the minus strand of JAUCFP010000006.1, from coordinate 1,058,908 downwards.
TCCATCTATGCCGTGACTCCCTTTGTTCTTCTCCACACGTTTAAGTGCTTCTATTAAGTTTTCCCGTGACAGAATCAGATCCATTAACATGTGATATTTCCTTTCGACGTGAACGTAGAAATCTAATTATGTTATTCCTGCTCCACCCTCATGAAGTCCCCTGTGGATTCACCACTTCCTCCTTCAAGTAAGTCCTTTCGGATTGTCTGCTTCTACACAGGAATTGTATGCCTAGTTTCTCGTTCTTCCTAATTGTTCAGTCCTTCCCTTACCGTCTCGAGTTGGTAAGGTACTATGACCTCTGCTGACTTCTAATTGTTCAGCTATCTATCATTAGATAGGTTACCAAGTGTACTTGGCGTTTCAATCAGACCTCCCCGGGTAAGAGTACAGTCTTTCCCTCCATCTATCTGCTCCATTTACTCTGTACCACCTTCGGCAGTAAGGATTTCGTTTTGATGTGCAAACTCATCCAATGGTACCTAGCCTTATATGAAGTTCGTGTTCCTCAGACCGGAGGTTTGCCGCTCGCTTCCTTCAGATTCCGCGTCACCGCGGACACCCTTGCGTTAAGCTAACCACTACTACTGCCTTCATGGCTCGGGACTTGCACCCTATAGACTGCACCCATGCCGGGCGCACACAAAAAAGAGAAGATGTTCTAACATCCTCTCTTTCTGATTATAGCTTTTATCAAGGCAGCAATCTCAATTAGCTATCCATGCGGAACAGATTTTAATTTTCTTCATCTGTTCTCTTACCTGCTTACTATGCGTTATTCATCATACCCTTTGCGCGGAATGGAAATATCCACCCCGACAACGTCTTCAATTACGGCATCCGCCTGTCCTTCCATGTATGCGTCACTCACTTGTTCATGGGTTGTCGCCAGGCCTGATGAAAGCTGATCATTCCTGTTATAATCTTCAGTCTCATAATATCTGCCCGCAATATTCGTGCCATCATTTTTGTCTTTTTTGTTCATGCTGAATCCCTCCTTCTAAATTATGAACTATCCTTATTTTGGACATTAAACCGATTATCATACTGATTTCATTTGAACAGGAAGGCTGAAAAAAAAATCTGCCCAAGCAAGGGCAGATTTTTTGGGCTGTGAACTTTTTAGATATTAATAGAAGCCTCCACCAACGAAAGCAGCACCAACAATGATTAGAAGTATAAACAGGACAACGATTAAAGCAAAACCGCTGCCACACCCTGCACCTGTACCCATTCTAACACCTCCTGACATCTAGTGACAGTGTATGAAAATGATGTTTGTCCCGAATGGGCAATTATAACAGGGGAATGAAAATAAAATCGAAGATATGTTATTTTAGCTGTGGCAAATTTACAGATATTGGTTCGTTAAAGAGACTAGATTCATTGAAATTGTAAACAAAATAGGAGATTAAACAACAATTTTAACTTGGCAAGAAAAAAACTCTTTACTGCAAGCGGATTCATGTTAAAATGGACAAGTAATCAAGTTAGATGTCTGACGTCTATTCACGAACCTCTTAAATAAGAGGTCTATATTTTTGGCGTTTCGTAAAAACGTTTTCATTATTCTAAATTCAACAAATGAGGTGTCAAAATGAATTTTATCTGGGGTTTATTAGGGATTGCTTCTGTATTGGGGATTGCTTTTCTCCTTTCTTCAAATCGGAAAGCGATCAATCTTCGTACAATTCTTGGCGGGCTGGCCATACAGTTTGCGTTTGCATTTGCTGTTCTCAAATGGGATCTTGGTAAAAAAGCATTAGAAAAACTAACTTTTGCAGTAAATGATATTGTCGGTTATGCAAATGAAGGCATTAATTTTCTATTCGGAGGATTATTCCAGGAAGGATCTGGAGTTGGTTTTGTCTTTGCTTTTCAGGTGCTGACTACAGTAATCTTCTTCTCTTCCCTAATATCTGTGCTTTATTATACCGGGGTTATGCAAGTGATTATAAAGGTCATTGGCGGAGGTTTGTCCAAACTGCTTGGAACAAGCAAGGCAGAATCCATGTCTGCAGCAGCTAATATTTTTGTCGGACAAACGGAAGCTCCATTAATTGTCCGTCCTTTCCTGAACAAAATGACGAAATCTGAACTGTTTGCTGTTATGACCGGAGGCCTTGCATCAGTTGCTGGTTCAGTTCTTATAGGATACTCCCTTCTTGGGGTACCATTGGAATACTTGCTTGCTGCAAGCTTCATGGCTGCACCTGCCGGCCTTGTCCTGGCTAAAATTATGATACCTGAAACAGAGGTTTCAGAGACAACAGACGACATAACGATTGAAAAAGATACTGATTCTGTAAATGTGGTAGACGCTGCGGCACGCGGTGCAAGTGTCGGACTTCAGCTTGCATTAAATATCGGTGCTATGCTTCTTGCTTTCATCGCTCTGGTTGCTCTTATCAATGGAATTATCGGATTTGCAGGTGGGCTTTTCGGATTTGAAAATCTTACATTGGAAACCATTCTTGGATTTGTTTTTGCCCCTCTTGCATTTGCAGTAGGTGTTCCGTGGGCTGAAGCTGTACAGGCTGGCGGATATATCGGCCAAAAGCTTGTATTGAATGAATTTGTTGCTTATTCAGCTTTCGCTCCAGAAATCAGCAGCCTGTCTCCTAAGACTGTTGCAGTAGTGAGTTTCGCGCTTTGCGGATTTGCCAACATTTCCTCTATGGCCATTCTTCTGGGCGGATTGGGCAACCTTGCCCCTGACCGCCGGAACGATATAGCCAAGCTTGGAATTCGTGCTGTAATAGCTGGAGCACTTGCTTCTCTATTAAGTGCAGCAATTGCAGGAATGTTAATTTAATAGTTTTATAGCATACTGGATTAATCCGGTATGCTTTTTTTTTGTTTAAAGTTGGGAACAGGCGAGAATTGTCGAACATTATCTGAAAATTATTTTAATTCAGAGTTGATTTTATATTTTTGTTAATGTTAAAGTATGATTGTAAGCGTTACCATAAGTATTCTTCTAAATGTTTTGCACCATGGAAATACATAGACTACTATTTTAAGGAGGAATTATATGAGTCAGCTAACTGCAGGATTAAAAGAAAAGGTAGAAAAGTTTTTAAGCGGAAAGAAGAAATTATATATCAATGGTGAATTTGTTGAAAGCAAATCACAGAAGACGTTTGATACGTATAATCCGGCTACAGGAGAAGTTCTTGCTTCTGTTTTCGAAGCCGGTGCAGAAGATATTGATCTGGCAGTAAAAGCAGCCCGAAAGGCTTTTGATGAAGGCAAATGGTCAAAAATGAGCGCATCTAAGCGCAGCCGCCTTATGTATAAGCTTGCTGATCTTATGGAAGAAAACAGTGAAGAATTAGCACAGCTTGAGACATTGGATAATGGTAAGCCGATCCGTGAAACAACTAATGCCGATATTCCTCTGGCTGTTGAACATATGCGCTACTATGCAGGCTGGTCTACGAAGATTGTCGGCCAGACTATTCCTGTCAGCGGGCCATTCTTCAACTATACTCGCCATGAGGCAGTTGGTGTGGTTGGGCAAATCATCCCTTGGAACTTCCCTCTCCTTATGGCAATGTGGAAGCTGGGTGCAGCCCTTGCAACAGGATGTACGGTTGTTCTTAAGCCAGCGGAGCAAACACCTCTTTCTGCTTTATATCTTGCTGAGCTGATGGATGAAGCCGGCTTCCCTCCAGGGGTTGTCAATATTGTTCCAGGTTTCGGAGAAACAGCTGGCCAGCCGCTTGTCGATCATCCATTAGTTGATAAAATTGCGTTTACTGGTTCTACTGAAGTAGGCAAACTGATTATGTCCAATGCTTCCAAGACTTTAAAGCGCGTTACGCTTGAGCTTGGCGGTAAGTCTCCAAATATTATTCTGCCAGACGCTGATTTATCAAAGGCTATTCCAGGAGCTCTGAACGGTGTTATGTTCAACCAGGGTCAGGTGTGCTGTGCCGGCTCCCGTGTTTTCATACAAAAAAAGCAGTTTGATAATGTTGTAGCTGACATGGCTTCGCATGCCAAAAAAATTAAACAAGGTGCCGGTATTCATGCTGACACAGAAATTGGCCCGCTTGTTTCTGCTGAGCAGCAAAACCGCGTTCTTGGGTACATTGAAAAAGGCCTAAGCGAAGGTGCCCAGCTTGTAGCAGGAGGTGACAAGCCGCAAGAGCAAGGTTACTTCGTCTCCCCTACTATTTTTGCTGATGTTCGTGATGAAATGACAATTGCGAAGGAAGAAATCTTCGGACCAGTCATTTCAGCCATGCCTTATGATGACATAGACGAATTAATTAACCGTGCTAATAACAGTGAATATGGTTTAGCTGCAGGCGTTTGGACTCGTGATGTGGCAAATGCACACTATGTGGCCAACAAACTTCGCGCAGGTACAGTTTGGGTGAACTGCTACAACGCATTTGACGCTGCATCTCCATTTGGCGGCTATAAGCAATCCGGTATCGGCCGTGAAATGGGATCATACGCTCTGGATAACTATACAGAAGTTAAGAGTGTTTGGATTTCAATGAAATAATAGCAGAACCAAAAAAGGAACCTTGCGGGGTTCCTTTTTTATTTATCAGAAATTCTGTCTTTGATTTCTGAGCAATGTCTAGCTTCAGCGCCTACCCCCTCGAGGTCACAAGCTTGTCTAGTTGCGGCTCCCTGGGCAGTCGCCTCCACTTTTCAAGCAATCCTCCAAAAAGGTAAAGGACGATTTTGTAATAAACATGGTACTGTTTTTGGAATTTGTTACTTGAATTATAATTATTTAAATTCTATTTAAGGGGAATGACGTCCCCTTGTCTCTTTTGACAATTTTATCTCTCATCCCCCCATCTGAACATCTATCAAAGTCATTTCATCGGCCAGCTTCAAAGCTTCCTTTAAAGTCTGTTCAAATTCATCCAATTGATGAGGTCTTACACCTTTTACTCCAAAACTATTGGCTAATTGCACAAAGTCAGGGTTGCCAAAAGCAGTTCCAAAGCTGCTATTGAATTTTTCCAGCATCATTTGTTCCTCTAATTTTAATGCTGCATTATTTAAAACAATGATGATAAACGATAGGCCTAATCGTTGGGCCGTTTCTAATTCGGTTATATTCATTAATGCCCCTCCGTCTCCGGTGATACAAATAACCGGAGCATCTGGACAAGCTATTTTGGCACCAATGGAACCTGGCAAGGCAATCCCCATTGAGGCTAAGCCATTTGATATAATGAGTTGACCGGCTTGTTTGGGTTGGTAGGTGCGGGCAATAGATACCTTGTGGGCACCTACATCAGAAATGATGATGGTGTTTTCTGGTGTGATTGTTTCAATCACCTTTAAGACATTTTCTATCGTTAATGATTGATCTTTTTTTGAATCTGTATCGATTTGGTAAGCTAATTTAACCCGTTCTCTTAAATTCCCTATCGGAACCCATGGTCTAAATGGAATTTCCAGTTGATTAAGTGCCTGTAAGGTCAGATTTAAATCACCTACCAATTCTCCCTTTAAAGGATAGTGTTCATCCATTTCGGCTGGAATTGGATCAATATGTAAAATAGGACGCTGCTTTTTATTCCAATCCTCAGGAGGCTTTTCAACAAAATCATACCCTACGACGATTAATAAATCTGCTTCCTCTATGATTGGTAAAACTTCATCCTTTTCATTAAATCCAAATGTATAAAAATTAAGGGGATTGTCTTTAGGTAACACCCCTTTCGCCATAAAACTATGAATAACAGGTGATTTAAGCTTCTCCACAAATGTGATGAATTCCGAAACAGCTTCTTGTCTTATTATCCCGTTGCCTGCTATGACAAGTGGTTTCTGGTATTGACCTAATATAGTACATGCACTCTCTAAAGCTTGTGAACTTGGTGTACTTCTTGGAATAGGTGTCACTGGTAATGTGTGATTAGAAATCATCTGTGCGGCAAGATGCTCTGGAAATTCAATTAAAACAGCACCAGGTTTTTCCATTTGAGCTAATCTAAAGGCCTTGCGAATGATCTTTGGAATGGTTTTTGAATCTTTTATTTGAACACTCCACTTTGTTGCAGGTTCAAATATTTTAACGATATCCAAATATTGATGGGATTCCTGGTGCTGCCTATTAAAGCCAGTTTGTCCTGTTATGGCTACAACTGGAGAATGGTCCAAATTTGCACTCGAAATTCCTGTCAAAAGGTTTGTCGCACCAGGTCCTAATGTCGCTGTGCACACACCAGCCTTTTTTGATAATCTACTGTAAACATCCGCCATAAAAGCTGCTCCTTGTTCATGACGAACATTTACAAACTGAATTTGTTTCGATTTTGACAATGAATCAATCAGATCAAGGGTTTCCTTCCCAACAATCCCAAAAATATACTCTACGCCCTCATTTTCTAAACATTGAACAAGTAAATCGGTTGCTTTCATACGACTCCCCTTTTCAAACTAGCTTTTTCCTATTTTTCCCCTTCATTTATTAAAATAACCTTTCGATCTTAGGAGGAAAGGTTGTAAGCATGACGTAAATCGGGCATGTTGGAAGTAAAGCAAGTTAAGGCAAGCAATTCTCCGCAGCCTATCTTGCTAATACAGATACTACCGCTATAAAAGTATCCAATTATATTTACCTCATCTTATGTATAACTAAGTCTCATTTAGATATCTACTAAATACGAACAGTTAAAAATTAAGTTTCGTTTAATAATGTTTAAGGTTAACCAATACCTTTAGTTTAAATGAACAAGGCGCTTACGCTTTTCTTATTGCTTCACTATAATTTCCCCTGTTTTAAGAATAAGTTCACAGATTATCCATAGGATTTTTGATGGATATTATTTATCCTTATATTGGGAGGGGAAATAATGAAAAAAGTATATATTATATCCGCTATTATTGTCATATTAGGCATAACAGCCGGCATTTCTTTTTTTATCATTCGTGATATGACAGCAAAGATACCTGATCATATTACACTTTTAACCGATGATGAGAAGGTTTACGACTTTGCAGAATCGGATAAAAAACTGAAGCTTGTTGAATTTATTTATACGCATTGTCCGGATATTTGTCCGACTACTACACAAAGGATGAATCTGCTGAAAGGCGATCTTGAGAAAGAGGGTGTTTTTGGGGAGAAGGTGCAATTCATTACTGTAACGATAGACCCCTATAGAGACACTGCAGAGGTTCTTCGAAAATATAGAAATACCTTTGAAATTGAAAATGATGGCAATTGGATCTTTCTTACTGCAGAGCCTGATAACCTGAAAAAAGATCAGTCAGAAATTCAGGAGCTCGCTAACACGTTTCAATTTCAATACCGTGATCCCGGTGATGGCTTCTACGTTCATAGCACCTTTGTCTATTTGCTTGACGAGAATAATAAGTTTATTAAGAAGTTCCCAATGGGAGAAGATTTTGATAAGAATGATGTTTTCAATAAGATCATGAAGCAAATATAATAAAAAAGTGGCGGATTCTGAATCCGCCACTTTTTTTAACCTAATTCGCAGAAGAAGATAAATTTTTGTTTTGGTTAATGAGTATTAAAGTTTTTGATCTTGGCTTTGAAAAGCTTACTTTAATACCGGATTTCTTTAATCTGTTTACCAAATCAACCAGCTGCTTTTTAGCCATTTGAAAAACTCCTTTTTCCCTGCCTGTATGTTTATTATTGTACATGAAAAATATGAAAAAACTATGAACAAAAAGAAACATTTTATGATTTTTGGGTAGCTTTTTCAAGGTTTTAATAAAAGTGTATGCATGGTCTTCTCTTCAGTGAGAGTTGTCTTATGATAGATCCCTTCTGCCCAGCCGTTCATCTGGTCATGATACCACTGGCTTAGAGGATGTCCTGATTGTCCTGGTCCCACAAGATGATAGGCTGTATTCATGTTTTGCGTATCCAGTACAAATCTCCACGAGCCTCCATGATTTACTGTGCCATCCTCTTTATTAGCTGCCGCCTGGACTGTGACTGAACTTCCGCCAACAGGAATCCGCCCTTCTCTATTAAACAAGTAGTTTAAGGGTTTTACACTTGAAAGCGGATGGGAAAAGGCTAATTGATGATAGTCTCCCCATTTCCACTCAGACAGATTATTTCCTTGAAGATCTGCAGCTTTCTTCACTGCTGAACTCAATGATCGCGAAAGGACCTCTTCCAGTCCGCCCTTTTCTTCAATCCAGCGGCTTTCCCTGCCATTTGCTGCATTTCTCAATAATTCATCCACCGCCTGCTTTTGCCCTTTAAAGAGCTTCCTCATTTCTGGTGATATCTGATTATCAAAAAGAACATCGGATATGCTTTTCATCCAAAGATTGAAAATGAGAGGGGCTGCACCATCTTTGCTGTCGTTATAATCCCATTTACTCAGGACGGAAAAAGCTTCCTTTTCAAGATTGGAAGATGGTTCTCTAATTTCAGACAGGAAAATGGATATAAATTCCTTTGCCTGCAGGTTTTTCTGATCCATCTGCAGAGACATCATATCATCTGCTGTAAGATCATCCTTGCTATTCAGGAATTCCTGTATGCGCATTTGCCTGTACGGCTGTGCCCAATCATGACTTATATGGTAAGGGTAGCTCTCGTCAATAACTTTATTGTTTGCAGTAGATATGAAGCCTTCCTTTGGATTGATGGTTTTTGGCAGTTCATCATAAGGAATGTATCCTTCCCATCCATAATCTTCTGTCCAGCCTGGCACTGGCAATAGCCCGTCTCCTTTCTTTCTAATGGGGATTTTACCGTTTGCTTTATAAGCTATTGTTCCATCAGGCGAGGCAAATACAAAGTTCTGTGCTGGTGTATGAAATAACTCCAATGCTTGTTCAAATTGATTCCAGTGAGTTGATTTATTCATTTTTAGAATGGCTTCCAGTTCTTTTGAAGGTTCAAGGGCAGTCCATTGCAAAGAAAGAACGGTATCTTTGCCGCTGTCTGCAGCAAATTCCGAAATTACAGGTCCGTGGCGTGTAATTGTTACTTGATAGTTAATTGTCTCTTTTTCTTTTACCTTAATTGGTTCTTCAATTACTTCTGCCTTTTCCCATTTTTCATTGAATAGAAACTCATTTTTATTGGCAGGATTCCTTTTTTCAATATACAAATCCTGGACATCTGGCCCTGTATTGGTTACTCCCCATGCAATGTTCTCATTGTGACCGAGAATAATGCCCGGAATGCCGGCAAAAATGACTCCGCTGACGTTCATTTCCGGGGACTTCAGATGCATCTGATACCAGATGGAAGGTGTGCTGAGTGATAAATGCGGATCATCTGCAAGAATTGGCTTCCCGGATGCCGTTTTGCTGCCGGCTGCAACCCAGTTATTGCTTCCGTTGAATTCCGGCGGAGTAATTGCATTTGCAAAGCTTTCTTCAATATTTAAGTTGTGTTTTCCTATTATGTAAGGGGCTTCTTCCGGATATGAGGGGAATAATTCATACGCTTTATCTTCCGGAAAATGCTGAAGGAGATAATAGCGGAATGCCTGGCTTTCCCAGTGTCCGCCGAGATCATATGCCATATACTTGCCTATTGTGAGTGAATCCGCGGGAGTCCATTCTTCAGGCTTATAGCCGAGTATGGAAAATTCAGGCGGCCATTTTCCGTTTTCTTTGACCTCTTTAATATAAAGATTTACGCCTTCCGCAAACCAGCCTAAAATCTGTTTTGCTACCGGGGAATAGGCTTCATAGGATGCTTCTGCGGCCCTTCTCAGTCCAAGTGTCCTAAAATATTTATCATTTTCAACCGCCGCTTCCCCGACTACTTCACTTAATCTGCCAGATGCCTGCCGCCTGCTTAAATCCATTTGAAACAGGCGATCCTGAGCCTGCACATATCCTTGTGCAATAAAAAGGTCTCGTTCATTATCCGCAAGTATGTGGGGAACGCCATTGCTATCGCGATTCACCCTGACTTCCGCAGAGATGAATCCAATTTTGATCTCTCCTTCTGTTTTAGGGATTGAGCGCGATAAAAATCCAAACATAACGAAAAATGCCGCAGCCAATAAAACTAATATGATTACAAAGGTCCAAAGTGAGTATTTCTTCCACTTTGATTTTGGCTTGAGCTGGACCCCGATATGACCTCCCATAGAAATCCTTCCTTTATATTATATTTTTACTTGGAACTGTCCTGAGAGCTTCACTTCACCGGCTTCATTTTTAACTGATACTTCTCCTGTCAGTCTCTTCTCCTCCTCTTCCATTGTTTCCCCTGTCACTCTTCCTTCTATTGTCAGTTTCTCGCCAGGACGCGTCATTTTGCTGAAGCGCACTTTGAACTTCCTCAGGTCTTTTCTCGGAAACCAATCAGCCAGTGCTTCGCCAGCCATTCCCATAATGAGCATCCCATGGGCAATCACACCGTCCAATCCCGCTTTTTCCCCAATCGGTACTACTGTATGAATTGGATTAAAATCTCCGGATGCTCCTGCATACTTGACCAGCTGTGTATGTGTAATCTCGGGTTTATGAATCGCTGTTAATTCGCTCATTAATCTGTCCCCCTTCTTTCGATTATGGTAGATTCCGAATACAGAACCTCGAATCCTGCATTGTTTTTGTAATGAATTCCTATTGTGATAAAACGGAGATTCCTCTTTTCAAATGCTGAGATTAACTGAGGAACGGCAGTTATTGTATCGCCAGCACATAATTCCCCCATATAGAGATATTCCTGTCCTCCATGAAGAACCTTAAGCGGGTCAAGACCGAATAGGCTGATTAGGGTTTCGAAATCCAATCCTCCCCACATCTCAATAGCCGTCGGAAATGTAGGCGGAATGGGGATGTCCCGGTACCCCTCTTTTCTCGCTATGTCCGCATCATAATAAATAGGATTCCTGTCTCCAATTGCCATAGCAAATTCCCTGATTTTTCCCCTCTCAATTGTGAAGCGGAAAGGTTTTAGTTTTACATCTTCTTTTATAAGAGATTCCATTAAAAAAAGCACTTCCTCTCATCAAATATATAATCTTTATGTATTCGACTTTTTCCTGCTGCTTCCTTTTAATTTTCTTAACTTTTATGAAACCGATAGATTGCATTAAGAAGAATTCGCGATTACGCGCTGAAAGTGGTATACTTTTAAGGATTATGTATTTGGAGGAATAAAAATAATATGATAACTGTCAGTAATGTAGGTCTTCGATACGGCGACCGCAAACTATTCGAAGATGTTAATATTAAATTTACACCTGGCAATTGCTATGGTTTGATTGGAGCAAATGGTGCCGGTAAATCAACTTTTCTAAAAATTTTATCCGGTGAAATCGAGGCACAATCGGGAAGTGTTCATTTAGGTCCCGGCGAGCGCCTTGCTGTCCTGAAACAGAATCATTTTGAATACGAAGAATTTGAAGTTTTAAAAGTAGTCATCATGGGACATGCCCGCCTTTATGAAGTGATGCAGGAAAAAGATGCGATTTACATGAAGGCGGATTTCACTGATGAAGATGGCATGAAGGCTGCTGAACTTGAAGGTGAATTTGCAGAATTGAACGGATGGGAAGCAGAATCTGAAGCAGCTATTTTGCTGAAAGGGCTTGGCATTGAAGAAGATCTTCATGACAAAAAAATGGCTGACCTTTCTGGATCGGAAAAAGTGAAAGTTTTGCTTGCTCAAGCCCTTTTCGGCAAGCCGGATGTTCTTTTGCTGGATGAGCCGACGAACCACTTGGATATCAAAGCAATTCAATGGCTTGAAGAATTTCTGATCAACTTTGAGAATACTGTAATTGTCGTATCCCATGACCGTCATTTCTTAAACAAAGTATGTACGAATATTGCCGATCTTGACTTTGGGAAAATCCAGATTTACGTTGGGAACTATGACTTCTGGTATGAGTCGAGCCAGCTTGCACAAAGGATGGCTCAGGATGCCAATAAGAAAAAGGAAGAAAAAATCAAGGAACTGCAAAGCTTTATTGCCCGCTTTAGTGCAAACGCATCAAAATCGAAGCAGGCAACTTCACGTAAAAAGCTTCTTGATAAGATTTCTTTGGATGACATTAAACCGTCCTCCAGAAAATATCCGTATGTCGGCTTTTCGCCTGACCGTGAAATCGGGAATGATCTGCTTCGGGTAGACGGCATCAGCAAAACTATTGATGGCGTTAAAGTTCTGAATAATGTCAGCTTTATCATGAACAAAGACGATAAAATTGCGTTAGTTGGCACAAACGAATTGGCAAAAACTGCGTTATTTAAAATATTGACTGGTGAAATGGAGCCGGATGAAGGAACGTATAAGTGGGGTGTTACAACATCTCAATCCTATTTCCCGAATGATAACTCGGAGTTCTTCGAAAACTCTGATTTGAATCTTGTAGACTGGCTGCGCCAATTCTCACCTGCTGACGACAGTGAAAGCTTCCTGAGAGGTTTCCTTGGAAGAATGCTGTTCTCTGGTGAGGAAGTTCTAAAGAAAGCAAGCGTTCTTTCAGGTGGAGAAAAAGTCCGCTGCATGCTTTCCAAAATGATGCTTAGCGGTGCAAATGTACTAATGCTGGATGAGCCGACCAACCACCTTGATTTGGAATCCATTACGGCATTGAATAATGGTCTAATTAATTTCAAAGGGTCTTTGATTTTTGCATCACATGACCATCAGTTCATTCAAACCATTGCCAACCGCATTATTGAAATTACACCGGCTGGCATTGTTGATAAGCAGATGACTTATGATGAGTATTTAGAAGATGCATCCATTCAAAAACAAGTTGCTGAAATGTATCAGTAAACAGTAGAAGCAGGAGGAATAACCTCCTGCTTTTCGTTTTGTTAAAAGTCCTGTTTTTTCTTTTTATGCCGTGCAGAAGAAGCCGTTCTGCTTCCTGTTTCCATATTAGTTGTACCTTGCCCTTCGATGTTTGGAGAACTTAGTCCAGCCTTTGAAGGGTCTTTTTTGCGTTTGCTCATATTAAACACCTCCTTTCTTACTGTTTCGTGATTAGGCTTTTTTTATCCATGGAATAAAATTGGAGCACAAAAGCCAATCTAACAAACGGAGGAGGTGTTAACATTGACGAAAAGAGTAGCGGTTGAACAATCCTTAACAAATGTTTCTGAAGCGCTTCGCCAAAAAGGATATGAAGTGGTTGATTTGAAGTCGGCGCATGATGCTGAGAACTGCTCCTGCTGTGTAGTGAGCGGTGTTGATTCAAATGTGATGGGTATGCAGGATGTTTCTACAAAAGCTTCTGTCATTGAAGCAAGCGGCCTATCGGCGGATGAGGTATGCCGTCAGGTGGAGCAAAGAATGCAATAAAAGAATGTCCGCAGACTAAAGAGAAATTCTTTAGTCTTATTTCAGAAGAACATGCAATAAAAAAGACGGGCATTAAACCCGTCTTCTTCTTCTGGCTTTTGCTTTTAAATTTTTCCTTAATAATAGAATAAAGATCCCAAATAAAAATATCGTTAACCCGACTCTGCCATAGTACCCAGTTGTCTCTTTCTCAGGCTCCTTATCTGTTTTCAGCTTGCTTGAAACCACTTCATCTTGTTTGTCTTCCAGAAGCTCTACAGATTGAATGATCCTTCCGTCTTCACCCTTAATCTGCAGCTTTCCTTTTGCTGTAATGTTTTCTTCGTAGTTTCCTTTTGGCAAAGTTATGGCTACATTTTCACCGCCAGTTGTATAGGTTTTTCCATCAGAAGGAAAAACGTCAGTGCTGCTCAGTCTCGCAGTTTCAAAGTTGCGGAACCCATAATTCAAAAGTTTTTTTGTATCATTATAAATATCCCGCTTGAAATCAGCCTTTAACACAATGGCCGTTAACTTTATTGAATCATTCTCTGCAGAAGTGGCGAGGGTCTGTTTAGCTTCATCTACGAAACCGGTTTTTCCCCCTGTTACTCCTTCGAATGGAACCTCCCCTTTAAGCATCCTGTGATGAGTAAAGATGGTGGTGTCCCATGACTTTCCTGCCCACTTAAGTTCCTTTGTTCCATAGATTTCTCTAAAGGTCTCATTTTTCAGGGCATAATTAGTTAATTTTGCAAGGTCCCCTGCCGTTGTATAGTGGTTTTCATCATACAGACCGTGAGGGTTAACAAAGTGAGTATTTTTTAATCCTGTACTCTCTTCAAGATAGCGATTAAGATTCTCTGAGAATGCTTTCATATTGCCGTCAAGATGCTCAGCAATGCTCCAGGCAGCATCATTTCCTGAATTTATCAGCATTCCCTGAACGAGCTTTTTTAAAGGCACTTTTTCTCCTTCCTCCAAATAAACTCGTGTTCCTTCAACCTCTGCTGCTTTCTTGCTTATAGTTGCTATGTCATTTAAGTCTCCATTTTCAATGGCATATATGGCTGTTGCTATTTTCGTCAAGCTGGCCGGGTACATCTTTTTATCCGCATTTTTTGCATACAGAACAGCACCTGATTCAGAATCTGTTACAATTGCGGCTTCACTGATAATTTCAGGGTCTTTTGTTTCCTCAGCTGCTGCATATGCAGTCGGAAAACTGAATAATAGCAGTATAAAAGCAAGCAAAATTTTCATAAATACACATCCAATTCAAACCGATAATCAATACTGATTGTACCAGACAATTCATGCATACTTATATCATATTTATAAATTGTTACATAATTGAAAATTTAATGCCGTAATTTGAGAAGATTGATAATGAAAGGAAATTACCTGCTTTTATCTTTTCCAAAACAACAAGAACCTAAAATTTTGAAAAACAAAAAAGCAATCCAATTGGACTGCTTTTTAGCTTGAACATCCGCCTCCGCAGCTCGAACAGCTGGAGCCGCCGGAATCATGACCACCATGGCTGCTGCAAGAGAAGCCGGAACAGTAAACCATTCCGGCAGCACTGTCTTTTGCGAGTTCCGGGGGAAGAAGTTCGTTCATATGGTCCTCGAACCCATCTGGTTCATAAACCGAAAAATACAAGGCTGGAAACAACAGATTGGAATACTGGCTGACAGAAGCGGGCTTCGTAAATTCCAGCGGCTTTTTCCCAAGCTTCACTGATTCTGCTTCAGAAATTTCATGCTTCAGTTTTTCGATCAATTTCTTTTTCAGTTCAAGACAATCATTTCCTGCCCTGAAATACTTATTTAATAGTTCAGCCTCATTCATGCTTCTGAAATCCTCAAGTATTTCCTTTTTAATCGGATTTTGCAAAAAGCTCCCCCAAATTCTTCTGCTATTATGGCCTGCTTCAAAAAGGCTTAAATACACCCAGTCAAAAAAAGCCCTTTCCCCTGGAATGGGTGTGCTGTCCATATTTGGGGAATGGTGCAGGTATTCACCGAAGAAATTTTTTGAAAACTGATCATAATCACGAGTAAACATGAGCATTTCATGCCATATTTCATCCGCTTTCCTGCTGAACATAGGCACTGCTTTAAGTATGGCATTCATCACAAAATATCTTTTCAGCTCAAAAAATGTCCAATCATATCCGTAGTCTTTCCATTTAGGGTGCTCTCTCAGCACACGATTTTTTATATTCTCCCTGTACCCTTCAGGCAAAGATTTTTCTAATTTTTTAATCATTGACAAATAGTCGTCGGACTGAATTCCGAGATGTTCAGGAAATGGCTCGTCTTTAATAAAGGGATCTCTTTTCGAACCCCTCACCAGAACTTTAATGAAGATGGCAGCGAAAATCACACCAAAAATATACAAAAATATTTCCATAGATCCTCCCCCAAACTATATATATGTTTCAATTATATATGAAATTTACAATATTTAGCAGGGGTGGTTTTTCAAAAAAATAAACCGCCGAAAAGGGCGGCATTGCTAATTTTTTGCCTTTATATAAAAACGCTTTAAAAATTCTACATAAATATCATCATGAACAAGCCATGCCTGGTATTTTCTTTTAATAAAGTTTTCTGCCTGCTGAAAGTTCTGATAGGATTCGCGGACGGGCTTTCCGTTCATTTCCAGAATCCAATTGTCCTCGCCTGCAGCAAAAATGAAAAATTTGTCTCCTTTCTTATTTTCGTAAAGTGATCCCTGAATAGAACTTTTATTATTGTATTTGTTCCTGAATGCATCCTGCCTCATAGGATCCAGAGGGAAAATATCCTGTACGAATAGTTTATAGGCATCTTTTCCCATTGAACATCCTGAAGCTTTTGCGTGTCCGCCTCCTCCAAACTTTCCGGCGACGGCAGATACATCAACGTGGTCATGAATTGTTCTGAAACTGATTTTTTTCCCCCCCAGGTTTAAGATAGCGATATAATCCAAATGGGGGAAGTCTTTGCCAAGTTCGTTTCCTAATTCAGAATGATAGGATTCAGCATGGACGATGCCAGCACAAAATTCACCAATGAAAGTTTGGACAATTTCCCGCTTCTTCCGTCTAACATAACGCTCAATCTTTTCCTCTTCCATTTCCAGTAATTTTTGTTCAAAATCATCAAATTCGAAATGGTCGGAGTTTATGATTCTTTCCGTCATTTTTTCTTCGAATTCTTCAATGGAAACCATAAAGAATAGATCGTTCAGATTCTTTGCTTTAATATTATCATTTTGATCCCATTCCCAAGTATCATACTGGCGGACAAGTTCAACGAATTCGTCCAAAGCCTGGGATGATTTAATCAGTTCATGTTCCAGGAGATACTCATACAGCAAAGAGGTTGCAGCGGTGAGCCTGCCATCATCATATTGAACCTTCACTCTGCCCCAGCTGTAATCATTAAATTGCAGGGCTGTTTTGTGATGGTCAATTAATCTGACTTTGCCGCCGCCTTTTTCCAGATCATCAAGCCTTATCAAGTTTTCATCATTAACTGATAAATCCGTGATAATTAAAAAGTCATCCTTCAAATTCTTTTCATTTTCAAACAATTTTTCAATCTGATGATCAAGTCCCATTACAGAGTTATAGCGTACCTCTACCTCTTTTCCAAAAGCAATCTTTGCAACGATACCGCATCCAACGCCATCAAGGTCATTATGTGTATACAGCCTGTACAATATCAATCACCTGCTATTCTTAGACTCATTCCTCTACTAGTTTGGTTGTGCAAAAAAATTCTATGCGGAAAATCCCCGCTGCAATGAACGGGGATTTTCCGGTTAAAGCAATATATAGGCCAGAGGCGCAGCAATCAGTATCGTTAAAATTGTTCTTTCTGCCCAGATGACAATCAGCTGCGGAATGGTGATCGGGATCTCAGTTGATAAAATACACGGGACAAGTGCAGAAAAGAAAATGATAGCTGATACTGAAACGACTCCGATAACAAATTTAGTGGCCAGTGCTGCCTCTGCTGCAAGCAATGCCGGCAAAAACATTTCAGCAATCCCCACTGCACTTGCTTTTGCTGCTAATAATGGTTCAGGCAGCTGTACTAGAGCTGTAAAAGGATAAAAGATATATCCAAGCCAGTCAAAAACAGGGGTGAATTCTGCAAGAACCAAGCCTAATAAACCTACTGACATAATGGATGGCAAAATGGACATCGTCATGACAAACCCATCTTTTAAATTATCTCTGACGTTTTTCCATAATGCCGGAGACTGAGCGGCTGTATCCATCGCTTCTTTCCAGGCTGCCTGCAGACGGCTCCCTGAAAAGGTTTCCGGTGGAGGCTGCTGTCCATTATAATATTCTTCGCTCATTGATTTAAGAGGCCAGATTCTTACTGTAATAGCTGTTACGATAAAGGTTACAGCAAAGGTCGTCCAAAAATAAGTGTTCCAGATTTCCATCAATCCAAGTGTTTTGGCAACAACAATCATGAAGGTTGCGGAGACTGTTGAGAATCCGGTAGCAATGATGGCTGCTTCCTTAATACTGTATTTTCCTTCTTTGAATACCCTGTTTGTAATGAGCAGCCCGATTGAATAGCTTCCAACAAAAGATGCCACCGCATCGATTGCAGATTTCCCTGGTGTCTTCCAGATTGGCTTCATGATCGGCTGCATTATGACACCGAAAAATTCAAGGAGGCCATATCCAACCAGCAGTGCCAGAAAAACGGAGCCGATTGGAACGAGCAGCCCGACAGGCACGACGAGTTTGTCAAACAAAAACGGTCCCATACTCGGATCGAATAGCCAGTCAGGGCCATAGCCGCAGACGATCATTATGGCGACAAATAACCCAATCACTTTAAAAATGGAGAATACAATATTTACTTTGTTCTTGTTCCAGGATTTTGTATAGAAAGGATAAATGGCGCCAAGCAGAATGACAAGCAAAGCATAATAAGGTACAGCTGCGGGTACGGAAGTCTGAATGGCTGTGACAATATGGTCAAGCATGATGGAGGATTTCTCATTAACTGTGACGGGAACAAAAAACATAAATAGGCCAATTGCGCTGAAAAGAAAGAATTTAACCTTATTTTTCAAAGCTGTATTTGGATTCTTGAGCTCAGGCTGTTGAGATTGATTCACTGCAGTTTCTTTTTCCATTCTCATTCCCCCTTGTAATTTAGCGGTAAGGAGCAAAGTTAGCCCCTTACCTTCTGTTCATTAATGCTGTCAAAAAGGTCAGAAAAGTGTACGTACCTGCTTTCACCGTTGGCTGTGCCTGGTGATCTCTTGTTGGATCTAGGCAAACTATATCCATGGCTGCCGTTTTGGAAGAAAGTCCTGCAGCATATACCGCACTGAATAATTCTTCGGTGCTCATGCCGCCTGGTGTGGATGCTGGAACCCCGGGAGCAAAGCCGATATCAAGCACGTCCATGTCAATCGTGACATAAATTTTATCCACTTTTGACTCCAGCTGCCGAAGTGATTCTTTAACCGTTTCTTCAATTCCCCGTTTTCTGGCTTCTTTCAGCGTAATATAATTGAGTTTGTGCTCTTTCGCATACCTGATAAGTGACTGGCTGTTAAAAAAGCCATGAAGGCCAATATTATAGACATTTTTCCCTTTAATCATGCTGTTCTGAATCAGGTTGCGGATGGGTGTCCCATTAGTCGGCCCGTGGTCTTCAAGGCTTCTGAGATCAAGGTGAGTATCCAGCTGGAGTATGCCAATTTCTTTTTCTGGCTCCAGTTCTTTCAGGCCGCTGACAAGCATGGCTGTAATGGAGTGGTCTCCTCCAATCGCAATTGGAAATGAATCAGGAAATTGTTTTCTTATATCTTTCATTGTCTGTTTGATATTGGAATGGCATTTCGGAATATCCGTGAAATGCATTTTTACATCGCCAAGATCTGCAACCATCATCTTTTGAAGATCACTTTCAAAATCTAAATTGTATGTGGAAAACCCTTTCCAGGATCTCCTGAATGATTCAGGGAATTCAGATGCTCCTGATGCGCTTATGGATGACCGGGAAAGAGGGACACCGAAAAGCACGACATCCCATTTTTCTTTTTTCAACTCCTCTTCCTTCTGGATTTGGCGAATCCATTCATTCACCTTTACGTCAGTTCCTAATTCGGCTTGCGGCCAAAAGAACCCGGGAGGATTTATTGTTGGCAGCATAAACTTCCTCCTTTCACGACCACTTTCCCATTTTTAATCACTGTGTCTGTATGGTTCATTCCGTAGTGATATTGCATTTGCATGTAGTTCGGTACATTGAGCATAAGCAGATCAGCCTTTTTCCCGGCTTCAATGCTTCCCACTTCTTTTGCCCGATTGATGGCATGTGCTGCATTAATTGTAGCGGCAGTAATGGCTTCTGCCGGCGTTAAACCCATGTGCATGCAAGCGAGATTCATCATAAATGGCATGGAGCAGGTTGGCGAAGAGCCGGGGTTGCAATCGGTTGATAATGCAACCGGCACACCTTTATCGATCATCAGGCGGCCCCTGGCGGCTTCAGCCATCAGGAAGAATGCTGTGCCTGGAAGAAGCACTCCGATTACTCCCTTTTCAGCCATCATTTCCATGCCTTTATCAGATGCTCTAAGCAAATGATCTGCAGAGATGGCACCGACTTCTGCGGCAAGTTCCGCCCCCTCATATGGTTCGATTTCATCGGCATGGATTTTAGCTATCAGGCCAAGCTTCTTCCCTGCTTCGAGCAGCTTTCTGGACTGTTCTGGAGTGAATACGCCCCTTTCACAGAAAACATCGTTGAATTCGGCAAGATTTTCTTCTGCAACTTTCGGAAGCATTTCTTCAATGACCAAATCAACAAATGCGTCTGGATTCTCTTTGTATTCTGCAGGAACCGCATGTGCACCCATAAAGGTGCGGACAACATCCACCGGATGAAGTTCGTCCGCTTTCCGGGCTGCAGTCAGCTGCTTGCGCTCCGTTTCCCAATCCAGGCCATATCCGCTTTTTGCCTCTATCGTGGTTACACCGTGTTTAAGAAAGCGATCAAGACGGACAAGGCTCGCTTCTACCAATTCCTCTTCAGATGCTATTCTGGTCATCGAAGTAGTGGCGTGAATTCCTCCGCCATTGTTCATGATTTCCATATATGTCGCCCCATTCAGACGCATATTGAATTCCTCTTCCCTGCTGCCTGCATAAACTAGGTGAGTATGTGGATCAACAAGTCCTGGAAGGAGAATTTTCCCTGAGGCATCAATGATTTCGGCCTCCTGAAGCCGGCTTTGATAGTCAGCTTCAAGTTCCGCTGTTGTCCCTGCTGATTTGATAATGTCTTCTTCAATCCATACCGCCCCGTCTTCTATGATGTGAAGTTCGCTCATTTTTTCTTTCGTCAGCGGCTGTGCGGAGCTGCCCTTTAATGTGATCATTTGATTTGCATGTTTTATATAAATAGGTTTTGAGTGCATTTTGCTCCTCCTTAAAAAATGGAAGTTCCAATCTGCAAAAATCACGGATTGGAGTGCTTCCTATTAGAAAATATAAATGGTTATTTGCCAGTTTAAGAGTGTTTTTCGCTGAATTGACTGGATTATTTGTAAATTCGAATAGTTTATTTGCTGATTCAGTGTTTTCTTTGCTGGTATTCCGCCATTATTTGCTAAGTTCATAAAATACAATAGAAAATTTTTATTTCATCATCGGAATGTTAACGCCTTTTTCTTTTGCTGTTTTGATAGCAAGATCGTAGCCTGCATCAACATGGCGCACAATTCCCATGCCTGGATCAGATGTAAGAACCCTTTCAAGGCGCTGTTCAGCTTCTTTTGTACCGTCTGCCACGATGACCATTCCTGCATGAAGTGAGTACCCCATGCCTACGCCGCCTCCATGGTGGACAGATACCCAGCTCGCACCGCCGACCGCATTGATCAGTGCATTCAGAATTGGCCAGTCCGCCACTGCATCACTGCCGTCCTTCATAGCTTCTGTTTCACGGTTTGGAGATGCAACGGAACCAGAATCAAGATGGTCGCGCCCGATAACGATCGGAGCCTTCAATTCTCCTTTTGCCACCATGTCATTAATGATTTTGCCGAATTTTGCACGCTCCCCATAACCCAGCCAGCAAATTCTTGAAGGAAGTCCCTGGAATTGGATTTTCTCCTGTGCCATCTTGATCCATTTGCAAAGGTGTTCGTTATCAGCAAATTCGCGCAGGATCACTTCATCTGTTTTATAGATATCTTCAGGATCTCCTGATAATGCTACCCAGCGGAAAGGTCCCTTTCCTTCACAGAATAGCGGCCGGATGTAGGCAGGCACGAATCCAGGGAAATCAAAAGCTTTCTCAACACCTTCATCTTTTGCCACCTGACGGATATTGTTTCCGTAATCAAATGTGACTGCACCTTTCTTTTGCATGTCCAGCATAGCTTGAACATGTACAGCCATGCTTGCCTTTGATTTCTGAACATATTCAGCAGCATTTTCCTTTCGCAGAACAGCTGCTTTTTCTAAAGAATAGCCGATTGGAACATAGCCATTTAAAGGATCATGTGCAGAAGTCTGGTCAGTCAGGACATCCGGGATGAAGTTCATTTCAAGCATTTTTGGCAGAATTTCAGCTGCATTGCCTAAAAGACCGATAGAAATCGGGCGGCCTTCATGTTTTGCCTCTGATGCCAATTTAATAGCCTCTTCAATTGAATATACTTTTGTATCCAGATATTTGGTTTCAAGTCTGCGGTCAATGCGGTGTTCATCCACATCAATTGCAATGCAGACACCATCATTCATTGTTACTGCAAGCGGCTGAGCGCCACCCATTCCGCCAAGGCCTGCTGTTAAAGTAATGGTCTGTTTCAGTGAGCCGGAGAAGTGCTGTCTGCCTAGTTCGGCAAATGTTTCATAGGTTCCTTGTACGATTCCCTGGCTGCCGATGTAAATCCAGCTTCCGGCTGTCATTTGGCCATACATCATCAGGCCTTTCTTATCTAGCTCATGGAATGTATCCCAGTTTGCCCAGGCAGGCACTAGATTCGAGTTGGCGATCAATACCTTAGGTGCATCTTTATGTGATTTAAAGACCGCAACCGGTTTTCCTGATTGGACAAGAAGTGTTTCATCGTCTTCTAATTCATGCAATGTTTTTACAATCGCGTCATAGCAATCCCAATTTCGCGCTGCTTTCCCAATGCCGCCGTAGACAACCAGTTCTTCTGGAATCTCTGCAACTTCTTTGTCTAAGTTATTCATAAGCATGCGGAGTGCTGCTTCCTGAATCCAGCCCTTAGCATGAAGCTCACTGCCTTGATAGTTTTTTATTTCTCTTTTTGTTTCCGCTTTCATTGTTATCCCTCCAATGTTATCTCATATTTAGATTTTATAATGAGAACTATCTGAAAAGTATAATAATTAAGTTTGATTTTTTATAATTTTGTTAGATTTTTAAGTGTTTTTTTAAAAATTTTATATAAATTTAAGTATTTTTATAATTAAACCAAAAAAATAAACCCCCGGTTACACGGAGGTTTTATGCATGCTCTTTCTAAATTGATTTGGCGGCATTCCTTTAATCTTACTAAATACTTTATTGAAATATTGCTGATTGCGGAAACCGCACACAGACGCGATTTCCTTAATGCTTATTTCTGATTCCAGCAGCAGCTTGGCTGATTGCCTTATCCGGGTTTCATTAAGCAGCTCCCGGAACGACTTGCCGCATTTTTTTGCAAGCATGGAGCTGATATAATTTGGGTTTCGATCTGCATATTCAGCTGCCCTTTCAAGCGTAACCTTAGGGTCCCAGTAATTCGTTTCTATAAAGAATAGGACTCTGTCAGTAAGTTCCAGCTTCAGCTTTTTATCAGAGCGTATGGTTTCAAAAATATAGGAAATGAAGCTGATCATTTCGTTAATGACCCGGTAGATCAAGGGGGAATAAAGGATAGTCTGGAATAAACGTAGATATTCTTTCTCCATATCCCCGTCTGCCAGCCGGAACGTCTTCATATGCCTGCGAATTTGCGCAAGGATACTGGTCAGCCGAATTCTGATGAGACCCGGTTCCGGATAAGGGTCTGCCAAAATAAGAAACTCCTCGTAAAACCATGACTTTAGCGCTTCTAAATCAGACTGATTCAGGAAATCAATCCATCTGCTTTGTTCCTCAGGAGTTAAGAACGGATCAATCGAAAGCCACTTAGGCAATGAGTTCTCCTCAATTACCTGATTAAATCCCCGGTAAAAAGTTAACTCCATCAGTTTCCTGTTCGCGAGATAATGGTTTCTGACGGTTCCGCCGTCCTCCTTACCCGTATAAATGCTGATCGCAATTTGTTCTGCTGACGTTTCCTGCCAATCTCTCATAAACCTGAGGCTCTCCTCTTTCCAGGCCACATCAGATTTCTCAGCAATAATCAAAATCATATCACTCAAAATAAAATAGTGAACTGTTTTTTGGAAAGTATAGCTTTCAAGAAATTTATATAGCTTTGGAAGCTCCAGCGGATTTTCAGTCTTAATTCCGATAGATACAAGTGGTTTAACCGAATTAGATTCTTCTATAAATAAATCCTGGTAATTGAAGTCTTTTTCAGATTTCTGAATAGGATTTTGTTTAGCAGTCCGATTAGTCATCTGATTACGCCTATGAATCTTTCTCGCCGATTTTAATAAAATATCTGCTGAAATCGGCTTAAGTATTAAATCGGATACACCCATGTCGATGGCTCTTTTTGCTTGTGAAAAGGTCGCTTCCATTGTTAAGGCAATCAAATCCGGCCCTATGATCTGAGTGGTTTTTAAAAATGAACCATAACTTTCTTCATTTATTAGATCAAGTTCAAAAATCAATAGGTCTGGCTGAAAAGTTTCAAGCTTCTTAATAAGCCCTGATTCATTTTGAGCGGACTCTACTTGCCATGCGTTCATAGAAGATTTAAGAAGCCACTCTATGCCTTTTGTATCGTACTCATCCCGATTGGCCACAAGTACTTTGTACATGCTGCCACATCCTTTTTTAATTCTATTATGAAATAATATTTTGGCAGATGTAAAGAAATTATCGCAAAAATCTCAGAAATATTAGACAAGTTATGATGCCCTTCCTGCATATCTATATATGGACAACCAATTAGGAAGGAGTATGAGCATGCCTTTTCTTGTATTAAAGAAACGCAGCATCATTGCATTTGTCATCCTATTTTCAGTCATCGTTTCTGCGTCAGTATGGTTTTTTTCAAAGTCTGATAGTATGACGGTATTCAACCAGACGGAGGGCGAAAAAGTCCGGGAAATTCATATGGTTACAGGAGAATTTAAAGCCAAGCTGCCTGATGGCAAAGAAATTGAAGCTTATCGCTGGGATCCGGGAACTATTTTTCTGGAAAAAGGTGAAAAGGTAAATCTGAAGATTTGGGGAGTCAATGGAATGGAACATCCATACATCATAGAAGGAACTGATATTAAAGGTGTCGTAAAGAAAGCAGAAGAAACGGTTGTCCCTCTTCAATTTGATAAAGAAGGCGTTTACCGTCTAGTGTGTCTTACTCATCCGGATAAGGATAAAAGCGGACCGATGATCGCTTATATTGTAGTAGACTAATGGGAAAAGCAAAAGCACCGGAAAATCCGGTGCTTTTTTTAAATAAATAGAAAGCTTTGTACTCCAAAAACTGTCTAGCTCCAGCGCCTACCCCCTCGAGGTCACAAGCCAATCCTCCCAAAAGGCAAAGAACGCCTTTCCGGCAGGCTCGTCCTGTGCTTGTCGGGGGTGGGCAAGGCGCTTCCGCTTTTCTTCTTACCTCCCAATAAACATTTGTGTCCAGTAATGGCCATAATAACCGCCCTGTGCGTATCCCACTCCGATTTCTGTGAAATTGGCTGATAGGATGTTCTTGCGGTGACCCTCGCTGTTCATCCATGCTGTTACAACTTCCTGAGGGGTTTTTTGCCCTGCAGCAATGTTTTCTCCAGCGGTTCTGTAAGTAATTCCAAAGCTCTTCATCATATCAAACGGGCTTCCGTATGTAGGAGAGTTGTGATCGAAATACTTCTTATTGATCATATCCTGAGATTTGTATCTTGCCACTCTCGCAAGTTCCCAATTTGATTTTAATGGCTTTAATCCATACTTTGCCCTTTCCTGGTTTACGAGCTGAACCACCTGCTCTTCAACACCGGTTGTGGCTTTTGATACTGTTGGGATATTCACCTTTTGCCCAGGATAAATGAAGTTCGGATTTGAAATCTGCCCGTTTGCATTAATGATTTCAGGAACTCCCACCTGATACTTCAGGGCGATCTTCCACATTGTATCCCCTGGCTGAACGGTATGTATTGTTGATGCTTTTGCATCAAAATTGAATCCAAAGACAAGTGCGACAGACAACGTTAGAATGAATGAAATTTTTGATAGTGTTTTCATATTTATATTTAATCAAAATCTCTTATTCTATTAAACAGGTAATTGTTGGCGCTGATTGTAAGAATTTCATGATCTTCTCTTCAATTATCTTCAAGTTTGATTTTCAATCTCTATATAACAGTTCAAAAATACGACTGGTTTTATAGTACACATAAGCGTTATTAAATACAGTTTTACTATATTTCACAATACGTTCAAAATGTTTGTGATTTATTTCACATTATATCTGTTATATTGAATGTATAGTTAAGTTGTAATAACTGTTATACACATTGAAAATATGAGGTGAACTAATATGGAAAGTTGGAATGGCTTTAAAAAAGGCATTTGGACACATGAAATTGATGTTAGAGACTTTATTTTAAAGAATTACTCACCTTTTTTCGGGGATGAATCATTTTTGGAGGGTCCAACAGAAGCTACTTCTTCATTATGGGAACAAGTGATGGAACTGACGAAAAAGGAACGTGATAATGGCGGTGTGCTCGATATGGACACAGAAATCGTCTCAACCATTACCTCACATGGACCTGGTTACCTGGACCAAAAAAAAGAAAAAATCGTGGGTGTTCAGACTGACCGTCCGTTTAAGCGCTCTCTTCAGCCATTTGGCGGAGTCAGAATGGCTGTGGCAGCTTGTGAAGCATACGGCTATGAAGCCAGCAAAGAGATGGAAAAGATATTTACAGACTACCGCAAAACACATAACCAAGGCGTGTTTGATGCCTATACCGATGAAATGAAACTTGCCCGCAAAGTCGGCATTATTACTGGCCTGCCAGATGCATATGGCCGTGGCAGGATTATCGGTGATTACCGCAGGGTTGCTCTTTATGGAGTTGACCGCTTGATTGAAGCCAAAAAAGCGGATTTGAAATCAACTTCAGGTGTGATGACGGAAGACAATATTCGCCTTAGAGAAGAGATTTCAGAACAGATCAGGGCTCTGGATGAACTGAAGCAGCTGGCAAACAGCTATGGTTTTAATATTTCAAAGCCTGCAGGAAACGCTCTTGAGGCTTTCCAATGGCTGTATTTTGCCTATCTTGCTGCCATTAAAGAACAAAATGGAGCAGCTATGAGTCTTGGCCGTGTCTCGAGTTTTCTTGATATTTTCATAGAAAGAGATATCCAGAAGGGCTTGCTTACCGAGAAAGAAGCCCAGGAACTGGTCGATCACTTTGTAATGAAGCTGCGCCTTGTCAAATTTGCGAGAACGCCTGACTATAATGAATTATTCAGCGGCGATCCTACATGGGTTACTGAGTCCATTGGCGGGATGGCTCTTGATGGCCGACCGCTTGTCACGAAGAATTCTTACCGGTTCCTTCATACTTTGAATAATCTTGGTCCAGCACCTGAACCGAATTTAACAGTATTATGGTCCAGCAAGCTTCCGGAGAACTTCAAAAAATATTGCGCAAGGATGTCAATAGAAACAAGTTCAATTCAATATGAAAACGATGATATCATGCTTCCTGAATATGGGGATGATTATGGAATTGCCTGCTGTGTTTCTGCAATGGAGATCGGAAAACAAATGCAATTTTTCGGTGCAAGAGCAAACCTTGCAAAGGCCCTGTTATATAGCATTAATGGCGGAAAGGATGAAATACTCAGCGTTCAAGTCGGCCCTTCCTATGCCCCAATTGCCTCAGACATCCTTCAATATGAAGAAGTGATGGAGAAGTTTGATTTAATGATGGAATGGCTGGCAGATCTCTATATTAATACGCTGAATATCATTCATTACATGCATGATAAATATAGCTACGAACGGATCGAAATGGCTCTTCATGACTCCGGAATTCTCAGAACAATGGCTACTGGCATTGCGGGTCTGAGTGTAGCGGCCGACTCATTAAGTGCGATCAAATACGCAACTGTTAAGGCAATCCGTGATGAGAGTGGGCTAGTGATTGATTTTATGACAGAAGGAGATTTCCCGAAATACGGCAATAATGATGATCGCGTTGACAGCATAGCTATAGATCTGGTTGAACGGTTTATGAAAAAGCTCCGCAAGCATCCGTCATACAGAAACTCTATGCATACGATGTCTATATTAACCATTACATCCAATGTGGTATATGGCAAAAAAACCGGCAATACGCCTGATGGCCGACGTGCCGGCGAGCCATTCGCCCCGGGAGCAAATCCGATGCACGGGAGAGATACGAAAGGAACACTTGCTTCCCTGTCTTCTGTTGCAAAACTACCCTACAAACATGCGCTGGATGGCATCAGCAACACCTTCTCCATTGTCCCTAAAGCACTCGGAAAGGATGCTGATAGCCGTATTCGCAATCTGGTATCTATACTGGATGGATATTCCATAAAGTCCGGACATCACCTAAATGTAAATGTATTCAATAAAGAAACGCTTCTGGATGCCATGAAACACCCGGAGGAATATCCGCAGTTAACCATTAGGGTATCAGGCTATGCTGTGAACTTCATTAAGCTGACTAAAGAGCAGCAGCTTGACGTTATCAATCGAACATTCCATGAATCAATGTAACCAATAGGAGGGCGGGCCTTTATGCCCCCTCTTCAAAAAAAGCTTGAGCAAAGGTGCTGTAGCTGCGCCGGCTGTTTTGGAAAGGAAGATGAAGATGTACGGCAACATTCATTCAATTGAGTCATTCGGAACAGTAGATGGGCCTGGCATTCGTTATGTCATTTTTACACAGGGGTGCCTCCTTCGCTGTCAATTTTGCCATAATGCGGACACTTGGGAAATTGGGGCAGGAAAACAAATGTCCGTTTCAGAAATCATGAATGATCTGCAATCCTATCTCCCTTTTTTGGCGGCATCCGGAGGCGGCATTACAGTGAGCGGCGGTGAACCTTTGCTTCAGATCCCTTTTCTTATAGAACTTTTTAAAGAATGCAAGAAACTAGGCATTCATACTGCGATAGATTCATCGGGAGGCTGCTATTCCACCTCCCCGTTTTTTCAAACCCAGCTGAAAGAGCTCCTGGACTATACGGACCTGGTGCTGCTGGATTTGAAGCATATTGATAGGGATAAGCATAAAAAACTGACAGGTCTTACAAATGATCATATTCTTCAATTTGCCCAGTATCTGTCAGATAATCAGGTGCCGGTATGGATCCGCCACGTACTTGTGCCCACAATATCTGATGATGAAAGTGATCTGGAACAGCTGGGACGTTTCATTAAAGAGTTGAATAATGTGAAAAAAATTGAGGTTCTTCCCTATCACAAGCTTGGTGTTTATAAATGGGAAGCGCTCGGATTGGAATATCCGCTGAAGGATATTGAGCCGCCAAGTGAGGAAATGGCGGAATGGGCTTATCAGCTTTTGACTGGGTTATAAAAAGTTGGTTTTGAATTAGGATTTTAGATACAGCGTTTTACGTGGTTTGCCCCAATTGCGATTGGGGCTTTGTTTGTATCTTGTATTTGTTCGTTTTTGCAGTATATGTGTTGGGTTCGGACTCAAAACCGTGAACGGATGCTCGCTGAGTCCGAAGTTCGCTGAAGTTCGGACTCAAAACCGCGAACGGATGATCGCTGAGTCCGAAGTTGACCGGTGTTCGGACTCAAAATCGCGAACGGATGGTCGTTGTGTCCGAAGTTGACCGGTGTTCGGACTCAAAATCGCGAACGGATGGTCGTTGTGTCCGAAGTTGGGATGGGTTCGGACTCAAAACCGCGAACGGATGGTCGTTGTGTCCGAAGTTCGCTGAAGTTCGGACTCAAAACCGCGAACGGATGGTCGCTGAGTCCGAAGTTGACCGGTGTTCGGACTCAAAACCGCGAATGGATGCTCGCTGAGTCCGAAGTTGCCCGGTGTTCGGACTCAAAATCGCGAACGGATGCTCGCTGTGTCCGAAGTTGCCCGGTGTTCGGACTCAAAATCACGAATGGATGCTCGCTGTGTCCGAAGTTCGCTGAAGTTCGGACTCAAAATCGCGAACGGATGGTCGTTGTGTCCGAAGTTGACCGGTGTTCGGACTCAAAATCGCGAACGGATGGTCGTTGTGTCCGAAGTTGGGATGGGTTCGGACTCAAAACCGCGAACGGATGGTCGTTGTGTCCGAAGTTCGCTGAAGTTCGGACTCAAAACCGCGAACGGATGGTCGCTGAGTCCGAAGTTGACCGGTGTTCGGACTCAAAATCGTAATCAGATACTCGCTGAGTCCGAATTCAGCTTGATTTCAGTATCATTTCACCCTCTTATAAGCTATTATTAAATGGAGGTGGATAAATATGACAAATTCATTAAAAAGGCCTAAGTGGCTATGGTTTGGTGTACTAACATGTTTAATTCTGCTTTCCAACTATACCCTATATAGAACCCCCCTTTTTGATCCGGTTCCAGACGAAGCGGCGGTTGGCTCACTGTTTGATTTTCTGGTCGTTGTACCGCTATTGGCGTATTTCCTCATTCTGCGCAAGAGATATTCGCTAAAGTATTTAGGAGCAGTCATTTTAGCAGGATACGCTGCTGCTTATTTTATTATCCCTGCCAGTCATTTCCTTCAATTTGCTTTTTTGCCCTATTTAATCGTTTTTTCCGAAATGCTTTTTATGGGCTGGAGCTATTTATTGCCTATAAGATTCTTGCTAAACTGCCAGTACTTTTGAGAGAATATCGCAGGCTGAATGGAATCAATTCGCTTTTTCTATTTAATGCTAAGAGATCCGCGGATAAGCATTTACCCCATCATAAAATAGGGTCTGTTTTTGTGACTGAATTTGCAATGTTTAATTACTCCCTGTTTTCATGGAAAAAGAAAACTTTGATAAAGCATGGCGATTCTTTTACCTATCATAAAAAAACAAGTGTGAATGCTGTTTTTATTATGCTGATCCATGCGATTGCCATTGAATCAATCGGACTGCATTATTGGCTTCATGCATGGAATGCTATTGCTGCATATATCCTATTAATAGCAAATATTTATGGCATTTTGTACTTTCTGGCCGAGATAAACGCCACCCGCTTAACACCTTTCGTGCTTACTGATTCACACTTGCTGCTGCAGTCCGGATTCTCAAAAAGTATGTACCTTCCATTGGAAAATGTTAAAGAAATCATGTATTATGATGGTCCGGAAAAGTTCAGCAGACAAAAAATGAATGATTTATTTGATGCCAGAGTGCCTGATTTAATTCAAGAAAAGCCGATGTTCGAAATTCTGCTGAAAGATCCCCAAGTTTATGAATTAATGTATGGTTTAAAAAGACAGGCCAGCCGCATCGTGCTGAATGTGGATGAACCAGAACGGTTTTACCAGGAAATATTGAATAGGCTGAACCAAAAATAAAAGGAAAATCCCTTAATGGATTTTCCTTTTTAAGTGGGCTTATTTCCACCAGTTATCGTGCATGGATGCAGGCAGCTGGCGCTTGTGTTCAGAAACCAGGTAGCGTTTTTCAATTTTTTCTGCAGCTTCCGGATTTACTGATTTTCCTTCAAGGTAGTCATCCAGTTCATCGTATGAGATACCTAATTCAGTTTCATCAGCCTGTCCGGGTTTCTGGTCAAGAAGATCGGCTGTAGGCACTTTTAAGTATAGTCTTTCTTCTGCCCCAAGCTCTTTAAGAAGAGCTTTTCCCTGTCTTTTTGTCAGTCCGGACAGCGGCAGGACATCTGCGCCGCCATCGCCATATTTTGTAAAGAATCCAGTCACTGCTTCTGCAGCATGATCCGTGCCGATGACCAGCAAGCCATATTGGCCCCCAATCGCATATTGGGCAATCATTCTCATACGGGCTTTAACATTGCCTTTATGATAATCCTTCAGGGGTTCTTCCGGAATTATACGATCATACTCGGTTTTCACTTCATCGACTGCATTTTTAATATTAAAGACCACTTCTTTGTCAGCCTGAATAAAGGAAAGGGCAAGCTGGGCATCCTTCTCATCCTGCTGAACGCCGTACGGAAGGCGGACAGCTATAAATGTTGCTTCCTTCCCTTCTTTTCGAAGCTCTTCAACAGCAAGCTGGGCAAGTCTTCCTGCAAGAGTGGAATCCTGGCCGCCGCTTATGCCAAGTACATAACCTTTTGAATTTGTTTTAACAAGATAATCCTTTAGAAACTCAATTCGTTTCTTTATCTCTTCCTTTGGATCGATATTCGGATTTACATTTAAACTTTCCATAATTTCTTTTTGCAGATTCATTGCAGGTTCCTCCCTCTTCTTAAAGCTTCAGCCTTTTATATTTTGTTTCACCTGGCTGATCATTTTCATCTTATTATCCCAGCACTCCTGGCTAAGGTCGACTGGGTATTCCTCCGGATTTAGAGAACGGCGGTACTCATCCCATAAAACATTGAGATTTTCCTTTGCAAAGCTCTGCATCTCTTTTAAAGATGGAACTTTATAAGTAAGCTTGCCTTCCTGAAAAATCACTTTATGCAGTTCCCTGGCTTCGAAATTTGTAACGAACTTGCTTATAAACGTATGAACAGGATGGAACATCTTAAGCTTTGGCTCAGCTTGAGGGTTTTCATGATCCAGCGCAATATAGTCCCCTTCTGATTTGTGGTTATCACTGTTAATAATCCGATAAACTCTCTTTAATCCGGGAGTTGATACTTTCTCCGGGTTGCCGCTTATTTTTATGGTGTCAGCCATTTTGCCATCCTCATCTTCAATTGAAACGAGTTTATAAACAGCTCCTAATGCAGCCTGTTCGTACGCCGTGATCAGTTTTGTGCCAATTCCCCAAATATCGATTTTCGCTCCTTGAGCTTTCAGATTTATGATGGTGTATTCATCCAGATCATTTGAAGCAATAATCTTTGCTTCGGGAAAACCTGCATCATCCAGCATTTTTCTTGCTTTTTTAGAAAGGTAAGCCAGGTCCCCGCTATCAAGCCTTATACCTTTAAAGTTAATTTGACCCCGCATTTCCTTCGCCACTTTAATTGCGTTCGGTACTCCTGATTTAAGGGTATCATACGTATCGACGAGAAAAACACAGTCCTTATGGGTCTGGGCATATTTCTTAAAAGCTGTATACTCGTCCCGGTAAGCCTGTACAAATGAATGGGCATGGGTCCCTGCAACAGGAATGCCAAACTTCTTGCCTGCTCTAACATTAGATGTGGCATCAAAGCCGCCGATATAGGCAGCTCTTGTTCCCCAGATAGCTGCGTCCATTTCATGGGCTCTTCTTGAACCAAATTCCATGGCTGTTCCATCGCCAATTACTTCTCTGATTCGAGTTGCTTTTGTAGCAATCAATGTTTGGTAGTTAATGATATTCAAAATAGCTGTTTCAATGATCTGGGCTTCAGCCAGGGGAGCTTCGACACGCAAAATTGGCTCATTGCCAAATACAAGCTCACCTTCTTCCATTGATTTGATGGTCCCTGAAAACCTCATGTTTTTCAAGTATTCGAGGAAACCTTCTTCATAATTCAATTCGTTTTTTAAGTACTGCAGATCACTGTCTGTAAATCTGAAGTTTTCTATATATTCTATAACTCTTTCCAGGCCGGCAAAAATTCCATAGCCGTTGCCAAAAGGCAGCTTCCTGAAGAACACTTCAAAGACCGCCTTTTTATTATGTATGTTGTCTTCCCAGTAAGTCTGGGCCATATTTATTTGGTACAAATCAGTATGCAAGGATATACTATCATCCGTAAATTCCCTCTGCATTATCGAAAACCTCCTGTGACAAATATAACAATTCCTTTTAAAAATCTGTTATATGCTATTATCCCCCATTCAATTTTTTATCATCTTAAATGGATGAAAAATTTGGCTATTATTTTAATAGTAGTGAAATTCATCGTCTTTATCAAATTTTTCAACCTCTAAGCATACGGTTATTTACCCGTTAAGGATTTTTTTACACATTCTTTAGTGTTTGTTCGTTATATTGAACAATGATATTATCCTGTTATAACACTTTAAAATTATTTCCCGAGTGCCGCATGCCGCGATATTATATTGAAATAAGAAGCGGAAATATTGTCTCAGACTGCACTCCCCTATTCCTGCAATCACCAACTTTCCGCCCTCCGCATAAGATGTCATGAACTGACAAGGAGGGCTGTGAGATATGGAAAGACGGGGCCTTTTGCCTTTCGTTGTGACCGCATTTTTTGCCGTAATGATTTCGATCTTTGCTTTCTCCCTGATGGATTCAAAGGATGACGGGCCAAAAACTCAGACCATTCCAGATGGCCAAAGCAAAAGCAATGACAGTGATATCAGTAATCAAGTAAAAAATAATATAAAAGGCAATAAAGCCAATGTAAATAACTCAATCGACAATGATTTGAATAATGGTGAAGATAGCCAAATTGACAATAATGTTACGAATGACATTGAGGTAAATGTGGATGTTAATGTAACTAATACAATAAAAAATAAGGCTGATCAAAATCAGGACCCTGGTCAAACAGGAAATGGAAATGAAAACAGCGGCAGCGATAAAGGTGCGAAAAATGACCAGGAGGGAAAGCCAGAGGATGATGAAGTCGTTTGGGGTGTGGACTCGGCAAGTCTCACCACAAGCGACTTGCTTTCATGCGTACGGGAAAACTTCGGGTCTCCTAAAGTGTGGGGACGCTATTTAGGTGAAAAAGAAGGTGTATCAGCTGGCATCACACCTCAGGAGGCTGAACTTCTGCAAGGCAATGATATTAAATTACTCGTGATTTGGAATCGATTTAATGATGCAACAGGCCTTGAAAATGGACAGAGTGAGGCAAGAGCAGCTGTTCAATTGGCACAGGAGCTCGGGATACCGGAGGGTGTTGCGATTTTTGCCGATATTGAGCCTGATTATCCTGTTGATTCTTCCTTTATAGAAGGCTGGTATCAAGCAATGGAGGAGTCACCCTATCATCCTGGCATATATGGGATTTTTGATAAGGAACAGGCGCTGACTAAATCTTTCAGTCAAGCAGCAGCCGAAAATTCTTCCCTTCTTGAAAACACATTCATATGGACAGCTGCGCCAAATGTAGGAATCACTGAGCAGGAACAGGCACCTGGATATAAACCTGAAGCTCCTGCAAATTCATTGATTGCAGGCTGGCAGTACGGAATTGATGC
Organism: Cytobacillus sp. NJ13; assembly: GCA_030348385.1. NCBI lineage: Bacteria > Bacillati > Bacillota > Bacilli > Caryophanales > Bacillaceae > Cytobacillus > Cytobacillus sp. NJ13. The sequence continues at coordinate 1,024,195 of JAUCFP010000006.1, read as the reverse complement.
GAAGGTGTGCAATATTGATACAAATTTATTCAGCAAAGACATTCTTGATGTTCTTTGGTGAGTGAGAAAAGCGGAAGCGCCTTGCCCACTAAGGAACGCAGACTAATAGCGCCACGTCCTGTGGCAACGTCTGCATGACCCGAGTCCCTAGGAGCCGCTGCTAGACAAGCTTGTGACCTCGAGGGGGTAGGCTGCTTGCGCTAGACAACAAAAATAAAGAGCCCACAAAGGCTCTTTTATATTTTGAAGCTGTTTTTCGGCATTCCGTTATTCCAAAACTGGTTCATGACAAACGGCGTGCCAATAAACACAGGAACTATATAATAGCTGAGACGGTAGAACATGAGAATCAAGAGCCCCAATTCGGTGGGAACACCTTGTGATTCCAGTCCGATCAAAAATACAAAATCAAAGGAACCAATGCCTCCAGGGATCATACTCGCAATGCCAGCGCAAGCTGAAATGATGACAATGGGAAACAGAACAAAAAATGAAATCGATACTTCAAGGGCCCGGGCAATTCCCCAGATACATATGATAATAAATAGCCACTCCGATAAAGAAACAGCCAGCAATTCCCCTGCAAATCCTTTTTTAATGTGCTTCGTATTCCAAAATGACGACTTGAAAAAGTAAACGCTCAGCAGCAGAGGTGTATAAGCCGCAACGGCCCAGACTGCAATCTTTATAAGTTTAACATCATCGTATAAATGTAAATCTGTAAAAAGGACGATCCATGACAATATAGACAAGCCGGTCAGGTAAAAAAGAGACAGCTTGGCAATTATTTTGATATATGGAGTACTGCCAGTCAGGTAATCCTTATAAAAATAGGACCTGAGTGTAGCTCCGGCCACACCACCAAATCCGATAAAGTTAGAGAATGCGTTGGCAGATAAAGAATAAAATAATAGCTTTTTTTTAGGAACTCTAATTCTGAAAAGCCTTTGGAGGATTTCATCATAAAAATACATTGGAAAAAGCGCAGCCAGTCCCAATAAAAGGATAAAAAATAGTCTGCGGAAAGTTAGCCGGTCAATATAAAGCTCAAGGAGAGCCCAATTAAAATCATTGAATATCCCTTTTGCCTCCAGCATGACAAACAGCAAAATGAATAAGGGTACGAGGAGTTTGGCAAGCGTTATAATTGTTTTTTGTTTTAACAAAGACAAAATACCCCACCATTCATGTATTGAACTAGAGATAATGATTAATTAATCTCCCTGATAGAGTGTATCATACTAAAGCCGAAAATATATATACTTTCTCCTATTATATTCCTGCATATGGACAATAGAATGGACATACGATAACTTTTTTGCAATTGGTTTACATCTGCAATTGTTTTCAATGCAGCATTCAATTATACTTAAATCTGTGAATAGAGGTGAAATAATATCTTTGAAATAATAACTGAATCGTCTTTTATTTCATCAGAATATACTCTTTATTTAACATATATCATTGGTTTAGCTGCAAAGCTGTTAATCATTTGGAAAATAGAGCCGACTTTATACAGTAATAGATATATTGATAACGAAAAAAGAGAATATGAAAGCCTTCCAGGGTTCTGCATGGATCGGGGCTTTATTTGCGATTCGATTCAGTCCTGGATTGCAAAACTTATACTAAAAAAAGGCGATCAAAGTGATGAGCCAGAAGGTCTCTCCCCTATTTAAAGAAAAAAATAGCGGGAGGTTTGACCTGTATGAGAAAAATTAGACTGTTACTAGCCATTACCATGATTACTGTACTGCCAATATCCCCTATTTAAAGAAAAAAATAGCGGGAGGTTTGACCTGTATGAGAAAAATTAGACTGTTACTAGCCATTACCATGATTACTGTACTGCCAATATTCTTATCTGCCTGCCAGGCTCAAGGAGGACAAGGCACAAGCTTTTTCCATCATTATTTTGTCGATCCGTTTGCATTGGCAATACATGGAACTGCTGTTTTCTTTCATGGCAATTTCGGCTTGGCCATTATCTTCATTACCATAATGATTAGGCTGATATTAATGCCTTTAATGCTAAAACAATATAAAAATCAAAGCGTAATGAAAGAAAAAATGGATAAGTTAAAACCTGAAATTGAAAAAATTCAGCAAAAGCTGAAAACATCGAAAAAGCCACAGGAGCAGCAAAAACTGCAGCAGGAAATGTTCGGTTTGTATCAATCTCACGGAGTGAATCCTTTGAATGCTGCGGGATGTCTGCCAATCTTTATTCAAATGCCCATTCTAATGGGGTTCTATTATGCCATAAGAGGAAATCAGGAAATTGCTGCACATTCATTTCTCTGGTTCAATCTTGGTCATTCTGATATTTGGATCACAATCATTGCAGGAATTGTTTACTATCTTCAGTACCGATTCACTCTAACTAATATGACTGTGCAAACGCCAAAACAAATGAAATTCATTGGTTTATTGTCTCCTGTAATGATTATGCTGGTTTCTTTAAATGCTCCTGCAGCTTTGCCGCTATATTGGACTGCGGGCGGAATTTTTTTAGTTTTTCAATCATGGCTTGGCAGAAGATTATATACAAAGAATAAACCTGATACTGTGCAGTTCATGTCAGAATCGTAATTACGGGGAGCGGGCTTAATGCCATGCTCCTTTTTTGTTTATTTTATTAAAGAAATCTGAATAACAGCGCCTATTTTTGGAAAGATAAGGGGGAAAACGGAAGGAGGTAAGTAAATGATCAAAGGTAAATTATTTATGGCAGGGGCATTGTCAGCTGCATTACTTGCAGGCTGCGGCATGAATGACGCGGATATGAATGAAACAGCTCAAAGAAACAGGGATTTGACAGAGCCTACAAAAGTGAACGACACCAACTATGGCGAAAATGGACGCACCACTGAACCGGGGATTGATCTTACCCGCACGGGAACAGACAATGAGAATCGAAATGAATCCCCGCGAATGAAGGTTGCTGATAAAGCTGCCGATAAAATTACCTCTATTCCAGAGGTTGAGTCTGCGAATGTAATCGTGACAGACAATAATGCATATGTTGCCGCACGCTTGAGTGATGGAAATGGAGAATTGACTAAGGATGTCGAGGGAAAGATTTCCGATCAGGTAAAAGGAGTCGATCAGGACATTGATAATGTATATGTTTCTGTTAACCCCGACTTTTATGATCGAATGACAGGATATACAGAAGACATTCAAGCCGGTCAGCCAATTGAAGGATTTTTTGATGAATTTACAGAAACTGTCCGGAGAATTTTTCCTGCACAAAGGTAAGCAATATAAAAAAACGGCCAATTTAACTGGCCGTTTTCTTCATTGGATTAAGCATCCTGGAAATAGTCTTTATAAAATCCGCTTACTTTTCCGGAATTGTCTACGATGAAATAGAATTCCTCAGTTTCATTTTTTACATCATAGATATTCCCTGCTGTTAAAGCCCTGTCTACAATGTATTTTGCTGCATCTGTATGCACGCATTTTACTTTTTTCAATGTTTCGCGTTCATGCCATTTTAAATGAATCAATATTGCCACTCCTTCACAGTCTGCATGCTTTATATGATTAGTATTTATTATAAAGAATACGAACTGCTGTCTGCAACTAGATTCTCTCTAACTTCTGGCATTAACTTCATTATTTTCCGGAATCTCCTGATTTTATCCGCCTCAAATGTATACACTTCTCCAGTTAGCGTGTTTTTCATTGTTACATAGTTAATTTCACAGATTTGGTCTATTCGTACAAACTCTAAATTATCATAATGTTCGCTATCATATTCCACTTCATAAAAGCCATTATCTGCTATAATTTTCATTTTGATGACCTTCTTTCTAAGATGATGGCAAAGGTAATATACCACCCGCTTAGCCTGTTTCAAACCACCAATTAAAAATTTTGCATTATTTTAATCCTTCCCATTCACTTAATTACATTGGACTGCCTTTATTGTAGAAGAATCAGCAAATATAGAAAAAAAGGATGAACTTTTGCTCATCCTTAAGTCTTACGCTGCTATGCATCCAATCTAATTTGAACACCCAGTTTTTCCAGCTGCTGTTCAAGCTTTCTGTAATAATCGTCACTTACTCTGCCTCTTGCTCCCCGGAGAATTTCAAGGGCGTAATGGTCAGGCGGGGGCAGCTCCCCCTTTTTATTGTAGACATGAAAAGTCAGGACATCTCCATAAAAATTATCTCCAACTTTGACATTAACAAAGGCAGGACGGTACCATTGCCCATAAAAACCTTCTCTATGGAACAGGTAGTCAACTGCTTCATAAGGAAGTTCATATAGAACTCCTTCAGTGACGCCGCCATTTTCTATAATGTCTGCCCTTCCTCCATCATCCCTGAAAAATAGGTATTGCATCGAATAACCGGCCAGCGTTCCCCCTCCGACGATGGTTTTGAAATGGTGATCTACCTTTGCCACGCAAAACCTCTCATCATCCATGCAAGAACCGTAAGCAAAATAAAAGGTCTTTTCCGGTTTATCCTTCATTAAGCGGTAAAGCTTCCAATCCCCGTGAAGAATGGGTTCGGCTAAGAGTTCATCCCGGCAGGAAACATATACAAGTGCACTTACATCTCCTGCATCAGTATGAACAGTCTGTTCCACCCTGTCATACAAATTATCTTTTCTTCCTGGGATATAATCCTCAAGTTCATCCAGGTCAGTGAAATGATCTAAATGCACTTCATAAAGCTCTCCATACACTTTTTGGTCAAGTGATGGTTTCATAGAGGGATAGCCAAGTCCTGTATCATATAATTCCCCATATACCCATGCCTGCTCGGCAATGCAGGCACTGCCTTTTAAAACGAAGTGATTTGACTCGTGTTTTCTTAAGGTTCCATAAACAAACAGCTTTTGAGTTGTCATTAGCACTTGCTCCCCCTTATTTCTCTTTTGTTTATTATACTATCATTTTCTGAAGATTCTTTTCAAAAGGCTCTTTTCGTATAAATTGTTGTTTTACTGCTATCAATATTGTCCGTTGATTTCCGCTCCAGGCTGCTCGCTTTCCGCGGGGCGGGCGGTGAGCCTCCTCAACGCTCCGCGTCTGCGGGGTCTCACCTGTCCCGCTACTCCCGCAGGAGTCTCGCGCCTTCCGCTGCAATCAACTCAGCAAATAATATACAAAAAGCAACAAAACTTGCGGAAACAGCCTTTAAAAAAATTAAGACGGAGAGTATTCTCCGTCCTAGCTGCATTGGCATACTGTGAACTTTTTTACTAAAGGAAGCTTTCAGCAAAATTTTTCCTTTGTATTATCTTGAAACGGATTGATTTGACTTAATTCTACTTTCTCCTTAAGCTTAGCTTTATTTAAAACTTCCATGACATAAATTTCTTCATACATGTTCTATTTCTCCCTTCAATTTATCTTTAATCTCATTTTATATACTTTCACGCAGTAAAACATTGGCTGTGGGATTGAGATTTATTAAGACTTATGAATGAAGGAAGGCGGAGTTTTATAAATAAACCTGCTGGAAGTGTCCCAGCAGGTTAAATGTACTTTATTTCAATGTATTTGCTTTTTCGATGACTTCTTTAGCTTGTTCACGCAATCTGAATTTCTGGATTTTTCCAGAAGCTGTCATTGGATAATCCTTCGTAAACTCTATATAGCGAGGGATTTTATGGTGTGAAATTTTCCCTTTGCAGTATTCGCGAAGTTCGTCTGGTGTTAATTCAGAGCCTTCTTTTACGATTATCCAGGCGACCACTTCCTCACCATAGATGGCATCTGGAACTCCAACCACCTGAACGTCCAGAATTGCTGGATGCGTATAAAGAAATTCTTCAATTTCGCGGGGATATATATTCTCTCCTCCGCGAATGATCATATCCTTTAGTCTTCCAGTAATTTTACAGTACCCGTTCTCATCCATAACAGCGAGATCACCTGTATGGAGCCAGCCATCTTCATCAATGGCTTCTTTTGTAGCATCAGGATTTTTATAATATCCCTTCATGACATGATAGCCTCTTGTACACAATTCCCCTTGTTCTCCAAACGGTACTTCGTTATTGGTGCCTGGTTCCACAATTTTCACTTCTACATTCGGCAGTGCTCTTCCCACAGATTCCACTCTCAGCTCAATCGGATCATCCGTCCGTGTCTGCGTAATGACTGGAGAGGATTCTGTTTGTCCATATGCAATGGTTATTTCGCTGGCACCCATCCTTTCAATTACGCCTTTCATGACTTCAATAGGGCAATTGGATCCAGCCATTATGCCAGTACGGAGATTCGATAGATCATACTTTGAGAAGCCAGGATCATTCAGCTCTGCAATAAACATTGTCGGCACCCCATGCAGGCCTGTACATTTCTCATCCTGGACCGTCTGCAGAACAGCTTTAGGACTGAACTCCTGCACCGGCACAATGGTTGCCCCGACGGATATGCATGCCATTGTTCCCAGTACGCACCCGAAGCAATGGAAAAACGGAACAGGAATACATAAGCGGTCATCTTTTGTTAAACGCATGCAATTAGCAATATTATAGCCATTGTTAACAATGTTGTTATGGGTTAGCATAACCCCTTTTGGAAAGCCTGTGGTCCCTGAAGTATATTGCATATTGATGGCATCGTCCGGGTCCAGGGTCCCCATGCGTTCATTGAGTTCTGCGTCTGTGACTGATTCGCCCATCCTGATAATATCTTCCCAGCTGTATGTTCCAGGAAAGCGTTTTTCTCCCATCACGATAACATTTTTTAAAAAAGGAAGTCTTTTGCTTTTCAGCTGCCCTGGCTCAGAATCCTTAAGTTCCGGGACGATACTGTATAGCATTTCTATGTAGGAGGTTTCTCTGAACTTTTCCATTAGAACAATAGTGGTACTGTCAGATTGCTTTAATAGATATTCAAGCTCAGCAGCTTGGTAGTTTGTATTAACTGTTACAAGGACAGCACCCATTTTGCCTGTTGAGAACTGGCATGTTAGCCATTCGGGCGTATTGGTTGACCATGCGGCAATATGCTCCCCTTTTTCAAGACCCAGCTTCATAAACCCTTTGGCAGTAAGCCTGCAATATTCATTAAACTCCTTATAACTCATTCGGAGCCCGCGATCTGCGTAAACTACAGCTTCATGATTCGGGTGAAGGCAGGCTTTCTCCTCCAGGAGCTTCCCTACTGTTAGATTCATTAGTTCCGTCATCCAGAAATCCTCCTTGGTATATGATGATCTAATCATTGTGTAAAGATTTCTCTAAGATGCTGATATAAAACGCTTTCATTTTATGTTATCATACATTGCTGAATATTCAATATTTTCATATATTTATAACTTATAAATTTTCCTGGCTCAGATTTCATAACTCTAGATTCATCAAATTTGTATTCTTTTATAATAAAAAACTGCCCCTTAATCCAGGAACAGCTTCCATATGTTCAAACTAAAATTTTTACATAAAATGTTCTCGTCCTTGGCCCATCAAATTCACAGAAGTAAATCCCTTGCCAGGTGCCCAGCAGCAGCTGCCCTTCTGTAATGATGATATGCTGTGAAGAACCGACAGTGACCGCTTTCATATGCGCTGCGGTATTCCCTTCTATATGAAGGTCTTTTTGCTGATCCCAGGGATATATTTCATTGAATCGGCGGATCATATCTGTCTTAACATCCGGATCAGCATTTTCATTTATGGTGATGCCGGCAGTTGTATGCGGGCAATAGACGATTGCTGCTCCTTCAGCGATTCCGCACTGGTTAATGTATGCCTGTACTTCTGAAGTTATTTCAAGGAACTGGTCTCGTTCTGAAGTGTTTACAGTGAATTTCCTTAACAATGGGCTCCCTCCTTTAAAAATAAACAGCTTCAAATAGGGTTATTTCTTTTTCAAGGCCAGGCGAAAACTGAACAGCAAAGGGCTTCTCCCCCCTTTTTTTCAGAATTTCCAAAGCCCTTCCTTCATCCTGCAATGGCTGGCAAAAGGTGAGTTTTAATGATCCAATTTCAATGGATGCTCTCTTCTCTTTATCATCGCTGCTTATGTAAACATCAGCGATGAAAATTGGCATAATCGCCTTCCATGACTCCGCAGACTTTTCACAATCATTGGAGGCTATAAATACTTCTTCAATTTTTTTATTTTCAAGGTTTTCATCAATAAAGCCAAGATGCCGCAGTTCTTCAAATCTTCTATCGTCTTCCATGCCCCAGTCAATAAAAAAAGGATATTTATAATGGGGGTTTTCTTTTATGAACAGCATCTTCCACGAAAGCATGCTTCCATCCTGCCTCTTCCTGCTTCCTTCAAAAATTGGAAGGGTCTCAAAGCCTTTCCTCTTTAATTCAGCCTTTAGGTTTTCAATATTACTGGTTCGGAAGCAGAGCTGCCCGATGCCTTCCCCTAACAGGAGTTCATCTGTCAGCTGATTAATGAGCGGGTTTTCAGCAGCAGCGGCAATATGATTTACTTCAATAGATAAATATTCAATGTATGCCTGCCCGATATATAAAAGGCTGTTATATGTCCCCCAGTTTTCATGGCTCCCTCCCAATACTGCTTTATATCCCACATTCTCCCATTTCGCCACTGCTCCAGATGGATCAGCTTTAATAAAGTGGACGAGATGGTCTAGTGCCAGATTCATTAGAGGCTTCCTCCTTTATACAATCTATTTATATAAATCTTACCTTCGGTTTGTATGCGAGTCCACTATCAGCTGCTGAAATGCGTCAACAAAAAATGTCATCATAATGAAATAAAACTTTTCTTTATAAAGGGTTCACAAAAACTTAAAAAACCTTTACAATAATTAAAAATAGAATATTCAATCCATTTAACCAGGAGGTATGCATAATGAAAATTATGAGTAATGAACAGCTGGTCGTCTCGTATCGTGATGCATTGAAGTCAGGGTCTGAAAAGGAATGGATTAGGATATTAAAAACTGAAATTCAAAAACGGGGATTGAAGCCGTTTAAAGAGTAAGTTTCAACTTAACTTTAATTTGCCAAATACTTAGTGGGTATGTAGAGCGGGAGCTATTCCCGCTTTTTTTAATATTTTCGCACGGATTTTGGCAGTTTATTTGCTTTTTTGATATTTTCATATTCTTGTTCACTTAGAACCCCTAATTTCTTTAACACTGTACTATATTGGAGTATCTTCATTTGTCTTCTTCTCAAGCTCATCACCTGCTTTTTTATTATAATATTCATAACAAGTACAATGTTTCCTTAATGCAAATTATTTTCCATAATAAAACCAGAGCGGAATTCCGCTCTGGTTTTATTATGTTATTATGCTTCAAATAGAAGGCTTTCTGGATCTTCAATCAGTTCCTTGACGCGTTTCAAGAATGTTACAGCTTCTTTTCCATCAACAATACGGTGGTCATAGGAAAGTGCGATATACATCATTGGACGGTTTTCCATTCTTTCAGCATCAATTGCAACCGGGCGCAATTGAATGGAATGCATTCCAAGAATACCAACCTGTGGTCCGTTCAGGATTGGCGTAGACATCATGGAGCCAAATACACCGCCATTTGTGATAGTGAAGCTTCCACCCTGCAGGTCTGATAAGGCAAGTTTGTTGTCTCTGGCCTTAACCGCAAGGTCCATGATATCCTTTTCGATTTCAGCAAAGTTTTTGCGGTCTGCATCACGTACAACCGGAACGACAAGACCTTCTGGTGCTGACACGGCAATACCTATGTCATAGAATTTTTTAAGGACAATTTCATTGCCTTGAATTTCAGCATTTAAATAAGGATTTTTCTTAAGGGATGCAACTACCGCTTTTGTGAAAAATGACATGAAGCCAAGCTTAACATCATTTTCTTCAAAGAATTTATCTTTGCGGTTCTTGCGAAGGTTCATCACATTTGTCATGTCCACTTCATTGAATGTTGTCAGCATCGCTGCAGTTTGCTGAACTTCTACAAGGCGGTTTGCAATTGTCTGGCGGCGGCGGGACATTTTGATTCGTTCCACTTCTTTTCCGCCAGCCTGCTGTTCTGCAGGTTTTGAAGCTGCTGCCGGTTTTGGTGCCTGAGCTTGCTGTTTTGCTTGATTTGGATTGAAAGACTCAACATCCTGGGTTCTGATTCTGCCCAGTGGATCAGCTGTCGGCACCTGGCTTAGGTCAATCCCTTTTTCTCTTGCCAGCTTGCGTGCTGCCGGAGAAGCGATCGGACGCTGTCCGCCTGCTTTTTCTTCAGCCGCTGGCTGTGCGGGCTGATCATCTGCTTTAGGCTGTTCAGCTTTAGGCGCCTCAGGCTTTTCTTCCGCTTTTTCTGGAGCAGGTGCAGCTTGTCCGCTTTCATTAACGATAGCAATGGTTTCACCTACATTAACAGTGTCGCCTTCCTGGGCTTTGATTTCCTGTAATACACCGCTATGTTCAGAGATTATTTCAACATTTACCTTATCCGTTTCAAGTTCTACAACATAGTCACCCTTATTTACAGTGTCACCAGGCTGTTTTAGCCACTGTGCCACCGTACCTTCTGTAATGGATTCCGCCAATTCTGGAACTATGATTTCTGCCACCTTAATTTCCTCCTTCTTGCTTGCGTGTTAGGGTTTCATCTATTATGCGTGCTTGTTCTTTCTTATGAACAGTCGGGTCACCTTCAGCAGGGCTTGAACGTCGTCTTCTTCCAATATAGGTGACGTCTATATCACTTCCGGCAATTTCTTTCAGTCTAGGTTCAACGAAATTCCATGCACCCATATTTTTTGGTTCTTCCTGAATCCAGACGATTTCTTCTACATTCGGATAGCGGGTTAAAATTTCTTTAATTTGATCCATTGGGAATGGATAGATTTCTTCCACACGTAAAATATGGAACCAATCCTGATCCTGGTAGTTTTTCAGGTTTTCGGATAAATCAATTGTGATTTTACCTGTTCCTAGAATTATGCGTTTAACTTTTTCGTGATTTTGACCAAGGCCAGGCTGTTCCATAACAGACTTGAATTCTCCTTCGCTCAATTCCAATCCATTTGAAGCGACATTCGGATTGCGCAGCAGACTCTTAGGAGACATGATCACTAATGGGCGAACTTCCTCTTTTCCGAGAATGGCAGCCTGTCTTCTTAAAATATGGAAGTACTGTGCTGAAGAAGAAAGATTGGCAACTGTCCAGTTGTTTTCTGCTGCAAGAGTCAGGAATCTTTCCAGGCGTGCACTTGAATGTTCAGGTCCCTGTCCTTCATAGCCATGCGGAAGAAGCATGACAAGACCTGATTTTTGGCCCCACTTCGCACGGCCTGCAGCAATAAACTGGTCAAACATTACCTGTGCCGCATTGGCAAAATCACCATACTGAGCTTCCCATAGAACAAGTGTTTCTGGAGCGAATACATTATATCCATATTCAAAGCCTACGACAGCAGCTTCAGATAATGGGCTATTATGAACCGCGAAAGATGCCTTGGCAGTTGAAAGCTTGTGCAATGGTGAATACGCTTTTCCAGTTGTATGATCGTGCAGAACAACGTTTCTTTGTGCAAATGTACCTCTCTCGGAATCCTGGCCAGTCAGTCTGACAGGGGTACCATCAGATAAGATGGTTGCAAAAGCCAGTGTTTCGGCAAGTCCCCAATCAATCTTGCCGTCTCCTTCAAGCGCTTCCAATCTGCGCTGTAAAATTTTGCCGAGTTTATCAAACACTTTGAAATCCTCTGGCCATTTTAATAATTCTTCGTTAATTTGCTTTAATTTATCGACAGTCACAGCTGTTTTAATTTTTGGCAGACCCTTTTCGACTGTTTCAGGTGGATTGGTTAACTCCGCCTCTTTCTTTTCATTTGGCACTTTTTCATAGGCAGCCTTCATTTTTTCCAGTACTTCATGATGAATGCCTTCTGCTTCTTCTTTGGAAATGATCTTTTCATTTAGAAGCTTATCAGCATACAGCGCTTTCACCGTTGGACGCTTGCGAATAATGTTATACATGAGAGGATTAGTCGTCATAGGCTCGTCCATCTCGTTGTGCCCAAATCTGCGGTATCCAATTAAGTCGATAAGGAAATCTTTTTGGAATTTAGCACGATATTCACAAGCAATTCTTGCCGCTGCGACTACTGCTTCAGGTTCATCTGCATTAACATGAAGAATCGGCATTTCATAACCTTTGGCAAGATCACTTGCATATCTGGTAGAACGTGAATCATGTGATTCTGTTGTGAAACCAATTGTATTATTGGCAATGATATGGATCGAACCGCCCGTATTATATCCAGTCAGCTGCCCAAGGTTCAGTGTTTCTGCTACAATTCCCTGTCCTGGGAATGCTGCGTCTCCATGAATGATAATGGCTAAAGCAGCTTTTGGATCTACTTCAGGATAACCGGCTTTTGTTCTATTATCCTGTGAAGCTCTAGTGTAGCCCTCAACCAGTGAACCTACAAATTCAAGATGGCTCGGATTGTTAGCTAATGTCAGTCTGGCTATGGTCGTATTCTCATCTTTGATCTGTTTATCAAGACCAAGGTGATATTTAACGTCACCTGTCCAGCCGTAATTGATTCCGACAGATCCTTCGGAAGGAACCAGTTCTTTATTTGGCGCATGCTGGAATTCCGCGAAGATCATTTCATATGGCTTTCCAAGCACATGTGCAAGAACATTTAACCTTCCCCGGTGGGCCATTCCGATGTTAATCGTTTTGGCTCCATCAGAAACAGATTCAGAAACAATTTCATCCAGTAATGGAACCATTGTATCAAGACCCTCAATTGAGAATCTTTTCTGTCCAACGAAAGTTTTATGAAGGAACTTTTCAAATTCCTCAACTTCAGTCAGCCTTCTTAAAACTTTCAGTTTTTCCGCCTTCTGCATTGACAGTTTGTGGCTGTTAGCCCCTATTTTACGGCGGAGCCAGTCTTTTTCGTTTTCATCAAATATATGCTGGAATTCAAAAGCAATTGGTCCCATATAAGCGCTTTTCAGGAATTCAATTGCTTCAAGTCCGTTGCGTAATGGATATGTGGCGTCTTTAGTAATGACCCCAGCAGGAATCTCTTTTAAATCATTTTCAGTTAAGCCATATTTACTCAGTTCGAATAATGCACTTTCAGATTTATTGTTACCCAGCGGATAAATATCTGCAGCCAAGTGGCCATATGTGCGGATATTATCAGCAAGGCGAATTGCAGCAAGTGTTTTTTCAAGCTGTCCGGCATTCATTGGCTGATTTGCTGATGAAGCCAATTGGTTTTTCCCTTCACTCGCCAGAGGGGACCCATTTCTTTCAAAGTAGTCTTTCATTTCAGGATCAATTGAAGATGGATCCTCTAAGTATCTTTCATATAGTTCAATAACGTAGCCAAGGTTGGGGCCATGAAATCCTTGTTCAAAAGGTCCCTCACCATTCAATGGCTTTTTCATGGAAAATTACCTCCATAACTGTTTTTAAGTAAATAATTCAAATGCATTTTTCTCCCCTGAAAATACAATACCCATCTAAAAGATGCATTAACGTTTTATTTTTACGAATAATAATATTTTTCAGAGGATAAAACGTTTCCACAGTTATTCTAACACGGAAAATCTAGTTGTACAAAGATAAAAACATGAATATAGTGGAAAACTATTAAAAATTTTTTTTTAGTAATTACTTATTCTAATAAAATGTTTTGTTAAATGTTAAACAATTATAAATAAGAAATAACTGGGTGGTTTTTATAAGAGGCAAAAATAAAAAGCCGAAGTGCTGTTCGGCTTTAAAAAGTCTCAACTAAGTTAATATAGATTTGTTTCGCTGCATTCGCATTTTTTCTGTTTTCTTTTAGGGAAGATTCAATTGCTTCTCTCGTTTCCACAGGAAAATCAAAATGGCCGCAAGTTGTACATTTTTCGAACATGGAACCAGAAACATTTACTTCAATGCCATCCATGGTCTGAAATACTGCTGGTCCTTCAGATTCCGCAAACCGGTGGCGGCAGTGGCTATGTTCACGCATATTAGCTTCCCTCCAAGAAAAATTTCATTTGCCTTCATTATAAAACAAATATTCAGAACTTTAAAGCGATCCACTTCTAACATTTTATGCCAAGGTTTTTTCAAAAGAATAATTTGTTTATTTTTTAGACACATTAAAATTATTCAAATTCAGGAGGTTTTTCCATGAATATTGGCAGAGCAAAAGAGATTGCTGAGTCTGCTGAAATGTACAGTGTTACTTTCAATGGCATCCCGATCATCATTCAGCATGTAGACGAGCAGACTAAGACAGCACGCATTTACACAAAAGCAGATTCTGAAAAAGAAATGGATGTGCCGGTTAACGATTTGGTTGAAGAATGAATACACTAAAAAACTTTCCAGAATGTAATGGAAAGTTTTTTTGTTCAAGCTCTTCCTCATCCCCCTTAAAACGTGCGCTTAGGACAAAAGGACTCAAGACACCTGAGCGGATATTTTTTATAACATAAAATATTCAAAAAAGTGTTGACGATTAGCGGTTTACTGTAGTAAAGTTTAGAGAAAATTTAATATTTGATTTCTTATCCAGAGAGGTCGAGGGTAAGGCCCGACGACGCCTCAGCAACCAGCAATCATTTTTTTGATTGAAAAGGTGCTAATTCCTGCAAGTTTCTTAAAAACTTGAAAGATAAGAAGAATGGCTGATCACATTAAAAAGTCTTCTTCTTATAGAAGGCTTTTTTTTATTTTTTCTAAGGAGTGGTTACAAGCATGTATAATATTGACACCAGATTAGCGCAAATCGGAAACAGGAGCGAGTCAGCAACAGGTGCAGTCAATCCGCCAGTATATTTTTCCACGGCATATCGCCATGAAGGCATCGGCCAGTCAACTGGCTTTGACTATAGCAGAACAGGCAATCCCACCCGCCAGCTGCTTGAAAAGGCAATCGCCGATCTTGAAGAAGGCGATCAAGGCTATGCCTGCAGCTCTGGAATGGCCGCAATTCTTACCATACTTTCTCTTTTTAAATCCGGAGATGAATGGATAGTATCCAAGGATTTATATGGCGGTACATATCGTCTTCTGGAACAGGGCTTCAAGAAGTGGGGACTTCAGAGCAAATATGTAAATACCAGCAATCCCGAAGATGTTGAAAATTTAATCACGGAAAAGACCAAGGCAATATTTCTGGAGACTCCAACTAATCCTCTGATGGAACAGACTGACATTCAATTGATAGCAGAAATTGCCCAAAAGCATAATATCCTCCTTATCGTTGATAACACGTTTTATACCCCCCTCCTTCAGCAGCCGTTAAAGCTTGGAGCTGATATTGTCATCCATAGTGCAACAAAGTATCTTGGCGGGCATAATGATGTCCTTGCCGGATTAATTGTTGCAAAGGGCAAAGAGTTATGTGAGGCACTGTCTATGAACCACAATGCCGCAGGTGCTGTCCTTAGCCCTTTTGATTCATGGCTGTTGATCAGAGGCATGAAGACACTCTCTCTCCGCATGGAACGGCATGGAGAAAATGCGAAGGAATTGGCAGAATTTTTATCAGTCCATGATGCAGTAACGGATGTCCTTTATCCCGGCAAGGGAGGCATGATATCTTTCCGAATCAAGGATGAATCCTGGGTGAATCCATTTCTGCAGAGCCTCTCCCTTATCTCCTTTGCAGAAAGCCTTGGCGGAGTCGAGAGTTTCATAACTTATCCAGCAACCCAGACACATGCGGACATTCCTGAAGAAATCCGCATTGAAACCGGTGTCTGTAATAGGCTTCTGCGTTTCTCGGTTGGAATAGAAAATGCAGAAGAT
The DNA here is from genome assembly GCA_030348385.1 of Cytobacillus sp. NJ13. Lineage (NCBI taxonomy): Bacteria > Bacillati > Bacillota > Bacilli > Caryophanales > Bacillaceae > Cytobacillus > Cytobacillus sp. NJ13. The sequence continues at coordinate 1,008,476 of JAUCFP010000006.1, read as the reverse complement.
TTGAAGGCGGATCTTGAACATGCTTTTGCTAAGGTTGTTAAGGAGGCAGTACGATGAGTTCGAATTACACATTCCAAACGAAATTACTTCACAATAATCAAAAATTCGACCCGGAAACAGGAGCTGTCAGTGTACCGATCCAGCATGCCTCCACTTTTCATCAAAAAGATATTGATGCTTTCGGAAAATATGATTACAGCCGCAGCCTGAATCCAACAAGGGAAGCGCTAGAAGAAGTCATAGCGGAGCTTGAAGAAGGTATTAGAGGGTTTGCCTTTTCTTCTGGAATGGCTGCCATTTCTACAGCATTCCTCCTCTTATCACAGGGAGATCATGTTGTCATTACAGAAGACGTATATGGCGGAACCTATCGCATGACAACAGAAGTCCTGTCCCGTTTTGGCATTGAGCACACATTTGTTGATATGACAAATCTTGAGGAAGTAAAAGAAGCAATCCGTCCCAACACAAAGGTTTTCTATGTAGAGACTCCTTCCAACCCGCTGCTGAAAGTGACAGATGTACAGGCCATCAGTTCAATTGCAAGACAGCATGGAGCCCTGACATTTGTGGATAATACATTCCTGACCCCTGCCCTTCAAAAACCGCTCTCTTTAGGTGCAGATATAGTACTGCACAGCGCAACCAAATTTTTATCCGGACACAGCGACGTCGTTGCTGGTCTGGCGGTTGTGAAAGATCCGGAATTAGGCGCAAGACTTGCTTTTCTCCAGAATTCCTTTGGAGCTGTTCTGGGTGTTCAGGATGCCTGGCTTGTGCTGAGAGGCATTAAAACGCTGCAGGTAAGGCTTGATCAGTCTGTGAAATCAGCTGAGAAAATTGCTGGCTTCCTTCATGATCACCCATCTGTTAAGAAAGTGCATTATCCAGGTTTTGCAGATCATCCCGGATATGAAATCCAGAAAAAGCAGGCTGTGAACGCAGGTGCCGTCTTATCTTTTGAGCTTGAAGATGAGCTATCAATGAGAACATTTGTTGAGAATGCCAAAATACCTGTTTTTGCAGTAAGTCTGGGAGCTGTTGAATCCATCCTCTCCTACCCTGCAAAAATGTCGCATGCAGCCATGCCTGCATCCGAACGGGAGCAGCGAGGAATAACGGACAGTCTTCTTCGTCTATCTGTTGGCCTGGAGAGCGCAGATGATATTATAGAAGATTTCAAGGCAGCTTTATCTGCTGCCGGACAAACAAAACATTCGATTTTACAGCGGGGGTGATATTTTGAGTTTCCTAAATAAATTAAAGAATGAAATCATCATAGCAGATGGCGCGATGGGAACTCTTCTTTACTCCTATGGTACCGACAGCTGTTTTGAGGAATTAAATCTATCACAATCTGAACAGATCCAGCACATCCATGAAGCATATATAGGCGCAGGGGCTGAATTGATCCAAACAAATACGTATGCGGCGAATTATCTGAAGCTGCAGCGATATGGACTGGAGGACTCTGTTAAGGAGATTAACAGTGCGGCAGCAAGAATTGCCAAAAAAGCTGCCAAGGGCCGCGCATATGTTGCTGGTACAATCGGCGGGATCAGAGGATTCAAGCCCAACATGATTACACTTGAAGAAATAAAAAGAAGCTTTAGAGAGCAGCTATATTGCCTGCTGCTTGAGGATGTAGATGGTATTTTGCTTGAAACCTATTATGACCTGGAAGAACTTGAGACAGTCCTTGCCATAGCCAGAAAAGAAACGGATTTGCCGATTATCGCACAGGTGTCTCTTCAGGAAGCGGGTGTTCTTCAGAACCAGACTTCTATCGCTGATGCTTTAACAAAGCTTGAAGGCATTGGTGCGGATGTTGTGGGAATCAATTGCAGGCTTGGTCCGCATCATATGCTGAAAACTCTAGAAAGTGTACCTTTGCCAAAGCATGCCTATCTTTCTGCTTATCCAAATGCCAGTATTCCAGCCTATACGGACGGCAAATTCCATTATGAAGGAGATGCAGAATATTTCCGGCAGTCAGCGATTGAATTCCGAAATCAGGGTGTCCGCCTGCTTGGAGGCTGCTGTGGAACAACACCTGACCATATCAAGGCGTTTTCTGACGTTTTAAAAGGAATTCCGCCAATCGAGGAAAAAGAGACAAAAGCAATCAATAAAGTCATTGTTTCTGAAAAGCCATCGTCGTCAAGAGAGCTCCCTCCTCTTCAGGATATTGTCAGGGAAAAGCCTTCTGTTATTGTAGAATTGGATCCCCCAAGGAAGCTTGATACTACACGCTTTTTTGAAGGTGCAAAAGCATTGAAGGAAGCCGGAATAGATTCTATTACACTTGCAGATAACTCCCTTGCTTCCCCCCGGGTTTGCAACTCTGCGCTTGGCTATCTCGTCAAGCAGCAGACAGGATTGCGCCCGCTTGTTCATGTGACCTGCAGGGATAGGAATATAATTGGTCTGCAATCCCATTTAATGGGGCTGCATGCACTTGGATTAAATGATATTCTTGCCGTTACGGGTGATCCTGCACGTGTCGGTGATTTTCCAGGAGCATCTTCCGTATATGATGTCTCATCATTTGAATTGATCAGTATGATCAAGCAGTTGAATGAAGGGTTATCTTTTTCAGGGAAAGATCTTGGCCAGAAAGCTGCTTTTTCAGTTGCAGGCGCTTTTAACCCCAATGTCCGCTCATTGGAAAAAGCTGTTGGACGGCTTGAAAAGAAAATTGAACATGGTGCGGATTATTTCATCTCGCAGCCTGTTTTTTCTGAAGAGAAGCTGCTGGAAGTTCATGAGGCTGTGAAAGATTTAGAAGCACCTGTTTATATAGGCCTAATGCCTCTTACCGGCAGCCGGAATGCCGAGTTTCTTCATAATGAAGTTCCGGGAATCAAAATTTCCGACAGCATTAGAAACCGAATGGCTTCATTGAAAGATGATCCTGCAAAGGCTGGAGCTGAAGGCATTGCTATTGCAAAGTCGCTGATCGATGCCGCGGCTGAGCTGTTTAATGGCATTTACCTTATCACTCCATTTATGCGCTATGAAATGACTGTCGAACTATCAAACTATGCCCGTGAGACAACCGAACGGCTTTCAAGGAGGAAACAACATGCATAAAACATCACTGCAGGAGCAGCTAAAAAAGAAAATCCTGATCATGGATGGAGCAATGGGCACCATGCTGCAGAGAGCCAATCTAACCGCCGATGACTTTGGCGGCGAAGAATATGAAGGCTGCAACGAGAATTTAAATATAACAGCTCCTTCTGTGATTGAACATATCCACCTTGAATACTTAAAAGCCGGAGCAGATATTATTGAAACCAATACCTTTGGCGCAACCAGCATTGTTCTGGCAGATTACGATCTGGAAGAAAAGGCTTATGAACTAAATAAAATTGCTGTTGAAATTGCCAGGGAAGCTGCAGACCGCATTTCAACTCCTGAATGGCCAAGATATGTGGCTGGTGCCATGGGACCTACGACGAAGACGCTTAGTGTAACCGGCGGGTCTTCATTTGAAGAAATGATCGCAGCTTATGAAGAACAAGCCACAGGGTTAATTGACGGTGGAGCCGACCTTCTCCTCCTGGAAACCAGCCAGGACATGCTGAATGTGAAGGCTGGTTTTATCGGCATTGAAAATGCATCAAAAAAGACGGGAATAAAACTTCCCCTCGTCGTTTCGGGAACGATTGAACCGATGGGCACAACTCTTGCAGGCCAATCGATTGAAGCATTTTATATTTCGCTGGAACACATGAAACCTCTGGCAGTCGGACTCAACTGTGCGACAGGTCCCGAATTCATGCAGGACCATATCCGTTCTTTATCAGGATTGGCTTCCACAGCTGTCAGCTGCTATCCCAATGCAGGATTGCCTGATGAAGAAGGACAGTACCATGAAACTCCGGAATCACTGGCGAGCAAGCTTGAGGGCTTTGCCAAGGAAGGCTGGCTGAATATTGTAGGCGGCTGCTGCGGAACCACACCTGAACATATCCAGGCAATTGCTGAATCAGTTAAAGGTTATAAACCAAGGAATTATGATGGGAATTCTCTGCACAAAGTTTCTGGAATTGAACCTCTGATTTATGACGACCCGACATTAAGGCCCATTATGGTCGGCGAGCGCACAAATGTAATTGGCTCACGCAAGTTTAAAAGGCTGATTGCTGAAGGAAAGTTTGAGGAAGCTGCTGAAATAGGCCGGGCACAGGTAAAAGGCGGAGCCCACGTTATTGATATTTGCCTTGCAGATCCTGACCGTGAAGAAATGCAGGATGTTGAAAATTTTATCAAGGAATTAGTAAAAAAAATTAAGGTTCCGCTGGTTATAGATTCTACTGACGAAACGGTTATCGAGAAGGCCCTCACCTATTCACAGGGTAAAGCCATAATAAATTCCATTAATCTGGAGGATGGCGAAGAAAGATTCGAAGCTATTGCTCCACTGATCCATCGATATGGTGCAGCTGTGGTAGTAGGTACAATAGATGAAGACGGAATGGGTGTTACGGCTGAAAGAAAACTTGAAATTGCAAAGCGTTCATATGATTTGCTTGTAAATAAGTATGAAATTCCGCCTGAGGATCTTATTTTTGACCCCCTCGTCTTCCCTGTCGGGACAGGGGATGAGCAATACATCGGGTCTGCAAAGGCAACGGTAGATGGTATAAGACTTATTAAAGAGGCTCTCCCGGAGGTACAAACCATTCTGGGAATCAGTAATGTTTCATTCGGCCTCCCTCCTGTCGGCAGGGAGATATTAAATTCAGTATTTCTGTATCACTGTACTCAAGCAGGCCTCGATTATGCGATTGTGAATACGGAAAAACTGGAAAGATTTGCCTCTATTTCAAAGGAAGAGGTCTTAATGGCTGAAAAACTTCTTTTCGAAACTACTGATGAATCACTTGCCATTTTCACTGATTTTTACCGGGATAAGAAGAAAGAAAGCAAAAGTGTTCTTCCAGATATGACACTTGAGGAACGCCTCGCCTATTATATTCTGGAGGGAACAAAAGAAGGGCTCCTGCCTGATCTTGATCTGGCCCTCCAAGCATACCCTGCTCCTCTTGATATCATTAATGGGCCTTTAATGAATGGAATGAAGGAAGTAGGAAGATTGTTCAATGATAACCAGCTGATTGTTGCAGAAGTCCTTCAAAGTGCGGAAGTTATGAAAGCATCTGTTGCTCATCTCGAACCTTATATGGAAAAAGATGCTGCACAATCTTCATCCAAGGGGAAAATCATCCTCGCAACCGTTAAAGGTGATGTCCATGATATAGGGAAAAATCTTGTGGATATTATTTTAAGCAATAATGGATATGAAGTAATAGACCTGGGTATCAAGGTCTCCCCTGCTGAACTGATTGAAAAAATCAGGCGTGAGAATCCGGATATGGTCGGCCTTTCAGGTCTGCTTGTAAAATCCGCACAGCAGATGGTCATTACGGCACATGACATGAAACAGGCAGGAATCGATATTCCGATATTAGTAGGCGGCGCTGCACTGTCGAGAAAGTTTACAGATACTAAGATCTCCAAGGAATATGATGGACTCGTGCTATATGCCAAGGATGCCATGAATGGACTTTCTCTAGCCAATCAGCTTCAGGAGCCCGAAGAAGCGGAGAAACTGCGGATTCAGCAGGCAGAAAAACAGGCAGCCGTGCTGAATGCAGTCCCATTTGACCGCGGATCGGTTGCAGTTGCAGTAAAGCCTAAACCAACAGTCAGCACAAAAGTGCCGGTATTTGTTCCAAAAGACTTAAAGCGGCATCTGCTGAAAACATATTCCCTCTCACATGTCGAGCCGTATATAAATAAGCAAATGCTGATTGGCCATCACCTTGGCTTAAAAGGAAACCTGCAAAAGCTGCTCGCAGAAAAAGATGAAAAAGCAATTAAGATTAACACAATGGTTGATGAACTGATTGCTGAAGCAAAAGAGAAAAACTGGATTGAACCAAAAGCAGTTTATCAATTCTTCCCTGCCCAGTCAGATGGCGATAAGGTGTATATCTATGATGAAGATGAAAAAACGGTCATTGAAACGTTTGAGTTCCCTCGCCAGGAAACGGAGCCATTTCTATGTCTGGCAGACTTTCTTAAATCAAAAGAAAGCGGTCAAATGGATTATGTTTCCTTCTTTACTGTGACAGCCGGGAAAGGAATACGCGGTATAGCAGACAGTTTAAAAGCCGAAGGCAGATTTTTGGAAAGCCACGCCCTGCAGTCGCTGGCTTTGGAGACAGCTGAAGGGCTTGCCGAGCTGATCCATCGTCAGATTCGGGATCGCTGGGGATTCCCTGATCCAGTTGAAATGACTATGAAAGACCGTTTTGCGGCGAAATACCAGGGACAGCGCTTTTCTTATGGATATCCTGCATGCCCAGAGCTTGAGGATCAGAAAAAGCTATTTAAACTTATACAGCCTGAAGATATCGGAGTTAAGCTTACAGAAGAATGTATGATGGAGCCGGAAGCCTCTGTATCTGCAATGGTTTTTGCCCATCCGGAAGCAAGATATTTTAATGTATTAAGATAGTAAAAATACCCGGCAAAATTTGCCGGGTATTTGCCTATTCCTTTTTAAAACCTTTACAATGGTTACATAGCATAGCAAGGAGGGAGATTTTTATGAATGTTCTCTGGGATTTAGATGGCACAATTCTTGATACATGGCCTACTTTGGTTCAGTCTTTTATTCGCATATCCGGCAAAGAGCTGGATCCACAAGAAGTTCTTACGCCCCTTAAAAACGGGACAGCATATCAGAAATTTAATGTTTCTCCGGAAAAAATTGCTGATTTTCGTCAAATGGAAGCAACTTTTAAGCATGATGAGAAGCCATTATTTCCACATGTAAGGAATATATTAGAGCAAAATAATGTAAACGTGCTGGTAACCCATCGGAACCGGCAATCCACGGAGGAGCTGCTTGAGTATTGGAAACTCACTTCCTATTTTGAAGAAGTTATCTGCCCTGAATTTGATGGGTTCTGTTTAAAGCCGCATCCGGAATCCTATGAATATCTTCATCGGCGTTATCATATTGATCTGGCTATTGGTGACCAGGATACAGATTTAATGCCTGCCAGACAGATCGGCATCAGTACCTGTGCGTTCCGCAATCCCAACCCATATGCAGACTTCGCGATTGATTGCTATTCAAATTTTGAATTTGAGAAATAAGGAACCGGGGACTTCAATATGATAAAGTCCCTGGTTTTATTCCGATCAAGTTAATTAGCTGATCTTCGCGTATTGATCCTGATTACTCTGTCAGTTTTGGAATCAAATTCAATATCAATGTATAAACCGAATTCTTTGCCCTCATCCTCTACCCATAGCTTGAACTTTTCGATCTCTGTCGTTTGTCTCTTTTCTCTGCCGATATGCAAGTAGTCAAGAATTTTAGCTTTAGGGTATTTCTTTTTTGCTGTTTCCATTGCAAGTCTGCCCCATTTAGCATATGCTGGCTCTGGTCTCTCAGCATGCGCTTCTACGGACAATGCCCGAATGGGAATGTATTCTGATAAAGCAATCAAAACCATAAGGCTGATAATTATTTTTTTCATTTTATACCTCTTTCAGTAAAAGATCTTAATCGTTATTCCCGTTATTCATTGTTTCTTCCTTCATCCGTTCTTCTTCTTCCTCTACACAGATATAAGCAATTTGTTCTTCCATTAGATGATGGAGAATATCTTTATCATCTGTACAGGACATGTCTCTTTTTTCCATTATCCTCTCTCCTCTCTCCCATTTATTCGGGACTTATTAAAATAATTCCTGAATCCGCCAACTGCCGCCGATAGCATTTTTTTATCCACAAATACCATATGGAAAACATACATAAATATTGATTTCATCAAGAACAGCATAAATAGCTTCAGCTGTGAAAAACGGAGAAGCTTCCAAATCCCGATCTTTTTGAACCAAGTATAAAAAGGGTAGGCGAAAAAGGCATCAACAACTGCATTCAAAAGGAAATACAGCAAGGGCCTTCCATAAGCTAATTTTAATATCCATATAGATCCTGCAAAAAAAGGCCCTAATATCATTGGCAGTTCTCCACTGAGCTTTGGATGAAGTCTTTCCTTAATAGTCCACCATTTGTTTTTTTCAGCGATAAACCCTTCTATCAGAACATAAAGGCACATAAAAATGGCTGCTGGATAAAAACGTTTAAAATCCCTTTTGCCTATGAACGGAACAGTCAGCCAGGAAAGGAGAATTATAAGCACCAAATATAGCTTCTTTTTCATCTTACTCCACCTTTTTTTTAAGGTTTTGTATTTAAAGGAAATTTATTCATTCTTTCCGGTTGAACGGCAGATATTTTAAAATTGCTTAAAATATGTGTTTTGAAAGTTCCGATGTGTGTAATAGATTAACAAGCATATAAGGAGCTGATCAGCATGTTAACAATGTATAAATGCAAAAATTTCAATAAAACTGGTAAAATTCTTCTCCCCAGCAAGTGGCGCAGCCAATTTGGGCTTTTGCCGGGAAAACTGGCTGATCTTCGCTTCGACCAGGATCAAATAATTATTGAGAAGGCCAATTTGGATTCAACTCATAATAAAAGACTTATTTCTGAAAATGGCTCTATCCATATCCCAAAGGAACTTCAGCATCTGCTTGATATAACGGAGGAAGAAGAATATTGCCTTTTCATTGATGAGGAAGATAAGAGTTTTGTCCTTAAGGTGATTTCAGAACGCTAAAAAAGCCGCAGCTATTTCCTTAGCAGCAGCTTTTTAGCAGATATATTTTCCTGTCAGCTTTGAAAGTGCCCTGCAAAACTTTTCCCAGCCTTTAGGGAATGCCTGAATCCCCTGACTCTCAAAAATATTTTCCTTTGTAATCAGCTTTATGGACCATGTCACACTATCCAATATGATTCCTGGGTTTTGGTATTCCTTCTGCCACTTCCAAATTTTCAGCCGATATAATTCTTTCTTGAATTCATCAATGCTGCCTGATGCTGCAGGCAGTTCATTTCTAGGTGAGAACGAACTTAAATGCCATTCAAAATATACAAATCGCCCGTTGATAAAGTCCACTTCAATTTTGTACCATGGCCCGGGATAACCGCCGAGGCTGATACTCAAAAGGATGGGGTCTTTATCAGGGTCAATCGTGACAATATTATTTTTTATATGGAAAATTTCTCTTTTTCTGCTTATGACAGATTTTACATGTGATAATTCAAGCGGTTTCCGGTTGGCATTCTGAAAGTTACTTAGTCTATTCATTTCGTCAAGCAAGGAAGGGATGGATATAGCCCCCTTTTTCTCCAAGATATCCAAAATATTCTCGAAAATACTCATTGTTTCTTCCTCCATCAAAACAGGGTGGGCTTATGTACCAAAGAATGTTTTCTTCCCTAATATCCTTTTTTCCCTCTGTGCAAACATTCTTTAGTGCTTAAGCATCGTGTGTGAATAAATTCCGCCTGCTCATTGCACGCTATTGATTGGGAGGTGCAGCCATGGATCCAATAAAACCAGGAAGCAAAAAGCTGCCGGATTTCGAAGAACTGGATGATCGATTGATTGCCGGGCATACTTCGGGGCCAACACTTGTGATAAAGACAAATCTTGATCCGGAAAATTCGACTGAAGATAATCCTTACTTTAAGAATGAAGGCGAAACGGCTACAGAAGAATTTCGGGATTATTTTGAGGAGTAAAAGCAAACCGGCAGGCTTATTGCCTGCCGGTTTGCTGCATTATTTAGAAATCGAAGTTGTCAGGGTCCGGACCTACTCGTCTATTTTCATTTAAGCTGCTGATTTTGTCCATATCTTCTGAAGAAAGCTCAAAGTCAAATACATCAGCATTTTCAATGATGCGATGTTCTTTTACTGACTTGGGTATTGTAACAATTTCGTTCTGAAGATCCCATCTTAAGATAACTTGTGCAACCGATTTGCTGTACTTTTGGGCAATTTCCTTCAATGCTGCGTTTTCAAGAAGCTCTCCCTGTCCCAGTGGTGACCATGCTTCTATTTGAATGTCCTGCTCCTTGCAGAAGTCCCTAAGCTCAGCCTGGTTCAGCAAAGGATGAAGCTCTACCTGGTTAACCATGGGGGTAATTTCAGCATCCTGCATCAGATCTTCAAGGTGGTGGATCTGGAAGTTGCTCACACCAATTGCCTTTACTCTCTTTTCTTTATAAAGAGTTTCAAGAGCTTTCCATGTTTCTTTATATTTCCCTTTCACAGGCCAATGGATCAGGTAAAGGTCAATATAATCAAGACCCAGCTTTTCAAGGCTGGTTTCAAATGCATTGATTGCAGAAACATAGCCCTGGTCAGAATTCCAAACTTTTGTGGTAATAAAAAGTTCTTTACGAGGTATGCCCGCTTCCTTGATTGCCTGGCCTACACCTTCTTCATTCTGATAGACTGCCGCCGTATCAATGCTTTTATATCCTGCTTTAAGGGCTGATTTAACAGACTGGACAACTTCCTCTCCGTCCTGTACCTTGAAAACACCCAGTCCCAGCCATGGCATTTTGACACCGTTATGTAATGATGCAGCAGATTGTAAATTTTTCATTCTTTCACCTCTTTTTATCAATTAGGGTACTGGATAATTTTCTCACATTCGTTTCAGTTAACAAAATTTATTGCTTAAAAAAAGAAAAACATTGCCCCATGTTGGGCAATGCATGATCAGTTACTTTTATCCGCCGAAGAAAAAATCGAGTACGTTTCCTGCAGTGGAAGAGTTTTTATTATAAAATTCTGAGTATCCGCAGTTTTTACAGTAAACTACCAGAAAACGGTTATGCTGAATATCAAACATTTTGGAAAGTCCCGTACCAGTCATGGCAACTTCTTTTTGGCCGGCATCACTGCTGCCGCATTTAATACAGCCTTTTTTCCCCATATTCTCACCCTTTCGATTTCTTTCTTTAATTTACGTTCACAACTGAAAAAAGTTTCGCCAATAATCATACTGTGATTTAAATCACATTTAAGTTAATATAACTTCTATATAATGAGAATGAAAAAAATGTAATTCAAGCAGGTGAAGAATCGTGCATGATTTTAAGACACTTTTTGAAGAAATAGGCGGAACTGAGACCATTGAAAAGCTAGTGGAGGCGTTTTATCCCCGTGTTTATGCAGATCCCGTATTAAGTCCCCTTTTTGAAGGTGATATAGAGGACATTAAGCGAAAACAGAGGATGTTTCTTACACAATTTCTTGGAGGACCGCCTCTATACAGCCAGGAGTTTGGCCCGCCTGCCATGAAACAAAGGCATCTGCCATTTGAGATTACACCTTTAAGAGCACAAAGATGGCTTGCCTGCATGAAAGAGGCCTTTAAGGAAACGGGGCTGGATCAAAACCCTGCATCTGCTCTATTCTATGATCGACTAATGCAGGTGGCGGCCATTATGGTTAATAGTCCAGAATAAAATTAGACCTTCCGTCCGGAAGGTCTAATATCAGTTAGATTAGAAAGTTTATAATTTTGATCGTCAAGTCCCAGTGCTTTTTCAGTTATAGTGATTCAAAATATTCTTTTGCATGGTCTGCTGACTGGAACATTTTAACTTCTGTTACCTCTTTTTCATCATAAGCTACTCCTAGAAATCCATCCGCAAGCTGCAGGATATCAGCAGATGAGGTGTTTTCATCTTCTGCGATAACTGTTTCTTCCATTTCAAGCTGCCCTTTTTCCGCCCAAGATTGTACTTCGGCCGAGTAAGTATCAATATTCATTCCCTCATCAATACGATCATCCAATTCAGTAACTGAGAGTGGCTTTTCTTCACCTTCTGTATTCGTAGCTTCGTTATATTCCTGGCTATTAGTTGAATCATTCTCTGCTTCTTCCTCTGCACTGCAAGCTGTCATCAGTATGCAGGCGGTAAAAGCAAGCATCCATTTAAGCATATCTGTTCATCTCCTTTTAATTATTCTAAGCTAGTAATCTATACCCCAAATTTTGGTCTGCATTCATAATAAAAAAATAAAGCACCCACAAAAAGGTGCTTCAGTTATTTACTCCTGAGCTCTTCTCTATCAAGTGATTGAGGCGGCTTTTCCAGCCAGCCGTTGTCAATCATAATTTTTGCTCCATCATCTGCAAAATCACCGATTTTAATCATCATTTTAGCATACTGAATAGCCAGGTCTTTTCTAATGCTCGCACCGATGGCTATGCCAAAGTCCATTACGCCGACCGCAGTTATGCTGGCGATCAGAAACATCATTAATCTATCCGAAAAAGGTGAGGTGGTTGAGTCTGTAATGGACCCATCCCATGTGCTTGGATAGGCAACATCGTCATTTTTCAAGACATTGAGAAAATATTCTACATGCTCCAGGCTCATTTCATACCCTTTTTTAAAATAGTCGCTTATTTTTTTTTGTTTGGCTACCTGGCTGAATGCCAAAAGCATGGTTTTGGCAATATTGGATAACTCGATATTCGTACCAAGATGGGCAATTTCAATGGCCAGCAGCTGCCTCCTTTTGCCTACAATTCCCCCCAGAAAACGATGGTCTGATACATACTTTACTTTCTTAGGATATTCTATATATGGTGATCGAATGAAAATTCCCTTTTCTTGCATAGCCTCAGCAGCCATATCAAAAAGTTTTTCAGTTTGTTCATAGTATTTTTTAAACATGCTGCGAACGTCTTTTCTTGCAGAAACTGACTTAGCAAGTGAATAGGCATTCAATCCGGTTCTTCCCAAATGATGCATGAATCTTAAATAGGTTATGTCTGAAAATAATTTGGGAGTGTCATTGTGCAGGTCTGTTTCATTAAATCCATCAGGTATTGGAAATTCTTCTTTTTTAAAGAGTGAGGCAATGTCGTCTATGTGATCCTGGGCGATAGATAGCGCGTACTTCAATACCGGCAAGACATCTGGATCTTCATTTGTTTTTATATAGTGCTTTATGCAGCAGACTGCTGCAGTATCTGCCACATATGTATTCCAAAGCATGGCCAATTCGGACGATATCAATTTAGGAATACTGCTGCCGTTCATATACTCACCAGCCGTTTAGTAAAATTATATTTATATATTATTAGCATTATATTTGCCTTCATTCAACATTTCTATTCAAATATATGGTAATTTATTTCCATTATTGTTTTTTATCGGCGGATTAAGAAAAAGAACCAGCCAGAAAAGAGGCCGGTTCCTTTAAATTAATTTAACTCAAGTTCTCCTGCTTTTTTGAATCCATCTATATGGTATGCATCAACTTTTTTTGGAGAAATGCTATAAATGTGGTCACCGATATAGATAAGCCTTTCGATTGTATCTTCCCATTCTTCATAGATTGCATTTTCTGTCTGATGGGTAATTTTACTTTGAAGCTCGATTCCATTTTGGGCAGTAATTTTGTATACTAACGCACCCTGGAAGTCGAATTTGGATTCAAACTGGCTTCCTTCTTTATTTTGGTAGATCGAAATGGGGAATCCATATAGATTATTCTTTTTATGAATGAGCAGTGCTTTGTGATCGTAATTTAAAGGTGAATATGTTCCGCGTCCTCCTATTATTTCTGTATCTTTTTCCACGGGCTTATTTGTATTGCTTACATCAAATAAAGATATTTTAACACCGTCCGTTGTAATAACAGGCTGACTGCCTGGTCCCTTGCCTCCTGTTATCTTCGTATCATGTCCGAAGCCAATGAGATGGTTTTCATCCAATGGGTGCAGATAATTGCTGAAGCCGGGAATTTTTAATTCACCCAGTACAGAAGGTTTTTCCGGATCTGACCCATCAATGACAAAGAGCGGGTCCGTTTCCTTAAAAGTAACCATATAAATTCGGTCATTCATAAACCTTGCAGAATAAATCCTTTCCCCTCTAGCCAGGTCTTCAAGCTGTCCAATCTGATTTAAATTTTTATCCAGAATATAAAGGCTGTTAGATGAGGGAGTTCTTTCGTCCCTGGCCTCCCCCTTGGTTGTTACCACTCTGAAGTTTCCATTATATTCATCCATTGAAAACTGATTTAAAACGGTGCCTTTTATTTCAGCTGATGTCTGAAACTCGACTCTTCCGCCTTTAATATTGAACTTATAGATGCTCGTATCCGGATGGGGCATCTGTCTGTCTGCGATGATTTCATTACTGTAATTGGCGGCTGATAAATATAGATTATTATTGGACATGTAGAATTCATTTCCGCTGCCTAAGTAGCTTGTGACAGATAGTGGCTCTCTGCTTGCTCTTACACTCAATACAGCTATATTAATATAATTTGCGTTTTGGGAACCAGGAAAATATTTTATCTCATCATAATCAACGATCTGCTGCTCCCTGCTCTTGGCAGTATCAAAATACCGAGGACGCAGATCTGCATTTTTATTTCTTTCCAGAATCCAATATTCGGGATAATAACTTGTAATCAAATATACCTTTCCATCCATTAGCCTGGAAGCAAGCAAACTGCCTTCGATGTCTGCCTCTCTAATTTGTTTTGGTTTTTGTTTATTTTCGATATTGAAAACAATCGTTTTTGTGGAATGAAATGCTGGAGCAATCTTTTTTTCTGAAGCCGCTTTTCCAATATGATCAGGAGCATCTTTATAGCTGTGGCCCACAACTATTAATTGATTCCCTTCTATAAATAATTGATAAGGAGAGAAGGCTTGATTAAATGTTAATTCAGAATCCATCTTCATTTTATCAGCCGGCATGGCCTTAATAATCTGGACTTTATTATCAGTGATTTTGTATATATGCGTGCCATCCGTTTTTATCAGATCAGCCTCATCTATACCGGCTACTTGAACATTTGTCCCGGAATAATCTGCACCTGCAGAATCTGCTGAGCTCTTTTCATTGCTGTTCTCCTCGCTCACTGCCATATCCCTTCCTGCAAGGAAAGTCCTTTCTTCATTTAGCATTTTTGAGAAGTAATTGTTCAATTTATTTCTTGAGCCGATTGCCGGCAGAGTATCTATAACTTTGAAAGCAGTTTTTACTGATTGATTCAGATTTTGCCCGCCCTCTGTTTTGATATCTTTTGTCAGGACCAAGGTATAATGTGGAGAATTTAGATTATATCCTTCAGCAGGGGGCTGAATTTCAATGGATTTATTATTATTCTCCAGAGAGATTTTTACCTGCTCTTTTCCCCCCTCTTCATTCAAAATATAAACGGAGCTGCTGTTGACACTATCTGGATTAAGTTCTTTTGAAAATGTGATTTCCCACACTTTATTATCCAGAACTGTAACTTCTCCATTATTTTCTGCCGGATTATTGACAATTTTCAATCTGTTAAGGAATGAAAAAGACGCCAGTAAAATAATGATCAGTGTGATTCCGCCTAGAAAAAGCCATTTTTTCTTCATAGAAGACACCCCTTTTTAAGTAAGTTGACGGGATAAATCTTCCAATAGTTACAAATTTATATTTATTTATTTTCTGAAATTAATGAATTTTATTGACATTAAAGGTAAAATTTATTTTATTACAGTGCAGGAAGAAGGTTTTCTCAAATGCTGGATGAGACAAACAAAAAGTACGGTTTTTTAATGCTGATTTTAGCGAACATGATTTGGGGAGGTAATTTTGTTATTGGCAGAATTGGTGTCGATTATTTTCCACCTCTCCTCTTTTCCCTAATGCGATGGATCATTGCATTCTTGCTTTTAACTCCATTTATGGTCAAGCAGCTAAAAAAAGATTGGAACATTATTTGGCAGCATAAGCGGATACTTTTGCTATTGGCGGTGACAGGCGTTGCCGGTTACAATACAATCATTTATTTTGCGCTGCAATACACCACTTCGATTAATGCATCAGTGGTAAATAGTACTACACCCCTATTTATCGCTATTCTAGCCATATTTATATTAAGAGAAAAGCTTCTAGCTCACCAGGCAGCAGGAATTCTCCTGTCAGTCTTTGGGATTTTATATATTATTTCAAAGGGATCGATTGAAATGTTTCTTTCATGGAAAATAAATGCTGGAGATTTATACGTATTGGCAGCAGTCATTATGTGGGCATTGTATTCGGTAATTGGTAAAAAATATTCAGACGTATTGCCTGTGCTATCTGCTTTTTATGCATCATCATTTCTCGGCATTTTACTATTGGCGCCCTTAAGCTTGATTGAATATTTGGTGATGGAAGAAGAGCCTGTCTTCTCCTTAACTTCAGCAGGAATCTTGCTGTATGTTGGTTTCCTGGCTTCAATTATGGCTTTTCTATCCTGGAATTTTGGAGTTTCCTTAATAGGTGCAGCCAAAGCAGGGGTTTTCCTGAATCTTCTTCCTGTTTTCGCCATCATATTCGCATTGTATTTTACTGAGGTAAAATTGTATTTGTATCAGTTAATCGGAGGAGGAATAGTCATCTTAGGTGTAGTAATATCTTCTGCAAAAACGCTTCGATTTAAGGATCAATTACAAGAAAATAAGTTTTCAGCATAAAAACTCCCCTCAGTTCCTGACTGAGGGGAGTTTCCAAATATATTACCAATCCTGGGTTCGCTCTAATAAATGATCAATTTCTACATGTCTGATCATATAGCCAAGTTCTTCTTCGGCAATTTCCGATGTGGCTTCTAATAGCTGATCAATATCCATTTGCACCAATCTCATAACCAGACCTCCTGATTTAATGAAACTAAAATCTCTTTCCTGCTATACTATTCGCTGTGTATCAGACAGGTATGGGGGCAGCCAAAAAAATTTATCAGTATTAATTCCCCAGCTGTTTTAGAACTTAAACATTTATAAAAAAACCAAGGTTGAATGATTGTTCACTATTTGTCACGGCTCCGCCGGAAAATAAATAGTATATAACAAGTTTTAAAAAATCTTAAAAGGGAATAGAGTCATAAAATACATTGCTGTTTGAAGGTGTCTATTATGAATACTAACTTTAGTGATTTTGCAAAGCTTTTGGAATCTGCTCTTGATAAAGGGCAAACAAATAACGAAATGACCATTCATGAATTGCTTGATGATATAAAAAATCAGCTTGAACCTTTAATCAACAAAAAAGAAATCGGCTAATTAGCATTAGCCGATTTCCTTTTATTTAGCTATAAACATTTGTGTCCAATAGGAGCCATTTTCCGTATATCCAACACCAATATGTGTGAAAGTGCCGTTTAAGATATTTTTCCGATGCCCTTCACTATCCATCCACGCTTGAACAACTTGTTCAGGAGTCTGCTGTCCCATTGCAATATTTTCGCCAGCGCTGCTGTAATTGACCCCAAAATCCCTCATCATATCAAATGGAGAACCATAAGTTGGGCTTGTATGAGAAAAGTAATTTTTCTGCTGCATATCATTTGATTTCGCTTGTGCAACATTACTTAGCGGATTATCTGATTTTAATGCATTTAGGCCATTTTTCTGACGTTCTGCATTTGTTAATTCGATTACTTTAGATTCAAAGTTATTTATTGCATCATTTTGAGCTGCGGGTGCCTGTCCGCTATCTCTACCTTCTTGTGGTGCAGCTGATTCTGGCTGCTGTCCGCCTCCCTGCCGATCTGGCTGCGCAAATTGGCGGCTTTCAGGCTGTTGGGGTGTCATCCCCTGATCTTGCTGCTGGTCTTCTCCGAATTGGAATAAGGGCATTCCGCCATCATCTGTTAATTGGCTGTGTGGAAATTCCTGACTTGGTGTTGCTGTACTGTAAGAATTCGGGTCAATGGTGAGATAGCCATTATTAACACGCTGCAATTCCAGAGGTGCTGCTCCCCGCCTTTCTCTATCCACATTCACATTATTCGTATTGCTTATTTCCTGGAGATCTTCCCCTGTTAATGCCCCGGAATCCATTCCTTGCTCAGCATTATTATTACATGCCGCAAGCATGAGAATCAGGAAGAGGCCAAGCAGAAAATTTTTCTTTAATTTCATTTTCAATTCTCCTTTAGAAAGTGTTATTTCAACTTTCTTATCATATGGAGTCAGTCATAAAGTATAGGTGGAAAAATTGAGAAATCATCGAAAGAGAACGTAAACATTGTTTGGCATATCTTATTGATAAAGATAACAAGGAGGGTTTTCTTTGGGGCAATATATAATTACAGGCATAGATGGTGCACATTATTATGGATATCCTCAGATGCACTATGGGGCCTGGTGGCAGCCTATTCATCAAGGCTATCCCTATCACAGCATTTGGCATCAAAGTCATTTTCATTCCAAGCATTACACTTTTGTTCCGATGCAAAGAATAATTTGAAACAGAAAAACGCATGTTTAACGGAGAACATGCGTTCTAAATCTGATTAAAAAGTTTGCTCAAGCGTTTTTTGAACGGCTTTTATTGCATGATCAAGTTGGAGCTTAGTCACGTCATAGTGAGTGACAAAACGCACATAAGAGGGTCCAAAAGTTCCTGAAAGCACGCCTTCATCTTTTAACCTTTCAACAAATTCAGATGAATTCATTTTAAGATTTTTTACATCAGCGACAATGATATTCGTATCAACTTGATTGACGATTTCAATGCCTTTGATTTGTCCAAGTCTCTGTTCAAGATATTGAGCATTTTCGTGATCCTCGGCTAAACGCTCTCTCATATTCGTTAATGCAACAAGTCCGGGAGCAGCTATAATCCCAGCCTGGCGGAGCCCCCCGCCCAATCTTTTCCGCCATTTTCTTGCTGCAGAAATAAATTCTCTGCTTCCTGCAAGAATGGAACCCACAGGAGCTCCGAGCCCCTTGGAGAGACATACTTGCACAGTGTCACAATGATACGCCAATTCAGAAGCTGGCAGGTTTAAGGCTGCGGCTGCATTAAACAATCTTGCCCCATCAATATGTACGGGTATATTATTGGTTTTTGCAATGCTGTATATTCCTTTCATATTATCTATAGGTATTACGGCACCGCCAGCTCTGTTATGAGTATTTTCCAGACAAATCAATCCTGTTTCCGGATAATGCTGATCTTCTCCCCTAATAGCAGACTCCACTTCAAAGGGATTCATTGCACCTCTTATTCCATTTAGCGTCCTTGTCTGAACGCCGGCAAATGCGGATGAAGCGCCGCTTTCATAATAAAAAATATGGCTTTCTGCTTCGAGAATGATTTCATTGCCCGGCCGGCAGTGTGTTAAGATGGCAATCTGGTTTCCCTGAGTGCCGCTCGTTACAAACAGAGCTGCCTCCTTACCAAGCACCTCAGCAGCAGTCTCTTCCAATTTATTGATTGATGGATCCTCTCCATATACGTCATCCCCAACTTCTGATTCATAAGCAGCTTTCCTCATTTCTTCAGTTGGCTTTGTAACTGTATCACTTCTTAAATCAATCATTTCCTCACCCTGTCCTTCTCTATTTTTAGTCCATGTTACTGTACTATTCAGTATTTTTCAACAAAGGGAGAATGAACTTTATTCATTCATTAATTATTGCATTTAAGTTTTTATTGGAGATTTATTGCTCGAGGTTAAAGTAATTCAGAAATTTAGGGTGTCGCATTAAAGTTCAAAATTTGTTCAAAAGTTGTTTTGATGACCAAAACCCTGCATTAATGCTATTTGTGCAAAATTATCAGATGCCCAATCCACTTACATTTATTTCCTTCCCACTTTTGTCACAACTTTTCACATTTGCTTATGTTAAGATCATTTACACAGTGATAACTAAGTTAAATAAAGGTTTAAAGGATGTTTATGTTTACCAGCTATATATTTTTTTGGCATCTTTGTGAAAACCCGCACATTATTTGTGAATTATTTAACAATAGTTTTTTGTCAAAAGGAGATGAAACATCAGATGAAGAAAATTCTGCTCTCTTTAACAGCTCTATTGCCCTTAATGGTTCTCAGCGGCTGCAATATGGTTGTATTTGAACCTCAGGGCCCCGTTGCAAGAAGCATAACCGAATTAATTAACTGGTCCCTGATCTGGATGCTTCTTGTCGTTGCAGTTGTTTTTGGATTGTTCGGCTATATTGTCTGGAAATACAGGGAACGACCTGAAAATAAAGATTATGAACCCCCGGAGGAGCATGGCAGTACACTCCTTGAAATTATCTGGACTGGGATTCCGATATTAATTGTCATTGCCCTAACAATCCCGACAGTAAAAACTCTTTACGCTCTGGAAGAAACACCAAAGGGCTATGAAGAAAAAGAACCTATTACAATACATGTAACATCTGCTGACTGGAAATGGATTTTCAGCTATCCTGAAGAAGGCATTGAGACAGTGAACTATGTAAATATACCGGAAGATACGCCAGTTCTCTTTAAGATGACATCTGCAAGCACCATGCAATCTTTCTGGGTACCAGCTCTTGGCGGACAAAAGTATACAATGCCAAAAATGGAAACAGAATTGTATCTTGCTGCAGACAACCCTGGATCTTATGAAGGCCAGAACACGAACTTTAACGGCCGAGGATATGCGGATATGAAATTTGAAGTGCTTGCACAAACCCAGGAAGATTTTGACCAATGGGTTGACGACGTTAAGGATACAGCTCCCAAGCTAACGGAAGATGAGTATGAAGGGCTGCTGAAGCCTACTCATTTAGGAAGACTGACATATTCCAATACTCATTTAGAATGGGTCAATCATGCTGATCCTAATTCGAAGGCTTATACAAATCCTGAGCTCTACAGAGGCCATGGATATCAAGGTAAAACGTTCGAAGAAGATGACAATTATAAAAATGAGAATCCAAACGTAATTGAAGGTCATGGCGAAGAAGAAAGCCATGATAGTCAAGAAAACCATGGAGGTGACCATCATGGGCATTAAATGGGATGAGTTTTTTATTACTGGGGACCCCCTTATACTAGGTTCACAGATAGCTATATTATTAACGATGATTGGTGCAGTCGCTGGCATCACTTATTTAAAAAAGTGGAAGTACCTGTGGACAGAATGGCTGACTACAGTTGATCATAAAAAAATCGGTATAATGTACATCATCTCCGCAGTATTGATGTTTTTCCGCGGCGGGATGGACGGACTGCTGATGAAAGCACAAACATCACAGCCTGAAATGGAATTTCTGAATTCCCAGCACTATAATGAAATCTTTACAACACACGGCGTTATTATGATTCTTTTCATGGCTATGCCGTTCTTAATTGGTTTAATGAACGTTGTCATTCCTCTGCAGATCGGTGCGCGTGACGTTGCCTTCCCACAGTTGAATGCACTGAGCTTCTGGCTGTTCTTCAGCGGAGCTATGCTATTTAATATTTCCTTTGTCATCGGGGGATCGCCTGATGCAGGATGGACTTCTTACTTCCCTCTTGCAGGCAAGGAATTCAGTCCGGGAATCGGAAATAACTATTATGCAGTCGCTCTGCAGATTGCCGGTATCGGTACTTTAATGTCAGGTATTAACTTTATCGTTACCATTTTGAAAATGAGAACAAAAGGCATGACATTGATGAAAATGCCGATGTTCTCTTGGACTACCTTTGTAACATCGATTCTAATTGTGGCTGCTTTCCCTATCTTCACAGTTGCATTGGCATTGATGACTTTTGACCGCCTTTATGGAACACATTTCTTTACAGTGTCAGGCGGAGGCATGGATATGCTTTGGGCAAACCTGTTCTGGCTATGGGGCCATCCTGAAGTATACATTGTTGCCCTTCCTGCTTTCGGGATTTTCTCTGAGGTTATTGCGACTTTCTCAAGAAAATCATTGTTTGGCTACAAATCGATGGTATTTTCCATCCTTGGAATTGCGCTTTTAAGTATGGTTGTATGGGTTCACCATTTCTATACAATGGGTTCAGGCCCTGCTGTTAACTCTTTCTTCTCCATCACGACGATGGCGATTGCCATACCGACTGGTGTTAAGATGTTCAACTGGCTGTTTACCATGCGAAAAGGACGCATTAAATTTACTTCCGCCATGCTTTGGGCACTGGCATTCGTCCCATGCTTCGTCATAGGCGGGGTTACAGGCGTAATGCTGGCAATGGGTGCAGCGGATTATCAGTATCACAATACATTATTCCTGGTTGCCCACTTCCACTATGTATTAATTCCGGGTGTAGTATTTGCCGTATTTGCAGGTCTGTACTACTGGTGGCCAAAAATGTTCGGCTTCATGCTGAATGAAAAAATCGGAAAATGGCATTTCTGGCTATTCGTTATCGGCTTTAACGTAACATTCATGCCTATGTTCTTCCTTGGATTAAACGGAGCTGTAAGGCGTGCTTACACTTACTCTGCTGAGTCAGGATTTGCGCCACTCTTCATGCTATCGGCAATTGGTTCTATCATTTTGGCAGCCGGATTTGCTGTATTCTGCTACAACATTTACTGGAGCATCCGCTATGCAGACAGAAACATCTCAAGCGACCCATGGGATGCAAGAACATTGGAATGGTCTACTGCGTCACCTGTTCAATTTTATAACTTTGCAAAACTGCCGGAAGTTAAATCCCTTGATCCTTTCTGGCACATGAAGAAAAAGAATGAAGGCTTAACTTTACATGACAGTGAAATCGAAGAGATTCATATGCCAAGCAATTCCTGGCTTCCAATTTATATGGGTGTCATCTTCGGCATCGCAGGCTTCTTCCTTGTATTTGAATGGCACATCGCTGCGGCTGTTGCTGCAATCGGCATTTTTGCTGGATTGATCATCCGTTCATTCGATTACAACGAAGGCTTCCATGTTACAAAAGATGAAATTCACAGAATTGAAAATGCCTGGAGAAAAACAGAAGGAGAGGTGCATGATCATGTCAGCTAAAGTGGATACTTCCTTGCCCCTTGAATATCAAACTGAGCAGGACCGGATGAATATTCTTGGCTTCTGGGTTTTCCTTGGCGCTGAAATCGTTCTATTTGCCACTCTGTTCGGAGTATATGGTGTATTATATGAACGCTATGCAGGAGGACCGACACATAAAGATATCTTTGTGATCAAGGATGTCATGATTCAGACAGTCCTCCTTTTGACAAGCAGCTTTACAATGGGCATCGCCATTTTTGAAATGCGCCGCCATAATCTTAAAGGGCTAATCACCTGGCTGGTGATTACCCTTGCTCTTGGCGCAGGATTCCTATTCATGGAGATTAATGAGTTTATCCATTATGCCCATGAAGGCGCAACGATGCAGACAAGTGCGTTCCTGTCCAGTTTATTTGTTTTGCTGGGAACACACGGAGCTCACGTAACATTGGGAATTGGCTGGGCAACTATGGTCATCATCCAGCTATTAAAAAGAGGCCTTACCCCTACTACAGCAAGAAAAACATTTATTATCGGCCTTTACTGGCACTTCCTTGATGTAGTCTGGATCTTTATTTTCACATTCGTGTATTTGAAA
The DNA here is from genome assembly GCA_030348385.1 of Cytobacillus sp. NJ13. NCBI lineage: Bacteria > Bacillati > Bacillota > Bacilli > Caryophanales > Bacillaceae > Cytobacillus > Cytobacillus sp. NJ13. Next base: position 985,189 of record JAUCFP010000006.1, on the reverse strand, counting down.
GGACTGGTGGCTTAAATGGAACATCATCAATCAAAAAGCTTCCCGATAAGCCATGTCATTGGATTTGTTGTCTCCCTTGTGCTGACATTTGCAGCAGCAGGTATTGCCCTCAAAACGAACCTTTCTTTTAAAGTGATCATGTGGATCATCGGCTCACTGGCTGTCATTCAGGCTGGCATGCAGCTGTTCATGTTCATGCACCTAAGAGAAGGTGAAGACGGCAAAACGAACTTAGTAAATATGATTTATGCCGTATTTATGGTTATCGTTATTGTAGTAGGTTCTATTTGGGTCTTAACCTCTGGGCATGCTTCACATTAATACAGTAAAAAACCGGTCTCCCATTTGGAGGCCGGTTTTATTTGTATTGTCTGATTCCTTTGCTTCCCTGCGTCATTTCCTCCATTACGTTGATAAAAAAGCCAAAACCAAATATCAGCATGGAAGAAACCATAACGCTTAAGCCAATTGATAAAACATATTGCCCTGTGAGACCGCTTACAAAAAAGCTTGAAATAAAGACAATTAATCCTAAAAGTATACCGGCTGCTGTTACATTCCTAAAAAAGTGAAGCACCTTTTGCTGTTTTAATGTCATGTTTTCATCCCCTTTTATTTAATATTCTAACTATGTTCACAAATTTGTCAAACTTTTTGTCACAAATCTGTCAAATTTAAATTAAGAAAGAAAAAAAGCCTTGCAAGATGCAAAGCGATTTTCTACTGATATAGTTTTTTAATGTTCTCCAAATCTTTCTTTAAACTGCATATTTCTTGCCTGGTCAGCATTAACGGCATTTGATCGTACAGTGTAATAATTTGTCCTCCCTCATCCTCCTCATGAAGGGATAAATAGTTATACAAATTTTCACATTGATTTTTGTTGAGGATTGACTGGGTGGTGAAACTTTTAACTTTTTGTATTTCAAAGGCACTGGTTTCTGCATCAAAGACACCTGTAATGATGTTACCCTGCAATGTGTTTAACAAACAATCACTCCCCTTTTTGAGTAATATACCCATTTTTCAGGAGCAATTTCCTTTTATATGAAAAAACCTCTTTGAAATTTTTCAAAGAGGCAGTTTTTATTATGAAGCACGTTTTTGAGTTCGAAGACCTTCATCCGATTTTCTTATGATTAATCTTGGTGCCGACGATATGATTAATGCTGCTAAAATGGAGCAGAGAATAGCTGCTCCAAGCATTGTCGCGCCATTTGCCAGGAAGGAGAATAGCACAGGCGACATCCCTTCTGGCGCATAGCTTCCGAAGAAAAATACACCTGCTATAAAATGCCAGAAATACCGGGCAAGACTTCCGGCAAACACAGCTAATATTACCCAGCCTAATGCCTTCTTCTTGTTTCCGCTGCGCAGCTGATTTTGAATTGGGAGGTAAAACAAACCGGCAAAACCAATACAGGCAAATGCCACAAAATACTCAATAAATGCCTGTAGCGGAGTAGCAATCCAGGCATCTCCCATGGCAATCTGCAAAATTCCCCATAAGAGGCCTGCGATGAAGCTTACCTTAAACCCCCACCTGAAAGCCAAAATAAAGATCGGAATCATCGCGGCAGAAATGGAAATGGACGGTGACAGCTTGATTGACGGCAGAAAATCCAGAATGATGGCAAATGCTGCAAAAAATGAAGCTTCAATCATCGCGGTTAAGCTTAATTTTTTCATAAAAAAATCCCCCTTTAATCGTATGACGATACCCCAAGGGAGAACAAGCAGGCAGAAATTCCCCTTCCGCCTTTTATTCCACATTCCTGCGCTAGCATTATCTAACAGGTTCAAAGGGTCAGAACAGCGAACTGTTCACTCTCAGCAAAATGCTCCCCTTGTGGCACGTTATTGAATTATCCGATTTTAGTATATATGAAATGAAAGATTGTGAAAAGGATTCTTTTAAAAAACTTTTTAGCTTTTCTGCCAGGTTTTCACCCTGCTTGTCACATTTTTTTCACATATAGATGCTATCTGAAAGCTGTTGTAGCACACTTTCTTATAAACTATATTATTTTTCCATAATTTACAACGTTTAAAAAGAGTAAAACCCTGTTATTAACAATATTATTTCCTTATAATGTAGGTATGTTCAATGAGGAGGGAAATAGTTGAAATCACGTCTTAAGAAGCCTTCGACGATTGTTTCTATTGCATTGGTGATCACTGTGATTTTGGCGGCGGTTATTTGGACCGTACAAGCAGGAAAAAAGGATGTGACAGTTCCGTTTTCTTCTGTGGAAAAAGTTATTGCCTCCCAGGATGGAAAGACTGTTGCAGTACAGGAATATAAAAATGGGAAACTGCTGATCACTGCCCCTGATGGCGAGTACATCTCCCATGTGCCTCCCAACAGTGAGATGGTTGATAAATTAGTAGAAACCTATAATATACAATATACGTTCGCAACCACAGAACCTTATGCCCCTTGGATTCTGGGCGGTGTAGTCCTTTTGCTCATAGCCATTGGAATTTACCTGTTTAAGTCTGGAAAAGGCGGAATGGGTGCTACAAATACAATGAAGCAAAGTGTTTCTAAGGCAAAGCCCCTTCCTTCCATTTCACTTGAAGATGTTGGAGGAATTCAGGAAGAAATGAAAGAGGAAATCATGCAGACTCTTTCAATATTAAAAGAACCTGAGCGCTCTCTGAAAATGGGCATTAAGCCGCCGAAGGGAATTCTATTATACGGGCCTCCTGGAACGGGGAAAACATTGCTGGCTCAGGCAATCGCTAAAGAACTTGGAGCAACATTTTTCTCAACCAGCGGTTCCGGTTTTAATGAATTGTTCGTTGGTGTGGGAGCATCGCGAGTAAGAAACCTTTTCCAAAATGCCAGAAAGCATGCTCCTGCCGTCGTCTTCATAGACGAAGTAGATGCACTTGCAGGACGAAGAAAGCAGCATGGCGGTGAAGAAAGCGAAAAAACATTAACTGAACTTCTAGTCCAGCTGGACGGCGGACATTCCAATGATGGAATCCTATTTATTGCCGCCACTAACCGGAAGGATATGCTCGATGAAGCCTTCCTTCGTCCCGGACGGATTGACTTCTCCTTCAATGTCCCTCTTCCTGATACAAAGGGCCGAAGAGAGATTATCAATATTCACACAAAAAATAGATTGCTTGCTGAGGATGTCATGATAACACTTGGCGATTTAGCAGAAAGCACTTCTGGATTCTCGGGAGCAGATCTTCATTCCCTTTTTGAAACGGCAAGCCGCAGAGCTGTCCGTAACGGCCAGGAAATTATCTCAAAGGAAGATTTGGATTATGCGCTTGACCGGACCATTTTGGGAACAACCACCCGGGCTTTACAGGATTACGGAACGAAGCAGCGCGTTGCCATACATGAAGCTGGCCATGCATTAGTGGCTGCTTTAACAAAACCCGGATCCGTCCGAAAAGCAACCATTATTCCGCGTGGCGAAGCACTTGGGTATGTAGCTCCTATACAAAAAGAACTTCACTTATCGACTTCAAGTGAATTGCTTGACCAGGTTGCCATGATTCTTGCAGGCGGTGTATCAGAGCGTATGATTCTTGGCGAGCATAGCATTGGAGTAAGCGGCGATGTTAAACAAGCCAAGCATATCATAGAGCAAATGGTTGATACCGGGTTACTGGATAACGGCTTTGAACTTACTTTTAACAAAGGACAAAAAGAAGCTAAAATGCAGGATCTTTTCCAAAAAGCATTGGAAAGATGCGAGTTGATCATCGCAAATCATCAGCCCCAATTTGATGCACTGGTAGAAGCCCTTCTTGAAAAAGAAACTCTGGAAGGCAGTGAAGTCCAGGAAATAGTTGGAGAATTGAAGACTGAAATGGTAATAGCATGATGAGGAACCAGCCTTCTTTGAAGGCTGGTTTTTTATTTAGGAAATGAGGAGACTTTGAATCAATCCATAATAATGTTATGTAAACAATCTTTATGGTAAAAAGCAGAATAAATAATTGTTCCCATATAAAGGATTCTTCCTCTCTTTTGTTTAATAATTATTATAGCTGCTTTTTGGAGGAATGGTTCTTTTGTATGACTTTATAGCTGACTTGATTCTGCACTTTTTGATTATGATGATGATCCCTTTTGCACATAAACTCATCTCTCGACGGGGAGTCCGCATGAGGATTGCATCACCTTTTTTATCTGTTCTAATATTAGTGCTTTTCCTGACTATCGCTTTTCCAGTGGAAATTGCAGGCAGTCAGTTTTTTGATTTAAAATTTATCCCTGTGTTTGTCGCTTTTTTTTACATTAGCCCTCTCTCAGGCTTTTTGACTATCTCTGTATTGGTTACTCTTAAGGGGTTTTTTTCACCCGGAGATATGTGGATTACGCTAATAAATTATTCAATTATTTCTGCTCTCTTTTTCTTAGCGTCGAAATTTTATCAAAAATGCACATTTAGACAAAAACTCAGTGTAGCTGTCTTATTTTATCTTCCCATTACGATAACCAGGTATGTGATTTTCCTTCAGGAAGATATTAATGAAGAAGCGGTGTATTTACTGCTGTTTTCAGCAAGTTCTATTGTGACTCTTTCTATGATCATCTATTTGATTGAAATGAATCTGCATCAGGAAAAGGTGATGCAAAAACTGAGAAATGCGGATAAATACAATGCGATCAGTCAGCTGGCCGCGTCGGTAGCACATGAAATCAGGAATCCAATGACTACTGTAAGAGGTTTTCTGCAATTACTTAAAAATGACAAAAACCTGACTGAAGACCAAAAGAAATTTATTAAAATTTCATTGGAAGAGCTGGATAGAACCAATCTTATAATTAGTGATTTCCTCTCACTTGCACGCCCGGATTCCCCTGTTTCAAGTAAAGTCTCACTATCTGAAGTATTGGTGGAAGTGGCTGAGTTTATGCGGCCATTTGGACTGATGGCAAAGGTTGAAATAAGGACAACTATATATGAGGGCCTTTTTATCAATGGCAATCAAAATGAAATAAAGCAATTATTTATTAACTTAATAAAAAATAGTGTAGAAGCTATGCCTAATGGCGGTCTTCTGGAGGTTTCAGCATTCAAAAACGATACATCAGCAGATATACATATTAAAGATGAAGGTGTTGGGATATCAAAAGATATACTCCAAATGCTCGGTCAGCCCTATTACTCTACAAAAACAAAAGGAACCGGCTTAGGATTAATGATTTCTTTTGACATTATCAATCGGCTGAAAGGAAATTATATAATAGAAAGTGCAGAGAACAAAGGAACCACCTTTACTATTAAGCTTCCATTATATATTTCCTCTGAAGAAATACAGCATCCTTCTTTCCAAAATCTGTCTAAAGGTCAGCGTAATAATTAGAGTTAACCCCAAATGCACCGGACGATTAATAAATAGCGCTCGATATACTATAGGATAGCTGATGACAATTAACTAGATAACAAGACCACTGAATAAAGCCTCCAATAAGGAAGGCTTTTTCCTCTATCCTCTGCCAGATGCTCTTCCTCTAATAAAGTTAACAACTATGATAATCGCTGCTATTACCAGCAGTATATGAATGATGCCTCCTGCAACTTTAAATATTAATCCGAGTATCCATAAAACAAGCAGAATACCTGCTATAGTCCAAAGCATACAATTCACCCCTTCCTGTTGATTTATTATTTACATACCCCTAACAATCAGGACTAATTCATGAGTAAATGAAAAATGCAAAAAAACATTGCCGCACTTTTTACAGTTCTGACAATGTTATGTTTTGCAATGGATGGATATATTTATTCAGAAAGTATTTCATTTTCCAGCACTTTTGCAGCAGCCGCTATTTCCACGTTCTCTTTTAATAAAGCGAATAGCCCTTTGATTACCACCATTTCAGGTCTGGATTTTCTTGTTTCTTCTGATATGCGATTGGCAATTTCTTTTATTGCAGATGCTTCACTTTTTTCCAAATCCTTAAGCTTGCTATAAAACGACTTCCATGCCTGCTCCCTTTTCTCAAATGAAATGAATGCACCTTCTTTGTCCATTTCAACAGAAAAATCCTTCATCATCTCTTCATCCAGAATCGGATGGCTGTTCCCCCTGATAAAGTCATTTGCCATTGCGTCGAGCTGTCTAACGATATGTTTCCCTATTTTTGCTGGTGAAATTTCCGCCTTTCCTGAAACCATGAGCATCATATAGGTCCGGTAAATGGATTGGATCATGAACAGCAAATCCCATTTATATGCTGAGACTTCTTCGCCATAGAGACTGATAAGACTCTTTTCCAGCCAGGAAAATAACCTTCCTCTCATTCTGTGTTCCATAGCGGAAATTTTTTTATTATTTGTAGCAGCTTCTCCTCTCATATGCATTTTCATATATGCTTTATATTCCAATATGCCTTCAAACTGTACTGTAAATTGCTTCTTAAGCTTTTGAAGCGGCGGCAGATCTTCATCCAGACCGATGATAAATACCCTCTCAAATACCAGCTGCTGATAATGTTCATAAATCGATATCATCAGATCTTCTTTAGAAGTAAAAAAAGAATAAAGGGATCCCTTGGAAATACCTACCCCATCGGCGATTTCCTGCATGGATGTCTGGTTGTACCCTTTCTCTGCAAAAAGGTTTACCGCCGTTTCTAAAATTGCTTCCCGTTTATTCATATCCTAAACACCTCATAACTGATTTTCGTCCGTCAGCACATCCATTCTTGACTCCATTAACAAAACACCTCAAAATGACTATTGAGTCAGGAGAAAAACCTTTATTTTTCAATATGTAAAAAGTATTTTATTTTCATTTTGACCCGAAAGTCAATTTTTAAGGAGGAGAATTTATGCTTGAATGGATTCTAAAACGCTCTAAAATCATATTAATCTTATTTTTATTGTTTATTATCGTAGGAGCCTTTACATTTTTACAGCTCCCTCAAAGGGAAATTCCTGAAACAGCCATTAATATCGGGACGGTAAATACGGTATATCCCGGAGCGACTGTTGACAGTGTGGAGAGAAATATTACCAATCCCATGGAGACTAAATTGCAGTCCATTGAAGGGATTGAAGAAATCAGTTCATCCTCAGCAGCAGGTTTCTCTGCTATTATCGTAACCGTATCTGACGGAGAAGACAAAAAAGAAGTGTTCAGCAATATCCGGCAGGCTGTTTCAGACGCTGCCGCCGGATTTCCTGAAGAAGCATTTGAGCCTGAAATTAATGAAACGAATGTAAAAATGCCAATCGTTTCTTACCACCTTACAAGTGACAGTATAGATAACCTTCTTCCTTTACAGGATGAACTGGCACGCTGGAAGGAAGAAGTTGAATCGTTAAAAGGTGTTGAAGGTGTAACTATAAAAGGTTTAGCAGAAGAAGAAATCGCTATACAGCTTGACCCTGAATCATTAAAAGAAAAAGGCATCATTCTGCCTGATGTGATCGAGGCAATAAATGAAGAATACTACCCTGCGCCCATAGGAAAACAAGAATTAAATTCAGAAATCGTTCAATTGACAGTCGATCATTTTACAACTGAGGATGAGATGGAAAATGTATATGTTGGAAAGACCCCTCAGGGTGAATCAGTCGTTCTTGGTGATATTGGCAATGTGGAAATTGTCCTGAAGGAAAAAGAAGATATTGTTACATTTAAAGGCAAACCTTCGATTTCATTCACAGCTTTTGTGGAAGCAGGACAGGATATTCCGTCAGTTAATGAAATCGTAAGCGAAAAAACGGAGGAACTCAGCGAATCCCTGCCTGAGAATGTGACTTTTGAGAAATATTATTCACAGGCGAATCTAGTCACCGAGATTTTTGACGGCCTGTTCCTATCCCTTTCCATCTCAGTCATTGCAGTAATATTAACAACCGCCCTTGGTCTTACTGTTTCAGGTGCATTCGTTGTTGCACTGGCTATACCGATTTCAGTATTAATGGGGCTTATTCCCCTGCCGGTTTCCGGAGTTGATTTAAATCAGATTTCGGTGATTGGTGCCATAATCGCATTAGGGATTTTGGTTGATGACTCCATAGTTGTTAATGATAATATCCAAAGACGGTATAAACTTGGAGACAATGCATTAAAAGGAGCTATAAATGGGACAAAAGAAATCTGGGTTTCGATTGTTACGTCCTCCCTTGCGATTGTTTTTACCTTCCTGCCGCTTATCTTTCTGTCTGGAGGGAATGGAGCATTTATCCGTGCGCTGCCGACAGTGCTGATAACTACCATTTTGGCTTCAACTTTGGTTGCGCTGATATTTGTGCCAATAATGCGCTACATGATGTACAGCAGAACGAGCAGGAAAATTTCGGATGCACCCGGTTTATTGGGAAAGCCGCTGAATAAATCAGCAGATCTATATGCTGACAAGCTTTTGAAGTCTTTTTCCAAGAAGCCTAAGCTTATTTCTTTCTTAGGCTTGATGGTTACTACAGCTATTTTAGGGCTTGCTGTGTTAACACCCTTTGAATTCTTCCCTGCTGCAGATCGTGAAGAAGTGACGATTGATGTGACTTTGCCAATCGGTACAACACTTGAAGAGACTGCCAAAGAACTCGAGAACATTGAAAAGATGCTTTTTAGCGACAAGGGTGTGAAGGAAACAAGTGTCTTTGCCGGGACAGGTTTGCCTAACTTGTTCAATAGCTCCCTTAATGCGACTGGTTCCAATACAGGTCAGATTGTTGCCCGGGTAGACCGTGAGAACCAGACGGCACAGGGGCTAATTGATGACTGGTCATCCATTTTGAGAGAGAAATATCCCGATTCAGAAATATTCATGGAAACGATACAGCAGGGGCCTCCTGCTGGTGCACCTGTGACGGTAACAGTCAAAGGGCCAGAGTTAGATAAACTTCTGGAACTCCGTGATAACCTCTCTAGGGAAATGAATGAAGCAGGAGCCGATTTTGTAGTCGATAATATTGGCAGTCTGCAACCAACTTTAAAATACGTACCTAAGAGAGAGCTTCTTGAGGAATATGGGATAACCGTAAACGAGATCAGTGAGCAGATTCGTCTGGCCACTGAAGGAATACCTCTTAAAGCTTTTGATAATGGTGTTGTTAAAAGAGATATGAGTATCCTTCTTGGTGATCAAGGTGCTGAACTTGACCTATCAAAACTGGAAATCCCGGCGGAAAGCACACAGGGTGGACCACCGGCTTTGATTTCCGCTGACACGCTCGTTGAGGCAGAAAGAACGGAGGAAATCCAGCGGATCCCTCACCTCAATGGAGAAAGGGCCATTACAATCAGGGCTTTCCCGAAGGATGAGAAAACCTTTAAGGAAACAGTGCAAAATCTAGTCGAAGACGAACGTGAAAAATTGAATGATCAAGATTACAGCATTTCAATAGGCGGGGAAAATCAGGCACAAAATGATTTCTTTGCCGAAATAACGGTATTGTTTATTATCGTGATTTTCCTTGTCTATTTGCTGATCGCATTTCAATTTAATTCGCTTGGCCTGCCATTCCTTGTGTTAGTTGCCGTATACCTGGCGATTGCCGGTGCAATTCTTGGCTTATTCGTTACACAAACGCCAATCAGTTTCCTTGCTGTAATGGGCATGGTTTCATTGACAGGCATAGTAGTCCGGAACTCTGTTGTTTTAATTGAATTTATGGAACAGGGATTAAAAACAGGAATGTCCATTCAAGAAGCAGTGGTTGAAGCTGGACGTGTCAGATTCAGGCCCATTATTCTGACTGCCCTTACTTCGATTGTTGCATTAATACCTGTTGCAGTAAGCGGCGACGCACTTTTCACTCCGCTTGCCATCACCATCATCTCAGGCATCTCATTCTCGGTCATCCTGACCCTGATCATTGTTCCGATGATGTATCTTGCGTTTAAAAAGGTGCCAGACACACATGCCACTCAAGATCAATAAGATCATACGAAACCTTCCTGCATTCAGGGAGGTTTTTTTGCATCCTTTTCCTATCACTGCATATACTATATTCACGGCAGCCCACCTCTTCTAACATCGCTTCGTTGCGGGACTAACCAGACCGGAATGTGGGCGGCCACCTTTTGGGGTGCCAGGCACCTATACCACCATTAAAACGCTTCTATACACACCATGAACAAAGCTGCAAACCTGGTTAGGTTTGCAGCTTTTTTTATGGTCCTTCGTCAATAAGTTCGTAGCCTGGAATCAGTTCTGACAGCGGCACTATTTCTGCTTTCTTTTTATAAACAGGTATATACTCTTTAAGCACATTAACCATTTTTGTTCCTGTGATGCCGACATGGCCTATTGCAATGATGCGTTCATTTTTCACCAGTTTTTCAGCGAGTCTGTCTGCCTGTTTTGTGATATGGGCAGTAGTGTATATGTCATCAAAGAAAATATTGTTTTCAACATATGGTACACCCATTTCATTTGCCAGTTTACCGACGACACTTTTCCCGGTTGTTTTGCTGTCGAGATAAAATAACCCGTGTTTTTTGCATACTTCAAGGACAATTCTCATGACCCGTTCATTTTCAGTGGCTCTCGAACCCATATGGTGATTCATCCCGACAGCATGCGGCACTTCTTTAATGGCACTCTCCACCCTGCTGCGGATTTCTTCATCGGTTAAATCTGTTGTGATTGCCCCCGGCCCCAGCCAGCTCCTCTTTCCTCTTTTCGGCTCCATCGGCATATGAACGATCACTTCATGCCCATTTTTACTCGCCAGTTCTGCATCATCTTTTGTCGTTGGCATGAAAGGCATGATGGCAACCGTTAAGGTCACCGGAAGCTCCATCATTTCTGCTGTTCCCTTCATGTTGTTTCCCAGATCGTCAATGACAATGGCCAATTCAGGTTTTAGCGGGGCAGCACTAATGGGAGTTCCTATACTTGCGAATGAAAAAATCAATAAAAATATACTGATGAATATTTTCATTTTCCATCCTCCTTTGAGCTAGCATACCCTGAATCTTTAAAACAGTTCCAATGCAAAAACTGCCAGGAATTGACCCTGGCAGCACTTTATTTTTTATGCATTTTAAACTCAAGGAAAAGCTCGTTATAATAAGCAAGCATCCTTTTTCCCAGGTTCTCATAAACCTCCAGCCGAGCTGTCATTTCTTCATCCGGATAGAATCGTTCATCTGAGATTGTTTCTTCATCCATATATTTCAGCGCTTCTTTATTCGGCGTTGAATATCCAACGTATTCTGTATTTTGTGCCGCATTTTCCGGGTCAAGAATGAAATTCATGAACTGGTGGGCCGCTTCTGGGTTTTTGGCAGTCTTAGGGATAACCATATTATCAAACCAAAGATTGGAGCCTTCTTCGGGAAGTACATATTCCAAATTATCCTTCTCCCACATGAGCTCCTGTGCCGTGCCGGACCAGACCACCCCTATGCCGGCTTCATCATTTTCCATCAGCATTCTGATTTCATCACCGACAATGGCTTTAATGTTAGGAGTAAGACTATCAAGTTTTTCTTTGGCTTCGATCAAATGGTCTCTATTTTTGTCATTCAGCGAATAATGGAGACTGTTGAGACCCATGCCCATTACTTCCCTTGCCCCATCAATCAGCAGGATCTGGTTCTTAAATTCAGGGTCCCATAAGTCATTCCAGCTTGTGATTTTTTTATCTCCTAAAATATCGGTGTTATAAAGGATTCCAACTGTGCCCCAGAAATAGGGAATCGAATATTCATTCCCGGGATCAAAAGGCAGGTCCATGAAACGCTGATCAATATATTTCAGATTCGGAATTTTCGAATGGTCGACCGGCAAAAGCAGGTCTTCTTCTTTCATTTTTTCTATCGCATATTCAGATGGAACTGCAATATCATAGGCTGTGCCGCCCTGTTCAATTTTCGTCATCATTGCTTCATTAGAATCGAATGTCTCATAGATGACTTTTATGCCTGTTTCCTGTTCGAACTTTTCCACCAAGTCTGCATCTATATAGTCGCCCCAGTTAAAAATGGTCAAAGTATTGCCGCTTGTGTAGCCCTGGGAGGAATTCAGCCCTGAAACGATGTACAATAAGGCAAATGAAACAATTAAAACGGCAGCGAGCGCCTGGACAAGCTTCTTCATTGCCTTACCCCCATTCCATTCGGCTTCTCATTTCGTTTTGTAATAAAGTAATAGCCTGTAACCAGAATGATTGTAAATAGGAAAAGCAAAGCAGATAAAGCATTGATATTTAAAGAAACTCCCCTTCTTGCCAGTGAATAAATCTCAACAGACAAAGTGGTAAAGCCGTTGCCTGTAACAAAGAAAGTTACCGCAAAATCATCCAGGGAATACGTCAGGGCCATAAAAAAGCCAGCGATAATTCCAGGAGTAATATAAGGGAGAATGACTTTAGTCAGCACATTAAACCTGCTTGCCCCAAGATCCATGGCTGCATAAATCATGGACGTGCTCATTTCTTCTATTTTAGGCAAAACCATCAGCACGACAATTGGAACACTAAAGGCTATGTGCGCAAGCAAAACAGATACAAATCCAAGCTTAAGCCCGATCATTGTAAACAGAATCAAAAACGAGGCGCCTATTATGACATCCGGACTGACAATCAGCACATTATTCAGTGATAGGAGTGTGTTTTTCACTCTGCGTTTTCTAGCATAAGCAATGGCAAGTGCTCCAGCCACTCCAATAATGGTCGAAATCGCTGCAGATAAAAGGGCAATAATAACGGTGTTAAGGACTATGATGAGTAATCGGGTATCAGCAAACAGCTCCCGATACCAATCCAAGGTGAAACCTTCGAATTGATACATGGTCCCTCCGATGTTGAATGAATAAAATATCAAGTAAAAGATCGGGGCGTACAGGATGATAAAGATAAGAGCCAAATAAATCGCAGGCCATTTCCTGTTCATTTTCATTATAGAATCCCCCGCTTTCTTCTGCCTGTCAGCACCATAATGAATACCATTGCAATAATCAGGAAGACAGCAATGGTCGAGCCCATTCCCCAGTCCTGTGTCACAAGGAAATGCTGTTCAATGGCTGTTCCAAGAGTGATGACACGGTTTCCTGCAATCAGCCTTGTCAGCATGAATAATGACAGTGCAGGGATAAAGACTATCTGGCATCCCGCTTTCACGCCATCAAGTGTCAAAGGAAAAATAACGCGTTTAAATGTTACCCAGGAAGACCCGCCTAAATCATTGCTGGCATCAAGAAGGGTTGGATTCAGTTCATCCAAAGAATTAAATATCGGCAAAATCATGAAAGGAAGAAAGATGTATACCGACACAAAGATAAAGCTGAAATCAGTGAACAGAATTTGCCTGCCCCCTATTCCCATCGCATCCAAAAAGCTATTCGCTGCACCATATGTTCCAAAGATGCCCAGGAAAGCATAGGCTTTCAAAAGCAAATTAATCCACGATGGCAGGATAATTAATAAGAGCCACAGCTGCTTATGTTTCGTCTTAGTAAGCAAATAGGCCGTCGGATAAGCGATCAGCAATGAAAATAACGTAATTAAAAAGGCATACCAAAAGGAGCTAAGGGTCATTTTTAAATAAACGGGTGTAAAGAACTTTCTATAATTCTCCAAAGTGAAGTGCCCTTCAATATCAAAAAACGAATAATACAGAACCAGAAGCAATGGCGCTACAACAAAGAGGGCAATCCAAAGGACATAAGGAATTAAATAAAAGTTGCGGGAATTAGTTCTCATGGCTTCCCTCTTCATATGCTTCAAGACGCTTATCAAATTCCTCTTCTGTTTCCCCATGCCTCATGACGTGTATAGCTTCGGGGTCGAAATGAAGGCCAATTTGAGCCCCGACTGTCGCCTTTTTGGTTGAATGGACCAGCCACTCATTGCCATCGCTGTCATAGCAGCTGATTTCATAATGGACTCCCCTAAAGAGCTGGGAGTCAACTTGTACCTTCAGTTTCCCATCTTCCGGTGCGGTAATAGCCAGGTCTTCAGGACGGATGACGATCTCCACATCTTCATTTGACTCAAAGCCGCCATCAACACACTCAAATAACTTTCCGGCAAACTGTACCTGATAATCTTTAATCATCGTTCCAGCAACAATATTGGATTCCCCAATGAAATCTGCTACAAAGCGATTGATCGGCTCGTCATAAATATCAGTAGGAGTTCCGCTTTGCTCGATGCTTCCGCTGTTAAGTACGAAAATTTCATCTGACATGGCCAATGCTTCTTCCTGGTCATGTGTGACAAAAATAAAAGTAATGCCAAGATTTCTCTGCAGTTCCCTCAGCTCGTATTGCATTTCGGTCCGGAGCTTTAGGTCAAGTGCGGATAAAGGTTCATCCAGGAGAATGACTTCTGGTTCATTTACAATGGCACGGGCGATGGCAACACGCTGGCGCTGTCCCCCTGACATTTCTTTAATTTCACGATTTTCGTAGCCTTCAAGGTTCACAAATTTTAGCGCTTCCTTTACTTTCCTCTCGATATCCGCTTTCTTCATTTTTTTGATTTTTAAGCCGAATGCAATATTTTCATACACATTCAGATGCGGAAATAGAGCGTAATCCTGAAAAACAGTGTTTACTTGCCTTTTGTTGGCTGGAACATTATTTATGATTCCCCCATTAAAAAAAATGTCCCCTTCGGAAGGCTCAGTAAAGCCGGCAATCAATCGCAATATGGTTGTTTTCCCGCAGCCCGATGGCCCTAAAAGGGTATAGAACTTCCCGCGTTCAATTTCAAAGCTGACATCCTTTAAAACTGGCGGATCATTATCATATCTTTTTGTTACGGAATTAAATCGAATAATGGTGTTATCTGTCATCTAACTCTCCCTATCTATAGAAATTTACAGCACTTATGTATTGTTAAGTTCAAACGTATAATATCATAAAATTATCGGAATCTGTCATAAATTGCTGAACATCCTTAACAAAAAAATCCCGCACCCATTGGTGCGGGATTATCAGATACTACACTCCCCGCTTATTGCCCCATACATATGTATGCAGCTGCGGAAGTACTTTAACATCTGTTAGATCACTGTCATGTATCGTTTTTTCAATGAGCCAATCATATTTATTAAGCAGTCTCTGCAATAAATTGCGGTCGTCTGCTGTAACAGTGTCATCATTTCCCACCTGCAGATAAAACGGAACACCGGGATAGCGCTTATGAACGTTTTTAGCATATTCATAATCCTTATCATCAAAAACAACAATCTTCAGTGAGAACTGCTGGTCAGCCTTTCTTTTGATCTGAAGATTATTCACGATATAATCGAGCACATCATAGTCTGTATTCATGCCTGAGCTAGGAGGTTTTGGGGAAAGGGTCAGTTCATCAATTTCATAAAACCAATCCTGCCATCGGCTGCCCTGTGTTTCCAGGCAGACCTTAATTTTTTCTGCTTTCAGCAAAGAAATGAGTTCATTCAAATTTTTTAATAAAGCTGGGTTGCCTCCCGAAATGGTCACAAATGAAAATCCATCCCCGCCCAGCTCTTTGAGCTCCTTCCAGATTTCATCCGTTTCCATTTGACGGATACTGTCTTTTGCACTTCCATCCCAGGTAAAGGAGGAATCACACCAGCTGCATGAATAATCACATCCTGCTGTACGGATGAACATCGTTTTCTGGCCGATCACCATTCCTTCCCCCTGAATGGTCGGTCCAAAAATTTCAAGAACAGGGATTTTACTCAACCTCCATCCACTCCCTTCTTGCTTCTGCATAGCTTGTAGGGGTTTCAAAAAGGCGCACAAATTCGACTCTTGCACCGATATATTGGTCATTTCTGTTTTGGAGGCTTTCTGTCATTTTTTCATAAATCCAGACAACCATATTCTCTGCCGTCGTATTCATTGGCGGCAGCGTTTCATTCAGATACTTGTGGTCGAGGAATATTTCAATTTCGTTTTTCCAGATTTCTTTAATGTCGCCGAAATCAATTATTAACCCTCTGTTATCCACAAATCCGCTTATGCCAAAAATCACCTTGTAGGTGTGCCCATGCAGGTTTTTGCATTTGCCTTCATAGCAATGCAGATGATGGGCTGAATCAAAAGTGAATTCCTTGCTGACCATTACACGCTTATGATGGTATTTCAGCTGATCGGGTTTAATATCCTCATTAATCTTCTGCAGTTTATCAACAATCCTGAAACCGTACATGGCTTAAAGTTCCTCCTTTTCCTTGAGGTATTCTTCAAGGCCATTTTTCCTTAAATGGCATGCAGGACACTCACCGCAGCCATCAGCCGGAATTCCGTTATAGCATGTCAGCGTTTTTTCTCGCACATAATCAAGGGCATTTAATTCGTCCGCCAGCTTCCATGTCTCTGCTTTGTTGAGCCACATTAAGGGCGTATGGATCACAAACTGTTCATCCATTGATAGATTAAGTGTGACATTCAATGATTTTATAAAAATATCTCTGCAATCAGGGTAGCCGCTGAAATCTGTTTCGCACACCCCGGTTATAATATGCTTTGCATTTATCTGACTGGCCAGCACACCAGCAAATGACAGGAATAAAAGGTTTCTCCCAGGCACAAATGTGGATGGAAGCTCGCCTTCCTCTCCATTCTTTACTTCAATCTCATCTCGGGTCAGTGCATTTGGTGCCAGCTGATTCAATAGGGACATATCTAGAATATGGTGCCTGATCCCCAGCTCTTTTGCTATTTGCTGTGCACATTCTATCTCCAGCTTATGACGCTGATTATAATTAAAAGTGACTGCTTCCACTTCTGCAAAACGTTCCTTTGCCCAGAATAAGCAAGTTGTACTATCCTGACCGCCGCTGAACACAACGAGCGCTTTATCATTTTTCATATAAAAATTCTCCTTTAAATAGAAAAACAGGACCACTAAGAAAGCAGACCCGTTTTCCTTAGTTTTTTAAAGAGGGTAGCTAGAACCTCTACCGTGTACACGGATTTTGCTATTGAACTATCAGTTTATATTATCATCTTTGTTGGCTTTTTAGAAGGTTTTAATTTATACAGCAAAAAGTTTTATTATTCAAAAGACTTCCACAAAAAAGGTGCAGCTGTTCAGTGCACCTTTTTTGCGTTTTAATTTTCGGAATCGGCTTCCAGGAGGTCCCAGGCTGTTATGATGCCTTTTGGTTTTTCAGTCGGCATTCCATTCTCGGTAACAATGATCCCTTCAAGCTTTTCATTTTTATTTCGGCAGTCCTCAAACATATCCTCTAATTCAAAGATAGACGCATCTTTGCCGGCAAACGAGATTTGATGCTTTGATTTCTTGTTGAAAAGCTCTTTAATTCTCACCTTTTTCAACTGGATTGTTTCTTCTGTAAAGTGCTCTGCCATCCATTTCACGATATCTGCCGAAGTTAATAGCCAGGAATATTCCTCTTTTCTCGAGTAAATCGGGAATTGGGAGTGTGAGAATTTGTTGATTATGGCCAGTACATCCGTTAGCTTGCCATCTTCATAAAAATAAAAAACTGGAGTTGCAGCTATGGAGAGTGCGGTTTTTGGCTTTTCAAAATGGCCGGCAATTTTTTCAATCTTCTCTACCGTCTCGAGATGAGGCTCAGCAATATAATAATCAAGGTCTATTTTTTCATGAACAATGGCATTCCGCAGCTTGGCAAACTGATGCAAATCATCTTCATATAATCGAATCAGGGAATGATTTTTCTGAATTTCTATAAGTTTATAAAATCTATCTGTTCTGGCGTTTTTAGCAGATTGTTTTAAGGCCTTGTGAATACGGTTAAAGGCAGCCTCAAATCTTGCTGATAAGTTCATTTCTATATCTGCTTCCAATATGATCTCTCCCTAAATGGTAATGTACCTCCTTTATTCCCAAAATAACGGACAAAATAAACTTTGAAGATATTGGTTCGCCTGCTAAAAGAATAATTTGCACAAATAGAATTTTCAATCTATTATATAATATTATATTCTTTAGCTGAGGACTTTGCATAAATATATAACTTTACTAATAAATTTTTTCGTTCTAGCGTTAAAATACATGACTTTACCTTTTTTTAGGAAAGAATAATGAATGTATTTCTTTTGAACGAAAATGAATATTTATTATTACCGAATAATATTTTGTTCCTCAGGACAAGAAATTTACTTCGAAAGCTGGTGAAATCATGAGATACACTTTACACCCATTGGGGGATGATGCCGTTCTTATTGAGCTTGGGAAAGAAATCAGCCAGGGAACACATCAGAAAGTTCAGTCACTGACTGCCTTTCTCGAAAAACATCCACCTGAATGGATGGTTGAATACATACCTGCTTATACAACTGTAACCATTTTTTACAATCCATTTGAAGCCTATCAGCTTTCAAATGGCCAGCTCCCGTTTGATTTCGTGTGTTCACTAATAAAACCGCTTATTGAAGAGCTGACGGAAACTGATGCATCGAAACCTCAAATTGTTGAAATCCCGGTATGCTATGGTGGAGAATTTGGGCCGGATCTTGATTTTGTTGCGGAGCATAATGGGATTACCCCTGAAGAAGTAATTGAAATTCACTCTTCAGGCAGTTACCTGGTCTATATGATTGGATTTGCACCAGGATTTCCTTTTATTGGCGGGATGTCAGAACAAATTGCCGCACCAAGAAGGGATTCGCCGCGTTTAAAGATTCCCGAGCGCACAGTAGGAATTGCCGGGATGCAGACAGGGATTTACCCCATTGAAACTCCAGGCGGCTGGCAGCTGATTGGACGTACTCCTGTTAAATTGTTTCGGCCGATGGAAGAATCCCCTACCCTCTTGAAAGCAGGCGACAAAATCAAATTCAAGCCAATCAGTCTGGAAGAATACAACCATTGGGAGGAGACGGAACAATGATTAAAGTTGTAAAGCCCGGACTCCTTTCAAGCATTCAGGACTTGGGAAGAACCGGCTATCAAAAGTTTGGCGTGATTGCCAGCGGGGCAATGGACCCTTTTTCGCATCGGATGGCCAATCTGCTCGCTGGAAACGAAGAAAATGATCCTGTATTAGAAATAACGATGATGGGTCCAATACTTACATTTGAAGATGATATATTAATTTCGATTTGCGGCGGGGACCTTTCCCCTTCCATCAATGGCAAGCCTGTTCGGACATGGAGATCTGTTTTTGTAAAAAAAGGCAGTGAACTTAAATTCGGCGGCTGTCATAAAGGGTGCCGAGCTTATCTGGCTGCTGCGGGCGGATTTGCCGTACCTGAAGTAATGAACAGCAAATCTACATATCTGCGTGCAGGTATCGGCGGTTATAAGGGCAGAGCATTAAAATCAGGGGATCTGCTGGAAACCGGCAAACCTTCACTCCAGTCATTGAAAATGACGGAGTATTTGACAAAACAGAGCCTTGATAGGACTTTTGCTGAAAACGACTGGGGTATTGCATCAGATCTCATACCGGACACAGCGGCAAATCCTGAAATCAGAATAACCAGGGGCCGCCAATTTGATTTATTTTCTAATGAAAGCAAGGTTCAGCTTTTAAATCATGCCTTTGAAGTGACCGCACAATCGGACAGGATGGGGTATAGACTGAAAGGCCCTGCCCTTGCGCTATCAGAACATGCTGAACAAATATCTGAGGCCGTAAATTTTGGTTCCATTCAAGTTCCTCCGGATGGAAATCCGATTGTATTGCTGGCTGACAGGCAAACAACTGGGGGTTACCCAAAAATTGGACAGGTTGCTGCGGTCGATCTTCCGCTTCTGGCGCAGGCCAAACCCGGAGACACCCTAAGTTTTGCAGAAATATCAAATAAACAGGCACAGCAGTTATTAATTAATAGAGAAATGAAATTAAAGGAATTAAAGCAAGGGATTTTTTTAAAAACCAGAGGAGGAAATTAAGATGCACATTGTAGACATCAATTGTGATATGGGAGAAAGCTTTGGCTCTTACAAGATGGGGCGCGATGAGGAAATTCTTGAACATATTACTTCTGCCAATATTGCATGCGGCTTTCATGCCGGCGACCCTGCGACCATGCGAAAAACAGTTAAGATGGCACTTGAGAAGAATGTTGGCCTGGGTGTCCATCCGGGACTCCAGGATCTGCATGGATTCGGACGAAGGGATATGAGCATAACCCCTCAGGAAGCTTATGACTTAGTGGTGTATCAAATTGGCGCTTTGTATGCTTTTGTGAAATCAGAAGGCGGAAAGCTTCAGCATGTAAAACCGCACGGTGCATTATTCAACATGGCCTCCAAAAGCGCGCCTTTATCAGAAGCAATCGCAGAAGCTGTTTATAAAGTGGATCCTGAACTGATTCTGTTCGGGCTCTCAGGAAGCGAATTAGTAAAAGCCGGCAGGAAAATTGGACTCCGCTCTGCAAATGAAGTGTTCTCAGACCGTAGCTACCAGGAGGATGGATCACTTACTTCAAGAAGGGAAAGCAATGCCCTTATTACAGATCACAGCGACGCTGTAAATCAGGTAATCCGCATGGTCAAGGAAGGGAAAGTTAATTCTGTCCAGGGCACTGACGTTTCCATAGAGGCCAATACGATATGCATCCATGGTGATGGGGAAAGCGCACTTGAATTTGCCCAATATATTCCTAAGGCACTGAACGAAGCAGGTATCCAGATAGCAAAAATCAGCGATTTTTTGAAATAAAATCGGAATTCATGGAGATAATGAAAAATTGGTGCCCCTTTATGGATGCTTAGGGATAAGCAAGCGCCAGTGGCACTTTTCGTCCGGAATAGTTCCGTTGAAGCTGACTAATTAAGCGCGAATGGCACTCAATCAGTACAGATAGTGCTGATGCAAGGTAAAAGAAGCAAGAATGATAACCACAAATAGAATAATTGGGGGAAATTGAATGAAAAAGCAATCAAATGCCAGTATACTGCTTGGTGCCGCATTCCTTATGGCCACTTCTGCCATTGGACCAGGCTTCCTGACACAAACGACAGTATTTACAGAAACCCTGCTTGCGAGTTTTGGATTTGTTATTTTAATTTCTATTATTATTGATATTGGTGCACAGATGAATATCTGGAGAATTATCGCCGTTTCAGAAAAGCGTGCACAGGATATTGCCAATGAAGTTCTTCCGGGTCTGGGTCATTTCCTTGCTGCCCTGATTATCATGGGCGGTCTTGCTTTTAATATCGGGAATATTGCTGGTGCCGGGTTAGGTACAAATGTTATTTTCGGCATATCCCCTGAAATGGGCGCCCTTTTAAGCGGAATTTTGGCAATCGGCATCTTTCTTGTAAAAGAAGCGGGCAGATTAATGGACCGCTTCACACAGATTTTAGGTTTTGTCATGATTGGATTAACTCTTTACGTAATGTTTACGGCCCAGCCTCCTGTTGGTGAAGCTGTTGTCAAAACGTTCGTGCCGGATAAAATTGATATCCTTGCCATTATTACGCTTGTCGGCGGAACAGTTGGAGGTTACATCACTTTTGCTGGAGGCCATCGCTTAATTGATGCAGGTGTCAAAGGAAAAGAATCACTGCCGGAAGTCACAAAGAGCTCTATCAGTGCAATCGGAATTGCCTCTATTATGCGTATCTTTCTTTTCCTTGCCGCGTTGGGTGTGATTTCACAAGGGTTGACACTCGATCCATCCAACCCTCCTGCTTCTGTCTTCCAGCTGGCGGCGGGCAATATTGGATATAAGATGTTTGGAGTAGTTATGTGGGCAGCTGCCATTACTTCTGTTGTCGGTGCAGCCTATACATCGGTCTCATTCATTCGGACATTGAGCCCTGCTGTCGAGAAGTATCATAAATGGGTAATTGTCGGTTTTATCGCCATTTCTACATTTGTTTTTGTTTTGATTGGCAAACCGGTGAAAATCCTGGTTTTAGTTGGTTCATTAAACGGGCTTATCCTGCCAATTGCATTAGGAGTAATGCTGATTGCTGCCTATAGAACCAAAATTGTCGGCGATTATAAACATCCGCTTTGGATGACGATTTTCGGAGTCATTATCGTGATTGCCATGTCTTACATGGGGGGGTACTCATTAATCAATGGAATCCCTGAGCTATTTAAATAAACACGAAAGGAGATTTTTACATGAACTCCCCTTCTCAATTGAATCCCGATGAGGCTCGCAAATTAATCCGTGTCAAGAGCTGGGATAATCCAACTGCAGGAATGGCTAATGGCTATATTCAGGCTAATCTGGCTATATTGCCAAAGGAACTGGCCTTTGAATTTCTGCTCTTCTGCCAGCGTAATCCTAAATCCTGTCCAATCATTGATGTGACTGAACCAGGTTCACCGGTGCCAATGCTGTCAGCTCCAAATGCTGATATTAGAACCGACCTGCCAAAATACAGGGTATATAAAAACGGAGAGCTCGCCGAGGAACTTTCAGACATAACATCTTATTGGAATGATGATATGGTAGCATTCCTGATCGGATGCAGTTTTACGTTCGAAGACGCTTTGCTTAAAAATAATATCCCTATACGCCATATTGAGGAAAATCGGAATGTCCCGATGTATAAAACAAATATTGGGTGTGTGGGTGCAGGCCGGTTTGAAGGGCCAATGGTAGTGAGTATGCGTCCGATGACAGAGAAAGAAGCCATTAGAGCTGTACAGGTGACAAGCCGCTTCCCATCTGTCCATGGGGCCCCTGTCCATATCGGAAATCCTGAAGCAATCGGCATTAACAATATTCAGCGCCCTGATTTTGGCGACAATGTAACCATTAAGGATGGGGAAGTACCAGTTTTCTGGGCCTGCGGTGTAACTCCTCAGGCAGTTGCCATGCATGTGAAGCCGGAGATTATGATTACACATGCTCCGGGACATATGTTTATTACTGATTTGAAAAATGAGGAGTTTTCGGTTTTATAAGAAAAAGGCGTCCAATGGGCGCCTTTTACTTTTTATTTTTCAAATAATTCAGGGCATCATTATGATCCTTTTTCATAATCTGTTCAATTAATGGGTCTGCGGGGATGGCTTCCCTGCTTTTTTTATTGATTGTCCGGTAAACGGGCCTGATCGACGAAAGACTGCTTTTAACTTTCCATTCGCTATCCTGAAAGACAATTTTCAAATCGATGAGACCAAGATGATTGCCCCAGTATCCAGCTTGGACAGCAGCTGTTCCGTTAATGGTACCAGCCTTTAAGTCAATTCCAGGCAGCTTCTGCAGTTCATCTTTGACAGGAAAAACAGAATGGCTGTGCCCGAATAGAATGGCATCTAATCCTTTAACTTTGCTGAGGGCATGAACTGAATTGCCCTTTTTTTCATCCAGCCCTTTATCGGATTGGAGACCGGTATGTGCAAGAGCAACAATGATATCTGCCCCTTTACTTTTCATAATAGGAATAAAATGCTCGGCAGTTTCCTTTATATTTTTCACTTTAAGGTTTCCGCGAAAATACTCTTTATTCCATTCCGCAACAATTGGTGTGATAAAGCCGATGACTCCAACTTTCAGCTTATGCTTCACCCCGGCTGTATCTGTCACTTCTTTCTCTATGATGGTGTAGGGATTAAAATAATTCAGATCATCCTCATCGAGCTGATTGCTGTCTTCAATATATATATTGGCATTGACATAAGGAAAGTTTGCTCCCCTGAGGCTCTCTTCCATAAAATCAATTCCGTAATTAAATTCATGATTTCCCACTGTCGCAGCATCATAAAGCAAAGTATTCATTGCTTTAAAAACAGGATGGACATTAGCCATGTCAAGCGGATGGCTTCTATAGGCATACTCATCGAGTCCGTTGCCTTCAAGAATGTCCCCATTATCAAATAGAAGGGAGTTAGGAGACTCATTTCTTGCCTGCTTAATCAAGCTGGCCGTTCTTGAAAGCCCAAACTCCACTGTTTTCTTGCGGTCTTCGTAATCATAACTCATCATGTTTCCATGCAAATCAGTGGTTTCCATCAGGCGCAGATGGATGGTTGGCGGTCCGGATACTTCAGCTTCCGTCTGGTTCCAGACAATCAGCAGGGCTATGAATAATAACAGCGTGATTAAGTACTTTTTCATTCCCTTTTTCATTCCATCTCCCCCAGATGATCAAAGATTGGTTTTCTTATTTTCTCTAGATGCATGAAAATTAATCAGAGATTGGGGACTTAAGAAAAAAGAATGAAAAAAGGAAACTTTTGAAACTTTATATCATTCTATTCGTTATAAAAAAAAAGGAGGTCCTGCATGGTAAAACCAAAAAAGTTCCGGGTTTGGGCATTGTAATTAATTAGTCTTTGTAGAGAGTTTTTAATACGATTTTCTCCCAGCTTTTCCAGTTCAGAAGGTTTTTCAGGCGTATTCTTGTGCGTACACCCTTTCCTACTGGGTACCTGAGTGCAGGTTCTTTTTCCTTAAGAATGCTCACTGCTTTTTTCGCAACGATTAGCGGATCTTCATAAAAGGGCTCGCCTTTATCAAGGTAATTTTGAATTTTTGTCATATATGGATAATAAGGTGAGTCTTTCTTCAATGATGGTTCCGCTATCTTTTTCCCTGTTGTCCAGATGCCAGTCCTGAAAGATCCTGGCTCAATCATCACAACATTTACGCCAAACGGTTTCATTTCAAGCCTAAGTGATTCACTCCACCCTTCTACAGCAAATTTTGATGCGGCATATGGCGATAAGCCTGGAAACCCGATTTTTCCGCTGATGGAACTTACATTTAAAATGGTTCCTGTTCTTTGTTTCCGCATAAATGGCAGAACCGCCTGTGTTACTGCAAACGTTCCAAAAACATTTGTCTCAAATTGATTTCTATACTCGTCCAGCGGTATTTCTTCCGCAAATCCTGCCCCTGCATAGCCTGCATTATTGATTAAAACATCAATTGAAGGCAATCGGAGGAGCAGGTTTTTAAAGCTTTCAATGGATGAGGGTGAGGTGACATCCAATTCGTGAATGGATATCTGCTCATGAACTCCCTCTCGTCTAGCTTTCTCCATTAATATTTTGCTTCTATTCATTTTTCTCATTGTTGCAATAACTTGAAAATCATTCTTTGCCAGCTCAATGGCCATTAAGGTTCCAAACCCGCTGGAACAGCCGGTAATGGCAGCATATTTCCTATCCAACTATCATCATCCTTTCTCCGTAATGAATTTTTCCATTTCGACTGTAAATAGATATATAATTAAATGATAAAGTATTATAAAATAGTAAATATATTGATAATAAAAGGATGAACAAGTTGGCACACATATTTTTAAGCATTTTCCTGCTTGTATCCGGTTTGTCTTCATCTGTGCAGCAAAGCAAGGAGCCGATTGATTTCAATGTACAACTGCAGGGTCATGCCATTGTTATTGATTCACCTGCCCTAAAATGCCCTGCATTGAGCAGCACATTAGCAGCTTCAGTAAAATTAACGGCGAAGCTGACCTATTATAAAGAAGACCGGACCCATTTTCAGGCGATACATTCCCGTGCAATTCACAGAAGTAATGAATACATGATTCCATATATGTTCCAGAGTAATTATCTCCGCATTTAGTGAAATTTAAAGAAACTTAAAACAGTGTGGAGGAATGAAATTGGAAACGATTAAGTCATTTTTAAATAATAACGGCATAAAACGATTCATTATTTTTGGAATAATTGTCCTTGCTCTTTACCTGCTGAGGAGCATGATTAATTTAATACTGATAACATTTATATTTTCATTTTTGATGGATAGGCTTGTGAAGCTTGTACTTTCGAGGTTTAAACTGAATAGGAAACTGACAGTTATAACCCTTTATATGGGAATCATCGGCCTGCTTTCTATAGGGATTATCAAGTACCTCCCTTTAATTGTATCTGAAATTTCACAGTTGTTTAAACAGGTTGAAAGCTTTTACACCCAAAAACATGACAATATTGTAATTACATATATTGTTCAAATGCTCGAAACAAATGAAATTACGAAATATCTTGAACAGGGCTTTGCGTTCCTGCTTCAATATTTTTCCGATATTAGTCATATTGCCATCCAGGTATTGCTTTCTTTAATACTAAGTTTGTTTTTCCTGCTTGAAAAACCGAAACTTATCGAATTTACCTTGAAATTTAAACACAGCAAAATCGCTGACTTTTATAATGAAATCGAGTATTTCGGAAGTAAATTTGTGCAAACATTCGGGAAAGTAATCGAGGCGCAGTTTGTCATTGCCACAGTCAATTGCATCCTGACAACACTTGCATTATGGATCATGGACTTTCCTCAGCTAATGGGATTATCAATTCTGATTTTCCTGCTGGGATTAATTCCTGTAGCAGGTGTCATTATTTCGCTTGTCCCGCTATGTACAATCGCCTATTCTCTCGGCGGATTCATCCAAGTATTTTATATAGTACTTGTCATTATGGTGATCCACGCCATTGAAGCGTATATTTTAAATCCGAAGCTTATGTCTTCCAAAACGGATTTGCCTGTCTTTTATACCTTTATTGTCCTGATTTTCTCTGAACATTTCTTCGGTGTTTGGGGATTAATCGTCGGTATACCAGTGTTTGTATTTATGCTGGATGTTCTTGAAGTCAAGAGCAATCCGCCGAAAATACAGTAATTTA
The DNA here is from genome assembly GCA_030348385.1 of Cytobacillus sp. NJ13. Taxonomy (NCBI): domain Bacteria; kingdom Bacillati; phylum Bacillota; class Bacilli; order Caryophanales; family Bacillaceae; genus Cytobacillus; species Cytobacillus sp. NJ13. The sequence continues at coordinate 958,744 of JAUCFP010000006.1, read as the reverse complement.
AAAACACACAGTCCCGCTGTGTGTTTTTTCAGCTTTTCAGAAATCTCCTACTATTATCGGGCTGCTTCAGCCAATGCCTGAGCCCTTTTCCTGCGTGTGGTTCATCATTATATCTGGGTATGATGTGCAGATGGCTGTGAAGAATGGATTGATTTGAAGCTTCCCCCACATTCCAGCCAAGAGTGTATCCATCTGGTGCATACTTTTTATCTAAATAATCTTTAGCTTTTTGCAGAAGTTCATATGTATCTTTCCACTCTTCCTCCGTTAGGTGAAAAGCATCGGAATGATGCGCTTTTGGCACTATGACCCCGCAGCCCTCCAATACATCCTGTTCTTTATCGTGCTGAAGAAAATAACAAGTGCTGTTTTCAAAAATGATATTTTGGAGAGGGTCCTTTTGCGGACTGCAAAAAGGACAATGATCCTGATATGGCATTTAATTATTTCCTTTCTTTGCGGGGTGATTGATCAGCAAATTCTCCAAAGCGGCTTTATGTGAATGCTTATCATATTCAGAGTTATTGATTACAGTCTTTCGGATAGACAGCTCCTTCAAGATTTCCTCTTCAGCCTGTCTCCTTGCTTTAAGAACCTTTATAGTGCCATCTGCCCCGCTTAAATGATTTTTCTTTCCATATCCTTGATCGGTATAATAATGGATAAAACCTTCAGACCAGGATTGCGGCCGTTCTTTTAAGGCTTTCTTGAACGAAAAGTCAAGGTTATCCTGACTGATATAAATTAAAATCGGATTCAGCTTTTTCACCGAATTTTCCAATGCTAATACATAATTCAGAATCTTTGTAATTGGAGCTCCATATTTAATCATACCGACTGTTACAGGATTCTGTATAAAACAGCATTCAAAAATATGTACTTTTTTGCTGCTGGCAGCTCGATTGGAAAATCGTTCCCAATTCTTGATTATAAGTTTCATATTTTGATCCAAAGGAAGCTCATAGATATCATTTTTAAATGCTTTCTCATAAAATGTGTTTGGAATATCAGGTCCAAGCTTTTTATACGGCAATAAATAGCCTTTACCTTCCGGATAGCTTTTTTCGATAATTTGGTCTTTAAATGATCTGTATTCTTCCAGCAAACGATGCCACTCGTCATTCTCAAAAAAGGCGACGCTCTCATAATCTGCCGGATGATCCAGATCACCTTCGCAGAATAGCTCTGACTCGATACCCTTTTGCATCAAAATTTCATGAACTAATCTTGCAGTAGTGGATTTTCCTGAACCAGGAAGACCCTCGATTAAAATTAGTTTTGAATCCATTGAATCACCTTCACAATATTTAGAATTTCCATTCTATTGTAATGCATAAAAAGAAAAACAAACAGCATTATTAACTGTTTGTCGTTTGGATGAGGTTTATTTTATTGCCGGAATAATATTTATGGCTCTATGGCGACCAATCGGTAAAAAGCCTATGAATTTGACGCCGTGATCATATAAAAACCTGCACTCAAAATTATCAGCGGTGTTTTTGAATTTCCTTTATCAAAACAGTTAGTGCATCGCTTGTTGGCGAGGCTTGCATGTTATTAATGATTTGCCCTTTTCTTTTTTCGAGTTTATCCAGTGATTCAAGAAGGCTGTCTTTTGTTAAGTTCTCTTCATCCAATGTAAGCGAGAATCCTTTTTTTAAGAACGATTCAGCGTTTAGTATTTGGTCCCCCCTGCTTTGTTTTTTGGTTAGCGGAATGATGAGCATAGGAAGCTTCAAAGCAAGGAATTCAAAAATGGCATTGGACCCTCCCCTGGTGACGACTGTATCTGTTGCAGCGAGGATATCAGCAAGCTCATGGCTAATGTATTCGAATTGTCTGTAGCCTTTAATGTTTATTAAACTCTCATCCTTCTGGCCTTTGCCGCATAGATGAACAATTTGGTATTTAGAAGTCAGCTCCTGAAGGGATTCCCGGATCGTTTCATTAATTTTCTTAGCCCCCAGACTGCCTCCCATTACAGTCATAATTGGCTTTTTATCGGTAAATCTAAGAAACTCCCTTCCTCTCTCCTTATCACCTGAGAAGATTTCCCTTCTGATCGGAGATCCTATGGACGTAGTCTTTCGCGCAGGAAAATGTGCTGCAGCTTCATCGAATGAAGTAAAAATCCTGTCTGCAAACCGCTGAGAAATTTTGTTTGCAAGTCCTGGAGTCAGATCACTTTCATGAATAAAAATTGGTATTTTTAATGAGCTTGCCGCAATAATAACAGGCACCGATACAAATCCGCCTTTTGAAAATACAAGCTTTGGCTTAAGCCTTTTGAGCAGCTTTCGAGCTTCGATAATCCCTCTTAACACACGAAATAGATCTTTTGCATTTTCTTTATCCATGTAGCGTCGGAGTTTTCCGCTGCTAATTCCGTAATAAGGTATGTTAATCTCAGAAATCAATTCTTTTTCGATTCCTTTTATCGAACCGATATAGTGAATATCCCATTCTCCTTGAGAAAGTTCATTTATTATGGCGATATTCGGAGTCACATGCCCGGCAGAGCCGCCCCCTGTAAAAACAATCTTATTTTTCTTCATTTCCTACCTGCCTATCCAATTTTTAATTCCATTATATATCTAAGATACAAGTTTAAGTCCGATTGCAGCACTTAATACCATTGCAATAAAAAATATCCGTTTGGCATCTTTGGGCTCTCCGTACAGAATCATGCCAAGAATGGCTCCTCCAGAGGCACCGATTCCAGTCCAGACCGCATAAGCTGTACCCATCGGCAGTTCTTTCATTGCCAGCGCAAGAAATATGAAGCTGGCGCCAAAACTGCCAATCAGCAGGAATAATGATTGCCAATTTCGTTTTTTGTGCAAGCTGTTAATCATGGCGACACCTGTCATTTCAAAAAGCCCAGCCAGAATTAGAAACACCCAGCTCATGAACGTTCAGCTCCTTTTGATTTATCTTCATTTGTCACTAGCTTTAAGCCCAGAACACCTAATAACAAAATAAGAACAAGCAGTATTTTAGATAATTTCAATGGCTCTCCGAAAAATATGATTTCAGATAATACTGTACCGGCAGTGCCCAAGCCAACAAAGACTGCATATACAGTTCCCACAGGCAGGACTTTGCCAGCCATTATCATCAAATAAAAACTGACTGCTATGCATATGATGGTCCCTGCCCATGATAATGGATCATCCGCATGCTTTAAACCTATCACCCAAAACACTTCAAAAAACGCGGCTATAAATACCTTTAGCCATTGCATGAAATCAGCCCCTTTTTAACGTATTATTCCCGGAAAAAAGAAAAAAGCCCGGAAGATATCTGATGAACAGTATCTCCCAGGCTTTTATCCTTCCGTGGCATAGCTTTTATAGCTATGAGTTTTCTCTCGGACCAGGCCAGCAGAAGCTGCGGAACCCTAGAAAACCTTTTTATTAGATTTAATGGCATTATAACAAAATACACATAGATTTTCCATAATAATTAATGGAAATATCAAGACACATGATTAGCAAGGACATATTCTTTTTCCCAATTCCGGCTGTCTGATATTTCAGCTGATAAAGAATGCAATGAGGATATAGATGCGATATGACTGATTGATGGCGGATAGGGGCTTTTCCTAATATGACCTATTATGCAGCTCAAAGCCATCTCATAGTCGAATTCCCGGCAATAATTAAAATAATAATGAACGATTTCGTTCTTGATCCGAAAAGGCGGATATATTCTTTCAATAAGAACAAAAAGCTTCAGCATCTCTGTTTTGTTCATTCTACCATTCCTTTATTATAATGTTATTTCAATTATTGCCTGTTTTACTAAAACAAAACCCCTGCATCACCGCAGGGGTTTCGCTTTACATATCCAATTCAAGCGCTACCGGGCAATGATCGCTGCCCATAATGTCGCAGTGAACCTGTGAATCTATTATTCTTTCTTTTAGATTTTCGGACACGATAAAATAATCAATCCGCCAGCCTATATTCCGCTCTCTTACCTTGGCCATATACGACCACCAGGTATATGCTCCTTCGGCTTCAGGGTATTTATAGCGGAATGCATCAACAAACCCAGAACCAAGCAATCTGGTCATTTTTGCCCGTTCTTCATCCGTAAAACCTGAGTTGCCCATGTTGGATTTAGCATTTTTTAAATCTCTTTCGAAATGAGCCACGTTTAAGTCACCGCACATGATCACAGGCTTAATCTGATCCAGGCCGAGTAAATACTCCCGGATCCGCTCTTCCCATTCAAGACGGAATGGAAGCCGGGCCAGGTCACGCTGTGAATTCGGCGTATAGACATTAACGAGATAAAAGCTTTCATACTCAAGCGTGAGAATCCTGCCTTCAGGTTCTGTTTCGTCATCGCCCAATCCATAGCGAACAGAAAGCGGTTCTTTTTTTGTAAAAACAGCTGTACCGGAATATCCTTTTTTTATCGCATAATTCCAGTATTGGTGATAGCCTTCCAATATGAGCTCGATCTGTCCTTCCTGCAGTTTGGATTCCTGAATGCAAAAAATGTCTGCATCCACTTCTTTGAAGTAATCCATGAACCCTTTTTTCACACATGCCCTTATGCCATTCACATTCCATGAAACCAGTTTCATTGCTATTATATCTCCTTATGTTAAAAAATCTGCCTGTATACAACATTATCATGGATATTCATTACTTGCACAGGTAAAGTACTGTAACGTGAACGGCAATCAACAAAAATACGGGTAAATATATCATACTTTGAAAAGAGTGGCTTATTGCTTAAATATCATGGTTCCGGCATTCATCTGCACTAATTTGACCTTTTCACCCCGCTTAATACTTTCATATAATGTTGCCGTCAGCTCAAAGGATTTGCCATTATCCAGCCGAATCCAATATTCTTCGTGCGTGCTAAAGTTGCTCAAGTAATTATCAACCGAAGTCTGCCGATATTTTTCCTCTATTTTCCCTTCGAATTCAGCCATTTTTGTTTCCGCAGCCACAAGTCCTGAAAAGAAGCCATAATAGACGACCAGCAATACGGCTGCCATTTGAATATAGAGGCCTGTTTCCATCCACTTTTTCAATTGTTCATCCCTCTGTTTCTATTGTTTTTTAGTGAGCTACCCTCAATAGATTGGGATAAACATGAGAATTTCAAACGTCCTTATAATAAAAAAATGCCCAGATCAATGGGCATTTCTCATTATACTATTTACTGCATCATGTAATTGTTTTGCTGATTCTTCAGGTAAATCCGCCTGGCTGATTGCAGAAATGACAGATACACCGTCCGCTCCTGTCTTAATAATGGGAGGTGTATTTTCAGAAGTAATTCCGCCTATTCCTACAACAGGAATTTGGATATCAGCAGATCTCAATTCTGTCAAAAAAGTAAGCCCCTGAACGACTTTGGCATCTTCCTTTGTGGATGTTGGATAAATAGGCCCTATGCCAAGGTAATCTGCGCCTTGACGGATCGCTGTTTCAGCTTCCTTCATGCTGTGCACTGAGACTCCCAGGATTTTGCTGCCAATTTTCCTGCGGACCACATCGGCTGCTTCATCGTCCTGGCCTATATGGACACCATCTGCATTTATTTTTAGTGCCAATTCAATGTCATCATTTACAATAAAAGGGATATTGCTCTCTTTGCAGATTGCTTGGAACTTTTTTGCGAGCGATTCCTTTTCTTTTCCATGAAGGCAACCGGCTCCTTTTTCACGGAATTGAAATAACGTTATGCCTCCTTTGATGGCTGATTGAAGGACTTTTTCAGGATCATGATGGCAATTTGTGCTGCCCATTATAAAGTATACTTTTAATAAGTTTCTCATTTCCTGCGGATTAACAGCCATATACTTCAGTCTCCTTCTTTCTTCTATTGAACGCCCAGTGATTGGTAGGTCCATGACCGCTGCCAATTCCCAATTCATATTCAATTGCTGCCTGGATGAATTGTTTTGCCCGATCAACAGCTTCTGGCACGGTAAGGCCGTCAGCAAGGCCAGCGGTTATAGCAGCCGAAAAAGTGCAGCCTGTTCCATGTGTGTTGGCTGTTTGTATTCTGTTGCTCTTAAATTCCGAAAAACTTTCTCCGTCAAATAGAAGGTCTGCTGCTATGTCTTTTGCTTCATCATGCCCGCCTTTTATGATGACATTTTTCGCTCCAAGGTGATGCAGTTTTTTTGCTGCTTCTCTTTTATCCTCCAGTGAACGAATCCTTATATCCGTTAAAACCTCTGCCTCTGGAATATTCGGGGTAATCACCATAGAGAGAGGTATAAGATGCTTTTTCATCGCTAATACCGCTTCATTTTGAAGAAGACTTGCTCCTCCCTTTGCAATCATCACTGGATCAATGACGACATTTTCCCAGCCGTATCTCACAATTTCATTGGAAACACTCCCGATTATATCTGCACTAAAAAGCATTCCTGTCTTCACAGCGTCAGGTCTGAGGTCTTCTCCTATCGATTGAATTTGAGCAGAAACTGCCTCTGCTGTCATTGGATAAACTCCCTGAACGCCCTTGGTGTTTTGAGCTGTTACCGCAGTCAAAGCAGACATGCCAAAAACACCGAGTTCCTGAAATGTTTTTAAGTCTGCCTGAATGCCCGCGCCGCCGCCGCTATCCGAACCCGCTATGGTTAAAGCTTTGTTCACTTTCATTTATATTGCCTCCTATCCGTTCGTTTTTTCAAAAGAGCCATATGATGCAACATCTGCAGCAGAAATGTTATATAAGCTATTCAAAAACTCGATTTGGAAAGTGCCTGGGCCTTTGCCATCCGATTTTTCTGCAGCGATTTCTGCGGCAGTGCCATAAATGACCAATGAAGTTACTGACGCTTTTACAGGATCCTTTTCGACAGCAGCGAAAGCTCCTATTACAGAAGTAAGAAGACATCCGGCTCCCGTTACTTTCGTTAGAAGAGGATGGCCATTGTTAATGGCAAAAGTGGATCTTCCATCTGAAACGATATCCTGTTTTCCTGTGATAACAGTGACTGCACCAAGTTCTTTTGCTGCCGACACAGCAAGCTCTGAAGTATTTCCTGCTGCTTCAACTGCATCTACGCCCTTAATACTCCATTTCTGTCCAGCAGCGTTGGCAATTTCTGCAGCATTGCCTCTTATGATGGTAATATTTAATTCTTCTAATATTCTTTTAGCTGTTTCTGTGCGATAGGCCGTGGCGCCTACACCAACCGGGTCAAAAATGACTGGCACCCCATGCTGATTTGCTGATTTGCCCGCTATGAGCATACTTTTTACTTCTTTTTCAGTCAGTGTTCCCATATTGAGAACCAATGCACCTGCTATTTTAGCCATGTCAGCTGCCTCTTCATGTGCATATGCCATCACTGGTGATGCCCCGATTGCCAGCAGGCCATTTGCAGTAAAGTTTGTTACCACTACATTTGTAATATTATGTACAAGAGGGTTTGACTCTCTTATTTTTTCCAATAGACTGCTAATCTCCTGAATGTTCACATTAAATCCTCCTCTGCAATCTCCACTCAATAGCTTTTCCCCTTTTGCCCCTTGTGAATGAGAACAAAATAAAAACCAGATCCGCAATTGGACCTGGCTGAATAATCTAAGAGAAAGAACATCGTTCCCCGCAATTACTACTTTCCTACGCTGGTATGATCCAGATCTGGTCCGAAGGGTAAAAAACAGTCCGGTTTCTTTCTCAGCCCGCGAGCATCGGGCACCCCTAGCAGTAAAACTATTAAGTTGGCTGTTTTCATCTTAGCCTGAAACGTTAAATCTGTAAAGTCTTGCAATTCTGGCTGTCCCTCTTTAAGGTGTAAATAGAAATACATAACTTGGAGGAACCAAAGAATGGCTGAACATCAATTCCATTTAAAAGCACATTGGCCAGGACTTCGAAATGATGTCGGAGAAATTGAAACAGGCGGGCTTAAAACAAAGGTATCCATTCCGCCAGAAATGGAAGGTCCCGGAATCGGAACGAATCCGGATGAAATGCTGCTGGGGGCGGCGGCAACTTGTTATATTATTACCCTGGCAGCCATGATGGAACGGAGCAAACTCAAGAAAGAAAATCTTACGATGGAATCAATTGGAATTGTGGATGTAACCAAAGGAGTAATCACCTATAAGAAAATTATTCATCGTCCTGTTATCTTGTTAAACGCTGACGCGACTGAAAAGGATCATTCACTTGCGCGAAAGCTGGCTCAAAAAGCTGAGGCATCCTGTATGATTTCCAGAGCGATTAAAGGAAACGTAGAAGTAGAATTGGAAGAAACCATTCTAAATGCCAAAAAATCATCGAAATAAGCCAAAACCGGCATGATTGCCGGTTTTTATTCTTTAAAGAGCCCACTTTCGGATTGCCTGTGCAACACCAGCTTCATCATTTGTTCCCGTAACAGCATTGGCTGTTTCTTTCACAATATCCTGAGCATTTCCCATTGCTACTCCCCAGCCTGCTTCCCCGATCATGGCAATATCATTCAAGCTGTCACCCATTGCCATTACATTTTCCATCGAAATGCCAAGAAGCTCTGTTACCTTCTTGATACCTTTGGCTTTATTGATGCCCAGAGCATTTACCTCAATATTGGTTAAGCTGGAATTTGTAATTTCCAGGTCCCCTTTTGTTTGAAGCTCTTTATGAATGAGTTCCCTGATTTCATCATCTGATATATCAAACCCAAATTTAAGCCATTCATGGTCATGAATATTTTCAGGCATTTCATTCTTCCAAACCTGTTCACAGCTGGTTGCCCAGAAATTGGTCTTATGTGACTGGGATAGGTCCCACATCCATTCCATTACTTTAGAATCAACTGGGGTCCTTGAGATTGATTCACCATCAGGGCCAAATATTTCACTGCCGTTGACCGTGATCAAGTAGGAGTTCAACTCCAAAGAATCTGCATGATCGCCTGCCGTAAGCCTGGATCTTCCAGTGCTCAAAATAACTTCAATTCCTTTTTCCTTCGCCTCTCGTATGGCCTTACGGTTTTCATCAGGAATTTCCCCTCTGGAATTCAACAAGGTTCCATCCATATCAAGAGCGATTAATTTGATCTCTGGAGCAATATTTGATTGCGACATAATAATCTCCCTTCTTTCTTGCACAATATAGCCATTATATAAATAAACAATCCTCCCATCAAAAAGAAAACACTTGGGCAGAATCATTTTGTTAATATATGGATTATTATTCCCAACCTAAATGTATAGGCTGGAATTACTTAATTTGAACAAATGAGGTGATGATGAATGTCTTCCATATTATTTTGGTTCCTTCTGTTCTTAACCTATGCATTGATGTGTTTTTTTTAATCAGGATTAAATAATCAGGCGCACACCAAATGGTTTGCGGTTTTTTTGTATAATCTTAATAAATGCAAAAAGTTGAAGCGATATGCTTGTATCTGTCGTCTAACTGTCAGTCAAACAAAAGGCAGCCGAAATCGGCAGCTGGCATTTAAGCAAGGAGGCAGTCATGTGAGCACTGATGAGTATGTAAAACGGTCAATTGCTGATCAAGTGGACCGTGCTCTCGTTCTTGAAATGATCATGGATGAGTATGGAACCGTTCTGAAGAGATTAATATACAGTTATGTTAAAGACTGGAATGCTGCCAGTGATCTAACACAGGATACCTTTATTACTGTGTATGAAAAGCTGGAAAGTTTCCAGCAAAGATCTTCCTTTAAAACGTGGATTTTTACAATTGCTATTAATAAAAGCAAAGACTATCTTAAAAGCTGGCATTACCGCAATATGATTATGAATGAAAAGGTTTTTTTCCTGAAAAAGGATAGAGAAAAAGATCCTGAAGCATCCTTTCTTGAACAGGATGAACAGCATGAATTGCTAAAAACGATAGAATCCCTAGCAGTAAAATATCGCGAAGTCTTCCTTCTCCATTATTACCAGGATCTCAGTCTGGCTGAAATAAGTGAAGCTCTTAATATTCCCATTTCAACCGTAAAAACACGGCTGTACAGAGGACATGAAAAAGTCAGGAAGATAATATCTGCATCAGAAAGAGGTGAACAGCATGGCTGATCTGAATCATGAAGTGAAGAAAGTATTGAATGCTGCATGGACGAAAGATTCAGTTTTCACAGAAGAGGAAAAACAGAGAGTCAGAAACCGGATCGGCACTTCTGCTGTTAAAAGCAGAAAAAAAGACTATGTTCCAATGCTTCTTTCTGCAGCTGCAGCTGCTGGGTTTGTACTATTGATTGGCGGGATTGCCGGAATTCAGACAGATGTCTTTACCAAGCAAAATGGACAGGAGACCGTCATTGCAGATAAAGATTTTTATCCTGGCCTTACTGAGGGTGATATGCTAAACAACTGGAAATTGAATGGTTTTGAGAAGGACTCATATGGGCACCTATCTGCATTTTTTACTGGGAAGGCAGAGGTCACAGGCACTCTGGATTTTCGTGAAGAAAATGTATATTTTCTGCCAGATCGTGATTCCTTAAAATTGCTGCCGCTCATGGATGGCAAGAACATAAAAATGACTTTTAATGAAACGGATCAGGAGATGCTAAAAAAGGTATTTGGCGCAGCCGCACCAATTAAAGCAGAAGGTGTTTCTATAATTATAGGCGGATATCGCGCTGCGGAAGGCTCTGTACATCTGGCTGAAGTCTTGGAGGTGGCAGCGCCAAAAGAACCTGAATCGGAAGCTGTTCCATTCCAGCTGCCCCTGAATAATAATGCGGAACTGGTCCTTCGGGAGCCTTTAAACCATGTGTATAAAGAATTTTCTTTAAGAGGGACGGATGAGATCTTAAGAGGTTTAAGCCCGGCAGAAGTTTTCCAGCTGTACTTGTTTGCAGAGGAAATTGAGGATTATTATACTCAATATGCATTGTTTAACCATGATCCGGGTATCGAAAAACCGTTTCCTACCCTGAATCATTACCTTATTGCTATAACCGAGTCTCCATCTATCCCAGAAGAACAGACATTATTGCATCGAGTGAAGAACGCCCGTTTAGAAGTAGTCATTATTGATGACTCTTCAGCTTATATTTCAATTTCTGAGGAGGATGGGTTTGGCTTCGGCCTGAGCAAAAACAGCGAAGGAATATGGAAAGTAAACTGGATGCCAATCCAATAAATTGGCTGAGCTTGTACCCCTGATGGTGCAGGCTCTTTACATTTACCTAAATAGGCCCCCAAAGAACACGATGATCGCTAAGACGGATGAAAGAAACAGTGTGAGGATAATGGAAAATAATACATGAAAGCCCTCCTGCCAGTTTTGGACTTTCTTTAAGACAAAAATACTCACGAGGAAGACAAGGACTGTCAGGAGCAGGAGGAGCGAAAATGGACGATGGCCGATTTTATTCAGATAAATATCATACAGAGGCGAAAAACCCATCAGCAAAAACAAACCGAGGCATATAAACGATAAGATGAAAACAAAATGGCTTAATTTTTCCGGCATGGTTAGTCCCCCTTCTATAAAATGATCTTCTCTTTAATAAATTGTATGAAAACATATGATTTTATAAAACTTGTAATTCATTCATTGTTTTTATATGGTATAAATATCTTTAGGTATACTAAATAAAAGAAGGTTTTATTGTGAATAAGAATTTATTAATCACATTTTTTACTGCTGTATTGGGTGCAGTATTATTTTCTTTGCTGCATATTCCGGTCGCCTTTTTGCTTGGTGCATTGACTGCCGTTATGATTGGAAGCAGGCTCAGCAGGATTCCGTTTTATTGGCCTGCCGGATTTCGCGATGGCGGGATTATCCTCGTCGGATACAGCATCGGCCTTTCTTTTACACAGGAAGCGGTCCTGCTTATCCTTCAGAAGCTCCCTTTTATTTTGCTCGTTACCGTTTGCATGGTTCTCTTTAGCGCCATATCTGCATTTCTCATTGCGAAATTAATGGGCATCGACTATCCGACAGTTTTGATCGGCAGTATTCCCGGAGGTCTGTCACAAATGATTCTTCTGGCAGAGGAAGTCAAAGGAATCGATATCACGGTTGTTACCTTTATGCAGGTCGCACGGCTGACGATGATTATCTTCATCGTCCCTGTACTAGTATTCGGACCTTGGCTGAATGTATCTAGTGGTCCAGGTTTTGAAGCTGCAGAACCTCTATGGAGAGATTTATTCCCTGATATTTTCCTGTTTGTCTTCGTTTCAGCCGCTGGCATTATCCTAAGCAAACGCCTGAGGCTCCCTACGCCGTACTTGCTCGGTCCGATTATGGGAACCGCGGCTCTTGTCATTTCCGGTATAAATGGACCTGAACTCCCGCCAGCTGTTTTGGATTTATCACAGCTATTAATCGGGGCCCACATCGGCATGATGATGAAGCCGGAAAAGCTGGCCAATAAACTCAAAACCATTTCATTGGCTGCCTTAAGCGGCCTGCTGCTCATTACGGGTTCGGTGCTGCTTAGTTTTATGATTATGCACTTTTTTCACCTTTCACCTGCCACCAGCTTTTTGAGCCTGGCACCCGGAGGAATGGATCAAATGGCCATAATGGCCCATGAAACCGGCGCCGACTTAGCCATAGTAACAGGCTATCAGCTATTTCGGCTGTTTTTTATCTTCTTTGTAGTACCTCCATTTTTAAAATGGATTTTTTTAAAGTATGAGAAATTGGCATCCTCAAGCTAAAAAGAAGGGACTGCAAGTGGTCTTACCCCTGTCAAGTAGACAACCTTAAAAAAGACTAAGCAGCCAGTGTGAGTCGGTATTCAACCGGAGCACACTGGTTTAGTTTTTTCTGGAATCTTTTATAGTTATAGAGATACATGTATTCTTCAAGTATTTGAATTAATTCTTTTTCTGTTTTAAACTGTGATCGATATAGCTTCTCTGTCTTTAGATGAGAGAAGAAAGACTCAATACAGGCATTATCGAGGCAGTTTCCTTTGCGAGAATGGCTGCCTTGAATGCCTATTTTCTTTAACTTTTTGTGGTATTGATTAGACGTGTATTGGAAGCCTTGATCTGAATGCAGGATCGCACCATACACGTTTCTTTTTTGTGTTAATAGATCGATTGTATTAAGGACCAATTCTAAGTCATTTCTCTTTGAAATATTCCAGGCTAAAACCTCATTGTTATAAAGATCGAGTATAACGGAAAGGTAATAAAATGAATCTCCAACTTGAATATACGTAATGTCTGTTACGTATTTCTCATCTGGTTTTAGAGCCTTAAAGTTACGGTTTAATAAGTTTGAGTAAATAACGGAAGGCTTCCTTCCGAAGAAGTTTCGCTTCTTCCTAATTTCAGCTCGAATATTCATATCAGTCATTAATCGATATACCTTCTTATGATTAATATGAAATCCTTCGTCTTTAAGAGCTATTTTCATACGAGGGTAACCATAAAAAGGGTATGTATGATGAATAGCCATAATATGTGATTTTATTAGATATTCTTTGGTCTGCCTGTCCTCCCTAAGGGAGGTCGTTTTAAGCCACTTATAATAACCTGATCTTGAGACTTGCGCAATCTCAGCTAACCAAGCGATAGGGTAAATACCACTTAGTTCGTTTATGATTTCGAATCGTTCTGCTTTTGGGATGATCCCTCCTCGTGTAGATTTGGATACCGCTTTTTTAGGTATTCAACCTGAGCTTTATAATAATCCCTTTCCTCTTGGATACTTTTAAAGTTCGTTCTGGGGCGCCCTTTAAGTGGATTACTGTCTGTGTTACCGCCTGCACGTCCCCTTAAATCTTCAAAGGACTCTCCCTGATTAAATTTCATAACCCATTTCTTTAATTGGGTTGGACTTCGAAGACCTAGCTCTTCCGATACTGTTCGGTAACTTTTGTTTCCTTCTTTGTATAGGTTTACTGCTCTTATTTTAAAATCTTCTGTATATTTTTGATACGTTCTTCCTGTTTTCCCCATGAAAAATCCCCTCCAAGTTAAGTGTATCACCATTTTTTATGATGGTCTTTTTACACTGTCTACTTAGAGGGGATAATATCAAAGCGGCAGCCCCTTCTTTTGCTATTATGCTAGTTAATGACAATGGCCTGTGATCCCATTAGCTCCCAGGCTTCTATAAACTGCTGTTTGGGCACCTTTTTATTTTTTGTGCCATACGGGTCGTTAATATAGATATATTCCTCGTCATATCCGGTAATTGCAACACTATGCATTTGGAATGTCACATCGACTGGCCCGCCCGGTGTATTCCAGGTTTCGAAGGATGCTGCGGGCGATAGGCTTGCAGTTGTAATAATCCAGACCGGCGATCCTTCTGCAATTTTTTCAAGCACCACATCAAATGGTTTGCCAGTCAGATTCTCAGCACGTTCAGGAAAATACTTTTTCGCCACTTCGAAAATCGGCCCCTGATAAACGCCTAATCCTGGGCCATCCTCCATGTTGCCGACAAAGCCTTCATTGGGATTCCCGTATTCACCTCCGCTATACCTAAGCGGGACCCGTTTAATTTCCTGTGCTAATTTATTTTTAGATACCTGAATGCCTTCATAACTTATAATCATTGCTAAACTAGTAATCTCACACCCATTATACAGACGGGGACTATCCATTTGATTGTACAAGGGCACATCCAGGAGAACGGATTTCTTCTGAATTTCCTGCTTCACAATCGGTACATGGTTTGCCTCTGCATGCGGAACTGCACTATAGTGAATTTCTTTTTGTTTAGACGGCTCACCGCTCCCCATCTTTATGCTTCCAAAGGTCAGCGTCAAACCAACCCCGGCAGCAACAGACAAAGCAATAATTCTATTACCCAATTTAACCTGCTCCCTCTTAATCTCGATGTTTTTAATAACATTCTAGTCTCCTAAACTCAACTTCCATTTTGACATAGCCGCCCTGATATGACAAATAGCTTGCTGGCTGTCAAATTCTTCATGTTTTTTGTCAGAATGGCTCCTTTTTGCTTTTTTCTGATGAATATCGTCTTCTTTTGATAGCTTTTGTCAAGCGGCAGGAAAAAACGGGATATCATGCTGAATAGTTAGTTAGAAGTTGTTTCGGAACTGGCATCCGAATGTTTCAGAATCTATTTTTTATGAAAGGGCTGAGTAAAATGGATACGCAATATATGAAAGCTTATACAATTAAAGAGGTTTCGAAAATGCTGAATGTGCCTCCTGGAACACTAAGGCAATGGGAAAAGGATTTAAATGGACTTTTGATGATTCCCCGGTCAAAACAGGGAGCCCGATTTTATACAGACCATGAAATTGGATTGCTTGAAAAGGTTAAGCAGATGCGCGATAAAAATTTAAGCAAGGATATGATCCGTGAATTAATGCAAAAACATATGGACTTTGCTTTTGAAACCGGTTCAGAAGCAAATGAAACATCCTTGGCGGAAATAAATCAGGAAACAGCATTACATACAGAGAATCAGGCTGTCATGGACTCCAAACAGTTCATGGCATTGATGGATAGTTTCAGGGACAGTTTAATTGCAGATGTCAGAAATGAAATTCGCAGCGGCGTTCGAAAGGAAGTTTTAGACGAAGTGAAAAAAGAAATTAGCAAAGGATCTTTGCATACTGTTAAAAGCTTGTCGGATTCGATCTATAAATCAGGAGAAAAAACGAAAGAGGAAATTGAATCACTAGGCGCAAGGATTGTGCAGTCTTCTGAGAATACTTCCGAAGCGTTCGGAACTCTTTCGAAAAGAGTTGCGAAAAGTACGAAACGTACTTCAGATCAAATTCATCATTTGACAAACAAGCTGGCAGAATCCTCGGAAGCGTCTTCTGAAGAGTTCAAAACCATGATTCATTACATTTCATCTTCTGCTGAGGTGACCAGCACCGAAATCAGCTCGCTGATTGAAACGTTAAACACAGACAGAGAAATTTATATCGATACAATTAATAAAGAACGGGAACAATACTGGCATGAGGTAAAGCAGCGGGAAGAAGTTTTTCAGGATATGATCGTCTCATTCCGAAGCGCGGCTGCTGCACAGGAACCCGAGAAAAAATGGTGGGAGTTCTGGAAATAGATTATGTGATTATTTTTGGGTTGTGCCATTTAATTTATATATTTTCATTAAAAGAACCAGGAGTATATGCTGTTCTCCTGGTTATAATTTTGCCTTCGATCTGGTACTATTTGGTTTGGGTATTAAAAGATGTCCAATTCCTGAGGCTTTTCAAGTTTATTCTGCTATAGAACCGGGTTTAATATTTTTCCCGTAAAAAATTTCGTCCATCTCCGTAATAAGCCGTTCAGTGATCTCTTCTGCTTCCTCGGGATCAAGCTTTTCCTTCGTGTATCCAAATAAATAATTATCTAAATCAAAATCCCTTATTTTACATTTTGTGTGAAAGGTGTGAGCCTGATAAATATTCACATCGATCATATCAAAATCTTCTTTTACTTCTTCAGGAATATAATTTTGGATTGAACTGATGTCATGGTCGATATAGAGTTTTTTTCCGTCCGTGTCCCGTGTAAATCCCCTCACTCTGTAGTCGATTGTCATGATGTCCGTATCAAAGGAATGGATGAGGTAATTAAGGGCTTTTAGCGGGGAGATTTCTCCGCATGTTGATACATCAATATCGGCCCTGAATGTGCTGATTCCTTCGTCGGGATGATATTCAGGATAGGTATGGACGGTAATATGGCTTTTATCCAGCTGCATGACTACATTATCAGGCAGCGGGCCAGGAGATTCATCATAAGATTCATCCGGGACTTCTACTACCGGTCCTTCAGATACCAGGACGGTCACACTTGCACCTTGTGGCACATAATCCTGCTGTGCCACATTTAAGACATGGGCACCAATGATGTCCGAAACATTCTTTAAAATCTTTGTAAGCCGCTCCGCACTGTATTCTTCATCAATATAATCTATATAGGCTTCACGCTCTTCCCTCGTCTTTGTATAACAGACATCATACATATTAAAGCTGAGTGATTTCGTCAAATTATTAAAACCATGGAGTTCAATTCTTTGTTCCGGTGTTAATTTCAACATGCTTCCCCCTTTGCAGCAGCTATCCATCTATTCATTTTTATAATTATGTTACCCAAACTATCCTTTTAAAAACGGAAAATATCTAATCGCGCAGCCAAAAGCGTTAGAGAATATGCTAAACAGGGTAGAAAAATAAGGAAGGCATCAATGTTTTGCAATTCCGCATTTTTAAATCTTATAATGAATGGGCATACCTTTGATATGGGTTGAAAGGTATATGGGAGGAGATTTATTGAGGAAGTTTTTATTTATTTTTATCCTGTTATTTATCGGTTTCGTCTTTTCACAGCCAGAAGGGAAATTGGCAGATGAATCTAATTCAGGAACTGTAATTGATTATATAAAATCTGATATTCAGCTTTTTAAAGACAATGAAGAAGTGCTGGCTATTATAAATGGTGTGATGGAAGAGGCACAAAACTGGGCAGATGAATTCCTTCAGACAATCGGGCAATATACCGGTGACGAAAATGAAACTACAGAGGATAAAGCCAAAAAGCCTGTTTTGGAAGCTCCTGAAGAGCAAACCTTTTCTATTCATAATATAGAAATTGGCGATGAGAAGTCGGAAATAGAGAGCAAGCTCGGCTCCTCGAAACGTTCCTCCGCAAATGAATTTGGAACAGACTGGCATGCTTATCATGATCAATATCAAAATTTTGTAATGGTCGCTTATGACAAGCAAGAGAAAGCTGCAGGTATCTATACTAATCAGGATTTGATTTCTTCATCAAAAGAGATAGCCTATGGAACGCCAAAGTCTTCAGTTTTTCAGCAGCTTGGGGATCCGCTGGACAAAATGAGAAAGGGCTTTGTCATCTATCAGCTCGAAGAGAATCGGGATTATGATTTATACGAATTGGATGGGAATTATGTAACCATATTTTACGATAAGCATCGTGACAATACGGTAACTTCCATACAAATAATCAGCAAATCACTTGAAGAGCAAAAAGATTCCTTTTATGCCAATGCCAGCAGCTCTCTAAAGGAAGGATTTGAATATCAGCTTTTCGATATCACAAATGCCGAGAGAGTAAATCACGGGGTTCCTGTTCTGGAGTGGGATGAAACGGTTAAGGAAACGGCGCGAAAGCACAGCAGCGATATGGCGGATAACAATTATTTTGATCATACCAACCTGCAGGGCCTATCCCCTTTTGACAGAATGCAGGCGGATGAAGTTTCATTTATGGTCGCCGGCGAAAACCTTGCTTCCGGTCAATTCAGCAGTATCTTTGCTCATGAAGGATTAATGAACTCACTTGGCCACCGCAAAAATATTCTGCGTGCCGATTATGAATTTTTAGGTGTTGGCGTTGCTTTTAATTCAAAATCACTGCCTTATTATACGGAAAACTTTTATGCCAAATAAAAGCTGTTTGTAAAAATCCCCTTTAAATTATTCTGTTCGTTCAGCCTGGCGGGAAAATCCCGTATTTAACATTTCCCCTTTTTGTGCATACCATATATCAGCCTATAAAAAATAGGGAAATGAGGGTGAGACAGATGGCAGTGGTGAAGGCACGTGATCAAGATATAGATTTGCTTGCCCGCCTCCTTCGAGCTGAAGCAGAAGGAGAAGGCCAGCAGGGCATGTTAATGGTAGGAAATGTGGGAATTAACAGGATCAGGGCCAACTGCTCTGATTTCATTGGAATTCGGACCATTCCGGATATGATTTATCAGCCGCATGCTTTTGAAGCTGTCCAGAAGGGCTATTTTTATCAGCGGCCGAGAGAAGTGGAAAGGAGACTCGCACGGAGGGCTGTAGGAGGGGAACGGCTTTGGCCATCCAAATTTTCTTTATGGTATTTCAGGCCGCCGGGAGATTGTCCAGCTACATGGTATAATCAGCCTTTAGTAGGAAGATTCAAGCTTCATTGCTTTTATGAGCCTACAGCGGGAGAATGCGAGAACATTTACAATACATTTTAAAAGAATCCCTGCCATTTATTTTTGGCGGGGATTTTTCCTGAAGATTATATTTCCAGATCGATTAGAATGCCCTTTTTTACGTAGTCAATTAATTTCCCAGCTTCATCAAACACTCTTTTTCTCCCATAAGGATTTTGCATCCATTGTTCCTTCCCGGTTGCACCGTCATCAGAACATACAAGAGAATAGTGAATCCACTCTGGCATATACGTCAATAATGTCATGTGCAGCCTTCTCATGTGAAAAGGCGCCGTCACAATGATGATATTGGATATGTTCTCCAGACCGCACATACGATCCATAACCAGCATAGAGGCAAGCACATTTTCTTTCGTATGAAGAGAGATATTCTCAATGAAAAGGTCTTTTGGAGGAATTCCGTACCCTATTGCTTTTTTCATTAACATTTCTGCTTCAGTCAATTCATAGCCAGGCCACTTTACACCGCCGGAGAAAAGAAATTTATTAGCCCTGCCTTCTTGATAAAGTCTGATGGCTTGAGGAAGCCGATATTCTGCTGCCTTGCTGCTTCCTGGCACAAAAATTAAATCCCCTTTATCGAGATTATCTTCAATCCCAAAGTATAGCAGCTTGGATACAGCATCCTCATTTAAATGACTGGGGCTGAATTCCGAGATTTTCACAAATCTCCCTCCTTTCGTTCCCAGCTTTTTAATTGCCTTTATTATACTATTCATCAAGGACAAGAGCTCTACTTATATATGCCTAATTCATAAGAAAAAGCAGCGGAAATCCGCTGCTTTAGATTAGAATGTTTTCGCTTTGTCTTTTGCACGTGCAATAGCATCTGCTTTGATTTCTTCAGCTTTATCAGGCATTGCGTTGTGCCCTTCCACAAATAGACCCTCGAATGAAGGAACACCGAAGAATTGCATTAATACTGTCAAATAGCGGTGACCCATTTCCATCTCTGCTGCAGGTCCTTCGGAATAGATGCCTCCGCGAGCCTGGATGTGAATCGCTTTTTTATCAGTCAATAAACCAATTGGGCCTTCTGCCGTATACTTAAAAGTTTTGCCGGCTACTGCTACAGAATCAAGATACGCTTTCATTACTGGAGGGAATGAGAAGTTCCAAAGCGGTGTAACGAATACAAATTTATCGGCTGCAACGAATTGTTCGCTTAATTCGGATAAGCGGCCTACTTTCGCCTTTTCATCTTCTGATAGTTCCTCAAAACCTTTTCCGGACTGAAGTTTGCCCCATCCGCTGAATACATCCACATCAATTTGCGGGATATTTTCCTTGTATAAATCAATGTGAACTACTTCATCATTTGGATTAGCTTCCTTGTATGAATCAATAAAAGCCTTTCCTGCTGCCATACTATATGACACTTTATCGTCATGAGGGTGTGCTGTAATATACAAAACTTGAGCCATAATTCAATCACCTTTCTATTTTGAGTTGACATTTTAGTTTGAATCAGAAATAAAGTATGTATTCATCTGCAGTATGAACATTTTTATTCTTAATCCGAGATAATCATATTCAAAATAAAATAGAAATTCAAGTCATCTGCTCATGCCTATTTTTATTACCCTAATTATTTGAAATTTAATCCACTGAAAATAAAAAGACCCAGTACGGGTCCTCAGGTTATTCTTGTTCTTCAGTTGAGTATGGATTGGTTCCAATATTTTTTCTCATTTCGTCTGTCAGTTCAAAAGGAATGCTTGAGTTTGCTTTGTCATCTTTATCATAGTTCATTTGCACGCTTCCGTCATAATGGAATGGTTTATTTTCCATGCTAAGGTCACCCCGAATAGATTATTTTTATTTTATTATACACTGAAAAGGACCTATTTTATCAGAAAAATAGAAAAATTATATATTTATTTTCCTGCTCCTATTGTCCCCATGGAGCATCAATTTTTATTCTGTTTTCTTAAGAAATAAAAAACATTATTTCCATAAGGAAATAATGCTCAAGGGGTCTTTTTCTTGATTTCGACCAGTTTTAGCCTGTTGTCTTCAATTGATTTTATTTCAAAATGCAGGTGATGATAATCCAATGTTTCCCCTACTGCAGGAAAATGGCCTAGTTCTTTCAATAAGAAACCGGCAAGAATATCCTCATCTTCAGGGATTTTTGTTTTAAAAGCCTCATTAATTCTGCGGATTGAAAGTTTTGCGTGTACAATAATATGGTTTTCAGTCAATTCATCAATAAGGATCTCGCTGTCTTCATCCGTTTCATCCTCAATTTCCTGCCCCAGCATGGCTTCAAGAATATCTTCATGTGTGATAATCCCTTTTGTTCCGCCATATTCATCAAGAACAATTGCAAGGTGCTTCCTTTCTTTCATCATCATTTTGAAGACCTTATCAATGCTATGAAATTCATATACAAACAAAGGCTCCAGGTCAGTAAAATCTTTTAAGGTTTTCTCAGGCTGACTGGACCAGGCGAGCAATATCTTTGAATGAAAAACTCCGACAATATTATCCATATTGTCTTTATATACCGGATACCTTGTAAAACGGTTATCCATTACAATATACTTTGCCTCTTCTATCGTCGCGTCATAAGGAATGCCTTCAATGTCCATTCGCGGGGTTTTCAGTGCGTCGCTGACATCTAAATTATAAAAATCTATGATCCCTTTAATTCGTTGTGTTTCTTCTTCATGGAAAGTCCCTTCGCTTGTTGCGATATCAACCATGGTAATGAGCTCTTCTTTTGATACAGATACAGAATCTGCTTCATTTTTAGAAAGGAATTTAATGATGCCTCCCGTGAACTTGGATATTAAAAAAGTTACCGGCTTTAAGATAATCATGAGAACTCGAATTACCGGAAACACAAGGTAGGCAATTTTGTCGGCAAAGCTTGCCGCAACTGATTTTGGCAGAACTTCTGCAAATAAGATAAGTGCTACAGTCAAAATACCTGTTGCCACACCCACGTTAAATCCGTAATCAAGCGCAATGATGGTAACCAGTGTCGGCAGCATGATATTTGCAATATTATTGCCGATTAAAATAGAAGTAATCATCTCATCAGGTTTTGAAACAACCTCTAATATTCTTTGCGACTTTTTATCGTTGTTATCAGCTCTGGATTTTAATTTCATTTTGTTAACAGCAGTCAATGCCGTTTCACTTCCCGATAGGAAAAAGGACATAAACATAAAAAACAAAATAGCAATAAACAAAGTTGGTTTCCTCCATTTTTATATATCCATTCTTTTGTAATTGTTTTTACCCAATTCGCACACGCAAAAACTGTGCCTTGCAAATTTGAATAATTATCCATTCATTATAAAGTAAATGAAAGCTTATCTAAAATCATAAGCATTTCGAATGGCAGAACCTTTTGCAATAAAATAAATCTATTTGCCATTATAAACTTGAGCAAATTATTTGAGGGAAGAAGGACTAGCATTTTTTACTTCTTTGATGCTTCATGCTTATTATCCCGTCAGATGCATGGGGAGATACGGGAGACAATCAATAGAATACATATAAAAAAGCGGTTCCCAATTGGAATCGCTTTTTAAATTCACCCTGATTTATGTTCACTTTCATGAATCGAAAGAAATACTTCCTCCAGTGATGCGCATCTGTATTCTTTATATAATTGATCTAGTGTTCCATAAAATTTTAATTTCCCATTAAATAAAATGATTAGTTTGTCTGCGATCTCCATGGCATCTCTCATAATATGACTGCTGACAATGATGGTTTTATTCTCCTCTTTCAGTTCCTTAATTATTTTCTTTAGCTGAATTACCCAATAGGGGTCCAATCCGTCTGTCGGTTCATCGAGTATATAGATTTCCGTTTCCGCAAGCAGACACTGAGCAAGATTAAGCCGCTGGGACATCCCTTTTGAGAATCCTCCAGCTTTTTGGTTTCGCTCGTTCCACAAACCTGTTTTTTCTAATACCCATTTGATCGATTCCTTATTTTTATTTAGAAATCGCCTGTAATAATCAAGGATTTCGTAAGGTGTAAGTTCTGATGGGAAAATCATTTGGTCAGGCATATAAGCAAATGGCTTTCGCTGTTTCGAATGGAATACCACATTTCCTGTGGTCGGTCTTTCAACTCCTGTAAGCATTTTAATCATCGTACTTTTTCCGGCTCCATTTCCCCCGCATAAGACAATACAATCTCCCTTATTAATATGGAGATTCAACGGTGCCAATGCTGTCTTTTTTTTATATGCTTTGGATAAATCTTTCAATTCCAATATCATCTTACACACCTCTCTTCGTTAAAATCCGGGCTGATGATATGATAGTTATAAGAATAATGAGGATAATGGATAATGTCAGGGCAAGTGTGAGAGATCCATTTGTCCCCCACTTCTCGATCATTAAGTATTCCGGACCAAATACATATTCGGAATTCAGTTTTGATATAGACCATACACGAACGGACTCCACAGGGTTTAGAAGGATTAAAAAGAACAGACTAATTTGCTTAAATGAATAAGGAATCCATCCGGTAACTGAAAAAATGATGAATTCATATACAAACACAATAATGATCCAGAAAATAATAGCTGCTGACAGTCCTTGCATCCTTGATTTAGAAATAGCTCCAATCAGTAAAGAGGCTGCTGAGAATACAAGGATTAAAAGCATATTAACCAGCAGAAATACTTGATAAATATGTGCTGCAAAGGAACTGCCCGACAAAGAGAAAAAGAAGCCGAAGAGACCATATGATAGGCCAATTACAAAGAATAATGAGAGAACCAAAGACAGGAATTTGCTGATCAGGTAAAATCCTGCAGAAGCATGATAGGTTTTGTATAAGGATAACCTTCCATTTTCTTTATCGGCAATAATGGAACTGCCGCCAAGGATCATACAAATGATCGGCAGCATCCATAGAGAAAGGTTCATCAGCATAGCAATCGAACGATTGTATGCAGACTGGCTAAATCCAGATGTATGCCCCTCTTCCGGCTTTGTTTCTTTGAGGCCGTAATATTCAGGATTAACACCCATGGTTTCAATATTGTCATTCACACCTTCCAGTCCATATGAAACTTCAGCGGGATCTGATTTTACAGATTGAAGACCATACAAGTAAAGAAGTCCTGCCAGAAAGAAAAAAAGTATCATAAAATTTAAAAGCCACCTGCTTCTTAACAGCAGCCGAAGCTCATATTTAGTCATAGAATACAATAGTTCGGGATTCATATGGATTCCTCCTCATGCTGAGGGATATTTAAGCTTTAATGGCTGTGTTTCATTCCATCACTTTTAAAGTTCGTAATATCTGCTTTTAGAAGCTCTTCCATCGAATACGCTGTACCTCCGTGTTTTTTCTGATATTCCTCGGCTTTTTCCAATGATTCAAAAGCAGCAATCCCATAGCTCATGGGACTTTCTATATTGCCGTTCTGTATAAAAGTGCTTGCTTCAAGCGATATCCATTCGCTGCTGAGGTAATCATGTACAAAGGCAGCATCAAATTCAGGATTCCCAGTCTGTATATATTGAGTCATGCAGCCGATATCATCGAACAAAACAGGCTCACCGCTTTTCAAAATGAGCTGTGCTGCTGATTCCAGCTCTGCAATACCCATATTGCAGTTATCACAGCTATCCTTATTCTGTATAATTTCTGCCGGTTCCGAAGCTGATGACGCGCAGGCACTTAACAATATCATCAGAATTGCTATTAGGAGAATCGTTCTATATTTCATTGTGCTTCCTCCCAAAATTCAATATAAGCAAACTTGCCAAAGTGATCAGGAAAAAGAATAGGATTAAAGGAAATTCATGGCTATGATAGATATGATTTTTTTCTGAAATATATTTTTTCTGTTTCACAGGCGCAGGTTCAGCAAGTGGTGATTCATCTATGATAAATGCGTCTGATGGAATCGGAGTGTATTGTTCAATCATATTCCACAGCTCTACGGCTGGACTTTGATAAAAGACCTGCAATAACGGCTCTTCATCTGCCATCTGATAAAAAACATCTCCGCTTTTATAGGCAAAGTCCACTTTATGGTCATTATCCAAATTTAATAAATGATGATCATCAAAATAGTTTCCATAATTGTCTTTACTGAATAGATTCCTGTTATCTTTTTCCGAGATGACTTGCCTTGTATTCCCTGAAAAATTATTTAAATAAATGGTGTTATCATTTGAATTCTTTCCAATTTCCAGGCCGGTATCATTTTGCAGAACATTGTTAAATTCAAGTCTGTTCCTTTGTGCATTTTCAAGAATAATCCCCCTGAAATTGCCTTTTACAATGTTGGAAGATATTTTGGAATCGAATGTGTCATAAATAAAAATTCCTGCTCCGTCAATCTCTGTATTACTAAAGAAGTAGTTTTCAAGTATAAAAACTTCATAGCTTTGCATGATCATAAGGCCGTTAATGCTTTCGGTTACCTGATTGTCTGCTATTAATACATTGCGCGAATCCATCGTATGCACGCCATACCGTGCTTTAAACATGAAGTTCCCTGTGACTTCGCAAAAATCTGAATAGGACACATAAACTCCATCCTGTGTGTGATAGAAGTAATTATCCTTTACTGCAGTATTAGGAGCTTCAACTAAATAAATGCCAAAGCCTTTGTGCCGATTCATGCCATGGAAACTGGTAATGAGGTTATTTTCAAACCTGTGCCCATAGGATTTCCTTGCATAGATGCCGTGAAATACATTTCTCAGGGCTATATGATGAAGATAGGTGCGGTCTCCTTTCACATATATTCCAGCATTCTGTGATCCGCTTCCCTCCACTTCCAGATTTTCCACAATGACATCATCTGCTGCAATCGTAAGCACATGGCCTTTTTCTGTTCCCGTTATTCTTGTTCCTTTATCTCCAATAATGTGAACCTTTCTCTCTATAAGGAAATTCCCTTCATAAATTCCGGATTGTAATTTTATGATTGATACCTTGGGGTCTGACAAGGCCTCTTTCAGCTCTTTTGATGAGGCTGCAGTCAGTTCCTGGGCCGAAGCTTTTCCGGCCAGGATCAAACTGAAAAATAATAGTAACCATCCGATTTTTTTATACACTCAGCGTCACCTGCCCGGAAATTTGCATTCTGGCAGCCTATCAATTCTAAATAGACCGCCAGAAAAAGGATTCCATTTTTAATTTGTATCTTGTATAATTTATTTTAAGTTGAGTTTTTATTTATATTTAATGGCTCATTGTAGCCTTGCCGTCGTCTTCTCCGGTCTCAGTTACCTTCAGGATGGCGACGGCTCCTTTTTGTGCATGGTTAAATTGATGAGTAACAATTGGATAGCTGCCTGCCTTGGTAACTGTAAATTCCACTACTGCACCTCCGCTTGCCGGGAGCATGACCGTTTGGAGACCTTTATAGCGGTTATAAGGGTTGCCATCAATGTATACGTCATCAAACACAGTGCCAACCACATGGAAAGAGCTTACTTCATTTGGCCCTACATTATTTACATATATCCTCACTTTATCCCCTACTTTAGCAAGAAGCGGTTTATCCTTAAGTGTGAACGTATCCCCATTTGTATTAGGATCTCCTTCTTTTAAAGCTTTTGTGGAGAAAACCACATGACTGGGAACTCCGTTTGTAAAATCCTCCAGATCGTTGTACTTATACCATTCGTTTTGAATAATTGTATATTCTCTATCAATCTCTTTATCAGTCGGATAGCCGTCTTTAGGCTTTACAATTATAGTTCCGTGCATGCCATTTGCTATATGTGATAAAACCGGTGAAGTTCCGCAATGATACATAAACACGCCTGGTTTATTTGCAGGATAACTGAATGTTCCTGTTTCATCTGGCTGAACGTTGGAGAAGTCTTTTGAAGGAGCTGCGTGTACAGCGTGAAAGTCCATGCTGTGAGGTATTGCCGGATCCATGTTTTTTAAGGTGAAATTGATTGTGTCCCCTTCATTGACGACAACTACAGGGCCTGGTGCTTCACCATTAAACGTCCATGCTTTATAGAATTTTCCTTTGTCGATTTCAATATCCGTGATTTGGGAAGTCATTTCCACATTTACTTCATTCTCCCCGACTCTTTCAATTTTCAATGGAATGGGTTCCTGATTTAAGTCTTTATGCGGAGCGATTGCCTCGGGCTGAGCTGTTTCTGCCGCCAGAACCTTTTCCTCAGGCTGAAGGGAATTTTCCGGTGCTGCCCCCTGGCTGCATCCCGTTATTAAACCAATGCCTATAGCCGAAGCAAGCAGATATTTTACTCCTTTTTTCATCTTGATTTCCTCCTTATAATCGATTGGTTTATCTGCTTTTATCATATGGTAAATTTGGACTGAATTTGGTGATTTTTCTCACAAGACTTTGAAATTCTGTGAAGAGTTTGTGAATTAGTGATCGAACTTTTTGTTGATAAAAGAATAGAAGATTTATTACCTTGAACGGCTTTTATAATGCCATAATCGCCTGGTATGTCAATCATGCAGACGCATAAAGCACGTTTCAGCTAATTAATAGGCACTTTACATCTTTATTACTTTGTAAAAAATTGTTCCTATCTGTCTTAAATGGTTTATAATCATTAAATGGAGTTTAGTTGCATCAGATGGAATAAAAGGAGAATTAATTAGAAGATGGATTTTATTATGATACTAAAAGCAATTATTTTGGGATTTGTTGAAGGAATGACGGAGTTTGCTCCTGTGTCCTCTACAGGACATATGATTATTGTGGATGACATGTGGCTCAATACAAAAGAGTTTTTGTCAAAATATGAAGCTAATACATTTAAAGTCGTCATTCAGCTCGGTTCCATTTTAGCGGTTGTGATTATTTTTAAAGAACGGTTCATTGAAATGCTCGGTCTTGGGGGAAGGAGCAAAAACACTGAAGAAAAACAAAGCCGTCTGAAATTGTCTCAAGTGATTGTCGGGTTAATTCCTGCCGGGGTTCTTGGAGTGTTGTTTGAGGATTATATTGATGAACACCTGTTTTCAACTGAGACGGTACTGATTGGTTTGGTAATTGGTGCATTTCTGATGATTTTTGCCGATATTTTTGGAGGCAAAAGCCCGAAAACAGTTTCTGTTGATCAAATCACCTACAAACAGGCTTTATCTATTGGATTGATTCAGTGCTTCTCACTTTGGCCAGGTTTCTCACGTTCAGGTTCAACCATTTCAGGCGGCGTGCTGCTTGGCCTGTCGCACCGTGCTGCAGCTGATTTTACTTTTATCATGGCTGTGCCCATCATGGCTGGCGCGAGTTTTCTATCATTAATAAAAAATCTCGAGTACTTTTCAGTCGATGCGCTTCCATTCTTTATTGCAGGCTTCATCAGTGCATTTGTTTTTGCATTGATTTCAATCCGCTTCTTTTTGAAGATGATCAATAAAGTTAAACTTATTCCTTTTGCCATTTACAGAATTGTACTTGCAGGGGTTATATACTTCATATTCCTATAAAAGATGAACCCGGGCCTTTTGCTGCCCGGGTTTTGTTTTGGGTTATTGTGCGAAGCCGGGACTGGTTCGGACTCTGGCTCGGGGATTTCTCCTTTTTCTGTCCGATGTCATAGCAGGTTCGGACTCTGGTATGGGGATTTTCCCTTATCTGTCCGAAGTCATAGCAGGTTCGGACTCTCCCACGGGAGTTTTCCCTTTTTCTGTCCGAAGTCGTAGCAGGTTCGGACTCTGGTACGGGGATTCTCCTTTTTCTGCCTGAAGTCATAGCAGCTTCGGACTCTGCCACGGGAGTTTTCCTTTATCTGTCCGAAGTCGTAGCAGGTTCGGACTCTGCCACGGGGAGTTCTCCTTTTTCTGTCCGAAGTCGTAGCAGGTTCGGACTCTGGCTCGGGAGTTTCTCCTTTTTCTGTCCGAAGTCATAGCAGGTTCGGACTCTGGTACGGGGATTTCTACTTTTTCTGTCCGAAGTCGTAGCAGGTTCGGACTCTGGCTCGGGAGTTTCTCCTTTTTCTGTCCGAAGTCATAGCAGGTTCGGACTCTGGTACGGGGATTTCTCCTTTTTCTGTCCGAAGTCGTAGCAGGTTCGGACTCTGCCACGGGGAGTTCTCCTTTTTCTGTCCGAAGTCGTAGCAGGTTCGGACTCTGGTACGGGGATTCTCCTTTTTCTGCCTGAAGTCATAGCAGGTTCGGACTCTGGCTCGGGAGTTTCTCCTTTTTCTGTCCGAAGTCATAGCAGCTTCGGACTCTGGCTAGGGGATTTCTACTTTTTCTGTCCGAAGTCGTAGCAGGTTCGGACTCTGGCTCGGGAGTTTCTCCTTTTTCTGTCCGAAGTCATAGCAGCTTCGGACTCTGGTACGGGGATTTCTCCTTTTTCTGTCCGAAGTCGTAGCAGGTTCGGACTCTCCCACGGGAATTTTCCCTTTTTCTGTCCGAAGTCGTAGCAGGTTCGGACTCTGCCACGGGGAGTTCTCCTTTTTCTGTCCGAAGTCAAGGCAGGTTCGGACTCTGCCACGGGGAGTTCTCCTTTTTCTGTCCGAAGTCGTAGCAGGTTCGGACTCTGGCTCGGGAGTTTCTCCTTTTTCTGTCCGAAGTCAAGGCAGGTTCGGACTCTGCCACGGGAGTTTTTCCTTTTTCTGTCCGAAGTCAAGACGGGTTCGGACTCTGGCTCGGGAGTTTTCCCTTTTTCTGTCCGAAGACGAAACTGGATCGGACTCTATGAGCGTCATGTCGTTTTCTCCTGTCCGAACCAATTGCTTATTATTAAAACAAATTTTTAAAGAAGCTGAAAATCACCCTCGGAATCCACAGTAGGATCCGAAACAGTAATGAGATCACAATGGAATCCAGGAATTCGGACATAATTTCCCGCATCAGCCCTGGTTTTCGTTTTGGCTTTTTATTGATGGCGGTTCCCGCCTTCCTATTTTTGATCCGCTTCATTTTTTACATCGTCGACAATGCGTTCAGCAGCTTTTCGGTATAAGTTGCTCATGTGAACCAGTGAAGCTGCCAGCAGTACTTTTTCAAGCTCATCTGGCTGATCTTTATTTAGCTCTTTTGCTTCCTCTGCTGCCCTGGCTGCCTGATTATCCAGATCATTCCTAAATGCATCGACATTAAGTTTAGTTAAATCGAGGTAAAGCTGATAAAAATGGTCCAGATCCATCTTTCCTTCTGCTGTTTGAGTGTTGACGCCATTTAACAGGCTTTTAATATCGTTTATGGATAGAGCTCCTTTAAGCTGATAAATGAAAGCAATTAAAATAAGGTGCTCCTTTGAATATTTTTTATTTTTGACAGGAAAAAATAATTTCCCTTTTGCATAGTTATTTATCATTGTCTTAGTAAGCACTTTTTCCTCTTCGTTTCTCGTCGTACTGCCAAAAGTATTTTCAAATAGCTGGATCACTTGATCCATATATAAATCTATCTGCGGGATATCTTCCAATTGAATCTGATTATCCGCAATGAGTTTTTCCATTTCCATATTTATCCCTCAAATCCTCAGCTTATTATATAAATTCTACTTAAAAACGCGTAAGTTGTAAACATTGACTAGATATCGTTTTATATATTATATTAAGTAGTTATAAAAACTACATAAGAGAACATTAGGAGGAGATATTATGAATTCATACATCCGGGAGCCCATTAATGGACTGACCCATTTGGCAGGGGCCATTTTATCCTTTGCCGGATTGCTTGCCATGGTTATCAAAGCCTCACTGACAACATCGTCACCGCTTGCCATTACTGCTGTTGCCATTTTTGGAATCAGTTTGATGCTGCTCTATTCAGCATCAGCAACCTACCATATGGTGATAGCCAAAGATAAAGTCATTGCCTTTTTAAGAAAGCTTGATCATTCCATGATTTATGTATTGATTGCAGGTTCCTATACACCTTTTTGCCTTATTACCTTAAATGGTGTGACCGGCTGGGTTCTGTTTTCCATTGTTTCTGCTGTTGCTTTATCAGGGATTCTGTTTAAAATGATCTGGTTCAGCTGCCCCCGCTGGCTATCAACAGCCTTATACATTGCAATGGGATGGATTATTGTCTTTGCTTTTTCGCCTCTTTCTGAGTCTTTAAGCTATCCTGGAGTAATGCTTCTTTTGCTTGGAGGCATCCTATACACGATCGGCGGAGTGATTTATGCAATTAAACCAAAATTCCTGGAGTTCAAACATTTGGGTTTTCATGAGATTTTTCATATTTTCATTATGATGGGAAGCATGGCACATTTTCTTTGTGTGTTTATGTTTGTACTTTAGTCATATATTTATTAAGCATATTATTGGCACTCCTGCTCAATCTATAGGGTGCCTTAGTATAAATATAGTTTATTTTCTTAAATTTTTTCTCAAGTAATAGGCGAGATTCTCACTCAAAATCAACCAGTGTACCGTATGCTAATTTTGAGTAATTATTTAAAGGGAGTGAGAATCGATGTTTAAGTATAGTCATCAGGAAGATAAAGATGAAAGCAGCTGCTGCCATGACGACGATAAACATAGGGACTGCATGGAAGAAGAAAGCAGTGACGACTGCCATGATAAGGAGAAAAAAGAGAAGGATAAGGGTAAAAAAGATGATAAAGATGATAAAGATGATAAAGATAAAAAAGATCATCACAAACACCCTACACATCATAAAGTATGCGTAAGGGAAGTCTTAGCAGCCATTCTTAACGCTCAGAAAAAAGCGAAGCGTGATGATGAGTGTAAAACATCTTGCAATGAATCTATAAAAGAGCTTTTGGGAGATTCTAAAAAGCCAAAGAAAAATGCAATTCCTTTCATTCTTTATAATGAAGAAGCTGAACCTTTTAAAGCTAGTGGTGTAACCATCTTCAGCCATTCTAAGCAAAAGAAGTTTGCATGTATCGAATCTTTTATTTTCAAAATCAAAGATCTCGATGGTAAATGTGCCGTACTTGAATTATTAACCTTTAAACACGGAAAATGTTCAAAAGATCCATTCAAAAAGAGTATTTGTTCACCATGCAATCAAATTGACTGCGAGGATGTCTCAGATCTAATGGGGACTGGTATCTGTATTAATGTTGATCTTTCCTGTTTCTGTGCTGTTACGTGCTTGCCTGCTGTGCGTTTATAGCATGAACAAAGCAGCATGCTGGGAAAGAGTAAAAAAGGTGTACCTTCTATAACGGTGCACCTTTTTACATAGCTAATAATAATTAGCCGCCAAATGCCTCTAATACATCTTCTACCTCATTCAAATCAAGGTTAGATGTTTCGTTTAATTGTGTTAGTCCATTTCCAATTTGACCATTTCCTTTTGGAAGATAACCCATTTGCATCATTCTTTTAATTTCTCTTATTTCTTCAAGGAGTAAACTGTTGCCGCTGCTTATACTCTTTGGATGCAAATAGCTATTTAGAGCTGTTAATACCAAGTGGATAAGAGTACTATTGTTTGAATGATATTCAATTTGTTCCAGAACCTTAGGTAATACCTCAATGGATTCACCGGTTCTCACATCAATGAATTTGTCAGGAAGAGTA
The DNA here is from genome assembly GCA_030348385.1 of Cytobacillus sp. NJ13. Classification (NCBI taxonomy): domain Bacteria; kingdom Bacillati; phylum Bacillota; class Bacilli; order Caryophanales; family Bacillaceae; genus Cytobacillus; species Cytobacillus sp. NJ13. Next base: position 926,402 of record JAUCFP010000006.1, on the reverse strand, counting down.
AGAGCAGTCTTATTAACATAGTCTGTATATGTCCTGAACATTTCCATCATCCCTAACCTTTAGTGGAAATTGCGTGATTTTCTTGTACTTTCTTTAACTGATTCATTTTAGCTAAAATCATTAAACCCTGAACATTTAACTTTTCCATGTCTTGCGGGAACATTAGCTCAATTGGCCGGCCCCTTTCATTCCACCTTACTGCTGCTTCCTGGATTTGCTTCCGTGCCAATTTCGCTGCTCCACCTACTGCAATATAGCGGACGGCTCCTTTGATTTCAGTTGTACTGCTTCTCACACGATCAAAATGCTCAAGATATTTAATAGCCATTGATTTTAACTGAGGGATAATATATTTGCTAATATCCTTTCTTACACCAGCAAATGGTTCAACATACCATTCTGATTGTCCCGCAGCCAATTTTTCCTCCAATTCAGCTCTTGAATCAAATCGGAACATTTCCTTTTTGCTTACTCTTTGGATAATATTATCAATAAATTGGTTGATCCCGAATGGTTCTCCCTCTACAGATGCAACAGGCCTATTATTTTTAATTCCCACAAAATCCACAGAGTCTCCACCGAGATCCCCAATTATGATTCCTTTAATTGATTCTTTAACCAGTTCTTCATTCTTTACTTCGAGAGTCTCATGATCTCTTGTTAACGCCAGGTATGCACAGGCTCCTTCAGCCCCAACAATGATATCTTTAATTTCTAATTTAACTTCTAATTCTTTAGGTTCTAACACTCCGGGCACTTTATGAAAAATGACTGTATGGGTACCTGCCAGCTTATCTTTTAATCGTGTTTTTCTTTCTTTATACTGAGTTGTTGGAAGTGATACAGCTAATTGGTCAATAGTGTACTGTATTTCTGTTTCTTCAGGAAACTGAAGCAATGCATGATAGGCTGCCAAACCAAACAACAGCAAATAGGTTCTGTCTTCATCGGCTTTTTGGTTGTTAAATGCAGTTAAACTAACATCTCTTTGTCTGGCAGCTCCTTTGCCAATATAGAAAATTTCTCTTTTATCAATCACAGCCGTGCTTTTGACTTCGACAATAAGGTTCTCTTCCAGCATGATATCCTCATCATCATATGGCTTTTCGTAAAATTCTTCATCAAACAGAGCAATAGCATTTGGCAGCTGATATTCTGAAAGAATTCCATTGTCTGATGCTAAAGCTTTATACCAGCTGTTTCCAATATCTACAGCAAGAAAATTTTGATTTTCCATAGATTCCTCACTCCTCCTTCTGAATCCTATGCGTGATAGGAGTCCAATTGTGCCCGTACTTTTATAATTTTTTTTAGACTAATATAGAAAAATTGGCCAAATTTCCACGTTTGTACTACTGCAAATAACCATGGAAACGCATAGGATAACATGAACCTAAAATCAAAGGGAGGAAAATAAAGAATGGATAAGAATAAAAATTGTATTGATTTAAATGTTTCTGCTTCTGTAGAACAATGTGAAAGTGTTTCTACCGGGGGACCGCCAACTACACCTGCAGGACGCAGAATTATAAGAGTACCAGTCGTTTTGGCTGAAAGATTGGTAAGTACCAGCCTCGTAGCGAATATTCATTTTCCAGAACCTGTGCTGGAAATTAAGGATATTAAAAAGACGTTAAAGATCGTTCAATGCCGCCTTCTGCTGCCATCAATCCCAGCTGGTTCACCGAATCTGTTCCCGCAGCGTGATCTAAATCTATTCCTAAAAGGATTTGTACGCAAAAATATACAATTTGCAACTCCATGTCCAAACACTTCCAGCTCCTGCGTTTCATCAGAAATTAGATCTTTAACAGTTGATGTGCCTTTTGAATGTGTGACCAGGATTCCAGCAGCAGATTTTGTCTCACCATTCACACCGCCTCAGCTGCCAATCCAAAACACACGAGAAGAATTTGATTTCTTTAGAGCTCAAGAATTAGGCAAGGGATTCCCTGAAAAAGACGAATTTCTTTCAAATGATTTATCCCAATTTCATCAAGTAAGTACGCAATTTTTCAATCAGCTTCCTTTCTGCGAATTAATTTCAAGCAGAATCACTGAATGGGATGAAGCAATTGACAGAGAACCCCTACCTGGCTCTGGACCATTAAAAGAAGGCACATTTACAACTATAGTGGAAAAGATGTTCTTAGAGTTTACTGTTAAGGTTCTGCAAAATCAGCAGGTCCGAGTGATGGTTGATTAATAAATCAATTAAGAATCCCTCCAACTTTGGCGAGTGGCAATAGGATTCTCCCAGGCGATATCTTGATTCTTTTGGAATCGGGGTATTGCCTTTTTCTTTCAAAATAATATATTCAATAGTTATGAAATTGACAAAAATAAAAATACATAGTGCCTTCACACTTTATTTTTTCCTATTTTTTAGGGAGTGGTACCTCCATTTCCGCAAATGCCCATGGGCAACCGCCCAAACATGGACGTTTATCATGCATAGGATGCAATATCTTGATTTTAGGAGGATCCCAAATGTCAGATAAACATAAAGATCATAAAAACCATGAATGCCAAGTAAAAACTACTCATTGTAATTGTGAAAGTCATGAAAACCACCATCCGCAAGTATCTATTGGAAAAATAGTTGCAAAGGTTCCAGTTGTCCTAGCTGAACTTACACTTCAAATAAATGTGGATGCGGTTATTACCTTCCCAGAACCAGTGCTGGAAATTAAAGATATCAAAAAACATGTAAAGTTAACTCAATGCAGATTGCTGCTCCCTACAAACAAGTTATTTATAAAAGGTTTTGTAAGGAAAAATATTCAATATGCAAGTCCGAGTCCGGAGATTGAACCAAGCACTTCGAAATCTGTTTCTTCCGATATTCATTCTTTCACGACAGATATTCCATTTCAGTGCACAACAGAGATTAAGAAGTTTCTAACCTGTCCTGTTATGCCTAAGACAAATAAACGCAATGAATTTGATTTCCTGGTTTCACAGCCTCTTCCATCAGGCTTCCCGGAAAAAGATGAATTGCAGTCAAATGATCTTTCCCAATTCCACCAGGAAAGCAAGCAATTTTATAATGAATTGCCTTTCTGTGAGTTAATTTCGAGTAAGATTATTGAATGGGATGAAGCAATTGATCGGGAGCCGCTGCCAACCTCATCTCCACTTGGAGAGGGATTTTTTACAAAAGTAGAAGAAAAAATGGTTCTTGATATTGACCTTAAAGTACTCCAAAAACAACAGATACGTGTAGCTTCAACAACCAATGATGATTGCTGCGACTGCTGTGATTAAGATTCTTACAGGAATCTCAAAGTAAGGAGGGGATTGGAGAGAATGGTTTATATACCAATATCTTCCATTTGATATGAATAATATGAATGATGCTTATAACCGTATTTATGGCTTCCATGAAAGAACTCCTTCAATAGAAGAACGCAACAATAAGCCCGATCCTCTCTTTTTTTCGCAGAAGGATCAGGTAAATAATCAGGAAATCAAGGGCCAACTGAATAACCAGGAGATGAAAACCAGGGAGCAGCCAGCTGCTCCAGGGAATTCATCAAGCAAAAGCGGATCTAAACCTTTCATATTGCCGCCGCCAAAGATAGAAGCACAGCAGTTAATTCGAAGACCGAGAGCTTCAAGAGAAACAAACAAAAATAAAGTTCCAAAAAATAAAGAAATTATTAAGGAAAAGAAGAGCCAAAAAATTGGAGAGAAAAAGAACTCATCAGACAAATCCCGGATAGATAATAAGGGAAGAGACTCTTTCATGCTTACTCCATTCTCTCCAATGCTTTCCTGGTCTCCAGCATTCCCTGAAAAAAAAGCTGCCGGAAGGACTCACTTCTATTTAAAGGATATGACTGCTTCTGAAGGAGTTGAGGAAGTTTTTTCAATGCTGAATGACCATCAGTTTTTTCATGATGAAAGTTCAAAGGAGAATTCTCCCTCCATTGAGGAATCGCATCCTTATTCTGGCGAATTTATGGCTGATAAAAGTAATGGAAATAGTAATGAACTTAATAAAAGTTCATTACTGGAGCAAGAATTTCTTTTGATGCTGCAAGGAAAAGAAACTGGAAGATCGGAGAGTTCAGATACTGCCATTGAAAGATTATCTTTTTTTGAAAATAAACTAACCAGCGGTGCGGAATCAGAGTCGCAGGATTATTTAGCTGCTCCTACAGAGGAGGAACTTCCCCTTGTGGAAAAATTTTACTCAATGCTCTATGAATCCTCCTCTGAGGAAGTACTTCGATCTCTATATAATCATCCCCCTTCGCAGCAGGATGAAGTTTTTTCAATGATGTCAGATTTGCATTCAGAACAAGAATCCTCTGCAGAGAAAAATGACTCTCTTGACACTTATCTAATGGTTGATGAGGAATCATCTGCTGCAAAAGAAATAAATCATGTAAATACCCTTAGTGCTAATGAAGAATCATCATCTTTAGTCAGCTTTCAGCCAGATGAAAAAGACCTGCACATATCACAGGATGAAGTGTATCTTGAGACTGATGAATCCGGACTTCCAGAAGATTATGACTTGGCTCCATATAAAGGCGAATTTTCATCCTTATTGGAAAAAGCCTATTCAATATTAGAGGATTCACATCCTGAAAATAATGATTTTCAAGGATTTCAGGGATATGACGATATAGAACCAAATTTAAAAATACAAGAAATATTTTCGAGTCTTCTCCAAGAAGCCCATGAATCAAAAAACAAGAACGAAAATATGATTGCAGAATCTGATGAAAATCTCCAAAAGGTCTCATATTTGCTTGAAAGTTTTTCTCACATTCTTAATTCTGAAAATGAAGAAACATCTTCAGCGATTGAGGACCTGGCTTTAACAGATATTGAGCTGCCTTCATGCGAGCTTGAGTCCGATTGTCAGGATAGTTCATGTTATTCAAATTTAGAGGAATCAAAGAATGCAGAATTTCTGGGTATAAGTGAGGAAGAGTCATCTTCACGTGAAAAATCCTTTTTGAATCTTGAAGAATCATCCTCTCACCCAGAATCCTGTTATGAGGATTATGAAGAATCATCATCAGAAGTTATAGAAAGCGCCTGCGAATCCTCTTCTCTTGAGGATGTTTTTGATCGGAAACTCTGTCCTGATGAAACGGGCGAAGAAAATTCATCCCATACAGCACACATTAAGAAATGCTTCCCAAAAGTCATTATGCCAACCGTAAAAGTACCCGTTCTTGTGGAAAAGCTGAACATTGAAATAGACATTTTTGATGCTTTCCCTATCCATTTGCCAATTAAGAACATCACTAAATTGGAATGGTCCATTCAAACACTGGAAACGAATGTTATTCTCCCTTCCAGTGTAATATTTTTAAAAGGGACACTTATAGCGGATCTTGAATATGTAGATAATGCTATAGGAGGTTCTCTTCATACAATGAAAATACCTGTAAAGTGGGATAAAACGGCAGATGCAGATTGGCTTTATCCTCCAGTAATGCCAATAGCGGGCTTCCAGAAGGAATATACCTTTAAGACAGATGACGATCAGGGGATAAGTTCACATTATGAAGCCGCTCAGTATTTTTCAGAGAAAATAGAAGCCCAATTACAAAGTATTCATTTTGTATGGCACAATGACATTCTAGAGAATGAAAAACCAGAAATCTATATTCAGGGAAGAGCTATTCTGGAAATTGATTTACTGCAGAAACAGTATGTGGATCTTAATTTAGTAAATAAATAATTTATTAATATAAGGGTGCCTAAAAATAAGGCACCCTTTTCCGCATTTATCTGCGGCGAGTAATTTTTTTAAATTTTGCGGCCATAGTCTCTGCGCCTGTTGAGCCATTTGGAGAAGGTTCTGCAACTTGCTGTTTTTGTGACAATTTAAGGAAAAGTACAACATTCATTTTTTCAGTAATTTTATTGAAACGTCCCCAGTTATCAAAATCACTCAGAATATCCCACTGATCTACTTGAGAGGCAAGCAATTTGCATTTAATCGGCTCATTATTGATTTCAAAAGTGATGGATCCGAAATTACAGCGATCTGCACTCATTCCATCTTTTGAAATCTCCCTGATTTCTAAATTGCCGCTGTCTTTGCTGCTGAATGGATCCTCGAAAGGAAAGGCTACAGGGTTAATAAGGTCAACAAAGTCAAAACATCTAAAAGGTACATTCACACTAAAATCCCTGACGCAGCTTCCACCGTCAACAAATTGAATATTTTTGTGCACAAACCCTTCTACGAATAGTTTCACTCTAAAAGGATCAGAAAAATCCGGTGTAGCCTTACATTGTGTTAAATGAACATTCTTTCTGATATTTTTAATATCAGTCGCAAAAGTAGGCAAATGAATATCTGCTTCTACCAATGTTTCTACTGTCACATCTGCCAAAACAACAGTTTCTTCAGTTCCTCCAATTAGAAACGTGTCAATATCACAGCCTGTGCTTTTTGATTTTACTTCGTGGCTTGCCGGCATTGGCGGGCACGCTTTATGATCATTGCAGCCACAGCCATGGCCAGTATTGTTTTTCATAAATTCCACTCCTTATAAGTTTTTGTCAACTATAACTTTAAGTGCAATACCGAAAATAGTAATTGACTTAAATTTTTGACTTACTTATATATATGTCTAAATCTATAAAAGGAATGGACTAGTGCCGATAGGTTTCTGTCTATTTTTCATTTTTTTGTAAGATTAATGCCTTACACACTACTATATAATGTTAACCCCCTGCAGGATTTTCTATTTACTGCTTCAATCTTTGGCCTTTAATGGCACTGAATGCACCTATTCTCACAATGATTGCTTTTTGACATATATTAAAAGCAGAATTAAAGTTCCATAACTAAAAACGATGCCGATACAGCGGGAGTGCACTTCATTTTATTTTAATTCTGAAAGAAAATGCATTTTTTTATTTCAATTAGATTTGGGTGATTATATATGAGAATCCTTTTTATAACTTCAGGATATAAAGGAATTTATGATTGGTTTGAATCATGGATACAAGCTGAATTAATTAAAGAGCATAAAGTGTCTTTTTATTATTTTAATCAGGGTGTAAAAGAACTGGAATCGATTTTACAGACATTTAAACCTGATCTTGCTTTAACACTAGTTGGGTACAAAATGACAAAAATGATGTTGGAAATCCTCAAACAATATGGGATTAAAACTTCGATTTGGCTGACAGAAGATCCCTATAATATCGATCGCTCCATTGGCCTTATGAACGATTTTGATTATTTATTTACTATCGACACGGCAGCGCTTGAGTTTTATGAAAAAAAGGGTCATAGCAGAGCTTACCATTTACCGCTGGCTGCAAACCCTGATGTTTTTTATCCCAAAAAGGTTCCAGAAGAATTCAAAAGTGATATTTGCTTTGTTGGTTACCCATATCCTGATCGTATACATCTGCTGGAATTCATACTTGAAAAAACATCTTACAAAGTTCGTGTGGTTGGAAATTGGAGCCGTTATTTACGGAGTTATCGGAAATATAGTAACTTAAACATAGATGAAGGATGGGTAGAGCCTCAAATAGCAGCAGACTATTATAATGGGGCAAAAATAGTGCTTAATTCTCATCGCCCCTCAAATTTGCGGCAAAATAAAAACAAGCTGGGTATTACAGGAAAAAGCATTAATAATCGTACATTTGATGTGGCAGCTTGTTCAGCATTTCAGCTTATAGAGTTTAGAGAAGATTTACCCAAACATTTTATTGAAAATAAAGAAATAATTGCTTTTAGAAATATGCAAGAACTTATTGAGAAAGTTCATTATTATATGAAAGCTGACAAAGAACGAGACGCTATCGCTAATAAAGCCAGAAGCCGAGTATTACAAGAACACACCTTTCAGCACCGTATAGAGCAAATGCTTTCACTAATTGGCAAACCATAATGCAAAGGAGTGTTAAGCATGGGGAAAAAAAGCAGTCTTTTTCTGGTTTTATGCCTTCACCGTTCTGGCTCTAGTGCAACTGCTGGGGTGATGCACTTATTAGGAATTCACATGGGAACTAAGCTCCTAACAGCCTCCCCTTTTAACCCCAAGGGCCATTTTGAAAATATGGACTTTGTAGCAATCAATCAGGAAATCCTTCAAGCTGCCAAAGCTTCATGGAATAATCCGCCCAGCAATAAAATAATCGGAGCTTCAAACTTCACAATATCTAAAATACAGAGCTTTATTGCTGATAACGTAAAACCTGTTTGGGGATTAAAAGATCCCAGGATATTATTAACTTTTGAAGTTTGGAAGCCATTGTTAGAAGAAGTGGCAGACATTACTTATGTTTTTATTCATCGGCCATTTGAAGCTTCTGTCCGTTCAATGGCAAATCGGGATCGTAAGGGAATTGTAAATGCATCACAAATATTAACACCATATTTGATAAATCTCTATCATTATCGTCATACCTATGGCATTCCATCTGAAAACATCATTGATGTTTATTTTGAGGATATGCTGACTAATCCGAAGCCGCTTGTTAAAAAGTTTAATGAAAAAATCGGAAATTCACCCGGTTACAACCTTAAGGAAGTTGAGAATTTTTTAGACAAAACCTTAAAAAAATTCTAATTAAAAGATCTAGATAAAAGCCATGGTTTTATAGGCTAAATTTTGATTTACTATATTAACATTTCTAAAAATAAAAACACCGCTCCGAAATTTAGGCGGTGTTTCTTGTATTATGAGAGCAAGCTATTCTTCCTGACAATATCAGCTAGAAAATGGAGAACTTCCTTTTCAAGATCTTCACGTTGTAATGCAAATTCAATTACAGTTTTCAGGTATCCAAGTTTATCGCCAATATCATAACTCTTGCCATTAAATACATGAGCATAGACTGATTCATAATTAAGAAGAGCAGAAATTGCATCAGTTAGCTGGATTTCATTTCCAACCCCAGGTTCTTGCTTATCTAGCAGCTCAAAAATCTTGGGAGTAAGAATATACCTTCCAAAAATAGCCAAATCGGATGGTGCATGTTCTCTGGCAGGCTTTTCAATTAAACTGAGAATATTATAAACTGGTCCTTTCCCCTTTTCTACGTCCACAATACCGTACTTATGCACGTCTGCTTCTTCAACATGCTTAATTCCTATTATTGAATTATGGCAGCTTTCAAAAACCCCCATCATATCCTTAAGACAGGACTTTTTTTCTTCCACAAGAGTATCTCCCAGTAAAACAGCAAAAGGTTCGTTTCCAACAAACTTTCTTGCACACCAAATTGCATGTCCTAATCCATTAGGCTCACTTTGTCGGATATAATGAATATTGGCTAACTGTGAAATCTTTTTTATTTCCTGCAGTTCCTCTAGCTTTCCTTTTTTATTTAATGTTTGTTCTAATAAAAAAGAAGAATCAAAATGATCCTCAATCGCTTTTTTCTCTTTCCCTGTTACAATTATGATGTCATTTATTCCTGCCTCAACTGCTTCTTCAATAATATACTGAATTGTTGGTTTATCAATTATAGGCAGCATTTCTTTAGGCAAGGCCTTCGTTAATGGCAGCAGTCTAGTTCCAAGGCCAGCTGCGGGAATAACCGCCTTTCTTACTTTCACTTTTCCATACACCTCCATTTGAAACAAACCTACATAATTTAGGTTATGGATTTAAACCTCCCTTTGGCACGGCTCATTCACTACATACAAAATTTGGTTTTAAGAACAGGAGAAATTTGTGAGAAGTATTGTTTTTTTTAGTTGTTAATTTATAAAAGCCCTTTGCAATTTGGACAATCAACTTAATATGGAATGATGAATAAAATGGTACAAAGTCAAGGCCTTTTATGCAGACTAAAGCAAAGCTTGTCAATGTAAAAAAGGGCTATTTATATCCGTTCTGCCATGACATATCAATGTAGATGTTCATATCTTATTAAGTAGTGGCATGTCTAAATGAAACTTAGTGATGAAAATATATCGTAACTTATTTAAGAAAGGAGAAGTTATGACACACAATTACTTTCAACTAAAGGATCGTGTTGCTGGCTGTAACCTATTAAATATTGATCAAAACCTTATAGGCCATAAAGATATATCCAGTTTCACACTTTCCTTTGTCAGTAATATAAAAGAAAAAAACATATTGGTGATTGGCTTCGGCTGTGAAAATCTCTGTTCACAGATGTTCACAGCTGGACTTGAAAATTACCAAATAATTGATTTAAAACAAGATGATTTTAGGGATGAAAATAATCACTTTACTGACTCCATAATAAATATGGAATTGAATAAAAAAATCGATAAATACGGTCAATTCTTCGATGTAATTATCATGAATGAAGTGATTGAGTATATTCCAATTTTCAAAATGGAACTGGTTTTGGAAGAATTAAAGCAAATTCTTAAGCCTGGCGGACATATTGTTTTAAGTATTTCTAACTGCAATAATCCATATGAAGATGGTCATGGATTTTTGAGTTTCAATTCATCAGGCATTCATGGTAATAAAGAAACTGTTGACATTGATACCTTATTAAAAACTTGTTTAAAACATAATTTCATCTGTTCTAAGGCTGATAAGAGGTTCTTTGGATTTGTTCGCAGAAGTGATATTAAGCATTTTGCTCCCCCAAAAAAGAATAATTATTTAGACAAATACATTCCATCCCTATCTAAAGACAAGCGCCATGCCAAACCTGATAAAGAAACTGGACGATTAATGATTGGATGTGTGACAGAAAACAATGCAAAGTATCAGCGGCAAACTTTAAATCTGGTAAAATCGATTCGCTGGTTTGGAGGGAAAATGGCTGGGGCAGATATATTTGTTTGCATCGTTGATGAAGCAGATGATGAATTTGTATTGGAGCTTAAAAAATGGGGAGCTTTTGTACGTATAGTAAAACGGTTCAGTGAACATCATCCGCAATCCAATAAACTTAGATTTTTTGAATTACCAGAAATTGACTTTTATGATACAATTATGTTTTTGGACTGTGACACAATTATTGTTCAAGACCCATTAAAATATATTGATGGAAAAAGCTTTCAGGCGGAAATGGCAGCAGGAGCAACTGTACCGCACGAATTATTTAAAGAAATTTTTTATCATTACCAATTAAAAGTGCCAGAACGAACATATAAGACAGCTTTATCAAGAATATCCACTATATGGTATTGCAATGCAGGTGTATTGATATTTCCGAAATCTATCCTCCAAACATTTTTCCCTGTATGGAGGGAGTACACTGAAGATCTTATAAAAAATAAGCACTTGCTAAAAGACTACTTTAAGTTCTGTGAACAAGCTTCATTGACATTGTCCTTTGTCAAAAACCCCGTTCCATTTAAGAAACTGCCGATGAAAATGAATTTTCCCCTGGTGGGCAGATATGCGCCGGAAATTCAACAATGCGACCCCGTCATTATTCATTATCATCATCGTTCTGAAGACTCGGGCTTTATTCTTGAGGTTACGAAAAGTCATTATGCACAAAAGAGAATTAAGGAATTCAACCAAATGTTAAAAAAATATGGCAATTAAATTTTTCCATGTATATTAGTAACCCTGCCACTTATTATTTCCAATAATTCAAATAACCATAATAAACATCAAGAGGTGAAAACGTTGGATAAAAGTAAGGAATTGATCATTCATACCCATATCCCCAAAACAGGCGGAATGACTTTGCGGTCTATCGCAAATAAAAATTACGATAAAGAAAAAATGTTAACGAATGTTTTTTCATCCAGTGTTTCGAAATTTATAAAGGATATTGGGGAGAAGACAGATATTGAATTTGTAACTGGCCACCACCCATTCGGCCTTCATAAATATACCAATAGACCTTGCGCTTATATCACTATGCTTCGGGACCCAGTTGAAAGGGTTATATCCATGTATTTTTATAACCTTCGCAAGGAAAATCACCCTCTTCATAAAAAAGTTAAGCAACTAACCTTTGAAGAATTTATAAATGATAAGGGGTTATTTCGACGAACAGTAAATCGGCAAACTCAAAAAATAATTGGAAGCTTAATACCCAAAGAAAGCGATTTGCAGAAGGCAAAAAACATTCTAAATAAACATTACAAAGTTGTTGGCATAACAGAAATGTTCGATGAATCAATCTATTTGATGAAAAAAGAACTTGGTTGGCAAAATATTAGCTATGAAAGAAAGAACTATACAGCGGATCGGCCAACAAGAGAACATTTTTCCAATGATGTTATAGAAAGAATTAAAGAGCTCAATCATTTAGATATGCAGCTATACACCTGGGCAAAAAGAAACTTCATAGAACGATTAGAAGCATTGGACAGTAGCTCCAAGCAGGAATTGGAGGTTTTTTTAAACAGAAATAATAATTGATTTAATAAGGTTGCAGAAAACCCTGCAAATCTTTATTAGTTTTAAAACAAAGGAGAAGTGACTGACATGAAAAATAAAATGCCTGCAGATGACCGTCTTCTTATTTTCATGCATATACCAAAAACCGGTGGAATGACATTGAAAAGAATAATTAAGAGACAGTATCCAGATAATATGATATTAAAAGATATTACGGACGGTAAAATCCAGGAATTCAAAGAAAAGTTGGAAGAAAGAGATTTCAAATTTGTATTCGGGCATCTTTCGTTTGGGCTGCACCTTCACACCACTAAACAATGTACTTATATTACAATGTTGAGAGAACCAATTGATCGAGTTATTTCCATGTACTATTATGTTTTAGGCAAAGAAAAGCATCCATTACACGGTATTGTAAAGGGGCTGTCATTTGAAGAGTTCCTTGATCATCCTGATTTAAAGAATCATACGAATAATATGCAAACCAAAAGAGCACTTGGCAAAAATTCGTTGATAACTACTGATCTTGAACTAGCGAAATTAAATTTGCTGAATCACTTCACAGTAATTGGCATAACAGAAATGTTTGATGATTCTATAAAGCTAATGAAAGAAAAATTAAATTGGAATGACATTTCATATGTTAGAAAAAACAAAACAAAAAAAAGGTTAAGCAAGGATGAACTTGGTCAGAGAATCATCAGCAAAATAACTGAAAATAATGAGCTGGATATAGAATTATACAACTGGGCCAAAAATAAATTAGAGGAAGATTTAAAATCTTCTAGTGACAGCTTTAAATAAATTAGATAAAAAAATAAAAAAAATTGATATTTTATTTACTCAATTAAGTGGATAACCGAGTGTTATTGACACAAGGCTTATCCACATTATTTTTAGAAATTTTTATTTCATTTTCTCTATCCATATCTAATTCTTAATAATATCAAACAAAATTTTTACATACTAAAAAGAGGGTCTAGCCCTCTTTTTTTCCAGCTCCATTATTTTTTTTTATGTTCAAAGGTTGTTAGAAAGTTGCTGTTTATACTTTTTGAAGAGATCGTCTTCAGGGAAAATCGTATTCAGACTCTCACCATTTTTCAGAACGAAATTTAACAACCTATTAATTTCGTTTTTATTCAATCGAGTACTCCATAATTCATTGCGATCTGGATTTATCTTATTTAATAAGGATTTCGGAAGAATTGCAGGCAAACCAAGGAAATTAAGACAGTTTGAGAGGATTTTCTCCGGCTGTGAGACTAAGTCCTCTTCTTTAATGATGAAAATACGATCAGAAGAAATGGAATTTGCAAATTCTGAAATTGCTTTGTTTGTTTCATACCAGTATTCTGCTAGATATCTTACATCACCGCCAGGGAAACAACGTTCTCGATCAATATGACTGGGGATAGCAGTGAAAAAGCATTCCCAGCAGCGAACAGTATCTGGATCATTTTTTGGGGGCCAATAATGAACCACATTACGGTTTAAAATCTTTTTTAGGCTTGCCGTTACACTCGGCATATCACGGTAAATCCATATGAATTTTGCATCTGGAAACAATTCATTAACAAAAGGCATTTTGTTCCCCAGATGAGGATTTTTGTTAAGAAATAAAGAGTTTTTCAGTTTTTTACTCCCCTTATTTTTCCTCATTTCATCTATAAATGCCTTTGAAAGTCTTTCTCTCTGTCCTGGTTTGACATCCTTTTCGGTTAAATGGGGACATTTGTGGTCAAATGTTTTTGGTGCTGCCATTGGAACCCCTGCTTCCCTTGACCATACCCTTCTTAATTCAAAAGGACAGTGGATAATATTTGGATGTGTGCCTAACAACTCTGCGAACAGTGTAGTTCCGCTTCGCATACATCCGACTAAAAAAACAGGCTTTTTAATATTTCTTATAGTCATGATCGTTCCTCCTTATTACAATATTCAATAAGACGTCTATTAAAGTATTGCACTCTGTTCCTCGCAAAAGAACTGGATGTTTTATCAATAATTAATCCTTTCTCGTCCACGTTGTTATGATAGTGAATGATAATTGGATCACAGTTTTTCACTTTAGAAAGATTACTTTCCAGGAGGTGAAAATTCATTTCCATCGGCAGTTTGCTAAACGGAATCGGATGAGCAGCGTAAGCTAGTGTGAGTGATGCTTGCTCGCAAAAGTTAAAATACCTTCCTAATAAATATTTTTTTTCTATAAGATTATGAGTATATTGTTTCCATATTGGATAAAAAACCTGAAGGATTTTCTTTGGGAATATCAAAACGCCTGCATTGCAGTATAACATCGTTGGCGTATTTGTCACTGCGGTTCTGTAATGAAGGGGAAGCAGCTTCAATCCGAAATGGGAAAAAAGACTTTTAAAAACATAGTGCGGAACAGTTGGGCCTGCAGCAAATTCAGCCTGAAAGTTCACTCCATCTATGAAAGGATACGGATCTTGGACGACAATTGTATCACAATCCATAAGCATAACAGTGTCGTAAAAACCTATTTCATCCAGTTCAAACAGCCTCAATTTATTTGATTGGGGATGATCTTCACTAAACCGTTTGACAATCCGGACAAATACTCCTAATTTCTTCAGTTTATCAACAAATTCCGGATCTGCCCTATCGACAATGCATACAAAAATATTAGCACCTGCCATATGACCGCCAAACCAGCGAACAGATTGTACTAATCTTAATGTCTGATCTCTATATTTTTCAATATTTTCTGTCACACAACCGATAAGCAGCCGGCCCGCACCAAGAACAACTTTTTCTATTTCTTCATCTTCATAGTTTTCTTTCATCTCAAGTCCATGTTCACTTAATATTTTTGTATGGCAGGAGAGGTACATTTCTTGCTTTTCCTTCTCAAATAAATGAAGATCAGACTTCAAAACCATTCCAAAACAATTGTTTTTATAGCTTGCCAAAATAAAACCCTGCTGCAGACATGTCCTTAAAATTGTATCGATTGTTTGCTTATGGCATCGTTCATCTAGAATCTGGTCTGGGGATTCGCATTCCTCTAAAGTATTTGGATTGTTAAATAAAATAGTTTTTAATACGATATAACCGCCCTGGCACAGTAAATTTTTTATTACCCCCCAAATTTTTTCCATTTCAAAAACTGGAATATATTCGATCATTTGATTTAGGGCGATGACATCGTAGGTTTTCCCTTCGCTTAGATTTTCTGGTTCACACCATTCATAATTTATTAATAAACCTTTAAGTCCTTCACAACAAATCTCTTCAGCAACTTCACTGTAATTTAATCCGGAATACTTCTTCATTCCATGGATAGATAACTCATTTTGATCTGCCTTTGTATATCCTATCTCTAGGGTCTTTTTATTTTTCAGTTTCGGAACGAAAAACTTTATAAAGTTATATAGAATATTGGACTCGAAGCAATTCTTCTTACGGTCCTTTTCCCTTTCAGCTATACCAATATAATCTTCCTGTAAATTTAGTGCAGGAAACCTTTCCATACCTCTCTCCCCTCTCATGGAAAGTGTTAGCCAAAAAATCATTCCTCCTTTTAGAATATGTAAGCCTCTATTGTTAGGGACTAGGTAAAAGCTGATTATTAGTTATGCGCTAATTGTATTAAATTACAATTTATAGTCTTTTTGGGCTATTGTAAGTGTCCGCTCTCACTTACAAACATATTTATATAAAACGGGATTAATGAGGATGGGTTTTCAGAAATTTTAAGGAGTGAAGCAGGTTGATATTTTGTACAATTGCACAGCCCAATCAATTAGCGGCAGCATTAATATTAGCCAAATCAATAAAGAAGCACCATCCCGAGGCAAAAATGGTGTTATGTTTAACAAGCAAAGAAATACCGGGGGCTGCAAAACGTTACCGCCATATTGATCATGTAGTATCTGAAAATGATTTTGGAAGTGGCCTTTTAAAAAATTTAAGCGAATTTTACTCAATTATAGATAGATCTCGTGCTCTCAAAGCGCCTTTTCTTAACTATCTATTCAACCAATTTACCAATGAGGATGTTTTTATCTATCTTGATTGTTTTACTAAGATTTTTGCCCCCTTTAGCGAACTATTATCAACTTTAGAACGGCATTCTATCATATATTCAACATATTGTCTGACATCTCCCTCTGAGAGCGGTATTTTAAATGAGTTCGATCTTTTAAAGAACGGTAATATTAATGGGGGATTCCTCGCTTTCAAAAGAACGGAAGAATCCACCCAATTTATAAAGAAATTTCATCGGCTTATTAAGAAAGACGTAAATAAAAACAAACGAGGATCAGTAGAAGGTTTGTTTATTGATGAAAGATGGCTTTGTTTAATGATTGGACTCTTTAATATTTATTTTTTTAAACATCCTTCCTATCATCTTGCTGTTTGGAATTTACATGAAAGTGAACGGAAAATTGAAAAAATAGATGGTGGAAGCTGGGGCATAAAAGGAAATCCAATTAAATCCTTGAACTTCGCCGACTTAAAAGGATCATTACACTGGACACTGAATGATAATATAGTTAATTTACTTCAGGAAAATTACAAAAAAAGGTTAGATTCAATAAAAAGCTAAAGTCCCTATTGATTAATACCATTCAATGTTTGGAGGAAAAAGACTTTGATCATTGCAACCGTTTCTTCTTTAAATTATTTGTACAAAGCAGAAGTTTTGGCAAAGTCAGTAAAAGAACAACACCCTGATGCTAAGGTAATCGTTTGTTTAGTGGAAAAAGAAATGCATCCAGATGCACAAAGTGTTCCATTCTTTGATGAAATAATACTTGCTAAAGATTTAGGAATTGCTGATTTTGATAAATATATATTTAAATATGATGCAGCTGAGGCTGCTTGGGCACTTAAAAGTCAGGTTTTAATGTATTTGTTAGTAAATGAAAAAAAGCATGACCAAATTATATATCTTGATTCAGATATTATGCTCTATAGCCCTTTAACTGAAGTTCAGGCAAAATTAAAGAAATATCCGATTGTTCTTACTCCACATGATATACAGAAGGGGCCCAGAGGAGTTTATTTATATAATGGAATTTTCAATGCTGGATTTATAGGCATAAGCAGGAGCCGTGAAGCAAAAAAATTTATTGACTGGTGGGCTAAAAGAGTTACACGTTACTGTTATAGAGATCGGAGTCTTCGTCTTTATGATGATCAAGGATGGTTAAAACTCGTTCCCACCTACTTTGAAACTTATATACTAAGACACCCAGGGTACAATATTGCATTTTGGAATTTACATGAAAGAAAATTAAGTTTATCAAATTTGAAAGAATATACAATAAACGATAATTATCCTCTCCGATTTTTCCACCACTCCCAGCATTCTGCTATTCTTAAAGAAGCTGTGGAGAAAGAAAAGAACAAAATTCTTTTAGATTTATATTTGGAATATACCGAAGAATTAATGCAGGCCAAATTGTTCCCTCTTTCTAAAAAACCCTGGAGTTATGATTTTTTCACAGATGGCAGCAAAATAAAAAAAATATCCAGAAGGAATTATTTAACTGATACCCGATTTCAAAAACAGGCAAATCCTTTCACTTTATCAAACGAAAAACTCACTGTATCTTAAATCGAATAAAACCGCTACCAACAAAAAATATAAAATTATGTTGGGAAACTGGAAAAAAAAGGGGGGGGATTAATCAGTGATTTTCATTAGTGTATCAACTTTAAATTATCTTCACAGAACGGAGATAATGGCTAAATCAATAAAAGAATTCCATCCTGACTCAAAAGTTATCATCTGTTTGATTGAAAGTGAAATGCAGCCTGAAGTTAAGAATATACAGGTATTTGATGAAATATTACTTGCTAAGGATTTAGGAATTCCGAATTTTGATCACTATATTTTTAAATATACCGCTTCTGAAGCTTCCTGGGCATTAAAAAGTGAATTAATGAGATATGTATATAAAAATGAGGTGCAAGAAAATTACTTTATTTATATTGATTCAGATACAAGGCTTTACAGCTCTATAATTGAAGTTCAGCCTATTTTGGACATGTACCCAATTGTATTAACGCCACACTGCATCAAAAAGCCAAAAGATGAGTACTTACAATTTGGGATCTTTAATGCGGGATTTTTGGGAATCAAAAGATCAGATGAAGCTGAAAACTTTATTAATTGGTGGGCTGATAAAGTAGAATGGCATTGTTACATGGACTGGGACCGATTTATATTTGTTGATCAAGGGTGGTTAAAACTCGTCCCAACCTACTATAACGCATACATTTTAACACATCCTGGATACAATGTTTCTTTTTGGAATTTCGACGAGCGAAAAGTTTACAAAGACCAAGATAAACAATACACAATAAATAATCTTCCACTGCGTTTTTTCCACTTCTCCCAACTTCTTACATCCCTTAAAGAAGCTGTAGAAAATTCCAACAATGAAGTAGTCCGAACTTTATATGGGGATTATTTAGAAGAGTTAAAGATTTCGAGTGTGTACCACCTGTCAGCTGAACCATGGAGTTACGCCTTCTTTGAAAACGGCGACAGGATCAAACACATAACACGCAAAACATATCTCCATCATTCTCAACTCAATTTATCTTTAAATCCATTTTCCTTATCAAATGATAAATTAAATGACTGTTTTCAGGAAGAAATACTTGTCTCCAAGTTTTTATAAATTATAAATCAAGAAAAAATTTAAGAAAGAAGTGATGTTGGTGTATACACACAAATTTTTTGAAGAAATCGAAAATGGAGCACAAAAATCTGCTGAGCAAATAGTACCAATTGTTATGGATTTAATAAACCCAACTTCTGTAGTAGATGTTGGATGCGGAACTGGGAACTGGCTATCAGTATTCAAAGATAATGGTGTTAAGGAAATATTAGGAATAGATGGTGACTATATCGATCGCAGCCAATTAAGGATTTCGGAAAGGGATTTTCTTCCGTTTAATTTGGAAAATTATGTTGATATAAATAAAAAATTTGACCTGGTTATTACCTTGGAGGTTGCAGAGCATCTGCCGGAAAAATGTGCGGATATCTTTGTACAATCTTTAGTGAATTTGGGGCAAATTATATTATTTTCAGCCGCTGTCCCCTTACAGGGAGGGTTAAACCATATCAACGAGCAGTGGCCGCCATATTGGATAGATCGCTTTAAAAATCACGGGTATGAGGTTATCGATTGCATTAGATACAAGATATGGAATAATAAAGATATTGCAGGTTATTATGTTCAAAATACACTGTTGTTTGTAAGAGAAGATATTTTGCACAACTATCCAAAACTCTTAACAGAACAAAAGAATAACCATTCTCTACATTCAATTGTTCATCCAGTTATGTTTGAATGGAAGGCAAGTCAAGTAGATTTGTTAAAAAAGAAAGTTAAAAAGCTCCAAAAACGATTAAAGGAAAAAAATAATAAAAAAAAAAAACAGTAACATCCCCAAAAAAAATAATATATCATTATAAAAAAGCGTACGCTATTTGTACGCTTTTTTCAATGATTTGAAGGAAAAGGGTTAAACTAATATTCCCTTTTTAACTTAAAAAACTCCTTTGCCATTTCTTCACAATTTTCCAGCAAGTTAAGAAGTGCATCTACTTCATTTTCTTTCGTATATTTAAGTTTAAGAGGCTTACAAAATGATAAATCTAAAGGTTTATGAACAAGGGTTATATCTTTCAATTCTGTTTCGCAATGGTAATCTCTCACTAATTGAATTAAGTCCTCCTCTGTCCTGCTTCTGCTATCCTTAATAATTTGAACAAACCTCTCTAAAAAATATAAGTTCTCAATTTTTTGTCTTGATAATCTATTGATCCAGGTAACAAGCAATTTCGACTTGAATTGCTCTAATGAGCGAATAGGAAAATGAGCAATCTTCAATTCTTTTAAAAAATTTTTCTTTACTTTCTTTTTTCCGCGATTTATTCGGTATTTATGATTGCCCTCTGAAAGAGTTCCAGGATATTTTTTTGCAAAATTAGCTGTTACAACAACTTTATGATTGGTCTCATGATAATCTGCTCTTGCATAGGTAATCCTTTTGGGAATAAACAACTCGTTCCTATTATCATACTCATTCAAAACGTACGTTCTCCAAGCTATATGATGCAGCTGATTTAAATCAATCTTGTTTAGAACGTCACAGGGATGTTCCAGGTGATCATTGGAAACTAAAAACTCATCTGCATCGAGGGGAAGGATAATATCGGGCTGAAACTGTTCAAATGTGTTCAACATTAATTGTGTTGTTTTTTTGCCCTGAGCGAATTCATGATCAGTGTCGTAAGAAATAAAGATTGGAAGACCTTCCTCCTTAAGCTTTTCAAGAATTTCAGGAGTTCTGTCAGAACTCATATTATCCAAAAACACCATCCCATCGAAAATATGCTGATGATACCTGACGAAAGATTCAATAATATCCGCCTCATTTTTCACCATGCTAACGGAGAAAATTTTCCTCTCTGTTCTTCCAGATTCCAGCACTATGAACCACCTTTTCCTTTTTTATTTTTAATTATTAAAGATATATCCATGGAGTACCGCAGATCATGTACTTTTTCGGCCCTTTATTAAACAAGCAAACAGCCCCTTCCATGCTGGCTGAATATGGTTTATAGGTATACGGAGAGTTTTCCGATTTCTTTATTCAGATCTCAGTTATCGAATAGATTTTTTGTTATTAAATCGCGATTTCTTTTTTGAGGACTCCCAAGCATAAAGTGTACATTTTTGACGCTTTTTCTATGCCAAACTATAGGATATTTTCTACTTATTGCGCTTTAACAATGCAAAATTCTTGGCCAATTCTTCACTGTTTTCTAGAAGGTTAAGAAAAGAATCCACTTCAATTGCATTTGTATATTTGAGATTAATGGATTTACAGAGAGATAGATCTATAGGTTGATTAACAATTTTTACATTTTCTATATCCGTTCTGAATGGGAAATGTTTGGCTAATTGGATTAAGTCATGCTCCGACTTACTTCTGCCTTCCTTAATAGCTTGAACAAACCTTTTTAAATATAATTCATTTGCATCTTTTCTTGCTAATCTATTGATCCATGCGATAAGCATTTTCGATTTGAATTGTTCTAAAGAACGAATAGGAAAATGAGCGAGTTTCAACTCTTCTATCATGTTTACCTTTACTTTTTCTTTTTTTCGTCCTATTAGAAAGTTATGATTCCCCGTCGTAAGAGTACCTCTAAAGTTATTAGCGAATAAATATGGAACCACTACTTTATGGCGATTTTCATGGTTATCTTTTCGAGCATAAGTAATCCTTTTTGGAATGAACAGCTCATTTTTATTTTCACCTTCATTCAAAACATATGTCCTCCACATAATATGGTGAAGCTGCTCTAAATTAATTTTGTTCAGGATGTCACGGGGATGATCAGTATTATTAGTTGAAACCAAAAACTCATCTGCATCGAGAGGGAGAATGATATCCGGATGGAATTGCTGAAAAGTGCTCCGCATTAATTGTGTTGTCTTTTTTCGCTGAGCATACTCATGATCAACGTCATATGAAATATAAATTGGAAGCCCTTCCTCCCTTAATTTTTCTAGGATTTCAGGGGTTCTGTCAGAACTCATATTATCCAAAAATACCATCCCATCGAAAATATGCTGATGATACCTGACAAATGATTCAATAATATCCGCTTCATTTTTTACCATGCTAATTGAGAAAATTTTCCTCCCTTTTTCCCTTGTATTTTTTCCCATCTTTTTCACTCCTTCTTAATCGGTTCATATTAAAGAGCTCTTTATAAATATATGTTTTCTGATGTTTTTAGTGTCGGCAGGAAAGAGTTAATAAAAATGGTCTTCATCACTGGGTTTATGCTTGTTTTCTGTTTATGCCGTATCCATTCATTCAAACCGCTCATAAACTGAAATTATGATATTTCTTAACGAAGGAAGGAGAATCTGTGATACGCGCCAAAAAATGCCTCGTAAGCTTTTAGATAAACTATAAATTTATCCTATATTCGGTAAAAAATATTCGAGACAGAATTATTTCATAGGAAGGAGCAATTTTCTTATGACATGGGAAATTGCATTTGTGTTAACTGCTATTTTAGGTATGCTCGGTTGTCTAATACTAGAAAAAGAAAGACCTGAAGTAATTGTTTTTATTACATTAGTCGTATTTTTATTAACCGGTATTATTTCTGCAGATGAAGCATTAAATGGTTTTTCTAATGAAGGCATGTTGACCATTGCATTGCTGTTCATAATAGCCGGTGCTATTCAGAAGAGTGATTTAGTTAAAATTACACTTTATAAACTTTTAAATCCCAAAGATAAAGAAAAAATGACGTTATTAAAAATCGTGTTTCCTATTTCTGCTATATCCGCATTTATGAATAATACACCTATAGTTACTACGTTTACTCCTATTTTAAGAAAATGGTGTGAAAACAATCAGCTCTCTGCTTCTAAGCTCCTAATTCCGTTATCATATGCAACGATTCTTGGCGGAACCATAACCATTATAGGAACCTCTACAAATTTGGTGGTGCATGGACTTCTTCTGGATTACAATCTTCCCGGTTTTTCTTTTTTTCAACTGGGGATAGTGGGGATTCCAATCACACTCTTGGGGATCTTTTACCTTTATACAATAGGCTATCATTTACTTCCTACTAATAAAGCCCAGAGAAATGTTGAAGAAATAAGCAGGGAGTATATAGGGGAAGTTAGGATCACTGAAGAATATGAGCATATTAATAAAACGATAAAGGAAGCGAAATTAAGGAAACTTGCTGGGCTTTACCTCTTGGGCATTATTCGTGACAATGACATGATAACACCAGTTACAAGTTCTACCATCATAAAGGCTAATGACCGACTAATTTTTACTGGTTTAATCTCGACCGTTGCTGAACTTCAGTCCATAAAAGGGGTTAATCTTGAAACAAATACAGGTCCTTTGCTGGATGGTTTAATAACTGGTAATTCCAAGCTGGTTGAAGCAGTTGTTTCTCATCATTCTTCTCTTTTGCACAAAAAAATAAATGAAACACATTTTCGTGGAAAATTTGATGCTGCCGTAATTGCTGTCCACCGAAAAAATGAAAGAATTAACTGCAAGATTGGAGAAATTGCTTTAAAGCCTGGAGATACTCTTTTAATGGTGACTGGCCATGATTTTAAAGAAAGAAATCACTCTCATGATTTCTATGTTGTAAATGCAGTAAATGAAGAAAAGCTGCCTGCTACTATTTCACGCCAAAAAGGATGGTTTACCATCGCAATTATGATTATGCTTATTTCTTTAGTCGCTCTAAATCTTTTAACTATGTTGAAAGCTGTAGCATTTGCCGCCGTTTCATTATTTATCTTAAGAATTATTACTCCAGAGGAAGCAAAAAGATTTATTAAATTTGATGTTTTACTAATTATTGCATCTTCATTTGGTATCGGAACAGCATTAATTAACTCGGGAACTGCAGAATGGATTGCCAATAGCATCTTATCATTTGTTCAGCCCTTTGGAATTTTCTTTCTGCTATTCGTAGTTTATCTAGTTACCAACCTCTTTACAGAAATAATTACAAATAATGCAGCAGCAGCGATGATGCTTCCTATTGCAATGGAGGTATCCTCACAAACTTCTATTAATCCTATAGCAATGGCAGTGATAGTCGCAATCTCTGCCTCAGCCGGATTTTCTACCCCGATTGGCTATCAAACCAACATGATTGTTTATGGTCCTGGAGGATATACTTTTAAGGATTATTTAAAGGTCGGTATTCCACTGAACATTATCGTTATGGCGGCAACGGTAATAATCGTATATTTTGTATGGGTAAAGTAATGAATAGGTATAAAAACGAAACAGCTGTTTATTTAGAATATACAAAAATTCCACAATTATTATTAGCTTGCTATATAAAGGAGAAAACAAAAACTAGCCGAGAAGATAAAATAGCATAATGCTTCCAGGCTTATGAACGGTGTAATCCCCGCTTGACTGATTCATTTATGTCCTTGCGGGGGTTTTTATCGGTTTTCAGTTATCCATTTAAAGTCTATAACAGGATCATTCCAGGGAATTCTCTTTTCATCTGGATCATTTGGGTTATATGATTCAGTTGTAAAATAAATTATCACTGCGGGCTCTTGCCCAAGTACTCTATACCCATGTGCGACACCTCTGGGAATAAAAAGCATAATGGGATTTTCCTCCCCCATATAATAAACATCTGTTGTTCCATTAGTCGGTGAATCTTCTCTTAAATCATAAAGAACAACTTGAGCATTACCGGTGGGAAAAAACCATAAATCATCCTGCTTTTCATGATAGTGAAAAGCTTTAATTACACCAGGGTAGCTCATAGACCACGACGCCTGCCCAAATTTTGGTAAAAACTCAGGTTCATTATCACGGATGAGTTCTGTAAAAAAGCCCCGGTCATCACAATGCTTAATAAGATTCTTTACTTTAATCCCTTTTATCATTCACCCAGCTCCTTCCTTAAAAACTCCTGTAGTGCTTCTTTCCAAGGCCTTAGAGGGTTTATCCCTTCTTTAAGCAGCGCATTTTGTTCCATGACTGAATAAAGGGGCCTTGGGCAAAGGGACCCATATTCTTTCGTCATTACAGGTATTATTAGTTCTGAATCGAAACCTGCACCTTTTAATATTGCTTTTGCAAACGTATTCCAAGTGCATGGACCGGAATTACATACATGATAAATGCCATTTTTTTTATCTAGTAACTGAATTATCGTTTCAGCCAGATCATTTGCATAAGTAGGACAGCCTATCTGATCGTTGACCACCTTAATTTCTTTGCCCTTCTTTGCATTTTGGATCATAGTTTTTACGAAATTGGCTCCATCGTGTCCAAAAAGCCATGAAGTTCGTATTATTGAAGCATTATTAAATAAACCTGCCAGCCTTTCACCAAGTAATTTGCTGATTCCATAAATAGATTGAGGATTTGGATCGTCATCTTCCGTATATGGAGATTGCTTTTTTCCATCAAATACATAATCGGTACTGATATAAAACATCCTTGCATGAATTTTATTAGCTGCTTGTGCCACGTATCCAGTACCGAGAGCATTTACTTCAAATGCTTTCTTACGGTCCATTTCACATTGATCAACTGAAGTAAATGCGGCAGTATGAATAATATATTGCGGCTGATAATCCGATATTACATTGACGACCTGGACATAATCTGTAATGTCCAAATCCTTTTTTCCGAGACCCGCTACTGAATGAAATTGGCCCAATTTTCTTACTAACTCCTTGCCTAATTGGCCATGAGCTCCAGTTATTAAAATATCCACCTTCTCACTTCCTGCCATCCATTCTCATTAAATACCATTCTATAGTCCTTTTAATTCCATCTTCGAAAGAGACTCTCGGTTTCCAGCCAAGTTCCCTATATATTTTCGATATATCCAAAGCGTACCGTCTATCATGACCTTTTCGATCCTGAATAAACTTTATTAATTGTGTATCCTTTTTTAAATATTTAAGTATAATTTGTATTATTTCTAAATTAGTCTTTTCTTCAGAGCCACCAATATTATAAACTTCACCTATTTTCCCGTTTTCAAGAACCAAATGAACAGCTTTACAATGGTCCTCAACATATATCCAGTCACGTATATTTAAACCATCACCGTATATGGGAATGTCCTTGCCTTTTTGGGCATGATAAATAGCTTTTGGAATTAACTTTTCAGAATGCTGCATGGGGCCGAAGTTATTGCTGCATCGGGTAATTATCAATGGGAGTTGATGTGTATGATAATATGATCTGACAAGCAAATCAGCGCTTGCTTTACTCGCAGAATACGGATTGTTAGGTGTAAGAGGACTAACTTCATTAAATGGAGGTTCAAATGGTTCTAGAGAGCCATATACTTCGTCTGTTGATATTTGGATCATCTTACGGGCTTTTCCCATTAGGACAGCTTGTAATAAATTAAAAGTGCCATTAATATTTGTTCGAATGAATGGAGCTGCATCTATGATGCTGCGGTCGACATGTGATTCTGCAGCAAAGTTAATAATAGCTTCATATTGCTGGTCAAATACTCCGACTAAATCAGTCTCTTTAGCAATATCGCAATTAATAAAATGATAGCGATTCGATTTTTCAAATTGTTGAATCATATTCTGATTTGCGGCATAGGTCAAAGAATCTGCGTTGGTGATATAATAATTTGTGTTGCACAACATATATGAAATAAAATTTGAACCTATAAACCCTGAACCGCCAGTTATTAGGAGGTGTTTTTTCAATAGGTATCATCCTCCAATTTATACTCGTTTACGTATTGAAAAGCTTTATAAAGTGATACGTGTGTACCTGCATCAATCCACCACCCCTTTAAGATGTCATATTGAAGCTCATTTTTCTTTGCATATAAATTATTCACATCTGTTATTTCAAGTTCATTCCGATTTGAAGGGTTAATGGCATCAATTAACTGAAATACTTTCTTGTCATACATATATATTCCGGTTACACAAAAGGAAGAAGGTGGATTGGCTGGTTTTTCAATGATGGATTTTATTCTCTTCATATTATCATCTAAATGGGGAACCCCGTATCTAGATAGATCTTTTACTTCTTTTAAAAGGACTCGGGCACCTTTATCCTGTTTTTGAAATGCCTGAATATAGGGAGTTAAAGATTCTTCGAAAATATTATCACCGAGGATGGTTATGAATTTTTCATTCTCTATAAAATCTTTCGCACACATAAGGGAATCTGCTATACCTCCTCCTTTATTTTTCTGTATCTCATAAGAAAGCTTAATATCGAGTTCCTTACCATCTCCCAATATCTTAAGAAATGAATTTAAATCGTTCTTATTCGTAATGATTATGATTTCATATATTCCCGCATCCCTTAATTTAAATATAGGCCAATAGATCATCGGGTAAGGACCAACGGGCAAAAGGTGCTTATTGATAATTTGGGTAAACGGCCTTAAACGAGAACCGGTTCCACCAGCAAGAATAACCCCTTTCATTTGTATAAAACCCCTTCTTCAGAAATTATTCCTTTATGAATTTCTATATAATATATGTGTAACATCTTTATTTGACTTTAATTCATTTTTATAATTATCCCTCTAAAATAAATGAAGTTCTAATCTGCTCCTTCTGAACTAAAATGTATATACTTAACTGATTAGTCCATTAGATATTAATAAAGCACTTGCAAATAGCAAGTGCCTATTATGGAAATAATAATTGTTGGTCAATAAATAATTTAACTAAGAAAATATTTGAAGGTCATACTAAAAGTTCAACTTGGCTTTTCGGTTCATCTAATTTGCATGATTATCGTCACAAGGTTATTTCTCTAGTAGGCTAGTACCGTAAGTTAAGCAATATCACAGCCTGCTGGGGCTTATCTAATACCCAATTCCTTAAAAATCCGCAGCGAAATAAAATTCAGCTTTAATCCATATAAAAAAGTATGTGAAAATGATAATAGAATATGGAGTATACTATTGTTATATTTAAAAACAATTTTAGATGTATTCTCTATCAGTTTTTTCAAGTAACGCTTCTTTAAATTTTAAAACAAAATCATTGGGTACTATTTTTTTGATTTTTCTCTCACCTAAAGAGTTAATGTCCAGTTTAACTCCAGCCTTTGCACCTATATCCAGCAAATAGTTCGGATAGTCATTTCTAATTTCTTCATATACCAAAGGTAAATAATTTATTCCTTGTTTCTTTATAAATCTTTGTAATTGCCTATCATGCCTATATGTCTTGTCATATATTCTATTAAAAAGCTCTGTATCTATATTATCAAGCAACTGATTTTCTTTAAGTGAATTGGAGTTTTTGGTCTTAATTTTTTTTCATCGATTATGTGCCATAAATTTGTTTTTGCTGATCTGTAGTGTGATAATGCTTGTTCAAATTTATTCTTACGCTGAATATATATAAAAGTTACATTTTCAAACTTTTCTTTAAAAACTGCAATGCAAGTTCACGATATTTTTAGTATTGGTTTCTGTGTCTAATACTCTATCACTTATCCAAAATCCAAACATATCAAGGTGGTTATACATCAATTTAATAGAATAAAAATCAGAGTTATTGAGGTTTCCATTTGAGGTAAAATATTCGACTAATTGTTCACCTGCTGTGCCTTTATTTTGATTAAGCACTTGCCAAAAATGTTCTTCTGGTGTGCCTAATACTCCAAGAGATTTTATATCTTCGCATAGCATAGTACTTCCACTTCGTTGTGTGGATAAAATCACCAAAGCTTTTTTTCCTTAAAAATTATTTCAGGTATCTCTTTTAATAAATTCTTTTGTTTGTACATACACCCCACCTTTTCCTTATTTTTATTTTAAATAGGGAGCAATCCATTTATGAAGAAGTAACAACGTTTTCAACAGTTCAGCCAGCTGCTTTGCGAATAAAAAACCTGTTTCTATTATTAATACATAATATGAATATTTCAGTAGAATGTATCCGACAAATGTGGACAAGTGATTAAAATGGATATTTAGAGGATAACCAAAAGCCCGTGGGTATTTCGATTATTAGTGACAGAATAGTAAAAGCCGCCTCTATAAAGTCAAATTGAGACAGCTTTTTCTTTAAATCATAATATTAGTTTCTTTTATCTGCTGGAGAACAGACTATTTCATTAGGAGCAGAGTCCAGGAGGGGAACTGGTTTGACAATTGTTTTCATCAAAGGTGTTATTTGTATCTGCTGGAGTATCTGCTTGAATATCGGGTATATTGCCACTTAGTGTATTCTCTCGAACAGCATTATCGTCTGCATCACTAGTTAGGTGTATGCCAGGACTTGCGTTCTTCTTCACCAGGTTTTGATCCACAATGTTTTCATTTGAGTCACTATCTAGTTCAATTCCTGTAAAAGCGTTCTTCTTAATCTTATTGCCAATGACGCGATTATTTTCTCCACCATTTAAATCGATGCCATCTCCATTGTTATTTTTCACATTGTTATTAAATAACAAGTTATTATCTAACCCATCCAGGAATATTGCATCGAGGGAGGAGCTGCGATTCACCCTATTCCCAAAGACAAGGTTACCATCTGAAAAAATAAAAACCCCACCTGCATTGTTTTTGACAACATTATCAATGATCAGTGTTCCGCTTCCACTATTAACTTCAATTCCCGTATTACTGTTGCCAATCACCCTATTCTTAAGGAAAAGATTGTTACTCCCTATTAAATCAATACCATCATCTTCATTTTCTATAATCTTACTTTCTACCACATAATTGTTATTTCCATCTAATTCAATTCCATCACTGCCGTTTTCTGTCGATGTTATATTAAAGATCAAGTTGCGATCTCCTTGAATATCGATTCCGTCATCTCCATTGTTTTGAACTTTAAGATCGCGGAGGATGTTGTCACTCGTATTGACTAGAATCCCATTAGAACTATAGTCTCTAACTGTAAATCCAGCAATTGTCACAAAAGCTGAGCCCACTGTAATACCATCACCACCGGAACCTGTCCCATCCAAAATTGTCTGGCCGATCCCAGCTCCAAGAAGTCTGAGGCGATCCAGTCCGAGCTGGAATGACAACATTTTCTTCAAAAACGCCTGCCGCTACACGAATTGTATCTCCAGGATTTGCTCCAACAAAAGCTGCGTTAATACTTCCGCCAGCAGGAACATTAATTACCGTCATCTAATCTCACCTCCTTTTAATTAACTTAATATATGATATGAATTTTTAATAGAATTGTATCGGACGAATGTGGACAAGTTAAAAAAATGTGTTCTTAGAGGATTGGTAATAGCCCGTAAACTATAAGTGCTTTCTGACATTGGAAAGAGAAAAGAAAAAGCTGATTCAAAAATTCATTTTTGATTCAGCTTTTTCTTTAATTCATTTACTTTTAGTCCTGTAGAGGGATTCTCTTATTTCATTGATTAGGAGCAGAGTCCTGGGGAGAGCTTGTTTGACAATCGTTTTCATCAAAAGTGTTATTTGTATCGAGCTGGAGTATCTGCTTGAATGTCCGGTGTATTGCCACTGAGTGTATTCTCTCGAACAGCGTTGTCATTTGCATCGGATGTTAAAAGGATTCCAGGACCAACGTTCTTTTTCACCAGGTTTTGGTCTACGATGTTTTCATCAGAGTCACTATCCAGTTCAATTCCTGTAAACGCGTTTTTCTTTACTTTATTGCCCACAATGCTATTGTTATCTCCGCCTGCTACATCAATCCCATCCTCGCTGTTATTTTTCACATTGTTATTAAAAACTAAGTTATTTGCAAACTCAGATAGATCGATTCCATCGCTGGTGTTGCGGTTAAAGTTATTCCCAAAGATGAAGTTACCATCGGAACCAACGTCGATCCCATCATCACCGTTGTTTTTGGAAACATTATCGATAACAATGTGTCCTCCTATTACTTCAATACCTTCAGAAGTGTTTCCAATTACCTTGTTACTTAATGCTAGATTGTTGACACCATGCAAAACAATGCCTATACTTTCATTTTCTTTAAACATACTTTCGATCACATAGTTACTGTTTCCATCTATGTGAATACCATCAGAACCATTCTCGTTTGATTCAACATTGATAACTAAGTTACGATCAGCGGCAGTATAGATTCCAAGATTTCCATTGTTTAGAACTTCAAGATCGCGGAGGATGTTGTCACTTGTATTGACTAGAATCCCATTAGAACTATAGTCTCTAACTGTAAATCCAGCAATTGTCACAAAAGCTGAGCCCACTGTAATACCATCACCACCGGAACCTGTCCCATCCAAAATTGTCTGGCCGATCCCAGCTCCAAGAAGTCTGAGGCGATCCAGTCCAGCTGGAATGACAACATTTTCTTCAAAAACGCCTGCCGCTACACGAATTGTATCTCCAGGATTTGCTCCAACAAAAGCTGCGTTAATACTTCCGCCAGCAGGAACATTAATTACTGTCATCTAATCTCACCTCCTTTCAATTAACTTAATATATGATATGAATTTTTAATAGAATTGTATCGGACGAATGTGGACAAGTTATTAAAATGTGCTTTTAGAGGATTACTAATAGCCCGTCGAAAAAGATAGGAAAAATACTATGAGTGATTTCCGACTTATTAAGAGTAGAAAAAAGAAAAAAGCTGACTCTGTATATTCATTTTTCAATGAATATTGAGGCAGCTTCTTCGTTTTAGTCCTGTTATCTTACCTTGATCTTGCAGGTGATATTCAATACTTTAGGAGCAGAGTCCTGGAGGGGAACTGGTTTGACAATCGTTTTCATCAAATGTGTTATTTGTATCTGCTGGTGTATCCGCTTGAATATCAGGGGTATTGCCGCTAAGTGTATTCTCACGAATAGCGTTGTCATTTGCAGTGGAGGTTAAAAGAATACCAGGTCCTGCGTTCTTTTTCACCAGGTTCTGGTCAACGATGTTCTCATCGGAATTAATATCTAGTTCAATTCCTGTCAAAGCGTTCTTCTTTACTTTATTGCCGATGACGCGATTGAATTCTCCGCCATCTAAATCAATCCCGTCCTCGTTGTTATTTTTCACATTGTTATTTAAGACCAGGTTATTGTTTACTCCTGATATTTCAATTCCATCAAATGAGTTACTGTTGAACTTATTCCCAAAGATAAGGTTACTTCCAGACACAATGTCAATCCCGTCGTCTTCATTGTTTTTGGAAACATTTTCGATAACAATATGTCCTCCATCTATTTCAAAACCATCACTCATATTGCCGATTGCCCTATTTCTCAATGCAAAATTATTTGTACCTGTTAATTCAACACCGTCGTCTTCATTTTCTATAAACTTACTTTCGAGCACATAATTGTTATCTCCACTGACAAAGATTCCATTATCGCCGTTCTCTGCTGATCTGATATTAAAAATCAAGTTGCGAGCTCCAAAAATACTGATGCCATTCCCGCCATTGTTTTGAGCTTCAAGATCACGGATTATATTATCTCCTGTATCAACCTGAATCCCATTGCCACTATAGTCTCTTACCGTAAAACCGGCGATGGTAACAAAGCTTGAGTTGACCACCAATCCATCCCCTGGGGACCCTGTCCCATCCAAAATCGTTTGGCCGATCCCTGCTCCAAGAAGTCTGAGTCGATCCAGTCCAGCTGGAATGACAACATTTTCTTCAAAAACGCCTGCAGCTACACGGATTGTATCTCCAGGGTTTGCTCCAGCGAAAGCTGCGTTAATACTGCCGCCAGCAGGAACATTTATTACTGCCATCTAATCTCACCTCCATTCTATTAAGTTAATATATGTTATGTAAATTTCGATAGGATGTATCGGACGATCGTGGACAAGTTTTAAAATGTGCAGATAAAGGATTGCTATAAGCCTATTGATAAGAGAAGAAAAAGAAAAAGCTGACTCTGTATATTCATTTTTCAATGAATATTGAGACAGCTTCTTTGATTTAGCCCTATTATCTTTCCTTGATCTTGCAGGTGATATTCAATAATTTAGGAGCAGAGTCCTGGAGGGGAACTAGTTTGACAATCGTTTTCATCAAACGTGTTATTCTCATCAGCCGGGTCATCTGCTTGAATGTCCGGTGTATTGCCGCTAAGTGTATTCTCACGAACAGCGTTGTCATTTGCAGTGGAGGTTAAAAGAATACCAGGTCCTACGTTCTTTTTCACCAGGTTCTGGTCAACGATGTTCTCATCGGAGTCAAAATCTAGTTCAATTCCTGTAAAAGCGTTCTTCTTTACTTTATTGCCGAGGATGCTGTTGTTATCTCCACCTTCTGCATCAATTCCATCACCACTGTTATTCTTCACATTGTTATTAAATAAGAGATTATCGTTAAATTCTCCCAGTTCAATGCCATCGCTTGTGTTGCGATTGGCCCGATTGCCAAAGATGAGGTTACCATTAGAAGAAACGGCAACCCCATCATCTCCATTGTTTTTAGAAACATTATTGATGACAAAACTTGGGCCGCTTCCAGCTACCTCAAAACCGCCACTTTGGTTGCCAGTCACCCTACTATTTAAAACTAAATTGTTTGCTCCATGCAAAACAATCCCGAAAGATTCATTTTCATTAGTCTTACATTCAATCACATAGTTGTAGTTTCCATCTAGGTGGATACCATCCTCACCGTTTTCTTCCGAAATTACTTTGAAAATCAAATTACGATCACCAGAGTCATTATCGATTCCACTTTGCCCATTGTTTAGAACTTCGACATCCCGAATGATGTTATTACTGGAAGTAATATTAATCCCGCTAAAATCATAGTCTCTGACCGTTAGTCCTTTGATTGTTACGTGGTTTGAATTAATATCAATCCCATCATCAGAGATACCTGTCCCGTCTAAAATCGTTTGGCCTATCCCTGCACCAATAAGTCTCAGGCGGTCCAGTCCTGCTGGAATTTCAACAAATTCATCAAAAGTGCCGGCTGCTACGCGGATTGTATCTCCAGGATTTGTGTTTGGATCATTAATGGCATCGTTAATACTTTCACCTGCATTTACAAAAATTACTGCCATCCAATCTCACCTCCTTTTATTAAGTTAATATATGTTATGTAAATTTTGATAGGATGTATCGGACGAATGTGGACAGGTTTTAAAAATGTGCAGATAGTGGATTGCTATAAGCCTATTAATGATAGAAGAAAAAGAAAAAAGCTGACTTTGTGTATTCATTTATCAATGAATATTAAGGCAGCTTCTTTGTTTTAGTCCTATTATCTTACCTTGGCCTTGCAGGTGATATTCAATACTTTAGGAGCAGAGTCCTGGAGGGGAACTGGTTTGACAATCGTTTTCATCAAAGGTGTTATTTGTATCCGCTGGGGTATCTGCTTGAATATCCGGGGTATTGCCGCTGAGTGAATTTTCTCTAACTGCATTATCGTCTGCATCACTTGTTAAAAGAATACCAGGACCTACGTTCTTTTTCACCAGGTTCTGATCAATGATGCTCTGATCAGAGTTTTCATCTAATTCAATACCCGTGAACGCGTTCTTCTTTACCTTATTCCCGATGACTCGATTGTTATCTCCGCCATCTAAATCAATCCCATCATCGCTGTTATTTTTCACATTATTATTAAAAACCAAGTTATTGTTATCATCAGCTAAAACTATTCCACCTAATGAGTTGCGATTGAACCTATTTCCAAAGATAAGATTACCTCCAGTGAAAGTGTCAATCCCATTTCTTTCGTTGTTTCTGGAAACATTATCGATAACAACGTGTCCTCCGTCTACTTCCAAACCATTGCCAAGGTTCCCGATTGACCTATTTCTAATAGCTAAATTATTTGTACCTCTTATATCCATGCCGGCGTCTTCATTTTCTATAAACTTACATTCGACTACATAGTTGTTATCACCATCAACTTGGATTCCATCACTGCCGTTCTCTGTCGCTTTTATATTAAGGACTAAGTTACGTTCGGCTATGGAAACAATAAAGATTCCATCTTCTCCATTGTTTCGAGTTTCAAGGTCACGAATGATATTATCACTGGTATCAATCAGAATCCCATTAGAACTATAGTCTCTTACCGTAAAACCTGAAATTGTCACAAAAGCTGAATCAACTGTAATTCCTGAACCTGCGGAACCTGTCCCGTCCAAAATCGTTTGACCGATCCCGGCTCCAAAAAGTCTCAGGCGGTCCAGTCCTGCTGGAATGACAACAACTTCATCAAAAGTGCCGGCAGCTACACGAATGGTATCTCCCGGATTTGCTCCAGCGAAAGCTGTGTTAATACTGCCGCCAGCAGGAACATTTATTACTGCCATATATTCTCAACACCTTTCTATTAAGTTAATATATGTTATGAAAATTTCGATACGATGTATCGGACGATCGTGGACAGGTTTTTAAAATGTGCAGATAGTGGATTGCTATAAGCCTATTCTAATGATAGAAGAAAAAGAAAAAAGCTGACTTTGTATATTCATTTTTCAATGAATATTGAGACAGCTTCTTTGTCTTAGTCCTATTTTCTAACCTTGACTTGCAGGTGATATTCAATACTTTAGGAACAGAGTCCTGGAGGGGAACTGGTTTGACAATCGTTTTCATCAAAGGTGTTATTTGTATCCGCTGGAGTATCTGCTTGAATATCCGGGGTATTGCCGCTGAGTGAATTTTCTCGAACTGCATTACCGTCTGCATCACTTGTCAGAAGAATACCAGGACCAATGTTCTTTTTCACCAGGTTTTGGTCAACGACGTTTTCATTTGAGTTAAAATCCAGTTCAACTCCTGTAAACGCGTTCTTCTTTACTTTGTTGCCTACGATCCTGTTGTTATCTCCGCCTGCACTAACAATCCCATCATTGCTGTTATTTTTCACATTGTTATTAATGACCAGGTTATTGTTAAATCCTGACATTTCAATTCCGTTGTCTGTGTTGCGATTGACCCTATTTCCAAAGATAAGGTTACCACCAGTAACAAGGTCAATCCCATCGGCTGCATTGTTTTTGAAAACATTGTCGATAACAATGTGTCCTCCATTTACTTCAATGCCATCAGCCATGTTACCATTAGCCCTATTTCGTATAGCTAAATTATTTGTACCATTTAATACAATACCGTCATCTTCATTTTCTATAATCTTACATTCGACCACATAGTTGTTATTTCCGTTAACAAGGATTCCATCGTTGTTGTTCTCTGTCGATTTTATCTTAAAAATCAAGTTGCGTTCTGCAACAGCTACGATTTCAATTCCCACTTGTCCATTATTTTGTACTTCGAGATTACGGATGATATTATCACTTGTATTAACCAGAATACCACTAGCAGTATAATCTCTTACCGTAAAACCGGCGATGGTCACAAAGCTTGAGTTTACCACCATTCCATCCCCTGGGGAACCTGTCCCATCCACAATTGTCTGACCGACCCCTGCACCCAGAAGTCTCAGTTGATCCAGGCCAGCTGAGATGACAATATTTTCTTGAAATACGCCTGCCTCTACCCGGATTGTATCACCAGGATTTGCTCCTGCGATAGCTGCGTTAATACTGCCGCCAGCAGGAACATTAATTACTGTCATTTAATCTCACCTCTTATCTATTAAGTTAATATATGTTATGTAAATTTTGATAGGATGTATCAGATGAATGTGGAAAAGTTTTTAAAATGTGTATAAAGCGGATTACCAAAAGCCTAAAGGTATCCTCTGGATTCTATAGAAAGATCATTAATTAAATTTTGCGTCTTTTAGAATCGAAGATACCAAAATCACTTCATAGTAAATAAGCTTTAACTGCCTTCCTATTTTTACAAACATGTTTATTTCTTGATACGGGCAGTTGCCGGTGTCGTATTTTGTTAAGAAGCATAATATAGAACACATGAGAAATACGAGGGTAAACTTAGTAAGGAAATAGGTGGTGAATTAACATGAAGGTACTAGTTACAGGGGGTTTAGGCTTTATAGGGTCGCATCTTGCAGACCGCTATGTGGACCTCGGTTATGAAGTAATTATTTTGGATAATCTTTCAACCGGTACACTAGCTAATCTAAATCCTAATGCCCGCTTTATTTCAATGTCTCTGTTAGATAATGAAGTCTCTGAATTAATAAAGAAAGAAAAACCCGACATCATTAATCACCATGCGGCACAAGTAAATGTAAGAAACTCAGTTGCTGATCCCTTTTACGATATTGAATTAAACTTGCTTGCGACTGTTAGGCTGTTGGAAGCTGCAGGCCACGCTGGTGTAAAAAAATTTATTTTCTCTTCATCGGGAGGCACGGTATATGGGGCAGCACCAAATAAGCCAACCTCAGAAGAACACAAAACAAATCCCATTTCTCCATATGGAATAAATAAACTTGCAGCAGAGTATTATATAGATTTCTACGCCAAATTTTATGGGTTTCAATCGGTCATATTACGTTATTCAAACGTATATGGAATCCGCCAAAATCCATTATCCGAGTCTGGTGTAATTTCAATTTTTGCGCATAGAATAAAAAATCAATTACAGCCTGTTATCTACGGTAACGGAGAGCAGGTTCGAGATTATATTCATGTCAGTGATGTTGTAAATGCCAATATTATATTCAGCCAACTAGATACTTCATTACAGGGAATTTTCAACGTAGGAACTGCTAAAGGCACTTCATTAAATGAACTTATCACCTTCTTTTATCAGTTTTTTCCAGAATCCATTCCCCCTCTATATAAAGACGCTAAGGACGGCGATTTGTTTTACAATGTACTATCAATTAATAAATTAGCTTCTTTAGGTTGGTCTCCCAAAATAAGCCTCGAAGAAGGGATTAAACAACTTTGTCAACACAGGGGGATATAACATGAAAATTTGTATTTTAGGTGCGGGCTATGTGGGTTTGGTTACCGGTACATGTTTTTCTGAATTAGGATATGATGTAGTTTGTGTTGACCATAACCCTGAAATTGTTGAAGAGTTAAATAAAGGTAAAATCCCCATCTATGAACCTGGATTAGAGGAATTGGTTAAGAAAAATGCTGCAGACGGACGTTTAACATTTACTGCTAATATCCAAAAAGCTATACAATCAAGTTTATTTATCTTTATTGCTGTTGGGACTCCTTCCGCTGAGGACAATTCTGCAGATCTCTCTTATGTGTTTAATGCAGCTGAACAGATAGGCACCTATTTGAACTCTTACTCTATTATTGTTAATAAATCAACTGTTCCAATTGGAACAGCAGAAAGAGTAAAAGGCATTGTCAGGCATGCTCTTAATAAGAGAGATTTACGTGATCTGGATTTTGACATTGTTTCCAATCCCGAGTTTTTAAGGGAAGGCAAGGCCATAAAGGACTTTTTAAATCCGGACCGCATCATAATAGGAAGTGATAATCCTCAAGCTGCAAATCAAATGAAAAAACTTTATGACCCTATTGCATATAAGGGGCATCCGCTGCTTGTAATGGATCTTCCTTCAGCTGAACTTACTAAATATGCAGCAAATGCCATGCTTGCAAGCCGCATTAGTTTTATTAATGAAATAGCTGAGATAGCTGATTCATTCGGTGCTGATATTAAAATGGTGCAGGAAGGAATCGGATTAGATCATAGGATAGGCCATGCTTTTTTATCACCAGGTATAGGATACGGAGGCTCTTGTTTTCCAAAGGATGTTAAGTCATTAATTAAAACTGCTTCAGATAAAAATATTCCCACATACTTGCTGGAATCAGTTGAAAAAGTGAATCTTTTCCAAAGAAAAAAACTGTTTAAAATGATTGTCGATCAATTCGGTGAATCAAATCTATCAAAGCTTAAATTTGCCTTATGGGGATTAGCTTTTAAACCTGAAACTGATGATATCCGTGAAGCCCCTTCAATTGAAATTCTTCGATTGTTAGTTAGACATGGAGCAGAAATCCATGCATGTGACCCTATTGCCAATGGCAGGGTTCGGAAAGTTTTTGATGATGATAGAATAGAATACTTTCAAGATCCATATTCAGCTATTTCAGGTACAGACGCTTTAATCATTTGTACAGAATGGCCACAATTTCTGCAAGCCGATTTAGATAGAATGAAGCAGCTTCTTAATAAGCCTATCATATTTGACGGACGTAATATTTATGA
Organism: Cytobacillus sp. NJ13; assembly: GCA_030348385.1. Lineage (NCBI taxonomy): Bacteria > Bacillati > Bacillota > Bacilli > Caryophanales > Bacillaceae > Cytobacillus > Cytobacillus sp. NJ13. The sequence goes on along the minus strand of JAUCFP010000006.1, from coordinate 887,491 downwards.
CCCTAAGGTTATGAAAGAGAGAGGATTCATTTATAAATGTATAGGGAGGAACGCATAAATGAAAACCAAAAAAATTCTTATCACTGGGGGTTCTGGATTTTTAGGTTCTCATTTATGCCGATTCCTTTTACAACAAGGCCATGAAGTAATTTGCCTTGACAATTTATATACAGGACGAAAGGGAAATATAGCAGATCTAATAAGAAATAAGCGTTTTACATTTATCCTGCATGATATTGAACAGCCGATTGATATTAAAGCAGACGAAATCTACCATCTCGCATGTCCTGCATCCCCTCCCCACTATCAGCTTGACCCAGTTAAAACATTAACCACTAACTTTATTGGATCTATGAATCTGCTTGAACTGGCAAAAAAGTATAAAGCAAAGATACTATTCGCCTCAACCAGTGAGGTATATGGAGACCCCCTTATCCACCCGCAAAAAGAATCTTATAATGGGAATGTCAATCCAATTGGGCCAAGGGCCTGTTATGATGAAGGCAAACGATGTGCTGAGTCATTATTCTTTGAATATTTTAGGCAGCATCAAGTGAATATACGCGTGATCCGCATCTTTAATACGTATGGCCCTGGGATGGCACTAAACGACGGAAGAGTTGTCAGTAACTTTATCCTTCAAGCCCTTCAGGGAAACGATATAACTGTTTATGGTGATGGAAGCCAAACAAGATCATTTTGTTTTGTAGACGATCTGATTACTGGAATGATTTCCATGATGAATCATACTGAAGGTTTTCCAGGTCCGGTTAATATAGGAAACCCAGCAGAAGTTACTGTCATAGATTTAGCGAGAAAAATAACAAGTCAAATAGGCGACTCTGTAAAAATTACTTTTTTACCAATACCACAAGACGATCCTGCCCGCAGAAAACCTGACATCTCTCTTGCAAAGGATTTATTAGGCTGGATGCCAACTGTTTCCCTGGATGAGGGTCTCAAGAAGACAATTGAGTATTTTAGAAAAGAAAACAGCAGATAAGGCATCACAACTTTTAATTATTGGCTGTGATGCCCTTTCCAATGATGGGGCAAGGAAAGGAGATTGTAATAATGGCTGTGAACGAAAATAATAAAAACGTTATCTGGCATCATTCCGCAATAAAAAAAGAAGATAGACAAAAATTAAACGGGCACAAAAGTTTAATGATTTGGTTTACGGGTTTATCTGGATCAGGAAAATCCACTATCGCAAATGCTCTTCAGCATGAATTATACAAAAACAATTTAAACGTATATTTATTAGATGGAGATAACCTTAGGCATGGAATAAATTGTAATCTATCTTTTTCTTCGGAGGATAGGAAAGAGAATATAAGAAGAACTGCTGAGATTGGCAAACTTTTTGTAGATGCAGGGATTGTTGTGCTTGCTGCTGTTATTTCTCCATTTGAAAAAGACCGGTTACACGCAAGAAAAATATTCCTGCCTGATGAATTTATTGAAGTTTATGTGAAATGTTCATTGGAAGAGTGTGAAAAACGAGATCCTAAAGGCCTTTACAAAAAAGCAAGAAATGGTGAGATTAAACAGTTTACAGGTATTGACCAGCCTTATGAAGAACCCAAAAATCCAGATATCGTTCTTGATACCAATGAACTATCACTTGTCCAATCCGTTGAGCTGCTTTCTTCATATATTTTCGAAAAAGTTGGTCTCAAACAAAATACAAAGGAGTGATTAATTTGCCATTAAGTGTTCCTCATGGCGGAAAATTAATCAATCAAATAGACTTAAGCTTAGATGCCTCTGATATAACTGGAGAAATAGAAATTGATTCTATGGCACTGTCTGACTTAGAGCTAATTGCCAATGGGGCATACAGCCCGATTTCCGGTTTTCTTGGTAAAGAAGACTATGAATCTGTGATAAATAATATAAGGTTGTCAAATGGGGTTGTATGGAGTATCCCCATTACTCTCCCAGTTAGTGAAAATGCAGCGGAGAATCTAAAAATCGGGGAAAAAGTTAAGCTTAAATTTGAAAACATCGTCTATGGTATATTAGATCTTAAAGAAATTTATTCCCCTAATAAAACAGAGGAAGCAAAACATGTCTATCAAACAACAGATCAAAATCACCCAGGTGTAAAAAAGCTTTTTGAACGTCCTAATGTGTATTTGGCTGGCCCTATTACATTAACAAAGCTCCCCCCAAAAAAAACTGATTTTATAAAGTACTATAAAACTCCTTTAGAAACCAGGAGAGAATTCGAAAAGAATAACTGGAAAACAGTTGTTGGTTTTCAAACCAGAAACCCTATACACCGTGCCCACGAATATATTCAAAAATCAGCGTTGGAAATAGTGGATGGCCTGTTTTTAAATCCATTAGTTGGAGAAACAAAATCGGATGATATTCCAGCGAATATTCGTATGAATAGCTATAAAGCATTATTAAAAAACTATTTTCCCCCTGATAGGGTATATTTAGCGGTTTTCCCTGCTGCCATGAGGTACGCTGGACCAAAAGAGGCTATTTTCCATGCACTGGTTCGAAAAAACTTTGGCTGTACCCATTTTATTGTAGGAAGAGATCATGCCGGAGTGGGTAGTTATTACGGAACTTATGATGCACAAAAAATCTTTACCCAATTTAGTGCAGAAGAAATTGGGATTGTGATTCTTTCCTTTGAACATAGTTTTTATTGTACTAAATGTGAAAATATGGCCTCCGGAAAAACATGTCCCCATAACAAGGAAGACCATCTGCACTTATCCGGTACGAAAGTTCGAGATATGCTGCGGAAAGGAATTACTCCACCTTCGCAGTTCAGTCGTCCTGAAGTAATTAAAATTTTAATTGATGGTTTAAAGAAATAGTAATATAAAGAAGCTGACCTCATTTTTATAAGGTCAGCTTCTCTGTTTTTCAAACTTTTGCTGTTTCTATTTTAAAATAAAAAGAGAGACATTCAGATACTTATATTTTAATAGAGTGCAAAGTTTAATCTTTGGTTAGATCATACAATGAATTAATAACTAACTTAGCTTTCGTTCTGCACATTTCATCCTGCTTTTGGGATTGAACAGTATATTTTGCCATATATATAAAGTCTATTTTATGTTTTCCTGCAGCCACCATATCTGAGATGGCATCACCAATTAAAACTGCCTTTTTATTCGGATTATTTCTGAGTATATCTGCAATACATTCCAGTTTAGTTTTTGGGGACCCATAAATCGCTTGAAAGTAATGACTCAAATTTCTATCGATAAAGACATGATTTAATTCTTTTTCGTCGCTTCCAGAAGCAATGTATAATCGTTTTTTTAACACTTGCAGCTCTGTTAATAAGCTTATACATCCTTCTGTTATTTCAGAATCTCCATAAATTTGATTACATAATCTTCCGTACTTTTGCAAAAACTCATTGTAAATCTTTTCTTCGAATGGAACTTTAGCAAAATCACTTAAAAATTCTTTGAATTTTATATATCTTGATACACCAAAGGTTCTTTTACAATGTTCCACAAAATCATCAATTTTCTTTTGAGGGTAACCTTCCACTGCTTTTCCGAAAGCTTCACATTTTAACAAGTTTACATCCAAAATAACTCCGTCACAATCAAAAATAATAATATCATATTGATTTAATCTATCTTTCATTTATTTCCTCCCCATGCTTTTTGATCTATCCTAAAGAGCCAGTATGGGAAATGAATAATAATTAATTTTCTATGTTTTAAATCTCGACCTACATGAAAGCTATTCCAGCATACACGCATAATCCGCCATCATTAATTGTTTTAGAGCCCCCGCTCTTTTATTGCAGATTCTGCACGGTGGATATCTTCTGGTGTGTCAACTGCAATTGAATCACTAGATAGCTGAATCATTCGGACTTCCCATCCAAGTTCTAAAAAACGGAGAATTTCAATATCTTCTATACTTTCTAACACTGTTTTCTTTCTCAGGGATGCAAAATCCACTAATGCTTTCTTCGGAAAGGCATATGCACAAATTTGACGCCAAGCCTTTTCAAAACCGTGTTCTTTATTAGATGGTATGGCTGAACGAGACATGTATAACAATCGATAATCTGGCCGAAAAACCACTTTTGGAATTGAACTGCTTTTGAAAAGTAATTCATCATTAATTTGACAAAAACCATTTAAAACCTCGCCAGGAAAGTTCTCCGCTTCTAAAATAAGCTTTTCTAAATCTTTAGGGTTAAATAATGGTTCATCACCTTGAACATTTATATACACATCCGCATCCACCTGGTTTGCACACTCTGCAATTCGGTCAGTCCCGGTGAGACAGTCTTTTGATGTCATTAAGACTTGGATGCCATTTGCTTCACATATTTTTCGGATTCTATCATCATCTGTTGCAACATAAACCAGTTCCGAAGGGCATGCTTTAATGCATTGATGGTAGGTTCTGATTATCATCGGAATCCCCGCTAATTTAATTAGAGGTTTTCCTGGCAGCCTTGAAGATTTGTAACGGGCTGGAATTATGACACAATATTTCATAACAACCTCCAAACAATAGGTTCTATAAATTTTTCTGTTGTGAACATCAGATTTCAAATCTATGCATTGGCTCATGTATTTTGACATAATATCTATTCCAAAACAGGATCCTTTTTTCTTTGAAGCCAAAGGAACTTTTTATAAAACATAAATAGAAGTGGAATGAACTTTATATTGAGTTGGTGTAACTGCAGCTATTGGAGGTGTACCATGCAACTGCGAAAACCTGAATAATAATTGATCCACCTCATTGCTTCTTGGATCTCCTGTACCGTATCCGTCAAAACCGGCCAATAAAATTCGCGAGGCTTTGCCGCTTGCTGCAATAGCTAATGCATATGCAATGACAAGGGAGTTTGGCAGAACACAATAATTCTCTTCAAACCTAAAAGTTTTTTCCTTAATCGAAATACCGAAATCCAGTATGTTTTTGCCGCTATATGCATTGATTATTTTTTTTGGCAGCATGGAGAATGGGATAACAAGAGGCTGGGGCAAATTATTATGAATAGTGCTGTCTGTAAGCAGGCGTACAGGATGGCATGCTGCACGAATATCGATTAATTCTGAAGCAATTTGAGTTTGTGTGTTTAATGCAATAACAAAAGGCTTTTCTCTTTGAATGTAATCCTCCAATGCTTGACGATGCTTGACAATTCCTTGTCCGGTACCAATAATAACAACTTCCCTATCATTTATCATGTCTGCCGGATTCCAAGTTCCCTTTGGTTCATCAGCATAGAAGTTACGGGCTGCTTCTAAAGTGTTAATACTAAATTTTTTCCCGCCTTCGGATTTTAAGTGATCTATTATACCTAGTATGTCCTCCGCATTATAGCGTGAATCATTAAGCATCTCCTGAATGTAAGTGGGATGGATTCCGTATTTTCCTGCCAAATAATAATACGCATTAGTCCCCCATCCATATTCATGCTGCATCGGTTTAAAGAACTTTTGAATAACCTTCAACAAAGGAATAGGGTTGGAGTGCACCTGTCGCTGCGAATTCAGTTCTATAGCTATATATTCTGTTTTTGCATTTCCTGGACCACGGCCCATTCCTGTAACAGTACTATCAATCCAAGTAACCCCTTCTTCCACGGCACGCATAGAATTAGCCAAAGCAAATCCCATATTATCGTGCGTGTGTATACCCAAGGGTCCCTTCCAATCCTCACGGAGAATATTTATTATTTCCGACGTTCGTTCAGGATCTAAACTGCCCATACTGTCTGCAAAGTATAGAACATCAATAGGTGACCTATTCGCTGATGAGGCTAACTTTTTAATCTCTGGAATACTGCGGTCAGCCACTTGCATAAGATTGAATCCTACAGTATACCCCTTACCTTTTAGCCAGTGGCATGCTGGCAGCGCAGCCTCAAACTCATGTACATGACAAGCAAAGCGAACTAGGCTCACGGGTGAATCTGCTGCTGGTGTAAAAAAGTCAGATAAAAACGTTTCAATACCATTGGGATATTTTAACATATCACCTGCATTGACCATAACTCCTAATTTTAAGCTATCCGGAATGTCCAGACTGCGAATGAAATTGTCACTTGTATAAGCACAGGCACCTTTAAATCCCTCTTTGCTGAATCCTCGAAAACCTAATTCCACATAATCAACAGCCATCGCATCCATTGCGTATAAATATTCTTGGATAAGGGAACGATCAAAGTCCCAGGAGTTATAATACCCGCCATCTCGAAGTGTGCAGTCCAATAGCTTTAATTGATCCAATTCCTTTCCCTCTTTCTTAAAAAAATCCCATCATTAAATCAGTAAACTTAAAAGGCTAACTAGTTGATTAGGAGCAACAAATTTAAACAAAATTGTTTGGTTAAATAAAATAAATCATTTCCTTTAAACATAATATGTAACACGTTTAAAATGGTATGGACTATAGCCATTGTTGAGCAAATGTGGATTCGAACAGGGAACATGACCAAAACATTGCAAATGATGAAGTATGATCTAGAAGTGATTGCTGGTTATTCTTTTATTAAAAGGAAAAGAATATGGAGGGCCGTTATTAGGCTCCTCCTGCTAGCATCTTAAAAATGTTAAAATCCTGCTATTTTTTTGAAAGGAACTTTTGCAGCTTTTTCATGAAAATGGAGCAAACAACTTCTGGATCCACACTGTAGCTTACATTAGGTCCTTCATTTTGGTTTTTATCATTTAGGATGTTATTTACGAACTTTTCAGGGATTTTATAAATATAGGGGTGTTTGTGCAGGTTGATTCTTTTGATGGTATTTAAATGTGCCACACCATGTTTTCCACAAACATGGGCAACATACATAGTATCTGTAGAATAACTTGTTAAGAAAAAATCCACCTGTGATGCATAAGCAATTTTCTTATAAGAAGTACTTCCAATAAGATTAAAACTCGGAATCGATGGATCAATTATGTTTAATATTTGTTTTGCAACTTCTGCGTCCTCTCGGGCAATTTCCTTTCTGAATAGTTTTTCATTTTGTACTTCTGTAGAAGTTAAGCCATCTAACACAACTCCAACATTTGGATATAGTTTATGCACTTCCCGGACAATTTTTTCTATGCCTTCAACCTTTTCGACCCATGACCTTTTTTCACCGCATATTCCGAACCACAAAATTGGAAAGCAATCCTTTAATTTTTCAAATTTTCTTCTTTCCTTAGGGTGTGTTAATAATCTATCAATTGACTTACTGATCAGTAAATTATTTAAGTCTGAAAATAGCTTTTCCGAATAGCACCTATTGTTTGAAGATGGCTGAATAATAAATCCATAATTATCATATAGAATCTCGTTCAGGTCTTTTTTATCAACTGCTTGTTCTTCACAAGGAAGTGAATATAGGTTTTTTACTGAATAGAACATCCCATCTTCAAATGAAATAATCTTAGGAATATTGCTGAAATGATTATTTTTTTTTAATTCAAGACCTGATACATGGCGGAAATTGTGAATGATTGGCAAGAAATCTCTAAAATAATGATAAGGTCTTTGGCAGGAAACTAAAAGACCATAAAGAGATACCCTATTTCTCGATTGTAAAAAGATTAAAATTTTATCAAATATGCGAACCATTTCTCGGTTTAGTTGCTGTACATGTTTTATCAGGTTTTTATTTCTGTATTTTTTACCTGTAATCTCAATAACAATCTTCCTTGTAGGAAAATAAATACCAGTAAAACTAAATCGCTGAATTATATAAAAAGATTCATTTCCATCTATAAACCTTAGGAAATTCCTGCCCATATGCACAGGGAGATAAATGCTCTGCCTTGAACTAGCTTTTTCATTTCCAAAAATGCTATCTATTAGAATTTCATTTTTTTCTATAGCCATTACAAGGAGCTGATTGATAAAATTAGGCTCTTTTATTAAAGAATAGAGCTTTTTAATTTGGCTTTTTTCATGTTCATTAAACAATTTAGCTGTATTAACTTCATCTAAATTATTATAAAATGTCAGCTCTCCTGTTAGCCATTTATCTATATCCTCCATCGAAAGGCTTTGGAGGGCTTCTACATGTAAACTATTTATTTCGGAAAAGAGATCTTTATTATAATAATTCCAGCATTCCATGGCTAATTCAATATTAATATCATGCTTCGCTTGATCCGCGTTCAAATTTATAACACATCCTTATTGCTATTATAGTGACTCAAGTACATTCACCTGCTTAAATCTATTCGAGTATAGATAATTTATTTTTTTTAAAAAGAAAATTCTTAAAATACCATTAATTACAATATATGTTCGGTTAAAACACCTGTATAGTTCATCTACCCGAAAATATAAAAATTGTATGTTTCCATTGTATGTTTCCTTTAGAAGTTGAAATAGAAAGTTTGATCATCTCTAGTAAAAATTGCAACTTAAAAACAGAAGAAAACCAAAACTATTCAATTAAATCGAATACTATACATTTTATATCAACATACCCATACGATAGATCATTGATTCGCATACTATGTACTGAAAATATACATCATGGAGATAATGAAAGGAGTGATGAAGTGAAGAGTCTTTTCTTGTCAGATCGAGATATCCATTCCATAAAATTATGGTTATCTCGTATGAAGACTCCTAAAAATGTTAAAATAAAAAGAAAAGAGAAGGGTATACGGGCAGAAAGTATTTTACAGCTAAAATATGATATGATTGGCAGTGGCTCCCACCGAATTGTTTACGACCTCCAGAATGATTATGTATTAAAAATAGTCATTTCTCGCAAGGGATTTTTTAATAATGAAAATGAATATACCCTATACAATAACTGTCCTCCTGATTTAAAAAAGAATCTTTGTCCAGTAGTGGAAATTGGACAAGGCTGGATCATCATGGAAAAAATGGTACCCGGAATACCTATGGATGAAAAATATTCAGAAAAATTAACCCATTTGGAAAACAAATTTTTATATTATGGAATTACTCCTGTCGATGTAAAAAATACCAATCTAGCATTATCGTCCGAAGGAGAAATCGTTGTTATTGACTATGGGAATTTTGAAACCTTAAATAGGAATTCCTGGAACTGAATTCCTCCGTGATACAAGAAATTAAATCTACATCTCCCTTAAAATTAAAAAAGAATGTTCTGTTATTTTCATATTTGAACCGCTTTATCACCATTAAAAACAAATATAAAAAAGAGCTGTTTCAATTTGAAGTGACCCCTGTAAAGTAGACAATAATAAAAAAGAACAATTATGCAGCCTGAGTCCTGAATGGATAAGTCCTCAGGTTGTTTAATTTCTTTTGAAAACATCTATGATTATAGAAATTCATATATTTTTTTAAGGCGTCTTTATCCTCTTGAGCGGTTTTGAATGAATATAGATAAAAACATTCAGTCTTAAAATGGCTAAAGAAGTTTTCCATACAAGCATTGTCCCAACAGTTGCCCTTTCTATCTCTCATAAGTCGCTGTATCCGTTTGTGGTTAATGTGCAGTCCATATATTTTTTCTAACCACACCTGGACCCGTCGATAACCGTAAATTCCTCGTAGTTTTTTATGGCATTCCATGATTTTTTTCTTTACTTCCTCATCCTCCAGCTGCTTTGCGGTAGGAGACTCTTGTCGCTTTAACCACTTGTAATAGCCAATTTTAGAAACGCCAGCTATCTGACATAACAAAGAAATAGGATAATTCCTTTGAGACATTTCAAGGATGACTTCGAATTTCTTCGTTTTTGGAAGTTTAGTCATTCCTCCCTTCACATTTTTAAGAGCTTTTTTAGCATTTCATTCTCTGCTTCTAGTCGTTTTATTTTAGCTTCAGGATCTTCCGGAGAGGTTCGGGGTCTGCCTTGACCGGGTCCTTTTGCTTTCCTGCGTTTTTCTTCCAGCCCCTTTATCCCTTCAGCCTTAAAATGTTTAACCCAACGTCTTACCATTGAATGATTAATATTCAGTTCCTTAGCGACTGCTTCATAACCCATTCCCTCTTTTAAGTAAAGGTCTACGGCTCTTTTCTTAAATGTAACATCATATGTCTGTCTCGTTTTCCCCATCAAAAATCCCCCCATTGTAGACAGATTAGTACGCTTTCTTTTTTCTGTCTACTATAGGGGGATCATATCAATTTAACAGCTCTTTTTTTTTTATAAATCATATCCAAAATCTCCCATTAAGTGCTCTTCATTATGAAAGTCTGATCCGCCTGTAATTAGTTTTTTATACTTTTGTCCTAAACCTTTGTAACGATTGGCATCTTCCGGCTGGTGTTTACGATGCCAAACTTCAATTCCATCAAAAGAAAGCTGCATTAGCTCCTCTACTATTACATCATCCTGAATAAGGATAGGGTGCGCCAGGACTGCCACACCGCCTGACTGATGTATGAGCTTTATTCCCTCTTCAGGCGAAAGAACCATTTTATCTACTGCACATGGTTTTCCATCTCCTAAGTACAAATCAAAGACTTCCTGTGTATTTTTTGCATATCCCATGTCAACCACTGCTTTTGCAATATGAGGACGTGCTATAACTTCTCCCTTGCTATGCTTATGGACATCTTTTTCTGTGATAGTCATTCCCAGCTCACAAAATTTTTTTACAATTATTTGAGCCCTGTTTTCCCGGTAGTCTCGAATTTTCTTCAAAACTGCCAATAACTCTTTTGACTCGTGTAATTGATACCCTAAAATATCAATGTTCTTCCCCTTATATTTAGTGCTTAACTCGATTCCCGGAATAACATTTACATTCAGTTTTTTTCCTGCTTCCATTGCTTCTTTGATTCCATCCATAGTATCATGGTCAGTAATTGAAATGGTTTTGATCCCCTTTTCAGCTGCCTTTTCCACTATCTCTGAAGGTGAAAAGCTCCCATCTGACGCGGTAGTGTGCAAATGGAGATCAAATTGGCCATTTTTAATTATTATATTAAGTTCCATTATATTTAACTCCTTTCGATGTGTTGAACTCTTTTCTCCTGCAGCTGTCTCCTTGGATTCTATAATATGAGTGATCTTCAATATTGGCTGTCTTATCGCCCAAACAATTGATAAGTTTATTTTGTGTGTTTTGCTACCTAATGTTTTTTATTTTTTTCCCCTTTAACAGCTCACAATCCAATTAACCACTAAAAAATCCTTTTTAACCTGCGGAATCCCATTCCCTTCCTTACACAATTCCACCGCTTTCTGGATACTTCGGTGATTAATAATTGAAAGGATAATCAAGGCTAATATAATGATAAATAGGTATTTCCTCATATTTTTCCTCCGGCCCAATTTATTTTCAAATTTCTGACATAATCTCTGTTATAATGAAACTATAAGGCAAATTCCGCGAATTTTCCGAATTAAATCCATGGATGGACGAGGCGATTCTTTTGCTCCTTTTCTTTAAGATTGTGGTTTGGATAATTGTCGCTTGTCTCGGGTTTTATGTTTTTTCTGTTTGGAGATGGGAAAAGAAGGTTAAGGAAAGAATGTTTGCGATTCGGAAAACCTGGTATATCATTTATATACTGGGAGCAGTTATTTATTGGACCAAAGAGCCGGCTTCCATTTTTAATGACTGGCTGAATTACCTGATTGTCGCGATAATTTTTGCGCTTATTGACGCATTTGTGTTCCTGGGCTCATACCTGAAAAGAGTCGGCAATAATGAACTGGCTACGGATACGATGGAATTGCTCGAAGAAAATAATGACCTATTGAACTCACAGATGAATAAACTGAAATCCTTTCAGTATTTGTTGAAAAATGAACCGATCGACGTATATTATGGAGATATGGAAGCCTATATTGCCGGCATTGAAAAGCTTATGGCCGATTACTCGGAAAAAGTGGATATGAAAGCTTCTTTATGCAAATACATGACACAGGAAGATAAAGATTATTTGCTTGAGCACTATCCTGATAAAGCGTTAATTCACAGCCGGCTGGACCGCAAGGAAGTGTATTACGATGCCGATGAAAAATTGGCTTTGATTCCTTTTTCCATCCTTGAAGATTATTATGTTATTAAATTGACCTCCGATGATTTTGTCACCGAATTCGACTACTTATTATTCACTTCACTCATATCAATATACGACCTAATGCTCCCTGCTGAACAGGAGGACGAAGACCATGAAGGAACCAGCGGATAATGAAAAGCAGAGATTGAGTACAAAGAACAACATGAAAATCATGAAAAAGAAGTCGAGGATCAGACTTCCTGACTTTGAAGTCAGCCCACATACCGAACGGATTATAAAAGAGAATAAAAGATTGATAAGTGTTTATACAAAAAGCAAAGCATGAGCATACTATATGGCGTGGAGGAATTTTCCTTCCACGCCATTATTCATGTTCACTCATCAAGGACATATAATTTAAAAACACATTCTATTTAAAGGGCTGATCGAAATGAAAAAGCTGACTAAAAAAGTAAAAAATATAGACTTCCCCACCTTTTCTTTATCCCCTTATACGAAAAATCTTTCTAAAAAAACGGAAGCTGCGATTGAGACTTTAAACAAAGGGAAAAAGCTGCCCAAAAATAATGCATAAAAAACCGCCTTGCATGAAGACTGTTATTTTATAAAAAGCTTCACTTTTTTCAATGCATCCTTTGTAGTCGGATATCGGAATGGCAAATCGAATCTGGTGGTTTGCTTCAGTATGCTTTTTTCATGCGAAAACACATCAAAGCTTCCCTTTCCATGATAAGCGCCAATCCCGCTCTCTCCTACTCCCCCGAAAGGCAGATATGGTGAACTAAGATGATAAACAGTATCATTAATGCATCCCCCTCCAAAGGAAATGCTGCTTAATAACTGGTTTTGGACACCCTCACTTTCTGTGAAGATATATAGCGCTAAAGGTTTCGGGCGTGCTGTTACCTCTGCAATCATCCCGGACAAGTCGTCATATTCCAGCACCGGCAGGATCGGTCCAAATATTTCATCCTGCATGACCTCATCAGCCCATGTAATATTACCGAGAACGGTTGGTTCGATGCTTAAAGAATTTAAATCATGCCGGCCCCCGTGAATAGTGGTGCCATTTGTTAAAAATTTGGTGAGACGGCTGAAGTGTTTTTCACTGACGATTCTCGTGAAATGGCCGGATGCAATCGGATGTTCTCCATAAAGCTCCTGTATGGCTTGTTTTAATTCTTTCAGGAATTCTTCTTTAATCCTGCTGTGAACATAAATATAATCTGGAGCTACACAAGTTTGGCCGGCATTAATATACTTTCCCCAAGCAATTCTCTTAGCAGCAAGCTTCACGTTAGCATCTTCATGCACGATGCACGGACTCTTACCTCCCAATTCAAGGGTAACGGGAGTAAGGTGCCTGGATGCTGCTTCCATGATGATTTTTCCGACAGGGACACTGCCTGTGAAGAAAATATAATCGACCTTTTCATTTAATAGGGCTGTGCTTGTTTCTGCGTCGCCTTCAACAACTGAAATATACTCTTGCGGGAAATGATTGCTGATCATTTTTGACAGCAATGCCGAAGTTTTCGGTGTTAATTCTGAAGGCTTCAGAATTGCGCAATTCCCTGCGGCTATCGCTCCGATCAGGGGGGCAATCGCGAGCTGAAAAGGATAATTCCAGGGCGCTATGATTAGCGCAACTCCATATGGTTCAGGATATATATAGCTTTTCGAACCGAATTGGGCAATTGATGACTTCACTTTTCTGGGTTTGGCCCACTTTTTTAAATGTTTCAACGTATAGCGGATTTCCTCCAGCAGGATTCCAATCTCCGTCAAATACGCATCGAACTCACTTTTATTGAGATCCGCCTTTAACGCATCCATCAATTCCTGCTCATGCTGCTTAATGACCGAGCGAAGCTTGCCGAGCGCTTCCATTCGGAATGTGACATCCTTTGTTTTACCCTGGGTGAAGAAATTTCTTTGTTTTTGAATGAGATCCGCGTAGTTTTCCATGGAATACCTCCAGATGGGTCTAAGGTTTAAGGATATATTACCATCTTGACTGGCGGAAATACATAAATAGGTATACTCCCATTGCAAAAAAATGCCGGCCATAAGGTCCGGCATTTGAAAATTTATCTCGGCAGCTTGAAGAATTCGCTGCTTTCACTATAGTTTCCTGCCAGCCTTCCAAGCGGCTGCAGTTTTTCTAAATTCACTTTATAATTATCGAGATAGTAATCATCGTCAATATGATAATGTACCATTCTCCCAATAATAAGATGATCACTTCCCAGCTTAATTATCTGTTCCAGCTTGCATTCCATATGGATTGGTGCTTCTTTTACCCTCCTAGGTGCAACCAAACGACTTTCAGCATCGGAAAGCCCTGCCGCTTCAAACTCATCAGCCTCACGCGGGAGATTCTCTGCACTTTTTTGCATTTGGTTTCCCAATGGCGCAGGAACTACATTGATGACAAACTCTTTTGTTGCTCGAATATTGACCAATGTATCTTTTTCTGTTCCTTCCCTGTCGCCCACGCCAGGTCCAATTGAAATACAGAGCATGGGCGGATTTCTTGAAACAACAGTGAAAAAACTGAAAGGTGCGAGATTCTGGCCGCCTTCCTCAGATACAGTGGAAACCCAGGCAATCGGCCTTGGGACGACAGATCCGGTTAATAATTTGTACACTTCTTTTTCTCCAAGTTCCGAGGGGTTAAATTCCAAACGAATCACTCCTTCCACTTTTAAATAACAAAGTTATTCTTTTTATTCATCATCGATAATGCTGTCAGTAAAGTAAAAACTATAAACATCATACCTGTGATTAAAAACCACCCTGAAGAAAATTGACCAGTCTTATCCACGATTAAACCGAACAAGGGCGGAATGATAATGGCTCCGGCTGATCCCAGTGTGATACTGATCCCGCTTGAGATGCCAGCTTGTTCTTTCGGAACCAATTCACTTGCAAGATTCATCCAGATGCCATTGAATCCTGAAGCTGCAAATCCAAAAAGAGCTGTAATGGGAACCATTACCCAAAAAGGGGCTGAAGTTATGACAGCAGCTGACGTACTGGCCAATGCGGTAATAATGGTAATAATCATAAGGATTACAACACGCTTTCCTTCAAACAGCCTGTCGCTTATGATTCCCCAGGCAACCCTGCCAACGGTTCCGGATACTTCAGATATAACCAGGAGAATACCTGATAAAAAGATTGAAATTTTCAGCTGTTCATAGGCAAATAAAACAATATACGTATTTAAGCACATTTGCGTGCCATTCAAACCGAGAGCACTAAAGCTTATCAGCATTAAGGCTTTATTTTTAAACATTTTAAACATCGATCTATAAAATTGGAGCAAACTCATGCTGCTGCCTTTCGCTTGTTCCAGTTCAGGCGGATCCCGGTAAAAATGATAGGAGACGAATCCGCCCGCCAATAAAAGAATGCAGGCCGTAAGAAGTACAATTCTCCAGCCAAAAGTTACACTAAGCGGAAGCAGTATCAAACTGGCCAGAGCCGACCCTGCTGTGATGCCGGTTTGTTTTATTCCCATTGCTGTTCCCCGCTGTTTGAGCGGGAACCAATAAATGATGCCTCTATTTGTGATCGGGTGCATGGAACCATACCCAATTCCGCCGATAACAATCAATAACAGGACAAGCCAGAAATCATGAAGCAAGGTCATGAACAGAAAGCCTAACCCCATTAAAGCCGAAGCCAGGACCAATAATTTACGGGAGCCTGCCAGGTCAGTCAGAAAGCCGGCTGGAACTGAAATGATCGCCTGGCCCAAAAAGAGAGCCGCCGGGAGCATGCCAATTTGCGACTTGGTCAAGGAAAGATCCTCCCCGATTAAAACGCCCAGCGGTCCAATGCTTCTGCCGACAAATGCTACCATCAGCTGTGCGAGCAGAAGAAATAAAAGCATTTTCCATGGATTTTCATTGATGGCAAATTGTTTTTCTGCCAGTGAATTACTCATAATCAATCATCTCTTTTTTGGCTATTAAGCCTTTAAATTGATTGCAGTCAAATCTTCCTCCAGAACTTTGCTTTTCGAAACAGCCGGAGCTAAAAGGGAGCCTGCAATACAGATAAAGAAGTTCAGTCCCAGCCCAATGACGCCGCCGTGAATTCCATAGATCGTTTTATAGCCTGTAAGCGTAAGCACTCCTGCTAATATGGCGCCTGCAAGCATTCCCCAGAAAACAGCCTTTACTGATAAGCGCTTCCAATATAAGCCCAGTACAAAAGCCGGGAATACCTGAACAAGCAATTCGAATTTCAAGACGAAAATTTCATATAGCGTTCCCGGAGGATTCCAGGCAATCCACAGAAGAAAGATAATGGCAATGATTCCGCATACTTTCCCGACCATGACCTTCTTATGTTCAGATGCTTTAGGATTGATGAATTTTCCATATACGTCATTTGAGAGCATGGATGAAAAGCTGAGCAGAACAGAGTCGGCTGTAGAAATAATGGCAGCAACTATCCCGCCAAAGAAGATGATCATAATCCAGTAATAAAATGGATTAATGGCGGCAATCTCATTGGCCATCAGACCTACGAGCTGTTCAGAACCCGTCTTATCCAGTCCTGGAAAAAGCATAATTCCAATAATACCTACCATAAATACAAGCCCTGTTGTAATGGGCGGCATCCATGCCATGCGGGCAAATGATTTTTTCAGTGTTTTTTCGCTTTGCGCAGAATATATTCTTTGAACAGCGTGCGGATAAATACTTGCTCCCAGTCCAACAAGCAGGAGCATACTTAGCCAATTGATATTCACTTCCATTGGAGGGACTGCTGTTTTTGCAGGCTCCATTTCTGCTACATACCTGGTAACTTCAGAGAAATTTCCTCCGACAAGATACAAGCCGCCAATCAGGAAGACAATGATTCCGATCATAAGAACAATGCCCTGCATAACATCCGTAAAAGCAACTGCCTTCATTCCGCCCATCCACTCATAGGCAAGCATAACAGCTACAAAGACGATAACAGCTATTTGGTATGGGATAGTGCCGCCTGTCATCCCTGACACAGCCTGACCGATTGCTACCAGCTGTTCTAAAAGATAGTTTCCAAGCCCCCAAAGCATGAGAAAAATACTAAGCAGAGTGACTGCCTTTGATTTAAAGCGATGATCGATCCAGTCAGTAGGTGTAACAAAGTTTCTTTTCTTTGCAATAACATATAACCTTGGTGCGAACAGTAAATAAATTCCGATAATGATTGTCATAAATGAAATGGACTGAATCCACGAGAAACCTGTTCTATATGCAGTTGGTGCATATCCGACAATGGTATTTCCGCTATATTGCGTCGCATATAGGGTGAAAAAGAGTGCAATAAAACCGAGATTCCTTCCGGCAAGGTAGTACCCTGAAAGACTGTGATGTAGGTTCTTCTCACCTCTGCCGGATAAGTATCCAATTACCAGCATGATGATGGCAAAGGCTGATAAAATAATGATCCCATCTGTGCCTGCAAATGCTAAATCATTCATGATTTATCCCCCTTTGCTTGTTCGGCTTCTTCCTGGTCCTCCACGATATTCCACTCATTCACACAAAGCCAGCTTAAATATCCGCACATAATAATGGAAAAAGCTGTCGAAATAAATGCCCATAGCGGAAACCCGAGAATATAGGGCTCTGCAGCTGCATCCGGGAAATACCAGGGGACTACACCAAGTGTTATGATGGCGAGGACTATCCAAATCCACTTTTTTCGAATAGGTTCTTTTATCGTTCTGTTTTCCATATGGCTTCCTCCCTTTTACTGAAATTTAAATTCCCAGCTTATAGAAAATCTTATGTGCCGATTCAAATGAGTCTATTAATTCAGCCGATTGAAGGGTTGCTCCGATTTCGTCCAGCCCTTTTAACAGCTGGTCTTTTCGATAAGAAACGATATCGAATTCGGCTATATATCCGAAAGAGTCTTCAATTCTTTGATTTTCTAAATCTACCCTCAGCTGATAACCAGGTGATTCATTGCTTTTTTGAAATAAAACTTCTATATCCTTTTCAGGCAAGACCACTGGAAGGATGCCATTTTTAAAACAATTATTATAGAAAATATCAGCGAATGATGGTGCCAGGATCACTCTAATCCCATATTCTGCAATCGCCCAGGGTGCATGCTCTCTGGATGAACCACAGCCAAAGTTTTTCCTTGCCAGCAGAATTGGTGCATGCCGGTAGGGTTCACGATTTAGAATGAAATCCGATTTTTCCCTGCCATTTTCGTATCGCCATTCATAGAAGAGGAATTCGCCAAATCCAGTCCTTTCAATTCTTTTTAAAAACTGTTTTGGAATGATGGCATCTGTGTCAACATTTACAGCATCAAGCGGAGCTGCTATGCCAGTAAATCTGGTAAAAGACTTCATTGTACACTGACCTCCTTTCTATACTTAACAGGCCACTCCCTTACATCTATAAACCGGCCGGCAATGGCTGCTGCTGCAGCCATATCAGGACTGACCAAATGAGTCCTTGCATTTCTTCCCTGCCTGCCTTCAAAATTCCGGTTGGAAGTGGATGCACAGCGTTCTTCAGGAAGAACCAAATCCTCATTCATACCGAGGCACATGCTGCAGCCCGCTTCTCTCCATTGAAAACCGGCATTGATAAAAATTTGGTCGAGCCCTTCAGCTTCTGCCTGCATTTTTACAAGCTGTGAACCAGGAACAACAAGAGCATCCACATGTTCAGCAACTTTGTAACCGTTTACGATTTTTGCCGCTTTTCGAAGATCTTCTATTCGGCTGTTTGTACAGGAGCCGATAAAGACTTTATTGATCACTATTTCTGTGATAGGTGTTCCTGGCTGAAGGTCCATGTATTTTAATGCTTTTTTAGCTGGTCCTATTTGATCTGCAGGCAAATCTTCCATTAACGGTATATCTTCTGTAATACCTGCTACCTGGCCCGGATTCGTCCCCCAGGTAACCTGCGGGATTACTTCAGCTGCGTTAAAGTCAGCTGTCAGTTCAAATTCGGCATCTTCGTCAGTATAATATTTCTTCCATTCTGCAAGAGCCTCTTCCCACTCCATTCCAACAGGAACAGCTTTTTTTCCTTTCAAATAGTTAAAGGTTTTTTCGTCAGGCTGAATCAGTCCTGCCCTTGCTCCCATTTCAATGCTCATATTGCATACAGTCATTCGCTCTTCCATTGTTAAATTACGAATCGCTTCACCACGATACTCCACAACATAGCCTGTTGCAAAATCATGACCATACTTTCCAATGAGCGAAAGAATCAGATCTTTGGCAGTCGTTCCTTGCGGCAAATTGCCGCGTATATTAATTGCTAATGTTTTGGCTTTAAATTGCTTTAATGTTTGAGTGGCAAGGACATGCTCTACTTCACTCGTGCCAATGCCAAAGGCAAGTGCCCCGAAAGCTCCATGTGTAGAGGTATGACTGTCACCGCAAACGATGGTCATTCCTGGCTGTGTTAACCCAAGCTCCGGAGCAATGACGTGTACAATTCCCTGATTTCGGCTTTCCATGTCAAATAGCTGTATGCCGAACTCCCTGCAGTTTTTTGTCAGAGCGTCGACTTGCTTTTTGGCGATTTGGTCTTTAAAAGGAAGAGAACGGTCGGTCGTTGGAATGCTGTGATCCATGGTAGCCACAGTCAGATCCGGCCTTCTCACTTTGCGATTCTTAATTCTTAAGCCTTCAAATGCCTGAGGTGATGTGACCTCATGTACTAAATGAAGATCAATGTACAAAAGGGAAGGCTGATCCTGTTCCTCCATGACTGCATGCTTTTCCCAGATTTTCTCATATAAGGTCCGCCCCATTCTGAAGCCCTCCTAAATGATATTATTTTTCTTCAATTCTTCTAATCTCTCTTCATTGAAACCAAGAAAGCCTGTGTATATTTCATGATTATGCTTGCCCATTTCTTCCGGGCCGGCATGCTTCACTTCCCCTGGTGTCCTGCTTAATTTTGGGACAATGCCAGGCATCGGAAATTCTCCCAGCTGCGGATGCTCTACTTTAATAATCATGTCGCGTTCTTTATAATGCGGATCTTCCAGAATATCTTTAGCCGTATAAATTAGCCCTGATGGAACTCCCTTATCTTCAAGAATTTTAAGCGCTTCTTTAGCGGGGAGAGTCTTTGTCCATTCTTCAATCATGGAGTCAAGAAGCTTCATGTTTTCTCCTCTTGCATGGTGAGTCGCGAATCTTGAATCATCTGCCAATTCCGGCTGCTCCATGGCCTCGCATAACCTGCGGAACACTCCATCTGCATTGGCCCCTATGACGATGTATGTTTTATCATTCGTGAAGTAAATGTTAGATGGAGCTACACCTGGCAGGATATTGCCCATCCTTTCCCTTATGTATCCTGCTAAGAGATAATCCGGAATAATGCTTTCCATCACAGAGAAGACAGATTCATAGAGGGCCGTATCGACAACCTGTCCCTTTCCCGAACGCTCCCTCTCATGTAATGCAACCAGGCAGCCAATTGTAGCAAAAAGTGCAGCCAAAGTATCGCCCATTGAGACACCAATTCTTGAAGGCGGCCTGTCTGGGAAACCGGTTACATTTCTGAGCCCTCCCATTGCTTCACCGACACTTCCAAATCCAGCACGATGCTTATAGGGTCCTGTCTGTCCATAGCCCGAAGTCCGTACCATGATTAATTTAGGGTTGATTTCGGAAAGTGCTTCATAGGAAAGATTCCATTTTTCCATTGTACCCGGGCGGAAATTCTCAATGACAACATCAGCTCCTTTAATAAGCTCCCTTAAAATCTGCTGCCCTTCTTCCTCCCTAAGGTTTAATGTAATCGATTTTTTATTTCGCGATTGAATCGGCCACCAAAGGCCCACGCCATCCTTTGACTTCCCCCAGTTTCTCATAGGGTCTGATTTTCCCGGAGGCTCGACCTTGATGATTTCAGCACCGAAGTCCCCAAGAAGGCGTCCTGAAAATGGACCAGCTAAAAGTGTGCCAAGCTCCAGGACTTTTATATCTTCCAATGGAAGCTGTTTTTCTGACATGGATTTCCCTCCTGTTATCACTTTCATGTAATGTTAAATTTCAATTTTCTTAATCTTGTATACAAATTTAATTGTTTGTATACAATAAGTCAATGAGAATTTTAAAATTTTTCTGAAATTAAATGATAATCCTTTATTCTAAGCTATTTTCAATAAAATTTTCAGAATATTTGTTGTAATAATTCTTCCGTTTGTATACAATACAATTGAGGTGTTGATATGGATGCATACGAATTTATTAGAGATGCCATTATTGAAGGGAAATTTGCCCCTGGCATGCGGCTTGCGGAGGAATCATTGGCTAAAGAGATGAACCTTAGCCGCACACCTATTAGAGAGGCAATTAGACAGCTTGAAGCAGAAGGCCTCGTCATTCCATTAAAGCGCGGTGTCAGCGTAAGGCATTTTACAAAAGATGATATAAGGCAAATCTATGACCTGCGCACACTTCTGGAAGGGTACGCTGCCAGTCAGGCGGCGATCCACCGGACAGAAAATGACCTGCTGGAAATGGAAAGAGCCAATATTTTATATGAAGAAGCAATTAGCCGATATGTGGAATCCGATATGGAATGCCTGAAAGATATTGTTCAGGTAAACCAGAAATTTCATGAAACGATAGTGGCTGCTTCCAAAAATGAGCATATTCATTTCCACATTTCAAAGGTTGTCGTAGTTCCAATCGTGTTCAGGTCCTTCTATTGGTATAACAGCTTTCAGCTTAAACAATCCCTTGAAGTGCATAAAACCATTTTGGAAGCAATCCAAAATCGGGAACCCGAACGTGCCCGCATTGCCATGCATGAGCATATTTACCAGGGACGTGATCATGTTTTGAAGCACCTGGAGCAAATTAAAAATATTCAGCTGCTGAAGGAGGAAGTAAAGTGATTGAAATTTGTGAAGTTGGTCCACGTGATGGTCTGCAAAATGAGTGCAAAATTGTTCCAACGGAAACAAAAGTTAAATTGATTACTAGATTAATTGATTCCGGCATCCGTAATATAGAAGCCGTATCTTTTGTCAATCCGAAGGTTGTTCCTCCCATGGCTGATGCAGAGGAAGTTTTGAAATCGCTTCCTAAAAGGCATGGCGTCCGGTACGGCGGTCTGGTTTTAAGCCGCTCTGGCCTGGAACGTGCACTCAAAACTGATGTAGATTTTCTTCATGTTGTAACAACAACAAGTGATTCATTCAATTTACGGAATGTGAAAAGGACTGTTGAGCAGGCTGTTGATGAGCTCTCATTAGTGATTAAGGATGGTGCTGCATCTGGAAAGGGTGTGGCTGGGGTATTGGGAACAGCATTCGGCTGCCCTTTTGAAGGTGAAGTTCCAATGGATAACGTTCTGAAAGCAGCAGAGAAGTTTTTGGAAGCAGGCTGTACGGAAATCACCCTGGCTGATACAACGGGCATGGCGAATCCTATTCAGGTGCAAAAGATGGTAGATTCGTTTTTCGATGCGTTCGGAAGAGATTTTTCGCTTGGCCTTCATTTCCATAATACGCGCGGTTTGGGACTGGCAAATGTATTGGCGGGATATCAGGCGGGTGTCCGCCGCTTTGATTCCTCGATTGCCGGACTTGGCGGATGCCCATTTGCACCGAAAGCAGTCGGAAATGTTTGTACGGAAGATATGATCAATATGTTCCACGGAATGGGTGTGGATACGGGGACGAACCTTCCTTCTGTACTGGAAACAGCAAATTGGATGGAAACAGTGATGGAACGGCCGCTGGATGGAATGTTAATGAAGGCGGGAATAGCTTAATTGCGGGAAAAGCCATCTGGGGGATGGCTTTTTTTAGTCGTTATGGCTGAAAACGAACAATTTTTTATCTTTTGAATGCATCTTTTCCCCAGTTTGCTAGTTCTTTTCCTTATATTCTTGACTTGTTTCCCCATTTATTAAATTGCTTTCCTCTTTTTCTATGATCCTTTCCCCGATTTTTCAATTGTTTTCCTTTAGTTCATAATTGTAGATATTTTAAACTTTCAAATACACCCTTTGTGATCTTTCACCTTTATGTGGTATACCCATATTGGAAAGTAATCTCGTTGCTGAATTTAAGGAACTTACATGTGTGAATACTCTAAACTCCTTACTAGAGATGACTGGCTTTATCAGCAGAAAATAATCCTGGACAGCTTGATGATGAGCTTTGTCGGATATGGATTTGCAGGCAGGACAATGCCATTTCCCCCAATAAAAAATCATTGGGAGTGCAGAACATACGGGACAATATACACCCGTAAGTATGGTATCGGGATAAATGTTTAAATATTTCATTATATCAATTTCATACTCAACATGTTTATTTAAAAGTATATGGCTAATTTTTTTAATTGTTTTTCATTTAACTCTCAATAGAATATGATTTTTTTATGGAGTTAAGGTTACTTAAAAATCGGTGGGCATGCATAACTTTTTTTGAGGTTTGTTTAGATGGAGATTTGATGATGGTGGAAGGGCTGCTGATAATGACGGCAAATTCTATGGGGATATCCAGAAAAGCATTTGCCGCCAGCCACTTTTTTAATTGCCTGCTTTGGTGTTCAGCCTGGGAAATGGGGTCGTGGAAAGCTTCCTCCTTTTCGTTATGGATTCGAATGAGCTGGTGGAATTCGGGTTCAAAGATGATGGTTCCGTTCCAGTTTTTCACCTCAAGGATCATGGCAAATCTTTCGTTAGAAGTAAGGTATCAATCTGGAAAAATTGACTTCCATTCGAAAGCCAAAGGCCATGGTATATCCAATACTCCTTTCCGTCCAAAAAACTTAAATAATAATCCAGCTTTTGTTCCCCTATAAATCCAGCTCTGCGTTTGATCAATTCAGATACTGCCCTATCCCTCCCCTGCTCCATTTCAGGCATGCGCCTTATTAATGCTTCCAGTTTTGTTATGAAATCGGGCACCTTTCTTTCTTTTTTTAACAATTTAAATCACTCCTCTCCTTTTATAATTCTTTGAAGTGGTTAAATACCCTTCAAACTTATAAAAGAGTTCAGGTTTTCACCTAAACTCCTTTTACTACAGTTTAAATCTGCTGATCAACCCTTTCAAATCCTCCGCCATACTCGTAAGCTGGTCAGCTGAGAGTGATATTTCCTCCATTGATGCAGCCTGCTCTTCCGTTGAAGCCAGTACACTTTGTGTGGCCATGGCTGATTCATTTGCCACATGGGATATCTCGTCCATGGATTGAACCATTTGCTGTGAACCGACAGACATTTGCTGAATGGCTGATGCGACTTCCTCCATTTGATCCGTCACCGTGCTGACAGACTGCTGGATTTGTTTGAATGAATCGCCTGCATCCTTCATGACTTCCATTCCTTCTGTTACTTCATGATTAACCGTATCCATTGTTTGGACAACCTGATTGGTTTCTTCCTGGATTTTTGATATCAGCTGGCTGATTTGCAGGGTGGATTCCGCAGATTTTTCAGCGAGATTTCTAACCTCGTTTGCTACAACAGCAAAGCCTTTTCCCTGTTCTCCTGCGCGGGCCGCCTCAATAGCAGCATTTAAAGCCAGAAGATTTGTTTGGGCGGCAATGCCCGTAATTACTTCGATGATCTTTCCGATCTCTTGTGAACGCTGGCCAAGGCCTTTTACCACCTTGGATAAATCCTGTACATTTACATGAATGGAGTTCATTTGGCATCCTGCTGTTGAAATGGATGCAGAACCATGATTTGCTTTTTCCAGTGAATCGTTGATTTGTTCTGTAACCTGTTCTGAGTTTGCAGCGACGTGTGTCAGGCTTTCGGACATCTGCATGATGACATTGGAAGCAGTTCCGACTCCCTTGACCTGGTCATCGGCACCTGCTGCTACTTCTTCAATGACCTCAGCTATGTGACTTGTTGCCATATTGGTCTGCTGGGCACCAGATGATAGCTGCTGTGCATATTGTGTGACTTCGTTCGAAGCCAAAACCACTTTATTCAGCACTTCCTGCCAGGCAGATGCAGTATGATTCAATGCTGTAGCAATCGATCCAAGCTGCCCCACTGATTTTTCGTCAAGTCTTGTGGACATATGTCCATCTGCAAGTTCATCGATAAACCTATTAATTTTGCTGATGGGTGCAATAAACTTGCGGTAATTCATAAATGCGGATAATATTCCCGCAAGTGAACCGAGAATCACTATAAAAGCAATGGTGATCCAAAAAGCGCTTCCTTCCAATCCATTACCAACGCATACTGCAGCGCTTATGATCAATACAGTCGGGATAATGACGAGTAAAGTACGGAGCATATAGCTAAGTTGACTCATGAAACGGACCCCTTTTTCTATCATTTATTATAATAAAAAAATGATTTACAAATTCCTCCTCAAATATCTTCTTTTACCACCGGACAATTTGATTATAGTGGATAAAAGGAAAATATATCAATATATTTCGAAGGATTGTTTTTAAAATAATTGAAATAGTTCGTCATTTTTTTACAAATAGAAATGCCAGCCTTCCAAGAAGCTGGCATTTTAATCATATCTATTCAGCTGCAGCAGTCCTTCTCTCTTTTTTAGCCATGGAAAGAACGGCAGTGCCAAGAGCAATAATAATAAAAACACTGCCTGCTGCTGCATTGTATTCTACAGAGGTTGTCTCGATCATGATGCCGCCGATCATGCTGCCGAATGCCATTCCCATGTGAACTGCGGAGTTGTTCAATGTTTGCTGGATATCAGAAGTTTCCGGTGTTACTTCAATTAAATAGCTGTGTATGGCCGGTGTGATCGCCCAGCTGAGCATACTCCAAATGACTACCGCGATCAGGAAAACGGGCAGAGAAAAAGCGGCGAACGGCAATGAGAAAAGGGTAATCCCAAACATGGCAAGGAGAGTCAAAATGACAGATTTTGCACCAAAACGGTCAGCCAGGAGACCGCCGATTCCTCCTCCGATGACAGCAGCAATTCCAAAAATCAGGTAAACAATGCTGACCCAGCTGCCGTCAAGCCCCATTTTCATCTTCAGGAATGGAGTAAGGTAACCGTAAAAAGTTAAATGGCCAGTCATTAACAGGAACGATGTTATTTGTGTTAGAGCAATTTTGCGGCTTTTCAGGGTTTTAAGCTGGATGCCTATTGGAACAGCGGGCTTTGGAGCAACTTTGCCCATAAAGAAATGAACGCCTGCCATTGATATGACTGTCAGTGCAGATATGAGTACAAACGGAGCGCGCCAGCCAAAAACATTTCCAAGCATCAATCCAATGGGCACACCCAGCACAAGGGATGCACTAATCCCCATAAAGACGATGCCGATGGCACGTGCACGATATTCTTCTGTGACGATGTAGGAAGCCATTGTCATACATAATGCGATAAGCAGTGAGCCGCTGGCTGCCGCTAAAATCCGGCCAACTAATAATACACTGTAATGCGGGCTAAATACGGCAACAATATTTCCGGCCAAAAATACAGCCAATGATATCATCATTAAACGGCTGCGTTCCATTTTAACCGTTATCGTGAGCAGGACAGGCGCAGCAATGGCAAAGGCGAGCGAAAATACTGTAATTAACAGACCCGCCTGCCCCAAACTAACACCTAAATCAGAAGCTACAAGATCCAGCAGCCCCCCTATAATCAGTTCCACCATTCCAACAACAAACGATATGATTGCTAATAAATAGATGCGTTTATCCAAGCTAAACTTCCTCTCTAGTATTCAAGCTGTTCTCAGAAATTTTAATAAAATAACATCTTAACATACCAAATAGCTTTAGCTCAAAGGATAGAATAATCTAAAAATAATTAAGGCTATTTTGTAAATATAATTTCTTTTTTGGGATAAAATATAACTATCTTACTAAAACATCTTCCATAAATTTCATGTTTGAATATAACGATTAAATAGGAATGTAACTAACAAATACTGTAAGGGAGTTGATTCATTTGTTGGACAATCAACCAAAGAAAGAGCACAGTTTATCCCCTCTAACGTCACCTGCCATTGACGAAATACAGCCTGCGGGTACAACTCCTGCTGACACAAATGCCATAAATAGCATTGAGCCTGAATTTGATCTTACTGGAACAGTTTTAAATGACTATAACTAAGTGATAATCCCTGCGGTTCTCCAGCAGGGGTTTTTTTATGGCAAGTTTGTCCGATTCTCAGCATATGCATGTAGTATTCCTTGTGTTTAACTTGGAAAATAACCAAATGGAGCAGGATTTATGATTTATTTGTTAGTGGTTATTTTCATTATTGTCCTTGTCATGCCTTTTCTTTCTGAGTTTGTGGAAAAAAATCTGGAGATGTTTCTATTTGTAATGGGGCTTTCAGCTGCAATGGCAAGCGGAGTACTGAATAGCGGACTATTTGTAAAAGCAGCACAGGAACCTGTAAAAATTACTCTTGCTGTCTTTATTGCAGGACTTCTGTTTAAGTGGTTTCAGGCAAATTTGGAAAGAAGCATACTTTCAGTAAGCCGGATTATGCCTTTTCGTTTATTTGCAGCTTTAACTGTCATTTTTCTTGGGTTAATTTCAAGCGTTATTACAGCCATTATCGCTGCATTAGTTCTTGTATTAATCGTCAGTGCCCTTCGGCTGGACAGAAGCTCTGAAATCAGGCTGACCGTACTCGCCTGTTTTTCGATTGGTCTGGGCGCAGCATTGACGCCGATTGGCGAACCGCTTTCCACCATTGCAATCAGTAAAATGAAAGAAGATTTCTTCTTTTTGATGGAATTGGTTGGACCGCAAATCACCATCGCCCTCCTATTTTTCGGAATTATGGCCGCACTGGCTGTTAAGCCTCCTGCTTCAGGGAAAGCATCTTTTACAAAAAAGCCTGCCAGTGAAAACTATGAAGAGATTTTTGTGAGGGCTTTAAAAATATATTTCTTTGTCATGGGCCTGACGATGCTTGGGGCTGGTTTTGAACCGTTAATCAACCACTTCTTAATAGGGTTAAATCCGCTATTATTATATTGGATCAATATGATTTCTGCTGTACTGGACAATGCAACACTTGCAGCTGCTGAAATTAGCCCATCAATGGACTATTTTACCGTTCAATCCATTCTTCTTGGACTCCTGATCAGCGGCGGAATGCTTATTCCAGGCAATATTCCCAATATTATTGCTGCTGGTAAACTGCAGATTACGAGTAAAGAGTGGGCAGTATTCGGGGTTCCTTTTGGGCTGGTCACTATGATTGGTTATTTTGTGCTTATATTGGTCATGGGAAATTGAAAGGGGATTGGCCCCTTTTCAATTTCCTTTTTAATATTGTTTACATAATATTATTATCGTATATCCAGTAATATTTTACCGGTGCTCATCCTGCTTTCGATCAGCTTATGAGCTTCAGCTGCTTCTTCCAAAGGAAACCTGTGCCCAATTCTAATTTGCAGTTTCTCTTCTTTTAAAAACTGCATGACTTTTTGAGCTGAGTGATTCCGGACGCTTCTTTCTTGTTGTGCCGAGACTGTAGCCCAAGGCAGAACGGCAGCTCTTATGCAGGTCATTGGTATTTATGATCCCTTGTTTGCCGCTCGAATTGCCGAATTGAATAAGCCGGCCATAGTCAGCCAGACAACGGAAACTTTTCTGAGTTATGCTGCCGGCAAGAGAATCCAGGATAATATCCGCACCTTTTCCGCCGGTTATTTCAATTACCTTTTCTGCAAAATCATTCTGTTCGTATACAAGGACATGATCAGAACCTGCTTCCACAGCAGCAGGTACTTTCGTTTCACTGCCAACAGTTCCAATAACCAGACCTGCTCCTAATATCTTTGCCATTTGGATTGCAGTAGTGCCTACCCCGCCTGCTGCTGAATGAACCAGAACGGTTTCACCATTTTGGATTCTTGAAATATCTGCAAGCAATTTATAAGATAAAAAAGAAACAGTCAGGGATGCTGCAGCTATATCCAACTCTACTTCATCCGGCACTGCAAATGTCAGGTTTTCATCGGCTGCAGCGTACTCACCATAAGATCCTTCAGAAGGAAACGCTGCAACACGATCACCAATATTAAAATTTGTAATTTCACTCCCAATTTCCACTACTGCTCCTGCTGCATCAAGGCCGGGAATAAACGGAAATAGGCCAGTTCCTCCCTGCCCAATTCTCGCTTTCACATCAGCAAAATTGACGCTTGCTTTTTCCACTTTAATCAATACTTGATTCCGCTTTATTTTTGGAATTTCCATTTCTGTGTAAGTCAATACGTCCGGATTACCATATTGTGTTACTGCAATTGCTTTCATATGATTGGCCTCCATTTATGTAATCCTTTAACATATTCGATATTTGAGACCAATAAGCCTCTTTTTGCTAAGGCTGACAACTCGAATTAAGGCTATAAAAAAGAAGCTGCATTTCACAGCCTCTCATTATAGTGATCCACTCATTTTCATACTGGCAGCAATGTTCCTCGCTGTTCTTTCCATATATATTGCTGCCTTCTCCAAAGCTTCCGGAAGGGTTACAACACCTGGGACAATGCTGAATAGAGCATCGATTCCGTGTTCATGCACAATATCGCTGTCGTCTGATAAAGAACCTGCAAGACCGATTACCGGTATCCCATGTTTCTTTGCCGCTCTAGCCACACCGATTGGCGTTTTTCCATATATGGTTTGGCTGTCAATTTTTCCTTCTCCAGTAATGACAAGGTCCGCATCCTTTACCTCATTTTCAAAATCTACGGCATGAAGGACGATTTCGATCCCTTTTTTCAAGTCGGCATTTAAAATGGCAAGCAGACTTCCCCCTATTCCTCCGGCAGCACCTGCCCCCTCAATATGTCGGAACTGTTTGCCGAGGGCGTTTTCGATCACATCTGCGAAATGCCCTAAATTCTGATCCAGCAGCTCAACCATCTCAGGTGTCGCTCCTTTTTGAGGGCCAAAGATCGCGGAGGCACCTCTTGTACCGGTCAAAGGGTTATCAACGTCACAGGCCACTTCGAAATGGACATCTCGAAGTCTTGAATCAAGACCTGACAGGTCTATTGCTGCAAGCTGAGCAAGAGACCCTCCGCCTGGACCGATGTCACTTCCAGTTTTATTAAGGAGTTTACCGCCTAAGGCTTGAATCATTCCTGCTCCTGCATCATTTGTAGCACTTCCGCCAATTCCAATAATGATGTGCTGAACTCCTGAGTCCATTGCCGCTGCGATTAACTCACCTGTTCCCCAGGTTGATGTAATTAAGGGGTTCCGTTTTTCTGAAGGAACCAAATGCAAGCCTGACGCAGCTGCCATTTCAATGACAGCTGTCTTTCCATCCCCCATTAATCCAAAGAATGCCTTGACAGGTTCCCCGAGAGGTCCTGTAACAGTCCGCTCTATAATCGTACCTTCCGTTGCATCAACAAGCGATTGGACCGTTCCCTCTCCTCCGTCAGCCATCGGCATTTTTTTGTAATCTGCTTCGTGAAAAATAAATTTAAAGCCTCTTTCAATGGCATTTGCAGCCTCAAGTGCCGATAAACTTTCCTTAAATGAATCCGGGGCAATCACGATTTTCATATTTGACCCTCTCCCTTTCTATTAGCAAAAAAGCTTAAAGACTCCAAATATAAGTGTAGAAATGACTGCAAGAGTTAAACCGATAAGCGATTCATATGGCATCAGCTTCAAGCGCTCCTTAATATCCATATTGACACTTCCTGCCGTTGCGTGGAAAAAGCTTCCGTGCGGCAAATGGTCCAGTACGGTTGCTCCTGCATGGATCATGGCTGCGCCTGCAAGCGCCGATACTCCCAATCCTAAAATTGTACTGCCAAACACACCACTTGCCACTGCTGTGCCTGCAGTTGTGGATGCCGTAGCAGCTGACATGAAAATACCAGAGACAGGCGCCAGCAGATAGGCTGGAAGACCTGAAGATGTTAATCCATTAATTATCACATCTTTTAAGCTTGAGTTTGCAATGATTCCAGCCAGGGTTCCTGTTCCAAGAAGCATAATGGCAACGCCTGACATTTTGTTTAAACCGGAAATAGCATACTCATTGATTTTCCTTGTCTTCTTCATCGCAATGGCTCCGATAATTCCCCCGGCTGGAAGTGCCACCATCGGATCAATATTAATATCAAATAATGGGCGAAGCGCCAATAAAATAATTGTAACCAGCGGCGCAATCATGGCAGTGATAAATAATGGAAGCTTTGTATTGCTGTTCACTTCCACTTCGCCATCTGAGATAGCTGACCCCTTATTTATAAGTTTCTTTGTAATGAAATACGTAACAGCAAGTCCAAATATGGCCGGGATGATTCCTGCAGCCATAACCGAAGTAAGCGGAACACCGAATGCGTCTGAAGCTGCAATGGCATTCGGATTTGGTGACATGATGTTCCCTGCTTTCCCTCCGCCAATCATCGCCAGCAAAATGGCTGTTTTTGAAAGTTTTGCCCGCTTCGCGATAGCTAAGGCAATAGGTGATACGGTAATGACTGCCACATCAACAAATACACCGACCGTTGTCAGGATCATTGTTGCCACTGCTAAGGCTAGAAGCGCTCGGGTTTCTCCCAATTTTTTTACTATTGTTTCGGCAATTGAGGAAGCCGCGCCAGATTCAATCAGGACACCTGCTAATATGCCGGCAGCCAGGATTCTGAGCACCGCCGGTATGATGCCTTTTGCTCCTTCCATCATTAAATTAACAGTGCTTGCAATATCTGCACCTCCGACTAAGCCGCCTATTAAAGCACCTGCTACCATTCCATAAGCAGGCGGAACTTTTTTCAAGATTAATAGTATGGCAATGACTAAGGCTGTTATTGCTCCTAAAGCGCTTACAGTTACATCCACATTTAGCCCTCCCATGATGATTTGCTTATGAATCTATTGTAAGCGTTTGCCTTTTCTATTACATCGTGAATGCTGATGAAAAAAAACGGCTAGAACACTCTATTAATTGTGCATTTGCACAATTACTGTAAATCGTTTACTAATTTCGCCACATAAAGTTCGAATAGCATTTTCACATTGCGGGGGTCTTTTCCAGTAAATTCAGTTATCTTATCCAGACGGTATCTCAGGGTATTGCGGTGAATAAATAAATGATCCGCTATTTTGCCAAGATCTCCTCCTTCTTTTATGAAAACATCAAGAGTATGTGCCAGCTCCCCTTTTTTATCCTGGACAAGGAGCCGGTCATAAAAAGAAAATGTGTGTTCTTCTTTTTGGGCGAGCATGGATAGCTTTATTTCCAGCCAGTAATTTTCATAACTGTAATATTCGGCGTCACGGTGAATTTTTGGGCCAAGGACAGTCAGCTGCTGCGCATGCCGATAAGAGGACCTCAAGCCGCTTATGTTCTCCGATGTGTTTCCGATAGCAACTGCCGCTTTCCTCTTTGTAAGGCCGGCAATCCTCTTTAAAGCAGCGATTTGTTCTGAATGCTCCCCTGCTTTTAATATGACAATTTCATTATTGAACGTAACCCCTGTTAAATCCTGTTTTCCCAATTCAAAATGGATGTCATTGAAAAGCTTTTGATTCATGGTTCCAAGTTCTTCGTGCAGCTTGAGTACAATCACGGTTCTCGGGATTTTCATGTCATACCCGAGGAAGCCGGCCCTCTCTTCTAGCCACGCTTCATTTAATGGTTCTTCAGAAATAAGGAGGTTCACAATCTCACTTTGGAGCCGCTGCTTCCATTGTACTCTCTCCAAAAGAAACGATTGCTCCAAAACCAGTTCTGCTGCCATTTTAACAAGCTCTGCGAAATTCCTGATTTGCTCGGGTTCCCCCGTTATACCGACTACACCAATAATTTGATTATGAAAACGGATGGGCAGATTGATTCCAGGCTTGGCCCCTTTAAGCTCGGCGGCACTTCTTTCATCAATCTCCACACTTTCACCTTTTTTCAGGACCAGCAGAGCTCCATCATGAACCTGATTAATCCTTTCCTTTTCACCAGAACCGATAATAACGCCTTCTTCGTTCATAACATTTATGTTTTTGTTCAGGATTTTCATAGTCCGCTCCACTATTTCCTGAGCGAGTTCATAGGATAAAAAATGCACATTCCCCGCCGCCTTCCTGCTTCGTTACTATCAATGTACCATAGTAGATTTGCACAATAAACAAAATAAAAAACCGTGTGTCAGGACACGGTTGAGAGTCGATTATTTTAATGAGTTCAGATATGACCATTTACTTTCCCGCTCATCCTCCGACAGGCGATAGCGGTCATCCAGCAATTCGGCGAGAAGTTCATTTTTCTCAGCTGAATGGATAGAAAGTTTTTTAATATGTTCACGGCATTTTGCGAGAAATTCTGAATAACCCGTCCAGCTTTCATCAAATTGTTCATCCAGCTGTTTTTTTAGCTTTCGGGTCAGCTTTGGACTTGCACCATTAGAGGTGACTGCGATTTGAAGCGGTCCGCGCCTTACAGCTGCCGGAAAGACTACATTTCCTTCTCCTGCTTCATCGACAACACAGACAAGCTGACATGGATCCAGCGACTTAGCCAGATGCTGGTTGGTATCACGATTATTTGTGGCCAGAATCGATAAAAAAGCATCTTTAAAATCCTCAGGCTGCGCTTCCCGCTTAATGAGTTCATATCCTCTTTGACGGGCGAAAGGAATGATTTCGTCTGAAAAAACAGGAGCAACAAATGTAATATGGGCTCGTTCTCCATCAAGGGTTTTCGCTTTTCGAAAGGCAATTCTGCCGCCGCCTGCAATGACGATCTTCTTGCTGGTTAAATTAATGAATAACGGCTGCATTCACATTCTCCTCTCTATTCGCTTTTTCAGCGACAAGATTCTGAATAGCCCTATGCCGTCCTAATGTATCAGTTAGTTTCACAGAGCAGCCTTCTCTTATTTTCCTATTTACCTCTCTGATTACCTCACTTAATAAAAGCCCCGGGAATAATAAATATGGGATGACAATGACCCTTCCGCTGGCACCATTGCAAATAGAATCAAGTCCATCCTTGAAGGATGGGGAAGCAGCTGCCAAATAGCAGACTTGCACATTCCTTACACCAAGCCGCTGGCTGATTCCCCTTTTGATTGAGTCAAAGGATTTAAGAATAGAAGGGTCACTGCTTCCTCTTCCCACAATTAAAAGCGAATCATCAGAACGGATTGGCTGTGTTTCTGCTGTAACAAGCTCTGTAATTGCGTCAAGAATGCTGTCCTGGACTCCAAACGGATCCGCCATCCTTACAGTTATGGCCGAATATTTTGTTATTAATGGGGCAAGCGCTTCAGGGATATCCTGCTTAATATGACCCGCTGCCAGCAAAAATAGAGGCACAATCACAATTTCTGCTGCTCCCTCTTGGACGCAGTATTCAAATCCAGCCTCAATGTCCGGCTCTGTTAATTCAAGGAAACAAAGCTTTTGTATAGGAGCGTCTACCTTTTTCATGACACTCCCGATAAAAAAATTTGCTTCGGCAGCGCCTTTTTTAGAACGTGTGCCATGGCCGATGTAAAGGACAGCTTTCATTTGGCGGCTCCTTTCCTTGATGGACTTTCTTAATTCTGCTTAATCGCAGCACATCCCTATCCATGCACCACAGGCAGATGAGGCGCAATTTCCTCTTCGAACCAGTTGATTTTGTGATGCATTTTTACAACATCACCAATGACAATCATGCTTGGATTTGTGATGTTTGATTCTTTCACTTTGATCTCAATATTTGCAAGGGTGCCCGTTACTGTCCGCTGTTCTGAAAGTGTTCCCCAGTGCACGAGGGCGATTGGTGTTTGAGGGGATTTTCCGTTATGAATGAGATTTTTTACAATATTAGGCAAGTGGGAAACACCCATATACACACAAATCGTGTCAACTGCATGGGCCAGGTGGGCCCACTGGTGTTCGGCTTCTTCGTTTCCTGCCTGATGTCCGGTGACAAAAGCGAAACTTTTGCTTAAGGTACGGTGTGTTACAGGAATCCCCGCATAAGCAGATGCCGCGATTCCTGCAGTGACTCCAGGCACAATTTCAAATGGCACATCATTATTGGCACACTCTTCTGCCTCTTCCCCGCCCCTGCCGAATACAAATGGATCCCCGCCTTTTAGACGGCAAACCATCAAACCTTTTTTTGCATATTTCACAAGAAGATGATTGATGGTTTCCTGCTTCATGACGTGGTGATTGGGAAGCTTGCCGCAATACACCAGCTGTGCTTCTTTTTTTGCATGATTTAACAGTTCCCGGTTCACGAGACGATCATATAGAACGACATCCGCCTCCTCCAGGCAGCGCATTCCCTTAAGAGTCATAAGTTCCGGATCTCCCGGACCGGCACCTACTAAAAAAACTTTTCCCGTCATTCCCCATGACCGTCCTTTCTGTAATGTCTTCTAATATATGCATTTTAACGCTTTTCCTAAGCTAATAATCTAATTGTTTTCTATAATACCATTTTTCAGGGTGAAATAGTAGGAATTATTTTTTCAGAAAAGGAGTCTCCTATTAGAAAGAGACTCCCGGTTCTTATCGCAGTCTAACGGGCAGTAAGACCCCCACTTCATGACTCAGAGGAATCAATGGAGAATAAGTGGGGGTCCAACTGCCCGTAAAGGCCCGATTGGTTCAACTAACAATCAGCGGGAAAAACCCCCACTGATTGAAGTTTCACTTTATAGGATATTCTTTTCACGCAAATGTGTTAATATCTGCCCGACTGCTTCTTCTACTGTGAACTGGTCAGATCGGACCGTAATTTCAGGGTTTTCTGGTGCTTCATAGGGGGAATCGATTCCTGTAAAGTCCTTTATTTCCCCGCGCCGTGCTTTCTCATATAATTTCTTTGGATCCCGCCGTTCGCATTCTTCGAGCGGACAGTCTATGAAGACTTCAATAAATTCTCCTTCTTCAAACAGCGCCCTAACCGTTTCTCTGTCCGACCGGAATGGAGAGATAAAGGCAGTTGTGACGATCTTGCCGCTGTCCACAAACAGCTTTGCGACTTCCCCAATGCGCCTGATATTTTCATTTCTGTCAGCTTCTGAAAAGCCAAGGTCTTTATTTAATCCGTGTCTGACATTGTCGCCGTCCAGGACATATTCATTGATGCCCTGTCGAAACAGTTCGTGGGACACAGCATTTGCAATAGTGGATTTCCCGGAGCCTGATAGGCCGGTAAACCACAGAACCACACTTCCGTGGCCGTTCTGTGCCCGTCTGTCTTCCTTCATAATCGCAGCGTCATGCCAGGTGATGTTGGTTGCCTTTGTCATTATAACCGCCCCTTATACCGTTTCTTTTTCTCTCATGCCTTCAATTAATACTTCGACTACCTCTTTGCGGCTGAAAGTGGCTGGCGGCAGCTCCCCGTTCCGGAGCATTTCCCTTACCTTTGTGCCGGAAAGAATGACCCGGTCTTCTTTGCTGTGAGGGCAGGTTTTATCAGATGCCATGCCTTCGCACTTATTGCAGTAGAAGCTGTGCTCAAAGAACAGCGGTTTGATTCCAAGCTCTTCTTCTGTGAAATGGCTGAAAATATGCTGCGCATCATATGTGCCATAGTAATTGCCGACACCTGCATGGTCTCTTCCAACGATGAAGTGTGTACAGCCGAAGTTTTTACGGGCAATCGCATGGAAGATTGCTTCCCGCGGTCCCGCATATCTCATTGCTGCCGGATAAACAGCCAGCTGTGTGCGGTCTTTTGGATAGTAATTTTCCAGGAGAACCCGGTAGCTCTTAAGACGTACATCGGCCGGGATATCATCAGATTTTGTTTCACCCACAAGCGGGTTCAAAAACAGCCCATCCACCGTTTCCAAAGCAGCTTTTTGGATGTATTCGTGTGCCCGGTGTACAGGGTTCCTAGTCTGGAAACCAACCACTGTTTTCCATCCTTTCTCTTCAAACAGTGCTCTTGTTTCTTTTGGCTCAAACCACACATCTTCCGCTATGCCTTTTCCTGGCTTTTTAATCAGTGTTACCTCGCCCGCAACATAAACCGGACCGCGTTCAAAAAGTCTTTTTACTCCAGGATGGGCAGTTTCTTCAGTCTTGTAGACTTCACGCGCCTCTTTGCTTAAATCAGGCTCATACCATTCTGATACTGTAATAACTCCGTATTCTTCATCTTCGTGAACCAGCTTGAACTTCTCTCCGGCTGCAAGTTCTTTGGCTTTTTTCTCGGAAACCGGCAATGTAACCGGAATGGACCAAATAGTTCCGTCTGCTAATCTCATTTTTTCAACAACAGATTCATAGTCTGCTTTTCCAAGGAAACCTGTCAGAGGACTGAATAAGCCGACACCTATAAGTTCCAGATCACTTAGGGCGATGGCATCTATTAAAATTTCTTTTTCAATTCCTGTCAGGTCATAATTTGGATTATAGCTTTGAATTAATTTTCCTCCATGAGGTTTCGGCAGAGCCATTGTTCATCAACCTTTCTTTTTCAGATTTACTTTTTTTCAGTTATCGGCCTTGCGGCAGCAGGTGCCTGATTCATTAAGAATCTCACTCCAAAAACAGAGATTAGCACACCGGCCATGGCAATCACCGGATATACATTTTGTTCAATGAGCAGCTGAATGAGCGTATAGGATAGGACCATCGATAATACTGGTGAAACAACCCAAACGACTAATAGCTGAACGACGATGTCCTTCTTAAAGACTGATCGTCCCTGCTTTACAAATCCAATTCCGATGATGGAGGAAGTGGTGATTTGCGTTAAAGGGACAGGGATTCCAAAAACGGAAGCAATCGTAACAATTCCTGCTCCTGTTCCTGAAATGACACAGCCTTCTTCAAGACGGATTTTTGTAATCTTTTTGCCATTCGTTTCGAGGACATTTTTCCCCAGTAAAATGGCTCCTAAAGCGACAAACAGCCCGCCCCAGAAGATTCCGCTGCCTGTGCTCATAATGCCTGCACCTACAAGCGGACCGACTGCATTTGCAACATTATTCATGCCTGCAGAGAATGCTTCAAACACGCCCATAAAAATGACGAGTATGGCTAAAATCGGAGTAGCCTTAGGCTTTTTAATCAGGTTCTGTATAAAGTTTCTCTTTAAAAAAGCGGCTGCCGCTATGGCAATTAAAAAAGCGGCAAATGGAGTAAACAGCCAGAACATGACTATCCAGGCAAGCTTTCCGGCAAATACGGATTGGTAGACGATTCCTGCACCAACAACAGAACCGACAGTCACCTCACTGGTAGACAGCGGGATGCCGAATACATTTGCCAGAAACAGCGATAAAGCTGCAGATGCAATCACAATCAGCGCGATGGCTACAGTAAAGGTCTCTTTAGGAACAATACCGCTTCCCATTGTCTTTACCACTTCTCCTCCGCCAAGCCATGCTCCGAAGAAAACGGCCAATCCGCAAAGAACAAGAGCTAAAATGCGGTTTTTTAGGACACCTGAACCATACGCGATCCCCATGGATGCTGCTGCTCCGCTTGCCCCGATATTCATGGCGAAAAATAAACCGACTGTGACCGCTATAATCGTAAGCATGGTATCATCCTCCCTCTAGCTGGTGTGAAGGCCGCATTCCGTTTTGCCTGTGCCAGACCATCTTCCGGCACGGGAATCGCCATTTTCATCGACTGCCTGTGTACAGGGAAAACAGCCGATGCTTGGATATCCATTGTCATGCAAGGTGTTGTATGGCAGGTCTTTTTCCCTGATATAGGCCCAAACTTCATCCCATGTCCAGTGAATCAGCGGGCAGATTTTGATATTCTTGAACTTTTCATCCCTGTTAAGGAAATGAGTATTCGCTCTTGTCGGCGATTGCTCACGACGAAGGCCAGAGATCCAAGCCTGCTTCGGTGTTATCGCTTCTCTTAATGGAATCACTTTGCGGATCTGGCAGCATGAATTAGGCTCCCTTTTCCAAAGTGCCGAACCATATTCTGCAGCCTGCTGGTCCAGTGTCAGCCTGGGCTCTTTCCGCTCAATCCTAAGCGAGGGGAAACGCGCCTCGATTTTATCAATCACTTCATAGGTTTCGAGGAAGTGAAGCCCGGTGTCCAAAAAGACAATATGTGCATCAGGTTTGATTTCCTGGATTAAGTCAATCAGCACAATGGCTTCTGCTCCGAAACTCGATGCATAGACAATCTTGTCTTCTTGGTAATTTGTATAGGCCCATTCCAATACATTGCGGGCGCCTTTTAATTTATCATCAATTGGGAATGCATCAGAAATCTGATTCCAAATTTCATATGTCACTGCAGTGCTCATCTTGCAGTACTCCTTTCACTTTCCTGAAAATTTTTTCTCAACCAAAAAAGGCAGTTTTCCCGCCTGAAAAAATCTTTCAGGTGGAAAAACCGCCTCTAGTTTGTCTAGTCAGCGCGCTTATTTGGTTGAAGACGAACCTTTTCGTTCTTCTCAAGTTGTATGACTTTGCCATCCTGGACGACCAAT
The DNA here is from genome assembly GCA_030348385.1 of Cytobacillus sp. NJ13. Classification (NCBI taxonomy): domain Bacteria; kingdom Bacillati; phylum Bacillota; class Bacilli; order Caryophanales; family Bacillaceae; genus Cytobacillus; species Cytobacillus sp. NJ13. The sequence goes on along the minus strand of JAUCFP010000006.1, from coordinate 848,156 downwards.
GTGATCGATCCGAATTTAATGCTCCCGAGCATCTGCTTCAAGTGAGCAGATAACTCTTCCCAGTCAGCCTGTTTCAGTGAGGCTCGCCTCCTTTTTTAAGTATAGGAAAATATAAGTTTATTAGTTTATTTTTGTGATGTTGAGATTAATCCTACCATACCCATAGGAATTGTCAACAACTTATTTGAATAAAATTATAAAAATCTGATAAATGGGCTTTTTTTCCCTGATATCAACAAAAAACACCCCCGGCAATTGCCGGGGATGCAGCTCTTTTACTCATCAGCTTCTTCGTTTTGTCTTGTTGTCTGTTCAGGCAAAGTATCCCAGAAGCTTGTGTCAGCAGAATTGATTGAACCATCTGCTATTGCTTTTACTGTCGCATCGAGTGTTGTGATTGTCTGCTTGATGAGATAACCATTGCTCTTTTGTCCAAGGGCATAAGGCTCATAGTTGTGGTCGGACATTCCGCGCATTTCAAAAAGCAGGGTGGAAATGTCATAACGGACAGCTGCACCGTTTCGGCCAATGTTTTCACCTGTTCCGCCGACATATTTCCCAATATGGCCCCAGCCTGTATCGTGAAGTGCATTAAATACAACTGAACCCAGCTTTTTAGACTTTTCAAGAACCTCTGGCTTCACATTGCTGTTAGTTGGATAAAGAATTGATCCCGATACCAGCTTTCCTTCTGTTTCACTTAAGGTACCCTGATGATGAAGATCGATCATGTAATCGATCTTGTATTTTTGGAACACTTTTTCATGGAGAGCACGTGCCTCCGGCTCCATTTTGCTTGGTTCTTTATCATGTTCCCGATTTAAATCTACACGGTTTGCATTATAGCGGGTTAAATGGCGATCGCCATCGGCAAGATAATCGTCAAGTGAGAAGTTCACATCTCCCATTGCTCCATCCGCGTTCAGCATAGGTATCACAAGAATATTGACATCTTTAAGGACCCCGCTTGTCTTGCCCGTGCCCAGGTGCTTAATAAACTCCATCGCTCCTTCAGTTGTCAGCTGCTCATTCCCGTGCTGCTGAGTCAGAAAAAGAACCGTCGGATTTTCAGGATTGGATATGTATTTTGCCATGTAAATATCACGGCCTTTTACTGTCTGGCCGATTACTTCAAGCTGCATGGCCTCCTGCTTGGCATCCTGCGTCTTCAAATATTCTGTTAAACTATCATATGTATGCAGAATGGAAGTCTGAATGGATCCATTTCCTGTGCCCGGCCCATTCCCTACGGCACCTGCAGGCATCCCCACTGCTGTAACTGCACCCAAAGCCATTAAACCAGATAGTGATACAGAAAGAACTTTTTTCTTCAAAGTCATAAATTCATACCCCCAAATTAATAGTTATCTTTCACTATTAATTCTAGTGAACTAATTGAAGAGTGATAATAGAGTATGATGCCTATTCTTTTGACAAATTTCGCATACCGAAATAAGTATAAAAAGAGTAGTTTAATGACGAAATAGTGTGTAAAATTAATCCAAAATTACCAATTTAGCAAGAAAATCCCAAAAAATCCCTTTTGTTTATATGTAAAAAGAACTAAAAAGAACCGGACAATAGAATGTCCGGTCCTTCGTTTTACTTTCGATCTGCCGGGTAGACAACACCAATTTGCCTTCGAGCTTCTTCCATGATCTCCATTGTGATCATGGAGTTAGCGAAGGAGTTGATATCCGATTCTGTCTTTCCAGCCTGAACCAAACGGATGAATTCTTTGGCTTCGTAATACATAGAATCACTTAATTGGTCCTGAGTGAGATCCTCCCTCTCTCCGTTCCGATAATGCAATTCAACTTTTTCAGGTGCACTTATTTTATCTATAACGATATTTCCCTCTTCCCCTTGAATTTCTGCAGGCAGACTGGAATTGGTTATTTTGCTGTACATGATGACCGCATCCATGCCAGGGTATTTAAGGACAAGGCTTCCTTCCCCATCGACTCCAGATTCCAGCATATAGCCTGCTGCTTTAATCTCCTCTGGTTTACCGAATAAAGCCACAAGCGGATACACACAGTAAATCCCTATATCCATAAGTGAACCATTCGAAAAATCTGGATTGAATGCATTCAGCACGGTTCCCTGCCTGTATGCATCATAACGGGAAGAATATTGGCAAAAGCTTGCAAAATACCTGCGTACCTGTCCGATTTTATGGAGATTTTCTTTTACAGCCAAAAAATTAGGCATAAAGGTAGACTTTAAGGCTTCCATAAGAAGAACGCTGTTTTCCCTGGCTGCTGCAATCATGGTTTGCAATTCCTTTGTATTAGAAGCTATCGGCTTTTCACATAAAACATGAACTTTGTTTTCCATAAATATGACCGCCTGATCAGCATGCAGGGAATTCGGGCTCGCAATATAAACGGCGTCGATTTCACCGCTTGCGGCCATTGTTTTTAAATCAGTAAAAGTCCTCTCCACACCATATTTGCCTGCAAATTCTTTTGCTTTTTCTTCTGTACGTGAATAAACAGCAGCCAGCTGAAAATCTTCTGCCTGCAGTGCCGCTTTTAAAAATCTTTCTGTAATCCAGTTAGTGCCTACTAAACCGAAACGAACCAAGACCATTCCTCCATTATTTATGTATAAGATATCTTCATATAATGAAGGACAATTTGGTAAAAATCAACCGTTTGCCATTTTGCGAGGCAAATAGTTTTCATCGGTTTCCTGCTCCGATAAACTGGGATGCGACTTTTACCCGTACCCAAGGACGCCCATTTTCCCACTCTACTGTTATTGGTACACGGAATGTTTCTTCAAGGAGCGAATCCGTCAATGTTTCTCTTTTTTTGCCTTGTGAAATGACGTTTCCTCCCTTCAGCAGCATGGCATGGGTTATGGAAGGTACAATTTCCCCAATATGATGGGTAACATAAATGATCGTGGGACCATCCGGCTGAGCAGCCATTTTTTCAATCGAGCGAAGCAATTCTTCCTGCGAATAGATATCAAGCCCATTGCATGGTTCATCGAGAATAAGCAGCCTTGGTGAAGCCATTAAGGCTCTTGCAATCATTGCTTTTCGTTTTTCACCCTGTGAGAGGGATGTGAGAGTTTGATCCTGAACATGGCTAATATTGAACTGATGCATTAAGTCCTTTGCTTTATCCAGGTCCTGCTGTGTTATTTCTTGATAAAGGCCTATCGAGGCAAATCTTCCGCTCAAGACAATTTCAAGGGCAGTTTCTGATGGACGGAATTGAAATTTATCGTCCAGCGACGTGCTTACCCAGCCGATGGATTTTCTAAGCTCTGGTATATTCGTCTTGCCATAAAGATTTCCTAATACTGAAACTTGCCCGCCATTAGGCCACAGATAGCCGGTAATCATCTGCAGAATCGTTGTTTTCCCTGATCCATTCAAGCCTAATAGGGCCCAATGTTCTCCTTTTCTGACATTCCATGAAACTTTGTTCAGTATCTGCTTTCCGTTTCTTTTCCAGCTTATCTTATCCAGTGAGATAATACTGCTGCACTTCTCATGACTCATTTTTATCCTCCTTCTATTCTTTTGGCTCTTTTCGTATAAATTGTTGTTTTCGCCTATCAATGTTGTCCGTTGATTTCCGCTCCAGGCTGCTCGCTTTCCGCGGGGCGGGCGGTGAGCCTCCTCGACGCTCCGCGTCTGCGGGGTCTCACCTATCCCGCTACTCCCGCAGGAGTCTCGCACCTTCCGCTGCAATCAACTCAGCAAATAATATACAAATAGCAACAACCTTACGGAATCAGCCATTCTTTTCTAACTGAACCATAACCTTAAACTAAAAAGAGCTGAAGACAGTATAGACTTCCATAGAACCTTCTGGAAATCCTTTGTCTTTAGCTCATGCTTTTAAAAATTACTTCATTTTTGCATCAATCATCCCAGAAGCAATACCAGCCCGGCGAAATTTCACAGCGTTTTTTTGATAAAATTCTGCCCCTGCAAGGATACGCTCATGCAGTTCCTCCTTAACCGGCTTTAACGCTTTTGCGGGAACGCCGGCTGCAAGGATGTTTTTCTCAATCACTCTATTTTCACCGACTACTGCTCCAGCAGCTATGACGGCACCTTTCTTAATGATGGCACCGTTAAGTATAATCGCTCCCATGCCGATCAGGGCACCATCTTCAATGGTGCATCCATGAATCACACAATTATGGCCGATTGTGACATTTTGTCCAATGCTGACAGGGTAACCTTCATCCACATGAATCATTGTTCCCTCCTGTACATTGGTGCCCCTTCCAATACGAATGGAATCATTGTCCCCGCGCAGCACAGAATTGAACCAAATGGATACATCAGCCTCCAGTTTTACATTGCCGATGATATAGGTGTTAGGTGCCAAATAGACAGTTTCATGAACGTCTGGCTTCAGTCCTTCAAAATCAAAGATCATTTCCGGAACACCTCCTTCTTAAGAAGCTACAGTTTGATCTGTACCGCTTGCATTGTTTCTGCGCTTCTTAATCCACTTATTAATGAATGGATACAATATACTGATGATGGATAGGACAATGAAGGTTAAGGCAATCGGCCTTGTGAAGAAGATGGAAATATCATTGTTGGACATCTGCATGGCCCTTCTGAACTGGTCTTCAGCAATGGGACCGAGCACAACGCCAAGCACGATAGGTGCCAGCGGAAATTTGGCGTTTTCCAGATAGTAGCCGATAATTCCGAATACCAGCATCATAGCAACATCAAAAATCGAATTCCTGACTGCGAATGTGCCAACAATACAAAAGAGAACGATGAGTGGTCCAATGATTGTGTAGGGCACTTGCAAAATCTTAGAGAATACCGAAATAAACGGTTTGGCAATAACTAAAATCAGCAAGTTGGCAACAAGAAGTCCCATCAGGATGGTATAAATGAGAGAACCTTGTGTGGAAAACATCAAAGGCCCCGGCTGAATTCCATGCAGAATAAAAGCGCCGAGCAGTATAGCGGTTGTCGCGCTGCCCGGAATTCCCAGAGAAAGCAATGGCACCATGGCACCCATTGCTGCTGCATTATTGGCAGATTCAGGTGCAGCTACTCCTTCTGGAATTCCAGTTCCAAATTCTTTAGATCTTTTTGACCACCTGGCAGCCTCACTGTAGCTGAGCATGGCTGCAGTAGTTGCACCTATTCCCGGAAGGATTCCAATAAACACACCTAATAAGGAAGAACGTCCAACGACGCCAGAAATTCGTTTCATGACATTCCAGTTTGGAAGTTCGGAACTCACTTTTTGCTTTACATTCACCTTGTGGACCTGCTGGACTCTTCTCAGCACCTCTGAAATGGCGAATAATCCAATCAGAACAGGGATAAAGTCAATTCCCGACATTAACTGTCCTGAACCGAATGTAAATCTTGGCACACCAGTCATTGTATCGATGCCAATAGTGGCAATGAACAAACCGAAGGAAACACCAATGAATCCTTTAACCAGATTGCCTGCACTCAAAGAAGCTACTACCGTCAGACCCATTAGTGCCAATGCAAAATACTCCGGGGACGAAAATCTAAGAGCAAAAGAGGCAAGCAGCGGCGTCAAAAAGATTAATACCAGCGTTCCAAAAACACCCCCTGTGGCGGAACTGAAGATGGAAATGCCAAGGGCTTTTCCCCCTTCCCCCTTCTTGGCCATGGGATACCCGTCGAAAACCGTTGCCACCGCTTCTGGTGTGCCTGGGGTTCTAAACAGAATAGCGCTTATGGACCCTGAAAAAACAGATGTGGCATAAATGGAGGTCAGCAGCAAAAATGCTGCAGCCGGATCCATTGCATAACTGACAGGAAGAAGGATTATGACCAGCATGGTTCCGCTTATACCCGGGATCCCTCCACCAATGAAACCAAGCAGGACACCGACCATAAGAATGAAAAAATTAAAAGGCTCAAAAAGATTGCCAAAACCGCCTAAAAGTCCTTCTATCATTCCGTTCACCTCTTTTATTAAAGTTGGCTATTAATAAAACAGCAAGCTAAGTGAATAAAAAATCCCGGTTCCCCGCGGGAAAGGCAAATTCAATAAAATGGGAAACAGCACGATAGAACCGGCAGTTGCCAGAATACCTGTCAGCAGAGCTCGAATATAGCTTTTCATTCCAAACAAAAGCGCCATCACAAAAATCCCCAGAATCGTCGCAGCAATAAAACCAACATAACCAAGAAAAAAGATATAGATTGCAAGAACTGCAAACAAGAGGAAGAACTTTTTCGGATGAACGAGCTGCTCTTCATTATCTGCATCTGCTGAATCATTGTCATTACCCTTTATATTCGGAACGTTATTCACCTTTAGAGCCCTCATCAGCAGGATAACCGATAGAATTAGCATTAGGATCATTAAAGCTGCTGGCCATGTTCCTGCAGAAATGAAATTCCCTGTCCTATTTTCCACCTGGAGTGACATAACCAGAAAAAAAGATGAAAAAACGATCATGATAATCGAAAGATTTCGTTCCAGCTGCATCTCTTATCCCCCCAAAAATTCAATTTAATTGGAGGAGGCTGTGAGCCTCCCTGCGATTTTGATCACACTTCATTCCCTATCCACTTAAGAATATTTAAAATCAGGCTTCCGTTTTTCCAAAAATGAACGCACCCCTTCCCGATAATCCTCCGAAAGAAACGAGTCAATAACAAGCTCGGCTGTTGCAGGTGAATCTTCAATGGCTCCGGCAAGCACTTCATTAATGATTTTTTTTGAACCCCTGACTGACAGCTGAGCATTTCTGCAAATTAACTCTGCATATCTGACCGTTTCCTCCTTAATGGATTCTGCAGGATATATCCGATCGATGAGACCTATCCGATACGCTTCTCCTGTATCCAAAAGCCTTCCTGTGTAAAGAATATCTTTGGCTTTCGCCGGGCCGACAAGATCTACAACATTTTTGGTTCCCGGTGTATTGTATACTAGGCCAAGTTTTGCTGGAGTAATGCCGAACTTGCCCTGTTCATCAGAGAATCTAAAATCACAGGCAACCGCAATTTCACATCCGCCGCCAACACAAAAACCCTGTATCATGGCAATCGTTGGCTTTGATGCATCCATGATTGATTTTTCTGCTATCATCGTAGCCTTGTTATACTTTTCAGCGCCTTCTGCGGTATACCTTAAAGTCTTAAATTCGCTGATATCTGCGCCTGCCGAAAAAGCAGCAGATCCAGTACCTTTAAAAATGATTACTTTTACATTGGCATCATTTTCGCATTCCTCAATAAGCTGTGGAATCCTTAACCAGATTTCATGACTTAGGGCATTCCTTTTATCCGGCCGGTTGAAGCATATGAATGCAATTTCTCCTTCAACCTGAAGATAAACCGGTTCACTGTAAGTCTTATCCCCGCTGAATGCTTCCAGATTCTTAGACATATCACTAACGACCTTTCTTCTATTTTTTATTCAGGATGGGCCTTTCAACCAAGGTCTTCACAGCCCCGGATTTTGTTAAATTTCTTATGGAATCTTCGTCATAGCCCAAACCATTCAACACTTCAATCGTGTCCTGTCCGAAGAGAGGAGAGGGAGTTTTCACCTCACCTGGAGTTTTTGAAAATTTTGCGGGAATGCCAATCATCTTCATTTTTCCGATTAATGGATGCTCCACTTCCTGAATCATGCCTCTTGCTTCATAATGCGGATCCTGAACTGCCTCTGCAAAGTTGTTGATAGGCCCCGCAGGTACTCCTGCTATTTCACAAAGTTCAATCCAATACCTTGTATCTTGATGCATTAATACAGCCTCAATATCTTCTTCCAGCTCACTCACATGTTTGTTTCTCAATAAATTGGTTTTATAGCGCGGATCTGTCAGCCATTCAGGCTTTCCGGCTACGTCCTCGCAAAATCTTTCCCATGTCCTTTGATTGGCACATCCAAGCATCATATATCCCGATTTTGTTTTAACAGCCTGGTAAGGAGCAGACACACGGTGCCTCCAGCCGGTAGCTTCCGGTATCGTTCCTTCTGCAAAATAAGCTCCTGCCTCCCACGTAAACCATGGAAGCCCGATCTCAGCCAGGGCAATATCCACATGCTGTCCTTCCCCAGTCTTCATCTTATGGATAAAGGCGGCCAATATCGAATAGGCTGCAGTTATGCCTGCCCCGATATCATAAACGGCGATGCCGGATTTCATCGGACGCATTCCTTTTTCTCCGGTCATGCTCATAAGCCCTGTCATCCCCTGGGCCACCAGATCGAAACCGCCCTTATGGGAATAAGGGCCAGTCTGGCCATAACCTGAGATAGAACAATAGACTAACCCAGGATTAATCTTCTTTAGGCTTTCATAGTCTATGCCAAGTGATTTTGTTACTCCCGGGCGGTAATTTTCAACCACAACATCTGCTTCTTTAGCCAATTGATAGAAGATTTCTTTTCCTTCTTTGGTTTTAAGGTTTAATGCTATACTTTTTTTATTTCGGTTTATTTGAAAAAAGCAGGTAGATTCCCCATTTACATATGGGCCCATTTGGCGGGAATCGTCTCCTCCGTTCACTTTCTCCACTTTCATGACTTCCGCACCGAGATCTGCGAGGACCATAGTGCAATACGGACCAGCCATGATTTGCGATGCATCAAGGACTTTCATTCCTTGTAATGGTCCCATTCAGAACACCCCATTTGAAAATAATGTCTCAGAAGTGAGCCCGAAGTGACCGGCAGCTGTTCATTTCTATACATTCCTAATTTGTGCATGTTATAATAAAATCGATTTTCATGAGGATGGAGCATTTCTATTTTGGCGAGTGGAGATGCTCCTTTTTTATTTGCGGATCATATTCATTCCGCGCTCCAGATCGTTGCGCAGATGATTTTCTGCAGATTGATAGACAGCTATGTCGTCCCGGGCTTTAAGAGCATGAAGGATTTGGCGATGTTCCTTAAGAATTTCTCTATTATGCTCGTTGTTTTTTAGGATATTGGCCCGGTAAAGCAAAAGAAATGAACGTACTTGCTGCAGCAAGTGTACTGCCCGTTTGTTTGGGCTAGCTTCCAAGAGCCGATCATGAAACTTTGCATTCCATTCAAGTAACTGAAGATGGTTTCCTGCGGTAAAGGCATCTTCTGCTCTTTCAAGGATTTTTCCGATGACATCAAGCTTCTCATCTGTAATCGTTTTCAAAATAAGTCCCAATATTTGAGGCTCAAGCATGATGCGAGTTTCGTATAAATCATTAAAATCGGCTTCATCCAGTTTTACAATAGCCAGCCCCAGCTGATCCTGAACCAGCAGCCCTTCTATTTGCAGCTGGCGGAGAGCCTCTCGTAACGGAGTCCGGCTTATATTGTATTTTTCCGCCAGGTGAGAAACATTGATCTTCTCACCTGGTATTAATTCACCTGACAAAATGGAACTTTTTATAATGTCATAGATTTGCTGATAAAGCGGCTGCGTAAATTTCAGGCTTTGCACCATCTTTGCCTATCCTCCTTCTTTATCTTTTAGAAGAAATGTATTATCCTTTCCTCCTGCTGTATACTGTGTGCTGTATCCTGGATACAGCTACTATGGCGATCATATCTGCCAGTCGTAATGGCAGTCAATAACCTGAGCAAAAGCTCTCAAGATTATATAAAACTAGTTTTCCTTCGACAAAAATCTTCAGCAGCCTATCGGGCAAATCTATGAAAATCTATCATAAACCTTGCAGGAGGCAAAAGCAGATATCCTGCCTTTCGGGGCTATTTTATTCAATCATTCTTTTAATAGAGAACCGTAAGTGTCGATTAGCTTTTCAAATTCAGCATTATACTCTTCTGAATTTAGCCAGCCATCCCGAAGGTGCAGGTAATTGGCCATTTCATACTCTTTATAGTCCGGACGTTCTTTCGCTTCCTCAAGGGCTTTTTCAAGCGCTGAAATGATTTCCGGCGGTGTATCTGCGTGGACCATGAAGCCTCTGCCCTGGCCGTCTGTTACATTTATCCCCATTTCAGTTGAAATCGGCACGTCCTCAAAGCCTTCCATTTTGTCTTCAGTAAACGCAATCAGCATTTTAATATCTCCGCTTTCCAGCTGGGCGATCGATGGGCCAGGCTCCTCTGCAATGACATCGATATGTCCCCCGAGCAGTGCTGCTGTCATCTCTCCTGAGCCTTCAAATGAGATATAATTAAACTTTGTTCCAGTGGCTTTTTCAAACTGTTTGACTACCAGTTCATCAAAGCCTGCTGAACCTGTACCGCCAATCGTGATTTTGCCAGGTTTTTCCTTAGCCTTTGCGATAAGATCATCAATATCCTTGAACTTGCCATCGCTTTTGACTTGGAGGGTCATGGTATCATTTTGGACCCTTCCGACAGAAGTTAATTTGCTCAAATCATTTTTTTCCACACCTGCTGCAATATTTACGGGATGATTGGATGTTGCAGACCAGATGGTATAGCCGTCAGCAGGCTGCCTGGTCACATGGTCAGCGGAATTGATCCCCGCTGCACCAGGCATATTCACAACATTTATGTTTACACCAAGAATATCTTTAAGTTCTTTTGCAATGGCCCTTGCAAAATTGTCACTGCCCCCGCCCGCACCAAAGCCGACAATAATTTCAATCTGCCGCTCGGGATAATTGCCGCTGCTTTTCTTTTCCTCCGAGCTTGCTCCCTGAGGTGAAGAATTACATGCCTGCAAAAAGAATACCAATGCAATTGCAAGAGACAAAAACGAAATCCTCTTTAATTTCATGTTAATTTTCCCCCATATTAAGAAAAGTTTTAAATTTCTGTAAATTAGATGCGTAATTATTCCCTATTAAACAACTTAGAATAAATGTTACTTATTCTGATATGGATCTATTCCTGGGTCAGGATAGTCACCTCCCTATGAATGTAATGTGTCATTAAAGTACAATGCAATTTTTGTGCCGAAAAGCAAAAAACTTAATTAATATTTTTTTACGGAAATCAAAATCGTAAGCGGTTTCAAAACAAATAGGACATTCAGACTTTTAATGAATTTCATTTCTAAGTTTCTTCCAATACACTTAATAGTCATTTTTGTTCTCTTTTGAAACAATTTGTCCACTCTTCTGTTTCAATTTGAAACTCTTATTGTTCATTTGCAGATTCAGCCCTTTCAATTGACTCCATCAGATAGTCTGCAACATGCTTCGTTTCAATCTTATCTTCCATTCCTTCGCGGTAAACCCCCATTTTCATTTGGAGGAAACACCCTGGATTGGCTGTTATTAGAACAGCTGATTCAGTTTCTTTGACTCTGGACATTTTCTTATCCAATATTTCATTTGCAAGTCTTGGCTGCAATAAATTATAAATACCGGCAGAACCGCAGCAATATTTCTTTTCAGGAAGATCCACATACTCTGAGTTTGGAATTTCCTTCACCAATTTAGCTGGAGCATCCTTCACTTTCATAACATATTGCAGATGGCAGGAAGGCTGATAGGTTACTCTTTCGCCTCTTCCGGCAGTTTCAGGCATTTTGCCTTTTTCATAAATGATCTCACTGATATCCCTTATTTTGGCTGAGAATGCTTTTGCCCTCTCCAGCCAATGGGGATCCCCCCGAAATAAGTCCGCATATTCCGCAAGTGCAGCACCGCATCCTCCGGCATTGGTAATAATATAATCAACATTAGCTTCTTCAAAAGCCTGTATATTCGCTTTGGCCAATTCAATGGCCTTGTCTTTTTTTCCGCTATGATGGTGCAGTGCTCCGCAGCACATCTGTGCTTTTGGTGTAACAACATCAAAACCAGTCTTTGACAGCAGTTTAATAGAATTATCATTTGTTTCTCTAAACATTACATCCATAATACAGCCGTGGAAAAAGGCTACCCGGCCCCTTGCTGTCATCTCTTCATTAGTCCTTGGAGTATACTCGGGATGGTGTTTCCGACCTGAAGGCGGCAAAATGGAAGGTGTGATTCTTTCCATCTGCCTCATCTGCTCTGGGAAGAACTTTAAAATCCCCAGCCCTCTAGTTACAGTTTGAAGGCCGCTTTTTTGATAAAACCACAAAAGATTGCCAACAGTATTCAGCCTTTTTTGGTTGGCAAGAACATGATCAAAGAAGTAATCTTTAAAAGTCCGTGCCGGATATGCAGGTTTTTTTATATCCGTTTGAACAGGTGTTTCAGCCGCTGCTGCTATTCGCTCCTTGGCGAGCATGACGATATCAGGGACCTGAACATCGATTGGACAAGCATCCACACAGGCTGAGCATAACAGGCATCGATCGAGCTGATCTTTGATTTCCTGATTTACGGGGATATTGCCCTCAATCAGACTTCTTGCCATCAATACTCGGCCCCTGGGACCATCAGCTTCCCTGCCTGTGATATTTAATGTCGGGCAAACATTGCGGCAGGCACCGCAGCGCACACACGTTTGCATGGATTCTTCCGCCGTCAGCAATTTCATTTTCCGTTCACCTCCATCCTAGTTAGGCAGTGCCATCTTGCCTGGATTCAGAATATTTTTTGGATCAAGAGTCCTTTTAATAGCCCGCATTACTTCCATAGCAGGACCATGCTCAACATCCATATATTTGGCACGGACAATTCCCACCCCATGTTCAGCGGTCGTCGTTCCTTCCATTTTGATGGCCAGTTCGTGAATATCGTCGATCATTTTCTGCACATTTTCCATTTCAATTTCATTGTTCATGTTCACTACCGGTCCGGTATGCATATTTCCATCGCCAACATGGCCGTAAATTCCGCAGATAATTCCATATCGTTCTGCGATATTATGAATCTTCCGAAGCGTTTCAGGGAGTCTTGAAATTGGCACACAAATATCCTCGCCGCCATACACCCGGAAACCGCCCGGCTTCAATAGTCCAACAGCAGCACCAACAAGCTTTCTTGCCTGCCAGAGCTTTTCACACTCTTCCGGCTCATCGCTGAACTTTATATAATTAGTAAATTTTTCAACCACCTTCCTGAGCCGGTTCACCTGGGAGGTTACCTCCTCCTTGGCACCATCCACTTCAAAAACAAGTATAGCTTCATTATTCAGGGGAAGATTCAGCTCAGGCTTCATCATGTTGACAGCCTTCGTACAATTGAAGTCCATGATTTCAATGGCAGATGGCTGCAGGCCTGAAGAAAAAACAGCGTTAACCGCCTCTCCCGCATCTTCCAATCTTTCAAATGAGCATAGGACAATTCCTCTTGTGACGGGGAGCGGCAATAATTTCAGGCGAAGGCGGGTCACGATTCCAAGAGTGCCTTCCGAACCGATCATTAAGTGGGCAAGGTCGTACCCGGAGACCGATTTAAGAGCCTTCGATTTTACGCCGCCAGTCACAATGATGTCACCAGTGGGCAGTACGACTTCCATTCCCAGGACATAATGACGGGTAACACCATATTTGACTGCCCTCAGTCCGCTTGAATTGTTGGAAACCATGCCTCCCACTGTGCACATATTGGCGCTTCCCGGGTCAGGAGGGAACCTTAATCCATAGGGATGTAAAGCCTCATTTAAATCATTTTGGATGACTCCCGGCTCAATCATCACCTGCATATTCCTGTGATCAATTTCCAGTATTCGGTTCATTTTTGATAAATCCAGCATAATGCCGCCCTTAACCGGCACGGCTCCGCCTGTTTGTCCGGTGGCTGCCCCTCTCGGGTATAAAGGGATATTAAATTCGTTGGCCAGCCTGACACATTCACTGACCTCTTCAGTTGACAGTGCAATAACAGCCACTTGAGGCAGTTTCGGACGGAGCTGTGTTTCAAAGGATGCATCATAGGAGTAGGTCATCATATCAGTGCAATTGGTTAATAGCCGGTCCTCTCCGAAGATATCTCTTAATCGGGATATGACATTTTCATCCAGTGGAGGCGGTGTCATGGTTTCGTTCATTATTTCTCCTCCTTACAAACTATTTATTTTTCGCCAGAGGGTCGTTCTGCCGATCCCCAGAATCTTTGCTGCTTCTGTTTTATTGCCGTTTACCTGCTTCAGCACGTTCAGAATATACTCTTTCTCATAGTTTTGAAGCTTCGTTTCTTCATCAAGTTCTTCATTATTGCAGTATTGTTTTAGCTCATGTAATTTGGTAAAGTCTTTCCCGCCTGCTGCTATAACAGTTTCTGAATCAATCATATTTTCAGGGGAAAGGATCATTGCTCTTTCAACAATGTTCCTGAGCTGGCGTATATTACCCGGCCAATGATAGCTTTGCATAATTTTCATAGCTTCAGCAGTGAAACCTTCAATATTTCTCCGAATGCCCGGTTCCAATTCTTTTATAAAAAAATTACATAACAATGGAATATCAGGTATCCTCTCACGCAAGGACGGAATTGGGATGTCAAGAATATTGAGGCGATAATACAAATCAGCCCGGAAGCTCCCATCTTCGACCATCTTCTCAAAATCACGGTTTGAAGCAGCGATGACCCGAATATTAATGGGGATCACTCTTTCATCCCCAAGCCGCATCACTTCGCCTTCCTGCAAAACTCTAAGGAGCTGGGCCTGGAGGGATTCAGCGAGTTCGCCAATTTCATCAAGGAAAATGGTTCCCTGATGAGCCAATTCAAATAAGCCTGTTTTCCCTCCCTTTTTCGCTCCCGTAAAGGCTCCTTCGACATAGCCGAACAACTCGCTTTCCAGCAGGTTTTCAGGAATAGCCGCACAATTCACAGCAACGAATGGCCCTTCCGACCGCTTGCTGAAGCTATGGATCAAATGCGCGAACACTTCCTTTCCCACACCTGTTTCCCCCGTCAGCAGAATAGTAGAATCCACCTGTGAATATTTCTTCACCTTTTGGATCGCTTTTTGATACATCTCACTTTCCCCGACAATATTATTTAAACTGTATTTCGTAACATGTCCGCGGTGAAGGAGCTTTTTGCGGATTTCCTGCTCCTGCTGCTGAAGTCTATGAACCTCCTGAAACGTACAGACAGCACCAAAGACCTTTTGCTCGTGCCTGATGGGTATTCGATTTGCAACCACTTTTACACCATTGGCATCCTGGATGCGGTTCAGCTCTTCCTTACCAGTCGAAAGAACTTTTTGCATTTGTGAATTAACGAGAATATCATCAATCGACTTACCGATAACCGAATCATAGGGCAGGTTTAAGATGCTGTAAACGGAAGGATTGCATACTGTAATAATCCCTTTTTCATCCACAGCAATTACACCATCAGCAATAAAATCCAGAATTGCCTGGAGCTCCTTCGTTCGCTTCAGTTCTGTCCGCCTCACATCAATCAGGCTTCTTGCTTCATGAATGGCCTGGATGACCGATTCCACTCCAGACGTTAATATCACAGTTTGTATCGAATCATTTTTAACTCTGTTCGTAAAAATACTTTTGCCAATCAGGACATCAATCTCTTTTTTGCTGAGAGCTTCAACGGCTGCTTCAGCTTCCTCAGGTACTATTACGGTATGCTTTTCAATCGAAAGGCCCAGAACAGATTCAATTGTTTCGATTCCCTGCAAAACATCCCGGGTGTCAGCTATCCCAACCTTCTGTCCGAGTTTTTGTGCTTCTTTGATGGTTCGGAGCAGGTCATATCCGGTTATGGGAATCTGTACGACGGGTATGCTCAGGTCGGACTCAATGAGCTTTAATCCCATGGTTCCTCTGCTGATGATTACTTCTGTTCCGGCTTTTTCAAATTCTTTAGCAGCTGCAATAGCATTTCGGAAGGTCACTTTTCGTATAGCGACATCTTCTCCTGTTTTTTCCGCAGCTTCCTTTGATACCTGTATCAGCTCGTCAATTGGGGTTAGAATGGCTATTTCGGACATCACGTCACCTCATTTTCCTTTTTCTCTTGGACAAGTTTTATTATTATATTAAGTTAATATTATCAGATGCCAAGGAAAATTTCGGTAAGTTTTCGTAATAATCAGTCTATTTATTAAATTAGGAAAGTACCAGCTTTTACTTTAATTACACTTTCAACCTGACCAAAGGGGCCCCCAGGTGAAAACATCCCCACTGCTGTGCCGGAAAGCTGAAAAAAATAGGATAGATCCTTAAGGTCCTCATCATTCAGCTGTTCAAAAACAGTGCCTCCTAAAATCACTGCATTTCCTATTAAACTGTCATCAAAAATGTCAAGCAGATGGCTGCAGAGCATTTTACCGCTTACTTTTCCGTTTAAAGCTCCGTTGACTTCAATATAAGCTGTATCAGGTATGAACATATTAAACGATCCAGCTGCCAGGCAAGCCGCCATTGAATCAGGCGAGATGACGATGGGGATGGCTCCCCTTCCTCCCAGACACTTAATATCCCCATCTATTCCTGCGATGACCATGCCTTTCAGCGAAATATCTTCTGTACAGAAATGTTGGGACAAATCGCAATCTATTAGTCTTATTCCTTTTCCTTTACAGAACATACGGATGACTTCATCTTCTTCATCTCTAAGTGAAAATAGAATCTTGGCTGGATTTTTAGCGTTTTTGTAACCTTGTCTGTTAAAAGCTTTGATCACATTAAGTGAATTTTGGCCGCTGACGAATAGGAAATCTGGTGTCACATTGATCTGATCCCCTGGAATAACTGAATGCAGATTTGCCAGTTCGGCGAGTCGTTTTTCAAATAAATTCACCGGGATCACGTCTCCTTAGGACCAGCAATTTAGCAGTATGGATTTTCGAGCCAATGCCGCTGTGCGGCGGAAACTCCTGCACCTAACTCCACTTCGTGTCCGCTCTTCTTTAAAGCAAGCTCCATTGCAGCAAACATCTTCAGCATATCTGCCGCATCCGTATACCCCATATGGCCGAGACGCAAAATTTGATTCTTCACCTTTCCAAGACCGCCCCCCAATGCGATATGGAATTCTTCCCGCATCATCTTTCTGAATTCATCGGCATTATTTAATTTTACGGCTGTCAGGGTTGGACTGGCAGCCGAATCATCCACCAGCAATTCAAGACCTAATGCCCGCACCCCTGCCCTTGTCATATCCCGAAGAGCAGTATGCCTTTTGTATTCAGCTTTTATTCCTCCGCTTTTTTCTATCATATTGCAGGCCTCGAGCAGCCCGCACACAAGTGATATATTTGGCGTGTAAGGCGTTCCTGTTCCTGATTCCAAGCCTTTTTTATAAAGTTTAAGGTCAAAGTAAAAGGATGGGCACTGATGTTTATTCACAATGTTCCAGGCCTTTTCACTCAATGTTATTAATGCAAGCCCAGGCGGCAGCATTAACGCTTTCTGTCCTCCAGTTGCCACAATATCGATGCCCCACTCGTCCATATATAAAGGTGTTCCGACTATTGAGCTAACTGCATCCACGAGGAAAATGGCATCCGTTTCTTTTACAACGGCCGCTATCTCTTTAATATTATTGATTGCAGATGTGGATGTTTCACAGTGTGTCGCAAAGACAGCCTTTGCCTCAGGATTTTCCTTTAATGCATTTCTCACATCATCAGGATCTACAATCGTTCCCCATTCCGCATCGACCCGAACGGTTTTGCAGCCGAGATGGTCCGTAATTCCCTGAAGGTATTCCCCAAAGTAGCCGACTACACAAAGGATGATTGTATCATTGGGACTAACCGTATTGATAATAGCTGTTTCAAGAGCGGAAGCTCCGCTTGAGGTAAGCGGGATCACCAGGTTATCAGTCTGGAATATCATTTTGGACTTTTCAGTGGTTTCCTGAAGTACATCCTGGAAGGCTGGATTCCGGTAATCCATCATGGGATGATCAAAACTTCTTAGCATAGCACGCTGTATTTCTTTCGGAACCTGAACTGGCCCCGGCAATCTTAAGTCCAATTTTTCTTCAAACATAACTTCCTCCCCTTATCGTTTCTGATTAATATCTTGCTAATGGGATATGTTGCAATTTCCGTGCCAATTTTGAATGCCTTTTGTACAAAGGTTTGTTTGTTAGGGGAGTGTTCTAGTGTTTCATTTTGGAACGATTTGGAACAGGTTGGTGAAACAGCTGGTAGGGGATAGCGGGAAGATGTTGATTTGGGATTAGGAAATGTATGAAGCGGCAATGAAGGCGGTTTTCTTTGGCTGCTGTGGATTATGGGCTTCATGAAGGCTTATGACGTCGATTTTCTTTGTTTGCTCGGGATTTTGGGCTCCATGAAGCCTTTATGACGACGGTTTTCTTTGGCCGCTCGGAGTTTTAGGCTTCATGAAGCTTCTATGACGACTGGTTTCTTCAGCTGCTCGGGGTTTTGGGCTTCATGAAGCCTTTATGGCGACGATTTTCTTCAGCTGCTCGGGGTTTTGGGCTTCATGAAGCCTGTATGACGACATTTTTCTTTGGCTGCTTTGGATTTTGGGCTTCATGAAGACTTTATGACGACGGTTTTCCTTGACTGCTCGGGATTTTGGGCTTCATGAAGCCTTTATGACGACGGTTTTCTTCAGCTGCTCTGGATTTTGGGCTCCATGAAGCCTTTATGACGACGATTTTCTACAGCTGCTCTGGATTTTGGGCTTCATGAAGACTTTATGACGACGTTTTTCTTCAGCTGCTTGGGATTTTGGGCTTCATGAAGACCTTATTACGACGGTTTCCTTCGACTGCTCTGGATTTTGGGCTTCATGAAGCCTTTATGAAGACCTTATGACGACGATTTCCTTCGACTGCTCTGGATTTTGGGCTTCAAGTAGACCATAAGATTCTTCAAACAACAAAAGGCAGCCCCATTCTTTCGAACAGGCTGCCTTTTTTACATTTTTAATTGTGGGTTTTCTAAGAAATCTTTTTTAATTCATCTGTTAGGCGGATGAATTCTTCTTTGTTTCGGCTAGTTAGTGCTTCATCAATTTTTTCGCGAAGCTTTTCTTTTCGGTATTCCTTAAGAGCTTGATTTAGGACTTGTTCTGCTAACAATGACACGTTTTCCTCAGACTGTTCCGGCGAGTTAAGTAGACGTTTTTCCATTTAAAATCAACCCCTTGACCTTTTTTCTATTGTAACAGAAGTTTTCAGATTATTCAAATCATTATTTACTGGAAATTTTGTCAGCAGCTGCTAAGCTTGTTAATTACAATGTACCCGGTAAGTGAACAGTTTAAACAAAAACAAAGAAGCTGACTCATGAGAAGAATTAACTTCCTCACAAGTCAGCTTTCCCAATGCACACTTAGGCTTTGGCTGTTTCAAGTATGCTCATTACATTTTGTACAGACTTAACGGATTGATCAAGGGCTTTTTTCTCATCGGCAGTCAATGGAATTTCAATGACACTTTCTATTCCATTTCCGCCCAGGATTGTGGGCACTCCCAGATAGATGTTACTGTATCCATATTCACCTTCCAAATAGGCAATTGAAGGAAGGATGCGTTTTTTATCTTTCAGAATCGCTTCAGCCATCTCAACCATTGAAGCTGCAGGAGCATAATAGGCACTTCCCTGGCCAAGCAGATTTACAATTTCTCCTCCGCCTTTCCTGGTTCTTTCCACAATCGCTTCAATTCGGTCAGCAGGCAGAATTTTCTCCAGCGGAATTCCGCCAGCATAAGAATACCTGACGAGCGGAACCATGTCATCTCCATGGCCGCCAAGGACGAAACCTGAAATATCTTCAATGGAAACTCCAAGCTCTTGAGCCACAAAGGTATTAAAGCGGGCTGTATCCAATACTCCTGATTGGCCAATTACCCGATTCTTCGGAAAACCAGTGGTTTTATAGCAGACATAGGTCATGGCATCGACAGGATTGCTTAATACAATGATATAGCTTTCCGGGGCGTATTTTTTTATATTTTGAGATACTTCTCTCATAATCTTCTCATTGACAGCGACAAGATCGTCCCGGCTCATTCCGGGTTTTCTTGGCTTTCCGGCCGTAATCAATACTAAATCTGCATCTTGAATGTCTTCATAGCTTGAAGTGCCGGTTATGCTGGCATTGAAGCGCTGAACCGGGCCAGCTTCAAGCATATCAAGGGCCTTGCCTTTTGTTGGGTTCGTCTGTGAAGGTATATCTACTAAGATTATGTCACCCAATTCTTTTTGGGCCATCATTAGTGCTGCTGTCGCACCCGTAAAGCCTGAACCGATAACGGCAATCTTTCTTCTTTTAAAAGCCATGGCTATTCCTCCATTTCATCATACTAGTGGAGTACTCTATTTATCTTCTACGCTATCCAGTTCCGCCGCAGATATCTGTTTCTTTTTGCTTCCTCCCTTTTTTACGGGGAGTGATTCAGGAGCTGGTTCTTGTTTCATTTCCTTTGGTTTCCTGTCATCTAGCAAAGCTTTCTTGATATCTTCATCAGGATGAGGTATAACATGCGCTGACACGAGTTCACCCACTCTTGCAGCTGCTACCTTACCTGCATCCACAGCAGCCTGAACAGCACTTACATCCCCCTGAACCAAAACCGTTACTAAGGCGGCGTCCACTTTTTCCTGCTTCACCAAAGTAACATCGGCAGCTTTCAGCATGGCATCTGCTGCTTCAATGGACCCAATCAGCCCTCTTGTTTCAATCATGCCAAGTGCTCTAGCCATCCTATTTCACCTCTTTCTTTTCAACGTCAACAGAATCGATAATTCCAATAACCAATGCATCAATTGGCAATCTTATATTCCCGGACATGTTTGAAGCTGAACTTCCACGCGTTACGAGAACTTGATCACCGACTCCTGCCCCAATACGGTCAACCGCAACGAATGATTTTTCTGCTGAAAGTCCATGAGGCTCGACAACCAAAAATTTCAGGCCAGTTAAATCATCCTCTTTTCTTGTGGCCCATACATTGCCGATTACCGTTCCCATTTCCATGTGTTTTCAGCCCCTTTTGTATCCATTACAATGATGCTTTTTCCCAATTCCCGTGCTGTATCACGTGCTAAAGGTGTTATAATGGTCTGTTGATCTGCGAGGATTTCATTCATTTTGCATTCTTGAACATCTCTTTGTGTAATCAGCTTCTTTGAGTCTGGCTGAACTGCATTGATAGGCTTTGGCGCTGCAAAATCCTCCAGGCTATTGATTTCAACCCCGAACTTAAACAGCTTTTCCTTATACTCCATTAAACTTGAAAAATACTCCCTGTTTGTTTTCTTCTCTCCATTCAGGATTTTATAAAGAGTTGTTTTCGGAATTAAGGTAACAGGGACATAATCAATAATACAGGCTGAGAGAAGCTCGCTTTCCGGTGTATCGCAAATGCCCAGTGCCCCTTTCACAAACAAGTCCTGGGAAGCATCAAGAAAAATAACCTTCATAACAGTATGCAGCTCAGCTTCTTCACTAAAGTCATAAGGAAGGACATTCCAGTTTTCCTCTAACACTTCTAATATATTTGCATCGACTTTATCTAAATCCCCAACTGCGAGGATATTATGTTTAGCTTTAGTATTTGGAGCAGATTTAGCACCTAATAATTTTTTCACCACTTCTTCAACTATTTGCTCAATTAAATGCCGGTCAATCATAAGTTTACCTCTTGCCTTACTAGCCTGCCAGCTGTTTTTCCGGTAATCAGTCCTGCATTGGCTTCATCAGTATCAATATGCATTTCAAGTCTATACCGGGGTGAGACTCTAATTAGCACATTCCCAAAGGATATTGGACGTTCTCCCTCTGCCTCAACTTTGACGTATTCCCCATTTTCCACGCCAAAAGCTTCAGCATCTTCCGGAGCCATATGAATGTGTGCCTGCGCAATAATCAGACCTTCTTTTTTATAAATGCTGCCCTTGGGTCCTATCAGAGTAACAGGCGAAGATCCTTCTATATTCCCTGATTCGCGAAGCGGAGGTTTTAACCCCAGCTTGATCGAATCAGTACGGCTGACCTCTACCTGGGTCATATTGCGGGCAGGACCAAGAATTCGCACTTTTTCAAGGCTTCCTCTTGGTCCTGCGATGGTTATAGTTTCGTTAGCAGCGAATTGGCCAGGCTGAGATAAATCAGCTTTTTTTGTAAGCTGACAGCCTGTTCCAAAAAGAATCTCCAAATCACTTTGACTTAAATGACAGTGCCGGGCAGAGACAGCCATTGGAATTGAATGATCTTTTCCTGAGGAATCTTTTATCCTTGAGACGATTTCCTCTACAATCGATTGAATGGCTTGCTCGTTCATGGTTTAAGCTCCTAACTTAGTAATCTTGTATTAAAGCTCCACATCAATTTTTGGAAGAATGCTTTCCAATTCGTTATGAGGACGAGGAATGACATGAACCGATTTCAATTCTCCAACACGCTGTGCTGCTGCAGCTCCCGCATCAGTTGCCGCTTTGACAGCACCTACATCGCCGCGCACAAGGACCGTTACAATTCCCCCTCCTACATGCACCTTTCCGACTAAATGAACATTCGCAGCCTTCACCATGGCGTCAGCAGCTTCCACTGAAGCAACCAGCCCTTTAGTTTCAATCATTCCTAATGCAGTTAATTCTCTAGCCATTTTTATTTCCTCCTAATTAGTTAGTTTGATATTTTTTCATCACTTGATTGACCATGTCGGCAATCATCTTTGCATCCACTTCGCCATCTGGCGATACTTGCTGAAGAACCTGTTTAACAATATGATCAACATCCCGGCTTCCGGCTTGCTCTATTTCAGCTTTAGAAGATGATGCAGCCGGTTTTGGGATGGTGACTTCTTTCGTACCATAAGCCATTCTTTTAATATTGATCAGGTGGCGTACTGTCACATTGTCAGAGGTAATGTTGCCGCCGAATGAACCGCATCCCAGTGTCAGAGAAGGCATTAGTCCGGTTGTCGCCCCAACAGCACCAATCGAGGAAAGCGTGTTGACCATCATCCTCGAAACAGGCATTTCAAGGGCAAAATCCTTAGCCACTGCTTCATCATTCGTATGAATGGAGAGGCTATGCCCTCTTCCGCCCAAATTGAGGAGCTGCAGGCATATTTCTTTTGCCTCCTGATAGCTTTCTGCTGTATAAAGGGCAAAAACCGGAGATAGTTTTTCAATTGAAAATGGTATGTCTTTGCCTACTCCAGTTTCTTCAGCAATTAAAACTCTTGTATCTTCAGGGACTTGAATACTAGCCATGGCTGCGATTTTAACAGCACTCTGCCCGACGATATCCGGATTCAGCTTTCCCGGTGAAGGCGAAATGACTTTTTCCAAAGCCGCTTTTTCAAGCTTATTTAAGAGATAAGCTCCATTATTTCTGAGTTCTCTAGTGGTCATTTCTTTGATGTTGCGATCGACGACAATCGATTGTTCAGTAGCGCAAATCGTTCCATTATCAAAAGATTTACTGTCAATAATCATTCTGACCGACTGGGCCACCTTAGCGGTTTTTTCAATATAGCAAGGAACATTTCCAGGTCCTACTCCATAGGCAGGCTTGCCTGAGCTATACGCAGCCCTGACCAGTCCGCCGCCGCCTGTTGCCAAAATGAGATTGATGTCGCGATGCTTCATTAATTCGTTTGTTGCACTCATTGAAGGCTTTGAGATCCATCCAATCAATCCTTCAGGTGCACCAGCCTGAATGGCTGCTTCATTGACAATTTTTAGAGCTTCAACTGTACATCTCACTGCTCTTGGATGAGGGCTCACGACAATGGCATTTCTTGTTTTTAGAGCAATCAGTGCTTTAAAAAAGGCTGTTGAAGTTGGGTTAGTAGTTGGAATGATGCCTGCAATGATACCGTAAGGATAGGCAATTTCCGTTACTTTATTTGCCCGGTCCTCACTTATGATGCCTACTGTCTTTTCATCTTTGATAGACTCATAGACAGCCTTAGAACCGACTTCGTTTTTAATTTTTTTGTGCTCGGCTATGCCCATCCCTGTTTCCTCTACCGCCATCCGGGCAAGGTAAAGTGACTTGGCATAAGCAGCTTCAGCGGCAATTTTGACGATCTCGTCAACCTGCTCCTGCGTATAGGCCATATACTTTAACTGCGCTTCCTTGGCTCGCTTTACAGCATTCCGCATTTCCTGCATGGATTGAAGATCATGATCGAATTGCAAGATTCCCACGCTCCTTTCAGGATATTTTGAAAAAATTAGTACTTTATAGGATTCTGAGAAATTTCCAAAATGGCATCCCGGAAAGCATCAGCTGCTGCCTGGCATGCTGATTGAGAGCCGGTCAGCAGCCCTCCGCCAAAGTTAGTTTCCGAAGGCGGACCGAAAAATTTAACCATTTCTACATCCGCCGCTTTTAGAGCAGCGTCGAGTCCATAAACGGCTTCCAATGGCGGAGCTATTAAATACGCTATAGGCTCTCCGATTTTGATGCCTGCTTCCTTTGACAGATAGGACCCTGTTCTGGAAACAACATGTGCATAAATGGCATGCGCTTTTTCCTGATCAAGCGCTTCAAAATATGCATCGGATTCAGCTGTCTGAAGTACAGCCTCTATGCCGCTTTTGACTTCATCAGGGGAAGGCCCTGCCATAATTCCAATCATTTCACCTGATAATGGTCCAGAAGCATGAGCAGCACCCGCATAAAAGGACCTGGCATAAACTACTTCGACATCCGCTCTTTTAGTAGCTTCATCGAGTGCGGTATAGCCTACGTCATCGACTGTAGAGGTGAAAATTGCCAGGCTTCGGTGATGGGGCTGAAGCTGAAACTGCTTTGCAAGCTCCTGGTCCACATTAGGTATCACCCGAACAGCCAATATATCAGCGTGAATACGTTCTAATCCCATTTTTCCGCCTCCTACCCTTCCTTTTTAACGAGCGATACACCACTTGCTTCATACTTAATTACTTTTTGGATGACCGTTCCGAGATAGGCGCCAGCCTCTGCGGGAGGAATTCCTCCTTTATGTATATTGGAAATTACCATCCGGTCAGCTTCGATCGTTCCTTTTCGGGGCTCATAGCAAAGATAGGCACTCAGTGATTCTGCACTGACCAAACCAGGACGTTCGCCTATCAATAACACAACTACTTTGGGCTTCAGGAGTTCCCCTACTTCATCCATAACAGCCACCCTGCCTTTTTCGATATAAAAAGGGGTCCCCATATCGAGGCCTAAACTTTTTAGGGATTGCTGCAGGGATAAATAAACATCCTCGGCATTTTCTTGTATGGCACTTGAGCTAAGCCCGTCAGACAGAATGATTTGAACAGTTGGTGCCTTTTGGCATTTAGTAATAATGAGCTTTTTAGCTTCTTCTGAAAGCTTTCTGCCATAATCGGGCCTTCGGATATACACTTCTTTTTCATTCACAAGCGTATTGACTTTAAAGAGTCCTAGACGGTTTATAAGATCGTCATTTACATCTCCATAGACAGCATCGACTGCTGCTGCATGGTCGAAGCGGAATTTCAGCCATGTGTCTGTCTTCGGTCTGGAACCTGCTCTTCCCACCCCGATTCTTGCAGGTGTTTTGCTCTTGAGTGCCTCAAGTTCAACTGGATCTGCCGGATTATCAACGCCTGCCTTTTCTGAATAACTTTCGGTCATATCATGACTCGCTTTATCTGTTGAGGTCATTTTAAGATCATTTGTATTCTTATAGCTTTTTATTTTTATTAGACCGTCTGTATCCTGTTTGCCAGCCTCAATAGCCTCCACTGACATCTTGGATGATTGTTTGCTGGGGTTCGATGTATGGTTCCAAAATTTTACTCCTGCGCTGCTTTCTTGCCCTTTCACATCAGAGGTTTGCTGCGATTGAAGTTTTTCCACTACAAGACGTGTTACTTTTTCAATCAGTTCAGGATTCATTATTTTCAACTCCTATCGTGAAAAAATGGTTGGATCGCCTGCGATTTTGCTCAGCTTTCCATTTTCGAAGATTCCCATTTTCTCAAGCCAATCCCTGAATATTGGAGATGGCTGCTTGTCCATCGTCTGCCTAAGGGTGGCAACGTCATGATAGCTCATGGATTGGTAATTGAGCATGCAATCATCTCCCATTGGGGCAGCAATAATAAAATTCACTCCAGCTGCTGTCAGCAGCACGCCTAGGTCTTCGATATCATTTTGATCGGCTTTAATATGGTTCGTGTAGCAGATATCAACCCCCATTGGGATTCCGTGCATTTTCCCCATAAAATGGTCCTCAAGCCCAGCCCTGATGACTTGCTTATTGTTGTACAAATACTCAGGCCCAATGAACCCAACCACTGTATTTACGATGTAAGGGTCATAATGCCGGGCAAAGCCATAATTTCTCGATTCCAGTGTCATCTGATCCATTCCAAAATGAGCTTCAGCGGAAAGCTCTGAACCCTGGCCCGTTTCAAAATATAAGCGCTGAGGCCCGGTGCCGGTGCCGAGAGTTCTTGCCATATCATTTGCTTCCTCAAGAAGTGAGGCAGTAATTCCGAATGATCGGTTGGCAGCCTCTGTTCCGGCTATGCTTTGGAAGATCATATCGGCAGGTGCTCCCTGTTCGATTGCCTTCATTTGAGCTGTTACATGCGCAAGCACACAGTTTTGTGTTGGTATTTCCCAGTCCTTAATAAAAGCATGTGTGGCATGGAGCAGCCTTTTTACACTCTCAACCGAATCATCCACAGGGTTAATTCCTATCACAGCATCACCTATGCCGTAGGATAAACCTTCTTTGAGAGAGGCAATCATGCCATCCACATTATCGGTTGGATGATTAGGCTGCAGACGGGAAGCCAGGGTCCCTTTATATCCAATCGTTATATTGCATTTGGTTAGTATTTCGATTTTGTTTGCCGCGTGAACAAGATCAAGATTGGACATGATTTTTGCGGCAGCGGCAATCATTTCACTGTTTAATCCCCTGCTGATTCGTTTTAGATTTTCACCAGTCGTGTCATCACTCAGGATATATTCACGAAGTTCAGCAACTGACCAATTTTTTATGCTCTGATAGACGGGTTCATTAATCCCGCTTTCTATAATTCTCGAAACCTCATCCTCTTCAGGCGAAAGCATCGGATTTTCCCGGATATCTGCTAATGTTAAATGACTTAGTACCAATTTAGCGGCAATTCTTTCCTGAACGGTTTCCGCTGCGATTCCCGCGAGGCGGTCCCCTGACTTTTCTTCATTTGCTTTAGCGAATAAATCTTTCAGATTATTAAACTGATATACATTTCCTAAATGACTGGTTTGCAGCTTCATAAATAATCCCTCCTTTCTTACTGATGGAATGTCAATGTTTTAATGACAACAGGTACTACATTGGTTTGAAGCAGGTGGCCGATATCTATGTAATCGCCATGTTCGACCTTAATCTGGTCGATGCATACGATACTTTGCATTGTTTCCTGAACTTTAATCGTCTGGCCAAGGACTTTTGCGTGGTCGCTTTCTAATACGACAACAAGCGGCTGTTCTGGTATTGGCTTTGCTTGTAAGGATTTCAGCAAGACTGAAGATAACTCCTGAATATCACGAAAGCCCAAATATGGCAGTGCCGTTAAATACAGGGCGAAATTTTGTCCCTCCTTCTGGGGGTCATAAATTTCCACCGCCTTTTTTACTGCTTCTTGAATCTGATGGAGACCTTTTTCCAGATTGTGATCAAATCGGATCTGATAGACTGGCAAATTGCGAATTGGCAATTCATTGCCTTCAGCATGGATGGTTGCCCCGCTGATTTCTGTCGTTTGTGTACCTGCTCCGAGAACTGTTGCCCTGACCGTCTCATCCGGTTCCAACCATTTGAAGGAGGCCAGCTCACGGCAATTTTGTAATGACTGTGCCAGCTGTTTTCCAATATCGTCATATTGAGCAGGAGAGGAGTCAGCGTTTTCAAATTGGTACAGGCATTCACTGATTCCGCCGGAAAACATGATGTAATCTATTTCCTCTGTCCAATTTGGATCATGTCCCAGAAGCAGAGGCAAATCAGGTTGATGCAGATCTTTCCTAAGCATTCTGCCAATGACTTCTGCCATGTAGTCTGTCAGTTTTCCGATGATAGGGTGATTTCTGCTGTCCCCTCTTTTTAAATCAGTCCCCCATTGCCGAAGGATTTGTTGAACAGGAGGAGAAATACTCTTTATATTGCCGTCAGCAAATTCAATCAGTCTGCCGCCGATATGCAGCGTGCATGTCCCGCATAGCCTTCCTGAACGATAAACTGCGGCATTGGCAGTGCCTCCGCCAATATCAACATTAGCCACAGTTTTTCCAGTCCTTTTAGATAATTCATAAGCTCCTGATCCTTTTGCAGCAATGATTCCTTCTAAATCAGGGCCGGCTGTTGCAACAAGAAAATCTCCTGCATGGTCAGATAAGGTATGGACCATTTCTTCGGCATTCTGTTTTGTTGCCGTTTCTCCTGTTATAATGACAGCCCCTGTTTTAATATCAGCCGGCTCGATTCCCGCAGATATATACTCCTCTCTGACAAGCCTCTCTACAGCTTCAATATCAATAGATGAAGCAGTCAGAAGAGGAGTCCGGTAAATCGGGCTCCGGTAGAGCACTTCCTTATCGATAATTTCGATTCGCGGCATATGGGTTCCGCCAGCCATATTCATGAGAGAGAATCTGCTGATGACGAGTTTGGTCGTACTCGTTCCGATGTCGATTCCTGCGCTGATAATATTCTCTTTTTGTGCATCGTAACGCTTCAACATGATCCCCGCCTTACTGCAGCAATTTTAACTTATTTGCAGGAAAATAAAAAAAAGGCACCCCATATGAGCAACCATTAATTGATTGTTCATACAAGGCACCTTTGCCTGATATATTTTTTTGTATAATTAAAATATATTCTATTATCTTCATTTTGTAAAGGGTTTCATCTGAAAATTACGACATCATCCGGCAATGAATCTGCATAATCCTTCATTTCTTGAAGAGAATGGCATTTCACCAAGCAGCGTATTTCTTCTATTCCTTTTCCGGAAATAGCGGAGGTAATCACTATAGGCCCTTTTGGAACTGCATTTCTAAGCTGGCTGAGTGCTGAGTTTACATCCGCTTGTTCAGAATCGCTTTTTGTCACGACTCCGATTGGCAGCTTATTAAACCCATTGCTAAAACCCGGCGGAAAAATGGTTTTCCGCTTTGTAGAATCCTGCAAATATAGTACATGGGTCACTTCGAGTGCCGTAGCCATGATATTTTTATAGAAAAATGGATTCTCTGTATATTCCCCCGGCGTATCCACAATCCAGTCAAAATAGTTCAGTGCCTGTGTTTTAACCGCTTCCGCTTTGCGGCCAAGAAGAGCATTTGTTAAAGTCGACTTTCCAGCCCCGATGGAACCGATCAGCATCGCTCTGTTCATTTTGGACATTATATACAGCTCCTTATGATTTAGTTATTTCCGAAGGAGTGTACCTTAGTGTTTCAGATAAAAAGCGGTTGATTTCCTCCATGGCCATTTGCACAGCTGACACGGTTCCTACAATTACAAGGCTGCCTGTGAACCGGTCCAGGAATCCTATCTGCACGTCTGCAGCTTTTGTCGCCAGATCTCCTGCAATGATAACCGTTTCACTTGGTGTCAGTGTTAAAATCCCTAACGCACCTGCCTGCTGGATCCCCAGTTTTTCAAACATATCCGGATCGGGATTTGCGATTAAATGGCTGAGTGTTACTTGTTTTCCCGGCACAAATTCTTGAATAAATCGTTGTTTTTCTTCATTCATTGCTTCGGCCCTCCCAGGTGAATGCTGCTTATATTGCTTTTTTTACTTTTTCTTCTTTTGTTAAATATTCATCTTTTCCGATTATGCCAGCTTCACGGTCTTTTTTCTCCAATTCCAGAGCCTTAGGCACAGATAGCCAGTACGCTAAACCAATTCCGATGATCCCAGCAGAAATTTTACCGGCTATAATT
Source organism: Cytobacillus sp. NJ13 (assembly GCA_030348385.1). Classification (NCBI taxonomy): domain Bacteria; kingdom Bacillati; phylum Bacillota; class Bacilli; order Caryophanales; family Bacillaceae; genus Cytobacillus; species Cytobacillus sp. NJ13. The sequence continues at coordinate 818,467 of JAUCFP010000006.1, read as the reverse complement.
GGAAGGATTAATGTTGGCTGGAAATTTGCTGTAAAGGATAAATGGTCACCAAGCAAAAAGGCCGCACAGACTGCAAAGGAAATATTAATGACTTTATCTTTAGGCGGCATTGTTCTGACCAATTTAAACATGGCCAGGATGTTAGCGATTGTGGCAACTATCCCTGCACTGCCTTCCTTGCTTAATCCCACCTTACGGCCAATTGCCTCCAGAGGGCCGCCGGCATACTTTTGCAGAAGATAGACCATCGGAAATGCACCTGCAAGCATGATTCCAATATAGCCGGCAGTCTCAAGCGCCCGGAACTGATCCTCCGAATCCGCCATGATTGGGTGGAAGCCCCAGCCTCCAAATACAGTTGAGAATAATCCAGTGAAAATTTCGACGATAGAAAAGACCAAAACCAGCTTAATTCCCGCATCTAAAATACGTCCAAACCACATGAACCCGTTGATCATTAAATCCGGCAGGAAATATAACCCCAGTGCAATCAGGACTACAAAGATTAAAAGCGGACTTAAATTCAATAAGATTTGTCCCAAACCGAGCGCGAACTGATATTTTGCCTCACCGGATGTGGAAATGAAATCCCTGAAGCTTGAGCTGGAAACCGCAATAATCACACTTGAAATGAAAGCACCGATTGGAATGGTCAGAACGCCTGACATCACACCAAGAGCCATATATTTATGGTCTCTCTTATCAAGCATGGCCAGGCCCATCGGTATGGAGAAAACGATGGTTGCACCCGCCATAAAACCGACAATCATCGCCATAATCCAGCCTTCCTGTGTTTGCTTTAACACTTCAGCTAACTGGTAGCCGCCCATATCGGTTGCCAATATGGCAGTTGCAGCTATTGCAGGATCTGCCCCGATCGCAGCAAAAAATGGACCGCAGACCTTATCGATAAACCACGATAAATATGGAATGGAAGCCATGATCCCGGCAGCCGGGACAAAAATGTGGCCAACAGCATGAAGCCCCTCCATAAATTGCTTGCCTAACCCTTCATCACTGTTACGGATGGCTGCAAAAGCTCCTGCTACAGCACAAGCCATGATAATGTAAATAACAATTTTACCTACCATTTCCATCATAAATCCCTCCCTAAAAAGTTTTATATGTTAACGGAATCCTGCAGCTTCTTTACAAGAAAATAGGATAAAATAGCAGTTTGATAGTATAAAAATAGGTAAAAAGACAAAAAGGTGCCGTACGTCAGCTGTTGCAGACGCATGGCACCTTTGCCTGTTCTATCCACTTGTAAAAGATATTAAGCGTTATATTTTACTATGATACGCTTTGCCACATTTTCCAGTGTAACCTGTTTGTTCATGCTGATCTTTCGCATTTTTCTAAAAGCATCGTCTTCAGGCATGTTAAACTTTTGCATTAAAATGCCTTTTGCTTTTTCAACTATTTTTCTTTCATTTAACTTTTGATTCATGGATTCCACTTGTTCCCGGAATGCATTTGCATTCTCTGCCTGCCTGAGGGCAATTTCAACCGCAGGAATCAGACTGGCTTCATTAACAGGCTTAACAAGGTAGCCGAGTATATTTGCCTGTTTGGCTTTATCAATATATTCCCGCTGACTGTATGCTGTAAGGATCAGGATGGGTGTATTGATTTTGTTGGAAATGATTTCACTTGCTTTTAGTCCATTCAGATTAGGCATCTTGATATCCATCAGGATTAAATCAGGCTTTAATGAAAAAGCAAGCTCAACCGCCCTTTCACCATCGCCTGCCTCAGCAACTACTTCATAGCCAGCATCCATTAGCATCAAACTTAAGTCCATGCGGACAATCGATTCATCCTCCACAACCATAATTCTTTTTTTCACAGCTATTCCGCCTTCCTTTCAAAGGGAAATTGCACAGCTGCAATGGTCCCTGATTCAGCCCGTTCGATTAAAAAATGACCGGATAGATCATGCTCGATCATCATTTTCACAATATCTAAGCCTAGAGAAGGTTTTGCTTCCGGGGAATACCCTTCACCGTTATCAATGACTTCAACCTTAATTTCGTCATTGGAATATTCGAAACAGACTTCGACTATCCCTTCATTCATATGTTTAAATGCGTGCTTTACACAATTCTGTATAAGTTCATTGATGACCAGAGACAGGGATACAGCTTTTTCAGAGTCGATTAAAAGCTTTGGTCCCCTGTACTGAATATGTATCTTTTTCTGCTCGTGTTTTGCTTCATGGACCAGCATATTGCCAACTTTCTCTATTAAGCTGTAAATATCTACTTCATCCACACTTGAGCTCGAGAGAATAATTTCATACACCGAAGCAATACTTGAAATGCGGTTCAGACTTTCCACGAAATGCACCTTGCTTTCTTCCGGCACACCCCTTCTCATCTGAAGCCTCAAAAGGCTGGCAACAGTCTGCAGGTTATTTTTAACACGGTGATGGATTTCCCGTATGGCCACAGATTTAACAGCAATCTCCCGTTCCTTTTCCCTGAGCTCTGTGAGATCTTTAAGTATGATGAAGGTTCCATTCGACTTACCGGCAAGATCAAGACTTATTTTCTTAACACGGAATACCTTATTCATCATTTTCATTTCTTTTACAAGGAGCTCTTCCGGCTCGTTAAGAATTTCTTGAATACATGGAAAACAATCAATCAGCGGAACACCGGGCCTGCAATTTTCCTTTCCAATTTCGTGAATGAGATTGGTTGCTGCAGGATTGTTATAGACAACTTTATTTTCATTGTCAATAAAGAATAGCGATTCCTCAATTACCTCTGGAATGATCGGCCGATCTTCTGCCATGCCAATGAGTATACCGCTCAAGGTTTCAGTCGCTTCTGATAACGCTTCCATTTTGAGCTGCCGCTGAAGCTTCTCACTGATGTCCTTCTCCATAATCAGCGCTCCGATGACACGGTCCTCTGATCCTTTAATCGGCACCACGCTTTGTTCCACCGTCTTGCCCTCCTGTGTTAAGGCGCGATTGAGAAACATATTTTTCCCTGTCCTCAGGGTATATAAAACGGCGGGTTCAAAAGCTTCATAGGCGAACTTGCCTGCTACAGGCTTCTGATAAACGGATTTAGCAGTATTTGGGGCAGCTTCAGCTACTACTATCGCATGTTTGCCTTCTTTAGTAGGGCAATCAACAAAAACGTTTGCCTGGTTCAAATCGGCGATTAATGAAAGATTTGCAGAGACCTCTTTAATTCTTTCGACATCCATTTTTGAAAGACTTGTATGAAGAGTGCATAACTCTTCGACTGAGAAGTTTGGCATAGGCGGAGATCTCCCAATAAATTTTTAAAAGTGTCAGAATATATAAAAATATTATAGGGAATGCAGAAGAATGTCAACATCGTTTTCGATTGTTTAATAGGAAATATGGTACAGTTATGGAATTCTCCTGGAGAATGGAAAAGGCAGCTGGAAAAAATGGAATCCTGCTGCCTTCCTACACTATTTAAGCTGTGCTAATTTTACACCGCTGGCTTTATGCTTTAATATTACCTCTATTAAATCGGCCAGATGGGCACCCGCCTCAACAGGGGGGACACCTCCCTCATGAATATTGCTGATAACAGTACGATCTGCTTCGACAGTGTCCTCATTAGGCTGGTATATCAGGTAGGCACTAATGCTTTTAGCGGTTGCCAATCCAGGCCTTTCTCCTATGAGTGAAATGACGCAATCACAATTGACAATAGAAGCTAAATCATCCTGAATCCAAACTCTGCTCCGCTTAATAAAAACTGGATTTCCAATGGTTATATTTTTCGATGATAAACCCTGGACTAGCGCAGGCAGCAGATCTCTTATATTTGCCTCAACACCTGTTGAACTCAATCCATCCGATACAATGATTTGAACCTGTTTATTTTTCGGAAGGTTTTCTGCAGCCCATTTTCTGGATGTATCATTGAGTTGTCTCCCGCTGTCCAGGTCCATTAAGTATTGGTCCATCGTTTCAGATTTTGAAAAGAGCACAGGCAGCTTTAATTCCTTCAGCAAATCCTCAGAAACGTCTTTAAACACTGCGTCCTGGGCTGCTGCGTGATCTATCCTGAATTCCAGGTAATTCTTTGTTTTCATTCGTGTTCCAGTATGTCCTATCCCAATTCTGGCTGGAGTAATGGATTGCACCTTCTCGATCTCTTCCCGATTGGCTGGCTGTTCTACACCCACTTGTTTGATCTGTTCGTAAATGATATTACGGACATTTGATTCCTCTGATTCTGCAGATTCTTTTGCCACATGCTGGCTTTTTATTTGCCCTTCTTTTTGGAGCTCTTCCATTACCTGCTTTACGATTGTCTGAATATCCATTAGTCTTTCCCCCTTCCTACTTAAAAATAGATAGATCTCCCGCACGTTCGGTTAGTTTGCCATTTTCCATAATTCCCATTTTCACAAGCCATATTTCGAATTCACGAAGGGGGCGGAGCCCAAGCATTTCTCTTAAGCTTGCATCATCATGATAGCTGGTATCCTGATAGCTTAGCATAACGTCGTCTCCTCCAGGCACGCCCATATAAAAATTCGCACCGGCAAGAGCAGTCAGCATACCGGCGATTTCCTGATCATTTTGATCTGCCTGCATATGGTTGGTATATGTAGGGGCTATCCCCATTGGAAGTCCATGCATTTTCCCCATAAACAGGTCCTCGAGATCTGCACGAATTACCTGTTTGCCGTCATAAATTGTCTCAGGCCCGATAAAACCTGATACATTATTAACCATGAACGGCTTCCAATGCCGGGCGTATCCATAGGTACGTGCTTCGAGTGTCTGCATATCTATTCCAAAATGGGCATCAAGCGATACTTCCGATCCCTGGCCAGTTTCAAAGTATAGCTGATTCGGGCCAGTAGATGTGCCTTGTGTGGCCATCAGCTGAAAGGCTTCATCAAGAATTTCCTTTGAAACTCCAAAATCATCATTTGCCGCCTGTGTCCCCGCAAGGCTTTGGAACATAAGAGCTATAGGGGCTCCTTTTTTGAGGGCATGCATTTGTGTTGTAATATGGGCAAGAACACAGTTCTGCGTTGGGATTTCCCACTTTTGAATAAAATCATGAGTCATATGTAAAATCCTCGAGACTGATTCCACAGAGTCATTGTTGGGGTTCACACCTATAACAGCATCACCCGAACCATAGGACAGGCCTTCTTTCATAGATGCAAGAATACCCTCGGGATTATCAATGGGATGATTTGGCTGACAGCGGAATGCCAGGCGTCCAGGCTCGCCAATCGTTGTATTGCAATGGGCAGTTGGCCTGATTTTCTGTGAAGCCATTACAAGGTCAATGCTCGACATCAGCTTTGCTGCAGCGGAGATCATTTCGCTCGTCAGACCCCTGCTGATTCTGAACAAATCCGAGGTACTGGTATGGTGTGACAAAATATAATTCCTTAATTCTCCAACAGACCAGTTTGCGATATCTTTATAAATAAAAAGATTAAGATCATCATAGATTATGCGGGTTACTTCATCCGTATCATATGCAATAACCGGATTCTCATATATTTCCTTAAGTGTTATTTCACTTAACACCACTTTGGCTGCCATTCGTTCAAGAGAAGATCCAGCAGCAATGCCTGCCATTTTATCCCCAGATTTCTCCTCACTGGCTTTTGCCAAAACATCTGCAATTGAACGGAATTGATAGGTTTCATTCTTTAATTTACATGTAAACATAAATTGCCTCCCTTCGAATATAGGGAGCGGTCTGCACCAGCTATAATCTTATTAGTAAGCGGTTACATTCTGCTCCATACAAAAAGGCGCCTTAACAGAATAAGCCATAAAACAGCTTACCTATTAAGGCGCCCTCACCTGGTATTTTCACTTGTCCATAATTATATCAAGTAATTAACTGAAAAGATAGACTTTTTCGAATAAATGTCTTATGAAAACATCCCCTCCACTACTCTTCCCTCCCGTCCTTTCGTCGTTACTCCCTGGGACAAGGAATTCAGAATCGCTTCCTCCGCGGCTTCTGCAGCACCTTGAAAAAGCCTATTCATAAGCGGATGGTCGTCTCTGATAAAACAGGCATTTTCCATCATATTGATGCTCCCGTGAGAAACTTTATTGGCAGTTGAAAAAGCAATGACGATATCCCCGCTGCCATTGCTGAAATGGCTGCCTGTCCTGCCGAGGCCAATGCCGCATCTTTTGGCAAGCCTTTTCAGCTGCCTGTCACTGACGGGTGCGTCCGTGGCCAGGATGATCATAATTGAGCCATCAGGCGTGTCTTTGGTTTCCTGCGGAATTTCTGACAGGCCGTATTTGCTGAATGGAAATTCGTCTTTATTGCCAAAATTGGTGACCACCAGACACCCGATTATGTAGTCTTTTGAGCTTTGTTCTTCGCTGATGATTCGCGATGACGCTCCTGCTCCGCCCTTATATCCGAAACACACCATGCCTTTCCCTGCTCCGACCGCACCTTCCTCCGCTCTTTCCGGATTGGCATTTTCAATGGCTGCTATTGCATGTTCCGGTCTCACAGGAAGTGTCCGAATGGAATTTAGGTACCCATCATTGCATTCTCCCACGACGATATTGACCGTTCCAGTTGTGTCTCCAATTTCAGGAGTGGTTCGTAACAAATATTCCAGGGTTCCATGTGTGACCGCCGGAACCCCAAATGTGTTTGTCAGCATAATGGGAGATTCAATCAGGCCTAATTCTTCAACCTGAACCAGACCCGTCGTTTTTCCAAAGCCATTGATGACATAGCTTGCTGCCGGGACCTTTTCACGGAATAAATTTCCTCCATGGGGCAAAACTGCGGTTACGCCGGTACAGGCATATTGGCCATTATTGAGAGGATAGTCCAGAGTGATTTGGCCCACCATGACCCCTTCTGCATCTGTGATGCAATTCTTTTTGCCAGGCTGCAGTTTTCCAATCGTTATTCCTCTTTCTCTAATCTTCATTTGGTTCCTCCTTAAAGTGGCATTCATTAGAATTTCCATTTGTTTTCATTTATAATAGAAAAATATTTAGATTACCTAATCATTTTACATCGTTTTTGGGAGGATTTATATGGCTCATACTCTAGCAAAAAAACAGAATGCAGGCTCTGAAAAGATTTGGTCCAGAGATTTTGTGCTCATATTGATGTCCAACTTTTTTATTTTTCTCGGATTTCAAATGACATTGCCCACCATCCCTCTTTTTGTAGAAAAATTGGGAGGAAATGACCAGCTGATCGGGATTGTAGTCGGCATTTTTACATTCTCTGCTCTGCTATTGCGCCCTTATGCAGGACATACGCTGGAGACAAAGGGAAGGCGTTTTGTCTATTTAACGGGCCTTGCGATTTTTGTACTTTCAGTTGGTTCATTTGGATTTGTTAATAGTCTAATCTTCTTATTTGTCTTAAGGATTGTCCAAGGATTTGGCTGGGGTTTTTCAACAACAGCCTCCGGAACCATTGCCACCGATTTGATACCTGCTAAGCGGCGCGGGGAAGGGATGGGCTACTTCGGTCTTTCCGGGAACATAGCCCTGGCTTTCGGTCCCACCCTGGGACTGGCGCTTGCCGGAGTTATATCTTTCAAACTCTTATTTTTAATTTGTGCCCTGCTGGGTTTAGCCGCACTGGTATTATCATCAAGAATCAAGTACAAGCAGGCTGAAAAACAAAGTGTTCCCTTGAAGCGATGGGATATCTATGAAAAAAGTGCCTTAAGGCCTTCATTTCTTTTATTTTTCATTACCGTTACCTTCGGCGGCATCGCTTCGTTTCTCCCAATATACTCTGCTCAAAAAGGCATAGGCGGAATACACTGGTATTTCCTGCTGTTTGCGATTGCCTTAATGATTTCCCGGACTTTTGCCGGCAGATTATATGATCAACGGGGACATCAGGCTGTGTTTTTACCTGGTGCGGTGCTGATTTTAGCAGCCATGTTTCTGCTGGCATGGCTGCCGAACAGCATGATCATGTATATAGCGGCCATTCTTTATGGTCTGGGATTTGGATCTGTCCAGCCTGCCCTACAGGCCTGGTCTGTCAAAGAAGCGCCTGCCAATCGCCGCGGGATGGCCAATGCAACGTTCTTCTCCTTTTTTGATCTCGGAGTTGGGATAGGTGCAATGGTCTTTGGCCAAATCGCCCATTTGTTTGGCTACAGCAGCATTTATATGACTGCAGCCGGTTCGGTAGGAATCTCCATACTATTATATATCTGGATACTGATTACAAAACGAGGTTAACGAGAATGACGATTTTCCTAAGAGATGCGGAAAATCGTCTTTTTTTTATGCTGAGTTTTCCAGCAGGTGCACCGGGTTTTTACTCTCACACCGGGATTTTCGATTTCTCTGTCCGAAGTTGGCCCGGGTTCGGGCTCTCACACCACGATTCTTGCCTTCACAGTCCAAAGCTGCACACGGGTTCGGTCTCTCACACCGGGTTTTTCGACTTCTCTGTCCGAAGTTGACCTGGGTTCGGACTCTCACGCCGGGTTTTTCGATTTCTCTGTCCGAAGTTGGCCTGGGTTCGGACTCTCACTCCGGATTTTTCGACTTCTCTGTCCGAAGTTGCACCGGGTTCGGACTCTCACTCCGGGTTTTTCGATTTCTCTGTCCGAAGTTGCACCGGGTTCGGACTCTCACGCCGGGTTTTTCGATTTCTCTGTCCGAAGTTGGCCTGGGTTCGGACTCTCACTCCGGGTTTTTCGACTTCTCTGTCCGAAGTTGCACCGGGTTCAGACTCTAAAACCTGGATTTTCGACTTCTCTATCCGAAGTTGCACGTGGTTCGGACTCTCACTCCGGGTTTTTCGACTTCTCTGTCCGAAGTTGGACCGGGTTCGGACTCTCACTCCGGGTTTTTCGATTTCTCTGTCCGAAGTTGGCCCGGGTTCGGACTCTCACACCACGATTCTTGTCTTCACAGTCCAAAGTTGCACACGGGTTCGGACTATCACTCTAGCTGTCCGAACAAAAAAAGCTTGCTATAAAGCTTTCACCATCCCGCCATCGACCAATATGGAGCTTCCCGTCACATAGCTGCTTGCGTCGGAAGCCAGGAAAGTTACGACATTCGCAAATTCTTCCGGGGTTCCATATCTGCGCAGCGGGATATTGCGTTTGGCTCTTTCTGCTACTTCTTCTTTGGAGATGTTTTGCTGGTCCGCGTTATGCTGATCCAGATAATCAACTCTGTCCGTCGCAATCCTTCCCGGAGCTACTGTATTGATTAAGATATTATAAGCTGCCAATTCCTCTGAGAGTGTTTTGGTCAGACCGACAATGCCCAACCGGAATGTATTGGACAGCAGAAGTCCTGGTATCGGCTGCTTAATGCTTGAAGAAGCAATATTAATGATCCTGCCGCCATTTTTCTTTAATTCGGGAAGTGCTTCCCGGATCAGTCTTACATGGCTTAATAAATTTAATTGAAATGCTTTTTCCCAATCTTCATCTGTTAAGGTTTCAAACGTTCCCCCGGGAGGTCCGCCTGCATTATTGATTAAAATATCGATTCCGCCAAGTGTTTCTGCCGTATATTTGACTAACAGTTTTATTTCTTCCGGATTTGTAACATCTGCACGGTGATACTGAACATCAACATGATATTGGTCACGGAATTCCTTTTGAACGGCTTGCAGTTTTGCTTCGTCCCTGCTTGTAATCATCACATCGGCGCCTTCCTGTGCAAGCTGTGCCGCAATTGCTTTTCCCAGCCCCTGGCTTGAAGCCACCACTAGCGCTTTTTTATTTTTCAGGTTTAAATCCATCACTGTTTCCTCCTATTTTTTCACGCAAAGTGCCATCCATTCATCCACTTTAAAGGATTGCACCCTGCCTTCATGAAATTCGATTTGAAAGTAATCCGCAGCAGCTTGATCAGCCTGCAAAATATAATCTTCCACTGCCTTAATCTGTTCGTCACTTTCGGCTGTCCTTCTTACCCAGGACGGAAATTCAAATTTTTTCTTCCTGCTCTTCGAGTTCATTTCATTCAGCCCGGAAGCAGCAAACAGCTTTCTCCACTCTCCTGTCGACAAACACCGGTAATGACTGTCATCCCGGAATTTCTCGACAGTGTTCATATAGTCAGCCAGCTCTTTTTCATCTGGTGTTACGTTATCGATCATCAGGAAATGGCCGCCTGGTTTTAAAACCCTTCCAGCTTCCGAAATGAACTTTTCCGGATTCGGAAAATGATGAGGGGCTATCCGGCAGGTGACCGCATCAAAGTATTGATCCAGAAATGGCAAAGCTTCAGCATCCGCGAGGACATACCAGATGTTTTTAAAGCCTTCCAGATGGCTTGCGGTATTGGCCAGCATTTCTTTTGTCATATCAGATGCAAAGACCTGAGAAACAAAAGGTGCCAGACTTTTGGCCACATGCCCGCCTCCTGTTGCGATATCTAATACCACCCAATCTTTCTGCGGTTTCAGAGTTTGAACGAGCTGGTTAAGCTCAGCTAAATCAGCATGAATTTTGCTTGTCACATATTTTTCTGCATTTTTACCGAATGTATTTTGCACCTTTTTCTTTACTCCATCCTTTTCCATATGAAATCACCCTCATTAAAAGTAGGATCAGCACTACTAATTATGTTCTATACAAATCCTTATAATCCTGTCAGTTTAATAGAAAAAGAGCCTGCCACTTGTTAAATGGCAGGCATCCGATTATCTTGCAGGTACAAGTATAAGGTTTCCTTTTGTTTGCCTCGACTGCATTCTTTCATGCACTTTGGCAGTCATCAAGAGGATGGATTTCCCCAATTGTCAGCTTCAGCTTTCCTTCAGCTGCATATGTCAATAATTCCTTCATGCTCGGCTGCAGCAGTTCGGGTTTTCTCATAATCTGCGGAAAGTAAAATCCGATTGCTAATTGGTTCCGTCCCATTAAGGATGAAGGATAAAACCGGCTTTGCTTATCAACTTATTTTCAGAAAATTTATAAATTTTATAATTTCAACTCCTAACCAAAGCACTGTTTTTATTGAGATAGGAAGTAGGGAATTTTTGCTAGTTAGAAACAATTCTATTTCGTTCCCCGAATTATATTAGAACTAAGCACCTACAATTACTTCTTTTTAAACAAATCATTCATTAAACTCCTCAATTTATACTATTCTAAATTTTTTGACACTTAAAATATTCTTCATCTATTATTGAATTGAAATTAGAAGAGGAGGAAATTAGCCGATGAAAAAACTAGTAAAAAAACGCACTATTCCTGTACTCCTGTCTGCTGCTTTATTGGCTGCACCCGTGGTTCAGGCAGAAACTCCCTATTACGGGAAATCATACAGCCAGCCTGAACAAGTAAGACACCTCTTTCCTGAAATCGAGGTGACTGACAAGACTCCTGCCTTTTCAAGGGACGGGGATGCATTTACTTCTCAAGAAGAAATGATGTCTTACATAAAGCAGCTCGAAGCTAAAAGTCCTTACCTGACTGTTAAATCAATCGGAACATCTCAAGAAGGCCGTGAAATACCAGCCCTTTATTTCACAAAGGATAAGCATATAAGACCAGGTTATTTATCAAAAAAGCCGATTGTATGGGTTCAGAGCCAGATTCATGGCAACGAACCTGCCAGTGGTGAATCTATCCTGGCCCTGGCCAACAGGCTTGCCGGTGATTTAGGCAAGGACGTTTTGGACGATATTAATGTCATTGTCATACCAAGAGTCAATCCTGATGGTTCCTACGCTTTTACAAGACAGCTTGCCAACGGCCTTGACGGAAATCGCGATCATATAAAACTCGAATCACCTGAGGTCAAGGCAATTCATGAAGAATTCAAAAAATATTCACCGGAAGTCGTGATTGATGCTCATGAATATTCAGTGTACAGCAGTGCTTTTAATCAAGTTGGAGAACAGGGCGCGTTGAAGTATCACGATATTCTGATCCAGTCTGGCCGAAACCTCAATATACCGGAAAAAATCCGTCAGGCATCTGACAGTATATTTGTTGAACCTGCTATGGAAGAGCTTGAGAATAATGGCATCTCCGCAGAAATTTACTATACAGCAGGCCTGGATGACCAAGGTGAAATTGAAATTATCGAGGGCTCCACTGAACCAAGAATTGGCCGGAATTCATTCGGACTTCAGCCAGCATTCTCCTTCCTGGTAGAAAGCAGAGGCATTGGCATCGGCCGTGAAGATTTTTCGCGCAGAGTGAACGCCCAAATTGCCACTCATGAGAGCATTCTTAAGCAAACAGCCAGTCATGCAAGACAAATTAAAAATCTAGTAGCATTTGAAAGACTTAATCTTATTAAAAAAGGCCTAAAACCAAATGACAATGACCCAATAATCATTGATAGCGAAAACAAAGAGATCGAGAATGAGACTCTTGAAATGGTTGATATTGCAACAGGCACTGTTCAGGATATCCCTGTTAAATACTTAAGTGCTACAGACGCAGAACCAACATTGGTTAGGGATAGACCTACTGCCTATTTAATAAAGCCAGGTCATGACGAAATCGCGGAAAAATTAAAGGATCAAGGGTTAAAGGGCTTTAAACTCCCGAAAAATGTAAGCCTTCCAGCTGAAGCCTTTACAGTTACCTCTAAGGAAGGTGCTGGGAATTATGAAGGCAGGGAGCTTGTTGAAGTTGAAACTGAGGTGACTAAGAAGGACATCACCTTCCCGAAAGGAACTTATGTTTTTCTGACCGCTCAGCCTCAGACAAATCTGCTTTCCCTGTCGCTTGAGCCTGAATCAGTGGACAGTTATACAACATTTGGCTATGTTCCTTCTGAAATTGGTAAGGAATTGCCGATTTACCGCTTCACCATTGATCCGAAGAAATCAAACATGAAACCGTTTATGAAATAGAAAAAATGCTGCCGCATAATTTTAAATAGTTCCGTTTTTGAGAAGAAACATGTAAATTGTATATGAATTAGCATATCAATTTGTAATTGGTATGCTTTTTTCATTGGTAAAGTAAAACGGTCCATCGGAAAATGTATATAGTGAGGTTTGGATGGCAGTAAAGAAAAAAGTTAACTATAAACTGGGATGATTATTCTATATACAAAAGTGTTCTTCCGAATATCACAAATTAAAATAAAAAAAGGATGGGGTTTCATTTAATATGGCCCCACCTTTTTTTGCTAAATATATTCTTATTCATTTTGCTAATATAAATTTATCAGCCCATTTATTATTGCTTTATGGCCTCAGTTGCTGCTTTATATTCTTCATACCAATTTTTCCATTCTTCTTTCCGGCTGCCTTCTTCTGCTCCATCAAGCAGACGTCCAATCTCATTAAGACACACATGCCATCCTGCAAGATCCCTTGGTGTATGATCTGTTATTTCACTTATTTTTTCAATTAAAATCAACTCTGTCCCGCCCTTTAATTCATTCAGCTCAAAGCGGACAATATCATCACCCCATGTGTATTCTAGGATCGCAGGCCTTTCAAACCCGAGGATTTCCATTTCCTCAAAGCTGCCATCACCCATATCAAATTTGAATTTTCCACCATTCTTTAAATCCTCAGCCTGCAGCTCAGGAAACCATTTTTTCAGCTGATGATTGTCAGTAAGCATCGCCCAGATTTCTTCCCTTGGATGTTTCAGCATTCGTTCAAAGACAGCAGTATAGCCATTTGTTTCTTTTTTTAATAAAGCTTTCATCATCTCGTCTCCTTTTTAATGATTTGTCCTCAAAATACTGCATAAAATTAGCCTTTAACCAATTGGCGTTCTTTTTCCTTTATTAACCCTGCACCCATCAGTCCAATCAATGAAAAGATGACCGGAATAATAAATCCATACTGGTATCCAGCTTCAAATGTATCCAAAACTTTACCGAAAATAAATGGCAGCAAAACTGCGCTCAGAAAACCACCGGTGTTGGCAAAACCTGAAACGACACCCACGTCTCGAATGTCAAATGATTTTCTGACAATCGCAAATGTCAGCGTACTTGCCCCATTCCCATAACCCATGACCAGGAAAAGAACAATCAGGAGCGGATATGGAGGTTTGCCTTGGAATACGAGAAAAACTGCCCAACCGAGAACGACGATTATGTGGGCAAAAAGATAAGGGCGTTTAATGCTGCCCATCCGTCCTGATATGAAGCTCATTAACGGAGCACCAATAATTGCCCCAATCAGTCCAATCATGACTAGCTGGCTGGATTCGGAACGGGTCAAATCATACATTTCCATTCCATATGGCACTGCCCATGAACCGATGAAGCCAACATAAGTGCCAACCACACCAAAGTGACACAAAAATGTGGCCCATGCCTGACGGTCAGAAAAAATTCTCTTTAATATGTTGGCTGTTTTCTCAGCTGGCTCCTTCTTACCTTTTGTTTTCTTAAGTTCTATGCCCATCCGGGATGGCTGCAAAATTAAAATAAAATACAGCAATAAGGCGAGGATGGTCAAAATAATGCCCACCGCCAAAAACGGAATGCGCCAGCCCCATATGGAAATCCAAATGGAAAATGGCACAGTCGCGAGCAAAAATCCAAAGCTCCCTGACATGCCCGCAAAACCAAGCAATTTCACAAATTCATTTACTTTAAACCATCTGCCTAAAATAATGACAACATTAATCCAGATGGTAGCATCACCTATTCCAACTAGCATCCTTGCCGCAAAAAGGATGTATTCATTCGCTGCAAAGCTGAATAATAAAGTCCCTATTCCGTTAAGAAGTGTTCCGGCGATTAAAAATACATTTGGGCCAAAACGGTCCGATAATATTCCAATGGGAACCTGCAGGCTTGCATAGGCGAAAAATTGGATGCTCGTCAGGAGACCAATTGCTGCAGCTGTCACGCCGAATTCCTTCATTAATTGATCAGTAATTAAACCAGGTGCTGTCCTTTGGCTTACGATTAAAAAGTATGTAAATAAAACCGCGCCAAAGACAAGCCACCTGTATTTGCTTTTATGTTTCTCCACTGCCCTCTGCTCCTATTTACTAAAGAATACCCTCCATTATACGCTAAAAAAAGGCAGCTGTCCTCCACTGCGTTAAAGCAGTGGAATGACAGGTGCCTTTGGCCTAGTTATTCTTTTACAAGATTCTTCGTGCTTCTTACTGTATCGATCGGACGGACATAGCTTTCGATTTGGTCCCTCTTCGGCTCCAGGAATGGCGGCAGTGACAGTTTTTCCCCAAGTGTTTCATATGGCTCGTCACCCATGAATCCAGGTCCATCTGTCGCGAATTCAAATAAAATCTGCGGAGCAACCCGGGAATATAAAGAACCGAAGAAAAAGCGATCTACAAATCCTGAAGTCTGGAAGCCAAAGCCTCTCAAATGCTGATCCCATTCCTCAAGAACAGACTTATCTTCCACGCGGAATGCGGCGTGATGGACTGTTCCATAGCCCTGGCGTGCCTGAGGAAGAGACGGGTTATATTCCACTATCACCTGAGCCCCATTTCCGCCTTCACCCACTTCAAACAAATGGAAGTCTCCCTCTTGTGCAATTTCCTTAAAATGCAGAACCTTTTCCATCATTTCCTTAAAATAATCAAATTGAGCTACCCTTACGAAAAGCGGCCCCAGGCCAGTGATCGCGTATTCTAACGGAATCGGCCCATTCTGCCAAGGTGTGCCCGATGTTACACCTTTATTGGTTTGATCTGAGATCAATTGGTATTTTTGATCATCGAAATCTGTGAAGGACAGGGTCTTCTTGCCGAACTGCTCTTTGATCCCGGAATGAGGAACCTCTAAGCGGTCAAACCGCTTTACCCAATAATCGAGTGCCTCATCTGTCGGAACCCGGAATGAAGTTTTTGATATTTCATCCGTTCCATGTGATCCCTTTGGAATACCAGGAAAATCAAAAAATGTCATATCCGTTCCCGGACTTCCTGCATCATCTGCAAAAAATAAGTGATACGTTTGAATGTCATCCTGATTAACTGTTTTCTTTACTAAACGCATTCCTAATGTATATGTGAAGAACTCATAATTTTTTTCAGCACTGCTTGTTATAGCGGTGACATGGTGAATACCTTTTAATTGTTTCAAGTTAACTTCCTCCCCTATGTTATTTATCTTAAAATAAAATATCTTTAATTCGAGATAATTTTACTTTATCACGGCTTACTAATGGTGTCAATATTACTGGGGGCTTTAGAAAAAGGATTTAATGATGTCTTCCTCATGATTGCATTCCTTGCAGATGTATTCAATTTCCAGTGCATCTTCCCTGGCAATGTGAAAAGTTTCTTTTCCGCAGACTTCGCAAAATCTCTTTTCCGTAATTTCTTTCATTATTACATCTCCTGTTAATGTGTCGTTTATCTTGGTTTAACCAGAATTTTGATTTCTAAACGCAAAAAAACCAGCTCTCCTTGAGAACTGGTTAATTTTCATATATACAGCCGCCATTGCCGTAAATAATGATAAGAAAGTTTTAAACCACCACTCCTCAAAGTGGGTGTTCGCAGAAACATTCCTGCTTGTCCTCCTTGTCATATAGACGAAGGCCTGTCATTCCCGTTTCAATGTAAAACTCCCTGTTACAGCTTAAAGGTTAAAACTTTATTATGATTACGAACAATGCAGCTTGTATTTATATAGTAACGGATATTGGCGGATTTTTCAATGGGCATGCTCAGTCTTTTTATTGTACGAAAAACAAATATTAAAAAGGGGTTGAACAGTTATTGTTGAATATATTTTACACTAGTGAACCAATCGGAGGATTTTAAATGAAACAAAACCCTATTATTTTTTCTATCCTATGGCGACAGTCTTGACTTCTTGATCCATAGCGCCCGCATTCTATCCTTTACCCCTGCCAATTACGGCCATTTTGTAATACATTTCCCATTTTCAACAAATACTTTTTAAATTGTATGAATGAATAGGTGGTGGTGCAGTATGAATGGAGGAAATTTCACTTTACCTGGAGGAAAAGGAAATCGAAGTGAAGCCGGGACAGTCGATTTTTGAGGCGGCAAGGGATCATCATCCTTTTCTCCCGGGAATTTGTTCTTCCCAGCCGGATTTGGTAGTTGGCGTCATTCAGAATTGTGATACATGCTAGCTGGAGAGCCGAAACAAAGGTCTGTGAAATCTGCGGGTACAGGGAGGAACATGAATACAGCTTTGATATGCTGATTATTTGCCCGGAATGCTCCAATGACCGTGTTCATCCATTCTCCTTTGAAAATTAATAAAGAACTCCTGCCAGCTAATCCGGCAGGAGTTCTTCTCTTTATTCAATGACAAGCTGTCCGCTTGCTCTTTTTTGATTCTTCGCAGTTCTGATTTTCTTGATGTCGCGTTTCATCAGCAGTGAGACGATGAAGCCGATGGCAAGCATGGTGCCAAATACATAGAAAGTAATCGTATAGCTTTGCGTATTTTCATATATGCTGGATACGAGCATAGGGCCGACCACACCAGCGATGGACCACGAAGTAAGCAGATAACCATGAATAGCGCCAAGCTGTTTGGTACCAAACAGGTCTCCAATAAAGGCAGGAAGCGATGCAAATCCACCTCCATAGCATGAAACAATGATATAGAGGAATACAGAAAAGATAAATGAGTTTGTAATGAATGGAAGTATGAAGAAGGCAGCAACCTGGATCAGGAAGAAGGTCATATATGTATTTCCTCTTCCAAGGTAATCTGATGCAGATGCCCAGCCAATTCTTCCTCCGCCATTAAAGAGTCCCATTATGCCAACGATGCTTGCAGCCGTGATGGCGCTTGCCCCAGTGATTTCCTGTGCCATTGGTGCGGCAACCGAGAGAATCATGATACCTGCAGAAATATTGATGAACATCATAATCCAAAGAAGCCAGAAACGCTTGGTCTTAATTGCTTCATTGGCAGTCAGCTGTGCCAGATCTGCCTTTACCGGCCGCTCTTCCGTGTTCTCTTCCATTCCTTCTGGTGCCCATCCTTGAGGCGGCTTTGCGATATAAAGCGATCCCAAAATCATCAGAATAAAATAACTGATTCCCAGGACATAGAAGGTTGTCGGAATCGAAGTTGCGATCATTAATCTGCTTGCAATGGGGCTAGTGATCAGGGCCCCAGCACCGAAGCCCATAACTGCCATTCCTGTGGCAAGTCCCCTTCTGTCAGGAAACCACTTAACCAATGTGGAGACAGGCGCAATATAGCCGAACCCGAGACCCAGTCCCCCAATGACACCAAAAAAAATCAGGAATAGGACATAGTTCTCCAATTGTATGGCGAATCCGGACCCAATAATCCCAATTCCAAAGAAGACTGCGGCAATCATGGCTGAAACTCTTGGTCCCCGCTTTTCCACAAACCGCCCAAAAAAGGCTGCCGCAATCCCAAGGATAAAAATCGCAATGGTAAATGCCAGTGAGACATCGGTTTTTTCCCAGCCAAGCGTTTCTTTCAATGGGTTTTGATAGACGCTGTACGCATACACCGAACCAATCGATAAATGAATGGCGACAGCTGAAAGGGCAATCAGCCATCTATTCTTGTTCGCCATATATAACCCCTTTCCTGAAAATTGTTTTATATATTCCCCTAATAGGGAATAAGCTCCATGCTATTTTTTACGTTCCCAAAAAAGCCTGTCTCTAATCCTTTTAGAGACAGGCTTTCCGAAAATCATCCTGATACAAACCCTTTTTTTAATAAATAGATTTCTGTTCTATAATTATTTACTGCTTCATCGAATGGCAGTTCCCCCGCAAATTTTTTTACGATATTGTGGAATGTGACGGAGGAAATAATCTGCATCATATGAAAAAGTTCATGCTCGTCCTGTATATTCAGCCGCTCCTTATTAATCAGATTGCTGATTTTCTTGAAATTCTCATTCAGGTCATTTTCACCGAAGCTTCTTGCCATAACATTTTCGATTCGATGCGTCATATTGAGAAATAAATTCCTCAGAAACTGCAGATTTTCTTTTTCCTCGGTAATGATGGCTGTATAAAAATCGATCATCGCATCAAAAATATCGCCCTTATTTTTGCGGAGCGCTTCCAGAAAGTGAAGCTTATATGCAGAAACATGGCTATTCAATAAGTAGAAAAACGCATCTTCTTTGTCGTCAAAATATTGATAAAAGCTGCCGCGCGGGATTTTGGCATCTTTTATGATATTGGATATGGATGCCTGATAAAGCGGGACGCGGGCAAATTCCTTTTTCGCCGCATGGACTAAGCTTCCCCGTTTGTCTTCAGGCAAATTGAAAAAAGTAATTTTGGGCAAGTTCGGTTCCTCCTTACTGCCAGTCTCTTTTTTCCTCCTTTAAAAATTGGATAAAATAAGGGACTGCCTTTCTGGGATTCTCATTGATCAGTGCTTGATATCTCGTTTTAATAGGGTAAGAAGCCCATTGGCTTTTAGTGATCCGTTCTTTAATGTACTGAGAGCTCAGTTTCTGAATTTCCAGCTGCTGATGTTTCCCTTCTTTAGAAAGCGCGAAACCGAGCGCACCAATAATGGCGTAAATCAGAATGGTTACCGGCGATGTTTTCTCATCCTGCACGGTGAAAAATAAGGTCATGAGATTGATTAATGACAGAATAATCAAAGGTGTTGACCAAAAAATATATCTGGATGCTTTTTTCATTACGGGGGATACTTTTTCTTCAAGCTGCTCCAGCTCTCTTTTTACGAAATTCGGCATATCTGTCCACACTTGCATCTATTTCGTCTCCTTTAAGTTCTTATCCCTTTCCTGGCCAGCAGAAATTGAAGGCTTTCAGGGGAAAAAATCATGGCTTCATCATCTTCCAGCTGTTTTAGACCAATCATTTCCTCATGGATATTCTCCATTTTCCGATCGAGGCGTGAAGCCGTGTCAGCTGCCTCTTTCAGTTCATTCACTATTCTTTGCGGAATTTCTTTATTGTACTTGTAGTAAATCTTGTGCTCCAGGCTCGCCCAGAAGTCCATGGCGATCGTCCTGATTTGAATCTCAACAGGAACCAGCTCTTCCCTGTCAGACATAAAAATGGGGATCTGGACAATCAGATGCAGGCTCTGATAGCCATTTGGCTTTGGGTTCTGAATATAATCCTTGCATTCGAGCACGGTTATATCCTTCTGGCTTTCAAGCATGGCTTTGATTTTATATATATCGGACACAAACGAACATGTAATGCGGACGCCCGCAATATCCCGAATATTTTGCTGAATGGATTCTAAAGAAATCTCCAAATTTTTTCGCTGAAGCTTTTTAAATATACTTTCAGGAGATTTAATTCGTGATTTTACATGCTCAATCGGATTATAGTCATGCACATACTGAAATTCTTCTTTCAGGATATTTATTTTCGTGTTTATTTCTTCCAATGCGAACTTGTAGGACATCATAAAACGCACTAAATCAGTCCTTAGTTCTTTCAGTGACATTTGCTCAGGCATATTTGTGACCATATGGGCTCCTTTGAATTTTCGCCTTATTATTGAGAGGTTTAATATTGGATGGCTTTTTGCAGACTGCTGCATTTACTCCCTGTTTCTGCAATTCAGAAATAAGCAATTGAATTTTGGACAATGCTTTCACCTCGATGTGACACTGTGTCATCCTTACAATTGAATTGTATATGACATGGTGTCACACGTCAACTGGATATGACACAATGTCATAAATTTGCCTTCTTTTGATTTAATGGATAGCTCTTTTAGAAACAAAGCTCTGGCCTATTTACATGTCATCACTTTGAGCTGTATAATAAATAATTAGTTACTCTTGATAACTATTACTCAAGGTAACCAAATTGGAGGTTTTTAAGATCGAAACATTTCAGCGGTTTTTTCATCAGCTTGTGCTATTGTATCGCCCATTTGAGAATAGGCTGAACAATGAATTAAGCAGGCATCATTTATACAGGGCTCAATGGTCCATCATGTATTACTTGAATAACGATGGCTCCGGTACACTGGTGGAGCTTTCACATTATCTTGGCGTTGAAAAACCAACGGTGACAAGGACGATTGCAAAATTGGAGGAAATGGGCTATTTAGAACCTGTTCCGACTAAAGACAAACGGGAAAAAAGAATGCAGCTGACCGATACTGGCAGGAAGGTTTATCAGGAGGTCCGCGTTACTATTGATGAATTCGAACAGGACATTTTAAGAGGAATTTCAGAGGAGGAACAGCTGGAAGGGATTCGTCTGATGAGCGAAATCCGCAAAAATTTAATGCAGGGAGAGTTATAAATTGAATCAGCCTAAACCGAAGCTTTGGACAAAAGATTTTATTATTGTGTCATCCGTTAATTTTTTCTTAACATTGATTTTCTATTTGCTGATGGTGACCATTGCTGTCTTTGCAGTGGATTACTATAGTGCCACAACTAGCCAGGCCGGGCTTGTTACGGGAATCTTTATTATTGGAACGCTCATTGGCAGGCTTTATATCGGGCGGGCAATTGATAACATCGGGCGTAAGAAAACACTTTTTATCGGTTTGATCTTTTTTACGCTGACGACTCTTTTATATTTCGTGAACATTGGAATTGCTTTCCTTCTGGTTACCAGGTTTATACACGGCATTGCTTTAGGTGTGGCGAGTACGGCGACTGGGACCATCGCAGCACAAATTATTCCTGCAGCCCGAAAAGGAGAAGGAATTGGCTACTTCAGCATGAGCACTACGCTTTCGACAGCTGTTGGACCATTTATTGGCTTATTGATGCTGCAAAAAGTTTCTTTCCAAATGATTTTTGTCTTCTGTCTGGCCATCGGCATCATTGCCCTGATTACATCCTTCATTTTATATGTTCCTGCAATAGAAACCTCAGGTGTGAAAAAGCAGGGCTTCCAAATTTCCAGCTTTATCGAGCCAAAAGCAGTCCCGATTGCATTCATCACACTGGCAATCGCATTCGGTTATTCCGGGGTCCTCTCTTTTATCAATTTTTATGCGATAGAAGTCGATTTAGTCAAGGCTGCGAGCTTTTTCTTTCTTATCTACTCGGCCGCTGTCCTGGTTTCACGTCCATTTACCGGGCGGCTGATGGATCTTAAAGGAGCAAATTATGTTATGTACCCCGCTTTTATCTTATTTGCGGCAGGCATGTTTGTGCTTAGCGCAGCCAACAGCAGTTTTACCCTGCTATTGGCTGGAGCGCTGATTGGGCTGGGATTTGGAAACATGCAGTCCTGCACCCAGGCAGTGGCCGTCAAGCTGACACCTGCACATCGGATGGGGCTTGCGACATCAACTTTCTTCATATTTCTTGATGCAGGCTTGGGATTTGGACCTTATTTGCTGGGATTCGTTATTCCGATTACAGGCTATGGGAAACTCTATGGTATGATGGCAATCTTTGTTTTATTATCAGCCATTTTATATTATTTCCTGCATGGGAAGAAAGAAGCTTCAGCTCTAAAAAAATTGAACACATCTGTTTCTGCCTGAACCTAAGGCATTGCAAAATATTAAAAAGCCATGGACCTTTTTACCGTCCATGGCTTTTGATCGTTTTAGTTCTGAAATACTGTAACAGTTTTAGGACTCGTGGTCACTTTAAAGCCCTGCTTACTTGATACATCCGCACTAATGGTGTAAGTTCCATTCGGAAGATCTGCGTCTGGAGTCCACTTCAAGTGAATTTCATGTTCGTTTTCCACATTGATTGTGTCAACGGTTTTTCCTGCTTCATCTTTAATGTTCACTGTCCAGTTTACGCGGTTATTTGCAAATGCATTGATGCCGGCAGGCGTGTTTGCATTCACATTTTTATTAGGATAAACACTGAAGTAGCTCACCAGCATTCCTTCATTAATATAGGAAGGATCGCCCCATACAGCATAGCTCTGGTTTAATGCATGGTCGACACCCAATACGACGACGCTCTTCGGTTCTTCTTTTACAAGGGCTGAAGTTTTTCCAGGTTCCAGCGGCATATACTTCCCGTTATACCAGATGATTGCACCATTATAGCCGCTCCCCCCTTCGTTATCTTCTGACTTGAAGGAAATCTCATATTGGCCGTCCTTTGGCTTTACTTGAATATCCGAGACTATTGGTGCAACTGAGTCTACGTGAACCGGAAGCCTTACTTCCTGAGGTTTGGCATCCTTGTAATCAAGTGTTGTCTTGATCACATATTGATAAGTGCCATCTTTAACGAATTTCCCGTTTTGATCCTTAACGTCCCATAAATAGCCGTTAATCATATAGTCACGGAAAGCCATGATATTTTTGCGGAATTTCCATGGTTTTCCTGTATATTCACTGAAGTCGCCTAAATAATTTATGGTTTCCCCTTTATCATTCTCCACGTACATTTCTGTCTTTTGTAAATTGCGGAGAGCTGTAAAGGTTGGGAATACACCAGGCAATACAGCATTTGGAGAAATGACAATTCGATCCATATTAAATGTTCCAGTATATGGGTCATATCCCATTGGGAATTGCGCGCCTTCATCGTTCCAAAGCACGGTATATCCTAAAAAAGCATCTTTCTCCCATGCAGCTGGGTCGAGGTTTTGCGGCTTGTCCCATTGTCCAAAGTAGCCCATATATGGAATTGTTAGCGGCACAGCGGCGTCATTGTTTTTACCCGTTGGCACAAGACGGACATATCCTTCGACAAATGTGCCCTTTTTCAGGCTATCCGGCAATTGAATCTGTACATCCAAACTCTTATTTTGTCCTGGCTTAATTTTAAGCGTTTTTCCTTCTTTGCCGGTCACTTTTTCACCATTTACGATGGCAGAAGCACCTGAAATCCGCTTGCTGGTCATTGTTAAATATTCCTTGGTATCCAAATTACCGTCATTGTCCAAGTCAAACTCTTTTGTTTCAGTTTCGTCGGTTAAAACATCAACGTACACTTTATATTCCAATTCTTTCACTTCAGCATTTTGAAGTGCTTCGACATTCAGTTTGAAGTGTGCTTTCTCATTAATCTCCTTAAGAGCAACCGCTCCTGCCTGTTCCAAAGGAGCATTTTTATTTGTGACAAGTACAGGTGTTTTGATCGCATTTTGTATTTGCATTAATCCGGATCCCTGTAGGCGTGGTGAGTAAGGGACCTGGCTATTTGCCCGCGGATCCTGAATGATTTTTGACGTATTCATTAAGGCGATTTTCGCTTTTAATGCCGTTTCTTTGGATTGCGGCAATCCTTTTTCATATAAAGCCTGAAGCAGCAAAGCTGATCCGCCTGCGACATGAGGCGCCGCCATGGACGTACCGCTCATTATTTCATATTCATTGCCGGGAACAGTGGAATAAATCCCTCCGCCTGGTGCTGATAGCTCAGGTTTGATGTCAAGCGTGTGCGGCGTTCCAAAAGATGAAAAGTCTGACATGTTATCTTTATCAGCATTATCCACCCAAACACCTTTGCTCATCTGCATCTTCACTGTTTGTCCCTTAGACAGCTGCGAAATTAAAGCATTCCCGTCCTCCTTGCTGGTTGTTGCTGCAGGGGTTAAGTACGGGCTAAAATACAAGAAAGGATAATCAGCTTCATCATGAGGCGGTACAAGGATAACCGCCTTGGCACCATTTTTTCTGGCTTCAGATTGTACATATGAATATAAACCATATTTTTGTTCTGGCTTTGCCACGACAATTTTGCCTGCAACATCTTTCCCGGCAAAATCAGCTGTCTTTCCTTCCCCTACATAGACCATTTCATAACTTTCTCCTGATGATAGAACTTTTGATAGCTTGAAGTTTACATGGGTCTGATCCTGATATGGAAGTTGCAAACCGCTTTCATCAGTAAGTGCATTCATATGCAATTTAGTATTTTCATAGGATGCTACTGATAGCGCAAACGGGCTTACAGAAGGTTCTCCGACAGTGCCGATATCCGGATTTTCCGCGTATGGCTTGGCAGAAGCCTCCAAAATATTATTTTTTGTGCTGTAAGATGAATTGCCTCCAGCAACTACCACTAGGGTGCCCTGCTCAGTTGCTTCCCGGATTGACTTTTGGATTGGATCATTTTCTTCTCCAACAAAGCCGGCATCTGACCCAAGACTCATGTTAATGACATCAGCCCTCATTGTCACAGCGTGTTCAATTCCAGCAATAATATCATCTTCATAAGCTCCTCCGCCGTTATCAGAAAATACCTTTTCGGCTAATAACTGGACACCGGGAGCAATCCCCTTGACCCCATCATTTTCCTCATCGCCATTAGCACCTACTGTACCGGCGACATGCATGCCATGTGGACTTCCATACTGTCCGCGGGGTATGACATCCGCATCTTGATCGGCCCAGTCATAGCCTGTCGGCACTTTGTCACTATACCAGACGTCATTAATTTCTGTTTCAGAGAGTTTTGCCTGAATTCCTCCCTCAGACCATTTCTGCTTGTCTTTCCCATCATCCGTCAATATCATATCCTGGTGTGTATAGTCCAATCCGGAGTCAACGACAGCAACAAGCAGCCCTTCGCCTTCATAGCCATGCTCCTCCCAAACCTTCTGTGCCTGCACTAATTCCTTGCTGGCACCCATGGATGGCTGAAATGTTCTCGCAATATGTACGTTAGTGACACCAGGAATTGCCTGAATTTCTTTTAAATTACGAAACTCGGTTTCCAGGCTGAAACCATTAAACCCCTCATAAAAGCGATGCTTCACTTTCTTGAAAGTTTTTTTCTTGGAAAGCGCTGAAATAACCTCGTCTTGTTTTGCCTTCATTTTACTTTTTTTGCTTTGTTTCGTTTTTTCAGCATCTGCAGGCTGTTCGACCTCAACAATTACACGTAAAATTTCATTTGGCTCATATGGTTTCGTTAACCCTTTTTCTTTCAGATCCTTATATCCCAGCTTGTCCACTGCCTTTGCTTCAGCCTGATATTGCTGGTCCAAAAATATTTTCTGCCCCTGCTTAACAATGTCTTCAACACTTGGAGCCTCGATCTGATCTTCCTGAGCTCCTTGTGCCGAGACTGTTCCCCCGAATAGCATTGCTGCTGCCAATGCAGAAGCCAGCACCTTATAGGGTACCCCTTTTTTCACTTTCATTTCTTCCCCGCCCTTTCCCACTGATAAATCTATATTTTTTAACTATTCATACAATTAATTGTAGGGCCGGGTCTGAGAGAAGTAAATTGGGGGAATTTAAAAGGAGTCATCTGTTGAATTTCAGAACTTTATATCCAGATCTCAGGATCTCCTTCTATTAAAATAGTATTAAAGACATATTCCCTAACCTAATTTCTATTAACTTTCTCACATTCTGGTAAAAAAGGCTCTTTTGAATTACCCCAAATTGAAATCTTTAAAAACCTCTTAGGAATAATATCCCAAGATCCTTTGGAAAAAACAGACATCTGACATTTCCTGGCTATCTGTTTCCAGCCAATAAGGTATGCTACGATACTATTCAGAACCACAGGGGGGATGCTGTTTTGAAGGAAGGCTTAATTATAAAATATTACCGGGAACGCGCTGGATTAACCCAAACGCAGCTGGGCGAAGGGATTTGTTCTGTGACTCATATCAGTAAAATAGAGCGGGGACATACACAATATTCGTCTGAAATCACAAATCTGATCTGTAAACGGCTGAACATAGATCTTATAAAAGAGCTTGAAAAGTTTGATATGCTGGAAACTAAACTTCATGAGTGGCTGGATGCCATGGTTAAACAGCAAAAAGAAGATATAGAATTAATTAAAGAGGAATTAGCCCAAAATCCTTACCTGCATTTTTCAGAAACAAAATATTTTCATTCAATCCTTTTGGCTCGCTACCACCTCATGCAAGGAGAGTTTGATAAGAGCAAAGTGCTTTTAGACAGCTGCCAGAAAGCTTGGAATACACTTGATCGTTTTGAAAGAAGTCTCCTCGAACATATATGGGGCATTTATTTTCTAAACTTACAGAATTGCAAAGAAGCCATCATCCATTTAAAGAATATAAATCCTAAAGATTATAATAACCATGAATTTTATTTTCACCTCGCAACCTCTTCCCATTTGATGAATGATAAGGTAAAAGCCTATCACTATGGCACTCTTGCACTATCCTATTTTCGGGAAACTAATAATTTCAAAAGAATTCTTGATACAGAAACCGTTTTGCTGATACAAATGGGTACATACGACCTTTGCCAATTTGAAGAAACCGTCAAGCAGTATCGTACTTTAATCAAATCCTGCCGGACTCATAAAGAAGAAGCCAGGGAAATGAACCTTTGGCATAATCTTGCCGTTGAATACTTTGCAAAAGGCTTTTATTCAGAAGCGAGCGAAGTTTATAAAAAGCTATTGAAACAATGCGAGGTTAATCCAAACCCATCTTTAAAATTAAGCGCTATTAGAGGCTATGTTCATAGCTGCCTTAATCTGGATCATTATAAGAAACAAAATCTCAGATCCTTGCTGGACGATGGTCACAGGCTAGCTGAACAATTTCAAAATAAAACCTATCAATATGTTTTTTATATGCTCGATATCCTTTTAGAAGATAAAGACATAAATGATTACTATCTCTTTTTAGAAAACACATTCCTTCCCCACCTTCTTGAATTAGGGAATAGCACATTAATCAATCTCTATGAAAAAGAATTATTCCATTATTTCAGGAAGTCTTCACAGCATGAAAAAGCAAGTAGGCTTGCAGCCAAGTACTTCGAGCCGCTCATCCATTAAACAGCAGAAAAATCTCCTTATCTTTCTTAGGAGATTTTTCTTTTTGCACTCTTTTCTGCTTTCTCCCAGTTGAGCCTTTTCTCCTTATTTCCTGTTCACTCCCCCAAAGGTGCTATGTCTTATGACTCTAAAAATTCCCCCAAAAAGGAAAATCTTAGATTAAAGATAATTAAGTATTTAAGAGACAGCTGCCTGGCATATTCACCTATTATTAATAGATAAGGAGAGGGTCACATGCTGGAAGGGGAAATTATTAAATTCTACCGGGAAAAGTCTGGTCTTACACAAGCTATGTTAGGTGAAGGGATATGTACTCCTACCCATGTAAGCAAGATTGAAAGAGGGAAAACAGCCTATTCACCGGAAATCATTTCGCTTTTCTCTGCCGTATTAAATATTGACATTCAAAAGGAGATTGAATACTTCCGGGATCTGGACAAGCGCCTGCAGGAATGGCATAAAGCTATCATCATGTATAGAACAGCCAAGGCTGATGAACTCAAAAATGAACTGGAAAGCTCGCCTTTTATTCAAGCTTCTAAATATGCAGCCCACTATCTGCTATTAAAGGCAAGATATCATTTGCTGCACCAGGATTTAGAGGAAGCATCCCGGATTATTAAGCAAATAAGCAATGAGTTTCCTAACCTCCCCCTTTTTGAGAGAAATTTATTTTACCATGTTCAAGGGATGTATTATATTAATCAAGCAATAAAACCTGATAGCCCGGATCAGCAAACAGCACTTCAAGTCTTAAAAAATATCGATATAAATGAATATGGCAATGAAGAATACTTTTATCACCTGGCAATTGCCTATCATTATATTGATTCAAAAATCATGGCTTACATGTTTGCGGAAAAATCATTACAGCATTTCAAAAACACGAACAACTACACGATGGCGATAAAAGCTGAATCCATTATCCTCCTGCAGATCAGCAGTGATATCTTAACCGACATGGATAAACTGGCAGAACGTTATCATCATTTAATCTGGGACTGTGAACGAATTGGATTTCATGACTATAAAGGGCTCCTCTACAATAATTTAGGATTTGAGTATTTTAATAGGGAACAATATGCTAAGGCAAAGGATTGCTATACACAGGCCTTGCGTTTAGCTGACATGAATACAATCATTTATCTTCAGCGGTTATATTCTTACCTTAATTGCTGTATTGAAGGCAAATTATCCGGCAAAACAGCTCTACTTAAAAAAGCATGCGAAGGGATCCAGGTTTCAAAGGAATTAAAAAGCACTTTATACTTATCATTATTTAAACTTTCCAGGTATCAGCTTGAAAATCAGCCTGAGAAGTATTTTAAGTATTTGGAAGAAAAAGCTTTTCCTGAATTTGTTAAAATTAAGCATATGATTCTCATGCGCAGGTATGGAAAAAAACTTTATGAATATTACATTGAGACAGGAAAACATGAAAAAGCCATTCATCTGAACAGGCAGCTAGAAGGCAAAGAATTAATTAAAGTGTAAAAAATCCCTTGAATCTTCCTTCAAGGGATTTTTTTGTCCGCCTATATTATTTTACTGTTCCTTCAGCCTGTTCTGCATTGAATTTCCATTCTACCTGCAGCGCATCTCCCTGGAATTCGTTTTGGTCCTCTCCGTTATCCACAAATTCGAACAGCGCTATTATTTTATCGGTTTCCCCAGGTTTCAGGCCATCCGGTACTGTTCCCCCTCCTACAAAGTTATCAATGGCTGTTAAATCCGGAGTTTGTGATTGCAGTTCATGCAAAGTCGTCTCTGCAACCTGGACGGTTGCGTTAGCCTGATTATATAGGATCGTGACTTTAATATGCTTGCCGAAATCATCTGCATTTGCAGCCCCATTTAATTTTGCATCTTCCACCTGATAATTTGTATGCAGCAAGATCTTGGAGATATCAAGAGTGCCGCTATTTGTGATGGTAAATTCACGTGAAACTTCATCACCTGGCTTTAAATCGCCAATATTGACGATTGTTTCAGGGTTTACCGCCAAATCCAGGGTACCTGCTGCAAATGTGTTATTCGTAACCTCCGTATCGCTGAAGTAAGCGTATGTACCCCCACCCATTAATGAAAAACCTAAAGCAGCTGTCAAAAGTCCTTTACTTACCTTTTTTGCAAATCCCATGTGTTACTTCCTCCTTTAAATACTATTAATTTATTTAACTCTTATTTACCTGTGGCAGATAAGAGGCATAACCGAAGTATTAAGCGTTTTTAGTTTCGTATTCTTTAAGAGCCAGAAAGATAGTCCTCCCTGCAGATAGCAGCAGGAGCAGTCCCGGGATAAACAGCAGGAGTGCGGCTCCTTCCTTGGATGCTGCATACTCAGCAGCATAGCCTGCATATGGAATGGTAAAACCCGCATATTTACCGGTTATATTTTCAGGCTGCACATATTCCATATCCGGAGCGTCATTATTGTCGCCTTTCGTTTGATATAAAATCCCGGTTTTCGCTTTCTTTACTTCGACAATTCTATGGGTAATTAATTTGTCTCCTGATTTAAAGGTAATAATATCTTCCGTTTTTAAATTTTCTTTACTGTCCAGCTCTTTCACCAGTATGATGGATCCTGTCATGAAGGCCGGTTCCATCGATCCCGATAAAACAGCTTTTGCCTGATACCCTGCAAGGGACGGTTCTCCTCCGGATGCTTTTGAGGATATCACCCAAATAGCAAGCAGGCAGAGGAGCATCAATCCTGCTGCACTGATACATTTACTCAGTATTTTCAGGACTTTCTTCATTGGCTATTTCCTCCTCTTCATTCTTCTGTGTTTGATCGCTGATCACAGAATGTTCCTCCATAAGGTTCGCTTGTTCTTCATTTGTCTCTTCTTGGTCAATCTTTTGCTTCGGTATTTCTATTTTTCCTTCTTCATCCAACTTGTTTGTTTTAAGGCCTTCGCCTTGCTGCTCTATCTTCAGCTCCTGCAATTTTTGATTAAAAAGCTGTTCCAGCTCCTGAAGATAAAGAGAATCATTTATTCTCATAAGGAGCTTGTCTACTTTTAGAAAACCTTCACTTACAAACTCATATCCTTCTTTTTTTTCTGCTTGCCGGTCCAGTTTTTCCAGTTCAGCTCTTATTCTATGAAGTTCCTCCAAGCTGGCTATTATCTGTTCTTTTTTTCTCAAAAATTCAGAGGGCGGATCTGCGGTCCCATTTAAGAGCCCGTTCTTAACAGATGTTTCTAAACCCGCCTGCTCTTTTACTATTTGTTCACTGCTTATCCTCGCTTTCTCTTCAAGCCCGTGAATATATGACGGGAAGACAAAAGCAGTGGAGATTATAATTGGCTTTGCCTCTGCCTGGCTTGTAAAGGCAGCTTCTGTTTTCCCGACAAGCTGAGTGCCCGTATAAAAACTCAGGCAGCAAAGACATGGCAACAAGAGTTTATTCAATCCCTTCTTCATCCCCCGCTCTCCTCTCGAAAAGGTGTCTGTGGAACAAGCATACGAGAGGTCATATGCAAAGTAAATTGGGTTATTTTGCGGCATTCCAAGGCAAAATACAGGCTATTTTGATTTCCGAATTCATAAAAGACAGTCATTTCGCTGATCCCAATAACCCAATTGACCATTTGTGGAATTTTCAGAATAATGAACTTTGAAATACCAATCCAAACTAAGAGGTGATCCGTTTGAAAAAAAATCAGCTGAAAAAGAAAGTCCTCCCTGCAGTTCTGGCAGCTTCGTTTGCCATCTCAGGACTATCACTGCCCGCCAAAAATGTGCTGGCAAATGAAGAAATCGTTAAGTATCATCAGGAATTAAAGACGCCTTCCTACATAATTGGGAACTGGCAAGCTCCGGAAGGACTGAGCAAGGAAGAAGCCGTATATGCATTCCTTCAATCAAAGGCAAACGTATTCAAAAATGCGGGCTACGAGGCCAAGGATCAATTTAAAATCATTGATCAATTTAATGACAAGGAAACAAACTCACACCATTTCAGAACTGTAGAGCAATACAATGGAATTCCTGTATATGGATCACAGCAGACTATTGCTTTGGATGACAAAAACAATGTGACAGCATTCTTCGGCAAGGTTACTCCAAATTTAGCGCGTTCTATTATTCCTACAGATGCGAAACTGGGCGAAGATGAAGCATTGGAAAAGGTAAAGGAAAGCATTAAAGATAAAATCGGAGAAGTGAAGAGTTTTGATGGTATAGAAGGAGAACTTGTTATTTATCCGCATAATGGGCAAAAGCATCTGGCTTATTATGTAAAAGCTTCCACCTCAGCGCCGGTACCGGGGTATTGGCATTATTTTGTAGATGCTGCAACTGGAAACTTCATTCATAGCTATAATGCCATCGCGGAACTGACACCATCTTTGCCTGAACAACCAGATGCACAGCAGACTGCTTCTTCCCAGCCTGCACCGAAAGCACTGCCGACTGTTTCAGAACCTGTTCAAGCAAGAGGAATGGATATTTTCGGGACACTTCAATCATTCCAGGCGGTTAAAGACCCGGAAACAGGAACTCACTATTTATTCGATGGGACAAGATCTGAAGGTGTCCATACATTTAAAGCGAACCGCATGCCTGAAAACGCGTTTATAATCCTTTCAGGTCTGCTTGGAATGACGGGGTTCGAGGTGGAAAGCAGAAACAACTTCTTCTATGATCCTTCTGCGGTGTCTGCCCATGTGAACGCAGGAAAAGTTTATGATTATTATAAAAAGGTTCATGGCCGGGATTCCCTTGATGGTGATGGGATGAAATTAGTTTCAACTGTCCATATCGGTTCGAAGTGGAACAATGCTGCATGGAATGGGAAGCAGATGCTATACGGTGATGGTGACGGGACTCGCATGATTTCCCTCTCTGGCGGTCTTGATGTGATCGGGCATGAAATGACACATGGAGTGATCACCAATACAGCTGATTTAATTTATGAAAATGAATCCGGTGCAATCAATGAATCCATTGCAGATATTTTAGGGGCTTTCGCTGAAAATAAAACAGGCGAAGATCTTTGGTTATTAGGTGAAGATATTTGGACGCCAAATACACCAGGTGACGGTCTTCGTTCGATGAGTGACCCGGCTTCTGTCTATATTGGCGGCTATACAGAATCAGGCTACTACCCTGATCACTACAGCCAACGTTATATAGGAGATCTTGATAAAGGCGGTGTCCATATCAACAGCAGCATCAACAACAAAGCTGCCCACCTGATCACAGATGGAGGCACTCATTACGGTGTTTCGGTTACCGGCATTGGAAAAACAAAAGCCGAGAAGATCTTCTACAGAGCACTTACCCATTACCTGACAGCAAGCTCCGACTTCAGCCAAATGCGCCAGGCAGCCATCCAGGCAGCAAGAGACCTGCATCCAGATCGAAACGGACAGCCTTCAGCTGAGGTAAACGCAGTCATGGCAGCATATGATGCTGTTGGTGTTCAGTAAAATTATCTTCTAAAATAAAGAGAAACTCGCCACATATTTATTTAGTGTGGCGAGTTTTTTAATATAACTTTGCCTTCCTCATAGCTGAAAGGATGCCTAAAATTACGGTGATGATATGGGTTAAGAAAAAGGTGTAAACATTAAAATAAAGACTATTTGTGTATTGATTGAACAAGCCAAAACGATAAATTCTTGATTCTGGGTTATCGGGTGTTCCTCCAAGAGCAATGATCAGCTCTCTTGTGTAATCATGAATTGCAATAATCAGCAAAACACAGCAGGCAAGTGAAAAAAGTAAAATTCCTATAGTCATTTTATTATTTTTTACAAACTTTGCTTTTGCCAGCTTATAAGTAAAGATCCAACTCGAAATAAAGACAGGTGTAAAAAGAAAGATTATGAGAATGCCTAAATTTCCATTGCCGGAAATCACATTCGGGTCTACCGTAAATAGATGTTCTATAAGGTAAAAACCTGAAAATGAAAACAGGAAGGATAAAATCCAATGGATAAGTTTTTTACTCAAGAGCAGACACCCTTTTCGTGATTTGCTTTCTGCCGTATTTCAATTAATGTCAAGGCAGCTTAATACTAATTAACACTATTTTAATAGCCCTGCCTTTTGGGTTCATGCTGACTTACTAACTCACACTCTCAACCAGCAGGTAAATCCCTGTAAAAATCAATATAATGTATGTAAAGACCTTGAAAAAACGCTGATTGATTTTAACAAATAAAATTTGTCCCAGGTATAGACCCAGCAGCACCAGCGGCAAAGCATTCAAGCTTGAAAGCCAAATCGTCTTATTGGTCCCAGCAAAGATAATCTGAAATAACAGACTGGCCGAGTAGATAAACAAGTAGAAAGCCAAGGTGGTTCCCCTAAGCCGCTCTTTTTGAGTATCAGTTCCTGAAAAATACAACAGGAGCGGCGGGCCGGGCATGCCAATGCTTGTTGTCATTATTCCTGACAATCCGCCCGCTGAATAATCCCTCCGGCTTGTTTCTTTCACACGGAAATTCGCCATCAAAAGGATCGTTAAAAGCAAAATAATTAAGCTGACAGCTAACTTCAGCCTGGAGATGTCCAAAAATAAAAAAATGGCAATACCGATAGGCAGCCCGGCTGCACTTCCAATGGCAAACCTTTTCAAAACTCCAAAGTCTGTATCCTTCCTGATTTTTGAAAATAATGCAGCAGAAATAATTAAAGATAAAATCAAATTAATTTGAATGGCTTCTCTAGGTTCAAAAAGAAGCAGCAAAAATGGTGTTGCCAGGATTGAGAAGCCAAAACCCGTGCTTGTCTGTAAAATGGATGCAATTAAAATAATTAGGATGAAAAGAAAGATTTCCATGCACAAAACCTGCTTTTTACCCTATTTTAACACAGCACGGAAACAATCTGGCACACCTTGAGCTTTTCCTATACAATAATGGAAGGAATATGCAAAAGTGTGGTGAGTTGATTGTTTAAAGTGCTTTTAATTGAGGACGATGCCTCCCTTTTTTCTGAAATCAAAGATCGACTCTCCCAGTGGTCTTATGAAGTTTATGGAATTCAGGACTTCAGTGGAGTCATGAAAGAGTTTGCTGGCATTCAGCCTGATTTGGTCATTATCGATATCCAGCTTCCGAAGTTCGACGGGTTTCATTGGTGCCGGATGATTCGTTCACATTCCAATGTGCCGATTATTTTCCTGTCATCCCGGGATCATCCAACAGATATGGTCATGTCCATGCAGCTTGGCGCTGACGATTTTGTCCAAAAGCCCTTCCACTTCGAAGTCCTGATTGCCAAAATACAGGCAATCCTCAGACGTGTCTATAACTATAGTTCAGTTCAGAATAACCTCAAGACCTGGTGCGGTGCGGCGGTTGATTTCGAAAAGAATACCGTTACAAATGAGATTGGGTGCATAGATTTAACGAAAAATGAAATTTACATATTAAGGCTTCTGATAGAAAGAAAAAATCAAATTGTCAGCAGGGATGATATCATTAATAGCCTATGGGATGACAAACGATTCATTAGTGACAATACTCTTACGGTCAATATTAATAGACTAAGGAAGAAGCTTGATGAAATCGGGCTTGGTGTCAGGATCGAAACAAAAGTCGGCCAGGGATATATGGCAATTGAAGAGGATGCCTCACATGTTTAGGAAATATATCAGGGAACGGTTAAGCTGGATCCTGCTGTTCGGTTTCCTTCAGGTGCTTGCTGCCTTTGTAGTATATATGGATTCGGCCATATCCCTTAAGCCCTTCCTTTATTACACCTTTTTATCTGCAATCATTTTCACTGGGTTCATCTTTCTCCGATATCAAAAAGAAACACGATTTTACAGAGAAGTAGCCGAGCGGGAAGATAATTTAGATTTATCGAGCATACCGGAGTCTGAAAGCCCATTTGAAAAAATAGTGGAGTCTGGGCTGGTTAGCCAAACCGAACGGTTTAAAAAGGAGTTCACCCAGAACTGGACACTTCTCGAGCAGGAAAAAGATGAACTGCTGTCCTGGATTCATGAAGTAAAAACACCCCTGACTGCCATGCATCTCATGATTGACCGGATTGGGGATCAGAACCTTAAATCCGCCCTTACTTATGAATGGCTTCGCATCCACCTTCTTCTTGATCAGCAGCTGCATCAAAAAAGGATTCCTTCTATGGAAAATGACTTGTATATTGACATGATTAATCTTGAAGACATCCTATTCAGTGAAATCAAATCTCTGCAGTCCTGGTGCATGCAAAAAGGCATTGGCTTTGAAATTGAATTGGAAGAAACAGAAGCTCTGAGCGACGCGAAATGGTTCAGTTTTATCATTCGCCAGCTTTTAACCAATGCTGTGAAGTATAGTGAGGAATCAGATATTATTATTTCGAGTTCCCAGCATGACGGTAACATATCCTTGAGGATTCAGGATTTTGGCAGAGGCATTGATCAGAGGGATTTGCCGCGAATCTTTGAGAAGGGGTTCACATCTACTGCCAATCACCATGAAAACGCAGCAACAGGCATGGGGTTATATTTAGCCAAAAAAGCAGCAGACCAGCTAAAAATAAAAATCCATGTGGAGTCTTGTTTAGGCAAAGGCACAATCATGACACTTGTCTTCCCAACAAGAAATGATTTCGTCAGCATAACAGGCATGTGACAAAAATGTCACATGCTTTTGCTGTTTGTTCGTTCAATCGAAGGATTTACATAAACGTAACCTTCTATAATCAAGCTATCAAAGAAAGGATGGTTACACATGTTTGTACTTGAAGCCAAAAAAATTCATAAAAGCTACGGCAATAAATTTAATAGGCAGGAAGTATTAAAAGGAATTGATTTAAAAATTGAAACGGGTGAATTTGTAAGCATTATGGGCGCTTCAGGTTCCGGGAAGACCACTCTTCTCAATGTACTCTCATCTATTGACAGTGTAAGCGGCGGAGAAATTAAAATTGAAGAAAAGGAAATGACAAGGCTGAAGGAAAAGCAGCTAGCCCAGTTCCGCAAGAAGCATCTTGGGTTTATTTTTCAGGAATATAATCTCCTGGATACATTGACAGTGAAGGAAAATATTCTTCTCCCACTTTCCATCAGCAAAACACCAAAAAAAGAGGCAGATGAAAAGTTTGCAGCGGTTGCGGGTGAGCTGGGTATATTCGAGTTAAAGGATAAATACCCTAATGAGATTTCCGGCGGGCAAAAGCAGCGGACTTCTGCAGCTCGTGCTTTCATTCATGAACCAAGCATCATTTTCGCGGATGAGCCGACGGGTGCGCTGGATTCGAAATCAGCATCAGACTTATTAAATAAGTTAAGTGATTTAAATGAGAAAAGGAAAGCAACGATCATCATGGTCACCCATGATCCTGTGGCGGCCAGCTTCTGCAGCCGGGTTATTTTCATCAAGGATGGTCAAATTTATACTCAGCTGAATAAGGGTGATCAATCAAGACAGGCTTTTTTCAAGGATATTATGAAAACACAAGGCGTTTTGGGCGGTGTGCAGCATGAGCATTAATGCTATCATCCTCCGCAATCTGAAAAAGAATCTGAAAAATTATTATCTCTATGTGTTCGCTCTCATTTTCAGTGTTGCGCTCTATTTCGCCTTTGTCACCCTCCAATATGATCCATCGATGTCTGAAGCAAAAGGCTCGATTAAGGGTGCAGCAGCAATCAAAACCGCTTCTATCCTGCTCGTGGCGATCGTTTCCATCTTTCTTCTGTACGCCAACACTATTTTTATCAAAAGGCGAAGCAAAGAAATCGGGCTTTTTCAGCTGATTGGAATGACAAAAAATGAAATTTTCAGGCTGCTTAGCCTGGAAAATCTTATACTGTACTTTGGGTCCTTAATCATTGGAATCTTTATCGGCTTTTCAGTTTCGAAATTAATACTGATGATCCTTTTTAAATTGACAGGTGTTGAAGGCATTGCTTCATTGCATTTTTCAAGTGAGGCGCTTTTGCAGACAGTCATCGTCTTTACGGTTATTTATGTTTTCATCATGCTGATGAACTTTGTTTTTATCAAAAGGCAAACCATTCTATCTTTATTCAGAGTGGTTTCGGTTGCAGAAGGAAAAGTCAAAAAGCTGTCCATATTGGAAATGATATTAGGCGTGCTTGGTTTAGCCCTGATCATTGCCGGCTATTATATCTCTTCCCTTTTATTTGGCGGGGATTTCACATCCATGAACGAGCTGTTCCTCGCGATGGTGGTCATCCTTGCCTCCGTTATCATTGGAACCTATCTTTTCTACAAAGGATCGGTCAGCTTTATCGCCAGCCTGATCCGCAAAAGGAAAGATGGATACCTGAATGTAAACGAAGTGCTTTCATTATCCTCCATCATGTTCCGCATGAAGTCGAGTGCACTGCTTTTAACAATTATTACAACTGTGTCCGCCCTTGCGATCGGGCTGCTGTCATTAAGCTATATTTCTTACTACTCAGCGGAAAAATCGGCCCAGGATAGCCTGCCCTCCCACTTTTCGTTCACTGACAAGGAAGATGCAGGGAAGTTTACTGGGAGCCTTCATAAAGAGGGCTTAGAGTATAAGGAACAAAGCATTGAGGTATTGCAGGTGGATGCTGATATGGAGGACATCCTGGATGTCAATCTGGAAGAAATGAATTTTGATTCGCCAACCATGCTTTTGCCGGTTGTAAGCGAAAAGTCCATAGCTGGCAT
Source organism: Cytobacillus sp. NJ13 (assembly GCA_030348385.1). Classification (NCBI taxonomy): domain Bacteria; kingdom Bacillati; phylum Bacillota; class Bacilli; order Caryophanales; family Bacillaceae; genus Cytobacillus; species Cytobacillus sp. NJ13. The sequence goes on along the minus strand of JAUCFP010000006.1, from coordinate 780,243 downwards.
GGAACTTTCCCCTAAAGAAACCGTGCTGACTGGATATAATGATGCACTGCAGAAGTTCATGACGCTGAAGGAATCAGGAAAGCTTGAGTTTAAGGGAAAAACAAATACCATTAAACAAAATTATTTAGGGCTAAATAAAGACTTTGTCATCCCGTTTTATTTTACAGCAGGCGGGCTGCCGGTGGCCATTGTGGATGAGCAGGTGTATGAAGAGCTGAAAGCTGACCTTAATCCTGAGATCCAGCTGGAGGATTCGCTTTTCATCGGAGTGGATATGAAGAATGACAGCGATATTGAAAAAGCCAATACACTCTTCAAAGAGATGGAGTTCAGCGGCAGAGCCGATTCCCAGCAAGAGATGAGCACAAGGCAAAAAATGAACATGGGACTGATCATGTTTATTGTCGGTTTTCTCGGCTTAACCTTCCTGGTCACTTCGGGCTGCATTCTATATTTTAAACAAATGGATCAGAGTGAGGATGAAAAACCAAACTATACAATCCTGCGGAAACTTGGCTTTACACAGGGAGACCTGCTGCGAGGAATTCAATCCAAAATGGCTTTCAACTTTGGAATTCCGCTTATCGTCGGCCTCCTGCACAGCTACTTTGCCGTAAAATCCGGCTGGTTCTTCTTCGGAAGCGAGCTTTGGATGCCGATGATCCTGGTTATGGTGCTTTACACGGTGCTTTATTCGATTTTCGGAATATTGTCTGTGATCTATTCGAAAAAAGTGATAAAAGATGCACTATAAAATGAAAAAACCGTTCAGGTATGCTGGCCTGAGCGGTTTTTTCTGCAGTTTTCCAGAGCTTGTTTGCAAGTTTTCTAAGTTTATTTGCAAATTTCTGGATTTGTTTGCATTTTCTTCGCATTTATTTGCAAATTGTCTCTTTAGGTTCATACTTTTTAATACTTTTCATTAGCTGTGATTCAACAATTAACTTATCCAGTTCCCGGCTTAATTTCAAGGCCTTTTCATCAGTTAGTCCCCTTTAATAAATGCAATCAATCATAGCTTGCCTGGTCTGTTCAATTGCCTTAACCAATTCCATTTCTTTATCCTTCCAGCAGCGGAATTCGGGATATATATTTTTTAACCAGCTCGGGGTTATGCTGTTCTGCTCCGTCTACATTGCCGCTTTTAAAGATAGGTGGTTCGAACCCGTTTTCAATCATCATTTCCACTGCTTCCGCCATCAGGCTGTTTACAATCGCAAACCCAATAATAGATGAGGCGGAGCCAAAACGGATGCCCAATGCTGAATGCTCCATTAATGCGTCCCCTGGTTCTATATGATTGTCGATCGCCAAATCCACAGATGAATAAAGATATTTTCCGTCTTTGTGCCGGGAGGATTGTGTATTCGCATAACGCGGGGATGTGATCCCAATAACGAATGCTCCACTCACTTTTGAGATTTCAGCTACATCGATCGGGACTGGATTTCGTCCTGATGTTGATGCTACAATGACGACATCACCAGGCAGGATATCAGCATTCTCCATAAAGCTTCCCGCAAGATCATTTTGTTTTTCCATGAAAGAGGAACGGACTGCTCCTTTATGAAGCATTAAATCCTCTACAAAGATAGGCTTAATCGGGGCCAGCCCACCTGCCCGGTAAAACAGCTCTTCCCCGAGCATATGAGAGTGTCCGCATCCAAATACATGAATAATCCCATTGTTTTGAATACACTCAGCCAAAGCACGGGCGGCATTTTTCAATTTATGACTCTCTTCTTTTTCCACAAGGGTCAATAATTCTTTTACTTCATTCAAATATTTCGCAAGCATTGCTACTACCCCATTTATACCGAGACTTTTGATGCGCTTAGAGCCGCTTCGTCGGCAATCACTTTCACGTTTGGATGATTTTTTAAGATAGATGCCGGGAAATGTTCATTAACACCATTTCCAAGAAGCCTTTGAATGGCATCCGCTTTTGCTTCACCTGAAGCGAGAAGAAGGATCTCCCTGCTCTGCATGATCGTTGAGATTCCCATTGTAATGGCTTGGGTCGGCACCTCTTCGATCGTATTAAAAAACCTGGCATTGGCTTTAATAGTAGAATCTGCTAAATCAACAATATGAGTTTTAGATAAAAAAGACGTTCCAGGCTCATTGAAGCCAATATGTCCATTATTGCCGATCCCCAAAATTTGCAGATCTATGCCGCCATGGTTTTTCAGCTTACTTTCATAATTACGGCATTCTTCTCCCAAATCCTCAAGCGTACCATTGGGAACAAAAGTATTTCCCTTTTGGATGTCCAGAAGATTAAACAATACTGAATCCATAAAATAACGGTAGCTTTGCGGATTTTCCCCTGAAAGACCAATATATTCATCCAGATTAAAAGTTGTTACGTTTTTATATGATGTTTTGTTGTCCTGATGATCTTCAATCAACTTTTTATAGGTTCCCACAGGAGTGCTTCCGGTTGCCAATCCCAGTGTTGCTTCAGGAAGCTTTCGGACCTTCCTGATGATATAATCTGCTGCGGTTTTACTCATTTGTTCATAGCTGGTTACTTTAATAATCTCCATACTGAGTTTCCTCCTTGCTTAAAAAGCTGAATAAGAATATATTTGCACTTTTACATGCAAAATATAGTAATTAAATAAACCCATTTATATTAAATATCGTATCATCCTAAAGTATAGTTGTCTATACCAATTTCATTGTTAGAAAAGTCTTAATATAAGAAAGAAAATCCTGCACTTTAGAATTTTTTCTTTTAAAATGGTATAGACAACTATATTTATATTTTGGTATGATTACGACAGTTTAGTAAAACGCTTTCTTATTCATTATTTTTTATTAAGGAGAGATCAATATGTTAGGATTCTTACAAAGAATTGGTAAGGCATTAATGCTTCCGATTGCCGTCTTGCCTGCCGCCGGTCTTCTGCTCCGCTTTGGACAAGATGATTTATTGGGCATTCCGTTTATCGCAAATGCCGGCAATGCCATTTTCGCCAACCTGGCACTTATTTTTGCCATCGGGGTTGCGATGGGATTCGCAAAAGACAGTAATGGTGCAGCTGCCCTTTCAGGCGCCATCGGTTTTCTTGTATTAACCGAAGGGGCAATTGCCATCGATGAAAATATTAATATGGGAGTACTGGGCGGTATTATTGCCGGTATTATTGCTGGATTATTATATAACCGCTTCCATGATATCAAACTTCCGGATTGGCTCGGATTCTTCAGCGGCCGCCGCTTCGTTCCGATTATTACTTCAGTAACGATGATTCTGCTGGCTGCCATCGCAGGTTTTGCCTGGCCTCCAATTCAGGGCGCAATCGATTCATTGGGCAACTGGATTATTGGTCTTGGCGCTTTGGGATCAGGACTATTTGGATTCTTAAACCGCCTGCTTATTCCATTAGGACTTCATCACGTATTGAATAGTTTATTCTGGTTCCAGTTCGGCGAATTTGAAGGAGTTAATGGAGATATTGCCCGCTTCTTTGCCGGAGACCCGTCAGCAGGCGCTTACATGACTGGATTCTTCCCTGTTATGATGTTCGGTCTTCCAGCTGCTGCATTTGCAATCATTGCAACAGCTAAGCCTGAAAAAAGAAAAGCGGTATCAGGAATGTTCATCGGTCTTGCACTAACTTCATTCCTGACTGGTATTACGGAGCCAATCGAGTTCTCATTTATGTTTATTGCACCGCTCCTATATGGAGTGCACGCAATCTTAACCGGAGTTTCCATGTGGGTTACCTCTCTATTGGGCATCCGCGATGGCTTCACATTCTCAGCAGGCGCACTCGATTTTGCGCTGAACTTTAATATCGCTGAAAAGCCGCTGCTGCTTTTGGGAATTGGCGTCATTTACGCTATTCTTTACTTCGTTATCTTCTATGCCTTAATAAAAGCGTTTGACCTGAAAACGCCTGGACGTGAAGATGAAACAGACACAGTTGAAGAAGAAGAGGCACCTGCTAGTCAGGGCAATAATAAGTATGAAGTTATGGCCAGCCATTTTATCAAAGATATTGGCGGAGCTGACAACATCACTTCCATTGATAACTGTGCAACACGCCTTCGCTTAAATATTGCTGATATGGAAAAGGTTAAGGAAAGTGCTCTGAAGGCACATGGTGCAAAAGGAATCATGAAATTAAGCAAGACAAACCTTCAGATCATTGTTGGAACAGATGTGGAGTTTGTAGCAGATGAAATGAAGAAAATAAAGAAGTAAAGACTAAAAAACAGTGTCCTCTACCGGGCACTGTTTTTCTTATAGAAGATTTATTTCAGGTGGAAGGTTTGTGGAGCACAGTATTTCCAGCTCTTTTAAACGCTTTAAATTATAAGATGACCCTTCCATTAGCAATTGATCTGCGAATGCCGGATGGCACATGACTTCCACTGTTTCCCCGTCCTCCGCCTTTTCTGCCAGCATGCTGAAATAATCTTCCTGAATGCCATCTCCGTAAAAATCGAATAAGCATCTGTTAGAATAGCTTTTGACCCCTTCAAGCGGAAAGTCGCCATTGACTCTGAAAGGGAGATCGTATTTATTGGACAGGTTTTGAACCACTGGGAGAAGCTCTTCGCGTGTATGAACGTGATGATGGCTATCCAAATGGGAAGGCGCAAGACCAGCCCTGAGAAAACGGTCAATTTGTGCAGACCACTCAAGCTCGAGCTCTTCTGCGGATATTCCCTCCAAATCTGCCTGTGTTCTGAAGTATCCATCTTTATTCGTTAAGGTTCTTAAATGGGATAATAACGGCTTCCCGCATGTCAGAACTAAATGAACGCCAGTTCGTAAACCCGGGTATTGTCTGGCCATTGCCAGGGCCTGCCCAGTTCCGGGCATGTTCATCATCATGGTGGCGGAATTGACAATTCCAAATAGGTGGCTGTGCAAAATTCCATAGTTAACTCCGGGACTATAGCCGAAATCATCAGCATTGACGATGAGTTTGATCATAATTATTTTCCTCCGGTTGCATAGCTGCAAGGCAGCATGAAATGGCTGCCCTGCAAGTTTTATTGAAATTGCGGCAAATAGGTACGATGAGCTTCGAGCATTTCATCAAGTATCTTTTTAGCTATTTTATCGGAATCCACCAGCGGATTGATTGTCATCGCTAGAAGAGCAGTATTGTAATCACCAGTCAGGGCCGCTTCTATGGTCACTCTTTCAAAGGATTTAATAGTTTGAACCAGTCCTCTGACTGCAACTGGGAGTTCACCGACCGCTATCGGCTTCGGTCCATCCTTCGTAATTACGCAGCTGACTTCCACGGCTGAATCAGACGGAAGGCCTGCAATGGCACCATTATTACGGGTATTAACCGGCTGTATATCCCTTTTATCAGTATATATCGAATGAATCAGCCTGCATGCTGCATCACTATAGTAAGCCCCTCCCCTTTTTTCAAGCTGCGGAGGCTTTTCAGCAAGATCTGGATTCTGATATAACTGGAACAGCTCTTCCTCCAGCTTTTTAACCACTTCAGCCCGAGTCCCGCCTTCAGAAGCTGCCTTGACTTCTTCTTCCACCATTTCACGTGTTTTATAGTAATAATTATGGTAAGGACAAGGAAGCACATTCAATGCCTGCAGAAATTCCGGTTCCCACCCCATCGCATGGATGTTTTTCATCGTGATCGAATGTTCTTTGTACATAAGCTTTTTCAGAAGCTCTTCCTTGACGCTCACTCCATCGACATAGACGTCGAGCCCGTAAACGAGGTGGTTGAGTCCCGCAAAGTCAATTCTTACTCTGCTGTGATCCACATTCATTAACTGGGCTGCCCCCATCTCCATCCCAATCGGCACATTGCATAAACCAACCACTTTTTTGATATTGCTGTTTCGCAGGACTGCTTCTGTAATCATTCCTGCCGGATTGGTAAAATTGATCAGCCATGCATTGGGGCACAATTCTTCCATTTCACGGCAGATCTCCATAATGACTGGAATCGTTCTGAGTGCCTTGAAAAATCCTCCCGGGCCATTGGTTTCCTGGCCCAGCACTCCATATTTCAAAGGAATTCTCTCGTCTTTTGCTCTTGCATCCAAAAGCCCGACACGGAATTGGGTTGTAACAAAATCGGCATTCTTAAGCGCTTTTTTCCTATCTAAAGTTAGCTGAATCTGTATGGGAACCCCGGCTTTTTCAACCATCCGCTTCGCTAATTGGCCGACAATCTCAAGCTTATTTCTTCCTTCCTCCACATCCACAAGCCAAATTTCCCTGACAGGCAATTCCTGATGTCTATTGATGAAGCCTTCAATCAATTCAGGTGTATAGCTTGAACCTCCGCCTATTACGGCTATTTTTATACTATCTGGTTGCTGTGCCATTCGTTTACCTCTCTTAGTCAAGTTTCTTGTATAAGTCGATAAATTCCTGTGCCATGTCTTTGACAGTCAGTGCATTCATCAAATGATCCTGGGCATGGACAAGAATGATGGGCAGATCGAATTGAGTCCCGGAAGCCTCCCCCTGAATTAACTCAGTTTGATGTCTGTGTGCCAGGACAAACTCCTCCTCGGCTTCCCGGATTTTTGCTTCCGCTGCTTCGAACTTTCCGGCCTTTGCTTTCTGGATGGATTCCATGGCGAGACTTCTGGCATTCCCGCTGTGCAAAATAAGCTGAAATGATATTTGATAAAGCTTTTCTTTATCCATTCATTAACCCGCCTAACCTTGAATTGATGGTGTTTGTTCTGGCTGCACCTGCTTCAGTTTCTTTTCATCCATTTTCCCTGTTACATATACGAATGGAAGATAAATGGAAATGGAAATCGCTAAATTCACAAGTGCCAGCACTGCACCGGAGATATGTCCCCCTGTAGCAAGATAGCCGCCAATTCCTGCAGGCGTCACCCAGGGAATGCTTGCCACAACGACCGGATATACAAGGCCCCATTTAATAGCCAGATACGCCACTACAGTCATAATGACCGGTGCTGAAATAAACGGTATTAGCCAGATTGGATTTAACACAATCGGAAGACCGAATAAAAGCGGTTCATTGATTTGGAAGATTCCTGGCGGCGTTCCCAATGCCAGCATTTGCTTGTGCCTCTTTCGTCCTGCAATAAACATGGCAATGATAAGGCCAAGCGTTGCTCCAGAGCCGCCGAGATATACGAAGGCATCCAGAAATGGACCTGCCAGAATGGCATATTTATCAAGATCTGCCACACCCTGAGCATACAAATCTGTATTTTTGGTTCCGAGAGATGTGAATAAAGGCGTTGTAACACCTCCTAGAATATTAGGCCCATGAAGGCCAACCGCCCAGAAGCCATGAACAAGAAAGACAATAAGGATCGCAAATAGCAGTGAATCCGCTGCATTTGTCAAAGGTGCGACAAGTGTTGCATTAAGCCAGTCATTCAAAAATTCCCCATTTGTCATTTTTCTGAACAGAAGGCCTGCCACTCCAAACAAGAAAATCGTCAGCATGCCCGGCACCAATTTGGCAAATGCCCCAGCAACGGCAGGAGGTACTCCATCCGGCAGTCTGATAATAAAGGCTTTTACCCTGGTCAAACGTATAAATAATTCTGTTGCAAGAAGGGCCACCACAATCCCTGTAAATAAAGCCGCAGCATTAAAGTATCCATAGCCAATGAACCCCCAGACGCCTTCCGTATCCGGCACCTGGCCAACCTGAGGGACTAAGAGGAAGAAGCAGGCTGCAGCAACCAGCATGGCCTCGAATCCATCATCCCCATAGGATTTGGCAAGTCTGTGGGATATGCCAAACACGGCGAATATGGTTAAAAAGGCAAACGTTCCCCACCAAATATCTCCGCCCAGTGTTTTCCAGGATTCGCCGAAAATGCTTTCCATGAGCCTCCCGTATGGCTTAATGATTTCCCCCAAATTATTAAATAGAACAGCAAATGATCCTACCATCGTGATGGCAATCATCCCGATCAAGGCATCCCGGATAGCAAGCAAATGCCTGTTATTGCCGAATTTCATAGCATAAGGCATGATATATTTCTCAATAAACGTCATCATCACTATTCACCCTTTATTAATGAAATAGCTTGCTTTAATACTTCCTCTCCATTGCATAAGCCATAATGCATTGGGTTTATGGGAGCTACAGGGATCCTGCCGCCTGCCTCTTTCTTCAGCTGCTCGGTCATAAACCGAATCTGCGGTCCCAGCAGCAGTACATCTGCGGAATCAATATGGTTTCTAACCTCCCCGTTGCCAACAGCCCAGATTTTACAGTCGATCCCCTGGCTATCAGCACTTGCCTGCATTTTTGTCACTAGAAGACTCGTAGACATTCCAGCCGAACAGCATAACAAAATATTCATGATTGACCCCCTTTTCTCTGTAAGCGATTTCAAAAAAATAGAATGATTGCTTATCCTAATAGTACCATCAATAAAACAGATTATTCAGTCAATTTAAAAGAAAAATATTCCTTTTTTGAAGTCATTCACCCCCCTTCAATATCCTATGCTTGAAATCAATTGTAATTACAAATATTTAATTTTTCAATACCTTTTTTAAATTTGTTATTACAAATTATTTTGTAATTGATATGACAATAAGTTTTATGGAATAATAGAATGAAGAACAGAGTAGGAGGAACGGGTATGAAAGACGGTTTCACCGAGGATAGTGCCCTGCATTTGAAGGTTAAAGAAAGCATTCTTGAACTTATAGCTAATGGAGAATACAAACCGGATACAAAATTGCCGACAGAAGCGGAGTTTTGTGAAAAATATGGAGTCAGCCGGACGACCATTAGAACAGCACTCCAGCAGCTGAGCTCAGAAGGCCATATTTATCGCCAGCAAGGCAGAGGCACTTTTGTATCAAGCAATAAAGTTAAGCAGCGGCTGACTTCTACCGTCGAAAACTTTTCAAAGCAAATGACGTTGCAGGGAAAAAACCCGCTTATAAAAGTAATAAACCTGGAAGTCATCCCTGCCGATCCCTTCTTAGCAGATGTCTTTGAGCTGTCAGAAGGCGATCCCGTAAATGTTCTCGAACGAATCAGATATGCGGATGACGAGCCGCTTCAATATGAAAAAGCCTTTCTGCCATGGAAAAAGACCCCCAGCTTGAACCGGCAGGCCTGTGAAAAATCCTTATACAATTTACTGCAGACTCAATACGACTTAAAAATCAAAAAGACAGTCGAGCATTTAGAAATTTCATTTCCGGAAGAGGAAATTAGTGACTTGTTAAAAATCAAAACTGAAACACCGTGTTTCTCTCTTGAAACCTATGCCCATATTGAAGACGGAAGCTTAATCGAGTATTCCAAAACGATGTTCCGCGGGGATTATGCTCATTTTATTATTGAACGGAATTATGAATAAAAGCTTGGCGGAGGATATTGTTTAACCGGGAACTCTCTTGGTGGCGGGTGAATACGCAGCTGACTTGGACAGCGGGATCTGCGAATGGGCCTTTGCTTTCTGAATGCGCAGCTGGTTCGGACACTATCAACTGCAATTTGACTTTTTCTGTCAGAATGCGTGCCTGGTTCGGACAGTGGGAACAGCGGTTTGGCCTTTGCTGTCAGAATGCGTGCCTGGTTCGGACACCATCAACTGCGATTTAGCATTTTTTTGTCCGAATGCGTGCCTGGTTCGGACAGCACCAACTGTGATTTAACCTTTACTGTTCGAATGCGTGCCTGGTTCGGACACCATCAACTGCGATTTGACCTTTTCTGTCCGAATGCGTGCCTGGTTCGGACACCATCAACTGCGATTTAGCATTTGCTGTCCGAATGTATGCCTGATTCGGACACCATCAACTGCGATTTGGCCTTTGCTGTCAGAATGCATGCCTGGTTCGGACACCATCAACTGCGATTTGACCTTTTCTGTCCGAATGCGTGCCTGGTTCGGACAGCACCAACTGTGATTTAACCTTTACTGTCCGAATGCGTGCCTGGTTCGGACAGCACCAACTGTGATTTAACCTTTTCTGTCCGAATGCGTGCCTGGTTCGGACACCATCAACTGCGATTTAACCTTTGCTGTCAGAATGCGTGCCTGGTTCGGACACCATCAACTGCGATTTGACCTTTTCTGTCCGAATGCGTGCCTGGTTCGGACACCATCAACTGCGATTTAACCTTTGCTGTCCGAATGCATGCCTGGTTCGGACAGAGCAAGCAGGGATATGTCTTTTTGCTGTCCGAATAGGGATTAAAAGTTTTATAGGTATTCTCATTTTTGATTTGATAAAGAATAATAGTGGATTAACTTAGCATAATGCCTCATGCCACTTTATTGCCTTCATCTCAATTTCCCGCACCAGTGCTTCTTTCCCTTCTATGTATGCATCAATGTCTAAAGGGTACTGTTTCGCTAACTCCATTTTTAAAGCTCCATATTGTTTTGCTTCTTCGCCGTTTAATCGTAAATAATCACGAAATGCAAGATGCCGGGTGATATGAGGATTCCCTATTTCGTAGATATGGACATGATGAGTCCGCTGATTGCCGCCCTTCTGAAAATACCGCCGGCCAGGCAGTCCGTTTTCTCCGCGGGGTTCATATCCCAGTGAAATCATTTCCGGATTGAAGCGATCAACCATTTCAATTTTATTTACTATAGGCATTATATCGATGACCGGCTTTGCTGCCAGACCTGGAATGGACGTGCTGCCTATATGGTGGATGTCCAAAATCTCTCTTTTAAAAATCGTCTTGAGGAGTGCTGCCTCGCTTTTAAATAAGGATGGCCAATCGGGATTATATGGAGCAACTGCCACTTTCCTTGTCATGATTTCCTCCTAATTTGAAAACTTCTATTTTAACCGCATCAAACTGGCCCATAAAAAATCTTCTCCAAAGAGATTGCTAGGCTGCTGAATATTTTTCATTTTTCTAAACTCAATGAGATTAAAGTCATTGTTAAAGATCGCTTTCAATCGTTCTTCAGTATACCCGATGCCTCCCTTTAAGCTGCCGCTGTGATATACCTCCCAGTCCGGAGTAGGAAGCGCGCCATCAGTATTAAAGCAAACAAGTCCGAACTTTCCCCCTGGCTTCAGTGCAGCTTTGATTATTTCCAAATATGTCAGCCTTCTATGCGGGGGAAGATGATGGAACATGCCGCTGTCATAAATAAAATCATAGGTGTGTGGTTCAAAATGGAAATCAAAAAGAGATACACATTTAAAATTTATATCGGCTTGTGCTTCTTTGGCTCTTTCGCCAGCCCAATTGATCGCCTTTTCGGAAAAATCAATGGCATCCACTTTCGCTCCACTCTTCGCCAGAAAGATGGCATTCCTCCCCGGACCGCAGCCAATCTCAAGGGTTTTTCCCGGCCGCAAGCCATTTTGAACATATGCATTCAAGTTTTCATCTGGCCCCTTCGCTATGAAAAATGGAATCTCTTTGTCCCGGTCTTCATAAAAATTTTCCCAGAAGGCTTTTGGTTCTCTTAACAATCCATCCAGCATTTCCAGTAAATCATCGTAATGTAAAATCGCTTTCTCCATGGCAATGCCCCCTTTCCTTTATTTTACTAAAACCCTCATAATCAAGGATTACAGCTCCGTTAAAAAAAGAATATTTATGCAAAATCGAACTTCCGATCCTTCATTATTTTTCCAATTAGAGATCCTGTAAGGGGGTATTTTCAATACAAATAGTCTAATAAATACTTTAAGTCTTTTAACATAAAAAATCCCGGAAACGCTCACTATGCACATTTGGCAACCTTCACCATTTACTCCTTCGTCATATTCGTAACATTTATGAAATATTTTCTTCTGAAAACCTGTCCTTCATTTGGATTAGCTCACATATAATGACTGACAAGAAGGTATAGGAGGTACATGATGTTTTTTTTCCTTGATAAAGCGATTCTCGGTATGGCAATTCTGCGGATTATTTCAGGAAGCATTGAAATCTTTGTTGCACTATTGATCTTAAGAATGAATGATATTGAAAAAGCACTGATTGCAAATAGTTCACTAGCCCTTATTGGACCGCCAGTGCTTCTCTTGACGACAGTCATCGGATTGACTGGAATGGCAGATAAAGTTTCACTAAGCAAGATATTATGGGTACTTTGCGGAGTTGGCTGCATTCTTTATGGGGTAAAAGGCAACTAATCCAATAAGAAAAAGAGCTGTACGGACAGCTCTACTTCTGATGTTTCAGCAATTCGGAAACCGTAGTCATATGGTAACCCTGCTCTTTTAATGAAGAAATAATTTTCTTAACAGATTTCAATGACTCTTCCCGGCTTTCATACATGACATGAAGAAGAATGATGGAGCCTGGTTCTATATTCTCCGCCACATGCTCCGTGATTTTATTGGCATCCCCTTCTATTTCCGGATGACTTTCAGGCTCAATGTTCCATAGGATCGTCTTACGCTCCTCTTTAGATAAGTAGTAAGGCAGAAAAAATAGTTTTTTTCCGTATGGAGGGCGGAAATGAATTTCTCCCTCATAACCTGTCTGCCTGATCAAATCATCTGTTTTCTCAATTTCATCTTTAATAAAAGAGGGAGATTTTAGGACCATTCGTGTATGAGAATAGGAATGATTGCCAATTTCATGCCCTTCTTCCGCAATCCTTTTGGCATCGTCCATATGCTGCTCAATCTCTTGCCCTGTCAGGTAAAAAGTGGCTTTAATTTCTTCCTCCTGCAGAATATCCAATATCTCCTCCGTGTTGACGCCTGGTCCATCATCAAATGTTAATGCTGCCACTTTTTCCTCTGTTTCTGCTTTATTAACAAGGCCGCCGAAAAACTGAAAGTTCCTTGACTTGGAAATTTCAAACAGCAAAAAGCAAATTCCCAAAATCAGAGTGATAGAAATGCTGATTTTTAGCAGTTTTTTCATAATTCCTCCAGACAGCTATAGTATCAGGGTTATTATAATTTTTATATAATAAAAAAACCAGCCCCCGATTGGAAACTGGTTTGATAATATAAGTATGGAGCCGCTTTTGCCGTAACTGTTATAAGAAAGTTTTAAACCACCACTCCTCAAAGTGGGTGTCCGCAGAAACATTCCTGCATGTCCTCCTTGTCAAATAGACAGAGGCTTGTCATTCCTGTTCCGATGTTAAACTCCCTATTTCAGCTTAAAGGTTAAAACTTTAGTATGATTACGTACAATGCAGCTTGTTTTATTATAATAAGATAATTTCAGGTCTTTTTCAATGGTAATAAATTCTTGGCAGACACCCCACTGCTAAAAATGTAAAGATTCGTTCATCCTCTGTTCATATTGAAGGTCTAATCTAAGAATGTAAAAAAGAGATTGGAGGAATTCTGATGAGTCTTGCATTGAAAGAAATGAAGAAAAATAAAATACGGTTTTTGATTTTAGGTTCAATCGTCTTTCTAATAAGTTTGCTGACGTTTATTATCTCAGGCTTAGCGAACGGATTATCTCAGGATAATGCTGCATTAATTAAAGACCTGCCCAATGGACAATTTTATATGAATGAAGATGCAGACGAAACCTATAATCTATCGAGGATAGATAGCAATTTACAGGAAAAATGGTTAAACGGGCAAGAAGATGCTGCGGCACTCTCCATTCAAATGGGCTTTTTAAATGATAAGAATGAAAAACAGCAAAGCGTAGCTTTTGTCACCTCAACCGAATCAAAATGGTTTGAGAATGTAAAGCCTGGTGAGGTCGTATTGGACAGATCTATGGAGGATAAAGGAATCAAAGCCGGAGATGTCTTAACAAATAATCAATTTAGCGACGAGTTTGTTGTAAAAGGGTTTGTAGATCAAAAGAAATTCAGCCATGCACCAGTTGCTTTTATAAATATAGAAAACTACAAAGAGATGTACAGAGTTGATGAAATGCAATTGATTTATGTACCTGGCCAGGATAAGGCACAGGAAGCTGACGGCCTGCAATCATTTTCAAAGAAACAATTTCTCGAAACGATACCAAGTTATAGCGCAGAACAAATGTCTCTTAATATGATTGTTTGGTTTTTGGTGGTAATTAGCGGAATGCTGTTCGCAATTTTCTTCTATATGATGAACGTTCAAAAAATTGGGCTGTACGGTATACTAAAAGCGATTGGATTAAAAACAAGTGCCTTATTTAAAATGATGTGGACACAAATGATTTTCATAACCGGAATAGCACTTGTTTTGTCAGCTGCACTCAGTCAGGGTTTTAATATGATCGCACCAGATGGTATGCCTTTTACTTTAACCCTTGAAACCACAGGCATGTTGTCAATGGTGTTTTTAATTATCGGATTCATTGGAGCTACTCTTTCAGGCATTCAAGTTAAAAAAATCGAACCATTACAGGCGATTCAGCAAGGAGAGGTTTAATATGGAATTTTTTACTGTAAATGGCATAGAAAAAGCATTCACTAATGGTGAAATAAAGGAAGAAATATTAAAAGGAATCAATCTTTCACTAAAAAAAGGAAAAATTACAGCATTGGTGGGCGCTTCGGGGTCTGGTAAAAGTACGCTGCTTACCATTGCAGCAGGCCTTCAGCCTGCTTCAGAGGGTCAAATACTATTTGAAGGAAAAAATATAAATGCTATGAATCAAGAGCAAATCCGCAAAATTCGGGCAAATAAATTTGGCTTTGTCTTTCAATTTGCACACCTTGTTCCTTTTCTTACAGTAGAAGAACAGCTAATGCTTATGCTGGATGTTTCTGAAACGAAATTAACCAAAAAGGAACAAAAAAGTGAAGTGAACAGAATACTAAAACTAGTGGGGATTGACCACCGGAAAAAAGCTTACCCTTCCTCACTTTCAGGTGGTGAAAAACAGAGGGTTGCGTTTGCGCGTGCAATTATTCATAAGCCCATGGTTCTCTTTGCTGATGAACCAACTGCAAGCCTGGATTCAAAAAAATCTAAAGAGATGATGACCTTAATACGAGAGCTGACAAAAACCCTGAACATCACTACCCTCATGGTTACACATGATGAAGAAATGCTTTCTTATGTCGACCATATTATTAAAATGAGTGATGGGCTAATTCTCCAAACTGATGAGTCAACCGCTGTGCCTCAAGTAATCTCTTGAAATTGTGCTTTCTAAATAAAGATAATAGCCCTTCTATTGTGCTGGGCTATTTTTTTGTATACAGTTTTATTAATGGTAAGCATTAGAAAGATGAAGAAAAAAATGGGAGAAAAATAATGACTAATATTTTAATTGCTGATGACGACAGCCTTGTGTTAAACCTAATCGATATCCACTTAACTGAACAAGGTTATAAAGTATTTAAAGCTTATAACGGAATCGAGGCTCTAGAGATTCTTAATAAGGAATTATGCAGTTTAGCAGTAGTTGACGTAATGATGCCATTTATGGATGGTTATACATTAACAAAAGAGATACGAAATCAATTTAATATACCTGTCATCCTTTTAACAGCTAAAAATCAAATTGAGGATAAGGAGAGAGGGTTTCACGCAGGTACGGATGATTACCTTGTTAAACCTTTTGAACCGAAAGAATTGAGCTTTCGTATAAAAGCATTGCTTAGGCGCTACGATAACAATCCTGATGAGTACATTGTCCGCATAGGCAACACAATTATAAACAAGAAAAGCTATGAAGTGAAGGTGGGAAAACGAACAATCCTATTACCTTTAAAGGAGTTTGAACTTTTATATTTTTTAATGTCAAAACCTATGCAAGTGTTTTCCAGAGACCACCTGATTGATCAAATATGGGGGATGGATTATGAAGGGGATGAACGAACAGTTGATGTTCATATAAAAAGGCTGAGAGAACGTTTTTCTAAATTGACAGATCATTTTCAAATTAAAACAGTACGCGGAGTTGGATATTCCCTGGAGGTCAATCGAGAATGAAATCTCTTTATATAAAATTTTTTGTTATTACCATCGGAATCATGATTATTAGCAGCGTTTTTGCTTTTTTAATCTCCAATACTTATTACCAGCAGAAATTAAAACCTTATAATGATCATAAAATTACACGTTTTGCAGAATCAATCGCAGCGTTTGCTGATGAGCACCCTACTATAAACTTGAATGATTACTTAGATAACATTTCTTCAGTTGGCTATCAAATTTACCTGGTTGATGGCAGGGGCGATGAATCTTTTTTTGGTGCACCATTCAGGGATAAAGGTCTCTCTGTTTCTACCCAGGAGCATGTTTTAAACGGAAATATTTATCATGGCATTCTCCATTTTCCGCACAGAACATTTGTAACAGGCTTTTTTGCAAATGAATTGAAAAATACAATAGGTGTTCCACTAACACATGATGGCAAAAAATATGCTCTTTTCATCAGGCCGGATTTAAAACTCCTTTTTAATGAAATGCATCTTTTATTTGGGTGGATGCTCGCATTAACCATTATATTAAGCATCGTTATGGTTATTTTCAGCACAAAATATTTAGTAAAACCCATTTCGAAACTCACAAAAGCCACAAAATCACTTTCCAAAGGCGAGTTCAATGTTAACCTTGATATTACTCGTCATGATGAGTTGGGAGAGCTATCACAGAATTTTTTAAAAATGGCGAGAAAATTAGAACAAATGGATGAAATGAGAAAGGAGTTCATCTCCAACATTTCTCATGATATTCAGTCTCCCCTATCAAATATAAAGGGATATACAAACTTAATGGGAAAAGAATCAATAAAACAAGAAGAACGGGTCCATTACGTTTCAATTATCAATGGAGAGATCAGAAGACTATCTACTTTAACAAAACAATTGCTGCTTCTTGCCTCATTAGATCGAAATAACGATATTTTGAAAAAAAAGGCATTCAATGTAGGTCGGCAGATTCATGAATTGGTAAAGAATTATCAATGGCGAATTAATGAAAAAGGAATAATGCTCAGCCACTCTTTACCCGATACGGAAATCATCGGTGACCCCTCTTTACTTAATACAGTTTGGGATAACCTATTGGCAAACGCCATTAAATATAATAAACCTGATGGCAGTATTGATATATCAATTGAAGAAAAAGGAGAATCAATATTTGTAACCATTGAAGATACCGGAATAGGATTGACTAATTCAGAAATTGACAGGATATTTGATCGCTTTTATCGGGCAGATACCGCACGGACACGAACAATAGAGGGCACAGGGCTTGGTTTATCTATTGTCTGGTCCATTGTCAATTTACATGGTGGCCATGTTCATGTAAATAGTAAAGGGAAAGAGGGAACTGCTTTTACTATTGAGCTTCCGATTAAATAGTTATTGGTTATTTCGAACCGATTTCCTGTTATACAGCGAGCCTGCCAATTGTGCCATCCTTTTTTCCTGGGGTTGCTCTCTTTTCGTCACTATTCACCCGGATTAACTACCATTTTTTCTGCGGCTGCTCTCTTTTCGTCGTTATTCACTCGGATTAACTACCATTTTAGCAGTTGCTGCTCTTTTTTCGTCGTTATTCACTCGGATTAACTACCATTTTAGCGGTTGCTGTTCTTTTTTCGTCCCTATTCACTCTGCTTTGCAACCTTTTTTCGATAGAGATCCATTTTCATCGTTTATCGCGATATTTTCTCAAATTCACAGATAAAAGAGAGATGGCCTAAAGCCATCTCTCTCCCCTTTATGCTGGTGCATCAATTTCATCTTCAGCAATGTGTTTTTCGTTATATTCCACGTCTTTGCGTGCATTGTAGCGGTCTGCTTTTTCGAGGGTAACCGTGATGTTGTAGTCAGGGATACCAGCGAATTTTTCGTAGCGGCCTCTTGGCAATAGGAAGTTTCCTTCCGGGAAGTGGACTTCGACGTTGCCGCGGGCGATATCGACGAATTTGGCTCTTCCCTGGAATACACCGAATCCATTGTATAGGACAATCCCTTCACCCTCTGCAATGCTTAAATCCTTTCCATCCTCGGCGTTCATCAGTACATCATATCGTCCGGCACCATTCAGCGGGTCCACCTCTTTATAGACCATGGAATTAAACTGCTTCCCTCGGCGTGACGTTACAATGAATTGCCCTTCTTTCTTTCCAAGGTCGGGAATATCCACAGTAATAAGTGTGCCTTTTCCATCCGGAGTCGGGCAGATGCCGTCCTCACATAACCATGCTCCGCCCCACTGGAAGACATCACCTGCTTTTTTCAGGTGCTGAATGCCATCATAACTAGGGTTAGCCTCTGCAATTTCGTCACGGATTTCCTGTGCATTTTTAAATTTAACGAGATGAGCAGTTTCAGGCTTAACACGTTTGGCAAGATCAATGTAGATTTTCCATTCTTCGCGTGCCTCTTCAATTTTATTCTTATTCCCTTCAATTTCCGGACTGAAATACACCATGCGTTCCGTAGAAGTGGATGTACCGCCGCCCTCCTGCTCGTATCGGGTTTTAGCCGGGAGCACGATGACCGCTTCCTTCGCATCAACCAGTGTAGAAGTGTTTAAAATTATATCCTGATGAACACGAATGTCCAGTTCAGAAAGAGCTTTTTCAATAAAATCAGGATCTGGCATTGTCTCAAGGAAGTTACCGCCTGAAAGATAGTAAAGCTTGATTTTCCGTTCATGGTCTTCTGGGAGCAGGATATTCTCCAGTGTCACCCCTACAATATCACCCTGCCATTTCTCAAGCTCGAAGCCCCAAAGATTTTGAATGCGGGCAAAATTGTCACCATAAAAGTCACCGCCAGGCAATACGAATGGATCTGCCCCCATCTCACCGCTTCCCTGCACAGATGAATGTCCGCGGAAAGGCATTAGGCCATTATGCTTTCGGCCCAGATGACCGCGAAGCAGCGCAAGATTCGCAACCTGTGAAATGTTATCTGTCGCAAAAGAATGCATGGTCAGGCCAAGAGCCCAGGCATAGACGGCGTTTTTGCTGTTCGCAAGCAGTTCCGCAAGCTCGATGATACGCTCTTTGCTTACACCGGAAGATTTAATAATCTCTTCCCATGACTGCTCTTTCACTTTCATTTTCAAATCTTCGTATCCATTTACATGCTCGTTCACAAACTTATGATTGATGGCAGAACCGCGCTCCGCTTTCTCCATTTCAAACCAGTGCTTCATGATCCCGTGCATAAAGGCAATGTCTCCGCCGATATTTACCTGATAAAAATCATCTGCGATTTTTGTGCCAAACAATGCAGATTCCGGATTCGACGGAATCCAGTATTTGTCCATCGCCGGTTCTTTATATGGATTGACGACGATAATTTTCGTGCCGTTTTTCTTCGCTTCAAGCATGTATTTGGATGATACAGGCGAACTGTTTGATGCCACACTGCCCCAGAATAACAGGACATCCGTTCCGATCCAGTCAAGGTAATTGGCTGTGGAAGCCCCTACTCCGATGGAACGCTTTAACGCGGTTTTTGAAGGCGAATGGCAAATGCGGCTCGCATTATCGATGTGATTCGTTCCAAGAAAGCGGGCAACCTTGCCTGCCACATAATAAGATTCATTCGTAATTCCGCGGCTTGTCAGGTAGAACGCATATTGTTTAGGATCGAGCACCTTCATTTTTTCAGCAATCATGTTCATGGCATCATCCCAAGTGATCCGGGAGAACTTGCGCTCTCCCTTTCTGCGGATCATCGGATAAGGAATGCGGCCCAATTTACGAAGCTCGGTGCTGTCATATTTGCGCAGCTCATCAATATCGGCATGCAGAATTTCCGGTTTGATGGCGCCGGCAGTATTCAAACGAAGGACATTTAACCTTGTAGTACATACGTGCGGCCCCTTAAGAGTCTGGTCATAAAGACCGGAAACGCCAAGGGCACATCCGTCACACACACCTTTTGTTAAAATATTTGTGGCATATCCAATATTATCTTTGTTTTCCCATAGGATTTTTGCTGTATCCCTCATATGCTTCGGCTTTATTTTGCCAAGCCCAAATGGAATAGGGCTCACCCAATGTTTCGGATCCGGCATTGCCTTTTTATTCTGAGGTCCTGGATGTTTTGTTTTTCCCACCTGAAACACTCCCTTGATTTTTTCTATTTAATAGAGATCCTGAATCTCTTAATTTCCAATGTTCAAATAGCATTTATTATTGTATATGGGCAAATAGAATAAATTTGCCCTTTTTTCAAAAAAAACCACCGCAAAAAGCCTCTAACTAATAGATGCTGATTTCTGCGGCGGTTAGTCTTTAGCAGGTTCGCTGCCAAGTGCCATACCAATAGGAAAGCGGAAGCGCCTTGCTCAGCCCCGAGGGGCTAGGCGCTGGAGCTAGACACTATCTATCTTGAATGTTATTTTTATTAAATTTAACCTGCCATACGCTCATTTGCTTCATTTTGCTTGCGCAATTTTTTAATATCAAAACGGATCAGGATTGACACTATAAGCGCCACCACAAAAAGTCCTGCAAAGCTTGTCAGACTTGAAGCATAGCTTCCTGTTGAATCCTTCATCCACGCTGCAAACATTGGACCGGCAAGTCCTGCGGCAGCCCACGCTGTAAGAATATAGCCGTGAATGGCGCCAAGCTGCTTTGTTCCAAATACATCACCGATAAATGCCGGGATGGATGAGAATCCGCCACCGTACATAGTGTACACAATGGCCAGCATAATCTGGAAAAGAATGGCTTCTTTTGTTATCGGCAGCAGCAGGAATAAGGCGATCTGTGATACGAAGAAAATCGTATACGTATTCGGGCGGCCGATATAATCAGAAATGGATGCCCATGCCAGACGGCCAAGTCCATTAAAGATACCGAGTACGCCGACAAGCGTCGCTGCTTCTGCCGTTGTCAGGCCTATGCTTTCCTGTGCCAGCGGTTTTGCAGCTGACAAAATCGCAATTCCGCATGTTACATTAATGAACAGCATGATCCATAAATAATAGAATCGGGATGTCTTTACTGCTTCATTCGCCGTTAACTGTGCCAAATCCTGTTTGATTTTGATTTTTCCGGCTGCAGCTTTTTCTTTCATGCCTTCAGGTGCCCAATCTGCAGGCGGTCTTTCTAAATATAAAGATGATAATGTCATGATGATTAAGTAAGCTGCACCTAAAATAAAGAACGTGTTTGCTGTCCCAACAGATTTAATCAGTCCATCCATGACCGGGCTCGCTACCGCTGCAGCGAAGCCAAATCCCATGATGGCGAGGCCGGTTGCGAATCCGCGGCGGTCCGGGAACCATTTTACCAGTGTGGAGACCGGTGCAATATAGCCGACTCCCAAACCAATTCCCCCAAGAACACCGTATGTTATGTACAAAAATGGCAAGGAACCCATATTTACTGCCAACCCGGCTCCAAGCATGCCGGCTCCAAAGAATCCTGCTGCCAGAAGACCAGCTTTTTTTGGTCCATGCTTTTCAACAAAGTGGCCAAGGAATGCCGCTGATAACCCCAAAAAGAGAATCGCCAAACTGAAGGTCAACTGTACCTCCTTTGATGTCCAGCCAAACTGCTCAATCAATGGATTGGTAAAATTGCTCCAGGCATAAACCGAACCGATTGAGATATGAATCCCTACGGCCGAGGCGGCAATCAGCCACCGATTTTTTGTCTTTTTCACTCTTTTTCCCCCTCATAATGCTCGTACCCTGCTTTTTAAAGCGGTTACAGGATTGTTTCTTGAATTAAAAAAACCGCCAATCTCTCCCGCATTCCCAAATTTGGGTATGCTGAAGCAGGATTGACGGTTAGTATCAAGCAGGATTCGCTGCTTAAAGGACCAACTGTTAATCAAAATAGAATCTGAGGACATTTTAACCGACGACAGGTTCGCTATCTCAAATCAAAATGTGACAGATTTTTGAACTATTAAAAATCATATCACTTTGAAATAACATGTTCAAGCCCTTTTTAGCAATTTTCCACTATGGCAGTGTTGGTTTATATACAAAAGAACTCCGGAAATGATCTCCGGAGTTCTTTCTATTTATCTCCCTTTTTTCACGTCATGCAGCAAGTCAGGATGGTTTGTGAACATGCCGGTTACTCCCCAGTTAATCAGCTGCTTCATTCTTTCCTTGTCATTGACAGTATAAGGGTGCAGTTCAAGGCCGCTGTTGACAACCTTTTGTACATATTCCTCATTTAAATATGTATGATTAGGACCGATGCCCATCGCGTACTGCTTGATTTCCTTAATCTCTGCATCAGTAATTTCTGCGTTCGCTTTATATGAGATTAATTGTACGAGTTTAATAGAGGGGTCCAATTCATTCATCACTTTAAGACTTTGAGGGCTGAATGATTGGACTAGCAGTTTATTTTTATTAATATTATACTTATCAACCAGACGAAGCAGTTCTTTTTCCATACCAGGGTAAACATCCGGTGATTTTGTTTCTATGTAGTAGCTGTTGTTTTTTCCAAATTTCTTGAAAACCTCTTCAAGTGTCGGCACCTTTAAGCCTTCGTATTCCGCTTTAGAGGCATACGGGTACTTTTCGTTAAACCAGCTGCCTGCATCAAGCTGCTTAATTTCTTCTAATGTATAATCCTTTACGGGCCCTGTTCCATTAGTCGTCCGATCAAGCGTTACGTCATGCATCGCAATGAGATGTCCATCCTTTGTCATCTGCAAATCAATTTCAATATAATCCCCGTGCATTTTCTCGCCCATGTCATATGAAGCGATTGTATGTTCAGGTACATAAGCAGAAGCCCCGCGATGTGACACATTTACAATGTCCTTATGCATATCCTTTGCCAGCGCCGAACCTCCTCCAAACGCATTTAGCCCAATTACTGCCGCACCAATAACAGAAATCATTTTCTTCTTCAATGTCTTCGTCCCCTATCTATAATGGTTTACACCTTAAGAATAGTGACAAAATATTAACTCTGTTATAAATCTATGTAAAATCTGGAAGAATAATAGTTTACAGGAATATTAATACAAGCATTTCGGATTAGGTCTTTTTCACTAGGAAATCCCTATTGTAGAAACTTGTAATCTTTTTATAAGTTTTGTCGAATCTGTTTATTTGCAGTTTAATTTGTCGATAATAGAATATAGTATTTCATCCCCTGATTAGGAGCCGAATCAATGACCACAACTTCGACTACTATAAAAAAACTTCATCATGACATCGATGTCCTGCGCAAAAAGATGATTTCTGTTGGAAAAAACAAGGGATTGTCACACCCTGAAACGCTCATGTACTCAGAGGAGCTCGATAAGCTCATTTATAGAGTGCAGCGAAGCAAATTCATCCTTTAGAACATCCCCGGTTATTACCTCAAAAGTAATAAATATTCCATAAAACGCACACTCTTATAAAAAGGAGTGTGTTTGTTTTATGATTGAGCGCTTAATCTTATGGAGGCGTTATGGTTCCTCAGGATAAAAGGGAGAAAATCAGCAGAAACTTTAAGCATTTTTATTGAGAAAAACAAAAAATATAGCCATAATGAGAGGATAACATCAACAAGGAAATGGAGATCTTATGAAGAAAAAATTCATGATTTTATTGGCAATCGTCCTTCTTGTTCTGACAGCCTGCGGTAAAGATCAGGCACAGGAAGCGATCACCTTAAAGGATCAAACCGGAAATGAAGTTACTTTCCCCCAGGACAAGCCAAGTGTTTTCTTCTTTATCACTACATACACCTGAGGACTCTGTCAGCAGCAACTGGTCGAGTTGCATCAGAATATGGATAAATTAGAAGGCATGGACGCCAACATGTACATTGTCAGCAATGATCAGCCTGAGCAGCAGCTTGAACTGTATAATGCTCTTGAAGAAAAAATGGGGCACAGCCTCCCATTTGTGTCAGACCCTGAAATGAAGCTCATTGAACGGGCTGATATGAAAAATGGCGACGCCGCCTACAGAGGCTACGCTTTAATGGATACAAAAGGCAATATTGTGTTCAACAAGGTCAATGACCATTGGGGAGAAGAAATCGATAAAACCGCAGAAGACTTAAAGAAAGAATATGAGGAGCTTTCCAAATAAAGACGAAAAAAACACGCTTGAGAGCGTGTTCATGAATCCCTGTCTTTATCTGTGAACTGGAGCATGGCGATAACAAACATACCGAAACTGATCATCAAAGACAACACTTCAAAGGTACCCATTTATACATCGCCTCCTTATCTTCAGCCTTCCCGGAACCAAACTTGTCCTATACTCAGGATAAGTGCCCATTTGAAAATCCGTCCAAAAGGCCTAAAAAGAGCCGGCCACATGGCAAAATTGCATGTGACTGGCTCTTTTTTTGTTAAAAACCGCAATTTTCTTTAGCTTGCATCGAAAATTGCTCCGTTTTTATATGCTATTAATTCAGATTTATTTGCGCAAAGCTTGAATTTATATGGGCTATCCAAATTTATGTGCGAATAAGCGATTTTTACTTGCGGATAGCCAAATTTATGTGCGGATAAGCGATTTTTACTTGCGGATAGAAAAATTTATGTGCGTTTAGCTTTTATACCGGCCTTTCTTTCCTGAATGTCAACTGGGATAATAAAAAAACAGCGCATTTTCATGCACTGTCAGCTCCCGCTCAACCATTTAAATTAAAACGATGTTTCCGTTTTGATCATTTTCTGCATGAATCGAATCCCCTTCATATGGGAGTTCTATCTCAATCTTCGTGCCTTCCCCAACTTTACTTTCGACTATTAAGCGGCCATTATGGTTTTCGATAATTT
Source organism: Cytobacillus sp. NJ13 (assembly GCA_030348385.1). NCBI lineage: Bacteria > Bacillati > Bacillota > Bacilli > Caryophanales > Bacillaceae > Cytobacillus > Cytobacillus sp. NJ13. The sequence continues at coordinate 755,670 of JAUCFP010000006.1, read as the reverse complement.
TGTAGCAAATCATCAGTCCCAGACCGGTTCCTTTTTCCTTTGTCGTATAAAAAGGCTCTCCCAGACTTGAAATCCGGTCTTCTGATATGCCTACACCCTGATCGATGAATTGAATGGAAATAGTGTTGCCGGTCTTTTTAAAGACTTTAATGTTTAACTGGCCTCCGCCTGGCATTGCTTCAATGGCATTCTTAATAATGTTAATGAATACTTGTTTCAGCTGGTTCTTTTCACAATGAATCTTTGGGGCGCGGAGATTATTTTGTACTGCTATTTCGACATTGTTTAAAATAGAATGGGTACTGCTTAAAAGAATCACTTCGCTGATTAATTTAGTAAGGTCCTGCTTTTCGAAAATGTCTGCAGTCGGCTTTGCAAGCACTAAAAATTCACCTACGATTCCATTTATGCGGTCCAATTCTGAAAGTACAATGTCAAAGTATTCATCTTTCTGGCTATTTGACTTGAAGAGCTGAACAAACCCTTTGATCGAAGTGAGAGGGTTGCGGATTTCATGTGCGATTCCAGCTGCCATTTGACCCAGAAGTGCCAGCTTTTCTGATTTTTGCAGGAGCTTTTCCTGTTCCTCTTTTTTATCAGAAATATCAGTTCCAATAGAGAGTATGGCCTCTTTTCCTTCAAATTCAACATAAAGTGATGAAACTTCAAAAAATCTAGAGGTTCCATCAAAACGTTTTATTTTATATTCAATATTGTTTAAAAGCTGCTTCTCTGACTTTATGTACTGATAACGTTCCTGCAAACGGCCCTTATAGTCCATTTCTATAAAGTCAAGAAGCGACCTGCCAATTAATGAACCTTTATCTGATGCCGACAATTCAGCGACTGCAGTGGAGTTTGCATACAAAATTTCAAAGTCCTTATGTATGAGCACGGAAACCGGGAGTGATTCCAGAAGCAATTTGTGGCTCTTTTCGCTGGCCCGTGCTTTTTCTGCATAGTACCTGCTTTTGTCAAACTGCCAGCCGACAAACCAGGCAATACATGTAAATAGAAAAAAATCAAAAGTAAAAAACGTTTCTTGCGAGAAAATGGATTGATAAGAGGTAAACAAAACCGAAATAAGCACAAGTGAAATTTGACCTGTCCGTTTACTCATATAGTCCTCTTTTTTGTGTATTTTCTATTATTTTAGCATCAAATGTGAGGTTAATGGTATCATTTTCAAAAAAATTTATTATGTGAAAAAGTCTCTTATCTATTAAATTATAAAAAAACCCGCCCGGGGGTGCTGATTATCCCCGGGCAGGTTAAAATAAGCCTATTTCTTCTTTGGAGCCAGCTCTACTGCCTGACGCATGGCTTCCATTAAGCTTTTCTCGTCAGCTATGCCTTTTCCGGCAATATCGAAGGCTGTTCCGTGATCAACGCTTGTACGAATGATGGGAAGGCCGACTGTGATATTAACCCCGGCATCCAGTCCTAATACCTTAACAGGCCCATGTCCCTGATCATGGTACATAGCAACTACAATATCAAAGTCGCCGCGGACAGCTCTGAAAAATAATGTGTCAGCTGGCAGTGGCCCTATAGCATCAATGCCCTCTGCCTGTGCTTTCTCCACTCCAGGAACTACTTTTTCTTCCTCTTCGCCATATCCGAATAATCCATTTTCGCCTGCATGAGGATTGATTCCGCAAACAGCAATTTTAGGTGATTCAATGCCCGCTTTTTTCAATGTGTCATGGGCCAGCTTCAGCACGTGGTACACTCTTTCAGGATTAATCATTTTAACTGCATCAATAATACCAACATGTGTTGTCACATGGATAACCCTTAAGTTTGGTGCGGAAAGCATCATGGAATAATCTGCGGTATTGGTCAAATCCGCTAAAATCTCTGTATGACCTGGATACATATGGCCACCCTTTTGCAATGCTTCTTTGTTTAAGGGTGCAGTACAGATCGCATCAATTCGGTTTTCTTTTGCCATTTCGATCGCTTTAGCCAAATATTGAAATGCAGCGTCGCCAGCTTCGGGTGAAACCTTGCCAATTGGCAGGTCTTCCGGCAAAAGGTCCAAATCAAGGCAATGTACTACTCCATGCTTATAAGGGATCTCGTTTAACTGCTCTGCCTTTACTGCTTCAATAACAAGCCCGCTGTCAACAAATGATTTGGCCCGCTCTAAAATTTTTCTATCACCAATGACAAGCGGGTTGCTTATTTCATACATTTCAGCATCTGCCAGGCTTTTTAAAATAATTTCCGGCCCTACGCCTGCTGCATCCCCCATTGTAATGCCTACTACTGGTTTAGTTTGACTCATTGCACTCAACCTTTCTTGTCATATAATGTATTGCGTTAACCAGGGATTGCTCATTTCCGAATCCCCCTGCTTTTGTAACAGCCCAATAGCTTTTTTCCTTGCTGCGAAGCCGGCCAAAAGGGAGACCCGGTTCTATTTCTGTGTGGAGCTCCATTTCCTGAATTCCCAATTCTGAACAAGCAGCTTTTGCTATGTCTCCGCCTGTTAAAATCAAGCCGTCGAGTTCCGGGAACTTATTTACAAGTCTGTTTGCAAGCTGCCCCAGTCCCATGGCAATCCTCTCACCAATCTGACGCCCTGATAATCCTATTGCTTCTCCCGCTATACGGGCTGCATCCCGGTTCTGATTGGAGGAATCAACATAAACAACAAAATGGTTTTTATCCTGGTTTTGTCCAATTTCTTCAATGACTGCTTCAAGGTCTATTGAATGATTAACCAATTGAACAGGATTGATTTCTGCAAAATAAGATTGATCAAGTTCTCTAATCCGGGAAAGCTGTTTTTTTGTAACCTGGGACAGACTCCCTGAAATTGTGAGTGTTTTCCTGATGTTATTATCCTCGTATTCATTTTCATGATGAGATCTTAGCTTTAGTGCATCCGGTAAATATTCAACTAGAGCACCAGAGCCAGTCCAAATCGTTTTTTTCTGAAGGCTTGTGAAAACCTCGGCAATTACCTGCAGATCCTCTTCCCTTTCACTGTCGCATACAATCCAGTTTTTACCCGCCGCTACAGCTTCTTCAATAAATTCAAGAATATCTGCTTTGTCTCCGCGGATCAAATCCAGGTCAAGCAGGGCAATATCCTTTCCTGCATACTTTTTTAACATGAGAGGAAGAAAGCTTTCCGTTACAGGTGTCTTTGGATCTCTTCCAAACTCTGTTTCTGTAATCAGTTTACCATTTACATAATGATGTCCAGACACCGTTGTACGATTCATTTTGGGAAATGCAGGGGCAATAACAACGATTTCCGGGCGATATACCTTTTCAAGCGCTGCCAGTTCAACTGATATATTTCCTCTTAATGTTGAATCCACTTTTTTATAGACATGAGCATAGCCTTTTTCAAAAAGAAGAGAAGCAGCTTTTTCCACTGCTTCATATGATTCTTCTTGTGTTTTTGCGCGGCTATCAGTATCAACAATTAAGACATCAGGATCAGATTGAATGTTTTTCCCGGTAAAATCCATCATAACTGTGGCAGCCAGCCCTTTTTTCGCCAGCTGTACTCCTGAATCATTAGCACCCGTTAAATCATCCGCTATAATTCCAAATTTCTCAAACACAAGAACCACATCCTTAGCCATTAACTTTCGTCAGGTTTCCTTCTTTAAACTCATAGCCTTTTCTCTCTAGACGCTTAACCAAAAACGCTATATACAGCGGAAGCAGGATTGCGGTTGTCACAGTTGATGCCGCCACTTGAACTGTAGCCAATTCAGCATACTGAGCAAAACCTGCACTTGCTGCTGCAATGGCAGCTGGTGTCGCTACAGCATTCCCGGCAGTCGAGCCTTCGGCAGCACCTACAATTGGGTTCCACTTAAACGCTTTAAACACTAGATATCCAGCTGTACCAGTTACGAATACTGTTAATAGACCAAGAATAATACCTGACAGACCGCCTTCTACAATTGCACCGAAGTCAATTCCCATTCCAAGGGCGAAAGCGAAAAATGGAATGAGCATGGAACTTCCATTATCAAGGAATACACGCATTTCTTCATCCAGGTTACCCAATACCATACCTACCAGGATTGGAAGCAGTACGGCAATGAATGATTGCAATGAGAACATACCATCAACAAAGCCCATTGCACCAAATATGGATAGAGCCACCATTGTTAAAAATGGACCGTCATTTAGAGCCAGCAATGAATAAGCTGCACGGTCTTCCTTGCTTCCGTACTGGCCAACAAGTGCAACGAATAGGCCGCCATTACTGTTAGTCATAGCTGCAATAATCGCAATTGGCGCCAAACCCAGCCAAAGGCCATTTTCGCCTGCAAACATGTAAGCGATTAACCCAAATGCCGCACCAACTACCCACTTCGTTGTTAGAAGGGTCGCCCCTTTTCCTATTGAAACACCAAAAGATTTTACGTTAATTTGTGCACCTGTACATAATAGGAATAAAGCGATTAAAGCTGATGCACCGTCAACAAACAATGCTTGAGTAAAATTTCCGATACGGAGTAAATCAGGTGCAAAAGTGTTAAGTATTGCTGCAATTAGCAACGGAACTACCATCATCCCGCCTGGAATACGTTCAAGAGTTGCTTTGATCTTCATAATTTTAACATCCCCTTTATTTATGTTTCAATTTTAAACAATTAATGAAAACGATTACAGTTTTATATTAAACGCTTTCAATGCAAAATTCAACACTTTTCGCAGAAAAATAGATTGGTATTTTCTACTTTTATATTATTTGTTGCATTTTTAAACACTTATTAAAACAAAAAAGAAGCTGAATATTATTGCTTCAGCTTCCTCCACAATGTCGACCGATTAATGCCTAACCGTTTTGACACCTTTGTTTGATTTTGGTTTTCTTCCTTCATAATTGCTTCGATAATTCGTTTTTCAATCTGATCCAGCGTTCCATTTAACAGACTTTCTTCAATTTGAACTGGCCGGTGCTTCCGATTCAGCTGTCTTGAAACAGACTCTTTACTGATGGTATAGCCTTTCTCAGCTGCCAAGACATCAAAAAGGAATGCTTTCAGCTCAGCGGTGTTGCCAGGCCATTTATATTGCTCCAGCAGCTCCATCGCATCCTCCCTGATTTTTACTGCGGAGGTTCCATATTGCTGATGAAAATATGCAATAAAATAAGCTGTTAAAGCTCTTATATCATCCTTGCGTTCTGTTAAAGAGGGAATATAAATGCGAACTGTTTCTTCGTAAAAAAGAAGGGAATAAAACTCTTGAATTTCACTGGATAGGGAGAGAATCACTTCTTTACCCGATTCTGCCCATTTCTGACACTGCTTGAACAATTGTGGTTTCTCTTCTGCTGAAATGTCCTCAGCACCATAAACATATATGGATCGGATGTCGTCATCAAGGGGATCCAAGTTTCTTCTTGTTTCCTTTGCATGTATAGAAAGCAGCAAACCGGCCCCCTGGTGCTTTAAGTAATGGATATAGCGTGCTAATAATCCTTTTCCAGTGCCTGCAGCACCAATTAAAAGCCATAAATTTCGGTTTGTTCCTGCAGATATAGCCTTCAGACAATCTTTCATTGCTTCACTTTCATGGATGATCATCGGCAGCTGAGACACTGATTCCAAGTTAAGATCTTCTGAAGAACTCTTCATATTATTAAGCTCTTTAATAATAAATTGAGTATAGATTTCATCGGCAATTTCAAGGCTTGAAACCTGAACTTTAAGCATATCTCCCTTTATACCTTCAATCATTGCAACGGATTCTGCATTTCCATTCCGGTGTACAAGGCTCTGTAAATCATTTACGAGTATGGGAGGAGAAGAAAATGTATTCCATTGTTCAAATACACATTCAGCATTACTGTCAAAAATGATAATATTGTCAGTGTTCTCCTTAATAATTGCCCGAAGAAGGTCGTTTTCCTGCTGTTTTCTGCGAAAAGAATGATACACCGATTTCACTTTAAGGAATGCATCAAAGATAGCTTCACGGCCGGATTGTATAAGGATTCCCTCGAGGCCTGCTTTAGCAGCAGCTTCCATAGTTACAACATCACCCATGATCAATTCAAAACCCTTGGATTTCAGTTCTAGAACAAGGGCTTCTACTTCCTCTTCCTTTTGAATCGTAAAAACCTCTATACCAATATCCAATATGTCAGTAATCGTTTTTGCACCAAGCGTTATGTTGGAAAAGCCCACAATCGCTTTCTTACCTGGAAAATCATTGGCAAGGGTTAGCACCCGAAGCATATCGTACCCGGATACCTGAATATCAATAACAGGGATATTTGTTTCCTGTTGGACCAGCTTTGCTGTTCCACCCCTGCTGATGATCATTTCAATACCTTCAGATTCGGCATTTTTCACATGCGGGAGTGCCTGACCCAGATTTCCAGTTGCTATTTTAATGTCCAGTTCTTTTTCCTCTTTCCTGCATTCCTCAATTAATGGAAGCATAGCAGGATAAGGAGCAATAAATAATGTCTTTATTTTCATCACATTCACCTAAATGTATCTTACCATTCATTTTAAAGGCTCACCAATAATTAGGAAAATAGCTTCGAAATCCAGTTTATAACAAAATACAAGCTGGTCAATGTATCGGCCAGTTATTTCTTTATCTGCCCATTCCCTTTCACAATATATTTCGTCGAAGTCAGAGCAGGCAGTCCCATCGGACCACGGGCATGGAGCTTTTGGGTGCTGATCCCGATTTCAGCGCCGAACCCATACTCGAATCCATCCGTGAAGCGTGTGGATGCATTATGATAAACAGCCGCTGCATCGACTTCATTCAAGAATTTTTCCACATTATCAGGGTTTGAAGAAACAATGGCCTCAGAATGGCTGGTGCCATAGCGATTAATATGAATGATTGCCTCATCCACGCTTTCCGCCACTTTCAATGCGACCTCTAAGCCTAAATATTCATTGGCCCAATCTTCTTCCGCAGCTGGGATGATCTTTTCCCCGCATACACCTTCATCGCCGTGAATGGTAACCCCTTTTTCCTTTAGTGCAAGCACAAGTTCGTTCAGGCCATCCCAATCTCTGTGCACAATGATCGTTTCACATGCATTACAAACGGATGGACGCTGTGTTTTCGCATTGATGGCAATGTTAATCGCCATTTCCTTATCAGCACTTTCATCAATATAGACATGACAATTGCCGGCACCTGTCTCAAGCACTGGGACTGTGGAATTTTCAACAACGGTCTTAATTAGCTTTGCTCCTCCCCGCGGAATCAGGACATCCAGGTAATCGTTCAGTCTGAACATTCCCGAAGCGGTTGCCCGGCTTGTATCTTCAATAAGCTGAACTGCATCAGCTGGCAGGTCGCTCTTTTCCAATGCATGATGAATCACTTTCACAATTGCTTTATTGGAATGAATAGCAGTAGAACTTCCGCGCAGCATAACAGCATTTCCCGTCTTCAAACATAAGCTGGATGCATCGACTGTTACATTTGGACGCGCTTCATAGATCATGCCGACAACGCCAAGCGGGACCCTTACTTGTGTAATGGCGAGTCCGTTGGGACGTTCCCATGCAGATATAACCTCCCCAACCGGATCGTCCAGGTGAGTAAGCTGAATTAATGCGTCTGCCATATCGTGAAGCCGGACTTCATCAAGCCGAAGCCGGTCGAGCAATGATTCATTCATGCCGTTGTTTTTTCCCGCAGAAAGGTCTTTTTCATTTTCGGCTAAAATAAAGTGCTTCTCAGCCTTTAGCTGTTTTGAAATTAATGCCAATGCCCGGTTCTTTTGGTCCGTTGACATATTCGCCATCTTCCCCGCAGCTATCTTTGCTTTTTCCCCTTTTTGAATCAATTCCATTATCTCGTCTCCCTTCTTTTTTGGCTTACCCAATGATCACGATGAATGACCACATTGCGATCGCTGTTAGCAATCACCATGGCTTCAGAGCTTGGCAGCCCTTTGATATCGCTCAATTCTTCAGATGAAAAATTAACCTGGCCTTTGCCGATGATGTCTCCTTTTGGCCCTATAACTTCAACCACATCATTTACCAGGAAGTGCCCGGTTATGTTCGTAACACCCGCAGGCAGAAGGCTTTTTCCTTGTGATAACATCGCATGTGCCGCACCCTGATCCACTTCAATTTTCCCATTAGGTACTGAATGCAGAGCCAGCCACTGCTTGGATGTCCTAACGCTTGCCTTTGAACTGTTGCCAACATAAGTGCCGTTCCCTTTTCCATTGAGGATATCGACTAATTTTTCCGGCCCGCTGCCAACCCCAATAAACACCTGTACTCCCAGCGCAAGAGCTGTCCGTGCCGCCTCCAGCTTTGTCACCATACCGCCGGTCCCTACCTTGGAGCCCGAACCAGAAGCAGCTTTCATCATTTCTTTTGTGATTTCTGTGATAAAATGATATTTTTTCGCACTGGGGTTTGTTCGCGGATTTGAATCATAAATGCCATTGATATCTGTCAGAATGATTAAATGCTGTGCTTGTACAAGTCCGCTTACGAGAGCAGAAAGCATATCATTATCGCCGAATGCCAGCTCCTCCACCGATACCGAATCGTTTTCATTAATAATTGGGAGAACATTTCGCTTTAAAAGTTCCCCTAAAGTTGCATTCGCATTTTGATATTGTTCTTTGTGCAGGAAGTTCTGCCTTGTGAGCAGCAGTTGTGCAGCTACAATCCCATGTTTCTTAAACTTTTCAGTATATCCCTGCAGCAGCAGCCCTTGCCCGACTGCAGCAGCCGCCTGTTTTCCGGCAATGGTCACAGGCCGGGAAGGGTAGCCCAAGTCAGCAAAACCTGCTGCTACTGCCCCGGATGAAATCAGGATGACATCATGGCCAAGCTGTTTTAAACGGGTAAGTGCAGCTGCATGCTCCTCAAGTTTTTCGATGCAAAGTCCGCCATTTGTATTTGTCAGTGAACTGCTTCCTATTTTGACGACAATTCGTTTTCTTTTCACACTATCCACCATCCAATCAAATAAAAAAAGCCCTCCCATCCCTTTAAAAAGGACGGAAGAGCTTAGTCTTTCGCGGTACCACCTTCATTGGCACTTCACACAGCAAGTGCCCGCTTTGAAAATCCTTTAACGCAGGAAATTCGGCCAGGTTTGCCTGGCAGCTCAAGGGCTAGGTTCAATAGCTTTGCAGGCTGCAGGATCTTTCAGCCGGTGAATCCCGCTCTCTTTTTGCCTGATTTCTACTTACTGGTTCCCTGTCATGGCTGTTGAATTCTTCTTATAATTAGAATAATTATGCATCCTTCAGAATTTTATGTCAATAATAAATTCGCTGATTTAAAGGAGTAAAATCCCCACACAAACTTTCAAACTGTGTGCAACACGGTATGATAAAGCAGGCACAATCGGGAATGCTAATAAAAAATGACTAGTGGGAGGATTTACATATGGAGTCAAACGGAAAGCAATTATCCATATTTTCTCTGGGCGGCATCAATGAAATTGGAAAAAACATGTATGTGATCCAATATGATGACGATATTGTCGTGATTGATGCTGGGGGTAAATTCCCTGATGAGACTTTATTGGGAATCGATTTGATCATTCCGGACATCACATACCTTGAGGAAAACAGGGATAAAATCCGCGGGCTGATTGTAACACATGGACATGAGGATCATATTGGCGGGGTTCCCTATCTTCTCAAAAAAATCAATATGCCGGTTTATGCCACGCGATTTACGCTTGGGCTGATTGAATTAAAATTAACGGAGCATCGCCTGCTTGGTGATTCAGAGCTAATAAGCATTAATTCTGACTCTCGCCTTGATTTTGGTGAGATAGGGGTGAGCTTTTTCAAGGTGAATCACAGCATCCCAGACTGTCTGGGAATTGTTTTCAATACGCCAGAAGGCAATGTTGTCCATACCGGTGATTTCAAATTTGACTTAACCCCTGTAAATCAGGAGCATGCTGATATCCATAAGATGGCTGAAATCGGCCGCAGTGGAGTGCTGGCCCTTCTTTCAGAAAGCACAAACGCTGAGCGGACTGGCTTTTCTCCAACAGAACATATTGTCGGAGAAAACATTGAGGAAGCATTTATGAAAGCACCGCGCAAAATCATCATCTCAACTTTCGCTTCCAATGTGAGCCGTGTTCAGCAGGTTGTGGCCGCCGCGATAAAAACAAACCGAAAGCTGGTCCTGCTTGGGCGAAGTATGGTAAATGTTGTGGATGTGGCCATTGAACGCGGATACCTGACAGTTCCCGAGGGGATGATTGCCAATCCAAGAGAAGCCATGAATCTGGCTCCTGAAAAGGTGTGCATACTATGTACCGGCAGCCAGGGTGAGCCGATGGCTGCCCTCTCACGCCTCTCTGCCGGAAATTACCGTGATGCTGAGATTCATCCTGAGGATACCGTGATTTTAGCAGCATCCCCAATTCCGGGCAACGAACGCGATGTCTCAAAAATCATTGACAATCTGTTTAAGCTGGGAGCCCGCGTGATATACGGTTCAGGAAGCTCAACAGGGATGCATGTGTCCGGCCACGGCTATCAGGAAGATTTAAAGCTTATGCTCACATTGATGAAGCCGAAATACTTTATTCCGATACACGGTGAATACAGAATGCTTCACCACCATAAATTGCTTGCCGAATCCATCGGTGTTGAAAACGGGCATACTTTCATCATTAGAAATGGGGATGTCGTTGATATTGAGAACGGAGAAGCACGCCAGACAAGGCGGGTACCTGCCGGAGATACTTATGTTGATGGGGTGGGTGTTGGTGATATTGGCAGCATCGTGCTCCGCGACAGAAAGCAGCTGTCCGAGGATGGCATGATTGTGATCGTGCTGACCATGAGCAAGAGTGAGCGCAAAATGATATCAAGACCTGATACGATATCACGAGGTTTCGTCTACGCACGGGAATCCGAAGATCTGCTGAGAGAAATAAATCGGATTGCGGAAAAAACCGTCAATGATCTCCCAGAACAGGATAAAAGCCAGTGGAATGTCATCAAGCAGAGCATTAAGAAATCACTCGGGCAGTATTTATTTGAAAAAACAAAACGCAAACCGATGATTCTGCCGATTATAATTGAAATTTAAACGAAAAGAGGCAAGCCTAAAACGGCTTGCCTTTATCGCAGTCTAATGGTCAGTAAGCCCCACCCTTTGATCCATAGGTTCAGCGGCTGTCAAACTGACCGTATAGGCCCGATTGGTTCAACTAACAATCAGCTCACTGATTGAAGCTTCACTCTATCTAAAGGGCTGCTTATCCGCGGCGTCCGCCTCGGCCGCCCCGCTTTCCTTCAGTATTGCGCTTTAATGACGAAATATTTTCTTCACTCGATTTTAAGAATTTTGCCATTTTGTCTTCAAAGCTTTCCTTCGGCTTAAAGTTTCCTTTAGAACGGAAATCTCTGGAACCGCCGCGGCGATCATCTCTTCCCTGGCGCGGCGGGCGCTGAGAATAAGAAGATTGGCCTTCCGGTCTGTCCACTGCTTTTTTGATGGAAAGGGCAATTTTGCCTTCCTTCTCGCTAAGCACTTTAACAGTTACCTCATCGCCAACTTTTAAATGCTCATTCACATCTTTAACATAGCTGTCAGCTACCTCACTAATGTGAACAAGACCTGTCGTACCGCCTGGCAATTCGACAAAAGCTCCGAAATTTGTAATACCTGTTACTTTTCCTTGTACCTTACTTCCAATTTCGATTGACAAAAAAACTTCCCCCTCGGTAGTGTTAACAACGTCTTATTATAACTTTTTTTTAAGATAATTTCAATGCCGGCGATATCCCCACGATATTCTACCCGTTAAAATTTGGGATAAATCATATTTTTGGGTCAAATTTATTAAAATTTATGTACTTAATTGCTAGTTGGGCCATTATTTAAGCTAATTTTGTATGCGCATTGCACCCTTTTATATAAAAAAAATTTTTTATGTGCGGATACCGCGTTTTTATGTGCAGAGAAAAATTTTTATGTGCGCATAACGCTTTGTTATGTGCGGATAGCTGGATTTTATGTGCGGAAGGTTAATTTAATCAAAAATTTATTTTTAAGACAATAATGGCAAAAAAAAAGCTCCTGAAACAGGAGCTTAAACCTTACACAGTATGACCTTCCTGCAGAACCTTCCTGCTGAAATGGCGCTTCATTATGATCCCATACAGGGACGCCAATACCTGCTGAAAGAGCATGCCTATGACAACAGGAACGGCAACAGGAGCGGGAAAGTAAGTGACTGCAAGGACTGAGCCAACGCTGATATTCCTCATTCCGCCATTAAACGTAACAGCCACAGTCGTGCCCTGATCGTATTTCAGTAAATTTGCAATGATGAAAGAGATAAGATAGCCCATAAACGCCACACAAAATACAGCAAGCCCGATGAGGACCAATTTAAGATTTATCTCCTTCAGATACGGGGCGACGACAGCTCCATTCAGCATGACCACAATAGCCATTCCAAGCTTTGAAAAAGGAGAGAGGCGACTGCTTAAGGCTGCAGCGCTTTTTCCTGCAAATTGATTGAAGAGCATGCCAAGAAAAGAAGGGAGAACAATCATGCCGAATAATCCAGCCATCATCGGCACAGCATCGATCTGTACAGATTTCTGGAAAAATACCGACAATGTCAGCGGAACAATAAATGGTGACAGAAAGGTATCTACCAGAATGATGGACAATGTCAGCGGAATATTTCCGCGATAAATGGAAACCCAGATGAAGCTCGATATGCCGGTCGGAATGGCCATAGCCAATACCAGCCCGGTAATGGTTAAAGAATCATCACCGAACGCAAGTGTACCGGTGCTCCATGCAAAAAGAGGCATTAAAATATGAAGCAGAAACAATATGAGAAAAAGCGGCTTTGGATGATGAATGATTTCTTTTAAACTGCTAAAACTAGAGTTCAGACTGCCTGAAAACGTCATAAACGCAAAAACCCAAGGGATGATAAAGGCAACATCCTTGATATAACCAGCGATCATAACACCTAGAACCACGCTTATTGGAGTAATCAATGGCATCATTTTCTCCAGCTGTTTATTGATTTGAATTAGCACACTGAGTACTCTCCTTTTCCGTATAATTGTTTACCTAACTAATTATTTTATCATAATCTGGCTGGCTATATATCAAAATAGTAAAAAAAGCCTAAAATCGGCTCTTTTGATTATCTCCGTTTTTCCGGCATATATTTCAGCCATTTTCCCAGTCTCCAGCTATTCACTCCAAACGCTGCAAGCGCAATGGCTGCGATGCCTGCGGATAACTGCATGATCAGCATTTCATCTAAATAAATGCCAAAGCCTGACCCAGTTAAACCTAGGAGGAATAGCTGAAAAAGCTGCTTTTTCCGATTTTCATAGATCGTAAACTGAAACTCCCTTCTTTGCCCTGCCTCTTTCATTTTTTCCAATTTTCGCGGTGTTTCCAGGAATTCCGCTGCTGAATGAAAAATTTTAAAGAGCGGCTGGGATTGAATAATGCTCCAAATAAATGACCATTTATTCCCTTGTGAGCTTAACCACTCTGTAAAAACTGGTTTGCTAAGCTCAAGAAGATCATCTTCTGGTGCCAGGTGGCGAACAATCCCTTCTATTGTCATAAATGACCTGCCCAGAAAAACAAAGCGGGTTGGCACCTGGATCGGAAGAGCAGCAATTAGATCATTTAGTTCAAGCTTAAGGGCCACTAGATCCATATCCTTTCCCTGAGATAGGTCAAATGACAACCATTCTGACAGAAGCTTCTCCATTGTTCCCGCATTAGCATCCGGCAGCAAAAATCCTAGCTGTGACAGACATTCGACCGCTTTGCTGTAGTTTTTAGCGAGAATGGATTCAATTAAATTCTGAAAAGAGACTGCATCTTTTTTTGAAATTTCACCGGCCATTCCGAAATCGAGAAGAATAATCCGCCCTTCCCTTGTAAACAGCACATTTCCTGGATGGGGATCGGCATGAAACATCCCAGGTTCCAGCCATTGCGGCATGAAAATCTTCATCAAACGGCGGGCCAGATCCTGACGGGGTATCTCAAGCTTTTCAACCGCTGCCGAATCATTGAGCCTTTTTCCCTCCACCCATTCCATGACAAGCACTTTTGAGGTGCAAAGCTCCTGATGCACGCCAGGAATTTTAACCATCTCATTATCTTTAAATCGCTCCTGAAAATAAAGCAGGGTATCCTTTTCCTTTGTAAAGTCTAGCTCCCTCTCAATAACCTGCTTAAGCTCCTGAAATAGGACTTTTAAATTAATGAATCCCTTCGGAATAGGGACAAACCGATCCGCAAACCAGACAAGAATACTTAGGGTACGGAAATCGGTATGTACGATTGATTGAATATCTGGACGCTGTACTTTAATGGCTACAATTGAGCCGTCCTGCAGAGCGCCTTTATATACCTCCCCAATCGAAGCTGATGCTATGGCTTCTTTTTCAATCGCTACCACCTTTTTAGAGAGCTCACTGCCCCACTCTTCGTTTAAAATCCTCTGGATTTCACTCCATTCCGATGCCGGTACCTTATCGGTCAGGTCTTGAAGCTCCTGGATGAAGGCATTTGGAAGCAAATCAGAACGAATACTGATGAACTGACCAATCTTAATCAGCAGCCCTTCCAATTCAAATAGTGTTGTCCGGAATCTTTTCCCGATGCCAGACCATAATTTTTCCCATTCTGCTTCTGATTTGCGTGTCCATTTATACCAGTAAATTTGAACTATAATGAGAAGTGCCAAAGAAAACACTTTGTACATACGGAACCATTTACTTCTCTCCTTCATTTCCATCATCCTCTTCCCAAGTAAGATGTACTGAATTATTCTGTAATGCAGGCTGAATACCCTTTTCTTTTTTTCCGATATCATGTTTAGAAAGTTTCATGACATAAAAAAACAGCCCGTCCTTACACAAAGGACAAGCTGCCTGCTTGATTCTGCTGGATATACTGATGAGTTATGTTAACAATCTTTTCTTTATCATGGTCCATGGATGCCACATGATAGGAGTTATAAAGCGATATAGCTTTCTTTTTCGCTGAGCCAATCTTCTCAAAAATAAAATCTGTACATTCTGCAGGCACAACATGATCTTCTATCGACTTAAAGCCTAATACAGGTGTTTTAATGGAAGGTAATAAGTCTGGTGTTCTTTCCATGATTTTCTGCAATTCGAAGATGGAGGGGACCGGAACTTTCCCGTACGTAATTTCCTCTACATCCTCTTTTTTAATATCAGGTGCACCTTCATCAATGTACCTGGGATTTGTTTTCCCTTTTAAATATTCATAACACGGAACCCGGAGAGCGGCATTTATTAACACAATACCTGCAATTTCAGGATATTTATTAGCCAGCCAAAGTGTCAATGCGCCACCCATCGATTGACCTGCAGCATAAACAAATGTGCATCTTTCTTTTAGAAATTGATAACCCTTTTCCGCTTCAGCAAACCAATCCTCATAAGAGGTTTTTTCCATATCTTTATAATGTGTGCCGTGGCCTTTAAGCCTTGGAGCAAAGACGGTATAGCCAAGCTTGGCAAATGACTCTCCCAAAAACCGGACACTCTGGGGAGTTCCAAGAAAACCATGTGTGATCAGGATCCCGATCTCATTGCCTTCATAGTAGAATGATTCTGCACCGTTCATAACAGGATAACGTTCATTCATAGTCTGTTCCTCCCTCAGAATTAATTATTCATATTATATAACCAACTATTCCGACCTGTCAACTTGTATTTAATCAGAAGAAAGACCGTCCAAAACATATATGGAGCGGTTAGACTATAGAAAGTATTAACACCCTGATAAGGATGGCGTAACATACACCAAAGATAATACCCCTCACATTAGAGTGTCGTGTGCACCTCCCTTAACTTCCCAATTTCCGAGGAGCCCATTTCAACCCTCCTTTTTTCTTATAATAAAGAGAATCGGGCTTGCAAGACTTAATACAGCAATTCCCAGGAAGAGCAAACTGGCGGTTCCGTCCCCGCCTAAACCTGGCTCATCTGCGATAATAGCGTCAAAAATCAAGACTTGGCCAGAGATGATAATTAATATAAGTGATATAAACACAACCGCTGTTCCGCTAATACCTCTGGCTTTTGAAGTTAAAACAAAAATGAGCAGTATAACGGCGGCCAATAAAAAGCTATAAAATACTGGCTACAATAAGGTAAATGACCCATCTGTTACAAATGACTCGTAAGTGTATAT
The DNA here is from genome assembly GCA_030348385.1 of Cytobacillus sp. NJ13. NCBI lineage: Bacteria > Bacillati > Bacillota > Bacilli > Caryophanales > Bacillaceae > Cytobacillus > Cytobacillus sp. NJ13. The sequence goes on along the minus strand of JAUCFP010000006.1, from coordinate 739,474 downwards.
ATTCCCTCCTAAAAAAACCCTTTTATACTATTATTATACTATTATCAAAAAAAGAGTACATCTTTAAAATTAAGCTTTGTATCTAAATTTCACCTATTCTGAAAAAAATAAATTAAATACCTGTTTACCTGCGGATAATCTCCTTTTGAAAGCCTCTTTAGAAAATCAAATATAAATGTAAACTAAAAATTTATCAGGTTGACAAACTTTTATGTAAACCATAGAATGAAACCAGTTAACCTATTAATCTGAATTGGAGAGGTATTATGAAAGTTAAAGAGATGACTTATGTGGCTTTATTTGCAGCAGTGATGGGAGCCCTCGGTCTTGTTCCTCCTATCATGCTGTCTTTTACTCCCGTTCCAATTACTTTGCAGACACTTGGCGTCCTTTTGGCCGGCGGTGTTTTAGGAGCAAGGCTTGGCGGAATCAGCATGGCAGTATTTTTACTCATGGTTGCTGCAGGAGCGCCTTTATTATCAGGAGGCCGGGGCGGCATTGGGGTTTTCTTCGGGCCCAGCGCAGGGTACTTGATTGCCTATCCGCTTACAGCATTTTTTATCGGCTATTTACTCTCACGCTTCAAGACGTTAAAATTAAAGAATATCCTGTTCATAAACCTGACCGTCGGAATATTCCTAATCTACCTATTTGGCATTCCGGTACAGGCATATATGATGAATATACCTTTGGCTGATGCCATCAAACTAAGCCTCGTTTATATCCCGGGAGATGTGTTAAAGGCGACTCTCGCATCATTCCTGGTATACAGACTGCATAAGCATCCGATAATCAATAAGCAATTTTCTAAATCTCTGGAGACACTATAAGGTGTCTCCTTTTCCATAAGGAGAGGAACAACCCGTTGACCAATATAACATCCAATATAAAAAAGCTCGCCGAAGAATTTCCAAATAAAGCAGCAATCATTTCGAAAAGCCAAACTTTAAGCTATAAAGAATGGAGCTCTCATCTATGCAAAACTGCTAACTGGCTTAATTCTTTATCTGTAACCAATAAAACTGCAGCAATCCTGCTGCCAAATGGAATTCCTTTTCTGCAATTATTCACAGGTGCCTCCATGGCTGGATGGACAGCTGTACCTTTCGACTTAAAATGGAAGGCCGAAGAACTTAATAAGCGGATCGAGATATCCAACCCTTCTGTTGTGATTACACTTAAAGAATACTATGACCAGATTGCCCGCCTGCACCCTTTCGTGCTTATCTGGGAGGATGCCCTGGAAGAAATCTGCGGTCAAAGCACTTCGTTTCACATCGATTCAGAAAGGAACAGCCCATTTTATATGGGATTTACCTCAGGCACGACAGGAAGCCCTAAAGCGTTTATCCGCTCCCATAAATCCTGGGCGGCCAGCTTCAAGGTGAACCATCATGATTTTAAGATGAATGAGAAGGAACACGTCCTGATTCCAGGGGCACTTATCCACTCTCATTTCTTGTATGGAGCTGTAAGTACGCTTTGTACGGGCGGAACGGTTCACCTGCTCGAAAAATTCAGTGCACCCCAGGTTCTCTCATGTATCGGGGAGCAGCCCATCAGCACACTTTATACAGTTCCGACGATGGTTTCAGCTATTTTAAAAGAAAAAAAAATCATAGAGAAACCGATAAAAATCTTTTCCTCAGGTGCGAAATGGGATGAAACTTCGAAACTGGAAATCAGGAAAATATTCCCCCAGCTCTCAATGATCGAATTTTATGGAGCCAGTGAACTAAGCTATGTAACGTTTCTTTCGGATGAAGATATAGCAGGATCAGTCGGAAAGCCCTGCCATGGTGTTGAAATCGAAATTAGAGGAACAGACGGCAAGAAACTTGCTCCTTATGAAATTGGCAAAATATTTGTCAGAAGCGAACTTATTTTCGATGGTTACCTTTCAAATGAAACAATCCATTCCATTCAGGATCAGGATGGATGGGCAACCGTTGATGATATGGGCTATGTTGATGATAAAGGATATTTATACATCAGCGGCCGTGAAAAGAACATGATATTATATGGAGCTATTAATATCTTTCCTGAAGAAATTGAAAAAGTGATCAGTTTGCACCCGGATGTCGAGGAGGCTGCTGTGATTGGACTGGAGGATCAATATTGGGGGCAAATTGCAGCTGCGGTCATCAAGGGCAAAACTGATGCCCTAGAGTTAAAGCGCCTATGTAAAAAACATTTAGCCTCATATAAGGTTCCGCGCAGATGGATTTTCACAGAAGAAATACCCTACACAGCCGGCGGAAAAATTGCCCGTGCCCAGCTGAAGGAATCCATCGAAAGTAAGGTGATTAGCCATTAAGAAAGCAGTGATTGTACAGGCAAAAAGAACACCTATCGGAAAAGTAAATGGGATGCTTAAGGACAATGAGCCACATGAACTTGCTGCCCCGCTTCTAAATTATCTGGCAGAAGGTATAGAAGATAAAATTGATGACGTCATTTTGGGCAATGTCGTAGGACCTGGCGGGAATGTAGCCCGCTTGTCTGCATTGGAAGCAGGACTCCCTCTGTCTGTTCCGGGAATAACCTTGGACAGGCAATGCAGTGCGGGTCTTGAAGCCATTCGATTGGCATGCTATTACATCCAGGGAGGTGCCGGGACTTGTTATATAGCGGGTGGTACAGAAAGTGCCAGCACCTCGCCATTTTCCAAAAGGGCCCGCTTCTCCCCGGACAAAATCGGAGACCCCGATATGGGTGCAGCAGCGGAAAATGTAGCCGAGATGTACAGCATATCAAGGGAAAGTCAGGATACATACGCAAAATTGAGCTATGAACGGAGCTGGAAAGCTTTTGAAAATGGACTGCTGACAGAGGAAATGATCCCAATTGGAAGCCATCTGCATGATGAAGAGTTTTTTAGAAAAAGAAAAATGGAGACTCTTCTTAAACGTGCAAAGCCTATATTTAAAAAGGATGGCACTGTAACAGCAGCTAATAGCTGCGGCATCCATGACGGGGCAGCTGCTGCGCTGGTCATGGAGGAAGAAACAGCAATAACAAATGGATACAGGCCCATTCTGCGTTTTGCCGATAGTGCAATAGCAGGTGTACACCCCAACTATCCGGGATTTGCACCTGTCCCAGCCATACAAGCTATTCTGGAAAGAAATTATTTAACAATTGACGATATTGATTTAATTGAAATTAATGAGGCATTCGCCTCAAAAATAGCAGCATGCGCCAATGAACTTTCCATTCCTTATGAAAAACTGAATGTTAATGGAGGTGCCCTTACAATTGGCCACCCTTATGGAGCTTCAGGTGCTGTGATGATTACAAAATTATTTTATGACATCCAAAGAAGACCTTCTTCCAAATATGTATTAGCAGCCATTGGAAGCGGTGGTGGCGTCGGAGTTGCCGTTTTGTTTGAAGGGGTATAATAAAACTGTAAGTTAGCCTGGAGTAGTGTTATTCCAGGTTTTTTTGTACAAACAACGGTAAATTCCGACGAATTAGCGCAAAGATACTATCTGCTAGCATATAGCTATGCGACACATATCAACTGATATCATCATGATAACCGTTTATTTTCTCTATTAATGCAAAATCATACATTTTCCTCAGCTGCCTGGATTATTACATAAGCGCCAAGAGATGCACCAATGAATTCCAGCCATCCCCCTGCTGCCAGAAGCAGTCTTTTTTGTATGCTCTTTTCATCTTCTATAAGAATTCCTATAGCGTCAAGGATGGCCGATACGGAAATTAATGAGTAACCCAGAGTCTCGAGATTGCTGAGCATATTGTTTTCCCCGTTTTCAACTCCCGCAGCTTCCAATGCTGCACCCATGGATTGAATGGTACTGCCCAGTGAATTAAAGGCTGACACAGAAACTGATGGATCTTGAATTTCGATATTGATTGCAGCAGTGTTGATGGAGTTGCCGCCTGCCTGTGTAAAGCTTCCGATAATTCCATATAAATTAACTGCTTCTTCATTTCCTTCAGCTATGCGTATCCTTCCAAATCCCTGCAGGCTATTGCCAACCGCCTGGACTCCGTTTCCGTCGCGTATTAATTTTTTGTTGAAATTGTTTTCATCTGGCTTCATGGTTTCACCAATCGCAGAAATAAATGTGCCCGCAACCAAAAAATAAGCTCCGATTGTTAAAAGAACATCTCCTTCTAGATACATGATTACCCCTCTCTAAAGAAGTTCTTCATTTAGCCACACAGAAGATTTTGAGTCAGGTTCATTGTTTTCTTCACTGCTCTCAGAAGAAGTCTCCTGATTCTCCTCCTGAAGCTGGCCAATTACTGATAAAACAGAGCCGACTGCCTGAATCCAGCTTCCAATGGCAATAATGTTATTTGCGCTTTCTCCCGATTCTCCCCTCTCTTTTTCCCTGAGATTAATTGTACCTCCGATTGCCTGAAGGGAATTGCCAATCGATTGAAGCAGATTGCCGGTTATATTAAAAATCTGCCCCGCTGCAGTGGGATCCTCAAATTCATCTCCAAGTGCTGTCGCTCCGCCAAGAGCCTGAAGCCAGTTTCCTGCGATCACTAATTTCTCTTCATTTTCACCTTCTAAGTCTAAAGTTAATCCGGCAATGACTATACTGTTTCCGATTGCCTGTATTTCATTGCCGAGCTTTTCAAGTGATGGCCCACTCTGTCCTTCTGCTTCAAGAGCGTTTCCTGTTGCTTGAAGGCTGTTCCCCACGATATCAAGGCCCTCAAAGAGTTTTTCCATTTTTTCTGACTTTGCAGGTATGGTCGAGACAGCTGAAATGATCGTTCCTATCGCAGCTAAAGTTACTCCGACTATCTCTTTTAGTTGATTGTCCATAACATACTCCTTAGCTGACGTATGTTAAATTATATTCAATTATTATATAAGGGGTACGGTGTTGTGGAAATGATGAGAAGCAGTTCCGGGATCCGAGTATAATGAATTAGACAGCAGACTTGGATTTGATATCCAAGAAAACAGCGAAGCAAAATTCTTCGGGGCAACTCCGCCGTGTTTTACTCCTTCATGTATTCTCTTCTTGCTTTGAGGCGCGCAAAAATATTCATCTTAGAGTTTTATCACTAATCCTTCCCATTGCGATAGTGCTGTAATATTTGCCATCAGACAGCTGCTTATCCATTTTTAATATTCCTTCAATTTCAAAGCCATTATGCTCATAAAGCTTAATTGCTTTCTCGTTTGTTTCTAGAACATTTAAAGTAATTTTCTTAATATGATGAGACTCCGCCCATTGAATAGACTGAGCTAATAGGTTTTTTCCAATAGCAAAGCCCCAGAATTCCTTGAGCACACATACTCCAAATTCCACTTTATGACCGCTTCTTTTCAGTTCGCTGCCTTCACATCTGGAGAAGCCGGCAATTCTCCCATTCACTTCCGCAACCAAAAATATATTCTGGCCACTAATGGAATCTTTATTAACTAACTCCTTAAAACCTTTTTCATCTATGTATGCTTCGCCTGCCTCCCGGTCCATGTTCTCCGTTTCGCCATCAATCTGCACCCTAACTTCAGATAATTCCTTTGCATCTTCCTCGACTGCAGATCTTATAATATAGTTCAAATTTTTAACTATGTATTCTTTTGATTTTATTATCATAAAAATCCCCTCTCTTTTTCTCAATAGATATTTCTATCATGAACTATGACCAAGCCAAAATTAAACAAGTTCATTAAAAAAGAGCCGATTCCTCCTCCATAAAGGAATGGCTCAAACAGACATTTATTTGCTGATGACAAGCAATGATTTTTCAAGTACTTCAATCTTATCGATATCAAAGTCATGAAGGTTAATACAGTCCTTGTATTCAGGCTGTTCCGCTTCGTCGCCAACCCAGCAGGTATACAATTCACAATAATCCCCTGATGCAAGGTGCTGATCTAAAAAAGCACATAAAGATTTGAAGATTTGCTGCCCTTCTTCGTGACCTTTTGGATAGTCTTTTTTGTAGTATTTATTAAACCAAATGCTGCCGTGTTGACTAGAGGATACCTCGTAGATATATTTTGCTGACAGATGTTTATGTACCTCTGCCCTCATTTCTTCATCTGAGAAGAAATCACCTATAATGATTTCATCATCACTCTCAGGATCACTGACTGGCAATAGAACATTACAGCCAAGATAATTAACGATGCTCATCTTCTAACTCCTATTTTATGGAGTGGGTTCTATATTTTTGCCTGACTTAATGCTCGCCCTCTGTATAGATTTGAAAATTCACTCCGAATTTGTCAATTACGCTTCCATATGCAGGGCTGAAAAATGTTTCCTGTAGAGGCATCGTCACTTGCCCGCCCTGCTGTAGAGCTTCAAAAAATTTCTGCGATTTTTGAGAATCTGATGTAGAAAGGCAAATGGTCACCTGATTGCCGATTTGATGATTCTGGCCTGGGAATGTATCGCTAAACATGAGTTCGTTCTCCCCGACTTTTACAGTTGCATGCATAATGCGGTCCTTTGCTTCTTCAGGCAACGGATATTCAGGGTTTTCCGGCCCTTCCCCAAATGTCTGCTTATACAGAACTTCCGCTTCTAATGCTTCTCTGTAAAATTCAATTGCTTCATTCGCATTTCCGTCCATCACTAAATAAGGAATCACTTTAACTGTCATTTTAATCAACTCCCCAATTTTTTCATTTTTCTTAACATTTATTACAAATTGATTTTACTACAAAGAACGTACGTTCGCAACTATTATTTTTATTCTTAATGAAAAATTAATATTATCGGTCTATTTTTATCACTAAGCCTATATTTTATAGAAAAGGTGCAATAACTTGTACCAGATTCCATAGAAAAAAGGTGTGATGAGAATGTTTACGGTGTATTATCTTGATGGGAGAAATGTTTTATTAAACCAGCTTCGCAAAAGTGTTCCAAATGAAGGCGAAGAGGTCAAAATTAAAGGACGCAAAGGCAAGGTGACCAGCGTAACGGCAGTAGAGGAAAGTAAAATTCATGTACAGGTAGAGCTTGAAAGTGTAAATAAAGCAAAGCTTGCAGCAGAAGATGATAAAAAGAAAAAGAAAAAGCGATGAGAAAAACCCGCACCAGCTGCGGGTTTTTCTCATTAGTGCAATGTTCCTCTGATTTCCTGCATTTTGTTCCTAACTAGAGGATAAAAGTTATTCTTAGCGCTTGCAGTCGAATTCCCGCCAAAAAATTCAGTGCCGGGGCAGGTTTTCACTGCATGTCCATGACTGCTATCCAGCACCCGTTCACCGGAGTTAATATCCCACCAATGGTGATAGGTAATGCTGTCAATGGATGGCGCCAGGCCATATTTCAGCATCAGAAGAGCTGTGACTGTCACAATCGTTTCTTTTTGTTCCGCAGTCATATGATTATCGTCAAAATTCCCAAGATTTTCAATCGCTATCGCATCCGCTTCGATCTTGTGCATAGCTTCTTTATTCTGCAGTCCAAATGATCCTTCCGGTGCTAAATCGAACGGCCTCCCCACTGCCACCTTTCCATCCGGGAAAGTGGTCAATTGCTGACTGATCATACTCCACTTCATGCCGCTTACATGATACTCCTCCATTCCCTTCATTAAAGCAAAATGATTTGAGCCATTGAACTGTTTGTAAGATGGCTGATAGGTGTGATGCTGCTGAACTTTGGCCACTTTTCTCGTAAATTTCTGATTGAAAATCCAATCCCGGAATTCCTCTCTCGTCATGAGGACGAACTTACCATCCATGGCTAATTTCTTAGGAACAATTTTTAATTTTTGCCCTGCATTCAAACCGTCGGCAGAAAGCCCATTAGCTGCTTTAATAATCGGCACAGCCGAATCAAATTTTTCCGCCAGCTTCCAGAGTGTATCACCGGGTGCCACTTTGTATATAATTGGAACACGCAGCTTTTGGCCTATTAAAAGTCTGTCTGTCTGCAAGCCGTTATATTGCTTTAAGTCCCCTGCCGTTGTTCTATATGTTTTGGCAATCATTGTCAAGGTATCCCCCTGCTTTACCTCATAAATATTGCGGGGATTGTTTTCCGCCTGTACAGCGGTCCAATTGGTTTGCCAGACTAATGCAAGACTGAAGAAAAGAAATATGCATTTTTTCATGATCAATGTCCTTTCCATTTAGTTTTTATTATTTTTATAAAACTAAAGGAAATTATCCTCACTTTTTGGCATGACTAATAAAACTGCAGGGTATTCTCTAAACCAGGGAAAGCTAATAAAATGGACGTAGGTTGTGTATCAGCATGAAACACCAATACTTTTCAGAGGTTTGTGTACCAATGCTAGCCCTGTACAAACAGCAAATCATAGATATCCCCTAATTTCCAGGGATCTTCATTTTCCGCCAATAAAAGTCACGATACGACCGCTGAGTGCAAGAAAAGTCTAATCCTGCGCTTTCCCGAGAAATACAAAAAAGCGGGGAATATTTCCCCGCTCATTTGCCGTCTGTAATTTCTTTAAATATTTCATATGAACGTTTTTGTTTTTCTTCATCATAGATATAAGAAACCGCCATGATTTCGTCGACATTGTACATATCCTGGAACTGTTCCAGCTGCCCCTTGACTGTTTCTTTGCTGCCCATAAAGGTCACGCTTGACATTCCCTCTGCCGCTTCCTTTTCCATTGGGTTCCAGATCGAATCCAAGTCCTCGACTGGCGGGCTCAATTTCATGGAAGTTCCTCTGACAACATTCAAGAAGAACTGCTTCATCGTGGTAGATAAGAATTCGGCTTCTTCATCCGTTTCCGCTGCAATGACATTTAAGCAAACCATCATATATGGCTTATCGAGATACTTCGAAGGCTTAAAGTTGGCACGGTAGATCCGGATGGCATCCTCCATCCATCTTGGAGCAAAGTGTGAGGCAAATACATACGGAAGCCCAAGCTCTGCAGCCAAATAGGCAGAATCTGTCGAAGAGCCAAGAATATAAATCGGAATGTTCGTTTCCACTCCCGGGTGTGCTTTTACATAGCTTTGCTCCTCTAATGGACCAAAATATGTCAGCAGCCGCTTAACATCATCTGGGAATGTATAAACAGAATCATTCTTCGAGCGGCGAAGCGCATTAGCCGTCATCATATCCGTACCAGGTGCCCTTCCGAGACCAAGATCAACACGATCCGGATAAATGGTCGCCATCGTTCCGAATTGCTCGGCAACAACTAATGGTGCATGGTTCGGCAGCATAATTCCGCCGGAGCCAATGCGAATGGTTTTTGTATGTTCCAATGCATGTTTTATTAAAATAGCAGTGGCAGAACTAACCAATGTTGGAGTATTATGATGCTCCGCTATCCAATAGCGTTTGTAGCCCATCTCCTCTGTTGCCTGAGCCAGATCAACAAGATCCTCGATCGCCTGCCTGCTTTCCTTCCCCTCCCGTATCGGGGCAAGGTTCAAAACAGAAACAGGTATTTGTATATTAGTCATTTTATTATCTCCTTCATGAAGAATTGACTTTATTTTAACAACCGAAATAAATTTAGGAAAATATAATGCTTAGTTTGAGCGAAATTGCCAAACCTAAGCAAGAAAAAACCAGCCCCCTTTTAAAGGGACTGGTTCTCAGCTCACTCTTAGCGGTTCATCTTTTTCAGCACAATCACTATTCTTTGCAGGTTTCTGTTTATTCAATGCCAGCAGCAGAATCATGCCAAAGATACAGGCTGTACCCGCCCATTGGAACATTCCGAATGGTTCATTCAGCCAGATAACAGTAGTAAATACTGCTGCGAGGGGCTCCAGGCTGCTTAAAAGACTGGTTTCCGTTGGAGAAAGGGTTTGGAGACTTTCAATATAGAACCAGAACGCAAGCATTGTCCCAAAAATAATAACGAAAACCAAATACAGGTATGCTTCAGCCGTTAAGCTGCCGAAATTCATTTGCCAAGGGGGATGGATGAAACTCAATGCAGATCCGCCAATAACCATCGCCCATCCAACCACGACAAGGGAATCATATTCCTTCAGCAGCGGGACAGCATACAAAGTATAAAATGCGAGTGCCACACCAGATAGAACTCCCCATACAATGGCCGGTGCCGGTACGGATAGCTGAGAAACAGAACCGTTGGTCAAAAGAAAGAAGCATCCTGCCAGGGCAAGGGAAACTGTTACAAAATCCTGTCTTGAAAATACCGATTGTTTCCGTAAAACCAGGTAAATAATAATCATAGCCGGTGCCAGATATTGAAGCAATGTGGCAACAGCCGCATTGCCATGATGAATGGAAGCCATATAGGTATACTGCACGGCCAGCATGCCTGCCAGGCCAAAAATCAAGAGCATGATGGCTGCCCTTTTATTTTTCCAGACTCCAAATACCTGAGAGCGGTCTTTCAGCAGAAATTGAACGGCTAACAGAAGAACACCTGCTGTCAGAAGACGGGCAGTGACAAGCCAATCAACAGAGATGCCAAATTCCTGAAAAAGCTTTTGGGCAACTGTTCCGCCAACACCCCAAAATGAAGCTCCAAAAATAACAAGCAATAAACCTGTACTCCTTGAACGTCCCTTCATGTTAAATTCCACCTTAAATATAATAATAGTGTTATAATAATTCAAATCCTGTGATAAAAATAGCTAAATATCATAAAAAAATATAACTATATTGAGGTGGCTTTTTTTGCAGATTAAAGATTTTAAAGTGGATGAAAGCCTGAAAGAGCTGACGAGCCACAGGACAGTGGTGATGCCTGTGGCCTGCTACGAAACGAAGATTGCAGACAATATCCAAGGCAAAATCCCTTTGCACTGGCATGAGGAGATTCAATTTATCCTGTCAGTAAAAGGCGAAGCTATTGTCCAAATCAATGAGGAAAAATTGTCAGTTAAAGAAGGTGAGGGTATTTTCATCAATAGCGGCTGTCTCCATTCGGCCGAGGATTTAAACGGAGATTGCGTTTATATTTGTTTAAATGTCTCCCCTCATTTCCTGCTTCCCCAGGAATTATACAGCAGCTATATTTATCCATATATATCAGCAACAAATCTTCCATACATAATCCTGAACCGCTGCGAGGATTGGGGAAAAAGCATATTAGAAAGCATCATGGAAATCAAGGAATTAATGAATGACAATTCTCCATTTTACGAGATTAACATAACCAGTCTGCTGACGTTCATTTGGCAGCAGTTAATCAGAAACGGATTCCAATTGGAATACAGCCAGACTGAAGTTGAAAAGCATATGCGGATGAAGGAAATGCTGAATTGGATTCATCAGCATTTTGCTGAAAAAGTCACTCTTGCTGATATTGCCAAAGCTGGAAGGCTGAGCAATTCCGAATGCTGCCGATACTTTAAAAAAATCTTAAAGACCACACCCATTAACTACTTGATTCATTACCGCATACAAAAAAGTCTCCCCCTGCTACAAGAAAGAGACTCAAATGTTACAGAAGTTGCCTTTAAAGTAGGCTTCAACAGCAGCAGTTACTTTATTGAAAAATTTCGCAAGTATATGAATATGACACCTTTAGCGTACAAAAAGAATCGAAATTAATTGCAGCACATTAGGAAATTGCCATTGATTGTCCGAACTGATCCTGGCCATGGGATGAAACGTATGTGTTTATATTTATAGTCTGGCTGTCTATATTCAGGAAATACTCTTCCAGGTTTCCCTGAAAATCAACATGGGAATTTTCCATTTCCATAAATTCATGTGGTATAACAAGCGAGGGCGGTTTAGTAAAACGAACAATCTCACACCTCTGTAAGACAGTTGCTACAAATTGAGAGCAGAAAAAAGCATTATTTCTAGAGAGTTGTTTATTAAACATGATTGCAAATAGACCAAGCAGATTATAGGCGTAATCTTCTTTTTCAGATTCTATCTTATTTATGAATGCTTTAAGCTTGTTCAACTGTGCATCTGTAACAGAACAGCTAATGACTGTACATCTTGAGTTGCTAAAAAATTCTCCTCGGATATTTTCTTTAACAAAACCGCCTATGAATGGATTTTTCGCCGTTTTTCTGCCGAAACTGTAAACTTCTTTTAACTCAGGATCAAGTGAAATTGAAGCATGATTATACGGCTTTTTTGTGTAAAGCTTAATAAGCCGGGTAAATAACGTTCCGGTATCCGTAAGGAGTATATAGATCTTTTGATTAGACATAACGTATCTCCTTATCAAAAATATGATTATATTTTTATAATAAAGATACACGGTCTATAGATTAAGAAGCCTGCGCTGTATATGCTTATAGGACTTGAGACTTAAGGTCATTAATTTTCATTCATAGCTCTTTTATATAAAAATAAATATAGATGTAGGAAAATGAAGTGAATTCCTAGAACATTATCCAATGAGCATGATTATGGAGGGTGAGTGTATTGGAACAGACTATTTTTGACCATATGGAAACAGTGCGGGGCATTACTGAAAAATCGATCAAACAGATACCTGAAGAAATGGCTGATATCATTCCAGAAGGGTTTAACAATAGTATCCGCTGGAACTTCGGGCATATTGCATTTGTGCAGGAAAAGCTAGTCTTTGGAATATCAGGTGAAGAAATGAACGTCCCGTTGAACTATGAACGCTTATTTGGTGCTGGAACTAAGCCTGCCGATTGGACTGAACCACCGCCGTCTTTCGTCGAAATTGCATCTGTCTTAACCGAACAAAAACCCAGAATAAAGACATTTCTTCATGGGCGTATGGATCAAAAACTGCCCAGCCCATATACAAACCGCGGTGGAATAACCTTTCACACAACTGGAGAGGCATTTCTATTTGGCTTTTATCATGAAGCGATGCATATGGAAACAATCAAACGCATCTATCGATCCATTTCTTCTATGCTGGACTAAATATTTATGAAAAGACTGTTGAGAAAGAAATTTCTCAACAGTCTTTAATCAAATTCAGTTTACCATGGACAGCAATTTCTGCGTCTTCTATCATCATCACTTCTTCTGCGATCTCTTCTATCATCCTCGACAACAATAACCCTATTGGCACGGATAAATACATTATCCACATCAATATCTCTTCTTCTGTCATCGCGATCAAATGCACCTGCTACATTATCAAATCTTCTTCTTCTGTCATCACGATCAAATGCACCTGCTACATTATCAAATCTTCTTCCACATGACATCTAAATCACCTCCTTGTCCCATTTACTTTAAAATATGCATTCTGTGAAAGAATGCTTGGATAAGCACCCTAATGATGTCATCTATTTTTCTATTGGGGAAAGATTCATTTTTTCGAATAAGAAAATCCTCTTCTGGCTCAGTACTTTCTTAAAAACCAAAATATTCTAACCGTAGAATCGATTAACTTAAAACAAAGCATATGAAGACTTTTCACGAACCTGCAAAGAAAATGGCTCCAGCGAATAGCTGGAACCACCTTAATAATATTATTCAAGTTTTCTTTCAAATGAATCTTATTCCCTATTGGCAGCATTCCTAAAATACCAGTAATACTAATCACTTCTCTTTGCGGTCAAAAAACGGATTTCTTGCAATCCTCTCTTTATTTACTATTTTATTCCATAAACCTCATCAAATCCCCATGCACAATATCATCAGATAGCCCAAGCTCTTTTCTCGAGATATCCATTAATGGTTCACAGCTATTGATGTCTGTTTCTTCTTCCGATTCGCTCTTGAAGCATTTACCGGCTTTGTAAAAGTAGTCTTTAGCCATAAAACTTCCATCCCGGAAAATAACTGGATGATTGGGATCCCTTGTAAAAAGGTTTTGCCCGAAGCTAAAGTTATCTTCAGAACTAATTCCGAGCAGATGAAGGATCGTTGCCCTAATATCAACTTCCCCGCCAATGTTCGAAAACGTTTTGCCTTCCACTCCTGGCACATGAATAATAAGCGGCACACTCTGCAGCTGCATTCGGTTAACAATGGTATCTTCCTGCCCCAGCATCTCCAGAACGCCATGTTCGTATTTGTCCGATATGCCATAATGGTCGCCATACAATACAAACATTGTATTTTCATAGAGTCCGCTTGCTTTTAAGTCCTGGAAGAATGTTTTAATGGCTTCATCCTGATATCTAACGGTTGTCACATAGCGGTTAACGACCATTTCACTCGTGCTGGCTTCAGGAATGAACTGATCTTCCTCCTCCAGCAAAAATGGGAAATGGTTTGTCAGTGTGATAAACCTGGCATAGAAAGGCTTCTGCAGTTTTTCCAGATGCTGTATGGATTGCTGGAAAAATGGGATATCCTTTATGCCGTAGTTCACTGAATTCTCTTCTGTGACCAAATAATCGGCTTTTGAAAAATATCGGTTATACCCCAGAGAATCATACATGGCCTCCCGATTCCAGAACGTAGCGTCATTCCCATGGAAAACAGCTGAGTAATAATCCTCATCAGAAAGAATATGCGGCAGGCTTCGATAAGCATTCTCCGTTTTTCTGACAAACGCCGATCCGCTGGATAATGGATAAAGGCCTGTATCGATCATGAATTCAGAGTCGGACGTTTTCCCCTGTGCTGTCTGATCATAGACCTTGCTGAAATAAAAGCTGTCTTCAATCAGTGAATTAAGGAATGGCGTTATTTCCTGGCCATTCACCTTCTGATTGATAACAAAATTCTGTGTGGACTCCATACTGATCAGAACGACATTCATTCCTTTTGCCGCACCAAAGTAATCTGATTGCTTATCTTCTTGAGATTGGACATACTCCGCTGAGGCCTCAGCGTCAGATGGACTGGCAAAAGCGCGATTGAGCGGGTATGATGCGGCGATGCCAATATCATAGAGATGATACTGATACAAGCCAATATGCTTAACAAGCTGCTGGCGATTATATGATTCCGAAAATAAATGAGGCACTTTCACGATGCCGAGAATGATGGTCATGATTACAAATCCCAGACTGACAGCCGTGTATAATCTTTTTGATTTAGCTGTGATTTGCACATGTACTGACTTCCGTTTTAGATAGAAAAGCCAAAAAACGGCCAGATCAGCAAATAACAGAAGATCCCATGGACTAATCAATTCAAATGTACTCGGTCCAATCCCTCCGACATTTTTAAACTGAAAAAGGATCGGAACGGTTACAAAATCAGTATAAAAACGATAATAAAGCAAATCCCCAAAAAGAATGCCTGTCAAAATCACCATCGTTGCAAAAATGGCTGCCGGTTTCACCTTTCGCTTAAAATAAATATTAACTCCAAGAATGACCATTATGGCCCCGATCGGGCTTAAAAGCATAAATAAAATATCAGTCCAGTTCTCCGGATGCAAATTAAATCCGATAAAGGATACAATGACCGTTTTAATCCAGGTAAAAATGACGGCAAACCAAATGGGTGAAAGTCTTTTAAATAACTTCATAATCATACCGCTTTTCATATTGTTTTTCTAAAATACCTGCCATCATTTCGATGGATGACATGACCTTCTGCTCATCCTGTGCCCCCATTAGAGCCACCTGAACCCAATTTCTATCAAGCAGGTACCTGCTTTCATAGCTTAGAAGAATTCCTATCTGTTTGCATGCGTCTCCAAATTCCCTGCTGGAAATGCACTGCGGCAAACTGATAGTCAGGATGCCAGGCGAATAATCATCGTCCCCCAGAACGGAAAATCCGCTTTCTTTCAGCTTCATCCTTGCTTTTCCAGACAAAAGATTTAATTTCTCATAATCTATCAGCTTTATACTCTCTTTTAATGCGCAGACCAGATTGGAAGAATGGGTGTATGGAATGCTTTGGTTTTCTTCGTACATCTTTAAGTCCAAGTATCTTGGAACTGCACTGTTCTCTTTAATATTGTCACGATGGAACACGATTGCCAGACCCGGATAGGAACCAAATCCCTTTCCGCTGACGGTCGATGCAAAATAAATATTCTTAAGGTTCAGCGGAATAATTCCGGCCGTGCTGCACGCATCCACGCAAAGCTCGGCACCATGCTCCCCGCATAGCTCTTGAATGCCTCTGATATCGAATACATACCCGGTTGAAGTTTCACAATGCACGGTCCACACCCATTTTATGGAGGGGTTTTCTTTCAGCATGCAGGCTATTTCTTCGTGGGAAATCGGTTCATTCCACTCTCTTTCAATCGTTTGAAAAGATAATTGAAACCTTCTTGCATGATCAATGAGACGAAAGCCAAATTCACCATTGGCCAGGATCAGCCCATCCCCCTCGATGTTTTTCAGCTGTGCTGCCACAAGATCATTGGAAAGTGTTCCCGTGCCAACAACAACTTCAGCATGAGAGGCATCTGTTAACTTGCATAATTGAGTACGCAAGTCTTTCAAACCGCTGATAAAATCATGATTGCGATGAGATATGGCTTCTTCTGAAAAAGCCCTTTTCACTTTTGCATGAATGGGCACAGGACCCGGCAAAAATGAATGCTGAACGGCGGGTCCTGAATTTCTGGCCATTAAGCGTTCAAAGGCTTTCGTTGAACGTTCGAAATTCTCTTTTGTTAAATACATGGGCTGAAACCGGGCTCCCTCCTCTCCTATCAGAGGACCAAAAGGCAGAAACCCAATCCGCTTATATAATTTCAGCTGTCTGACCGTGCCCGATATCAGCGCCATCGTATAATTTTTTTCGAGGCAAAGCTCTACAAGCTTTTCACAAAGCTGATAAAAAACACGCGTGCTGCGATACTCTTTTTTGACTGACAGCAAGCGGACCTCACAAAATTCCCCTTTAACAGGCAAGTATTCTTCGAGATTGGGAAGTTTATAATCAAGCGAAAATGGCCTTTTGGCACGGATTACGATCATTCCTGCGACTTCCTCGCCAGCCTTGGCAATGACATATGTATTTTCTTCATGAAATTTATCAATTAAATGCTGTTCTTCATTTTGCTTATGCTGAGGAATTTCTTCCACAAAAGTCTGGTAGTTCAGCTGATGAATTTGTTCAAATTCATTAGGTTCGGTTGCGATTTTGCAGATAATATTCACAGTTTACCTCCTATGTTTAGGCATGATGAAGTTGGTATGGGAAATCAGGACAATGAAAAGTAGCAGCAGAAGTCCTGCAGATATGATGAATGAGTCACCAATCACCCAGGCTGTTATCGGTATGGAAGCCATGGAAATAAAACCTGATATTGTATACTTCCGGAGAACTGCATAGGCAATTCCCATCATGATGGCCATTATCGCTATTGTTAGTGGTTCCAAATACAAGGCAGAAGCCAAGTAGACAACCACTCCTTTCCCGCCATGAAACCCCAGCTGAATTGGAAATAAATGGCCGATAAGCACGCAAACAGCGCTAAGGATTAAAAAATAATCACCTTCAGACAAAAGATCAGTTAAATATAAAGCGGCCCATGCCTTTCCAGCATCAATTGCTATTGTGAGCAAGAACCCCTTCTTTCCGAGTGCTCTGCCTGCATTGGTAGCCCCTACATTCCCGCTCCCCTTTTTTCTTATATCCTCTTTTGCTATGTATTTAACCACATAATAAGCCCCGGTTACGCTACCTAATGTGTAAGAAAAGATCATAACCATCAGAGCAGTCCACACGTCATCGATCATAAGCACATATCCCGCCTTATACTAATTAAACGATCAAAAAGGGTAAAAAGTTTCATATATTTACAAAATTACAATCTATTAACTAATAAAGATAGTATAACACCCCTAATTTTACCATTAAACAAATTGAATGCCAGAGCCTGATTTCATAATTCACCTATTTTAATGCCAACATTAAACTTTCTGTAAAAATAATTATTTTGTGTTGACATTGTTTAGCAATCGCATATAATTTGCATTAAGGCAAAACTTTTTAATAAAACCATAATTCTTGTCCATGTGACGTATAATTGCACATAAACAATTAATTTGAACCAATTTAAATATGGGAAATAAAGGGGGATAAAAATAATGAAGGATTCAGCAATTAGCATAGACGATTTGCATGTTTCCTATTTTGGAAATGAAGCGGTGACTGGAGTTAGCCTTTCCGTTAATACAGGTAATCTGGTAGGAATTATCGGGCCAAACGGCGCAGGAAAATCAACTTTTCTAAAAGCCATGCTAAATCTCATACCAAAGGATAAAGGTGCAGTAAAAGTACTGGGAAAACCTATTTCTGAAGTGCGCAAGAGTATTGCCTATGTGCCGCAGCGGAATGACATTGACTGGGATTTCCCAATCACTGTGCTTGATGTAGTTCTTATTGGGACCTACCCCCATTTAAAACTGTTCCGCCGTCCAAAGAAAAAGGATAAAGAGTGGGCCATGGAATGCCTTCAGCGAGTTGGCATGCAGGAGTTCAGCAAAAGGCAGATTGGGGAACTATCAGGCGGCCAGCAGCAGAGAGTTTTTCTGGCGAGAGCACTTGCCCAAAAAGCGGATTTGTTCTTTCTGGATGAGCCATTTGTTGGAGTTGATGTATCCAGTGAGGAAACCATTGTGAACATTTTGAAGGAGCTCTGCAGACAAGGAAAAACTGTGATTGTTGTACACCATGATTTAAGTAAAGCAAATGATTATTTCAATCAGTTAATTCTCCTAAATAAGGAATTGATCAGTTTTGGGACCGTTGAAGAAGTGTTTAAACCTGAAGTAATTGCAAAAGCATACAAGGGGCAATTTGCTTTTATGAATGAGATTGGGGTGTCGCTATAATGGCTTTTATTGAAGCGGTCATGCAATATGGTTTTCTGCAAAAAGCGTTATTAACCTCGGTTATGGTAGGAATTATCTGCGGAGTCATTGGGTGCTTTATCATCCTCAGAGGAATGGCTCTCATGGGAGATGCCATATCACATGCCGTACTTCCGGGCGTCGCTATTTCGTATATGCTGGGGGTTAACTTCTTCTTTGGGGCAGTCATCAGCGGTGTGATTACAGCTATCGCCATTGGTTTTGTATCCCAAAACAGCCGGATAAAGCATGATACCTCGATTGGAATTATGTTTACAGCGGCATTTGCTTCAGGAATCATAATAATTACCATGCTAAAAAGCAGTACAGATCTATACCATATTTTATTTGGTAATGTACTGGCCGTAAGATTATCCGACATGTGGATCACATTGGGCATCAGCCTGATTGTATTGACGGCTGTTTACCTTTTTTACAAAGAATTATTGGTCACCTCGTTTGACGAAACGATGGGAGCAGCTTACGGACTGCCAGTGCGTTTCATTCATTATTTCCTAATGACTCTTTTGACAATGGTAACCGTTGCCTCCCTCCAGACAGTTGGTATAATCCTGGTTGTTGCCATGCTGATTACTCCGGCGGCGGCAGCTTATCTGTTAACCGAGCGCCTGTGGATGATGATTTTCCTTGCGGCTGGAATTGGTGTGATTTCATCCATCGTAGGACTATACTTTAGCTTCACCTACAACTTAGCTTCAGGAGCTACGATTGTCATTTCTGCCACTGCTATTTTCATTCTCGTTTTCTTATTCTCACCTAAGCATGGGCTAATATGGAAATCGCTGAAAGTAAAGAAGAAGAGAGCTTCATTAGTTTAATTTAAATATAATCAAATTTTTCAGGAGGTAAAACGATGATTAAAAAAGGCTTTCTTTTATTAGCTGCATCCCTTCTTTCTGTGTTATTCCTGTCAGCCTGCAGCAGCGGAAAAACAAGTACATCAGCAAATGAAGATGGAAAAATCCAAGTGGTGACTACCTATTCGATTGTGTATGACATTGTTAAAAATGTAGGCGGGGATTTGGTTGAGATTCATAGTTTAGCTCCCGTTGGATCCAATCCCCACGAATATGACCCGCTTCCTGAGGATGTGCAAAAAACAACGGATGCAGATGCTGTATTTTACAACGGGCTGAATCTGGAGGCCGGCAACTCATGGTTCAATAAATTGATGGAAACTGCCGGAAAAGACGGTGAAGATGCGCCAGTGTTCCTGATGAGCAAAGGCGTTGATGCCATGCACTTAACCACAAAGGGCAAAGAAAGTGAAGAAGATCCGCATGCATGGCTGGACATTCGAAATGGGATAAAATACGCGGAAAATGCCAGAGATGGACTTATTAAAGCAGATCCAGACAATAAAGAAGTTTACGAAAAAAACGCGGAAGAATATATTGCAAAGCTTCAAGAGCTGCATGATGAAGCGGTTAAACAATTTAATGAAATTCCAGAAAATGATCGGGTTCTCGTTACAAGTGAAGGTGCTTTTAAATATTTCAGCGAAGCCTACGGATTCCAGGCAGAATACATTTGGGAAATCAATCAGGAAAACCAGGGAACACCAGAACAAATAACAAGAATTGTGGATATTATTAATGAAAAAAGAATTACCGGACTATTCCTGGAAACAAGCATTGACGCAAGAAGCATGGAAGCCGTATCAGATGAAACCAATGTTCCTATCATGGGAAAAGTGTTTACAGACTCCTTGGCAAAGCCGGGTGAAGACGGCGATACGTACATCTCGATGATGGAATGGAATATTAAAACCATTAAAGAAGGCTTGACCCGGTAAATGAAATATTGAAGCAGAATGGGTGTATAGCCCGGAGTGGTTCCATTTCTCTTAGTCTTGTAGCAATGAAAGGCACGATTCTTATGCTTTTGTTCCCTTCAGGTCTGGCTTTTGCCTTTGAAGGGCACGATTCTTACGCTTTTGTACCTTTCAGCTCTGTTTTTTGAATTTGAAGGGCACGATTCTCAGGCTTTTGTGCCCTTCAGCTCTGTTTTTTGCCTTTGAAGGGCACGATTCTTATGCTTTTGTGCCTTTCAGCTCTGTTTTTTGACTTTGAAGGGCACGATTCTTATACTTTTGTGCCTTTCAGCTTGTTTTTTGAATTTGAAGGGCACGATTCTTATGCTTTTGTACCTTTCAGCTCTGTTTTTTGCCTTTGAAGGGCACGATTCTTACGCTTTTGTACCCTTCAGCTCTGTCTTTTGGCTTTGAAGGGCACGATTCTTATGCTTTTGTGCCTTTCAGCTTGTTTTTTGACTTTGAAGGGCACGATTCTTATGCTTTTGTGCCCTTTAGCTCTGTTTTTTGAATTTGAAGGGCACGATTCTTCCCCATATGTACCCTTCTACTTATTCTATTATTTATAAAGGACACAATTCCAGCAAGTAGGTGAAACCTGTGATCCCCATTAGTTCAAAGAGATATATTCTGGAGATTTATCTATTACAGGAAGCACATGGGCATGCGACCATTTCCGGCATCGCAAAGGTTTTGAGGGTTACCGCCTCAGCTGCATCCAAAATGGCTGGAAAGCTTAAATCGGACGGTTACATTCACTTTCAGCCCTATGGAACAGTAAAACTGACAGAACAAGGTTTAGAAATTGGCAAAAACCTATTTCAGGATCACCAGGTATTAATGGAGTTTTATCAAATAATTGGAATTGAAGAGAAACTGATCCGTAAGAACGTTAGAGAAGTTGAAATGCATATCGGAACGGAAGTTATTATTAAAATAAAGAGCTTTATAGAAGATCATAAGAAAAACGCTTGAGATGTTCATTGAACATTCAAGCGTTTTTTTGCCCTGATTTATTCCGTTTTCATTATAAAAAGTGACAAGATTACAATGAAGATGGCTAATATCAAACTAATTTTAAAAACCAATGCTGATCCAGCTGCTGCTCGATCAGGTCCTGCCCCGGCATCATCCAGGACTTTCTTTCAAGTTTTGACAATTCCCACCATTCATAGTCTAATCTCCGACTTAAATGCCTAAGGAGGCAGGTTAAAATATTAAGGCCTATACCCGTATGCAAAAGAAAATAAAAATAGGAAAAACATAAAAAGAATAACTGATGGAATCAAACTAATAAGAATAAGAATTTTTGCCTTCTTACTTTGCACCTTGGTAAACCATTTAAAATAAATGAAAATCAGGATTGCTGCAAGCGGAAGAAATAAGTAATTAGCTATTTTGTCAACCCATCCTGAATTTTGATCCCAATAAGCATCAGGGACCGGCAACACTTCTTTAAATTCATTATCAATCCTATTTTTTACAGTTATAAAATAATAGGAAACTATTATATAATAGGCCACGATTAAGCTCTTTACCCACCAAAATATATACTTGCTGAAAACCACAATGGTAAAAATGAGCAGCAGTGTAATGAAAAAGCCTGTGTATTGTTCCATTTAGAATAGCCCCTCCCAAATAACATAATTCCTATTTACAATTTCTCTATTTTTAACACCTTTACCTGTGCCGGAAAGGATTCCAGTATTTCAGAGTACCAGATTTTCACCTTATCTCCACTCTTTAATCCACTCAAAACAGCATTATTCAATTTATAAACAGATCTATAATTTCCGATTATTTCATTAACAGATCGTGTTTCTGCATCTGCCTTCGTAAATCCGTTATCTTCAATAAACAGCACGATATTTTCTTTCATAACGATTATTCCTTCCAAAGTGGAAGTCCCCTCATTAACCTGAGCCTGCTGACTTAAATTGCCCATAAACCATAGCAATAACAATGCTATTAGTAAGAAAAAAAAGGCGATTACTCTTTTCATTGTTATATTCTCTCCAACCGTGTATTATCCATCATTCTTGAGTATCCAGAAAATGAATACTCTAAGGAGTAAACAGAGTTACTCTCCTGTATACACCCATTCGTCTCCATAATTTTTCTCATTTCGACATTATCGGCGCGGGTTGCCCCGAGATATTTTTCTGCTTTAAAATCATATTGCAATCTATGGAGCCCTATTAAATGCAGGTTCTTACCATACCCTTTACCCTTAAAATCAGGGTGGATGCCGATCCAAAACATCCTTCCTTCCCGGTCCCGGTCAGGTTCCAAATGAGGAAAAACGGCTCCAGCCGGTTCAGAATTAACAGTATAAACCGTAAACATTTTATCTGCTTGTTCAGGCAGCTCTGTCTTCATGCTCTTTAAAAATTTCTCAGCAAGTTCATAAGTAAAATTCATAACTTCAGATAAAAAGGCAATGGAACTTTTGTTAAGGAGCGGCCAAACTTCATAAGGAGGGACTTTTTCATTCTCACATTCTGCAAACTGCTTTTTAAAAATAACTCTTTCACCAATCACTTTCATTTTTCCTCGCGTGACCATTAATTTATCCAAAATTCCTTGAGGGCACTCCAGCTTTACTTTTTCAATGCTGCTCTCCTCCAAGGTAAGAAGCCTATTTATTAAATAATCTACTTTATTGAGACATATTAGTTCATCTTGAAAGATTTCCAAAATAATCCCGGAATCACTTTTTATACTGTGTACACCTGCTGCTTTCAGGTCTTTTAATAGTTTATCCATAGTAATCACCTCCACTTAAGCGATAAGGAAAATGGCCATTGAAAAAATTCCATGGCCATTTGGTCTCTTATACTTATTTCATTACAGATGCTGTGCAGTAACCGATCGCTCACATTCCAAAATTCCTGCCGGCGGTCCTTCATACAGGATTTCACCGCCTCCAGCTCCTCCATCCGGACCTAAATCAACGATCCAATCACTTTTTCGGATAACATCGAGATTATGTTCAATGACTATAACGGTATTGCCCTTTTCCACCAATTTATGAATGATTTCCAGTATATTAGCGACATCGGACATATGCAATCCAGTAGTTGGTTCATCGAGTATATAAATGTTTCCTTTAGTATTCAGTTCCTTTGCAAGCTTTAGCCTTTGACATTCGCCTCCTGACAAAGTAGTCAGCGGCTGTCCCAATGACAAATAGCCAAGACCGACAGTCTCCAGAGCTTTGAGTTTTTTCTGAATATCTTTTGCATCAAAGAACTCCACAGCATCCGCTACTGACATCTCCATAATTTCAACAATATTTTTTCCCTTATATAAGTATTGGAGCACGTCCTGCCTAAAACGGCTTCCGTGACATTCGCTGCATTCGACTTCCATTGTATCCATAAAAGATAAATTGATTTCAACCGACCCAGTGCCTCCGCATGACGGACAGCCCCCGGTCGAATTATAGCTGAATAACCCGCTCTCCACTCCATTGGCATCTGAAAAAGATTTGCGAATCGAATTCATAATGCCAGTGAAAGTTGCCGGATTGGACCGTATGTTCGCGTGGACCGGGCTTTGATCAATACGGATTGCCTCCGGAAAATCTTTTGCAAACACTTCGTTCACAAGTGTGCTTTTCCCGGAACCCGCTACTCCGGTAATAACAGTAAAAACCCCTTTTGGAACTGAAAGACTCGCATTCTTCAAATTGTGGAGGCTGCTTTTCCTGCTTTCCATAAACTCGGAAACCTGTCTCGGATCTGCGTTAATTTCTGCACTGCGGTTTAAATAATTGGCAGTTAATGTGTCAGAAGATAAGAAATCCTGGTAACTGCCGGTATACATAATCTCTCCCCCGTGTGTTCCGGCTTGAGGCCCAACATCAACGATATGATCGGCTATTTGGATGACGTCCGGATCATGCTCGACAACTAGTACGGTATTGCCCCTGTCCCGCAGCCGAACCAGCAATTCATTTAACCGGTGGACATCCCGCGGATGCAGGCCGGTGCTGGGTTCATCAAATATGTACATGAGGCCGGTTAAGTTACTGGATAAATATTTTACCATTTTCACCCTTTGGGATTCACCGCCCGATAGTGTTGGTGTTTCCCTTGTCAAATCCATATAGCCAAGCCCAATATCACAAAGATTTTCCAATCGTTCCATGATCCCTTCAGCGATTGGCTTAGCTTCCGGTGGTGTAATCTCTGGAAGGGTGTTAATTAGCTGATCCAATTGCATGGACGTCAGGTCATAAATGGAATAGCCTTTGATTGTGGATGAAAGAACCTTCTCATTGTACCGCTTTCCTCCGCAGGAAGGGCATTCAGTCATGGTGCTGAAGTTCTTCAGGAGCTTCTCGCCTGCTTTTGAAGTCTCCTTGTCCCTTTTCACATGCTGCCGCATAAATTTGACGGCCAGGCCTTCATAGGTTGCATTCATATCATTATTCATATAGCTGACTGTAACTTTTTGCGGCTCTGCATAGACAAGCTTATTAAATTCTTCTTCTGTATAATCTTTAATCTTTTTATCAATATCGAAGAATCCTGATTCCGCATACGCTTTCCATTGCCATGTTCCAGGCCCAAAACCCGGAAGCAGAATAGCTCCTTCATTTAAGCTTTTTTCCTTATCAAGAGCAGCATCGAGGTTTAGCGTAATTATTCTCCCAATCCCTTCACATTTCGGGCACATGCCGCTGGGATCATTAAATGAATATGCGTTGCTGTAACCTATATGAGGTTCTGCAAACCTGGAGAATAACAGGCGAAGAAGAGGATTAATATCTGTAGCGGTTCCAAGTGTGGATCGGGCATTTCCGCCGAGCCGCTTCTGATCGACTACAACGGCAGTAGAAAGATTGTTGATTTCATCTGCTTCCGGACGGCTATATTTTGGAAGAAAAAGCCGCTGAAAACTGCTGTACGTCTCATTTAACTGGCGGCCTGCCTCCTGGGCAATCGTATCAAAAACGATAGATGATTTGCCTGAACCGGAGACACCTGTAAATATCGTGATCTTTCCTTTTGGAATCTGCAGATCAATATTTTTCAGGTTGTTCACTCTGGCATTGAAAATTTCGATGAATTCCTGCTTCACATAATCAGCTCCTTTTGAAATCACTTTTCTTATGTATGAAATATGCGCGGAGAACCATCATACCAATAATGAAAATCAAATTGCAACAATATTCTCTAATTATTTTTAAGTGGAAAAACGACCCTTCCCATAAGATCGGCTCGCTGCTGCCGATGAGTGATAGATTATATAGAAGGAATGACAACAGCCCTGCAAGCTTTCTCATAAAACTCTATTGGCCCTGCTCCTCCAATAATGGCATATTCATAACCTATTTCTTTCATATCTCTTAAGCAATGATGAAGCAATGCATTTCCTATGCCTTTTACTGAATGGCTCAAGTTAAACACACCTTCACAATTTTTTATCCAAAAGCACCTTGCCTTGAAAAATGAATTCTCCTAAAATGTATTAATTCCTGCCAAATGTTTACAATCTAATAATTCCCAAAGGAAAATGTAAGAAGTTAACGAAGTAAAAAGATAAGGAGGTGAAAAACGATGACTCTCCTTTTTTACAAAGCGATGGAGGCGTTTAAGAAGGATGCTGAGCGTCTGGAAAAAGAAAAGCTTCAAAAGGAAAAGTCGAATGAGAAAAAATCAAAATAATGAGTTATTCTTTCATTCCCCATGGGGGGATTTTTTTTGAAATTTAAAACAGCAGCAGTTTTCCCCAAACGGTAAAAAACGGACTGCTGATATAAAATATGCGTCCCTGCATATTGCAGAAACGCATATTTCTTTACTTTTCCAGCCTGAATATTCCTATTGATTTACTCTTGTTTTTTCTGTCTCCATCAAAATATTTTCATCAATCCTTCGATAAATTTCTTCCAATTGATCTTTATCTTTTAGGATAGTTTTCATGTTTTCTTCTACTAGTTTATGAAATGTTTTCTTTTTCATTAAGGCCATCCTTTCTAAGCTTGCTGCCATACTCAGCAGGTTTCCTTTAACATCAAAGCTTCAGAGACAAACTTTTTTATTTCCTCTTCGTCTTCCGGTTCCGGATTAAACTCTATTCTCAGGGGATTTCCGACAACTGTTCCCCCCTGTTCTTCTATAAGTCTTCGAAGGTGATCAAGGGCGCCGCAAAATTCAGGGTAGGTGGTATCTCCTGATCCAAAGATGGCAAAGGAATGATTTTCGAGATCCAGCTGTTCGAGTTCTTCAATCATATCGAGACATTCATCAGGATAGTCACCATCTCCCCATGTATACATTCCAATAAAAGTAAGATCATAGTTTAGCAGTTCAGCAGCACTTTGAACACTCATAAAATCTTCTAAATCCACATCATGATTTTGATCCTTCAGCTCCCCCGAGATTATGTCCGCAATTGCTTCAGTGTTCCCCGACATACTTGCATAAAATACGCCAATTTTCATTCCTCTTCACTCCTATCAATGAATTAATGCTGTTGTATTATAACTGTGGCTTATCCATTTACTTTCTCTATGTGAACAGATAAAAAGCTGGTCTTCAAAGCCCGCACCCCTGAATCCATGTCCAGCTACGGTTTCAATGGGATTCAGGGACAGGCTTTTCTTATGGACTTCGTAGATTCTTGAAAAACCGTCTTCATCCTGACTCGTCGTGGCATATACTTTTTCATTCGCCTCAAAAATATCCAGGAAAGCTCTTTCTGCTATAGGCTGCTGGCATACACTCCATCTATTCGTAAAAGGATTCAGCATCTCAATCGTTCCCATACCGGATCGGGCGTTTCCCTTTGCAATGATAAGAAGGTCATTTTCATCTCTATAAATCGAGGAAATCATTGAATGCTTTTCTTTTTTTATGAGCTGTAATTCCCCGCTTCCAACATAATATCTCCATAACCCTCCATTCTGGGAGTTGATTTGTGTTCCAATATAAATGCTCCCCTGATGATATAGCAGAGATCGGATAAGGGGCTTTTGGGACATATTTTGAAATGGAGTTAAAACAGACCAATCAGAACCAAAATTATGTGATATGTATAAGCAGCTGCCCCCATGGGTTACGATATATCCCCTCTGGTTTCCTGTAATATCCCACAGCCGCTGGGCGGTTGGGAATGAGGTCTGATTCCATTTTTTCCGTTGCAGATCGTACCGGATAATTGTGCCATTGTCACCGATTCCGAATATGAAATGACCTAATTGCACAAGTTTGTATATATTTTGTGTTAACCCATACTGAAGGAACCAGTCTCCATCCTCAAAGGAATAAATGCCCGCGTGCTTTACTGCTACTATGAAAGGAAGATCTGGGGTTGATAGCACTGCAGTGGAGCCCTTATCAAACATGTTCCATCTCCTCATTTTTCACTGCCCATTCATAGGCAGCTTCGGCAAATTGCTGACACTCAAGAATCTGCTCATCTGTTTCAGGGTTGAGTTCTATTTTTAACCTTTGCTGAAAAACATTGGCTCCTCTTTCAATCAATTTGTCAGCAAGCGTATCCACTGCTGCACAAAATTTTGGATAAGCATAATCACCAGAACCAAAGCACGCAGCATGTATTCCTGTTAAATCGTGATCATTCAATTCTTCAAAAAAATCCTCAGCTTCATAAGGAAGATCGCCATCCCCCCATGTATAAGCACCAATGAAAATACAGTCATAGGCAAGGATACTATGAATTTCTGCCAATTCCAGGCTTTCCATATCCACTTCACATCCTTTAGATGCAAGAACTTTTTTCAGTATGGAAGCCATATCTTCCGTATTTCCTGACATACTTAAATATCCAATGAAAACCTTCATTCCACAGCCTCCTAACTGATAATGATTTTCAATTATTGTTAAACTGATAATAAATGATAATGATTATCAATGTCAATTGTTTTATTCATATTTGAGACCTTTTTCCTAACGGATGTAAAAACGGGGTGTGAAGCCAGATGAGAAGAAATATTTTAAAAAGGTGTTTCCTTAAATGAATGAGTCGAAAATTCAGACTTCATGCAATAGCGAATAAACGCATAAAAACCCCAGGCGATGCACATATTATGCCTGTTTCACTAATCAGACTCGGGGTGTGCACGATGGAATGGTTTGGCAGCAGTCATAAGTCTTTTCATTTCGAAATGTTTTCTGCCAGTCATCTTATTACTTTAGCTATCTTTTTACTTATATCATGTGCGATTTTTCTATACCGGAAAAAGATGAATGGTGATGTGTGGAGAAGAGTTGAAATTGGATCCGCCATTTCTTTATTATTGATTGAAATACTGAATCATGTTTGGATGATCGTGAATGGAGTCTGGAAATTTGGCCGATCCATGCCATTGGAGTTGTGTAATATCGGTCTTATTTTATGTATCGTTTTACTATTGACTAGAAAGAAAATTATTTTCGAACTGCTATTTTTTATAGCGATATTGGGTGCCACTCAAGCTATATTTACTCCTGCGCTAACATACGGCTTCCCCCATTTTCGCTATATTCACTTTTTCTATGCCCACATGATGGTTGTATGGGTAGCCTTATATTTTTTGTGGGCCATAAAGTATTATCTAACCTTCCATTCGGTGGTAAAACTAATTGTTTTTATCAATCTGCTTTTGCCTGTCATTCTGTTGATAAACAATCAAATGGACGGAAATTATTGGTTTTTGCGCCATAAACCTAAAACCCCAAGCTTCTTTGACGTGCTTGGTCCTTATCCGTGGTATATTTTCACTTTGGAGAGTTTATTGATTGTCATCTGCTTAATCACATGGCTAATCATGAGAAAACGGGAGAAAAGCAATGAAGGACGCTCTCATTTTTAATGAACGGGTCTGATTTCAAAAGAAAAGCTGCCTGAAGATTAACGGGTTCCGTTCTGGAGGAAAAAAATTCAAAATCACATTTTAATTAAGATATATAATCGCAAAAAAATAGGCAGCCATTTCGCTTTCTTTTTTTATGGTTTTTATCCTTTTTCGTTTGTCCTTATTAAACACAGGATCCCCTATAGTTGAAATGAGGAAATTAAGATGCCTTTGTCTGAAACAACTTTATTCAGACAGCTCAGCCTCTCTAGACCTAAATAATTTCCTAAAGCATATTTTTTACATTTTTAGTCACTATCCTGCAGAAACAGAAATAATTTCTCTTCCACCCTCAACTAGCTGTTCAATTACTAGTATATTTGGTTAATACCTCTTTGCCTTACTTCATTAAACAAAGAAATACTCTTTCTTGTCACTCGTTCCCGCTTAAGAAAATTCAATTTATTATTTCTCTGCAATTCTGATATTATATTCCCTAAATAGAAGAAAGCGATTCACTCTGAGAGAATCGCACTGTAAAACAATTATTGATTGTTTGTTTCAAGGATTGAATTTTTGGCGCTAATATATCCGGAACCATAGATGTATTTATTATTCGGATTCTGTGGATTTCCCCATGTTTCAGCACCCATCATAAGTTTCTCTTTTACCTGATTCGGTTTCAGCTGCCTATTGCTCTCAAGAATTAACGCTGCAACTCCTGCACAAATTGGCGTTGCCATTGATGTACCGGATAGTGAGAAATAATCAGTGCCAACTCGAGCTGATTTTTGCAGTTTATCTAAATAGGAATTTGGCGAACGCAGTGAAATAATATTAACACCCGGTGCGACAATATCAGGTTTTGCTCCGCCACTCGGTGTAGGCCCAATGCTTGAGAACCCGGCGATTACATCACCTTCACGTACCGGAGTGTTCCGGTCATCCATTGCCCCGACTGTTATTACTTTTTCACTAATGCCAGGACTGGAAATTGTACCAGCATCCGGACCTGAATTCCCTGCCGCAACACAAACAACAATACCTGCGTCCCATGCTGCATTAACCGCTCTTACCATCATATCGTCCTCAGGATCTCCAACAGGTGAACTTCCCAGTGACAGGCTGATGATGTCAATTTTCGGCTGATCATCTTGAAGGCTGCTATTATAATCAATGCACCATTGTATCCCTGCCATGACAGTGGATAGAGATCCAGAACCAAGCTTGTCAAGTACTTTTACGCCTATTATATTAGCGTTCGGAGCAGGTGCCCGATAAACTCCGCCTGATGCCGTACCATCACCCGCAGCATCTCCGGCACAATGTGTGCCATGGCCATTATCATCATACGCAACAGTACGTTCATTTACAAAGTCCATGAAGTTTATAAGGCGATCCCCTAAATCCTGATGCGGGTACACTCCTGTGTCAACTACTGCAATGGTCACATCTTGTCCTGTTAAAGAGCTTTCACTTATTACATCTCCTGCCTCTGCAGAGGGAGTAGCGACATCAAGCAGGGCTTGGACTTCTCGGTCATAATATATTTTCTGTATATGTGAGCAAGAAGATAATAGATCTTCCAATGCGGCTGGCGTCATATCCATACTGCAGCAGGAAATGCTTGAAAAGCTTCTGTTTACCTTTGTCCTAAAATGTCTTTCAGAAACAACTTGACATTCCTTGAAAGCATCAGAGAAACAGGAGTCAGCCTTGAATTCAACGACTACAGGAAAGCTTTTTGTTTTTTTCAGGACTTTTTCTAGAGGAGAATGCAAAAAACAAGGTGTCCATTTAAACGGCGTGTAAAGATGTAGTAAATCTTGGCGCAGGGGGAGATCCAGCTTTTCTGCATGAGTTCGAACCATTTTTATCATTGAAAATCCAAACATGTTTGTCCTCCTTTCCAATAGCTAATAATAAGCTATGAAAAGGCTGAAAAAATGAAGCGGTGTTTGTCCCCTATAACACAAAAAAAGGGATAGATACTGCATTCACGTTATGTTTGGCGAAAAATTCTATAAACTTGTATTATAATCTGGCTCCACTTCCATTAACCCCATAGCTCCTTTTTCTCCTATACCTGGGACCCCGGGAATATTATCAGAGGAATCTCCCATTATTGCTTTAAGTTCAATGATTTGAATAGGTTCTAAACCTTCATATTTAGACTTAATGGGAAAGATGAGTTATAAAAACGAAAAAAAGAAAAATAAGCTAACGCTCAGGCACGTTAGCTTTATTTGCTGTTTACTCACTTTAAATGGCCTTGGCTATGTAATATTCCAATTCCTCTTTCAGGCTGCAGGTTTCGCTCAGCTTTCTGCTATTCTCTGCAAAAGAGTCCTTGTCCCCCGCTTCAAGATCCTGATCAATTTTATATTGCAGATAATTGATTTTCAGGTCTATATCCAACTGTGATGATATGCATTCACTCATGAAATATTTCTCAATATCCTCTATAGCCATGTAAAATGCCTGCTGTCCATTAATCACCACAAGCGCATAGCATCCCAGCATTGTATATTTACGCTCAGGAGTGACCTCAATTAAATCTCCCTTTTGAAAATGCAGTATATTAACATGATCAGCATCCGGGCAAAAGCAATCGATTTGATGATCAAAATGATCTATTGCAAAATAAAGTTCACTCATTTTTCAACTCTCCTACATGTCATATTCAGCTGCCTCGATATGATCCAAACCGCAGCAAGGGCAGTGGGCTTCGTAATTTTCATCAGATTCAGTATCCGCCATATAGCCGCACCAGCCGCAAATGTGATGTTTAATCGACTTATATCCCTCCCTCAGATTAGATTATTATTATGTAAACCAAATTGAGTGATAATGATTATCATTGGTGAAATTTATTTTAAATGAAAATGATTATCATTGTCAAGAAAATTGAATAATTGATGATAATTTAGTTTTATAGTTTTGGGGGACCGTTTTTCTTGAACCTCCGTATTTTCGTCTTCATAGACCTCTTATGGCGACCCTTTTCCTTGAACTTCCGTATTTTCGTCTTCATGAACCACTTATGGCGACCCTTTTTCCTTGAACCTCAGTAATTTCGTCTTCATAGACCTCTTATGACGACCGTTTTGCCTCGGACCTCAGTAATTTCGTCTTCATAGACCTCTTATGGCGACCGTTTTTCCTGATGCCTCCGATTTTTCGTCGTCATGAACCTCTTATGGCGACCATTTTTACTTGGACCTCCGATTTTTCGTCTTCATAGACCCCTTATGGCGACCGTTTTTCCTGATGCCTCCGATTTTTCGTCGTCATGAACCTCTTATGCCGACCATTTTTACTTGGACCTCGGAATTTTCGTCCCCATAGAGCCCTTATGACGACCGTTTTTCCTGGTGTCTACGGTCTTTCGTCGTCATAAATCTTATATGGCGACTTTTTTTCTATGAAGCTTTGTACTTTCGTCGCCATGCTTCCCACAGCTAATGCATAAACCGCCGTTCACGATTCCGTCACAATCCCCCCAAAAACACCCCATCCTTCTCCCCCCTTCCTATGTATTTAGAAGGTGAAAGGGTGGTGCATTTATATGAATTTAAAATCAGGCAGAATAGAGCAATTTGAAGGATATTCCCAATTTAAGAATCTTAAGGAGTTTAATGCTCATGTGGAGATGTGGCTTTCGGTGCATAAGGAAAAGTTCTCAAAGGGTGAACTAGTTGGTTTAAAGAGACTGGTTCGTTTTGCTGCGAAAATTCCGGGAGTCTCCAATGCTAAAATTGGCACCGTTTTAAAAGCCATTCACGAAGAATATAACGGCAATGGCATTTCCCGATCCACTTTTAAAAGAATGATTGCCAAAGCTTTAGAGTTAGGGATTATTACTGTACTTGAAACTGAGAGAAAAAACGGGTCTCAGTCCAGTAATTTGTATGTTTTTAATCGTTTTCCCAAGATTGAACCACCCAAGAAAGAAAAATTGGACCACCCTAATAAAACTATCAATCTTTCTAAAGCTAATAAAAATCAAAAGATTAATAAACGTAACGAAATTGTCCTCGATCACACCTATACAAGTGATCGTGTACCAGAATCATTCACCCGCACTGTAAAATACTTTTTTCCGGAAGCAAAGCAAGTTGAGGAGTTTTGGAAAATGGCATCCATTGCAGCATATAAACACAATTGTGAACAAAATGTGAACGCTGTTTTGGCTGCTGCCATCCATTCGTTTAAGCAGCTGATCGGAAAGATGAAAACCCGCGCCATTGCTAATCCTGTCGCTTATTTCTATGGAATCTTGACTAAGAAATTTGAAGAAATGTACTTTGAGGATTTGTTTGAAATGGGATTTTTGACTGAAGAAAATGACTTCCTCACAAATTTTTTTTACAAAAAATAAAAAAACATGCTAACTCCCCGTTTTTCGTGAGTTAGACCCCCTAAGCCCGGGACTTAGACCCCTTAACTCCGGACTTAGGGGGGTTAACTCTCTGATCTGGGACTTTTTCTTAATTCGCCATAATTTTGTTTACAGGCTATGTTTGAGCTACCCGGGAATACATAGAGAGCGCGCTTTCCTTGAAAGGATCGTATTCATGGAGAGTTTTGAACAGTTAGCAGCACAATATGAGCCGATGATTCATCAAATCATGCATAGCCTGAACATTTATAAAAACAAAGAGGAATTCTACCAGCTGGGATTAATTACACTTTGGCAGGCGTGGAAAAATCATGACGCTGAAAAAGGGACCTTGCTTTCCTATGCCTACAGTATGATAAAAGGAAAATTCATGCACGAATTAACAAGACAAAATAATCAAAGTCAGCAATATTTTTATCCGAAAGATGAATTCTGGGAACTTATTGAAGCCCCCTCCCCATTCCCCTCCACAGATCATACACACGAGCTGCTAAAAAGTTGCGGACTATTATCTGCAAATCAAATGAAATGGCTGCAGTATACTTTATGTGATCAGATGTCTGTCAAGGAAATAGCTGAAAAAGAACAAGTCACTCCGTCAGCAGTCAAAAACTGGCGGCATGGTGCCCGTGAGAAGCTGAAAAATATAATGGAAAATAATCGCTTTTTAAAAGATTAATTAATTTTACCCTGTCCTTATCTCCCCCTAATACGTATATAGAGGATGAAAGGAGGCGAACAAAGATGGCACAAGCAATTATCACTGATTCCAAACTTCGTCTAGTGTTTGAAACAGGCCTTAACGAGCAGGGCAAGCCGATCCACAAATCCAAAACCTACAGCAGCGTTAAGCAATCGGCAACAGCAGACCAGCTTTTCTCAGTGGGACAAGCGATCTCTGGACTATGCAGCTATCCACTAGCTGAAATGAATAGAAATGACAGCTTCGAAATCCTGGGCTAATTCATTCTATTAAAACACAAAAGATTTAAAGGAGGGAATTAAAATGGCTAAATCTTTAGAGATGACTTTTTTGTCAGAGCTGGGTAAACCAACGAAATTATCCATCGATAACCCCATCGAGCCGATTGATCCTGCAGCTGTGAAAGCAGCTATGGAACAAATCATTGCTGCCAATGCTTTTGTTGGCAATGGCGGTGACTTGATTACAGCGGATAGTGTCAGGCTTGTTGAGCGAAATATAACTGATTATGAATTAATGTAAGGTGCAGTGGCCGGATTCTTTGGAACCCGGCCATTTTTACAATTCGGTTAAAGTTAATTCATGAGAAAGGAGCAGCTGCCATGGAACAGATGGTTACATTGATCAGCGAACTCGGCTTCCCAATCGTTGTCACATTTTTTCTGCTGAACCGGATCGAAGCGAAACTTGATGTTGTGGTGTCTTCCATTCAGGGATTGCCGGATCGATTGAAGGAGTAGTAAAACAAATAAGCTGCCATAAAACATATGGCAGCTCCTTTTTATCTAGATATAGTTTCACTTTATTTCTGCTTCCAAGCCTTTTCTTAATGGATCATAAGGTGATAGATCTATTTCCATCTCCCTTTTTAAAGCAAGATCTGCAGCCAAGGTACCCACATAAGGTCCCATCGTAAGCCCTGATGCCCCTAGTCCTGTTGCGATAACCAGCCCCTCTGCAGCAGGAACCGTGCCCAGCAGCGGCAAAATATCAGGGCCAGCCGGACGGAAGCCAATCCTTACTTCTTTTAGCGTGCTTTCAGCTAATCCTGGTGCCACCGCTAATGCTTCATCCAGCACTTCTTTCACACCTGCGGCCGTTAGTCTATAGTCAAACCCGGATCCCGTTTCCCTGGTAGCTCCAGCCACCACTTTAGAATGGTCGAAAGCCACTAAGTAATGAGAGCTTTGGGGAAGGACAACCGGCCAGCTGGAGGTGTCCATACTGTCTATTTCCAGATGGGCAATTTGCCCGCGCTGAGGCTCGATTTTAAGATCAATGCCTAACGGGGCAAGTAAATCTTTAGCCCATGCACCGGCAGTAACGATAACTGCATCGGCAGCAATGACGTCCCCGTTCACTATTACACCTGTAACCTTATTATTTTGAAATACAAGGTCAGCTTCACCTTCAATTTTTGCTGCACCATGTTTTTTTGCACCATTTAGCATGGCGTCTCTTAACAGCCTGCCATCCAGCCTGGCTGCACCCGTAACATGGACAGCCTGCAGATCCTCACGGAGCGGCGGATAAAGTTCCCGGGCTTCCGCTGCTGTTAATCTCGTAATCTCCCCAACCTCAGGGGTTTCAGCTTTTTTTTGCCGAACACTTTGCTCGATCTCATCCAGCTCAGCAGAACTGCTGCTGACTGCCAGAGCTCCTACCATTCCATATCCAAAATCCGCTTCTTCATCTTGTTTAAGGTTCGCTATTAAAGATGGATAGTAAAGAGCGCCTCGTTTTGCAATGGTGTACCAGTCTTTGTGATTTGCTCTGGAAATCCACGGGCAAATGATTCCTGCTCCTGCTGCCGTTGCCTGTCCCTGATGTGCCTTATCAATAATAACTACCTCTGCACCTTCTCTGGAGAGATGATAGGCTGCACTTGAACCGACAATTCCCGAGCCTATGATAGCTATCTTCATGGTTGAACTTCCCCCCTTTTAATCCGCAAAACTCTTCCCATTCAAATAATAATCAGCCTCTAAAAAAGCAGTAAATGCGACTTCTACCTCCGGAACTCCAAGCGACTCAACATGTTTCGAAACAATTTCGGCAAATTGGTTTTGAACTGCCTTGCCCCTGTCAAACCACTTTACTTCTATAAATGGATATGCTGAAACTTCTTTTTTATCAAATACAAAAGTAGAATTCAAAACTTCCAGTGTAAAGTTATCTTCTCCGCAGTCACAAAGCCGAGCCAGGTCTTCTACCAGCTGGGCACTGATTTCCTTAGTCTGATTCACTGAAATTCCCCTTATAAATAAATGCGGCATCCTATTTCCTCCAATCTTGTTTACATAATATTTTTCCTGACAACCTGATAAAAAGTTATAATATTATAACTTAATATGATTCACTCTAACCAAACCTGCTTAAAGAATACCTGTCGATCGGAATCGAAGTTTCCCCATCCATTATTAACTCTGTTATAAGGGTACCAATTAAAGGAGAAAGTGTAACTCCGCTATGGGTGGCGGCTACATAAAGGTTTTCATAGCCTGGTACATTACCAAGTATCGGAAAACCGTCCTCTGGCATAGCCCGGATTCCGGAAAAGGCGCGGACAATTTTGGCTTTTCTTAATCCAGGAACATACCGGACTGCCATATTGGCTGTTTCCTGAATCACATCAAGTGTTGTAGCCCGATTAAATCCAGCTTCTTCCATTGAATACCCCATCAGAACTTCACCATTGTTGGCCTGCCTTAATCCGCTGATTGTAAAATTTAAGAAAGGCTTCAATGGTTCAGACACCAGGATCTGTCCTCTTAATTGATTAACAGGAATCTTAACGCCAAGCATGTCACCGATTTCTCTCGACCAGGTTCCGCCAGCAAGAATCAGGTTTTTACATTCAAACGCACCCTTATCTGATACAACTAAATATTTTCCGTTCACTTGCCTTATCTCAGTAACTCTATTATAAGTAGAATAGCGGACGCCATTTCTTTTAGCTGCTCTCATATACATATCTATAAGGCGGAATGGATTGACATTGCCATCAATGGAACTGTAGGTAGCCCCGGCTACTTCCGGATTCATATAGGGCTCTTTTTCGAGAACTTCTTCCCTGGATAAGACTTTGATTTTGATTCCGATTTTTCGATAAGATTCCGCGAGCTTCTGTGCCTTTTCACGATCACTTTCATTGAAAAAAGGCGATAGTCCCCCTGTCCGCTTGTATTCTACGTCTCCGATCTTTTTAGACAGATAAGGATATAGTTCCGCACTATACATACTAAATTCCGCATACCAGGAAGGCGTTTTATTATGTACCCATACCCAGGCCTGGGTGGATCCGGAAGTGCCTGACATGGGGTATTTTTTATCAAGTACAAGCACGCCTTCTTTGTATCGTTCAGAAAGGTGGTAAGCAATTCCGCTGCCCACTACACCCCCTCCAATAACAATTGTTTCATAATTTGTTTCCAATTACCTCACCTTCCCTTCTTCAAGTTCCACCTCATCAAGAACAGATTTGACGGCACTAAAGGATGTACTGTTCGTTGCCAGTGTTTCAAGCTTAATGGGGGATAGCGGCATCCTCATCCTCGGCAGCGGAATCTCTGAAGGTGACAGCCCAGTCTGCTGATGAATAATTTCTGCCACCATGCTGGTGCAGATTTTAGCCTGGCAAGGACCCATTCCACAGCGGGTAATCCTCTTAACATCATCAAAGGTCCTTCCTCCATTGCTGATAACTTCTTCTACTTCTTCACAGCTGATTTCTTCACATCTGCAGATGATCGTCGTTTTATCCAACTTATTCACCTTCTTCTCTCTTTTCCTAACTAGGAGATAAATTGATCTTTCAGTAATGGGCTTGTAAAGTTCTCGAGATGTTTGATTCTTCCGCTGTACACTTCTTTGTCCTCCAATAATCCGAGTTCTTTCCAAAGTGCCTCTCTCATCTCATTTGCCTCTGCCGGGCTGATTGCCTGCAGTTCTTCACTTACACTGATGCCAGCAATCATACCTGTTAGAAGCAACGGACCCTGCGTGCTAATGCCAGCAGCATTCCCGGCTAAATATACATCCTCCCTGCCGGTTTGGAGTGTATGATTATATTGCGGAACCCAGCCGCCCAGCTCCTCTTGAAATCCAAAGGAACAGCCCAACTGGTAAAAAACATCCAGTATGGGCGCCCTGCCTCCATCCATACAAACGAGGTCCACACTCAGGGTAATCACTTCATCTGGCAGCTCAATATCAATCTGTTCCACCTGCCCATTTCCTCTTGCTTCTTTTATAAAACTATTAAAATAAAATGGAATTCCATTCTTTGACAGTTCACTCGCTTTTTCCTGTTCTTTTGCCAAAGCTCCACTTTGTTTTTCTATAATTGCTTTCACCCGAATGCCCACATCCATCAGCTGTATTGCCGTTTCCATAGCAAAATCACTGGAGCCCACAATAACAGCTTCTTTCCCAGGCATCACAAAATCACGGTTGATTAATGTCTGTGCAGCACCGATTGTCATGATCCCCGGCATTGTCCATTTTGGAAAAGCGACGGCCTTTTCAGCTGCGCCGGAAGCCACAATAATCTTTTTTGCTTTTACCGGGAATACATTTTCTTCATCGGTAATTCCGGCACTTCCATCTGCGTAAAATCCAACCACACGGTGATTCAGGAGCAGCCTTACATTAAAACCCTTAATCTGCTCGATTAGTTTATTTGCCAATTCAAAGCCACGCATGGGTTCATATACAGAAGGAAGCGGACGCAGCACTTGAGTCTGCTGGTTAAGCTGCCCGCCAAGTTGGGAAGCTTCGTCAACAATCGTTACATCCAGTCCCCTTGATGCTGTCTCAATTGCTGCTGAAAGACCTGCGGGACCGCCTCCAATGATCAGTACATCAGTCTTCATCAATCTCCCTCCTTACCTCGGGGTCATCCATATTCGGGTATATTCGCATGCCTTCTTCAACCTCTGTCAAACAGCTCCGTACATGGTCTTCACCGTCAATGGTCATATAGCAGCTGCAGCATCTCCCGCGCGAGCAGAATAACCCTCTGGATTGGACCAGCTTTCGGCTGACACCCAATTTTTTAATTC
Source organism: Cytobacillus sp. NJ13 (assembly GCA_030348385.1). Classification (NCBI taxonomy): domain Bacteria; kingdom Bacillati; phylum Bacillota; class Bacilli; order Caryophanales; family Bacillaceae; genus Cytobacillus; species Cytobacillus sp. NJ13. Next base: position 700,044 of record JAUCFP010000006.1, on the reverse strand, counting down.
CATTTGCCATTAAGGCGGCAGCGACTGATTGCTGCGTATAGGCCTGATATGGCTGGTCATTGAAATAAATGGTTACAGGCTTGTGTAGCTGCCTGCCAAGAACGGGATGTTTCTCAATATGCATAAAAGACATCTCCTATTTAATTTTTCGAGGAAAATACTTTCCCTACACCAAGCACTCTTTCAATTACGAGCATTAATACAACAGTGAAAAGAATCATGATGCTTGATACGGATGTTATAATCGGATCATATTGATATTGCATGTATGTGTAGATTCGCACTGGCAGTGTCACAACGTCGGTGCTGACAATGAATAAGGCGACTGTTAAATCATCAAATGAAGTAATAAAGGCAAAAATGGCACCGGCTATTACGCCTGATTTAATGATCGGCAGAGTGATTTGAAAGAAAACTTTCATCGGTCCTGCACCAAGGTTCAAGGCCGCTTGTTCGATAGAACGGTCAAAACCTACAAGGCTTGCAACAACCAGGCGCATTACAAAAGGAACCGTTAAGATGATGTGACCTAAAATTAATGCAAGCGGGCTCGCAGCTAAGCCAATCCATGAATAAAACTGCAAGAGAGCCACACCAAACACAACAGATGGGATCAAGAGAGGCGAACCCACTAATTGAACAATCGCTGTCTTCCCTTTAAATTGGCGCCGGACGACCGCAAGAGAAGCCAACGTCCCAATGGCAGTGGAAATAATGGCGGTACCGAACGCCACAATAATACTCAGTGTAAAGGACTGCATAAATTCAGGATGTTCAATTAATTCTGTGTACCATCTGAGGGTCAGGCCTTCTGGCGGGAATACAATGTATTCGGTAGTTGTTAAGGAAGAAAGCAATACAACCACGATTGGCGCCAGCAGGAAAATATAAACCAGTAAACAAACAAAGTTAAAGAAATACTTGGGCAGCTTCCTGCTCATTGTATGGCCACTCCTTTCTCAGACCTGGCAAGGATTTTGCTGTATACGATGATTGTAATGGTGGCAATCAGGATCAGCAGGAAGCCAATTGCGCCTCCATACGGCCAGTTCAGCATGACAGCTACCTGTTCATACGTTAAATAGGACATAACCTTCACCTGCGGACCGCCAAGAATGGCAGGTGTAACAAAAGAGCTGACGCTTAAGCTAAACACCATAACCGAACCGGCGAAAACACCTGGCAAGGTTAACGGAAGCAAAATGGAAAAGAAAGTTCTGAAGGAGCTGGCCCCAAGATTCTGCGAGGCTCTGATGACAGAAGGGTCTATTTTTTCGAGTGAGCCCATGATGCTCAGCACCATGTACGGGAAAAGAACATGCACCATCCCGATGACCACACTCAATTCGGTGTATAAGAGGGTTAAAGGCTGATCAATCCAGCCCAGCTTTAATAGTGTATTGTTGACTACACCATTGTTGGATAAAAGAATCACCCAGCCGTAGCAGCGTATAACCATGCTGATCAGAAGCGGAGAAAGCACCAGAAGGGTTAAATAATTTCTGGCTCTTCCTTTTGATCTTGAAATCTGAAATGCTACCGGGTAAGAGATAATGATAGTAATCAATGTTGTTAAAAGAGCGATTTTTACAGTGCGCCAGACCACTCCAAGGTAAAAAGGATCTGACATGAACTTGATGTAGTTCTGGAGCGTCCACTCATTTCCCACTCCCGTGCTGGCATCAAAATTTTTAAAGCTTGTAATAAATAAGAAAAACAATGGCAGCAAAAAGAAGAATATGAAGATTCCCAGCGTCGGAAGTAAAAGCAGCCACGTATCAAGCCGTTTTTTAGTCAAATTCTTTTTCTTTTGCTGAAGCAATAAGTCATGTTCCGTTCCGATTCCGGCTTGCATGTGAGTCACCTCGCCATTCTGGAAGGCAGCAGGTCTTCAGGGTTCCAATAAGTGTAGACACTGTTTCCTTCTTTAATTTCGGTGGGATTTAATACAGTATTGGAAATATCTGCAATCAGATGCCGGTCATGTACTTTCAGAATGTATCTTGTCTTGGCTCCGAGAAACATTTTCCTTTCCACCTTGGTTTGAAAAGCCTCATTTCTTTCATTTGATTCGGCTAATGCGATTTGGATTTTTTCCGGCCGTATGAAAAAGTGAACTTCGGAATTCTTCACAGATGGGACTGAAACGATCTGTTCATTCCCAAAAAAGTGCAGTTTGCATTTCTTATTCTCATAGGTTTCCAGGACTTTCCCCTGAATGTGGTTGACTTCCCCTATGAACTGAGACACGAAATCAGTCTTTGGATGGTTATATATGGATGCCGGATCATCTACCTGTTCAATCCGGCCCTCGTACATGACCGCGATCCGGTCCGATATAGCCAAAGCTTCCTCCTGGTCATGTGTGACAAATATTGTTGTAATCCCCACCTGCTTTTGAATATCCACAATTTCTTCGCGCATTTCCTGGCGCAGCTTGGCATCTAGATTGCTCAATGGTTCATCAAGGAGAAGCACCTTCGGTTTAATGACCAGTGCCCTCGCCAATGAAACCCGCTGCTGCTGTCCTCCGGATAGTTCCTTTGGATAGCGCTTTTCATAGCCAGCCAGACGAACCATCTCCAATGCTTCAAGCACCCTTTTGTTTATTTCATTTTTTGGCACTTTACGGAGCTTAAGTCCATAGGCGACATTATCAAAAACTGTCATGTGAGGAAATAAAGCATAATTTTGGAACACCATGCCCATCTCTCTTTTATTGGGAGGAAGCAGGTGAACGGGTTTGCCGTCCACCTCAATCTTCCCGCCATCCACCTCCAGAAATCCGGCGATCATATTAAGAGTCGTCGTTTTTCCGCAGCCCGAAGGCCCCAAAAAGGAGACCAGTTCCCCTTTTTGGATGTCAAGGCTGAGCTTTTTAACCACTTCTGTTTTATTAAAGGTCTTGACCACGTTTTCCAGGCTTAAGTAACTCATTCGTTTCCCCTCTCTTTTAATGGGCTACTTCGATTTCTTTATTGGCCCGTTCTGTCCACTCTGCCCGTTTTGCATTTACAGTTTCCCAGTCGACTTTGATCAATTTGGCAATCTCGTCTTCCCCATAAGCCACTTTATCGACAATATCACCTTCAAGCTTCACATTCTTATTAACAGGACCGTCAAACAAGGAGTTGGCAAATAGAAGCTGAGCTTCTTCATCCAGAACAAAATTGACAAATTCCTGTGCAAGATCCTCATTTGGAGCATCCTTCACCACGCTGACGGTAGCCATCAAGGCCGGAGCCCCTTCTTCGGGAATGACATACTCAATCGGGAATCCGCTATCCTGAAGGGTAAATACCCGGCTGCTTCCCCATGCACTTGCGACTGTCTGCCCTTGCAGGAAGTAGTTTGATACGTCAGCTGTTTTATCAAAAGTGATCGCGTTTTGGGCAATTTCCTTCATTTTTTCAAAACCTGGTTCAATGTTTTCTTCATCTCCGCCATTGGCAATCGCAGTCATAAGCAGAAAATGAACTCCGTACGTATTGGCAATGGAAGGCAGTACAAGTTTTCCTTTAAACTTTGGATCGGCCAAATCATTCCAGGATGTCGGCGGTTCCCAGCCATTCTGTTCGAAGACATCCTTGTTATAAGCCAAGCCGGTTGAAATGATCCCGAATCCAACGCCGACATTATCCTTGTCTTTTGCAATATCATAGACATTTGCCAGATTCGTAACAACACCCTCATCCATTGGCGCCAGCAATCCAAACGCCTTTGCCTGTGCTTGAGGACCATCATCAAGGAAAGCTACATCAATTTGAGGATTATCCTTTTGAGCTTGAAGCTTGGATAAGGTATCAACAGAGCTTCCAGTAATATATTTCACTTTTACGCCATGCTCTTTCTCAAACTTTGGGATCAAGTCCTCCTTCATCTTTTGTTCATAGCTTCCTCCATATGCCGCTAAGACAAGTGTCTTTCCATCACTTTTTCCTGATTCTTCATCTGCAGAACTCCCTGTTTGGCCGCTGCATCCTGCAGCCGTGACAAGCAATAAACAAAGCAATACAATTAAATAAGCTTTCTTTTTCAAACTCATTTCCCCCTCGTTTATTTTTGCTTTCGTGAACTCTTAAGGAGCTGTTCTAAGATGAAGACTTGATAAAAGAGATACCCCCTTTTTAATTTGGATCAATCTATTTAAAGAGATTGATTTATATATAAAATATAAAGATATAATATTATAACTTTATATCTTTTATGTTTATAAAATGTCCTATGGTATTTCAGCAATTTTTTTTACAATTGAACCTCAGTATAATAAACCTCTTTGTCACTGCGGATATAGAATTTAGAGAACTCAATGATGTCTTCTTGTTTTGTATATGTAATCCGCTCCCACTCAAAAACAGGAGTTCCCGCTTCTACTTGAAGCAGCTTTGCCTGATGATCAGGAAGAATATATGGCCTGATAAATACCTTTGCCCGTTTTAATGCTATATGGAATCTATTTTTTAAGATGTTAAAAATTAAGTCGTTATTGATCATTTCAGGCGAAAGTCCCTGACATTTATCCGCCGGAAGATAGGTATATTCCAGTGCAAGAGGGTCATTGTTTTCTATTTTTAATCTTTCAATTTTTATAACCTCATCCTCAGGATCAATTCTTAACTTCTGGGCAATTTCAGAACCTGCTTTTTCATATTTAAAGCTGAGCATTTCATGCGGATGTTCTTGCTCCGCACCGGAAAGCGAAATGATTGAATTAAGGTCCTGCTCTTTGGCAGCTCCAGAAACAAAGGTTCCCTTTCCTCGCTGTCTGAAGAGATAACCTTTATTCACAAGCTCAATCACGGCTCTTTTAACCGTAATGGTGCTTACATCGAAACGATCGGATAGCTCCTGCTCAGTCGGCAGCTGGCTACCAATCTCCCATTGCCCTGATATGATTTTCTCTTCCAGAATCTGCTCTACTTGTCTATACAGAGGTATATGTAAACTCTTATCTATCTGCATTTATGTATCTCCCTTGAAAGAATATAATGTTATAACTTTATATTATTTTATAATTTATCTGTTTTTTGAATAGTTGTCAATATTTTTTGAAAATTAAATATTTAGAACGAGTATTTAATTTAAACAGCATTGTTCAGGGCAATCCCACTGGAATCTGATTAATCACCAGTCATAAAAAATCTGCTAGTTTTAGCGCTGTTGCTTCTGATTAACTCCTAGTTTGACGGCTGGCTCTGAGATTTCGTCGTTATTCCCTTTGATTAACCCCCAGTTTGATCGCTGGCTCCGAATTTTCGTCGTTATTCCCCTTGATTAATTCCCATTTTGATCGCTGCCTCTGGGATTTCATCGTTATTCCCTTTGAATAATTCCCATTTTGATCGCTGGCTTCGGCATTTCGTCGTTATTCCCTTTGATTAACTCCCAGTTTGATCGCTGGCTCCGAATTTTCGTCGTTATTCCCCTTGATTAATTCCCATTTTGATCGCTGGCTCTAAGATATCGTCGTTATTCCTTTTGATTAACTCCCATTTTGATTGCTGGCCCAGGGTTTTCGTCTTTGTTTCCAGAGTTCAATTCGCTTTGGACCTTAAGAAGACAGAAGTTATGGATTTCATGAATTTGGGCCTCATGAGCCATCCATGGCGACCATTTCTTTGGAACCCTACCCATTTCGGGACTCATAAGCCCTTCATGGCGACCATTTCTTCCGATCTCCACCTATTTTGGGCTTCATGAGACCTCCATGGCGACCATTTCCTCGGCTCTCCACCTATTTTGGGCTTCATGAGCCCTTCATGACTACCATTTCCTCAACACTGCACCCTTTTTGGGCTTCATAAGCCCTCCATGACTTCCATTTCCTCGGCTCCTCATCCATTTTGGGCTTCATGAGACCTCCATGACTTCCATTTCCTCGGCTCCTCATCCATTTTGGGCTTCATAAGCCCTCCATGACGACCATTTCCTCGGTACCTCATCCATTTTGGGCCACATAAGCCCTCCATGAAACCTACTTTCCTGACGGTCCACCAACTTTGCCTGTCATGCACACATAGCTCCGTAAAATTCATTGCCGCACCCACGGTTTACAGCGGGCCAAGGAAAAATTCCAAAAAATAAGGCTGCCGAAACATTTCAGCAGCCTTAAATCCAATTTATTTTTTCAATGCTTCAAACTGTTTCAGTATTTCTTTCGCAAGCTCGCTTGCTTCTTCAAGTCCGCATACTTCTTTCAGCACGTAGGCTACTCCGTTTTCTTGGATCATCTCCTGGAGCTTTACCGCTTCTTCGTCTTCCCTGTTATCAAACATTAGTGCCGCCGCAATGGCTTTAGCCAGGTTTGTGTAAGATAAGCCGGCTTTTTGAGCCTGCAGGGCCGGGCGAACCAGTCTGTCTTCAGGGCCAAGCTTCCTTATTGGCGAACGGCCAACTCTAGTAACACCGTCATTCAAGTGGGCATTTTGGAAACGGCCGATAATTTTATCGATATATTTCTGATGCTCGTCCGGATTCAGATCATATCGATTAATCAAATAGGCACCTGTTTCACGGAGTGTAGCCTGAACCTGTTTATAAATTTCTTCATCTGAAAGTGTCTGGTCGATGGTTTCTTTTCCTCCCAGGTATCCAAAATAAGCAATAACGGCATGGCCTGTGTTAACTGTGAACAGCTTTCTTTCGATAAAGGGTGCAAGTTCCGGAACGATTTTCATCCCTTCGATATGCGCAATGTCTTCAGTCGTTTCCACAACCCATTCATGGTACGGTTCAACAAGAACATCCAGTGATCCCTGGTTGTTTTGGATTGGGACAATTCGGTCTACAGCTGAGTTTAAAAAGGATACACCCGCCATATTTACATCGCTGTCAAGATGCTCCATTATATAGCCTTTTAAAAGGTCAGTCGCAGAAATCTGATTTTCACATGCAATGACATAAAGCTTCTCGTTAATTCCTGCATCTGCTCTTGCAGTCAAGCCTTTTGCAATTAATGGGGCAATCCGCGGAAGGATGTTAGGGCCAATCGCCGTTGTTAGGAAGTCAGCCTGCTTAATTGCCTCTATCACTTCATCCTCCTGTTTCAGATTATTCAATCCTGAAACATTCTCAATTGTCATGGTTTCCTGTTCATCAGCAGCCAGCAGCACTTGATATTGTTTTTCTTCGTTCAGCTGATTAATGATTTCGTCGGCTATATCAACAAAAGTTACATGGTAGCCTGACTGTGAAAATAGGGCTCCAATGAATCCTCTTCCTATGTTTCCTGCTCCAAAATGCACTGCTTGTTTCATCGAATCATTCCTTTACTGATTTATTTTAAAATGAGTCTGCAGGTATTCTGTAAAAATCGATTCTAGCTTCTTGTAAATCATGTCTTCATTGGCTGAAGAAAAAATTAGAATCGCTTCCTCTGTCTCAATGATATTTGTGCTGATTAAGCTTAATATCTCCTGCTCTCTTCTGCTTAGCTCGAGCGGTGCCAGCATGAGCAGAAGGTTTTTCATTACCACTTCTCTCCCGTCCATCCCCTTCACCATGCATGGCTCGGGCAGATGGGCAATCTGGAAAATAAGTTCACGGACGTTTTTACTGCGGGCATGAAAGAGAGCCATATTGGTTTCAGGTATGCCAAGTCCGCCTTTTTGTTCCCGTTCCCTTAATGATTGCAGGACATCTTCAGCATTCGTCAGCAAATGATCTCCTTCGGCATTCCCAATCATTTTCTTAAGAATCTGCTCCTGGCTTTCTCCTCCATCCATCCGGTAAAAACGAAAGTTATGAAGAAGAGACTCGATGCTCTCCTGAATATCTCTTACTTCCTCAAGCATTACGGATAAAGAAAGGTTTCTCTGTTCAGCCTGTTTGAACCCATCCTCAGGCTGATATTCTTTTCCTTTTGTCAGTCTTTCAATATTGTTCTGCAAGTAGTTTTTTATGGTAAGAATATTTTCATCGCTTAATAGCGGATTCACCAATATGTACTCAGCATTTATAAAAGGAAGTCTGACTGTAGAAAGGATTAAATCATATTCTTTCAGATCAGCCCCCTCTGAAATTTCCTTCATCGACTTGATTTCGATCACATCAATTTCAGCTGCTTCTTTTTTCAGCCTGCTCTTGAGCATCTTGGATGTGCCGATGCCTGTCGGACAAATGACAAGCGCCTTAATGGAAAGATTCTCTTCCTGCATGACCAGGGCTGAGCCAAAGTGAAGGACGATGAACGCGATCTCGTCATCGGAAAATTGATCAATATCAGTAAATTCCTCTTCAAGACTATTTTTTACAGCCATGAACAGAACCGGATATTTGCGCATAATTTCTTCTTTAAGCGGGTTATAAGATTCCATATTCTGTTTCATGCGGAATATGGATGGCTCCATGTGGGCCAGCAGTCCCTGAAATAAGGAAAAATCCTTTGTTAAATCCACATGCAGCTGTTCCGAAACCGATTTAATCACGTTCTTGATCATTTGGGAGAGCATAAGGCTGTCATATGGAAAAAGGTCGGCTCCGCTCAATTTGGTCCCTTTAAGTATTCGCGCCAGGTAAAGGACATCCCCTTCTGAAAAAATGCAGTCAAATTTTCGTTCCAGATTGCTTGTTACCTGCTGCATCAAACCGTATTCAACCATAACTTCCTTTTCAGGAAGGGTATCACTTTGAACCACTAAACGCTGTTTTAGAGTCCTCTGCAGTGAAATGCATACATGCAGCACAACCTCCAGGTATCCGCTATCAGCAAACCGGGCAGGTGCACCGGAAAAAACAGTCTGAACAATGCTGTTCACTTGGAAAAGATAATCCGGTTCAAAGTAATGGAGGATCCTTTCTTCACCAAGCTTCCTTTTTTCCAGCAAAAATAGTTTCTCAATTAATTCTTCATGAAAATATTGAAGGAAGAAATGCGCAAGCGCTCTTCGTTTGTTCGCTTCTGCTCCGTGAAGTTCTACTCCGACTCCCCGCTTTCTCGTAAGCTGCACCTGGAAAACGGATAGCCATTGGGCAAGTTCATCCAGATAGGCTGACAGGGTTGCCGTGCTGATGCCGAGGTAGCTTGCCAGAACCTGAGTCTTGTATAGGTCTTCTTCCAAAATGGCTATAAGAAGGCGCAGCTTCTTTTCCTGAGGAGGCTGGTCGATCGGTTCACTGCTGGTCAAATGCTGAATCAGCCGGAAAATCTGCTCATTTTTCCCTTCAATAGCAAGGCCCTGATTTAGATTGCGGGTTAACTTCAAATCGAACTCACTGACGATTTTCTCAACTGCCTTTAAATCCCTCTGAATCGTCCTCGCACTGACATTCAAAGAAGTGGCAATGGATAATGCCGTGTGTTTACCCGATGTTTTTATAATAGATTCAATAATGGCTTTTTCCCTCGATGTAATATACATGAGATCAGCTCATTTCTAAAATTAGTGACAAAAACACGGAATAGAAAAGCGCAGAATGACGCTTTTCTATTCGGTATTAGCTTAAGTTTTATTTTTTGCCGATAATATCCATAATGGTCTGTACAGATTCAGCCGCAGCCAATTTTTCGATATTATCCATGTCAGAACATGTTACTGCGATTCCTGATAGGATTTCAAGATGTGTGCCGTCTTTGCCTGCAATTCCGAAGATCAGACGGACCTTTTGGCCATCGAAATCAACACCATTTGGCACCTGGATAACGGTAAAGCCGGATTTAATCACAGCTTTTTTCGCTTCTTCGGTTCCATGCGGGATCGCTACATCATTTCCCATATAAGTGGAAGTGATATTATCACGTTCAATCATCGCTTCAATATAGCTTTCTTCCACATAGCCTGCATCGACAAGCACTCTTCCTGCAAAGCGGATCGCTTCATCTTTATCAGCAAACTCTTTGTTCAGGAAAATATTTTCCGGACGCAATAAATCGTCTTCATGAGCCATTTCTTCGTCCACGATGTCAGGAACATTTTCTTCAGCATCTTCAACGATTTCGTGAAGTTCCGAGTTAGCCGGGAACTGAAGGGAGCTGATCAGCTTGTCATACTCCGGACTTGAAAGGAAGTTATCAACCGATACATGGAATGCATTCGGCACTTTTTGGCGTGCCCTTGGTGTCAGTTCTTCCTGTGTAATGACGATTTCAGCATCTGCTGGCAAATTGGAAATCGCTGTATTCGTAACATCAATGTCCATGCCCGCTTCCTTCACCTTTTTGCGGAGAAGTGATGCACCCATTGCACTTGAGCCCATTCCTGCATCACAGGCAAAATAAATTTTGGAAACATGATCAGGCATTGCAGACTGATTGCCTTCAAACACGTTGGAAACAGAGCTTTTCTTGCCTTTCATTTCCTGCATCTTTTTCGCAGCTTCTTCAATATCTTCTTCACCCTGCTTGCCTGTTTTCATAATAAATGCAGAGACGATAAATGACACAGCAGCAGCGACAAGCACACCAGCGAAGTTTGCAATATACGCACTTGCATGATGAGGTGTTACAGCCGTAATGGCGATGATACTGCCAGGTGATGATGGAGCGAATAATCCGCCTCCTAATAGAACCAGTGTGAACACACCGCTCATTCCGCCTAGGATGACAGCAATAATGAGCATAGGACGCATTAAGATGTACGGGAAATAAATTTCATGAATTCCGCCGAAGAAGTGAATGATTCCCGCACCAGGAGCAGATTTCTTGGCATTGCCTTTTCCAAAGAACATATACGCAAGCAAGACGCCGATACCAGGTCCAGGGTTTGCTTCAAGCAGGAACAGGATGGATTGGCCTGTTTCTTTTACCTGTTCTACGCCGATTGGCGAAAGAACACCGTGGTTGATGGCATTATTAAGGAATAATACTTTTGCCGGTTCAATTAAGATGCTTGTCAGCGGCAGAAGCCCTGTGCCGATAAGCCAGTCAACGCCAGCTACTAGCCAGCCCGTAAATACATTAACAGCAGGCCCTACTCCAAGGAATGCAAGTATGGCAAGAATTGCCCCAAGAATTCCTGCTGAGAAGTTGTTTACAAGCATTTCGAAGCCGGCACGCACCCTGCCTTCGATCAGCTTATCAAATGCCTTCATCACATAAGCAGCCAAAGGACCAATAATCATGGCGCCTAAGAACATAGGAATTTCCGCTCCTGCGATGACCCCCATAGTCGCGATGGCACCAACAACGGCACCGCGCTGATCATGTACAAGCTTACCTCCTGTATAACCAATTAGAAGCGGAAGCAAGTATTTCACCATTGGGTCGACCATTTTGGCAAGGCTTTCATTTGGGAAGAAGCCGGTAGGTATAAATAAAGCTGTAATAAGACCCCAAGCTATAAAAGCAGAGATATTCGGCATAACCATTGAGCTCAGAAAATTACCGAACTTCTGTACAGCTACTTTTAGATTAGATTGAGCCATGTACACTCATCCTTTCAAAATAAAGTACTTTATTATTAATGGTAAAGTACAAATGGCCTATACTCAACAAAGGAGAAACCTAACTTTGTCGCGCCATGGATGACAAAACTGCGGTTTCTCATTTAATAGCTGACTGTTCTTGATTCCAAACCCTTCCCTTACTGGTCCACATCAATAGTCATACTGGCCTTAACGGGTTTGCCGCTGGACATTAAAGCTCCGTGATTGTTCGAATTAAGTGACACGGTGATTTCATTTTTTCCCTCTTTCAGTTTGCCTATATGATAATACTCTCCGTATAAACGGCTGATTTTCTCTCCATTTATGTATAAATGGGCATGGCCCTCGTTATAGCTTGGCCCGGTCTCACCGACTTTTTCAGGGGCAAAAGAAAAATGAAGCAGCTCCAGCTTTAAAAGCCATGTATCCGATCCATCCGGAGCCACACTTATGCTGACAGCGGGAACTTCATGATCCTTTGGGATTTCCACATAGCTATGTCCCATATGCTGGTCTGCCCCCGTCTGGCTGTGGGGATTCTGACTTGTGTAAAAATAAAAGAAACCTAAAAAGATGATGCAAAAACCGATAAAACTTCTTGCTCTTTTCATCATGCTTCCTTCTCCATTCTCTTGATCATAAGCCCAATCAAGACAAGCAATAGCCCAATGGCTAGAAAGGCTAAATCATAGAATAATGGATTTTCGGCTAATGGTTTGACACGATGAACCTGGAGGATATGATGGTCCACAATCCCTTCGACAAGGTTAAATGTGCCTCCCCCAATAAAAATACCGCCAATAAATATCTTCCAGCTTGTGCCCAATTCATTTTTCCGGGCATCCTGAAAAATTTTCATTCCTCCCCAAAGCAGCTTGGCAGAAAATAGAGCAGTGAATAAGCCATCTGTAAAGATTTCAAGTTGGATATTGGGGCTCAAAATCATATGATGCCATTGCAGCAGCTGATGAAATACAATGCCATCAATCGCCCCAACAAGCCCCAGCCCAAGTATTAAACCGGCAATAAATAGGTTTTTATTTTCCTTTTTCATTAAAGCACCCTCCGAAGAACATTTATACTTCGATTAGTGCCCAAAATTTAGCATTATTATTCATTTATTAAATTTACCATAAAAAAAGAAGAGACATTCCATCTCTTCCCAGCCTCATTCATTATATTTATAGCTGTTGAAGCTAAAAATCTGAACTTTTACCTTGATATCAGTAAGAGAGTCTTCTTCCAGATAGAATTGGCCTGTTTTTTGTAATTCTGCAAATTTCTCAGGGTGCATGCGAAACCATTTCTCGCCGGCATTCAGATAATCAATCTTAGTTTCCACTCCATCCAAATATAGTGTTCTTAGTTTCTTTTTTATTTCCTCCTCAACCAGACTTGTTAATCGGTTCATGGAAATGTCCTGCACTTTTTCCAGTAAATCAGCCCGAATGGATAAATCAATTGAAAATTTTGGGGTGGAGGAATCTTCATCATACTTGATTTTCAGCTTCGGACTTTCCAGCTTTACTGCTGCAGCCAATTTACCATCTTCTTCGACCCTTTCATCAACAGCAATATATTTTTCCATCAGCCAGCCTAGAAATAAAGAATCTTCAAATGCAAGCTCCTTCATATGTTTCCTGTTTTGAAAAATTGAATAGCCATCAAAATATAATACCGGATAATCCTTTTCAGCCTTCCAGCTTGTTTTATCAATTTTGACGAAAGGCAGTCGTGCAGCATTCATTGGTTCATAATATTCCCGCAGAAAATTCATTAATGCTACCGGCCTAATTTCATTTTGTGCTACCTCGTAAGCATCCTTTTTAAATAATACTGTATAAACGGCTGGATAATTAAATAAGGCATTTATATTAAAAACCTCTTCAATTTCTTCATCTGTTGTGACGACATGAAGCGTAGGGCGAATGGAACGATTCTTTCCAACCTCCTCCACCACTTCCTCAAATTTGTGCTGAACAATCCGGTTTGTGATCACAAGAGTCTTTACATGGCCGAAATATAAAGGAGGTTCGGACATTTTATACAGCTTCCTTACAGCTAAATTTAACGTTTCTCCTTTGGCCGAAGCCACAAAAATAGGGACAGGCTCTGCTGATTTTCCGCCTTCCTGCTTGGCGACATTTAAAAAGTTTAGACCCTGTAGATATACCGTATATTCATCTTTTTCTTCATCAAAATCCATTCCGATTGATACAATATAGGTTAAATCCTGTATATTTTTGATGCCCGAGCATCCTGAAAGCATTAGACAGCATGCGGCAATCATCAGCACCACGTTTCTGGCCATTATTTCTCCCCCCTCGTGGGATCGTCAGGGCTGGTGGACGTGGAGCGGGATTTATAAAATTGTACAGGCAGCATCAGAAATGCCTTTATGCTTTCTCTCCAACTGATTGGAGCTAAAGCCGAGAGGTAAGGCACTCCAAAGGATGAGAGCGTCGAAAAGTATAAAACAGTGATAATATAGCATAAGATGACCCCAAACAAGCCTAAAAAAGTACTCATGATGATAACGAAGAATCTAACTATGGTAATGGCAGAACTAAGGGACTGACTCACAAGGGTAAAAGATGAAATATACGTAATCGCCGCAACAACCAGCATCGTTGGGGAGGTTAAGCCTGCTCTTATAGCTGCATCACCGACAATTAAACCTCCCAGTACGGCCACTGTCTGCCCAATGGCTCTGGGCAGCCTGATTCCTGCTTCATTAAAAAGCTCAAACAAAAGTAGTATGATGAACATTTCAATTGGGGCACTTAAAGGCAGGCCAAATCTGGACACTGATATAGTGGCAACCAGCAGGTAAGGAATCTGTTCAATATTAAAAGCGGAAAAAGCGATCCATACCCCTGGGAGGAAACCCGATACCGTTATACCAATCATTCTTATAAATCTTTCCATACTCACAAACGCATAATTCATGTAAAAATCTTCAGGCGATTTAGTCTGCAATAATAAATTGACTGGGGCAAAGGTGACGGTTGGATTTCCATCCACCAGTATGGCGAACCGCCCCTGATTCAGTGCCTGAACGATAAAATCCGGACGGCCGGTATAATCAAGACTGGGGAAAATTGAATAGGGGCGATCCCTAATTAACGAGTCGAGTTCATGGATGCTCGTCAAAATATCGAGCTCAACCTTGCCAAGCCTTTTATGGATCTCTTCCAGCACACGCTTATCAATAATATCTTCCATATACATAAGGGCCACTTTCGTTTTGCTTCGTTTTCCAAATGTATATTTTTCAACACATAAAGTGCTGGTATTGAGCCTTCTGCGTATTAAAGATATATTGGTCTGCAGATCTTCTACAAATCCATCCTTTGGGCCTCTAATGGATGTCTCCAGCGCAGATTCTTCAGGCTGCCTTTTTGGAAGGTTTGCTGCCTTAATACTTAATAGGTCCTTGTCAGCCAGGAACAGAAAATTCCCTTCAAAAAGCATTTGGGACAAGTCATCAATGGACTTATCCGTTATAAGGTCAGCTTGAAATAAAGTCCTGAGCTTATCTTTTGACAGGCCCTTCTTCTCGGCTGCAATCATCGGCAGGATATATTGATCCAAATATTGAGTATCGACCAAGGTATCGAAATATAACATTTCAAACTGATCTTTCTCTGTAACATGGGATTTCTTCACAAAATCGCTGCTTTTGCAAAATTGCTGCTCTAGTTCTTCTGCCTTTGCGCAGCCATTCTCTTTAGGTTGAGGATTGGACTTTAGAATTTTTGTTCTTGCCATGTTTTTCATCCCTTTTCTTCAGAACTAATACAATCAGGGCAGACAAAAGGATATAAGACAGAAAAAACATCATACTGACTGGAAGATAATACTTATAGATAAATTGATAAAAAGTGTGAGTTTCGATTTTTATGCTCATCAATCCAAACAAAACAACGTATAAAGCAAGGACCAATTTGGGATTCAATCGATAATGTTTCTTTTTGACTTGAAAAAAAGCACCTATTAAATACATAAATAAGCCAATTCTGATTAATGCACCGCTCAGCCACTGATATAAGGCGAGAAAGTCCATATGAGAGATGTACTCTCCAATGCTTAAGACTCTCCATTGCTCATGGGCAGGGTAAAGAAATTTCGTCGCCTCCACAGGACCAAATTCCATAATCGAGGCTGTAAGCGGCCCCAAAGTTAATCCTGTCAGAAGCGTCAAAAGGAAAACTAAATGCTTGAATTTAAAGGGTTTCTGTGAATATGGCTGCAGTAAGAGGATGATATAAACCTCAAGCAATCCCGAAAGAGTATAGAAAATTCCGCTTATGAAAGGTTCTCCACCGCCTGAAAATAATGGAAACAACAGGCTGGGGTCTTTCAATCTGGTGTTTGTAATGGAAATAAAGACCCCGAAAAGCATCACAAAAGGCAGCAGTACACCGCTTGATATAGCCATATATTTCACACCGGCCATAGTCATTATGGAACAAACAATTATTAAAATGATGTTAATCATTAATACTGAGGCATCTGCCAGGAAAAACGCATTTAACCAAATCATTAAGTCCCTGAATGTTATATAGGAGCTCGTAATTAAAAAAACAATAACAGGAACCGATAAGAGAACGGAAAACGTCTTTCCGAGACGCTGTCTCAGCATGGAGAAGAAACCTTCATCTGATGAGTTTTTAAGTATGTAGTAAATAAGCCACATGAAAATCAGCGAGATTGGATAGGCTGCAATCACACTCAGCCAGCTGTCTCTTCCGGCAGCTGTCAATAAATTCGGAATCAAAATGACATGGTTAAGCAAGCCTGTGGACAGGATGAGCAACAGAAACAGTTGTCTGGGTATTAGGACTTTAACTAAATTTTGCATAACTTTCTCCAGCTATTAGTTTTATTAAGTATACTTACCAGACAAGAGCAATTTATGTAATGAGATTCTAATCCCAATAAAAGAGGGATGAAATGAAACGAAAGCGAATGTCACCTGACCGCTTTCGTTTCATCCCTTTTCTTTTAATTTCCGTGCTGATGCTCCTCAGCTGCCATCGCATCTGCTTTCGTTTGATGCACGGTTCCAAATGGGTGCTGCGGCGGCGCGTAGATGGAGTATAGCTTGAGAGGCTTACTGCCTGTATTGATGACGTTATGGTATTTTCCTGCAGGGATTATGATGGCAAAATCGTCTGCAACTTTCCGCTGAAAGTCTAACCGATCCTTGCTGTCCCCCATCTGGACGATCCCTTCACCATCTTCTATTCTTAAGAATTGATCAAGTTCAGGATGAATTTCCAGGCCTATATCCTCACCAGGATTTATGCTCATCAATGTCAGCTGCAAATGCTGTCCTGTCCAAATAGCCGTCCGGAAAGTGTTATTTTGCTTTGTCGTTTCCTCTATATCAACGACAAATGGCTGAGGGCCATAGTCGGTAATCCGGTCATTTAGTGAAACAAGACGCGCAGCATTTTCCTGTTCCCCTGTCATAGCCCAAATGAACACATTTTGAACCTGCGGAAGCTGAGAAAGTGCGGACCCTCGCTGATTTTCCTGGAAACCTTCCATTTCCAATTGATAAGCCCTATGCAAGCCATCGCGGTAATGATCAATGGATACTTCGCCAATCTGATACTCCGGCTGTGTTCCCGTTAAATTGTAATAAAGATTGCAGAAATGGGTTAAATGGACTTTCTTCCCTTCAATAGCCTGGATAATATTTTGTTTATGCTCTTCATTAGGGGCTTGTTCTGCGAGCTGCGTGTATAGCTCAAGTACCGAAGCTTCCCTTTTGACTCCTTCAAGAACCGTTTCACAAAGCTGCTGAAAATGATTCTGATTGCTTCTTAACATGTCATCAGTATGAAATACAGGTGCATTTACAAAAGGGTAATATGGGTAGGAATACGCATTAGGATGATACAATACATGTCATTCCCTTCACAGATTTATCAACACATCATATGCCTATAAAAAAAGAAGGTACGTTGATTTCTCAAGTTGGGCTTACGGATGAATTAAAAAGAACCAGTCTCGGCCTTTTTAAAGGACAGTTAGACTGGTTCTTTTTCGTATTATTTTTCAGGAATCTCACAGCCGTCATCATCACAGATCATACCGTCATTATCATTTAAAACAGTAATCTCATCCTCTGCAATAATCTTCTGCAAAGCTTGAACAAACATCTCAGTTGGCTGTGCTCCGCTAAGTGCATACTTTTTATTGATAAGGAAGAATGGAACCCCGGTGATGCGGTATTGCTGTGCCAATTGCTCATCTGCACGGACTTCATCTGCAAACTCATTGCCGGCAAGCATTTTTTCTGCTTCCTCACGGTTCAGGCCAACTTCTTCGGCTAATTCTGCTAAAGCGGCATGATCTCCTATATGCCTGGAATCTGTAAAATAAGCCCGGAGCAGCCGTTCAGTCATTTCTTTCATTAGCCCTTTCGTTTTGGCATACATCGTCAGACGATGAGCATCAAACGTGTTAGTAAGAACGACGGTATCAATGTTGAATTCAAGCCCGGCATTTCTCGCCATCTGCACCATGTTTTTCGTGTTGGCTTTCGCCTGTTCAATCGTCATCCCATATTTTTTGGATAACTTTTCATACATATTATCCTTTATATCCCGTTCAGCCGTCGGGTCCAGCTCGAAGCATCTATAAGTCACTTCAATTGGATGATTAATCTGTTTAATGGCATCCTCCAGATGCCTTTTGCCAATATAGCAAAAAGGTCAAGCGAAGTCAGTCCACATTTCAATATGCATATCCGATTCCTCCAATACTGTATATTCTTCTTTAGTATAGTAGGCGGGGGTTTATTTTTCACGGAATAAGCTTAAGGCTGCCGATTTGGGAATTACACCAAATTCATTCTGGTTATTGTCATTTTGGTTCTTATACATTACGATTAATTGCCATTTCCTGAGGTGCACTGCCTTTTTCGTCGTTATTCATTTCGATTAACTACCATTTCTTACGGAGACTCGCCTTTTTCGTCGTTATTCATTTCGATTAACTACCATTTCTTACGGAGCTCGCCTTTTTCGTCGGTAATCCTTACGATTAACTACCATTTCCTGCGGTGCACTGCTTTTTATGTCGTTATTCAGTGAGATGTAATTATTAAAGGTAAGCAAAACCAGGATGGAAAAAGCATAAGTCCTTTTCCCAGCCTTCATCAATTATATATTTGCCAGTTCATCATGGTCTGCCGGATGCGGCGGCTCCTCGAACCAGCCATTTTTTATGAGAATGTTTGCACCATCTTCAGCAAAATTAGCAATTTCAGCAGACAAACGAATGAAATTAATCGCAATATCTTTTCGCGCACTTGAAGCAGCACTTGTTGCATAAACCCCTGCACTTAAAGCAATGAGGGATGTGGTCATAAACATCATTAATTTATCTGAAAAGGGTGGATCGGTGGAATCTGTTACTTCCATATCCCAAGTCATGCTCACAGGCAAATAACTTTCTTCGAGCATCCCTGCAAATACTTGTGTATGTTTGGCAGCTATGTCCCTGCCTCTTACCATGAATTGGCCAACTTCCTTCGATTGGGCGACCTGGCTGAATCCAACCATAATCGTTTTTCCCATGGCATTCCTTTTCAAATTCATATAAATATTAGTAATTTCAATCACATTCGGGGGCCTTTTATCGCCGAACAATCCGCCCATGAATTTTTTGCTTTCTACAAAACTGGTTTCTTTTACTGGGATGACATGAGGTGATTTCATATATATGCCTTTGTTTAGCAGCATCTTTTTTAGCTTTGTTTCATACTCATTGATTTCCATCAAGCAATTGTTAAAATATTCAAGGATATCAGACCTGACAGACAGTGTTTTGGCAAGCGCATAAAAATTGACAGCAAACATGGCAATATTATATAGAAAATTCAGTGTGAAATTTTCTGAATACAGCCTTGGAGCATTAGCCTTTACATCCTCCTCAGCTTTAAATCCATATGGCACGGATAACCCTTCGTTTTCAAAAAAGCCAGTCAGCTTCTGTAAATGTGTTTCAGTCAATTGAATACTATCCTGAAGCATAGACTGTAGTTCCTGGTCTTCAACAGTATGTAAAAAGTAGGTGAAAATACAATTACACATGCTGCTGTTCAAATAAGCCGACCATAATTGCGCTATTTCAGCTGCAGTTAATTCCGTGTTTTGATTATCACTCATTGGCTGCACGTCCCTCTTTTTATTCTATTATTACCAAAAAGATAAAATAAAAATGAAATTTTTATCAATTTTCGCCTTATGCTGGACAACCTATTAAAGGGAGGTGTTTCTTTTGATCGTTTATCACGGTTCCATAAGGAAATTTGGCCACTTTCATAAAGAGCAGGCTATTCAAAAAGCAATGAAAGAGTTCGATACGCTTGGCATATGGTTTTCATCAGACTTTGATTCTGCTAAGTCCTTTGCCATTGGAACAGAAACCGTTATCGAAAAGTCGGACACCGAGTTCTGGGAAGATGGTTTGCCGAAAGTGGTTGAATATGACAAGCAAGTCCTGGGATTCATTTATAAAGTGTATATAGATGAACCAATATTAAAGGACTACGATTCCTTTGAACATTTCATGAACGAACGGGACCCCTATTGTGACTATGCAAGCACAAAAAAAAGACACCTAACCTGGAAAGATAAGGCGATCTTAATGAATAAAGATGAAGCCAATGCCGAATTTCGCAAAAGTCTTACGAAACAAGGCTACGATGGTATTGCCGTACGGAAAATGGCCATTGAATCCGTTGACAAGGATATGTATTGCATTTTTTCGGATGATCTTCTGCAGATTGCCGATGTCTTTTCACTGGAATAAGCGGCTGCCTAGAGCTCTTAAACTGTTTCTTTCAGCCAGGAAACCGCCTGATCAAGTTCCTCTTTTATCGTATATCTTCCAAGACTGAATCTGACAGCACCCATTCCAACATGTTCAGGAACCTTCATTTCCCTCAAAACAGGAGACAAATCCACTTTGCCTGAATGGCAGGCTGATCCTGTAGAGGCAGCAAGCTGTGGGATGGCGGCTAAAATGTCCTGGCCAACCCCATTGATAAAACTGACATTCAGAGTATTCGGGAGCCGCTTTTCTTCATGGCCATTAAGGGCAACCTCATCACCAAATGTCTCCTTCAATTGACCCCAAAAATAATTCGTTAATTCAGCAAGCTTGCGGTCCCAGACATGCTCCTGAGCCAACTCACAGGCTTTTCCGAGCCCAGCTGCCAGCAGAGTGTTCTCTGTTCCTGCACGCAATCCAAACTCGTGTCCGGCCCCATGAATGAGCGGCTCAAGCTCTATGCCTTTTCTGATATATAAGGCGCCAATTCCTTTAGGGGCATACAATTTATGGCCTGCTATAGTGAGCATATCCACATTCAGAAGATCGACATCAACGGGTACCTTGCCCGCGGATTGAGAAGCATCGGTATGAAAAGCGATCCTGTGTCTTCTGGCGATTCCCCCTATTTCATCAATCGGCTGAAGGGTCCCCACTTCATTGTTTGAATGCATGATGGTGATCAGGATTGTATCTTCCCGTATGGCATTTTCAACATCCTCAGGATATACCATCCCAAATGCATCTACATCCACCATGGTGATTTCAGCACCGAGACGCTCCAGAAATTTCAGGGGCTCTACAATGGCAGGATGCTCGACTTTTGACGTAATAATGTGTTTGCCTTTTTGCTGATGTTTGAAATAATAACCCTTTAATGCCAAATTATTCGCTTCACTTCCGCCGCTTGTAAAAATAACCTCTTCCGGCAAACATGACAACAAGCCAGCCACCTGTTTCCTTGCAATCATCAGCTTCTCTTTTACTGGCTGCCCAGCCCAATGCAGTGCGGAAGGATTCCCATAAAAGTCCGACAGCAGCGGATTCATGGCATCCACAACCTCCGGTGCCAAAGGTGTGCTTGCATTGTAATCGAGATAAACTTTTTTCATTCCCTTTTCCCCCTTTGCCATAAGAATATCAAAATCATGAAAATAGAGGAAATAGAGCTGCTTCGGGCTCATAGGAAAAGGGATGCCAGCGAATTCCTATAATACATTTAACAAAAACTTTACAGGCCATTTATTTTCTATTAATAAAGATCACTTAGAATAAAACTAAGCATAATCGAAAGGAGCTGGCGGAATGCTTGAGAAACTGTTCAGATTAGTGGTCCTGACGATTTTTTGTACGCTTTTCCCGTAAGTTGTTATCCTAAAAATTCAGCTTCAAGCACTTCTTCTTTTACCTCTCCATCAAAATATACTTTATACGCGCTTGCATCAGGCCTTGAGCTGACAATCCTCAGAATATCCTGGTCTATGTAGTGAATGGCAGCTCCATCATCTGCCGTTATACCGGCTTTGATTTTGTTTTCAGACAAAAATCGATGATAGGAAGGCCTTCTATTTAATTCACCATCATAATGAGGACAATTGCTGCCTTTTAAAAATCCTAAACATTTTATCGGATCCAGCTTTTCATCGCCAAAGGAATCTGTGACGCCTTCTTCAAACCAGCATAAAGAGCCGGCGCTTATGCCAGCCATAATAATCCCTTGATTCCATGCTTTATTAAGCAATGCATCTAATCCCCATTCCTTCCACAAAGCAACGAGATTTTTCGTGCTGCCTCCACCAACATAAATAATATCTTTTACCATTATATATCCTTCAATATCTCTGGTTGGCGGTTTAAATAAAGATAAATGGGATGGCTGACAGGGCATTTTTTCAAAAGAATGATAGAATCTGTTTGTTTATTGGTCGGAATCACCGCTTGCAGTAGGGACAAAACAAATCTTGGGATTCGGTTTGCCAGAATGTTTAAGTATATACTCATCTAATGATGGATTGTCGGGCTCCATAGAAAACCCTCCGCCTCCGAGAGCAATAATTTGTTTCATCTCTCCACACCTCTCAATTTAGCAGCTCTTCCAATCCCTTTCTCACTTTTTCTCCATCACAGCAAAGTAATTTTCTTCCCCATCAGCAAAGTTAAAAACCCGGCCGGAAGGCATGTCTACAATTTCTCCAACGGGAATGTCCTTTTTTGAAAAGTCGCTATACAGTTGTTCAATATTTTCTGTGAAGAACATCAATGATGGGGTGCCCAGGTTTAACCCCGGCGACATCTTCTCTACCCACTCCTTATTGTGGAGAATGATGCTCGTTTCCGCCTCCTTTGATGGAGCCACTTCGATCCATCTCATTCTCTGGCCATTATCTTCTTCGGCTATTACCTTAAACCCGGCTTTTTCAGTCCAAAAATTCACTGCTTCATCCTGATTGTTAACGTATAGCATTATTTGTCCGACTTGTTTAATCATGCTCTCACACTCCTATCTTTATTTAATACTAAACAATTCGGAAAATTAAATCAATTAAAAGAGAGCCCTGCCGCATGACAAAGCTCTTTCCCCTTAATAATAGTAAGGATATGGCGGGTAAGGATAGTATGGATAGTATGGATATCCAAAGCCTGGCCCAGGTGCCAGCAATGCTCCGGCCGCAAGCCCCCCTAAAAATCCAAGTCCAAGCCCAAACCCAGGTCCTCCAAACCCGAATCCTGGACGCCCAAAACCAAATCCTGGTCTTCCGAATCCAAACCCAGGCCGGACTCGATGGTCATTGAAATACATGCCATTGTGCGGAATATACTCCTGTGTCACTGGCATGTGCTGATATTGGTAATCCAAACGGAACTCCTCCTCTGTATATGTCCTACAGTAAAGGATATGCGTCAGATGCCTATGGGGTATGGGCCCCTGCCCTTTATCCGAAAACAATCTTCATTTAGTAGATATGTAACCACACCTCTAATAGGATTCTGCCATATCTATAATTAAATTGATATTAAAAGAGGGATACTATTGACAAGAAGAAAACAGATTCCTTGCCTTTTCCCCGGATACAGATGGTGCGGTCCCGGATGCAGCGGACCAGAAGCCCCTATTAATGGCGTGGATGCCTGCTGCAAGGCACATGATAAATGCTGGACAAGCGGGAGATCAAAATGCAGCTGTGACCAGGAATTCCTCAGATGCCTGAAGCCTAAAACAAATAGGCATGGTGAAGAAGGAACAATTGCGTCGATCATTTATATTTATATGAAAATCCAAACCGATTTTACCTGCAGCCGGTTCAGGAGAAGAAGACTGTATTAAAAAAGCGGCGCTAGCCGCTTTTTTAATGACAACTCTATTGCTTTATAAAATGGCTTCGATTAAACTCAAGGAGTGTTATCTGAATTATATAAAAACTTATCCAAGGAGGAACTATGAAACTGGGAGCATTTTCAGTAAGTTTAACTGTTAAAGACATTAAGAAGTCAAAAGAGTTTTACGAAAAACTTGGTTTTGAAGCATTAGGCGGGGATATTGCGCAAAACTGGCTGATCTTAAAGAATGAAAACTGTGTGATAGGTCTATTCCAAGGCATGTTCGAGAAAAACATCCTTACATTTAACCCTGGCTGGAACCAAAACGCAGAAAATTTAGAGGGATTCACTGACATTCGGGACCTTCAAAAGCAGCTGAAGGAACAAGGAATTCATATTATAAACGAAGCAGATGAGTCAGGCTCCGGCCCTGCAAGCTTCACCCTCGAAGATCCGGATGGCAACGCCATTCTTTTCGACCAGCATAGGTAGAAATTCTGGTTACATAAAAATAGAAACAGCAGTGCAAATTGACACTGCTGTTTTAGCTTAAAACAATTACCGTTCATTTCCCCGTTTAAAGTTCCCCGTTATCTTCGCCATAATTAATTGCCTGCTCTTTTCATCTTCAGCATCATTCATTTTTTTTAGAAACTTCTCTGCATCTTTTCCTTTTAGAATTTTCACTTGTTTTCCATTATAATCAAGAAATACTGTGCTATTCTTATTTACCCGAAAACTAAATGGTTCATCATCCAAGCGGTTCCTTTTATCAATTTGATCCATTTTCTGCCTCCTTGCTTAATCAAACTATAATATAGATTACTCAACAGGAAAACAGAATTTTATGAATTATACTAATGGAAACAGAGAATATTCTATAGGCACTTCAGTAAAATAAAATGTATATATTAATCCCATTGAAGAAATGGAGAACATGTCTATGAGCATCATTTTAGCTCTGCTTGCCGCAGTATTTGCATCCTTCACAGCCATCCTCGCAAAAATTGGCATTGAAAAAGTTGATTCCAATCTGGCTACAGCAGTCCGGACGATTGTGGTGGTCATCATGGCCTATCTAATGGTCGTGATTACCGGAGAAACAGAAAGCATCTTGACTATTTCTGTAAAATCGTACATATTTCTCGTTCTTTCAGGCCTGACAACAGGCTTATCATGGATCTGTTTCTTTAAAGCCATTCAGATCGGAGATGTGTCAAAAGTAGTACCCATTGATAAGTCGAGCGTCGTCTTAACCATCCTGTTATCATTTATTATTCTAAGGGAACCCGCTACAGCTTTAGTTGTTTCAGGGGGAGTCATTATCTCCATTGGAACCTTTGTTTTAATCGGCAAAGACAGGAAAAAGAGCCGCAAGAGGAAAGTATTCAATACAAAATCGTATATTTTCCTGGCGGTATTGTCTGCGGTATTTGCTGCAGCCACCAATATTTTAGCAAAGATAGGAATTGAAGACGTTGACTCCAATGTGGCTACTTTCATCCGAACTGTGGTCATCATTATTTTCGCATGGGGAATTGTGTTTTTTCAGGGGACGTTTAAGGATCTTAAAAACATTTCTAAAAAGTCTTATCTATTTCTTTTCCTCTCGGGAGCCGCAACCGGATTATCCTGGCTGTGCTATTTCGGCGCTCTCGCCATCGGCAAGGTTAGTGTGGTTAACCCCATCGATAAGTTTAGTGTGGTGCTGACAATGATATTAAGTTTTATTATTTTAAAAGAAAGACCGACTATGAATACAATTGCAGGCGCAATTTTGATTACGATCGGGACGGCATTGCTGATTATCTAGGAAATAATTAAAGATAATTACATAAAAAAACGGCTTAAACCCTGAGTTTGAGCCGTTTTTATTGATTTTGTATGGAGATTGGGCTTCCCGTAGTCGCTTTTCAGAAACTATTTAAGCATTATTTATGTGCTAACATAATTTACGTGCGGATAGACCAAATTTACATGCGGATAAAATATTTTATTTGCACATAGCACTATTTTATGTGCGGATAAAAATATTTATTTGCGCATAGCCAATTTCATCATTCCCCTATCCAAAAGCCTGCGAAGCAATAGCATATAAGGAATGGTTCCTCTGCGGCATAGCTGCTGAATTTTTCATCATGACTGGGGGAGTATTTGCTTTAACGAAACCGCTTCGCTCCAAATAGGACATAAAATCCGTTCTTCCCTCTGGAACATCAATTCGCAGCTTCCCTTTATGATGTAAAGCCAATTTTTCTACGATTAAAGCAGCTGTTTCAGAATCTGGAGCTGCAATGGGTCCGAGAATTAAATTTACTGGCCCATGTATGGATAATCCATATCCAATGATTTCTCCATTATTATTTTTAGCAACAAGACATTGTTTGGACTGGCGGATTCGATTGCGCAGAAAAGCGCTTCGCTTATCTCCAAAGGCAGCAGCATCTATTTCGAGGATTTTCGGAAAATCTGACTGAATAAATGCTTCAATAGAAAGTCCATCTTCAGACTTATCTGAAGCAACCTCATCACAAATATATTTGTGAATAAAATCCACAGTGATGAAGCCCATTTTCTCATACAAAGGCTTGCCTTCCTTTGTCGCAATTAACATTACGGCTATATCGCCAGGGACACTGGATGCACACCTTTGAGCTGCTTCCTTTCCCAGCCCTAATCCTCTATATTCTTCATGAACAATAACCATGCCAATAGAGGCCAAATTAGTATCATAACGAATGATTGCTGCACTCGAAACAATACTGCCCTCAGCATTTTTATGCCCGAAAACTCTGCCGGATCTCAACAGGGTTCCAACCTCATGTTCGTCATAATCCCAGCCAACTGAAGCCGACAGATCAATCAGTCCGGGAATATCGCTTTCATTTAGTTCTCCTAGCTCTAATATCATTTGGTTTCTCCCTCTATATCCCTTCTGTTAAAATTTACTCCCTCATTATAATTAAAGATTGCTAATACATTATCCTTCCTGCTTTCCACATCCCTTTAATGTACCTTGTAAAACTGCCGGTCCCAGATTACCGGAACGGGAATTGGATAGACGCAATTGCACGATTGCATCAGGAGAAAGCTCTGCGGATATTTCGTCATACCTGCCGACCCATAGTGAGCCCCCAAACCAGCTTGGCTGATCTTCCTGAACAGCATACATTTTAAATCTCCAGCTGATCACACCAGGTATTTGTGCAAACCCTTCATATTGATCATAATCGCCAAATGCTGAAGGCAAGGGCATCCAGTCAGCGTAGATTCCAATAGCTGTCCGTTCTCTGACAGGACTCCCCGGCTTATCTGAATATGGTTTCTTCACTTTAGTTATAAGAGCTGTCCCCTGGATATTCGGGATGTCTTTTACAGACTCCAGCACAATGCTGCAGGGATAGGAAAGGGACCCTGCATGAGCTGCATCTATTTGAGATGTAAAAAATGCAACAAATGCCGCTAAAATTAAGAATCTTTTTTTCATTGGATTTCCTCCGTTTCAAAGACTAATTTTCCCCTTCCTTCGCTTTAAAATTCGGAGGAACCTTTGACTTTTTTAATAGATGAATTTATAATAACCACTGTATCTACTTATTTTAGGAGGATTATTAAAAAATGACACACGCAATGAGACTTCGATTCCCAACTTTGAACCAGTAATTTAATACGTTCAAAGGCTCTGTTTGTGTTAACAGAGTAAACGGGATTAGTCTGTCCTTTTTTAATAATCTTCAATTCATATTGAAATAGCCCATATTGGTGTTATTTCTTATTTTGCCAATAATCTATGGCAATTTTGATATGGATGGAAAGGCGGATTTTTCTGCCTTTCTTTTTTTATGTCTATTCACCTTTCCGATGACAAACAAAAGGAAGGTTTATTTTCTGACGGCTCCTGATCAGCCCCTAACCGAATTAGGATGGGTCCTCTTCCCTTTACTCTGAATCACAGGCAGATGCCTGTGATTTTTTTATTGAAAGGAAGAAGAAAAATGGAGATTCATGCAAAATATAAAAATTTCAGAAATGCACTTAGATGCCCGCTCTGTCAAGGCTCACTTCAGGTTGTTCAATCGAAAAGCCTGATTTGCCCGAGCAGGCATACCTTTGATATTTCACACCATGGCTATGTGAACACGCTCAGCCATTCACCGAAGAGCCGGTACAATAAAGCCTTATTTGAAGCCAGGAAGAAAATCATTATGGAGAGTGAACTTTTTAAACTGCTTCATGAGAAAATATCAGCCGTAATTGACACCTATTCCGCCGATTCTGACACCCCTGCCTTAATCCTTGATGCAGGATGCGGTGAAGGATCACATCTGGAAAAGATATTGGGCAAATCCAGAAATGAAACATTGACAGGAATTGGCCTGGATTTATCCAAAGCCGGTATTGCTCAGGCTGCAAAAAGTTATAAACATCCGATTTGGCTTGTCGGGGATCTGGCAAAATCTCCTCTAGCTGATCACTCTATGAATATGATTTTAAATATCTTTTCTCCTTCTAATTACAGGGAGTTTAAAAGGATGTTAGTTCCAGATGGGCTCATCATTAAGGTGGTTCCGCGAGCTGCCCATTTGAAAGAGCTGCGGGATGCCATTCATGGAAGCAAAGAGAATAGTCTTTACAAGAATGATGAAACCATTTCACTTTTTAAAAAGCATTTTACACTCACTGACAAAATCACTGTGTCGGATGCAAGAGAGCTGAATAAAAGTGAACGGACACATTTAGTGCAGATGTCTCCACTTGCCTGGGATTCAAGTGAGACAGCTTTGGATGCATTTATCACCAAGAGCAGCAAAATAACCATCGACGCAGATATTTTAATCGGATTAAACCAAAAAGAAATGAGGTTATAAGAATGGAAAATGTACTTTTTGAATTAGAAACTATTGAAGTGTCCTATTTAGATAGATTAGTATTAAATATTCCCCGGTTGGCCGTGCATCAGTTTGACCGGATTGGCATTGTCGGAAAAAACGGGGCTGGTAAAAGCACCCTTCTGAAGCTGATGGCTGGACAGTTAAAGTCTGAAAAAGGACTGGTTAAAAGATTTGCTGATTTTGCCTATTTTGATCAGCTGTCAGCGCCAGAAGCGAGTGAAATAGATTATAAACTGGCTGGTCAATTATCGATTCCTCAAACCGAAATAGAAAATTTAAGCGGCGGGGAAAGAACCAGGAGGAAATTGGCGCAACTATTCTCAAGCTATTACGAAGGCTTATTAATTGATGAGCCAACCACCCACCTTGATAAAGAAGGCACACAATTCTTTATTGAAGAGCTGACCTATTATTATGGAGCCCTTGTGCTGGTAAGCCATGACCGGTATGTGCTTGACAAGCTCGTCACGAAAATTTGGGAAATTGAAGATGGATCTGTGACAGAATATACGGGTAACTATTCTGATTACACCGAACAAAAAGACCTGCAGAGAAAACAGCAGCTCGAGCAGCATGAAAAATATGTGAAAGAGAAGTCCCGCCTATTAAAAGCGGCTGAGGAAAAAATGAAAAAGGCTGATAAAATTACACAGGCCAATGGACATATCTCCAAAAAGGAAACAAAGGCCAAAGCCAATAAAATGTTTATGACAAAATCCAAGGATACAAGCCAAAAAGCTGTCCAGCGCGCTGCCAAAGCAATTGAACAGCGGGTACAGATGCTGGAGAATGTGGATGCGCCAAAGGAAGAAATGACAGTTCGTTTTCATCAGCAGCCGGCACTGGAAATGCACAATAAATTTCCGATTATGGGCGATCGGGTAACTTTAAAAGGCGGAGAAAGAACACTTCTGAAAGAAGCAGGCTTCCAATTCCCCCTTGGCGATACCATTGCCATTACAGGAAAAAACGGATCAGGAAAAACAACTCTGCTCAACCACATCCTGAATCGCGGCGAGGGCATAACCATCTCTCCGAAAGCGGTTATAGGCGCCTATGAACAGATGGATTATCAATTCGATAAAAGCAAAACCGTGCTGGAATATATGAAAGAAAAAAGCGATTATGATGATAGTAAAATTCGTTCTGTTCTTCACTCCATGAGTTTTACAGGAAATGACCTGAAAAAGGATGTGCGCAGTTTGAGCGGCGGTGAAGCTATCCGTCTAGTGCTGTGCCAGCTTTTCCTGGGCAGATATAATGTACTGATTTTAGATGAGCCGACAAATTTCCTGGATATTTTCTGTATTGAAGCTCTGGAGACATTTATTAAAGCATATGAAGGAACCATCCTGCTGGTATCCCATGATAAAGTATTTGTGGAACGAGTGGCTGATTGTGTGTATGCCATAGAAGATCATGTGCTGGTTCTAAAGAAGAGCTAAAAGAAAAATGGACCCGACTGCTTTTGCAGGAGGGTCCATTTCTTTAGTTATGCGGCTTATTTGGCGTTTTTGGGTAAAGCAGCAACCGATTCTATCTCAACTAATCCGGTGTCACCGTTTTGGGTTATAGCAGCTAATGTTTGGATGTCCAAATAAAGCTGTTGAAGAAACTGGGTTTTCTCCATTAACTCCACCCTTGGCAGTTATATAATATGTAATTTTAAATTATTGACTTTATAAGTGATTCATCATCTACATTGTCATAGTAAAACTTTTTTATTAAATCAGTATTGTTATTAAGGAATTTTATTGTTAAAAATTTTTCACATTTCAACTAGATTTAGAGTTTAAATACCATAATTCAGAATAGAAGCATGCAGCTTTACGCAGTTGGGAGTAAATAATTTTATTATCACTGAACAACTCCGTGTAATTGGATTTTTTTGCATTTAGTCCCATGTTTCGCTTTTGGTTGCCGTACCCCCATTAAATATCAAGATAATAGGTCTCCCCTTAGCTTTATAATTTAAACAAAAAACCCCGAATAACGGAGTATTTTAAAATATCCGCTCTTCGAGGTGTAAAGACTATTCTCAAACTCAATCATGGCTATGATAGTTGGATTCTACTAATTCCATGCATTACTTTTCATTCTTTTTTTCATTTTTAACCATCACATCATCGAAGTAGCTATTCGGATTTTCCCAAGCATATAAAGCTACCGTACCTTTTGAATGGGAATCATCTATAATAGGCTCTCCAAATATATCGATTCCGTCCTGGTATGCCTGGATCTGATTCCCAACCACCTTGATTTCTAGTTCAAAATTGGCGCCTTGGATATATCCTGGTTTATCCACATGGGCCAGTGTTGTTTCCACTCCGTCGACGACTTTGAAGAGCTTGGAGAATTGACGCTCCTTGTCCAATTCTAGTTTATAGTAATTATCTGGATCCTGATAGCGGAACATCAGACCAATTCCGTCATTATCGGTAGAGCGTAATGTAGTGGAAAATGAGTAATCCTTCCAATTGAAGGCACTGTGCTTGTCGTAATAAGCAAAGGTACCCTTACGATTGTCAACAGCAGGAACATCCGGAGCATAGATGTTGGAAGATTGTACAACTTCTCCTCTCACAACCGACCATTTAGATGGTGCGTCAATCGTTCCCTCATCCACGACTGTCCAGTCTTCCATAGGACCGGCATCATCACGGTTCTTGCCCCTGCTAAAATCATCCTTCAAGAGTTCCCTAGATTGTGTAACATCTTTAACCAGCACATCATCATAGTAGTTACTCTGATTTCCCCATGAATATAAAGCTACCGTACCTTTTGAATGGGAATCATCGATAATAGGCCCTCCAAATATATCGATTCCATCTCGGTATGCCTGGATCTGATTCCCAACCACTTTGATTTCTAGTTCAAATTTGGTGCCTGGGATATACGCTGGTTCAGCCACATGAGCCAGGGTTGTTTCCACTCCATCAACGACTTTG
Source organism: Cytobacillus sp. NJ13 (assembly GCA_030348385.1). Lineage (NCBI taxonomy): Bacteria > Bacillati > Bacillota > Bacilli > Caryophanales > Bacillaceae > Cytobacillus > Cytobacillus sp. NJ13. Next base: position 668,672 of record JAUCFP010000006.1, on the reverse strand, counting down.
AAGAGCTTGGAGAATTTACGCTGGTTGTCCAATTCTAGTTTATAGTAGTTATCTGGATCCTGATAGCGGAACATCAGACCAATTCCGTCATTATCGGTGGCGCGTAATATTGAGGAAAAGGTGTAATCCTCCCAATTGAAGGCACCGCTCTTGTCGTAATATGCAAAGGTCCCCTTACGATTGTCAACAGCAGAAACATTCGGACCATAGATGTTGGAAGATTGTACAACTTCCCCATTCACAACTGACCATTTGGATGGTGCGTCAATCGTTCCCTCATCCACGATCGTCCAGTCTTTCATATGCCCGTCATCATCACGTTTCTTATCCTCGCTAAAATCATCATTGAAGAGATACCTAGTTTTTTTAACATCTGAATCAGGTGTACCAAGCTCAGCGTTTGTAAATTGGAATTCATTTTGCCAGTCTGTTTTGTATTCATCTAGATAAGGGGAGTAACTGGTTGCTTTTATCGTCCCTGCTTCCGGATCGATTTCCAGAAGACGAATAAAACCATTTCCTCCATTTGCTTGCATCTGGTAGTTAGATAGCATTTGGTAGACTTTATTTCCATAATCTCCTACAGATACACGACGACCTTGACCATCATTCAACACGTGTCCATTAAGTACCATTGAGATATTTGGATGCAGCTTAACGAATTTCTGCCACATTTCTTCCCCGTCATTAACTCCACCTGGCTCTGAAGCTACACCATAATTATGGGCATTCCAGGAATGTCCTGTATTTTGACGTGTCTCATCAGAAAACATATAGCTATGCGTTACTACTATGACACGGTGATTGGGATGAGAAGAAACAACCTCGTTCGCCCAATCCAATACAGGATCTCTTGGTCCAAATTCCAGCGAAAGTACTAACCAGTCCGCTCCTCCAGCGTTGAAGGTATGATAATTGTTATCATACTTATCTGGTTCAGCTGGATAAACACCCCCAAAAGTCCCAGTTCCGGAAAAATCACTTACCGGAAAATAGGTATTAAATAAAGTGGTATCTCGTGTATTTGCCGAACCGCCTGTACCCATATCATGGTTTCCAGGTAAAACCGTATAAGGAACAACCCCATCTAAAGTTCGCATCGCATCATAAGCAACCTCCCACTGGGGTATATTGTTATTGTTAGTGATGTCTCCCTCGTGAACGACAAACTTGATATTCTGTTCCTCCGAGTTGTCGGCAATCCACTGCGTTTGGGCGCGAAAGATTTCCGGATGGTTACTTGCTAAGTTTTGGGTATCAGGAAGGACAGCAATTTTAAAAGCAGATGAGCTTGCCTCTGCTTGGTTGGATCCTTGGAAAGAAGGAACCACTACTAAACTGAAAATCATCATCAAAACAAAAACGAATTTAGTTGCTTTCATCTTTTACATCCATCCTTTTTAATTTTTGGGATAAGAATCTCGAGGTCCTCTTACCTAGTCAATGCCAATGGCGAAACATTCGTCATTTAACGAGGTTGCGTACAGAAAGTGATAAACCTGATGCTACTCGCATAACTGGATTTTTCTAAATACTCTAATAACTAATCCCCCATTTCAAAATATAGGTTTTTATATTGAAACCACTTTCGTGGAGATCAATTGACAGAGACAGCGCAGTAAGATTTACAAGTAAGCTCATTAAGATCTTCAATCTCTACTTTTGATTGGTATATTCAATTTGTTACCTCATCCTAAATTGACTAAAGAAACCAACAAAAAAACCCACGTATAGCCAGACTTAAAAAACATGTTCATGTTTAATAAGACTAGTAACTATACCTGGGTTTTCTCCATTAACTCCACCCTCGGCAGTTAATAATATTCGATTTTAAATTTTCTGCTATGTTAGTGATTCATAATCTACACTTTCATAGTAAAACTTTTTTATTTAGACAGTATTGGCAGTAAGTAAATTTATTATTAAATTTTATTACAATAATCAAGTTCATTAATCCTGCTAATTTCCATATTTCAAATAGATTTATAGTCTGTATTCCATAATTCAGGTTCACCGATCGCTACACCGTGTGCTCCAGCCTCTAACACCTCTTTTATTTCATTCGGATGTTTAATTAATCCAGCTGTAATAATTGGACAATCTATCTTTTCGTAAAACTCCCGTATGACTCTTGGCATTAATCCGGGCATAATCTCAATTGCATCAGGCTGTACATTAGATACGTTTCGAATTCCATTTTCATATGCTTGTGTATCTAGCATAAATAAATGCTGAATCGCTAATAATCCCTCTTTTTTAGCTGCCTGAATCAATTGATTTTTTGTCGAAACAATACCATCTGGCTTTACTTTTTGAGACAAGTATTTTATTCCTTCCCGATCATTCGCTATTCCTTTAATGAGATCAACATGCAGATAAATCGACTTATGATATTTCCTGCTTTCTTCAACGCAATGCTTAATTGAAAAAATATCACCTGTCATCAGAAAGATCGTCTCCACAGGTGAAAGAACAGCCTTCTCAATTAATGAGACATCACGTACAGCAGCTATAATAGGATTATTTTCCACTAAAACTTTTTTCTCCATCACTTCCACCTCCAATAATATGTTTATAGCACTTTGTCATTAAGAAATAGGTACCCTTTTGTAAAGGATTATTAAGTTTCTGAGTAGTCAAAAGGCAGAAGGACGGTAACTGATAGTTTACAAATAGATTGGTAAGTGTAAAAAAAAATGACAGTGTAATTCGTACCTGTCATTTTTTATTAGCACTATTTTTAGTAAGGTAAGTACAGCCTAATATGGACGTTGGGATAATACCCCATCACAAAGTATCCTTTTTATCTTTTTGAAACCAGGCGTCCAGCAGCTCTTGCTCTTTTTCACGAGATATCCCTGCTTTTCGTCCGGAATCCTGTCTCCCCTTCTCCCATTGATATACATCATGAATTGTATCTTCAAGCGGCCTGAATGAAAGTCCGTTTTCTATGGCCTTTTTTACGCTGATGCACATGTGCCACGGTTTATCTTCTCCATCTAACGGGAAATGTTCAGGAATCCATAACGGCATTTCAGTCCATGGCTTTATTTGATGATCCAATACAAATTGTTCATCGGTCCAGACAAATTTAGCATTGCTGTTTGTAACTGACTTACATGTATTCAAAAGCTCCTCCATCGTCAATTCATAATCGGGGCCTGTAAGATTGTACGTTCCAGCTTTGCTATTTTCCGCCATATTAAAGCCCCATGCTGCTATATCCTTCACGTCGATCAATTGAATTGGACGATCCGGACGTCCCGGCACCACTATATTTCCGCCTTCCGAGACACGCTGAACCCAGTATGGGAGCCGATCTGTATAGTCAAACGGTCCAACCAGCTGACCTGCCCTGATATGCAGCACTCGCCCCGGCCAATGTTTTTCTGCTTCCGCTTCGCATAAGACCTTCAACGCGCCGTAATACTCGTAAGGAGAAATTCTGCCTTCCTCAACGTCTTTCAATCGATCCTGCGGCATGGACTGTAAATGATAGTCTTCCGTGAGATTGAGCGGAATCCAGTCTTTATATACAGAGATGCTAGAAATATACGTATAATGTTCGATGCTATCTCCAAGAACTGCTGCGATTTTGTTAATTTGGTTCGGCGCGAATCCGCATGTATCCATTACGGCATCCCATTTTCGGTTTTTGAGCTGGGACACATCACCATCTCTATCACCTACGAGCTGTTCCACTTCGGAAAACGCTTCCTTATTATTTCCGCGATTGAATAATGTGATATCGTGACCTCTTTTCAAGCCTTCTTCTGCCAGCGCTTTTCCTAAAAAACGAGTACCTCCCAATATTAAAACCTTCATACTTTTCCCCCGTTCACTTTAATAGCTGCAATAAATACATTCATCTTATATAACGTTTTTCCTTCTTAAAAAGATACGGAGAGTATTAAGAAATATGGGAATTTTGGTAAAGCATTTTATCTATAAGCTATTTATTCCTGCTTAGTTTTTACAATTGGGAAACCATAAGCATGGTTTCCCTCATTAGGTTCAGTTAAAATTACTTTTTAATGATTTTTTTCTCCTTCAGTACTTCCACAGCAATATTCTTAGCCTCGGTACCTGTTCCATCAATATTCACCGAAAACACCCATGTGCCCTTCTCTGTTTCAATAAAGCCAACGTACCAGCCCAGTCCCATGTCAGACAATCTTGTCCCGGTTTTGCCGTGCAGGATGAAATGATCCTGTTCATCCTGAATCATCATACGTTTGACTGTCTTTTGGTTCTTTTGTGAAAAAGGCAAGTCTTCTTCAACCAGTTTTTCGACAAAATCAGCTTGCTCTGCTGCGGATATTCTCAGGCTGCTGTCCAGCCAAAAAGCATCAATCCCACCGGATATATCCTGGTTGCCATACTCTATCCTTGAAACGTACTCATTCATCTTCTTTTCACCAATCGTTCTCGCCAGGTCCTGATAAAACCATATAGCTGATTCCCTCATGGCAGAAGCAAGCGAATGGTCCCGGTTCCAGCTTTCAAATTCGCGTTCAACTCCATCCCACCTTTTCACTTCGTATTCATCTCTAACAGCGGCAGTTTCCAGTCCGATTAGGGCATTGGCGACCTTAAAGGTTGATTCAGGCGTCAGCCTCTCTTTGCTCCTCTCCTTGTTGTAGACATAAACTTTGTCATTCTTAAGATTTTTGAGAACCATAGTGCCCTCTTTTCCTGCAAAAGCTTCTTCAAGGTGCATCTCTTTTGTGTTTTCTTTTCCGCCTAATGCCTCAGCACCTGTACCAGTCAGCAGCAATAACCCGGAAAGGACCACAATACCCGCTCTTCTCATCCACTTCATCTTTTCTTCCTCCTTCATAAAATAGGATTTCCGTCATGATGTCAGCTCTGATATTTGTCCCTTATACTATAAACAGCATGATGGATACAGAAAAGAACAGTTTTGGCCAACTGTACCCATACAAATCCCACGAGAGGAGTATATTCATGGGCACTAAATATGATGAAATCATAGAGGAAATCCAAACCAGATTGGATAATGAACGCATGAAAGCCGGAGAAAAGCTCCCTTCCATCCGCAGATTTGCCAAAGAATTCAACTGCGGCATCAACACAGTGATGAAAGCTTACAGTGAATTGGAAAAGGCACACCTCATCTACTCTGTACCAAAAAGCGGCTATTTTGCGGTAGGCTCTGATAGGCCAAAAAAACCAAAACCTATGATCATTGACTTTATCTCAGCAGGACCGGATAAAAGCAAGATGCCATACCGTGATTACCAGCATTGTATGAATCAGGCAATTGAGCTTTATAAGGAGGAAATGTTTCAGTATTCCCATCCCCTCGGTTTGCCGAGTCTTCGGCATCAGCTTTCAGCTCAGCTTCAGGATCTGCAGGTTTTCGCCCCGCCTGAAAGAATTGCGGTTGTATCCGGCTCCCAGCAGGCTCTGGATCTCTTGGTCTCACTCCCTTTTCCCAATAGAAAAAAAGAGATCTGCGTGGAACAGCCAACCCACTTCAGTTTCATAGATTCCATCACTTCCCGCGGCTTGAAGCCTATTGGCATAGAGGTGAATCAGAAAGGAATTGACCTCAATTACTTAGAAAAGATATTCAGAGAGAGAAACATCAAGTTTTTCTACACCGTTTCCAGATTTCAAAACCCTACAGGCTGCAGCTACTCCAACCAGGAAAAAAAGCATATGGTCGAGCTTGCTCAGAAATATGATGTCTATATAGTGGAGGATGACTATATGGGAGATCTCGATACAAGGAAAAAGGCAGATCCCATGTTTGCCTATGATCCTTCCGGAAGAGTCATATACACAAAAAGCTTTTCGAAAGTTTTGCTGCCAGGGCTGCGATTAGGATTGGCAGTTCTTCCAGAAGCCTTAATGAAACGTTTTACACAAGCCAAATTTGCAGCGGACGTCCATACACCCGTCCTTACACAAGGGGCACTTGAGATTTACTTAAGCAGCGGTATGTTTAAAGCCCATATTGATAAACTCCGGCAGCAATACAAAAAGAAAGGTTCCATTCTCAAAAAGGCATACCTGGAGCATTTGCCTCCCGATTCTTCATTTACTGGCGGGGATTCGGGATTCTATTCGACAGTTGTCCTCCCGGGCAGAATGAAAGCGAAGCATCTTGTGAAGCATCTCCAAAAGAAAAATGTATTGGTTCAGGATGCTGCACCCATGTATCTTCCAGAATATCTAAAGCAAAATAGAATTCGATTGAGTGTCTCCCAGGTGGAGGACCGGAAAATTGCAGTTGGAGTGAAGAAGATCGGGGACGGGATTCGTGCGTTAGCCCATTCTTATATCTAAAAGATAAGCTTAAATAAGGACTAACCGCCACCTTACAAGATGACATGACACCCGATTAACAAACATATCTATAATGATGATGGGGTTCCAATATCCATAAAAGGAGATGGTTCGATTGAATCCTTATTATTATCCATATTATCGGGCAACTAGCTGGAGAGATATTTTAACGCTGCTGCAGCAAAGTTTATATGCTGAACAAATGGTTTGTTCGATGAGCTCTGAACTTTTCCATATTCCCGAGACCAAAGATTTAAAAGGAAATGCGGAGATGCACAATCACCTGGTTCCGGCTTCGTATCACCGCGTGACCGCTGTTGGATGTGCCCATAGACTAGTAAATGGAGAGCAGCGGCAATCGATCATCGCCACAATGGCGGCTTGCATCGTGAATGCGGAAAATCAGGATAAAAAGGTGCGTGAAGGACTAAAAACAATGGAGGAAAATGCAGGTCCTGAGTATAAGGCGTTTATAAGTTTGATCATCAGATGGCAGGACCAGGCAGAAAATTACCTAACACAAGCTAAAGAAGCTTTGCGTACGATGGGTGTAACTTTTCCTTCAGCTGGAAGCGGACCGGAGAATGGAGAATATAATCTTTATTGAGAGCAGGTCCATTTAATAAAATAATAATGGAATACTAGAAGTAGGTTGAAAGAAATGAATTAATAATAGGAAGCTCAGGTCGCCCTGAGCTTTCTGAAGGGTGACTTTACCCTGTTATAAACAAATATATTCTTCTGGAGTTCACATTAAAATGTTTCCTTTTTTCCTTCTACTAAACTCGTCTTTCTTCCTCCGAGCAACAAAATGCCCCCAACGATCCAAAATACAGCAGACATACTAATAAAATCTGCAATAGCTCCGAAAATAACCGGTGCTGACATCTGAGTCAGTCGATTTGCTGTTAATCGAAGGCCAAGCCCTTCTCCCACTTTTTCGTTTGGCAAGTAGTTAATAGTTGTAGATATAGAAAGCGGCTGACCAAGCCCTAAGCCTATACCTAAAATGAAGGAAAACAAAGATAAAACTGATATGCTATTAAAAAATGGCAAGAGAAGGAAACACATACCAGATAAAATAATTGAGCTAATGGCAATGGTGTTCCGGGAAGATGTACGTAAAAGAAAAGGTAAAGACCACCTGATCAAAATGCCTGCAATAGCATTAATCGATATGATTACGCCTATGGCTGAAACAGTCAATTCAAATTCTAAGGCTAATAGTGGAAAGTAGGCAGTGTAAATATCTTTACCAAGCAATACAAAAATACTCACTAAAAAAGCCTTCCTTAGATTGGGATTCTTTAATAATTTCACAGAATCAAGTATGTTGTTCTTTTTCTTAAATTTGTTTTCAAGAGATTCTATTTTTCCTCTTAAAAAAATTGAAAGAATAACTGACATAAAACCTATGCTGCCTAAAGTCCCTATAGCAAATGGGTACCCATATTTCTCACCTATAATTCCTCCGGCTAACGGACCGATAAAACTGCCCAAAGCAACACCAATGCTGAATTTCATAATATACTTCTCTCTCGTGGATTCCTCCGTGCTTAATTGTCCAGCCATGGCCTGTGCAGAAACCACAAAAATTGTTTGCCCAATGCCTGCGGCTAATTGAGAAATATAAACAGCTGTCAGACTTACAAAAAACATCGGAATAATTAGAGAGCACGTGCACAATATTGTGCTGAAAATGATAGGCTTCTTATATCCTACCCAATCAACATAATAGCCAATTTTTATAGCAAAAAAAGTCGGAAGCAATGGAAAAAGGGCAATGATGATCCCTATCTCTATCGGGGTTGCATTTAAATCATTTGAAAGCAATGAAATTAAAGGGCGTGTCCCCATAATTCCAATCATGATCAAAAATGTAATTATTGTGATTAAATGCTCCTCGAAATAATTAAGAAATTTCAATGTGGCCGTCACCCTTCAGTGGATTGACTGTTCTAGAGAAAATATTTCGATCATAAAAGGATATTATTTTATTATTTATTATGATGGCTTGACAGGTTTTCATGCCAGATCTAAATCTTGTATAAAAAAGCCGATTTCTCCCTTAAGGATAATCGGCCTTCTACTTAACTAAAAAGCTTCTTAGTTATTAGTTATTTTTGAGTTAATTCACAGACTCCAATTTATGTTGTTTATCAGGTTTAGTGCTTAGTTGTGAATTAGGTCCTGCTTGTAACATATAGCTGCTTTTCTCCTTTTTCCCTAGCATCTCATTTATCTTATTCGCTGCTATGATTGCATTATCCAAATCTATACCTGTTTCAATCCCCATTTCGTGGAAACTATGAACTAAATCTTCAGTTGCAATGTTCCCGCTGGCTCCCGGGGCGTATGGACAGCCTCCAAGTCCTGCAATAGAACTGTCAAAATTAAAAATGCCCTGTTGAAGAGCAGCAACTGCATTTGCAAATGCCATTCCTCGTGTATCATGCAAATGCATCGAAAAAGTTATATCAGGATATTGTACCTGAAGTACACCTAAGTAGTTGTATACCTGATAAGGGTTACCCATACCGGTTGTATCGGCTAAAGAAATTTCTTTTATGCCCATCGACTTATATCGATCCATGATAGGAATAATTTTTTTTAGAGGCACTAATCCTTCATAAGGACAGCCAAAAATGACAGAAATAGAGCCCCCAACATCAACATTGTGTTTTACTGCCAAATTAATGATTGGTTCTAATGCATTTTGGGCTTCTTCCACATTTGAGTTGGCGTTCGAGATACTATGTGAGTCTGTAGCTGAAAGCATGAGTTTAAGCTTTTTTATACCAGCATCAATAGCTCTTTGCGCACCTCTTACATTAGGTACTAGTGCTCGAAATTTTATTCCCTCTAACTCTTCTGTTTGCAAAGCAAGTGCTGCGACCATCTCTGCATCTTTTAATTGTGGAATGGCTTTTGGATGAACAAATGAAGTTAATTCAATCGACTGCACTCCTGTCCTTGCCAGCAGCTTTATGATTTCAAGTTTTTTTTCTGTAGGAATCCATGTATGTTCAGCTTGAAATCCATCACGAGGAGCAACTTCACAAATGATTACTTTCTTGGGAATTAATAGTCGATCCATTAGATAATCCCCCTCTCTTTGAGGATGGTAAGCTCATCCTGTGTCAACCCTAACTGATCTCGTAATATTTCGTTATTATGTTCACCTAATTCAGGTGCACGGCAGCGGATTGAACCAGGAGTTTCAGAAAATTTAGGTACAATACCAGGTACCTTTAATTTGCCTAAACGCGGATGCTCCACTTCGACTATATTTTGCCGTGCAGCATAGTGTGGATCTTTAAAAATATCTTCTATGCTTAAAATCGGACTCATTGGCACACCATATTCATCCAACTTTTCTTGAAGTTCAGTTAGAGTAAGCTGTTTAATAAAACGAATTACGATCTCTTGAACTTCATGATCATTTTTTAACCGTACAGCATTCGTGTAATACCTGTCATCCTCAAGCATATCTTTTCGATTCATTGCGTCGGCTAATCTATTAAAGGTTGCATCCGAACTGCAGACAAGCACTACAAATTTCCCATCCTTTGTTTCATATGTTCCTGCAGGACTTGAGTGTCCTGCAAGACCTGGACTTCTCCCTCTTACAACTTCATTTTGATCAAATTCAGCAATTAAAAAATCGAACATTCTAAAAATCGATTCATAAAGTCCCATTTCTACTACTTGACCGGCACCTCCCACATTATTGTCCCGATAATATAATGCACTCACTGTAGAGAACGCAGCATATATTCCAGTTACATAGTCTAATAGAGAGTATGATGGACTTACAGGAGGACGATCTGGAAAGCCTTGTATATATGTATGTCCGCTAAATGCAGTGCCTGGAGTCCCAAAACCCGCTTTTTCCCTATATGGGCCTGTCTGGCCATAACCCGAAATGCGGACCATGATTAATTTTTTGTTTATTTCTTTTAAAACCTCATAACCAAGTCCCCATTTTTCCAATGTACCTGGACGAAAATTCTCTATAAGAACATCAACATCTTTTATTAACTTTAAAAAGATCTCTTTACCCTCAGGAGAATTGATATTTAATGTAACAGATTTTTTATTGCGTGAAATACCTGGCCATCTTAGAGGCTCATCATCTTTCCAGGGACCAACTGATCTTAGGCTATCTCCTTTTGGATGCTCTATTTTTGTTACATCCGCACCTAAGTCAGCTAATAATGTTGCACCAAATGGAGCCGCAATCATAGTCGAGATATCAAGAATTTTCACCCCTGTTAAGGGACCAAAATTTGTTCCAGTCATATTATCCCTCCGTTAAAAAATCTAAATTATGCTGATGTAACCCTTGATGATAGATATTTATTAAGTCCCGAGGTTTACTTAAAGAAAAACACTCACGGCTGAAATATATATTAGAGTCGACTAACCATAAAAACAGGAGCTAATATGAGTGTTAAGTATTCAATTATTTAAAGGAAATCATATTCCAAGCATTTTGGACACGATTCTTATCGCTTATATACTTTTTTTGAGAGTCAATTATTTACAATTCCACCTTTAAAATGAGCAGGTTATACCGTATTTCTAAATGCTATAGTTCTTATTTGTTTTTAAATATGAAGCCAATCCACCGGCATTTAGGATGTGAATCATGACTTCAGGCATTTTTGTTCCAAAGTATTCATTATTAGCTGTTACATTTATCACTCTTCCACTTTCTAAATCTACTGATATTTCATCTTGATTTTTAATTTTATGGTGCGGAATTTCAATTAGCGGAAGACCTATATTTATTGCATTCCTATAAAAAATCCGTGCAAAGGACTTGGCGATAACAACTGATACGCCTGCCGCTTTTAAGGCTAGGGGAGCTTGTTCACGAGATGACCCGCAGCCAAAGTTGCTGCCTCCAACAAGGATATCTCCAGCTGTTAATCGGGAACGGAAATCAGGATCCAAATCTTCTAAAACATGATTGGCCAAATCATTTAAATTTAAGGTCTTAGTATATTTTCCTGGGATAATTCTATCAGTATCTATATCATCACCATATACATGTGCTATTCCATTTAGATGCATTCAGGTTCCACCTCCATTGCATAACGAGGATCTGCTATTTTGCCCTGCAAAGCAGAATATGCAACAACAGCAGGTGAAGCTAAGTAAATATTGGAATGCCGATTGCCCATTCTTCCTCTGAAGTTGCGGTTGCTGGAGGAAATGATATTCTCTTCATTTCCTGGAACTCCCAAATGAGTCCCTACACAAGGTCCGCATCCGGAAGTAAGAAAGCTGGCACCGGCTAATGTAAGTGTTTCTACAGTTCCATCTCTCAATGCCTTTAAATATACTTCCTTGGATGCAGGAGCAATCAGCATTCGTACACGAGGATGAATAGTCTTCCCCTTTAGAAATTTAGCTGCCTCCTGTAAATCTTCCAATCTTCCATTTGTACAGCTGCCCAGAAAAGCTTGCTGAACCGGAACTCCTTCAACTTCAGAAATATTCCTTACATCGTCCGGCGAATGCGGTATTGAAACTTGGGGTTCAAGCTGCGATACATCAAATTGAAACACTTTTTCATACGATGCATCATGATCAGGCTCGAGATGTTCAAAAGAATAATCAAGTTTTAACCCATAGGTACTCACTAAACCTGCTTTTGCTCCCATTTCAATCGCCATATTCGCAATGGTCATTCTGCTGTCTAAGGAAAGAGGAGCAATTCCTTCTCCGCAAAATTCGATAGATTTGTAGTTAGCACCCGCAATGCCTAATTTTCCAACTAAAAATAAAATAAGATCTTTAGCAGACACACCATGTTTAATGTTACCTGTCAATTCAATCTTTATAGATTCAGGCACTTTCATCCAAGTTTTTCCTGTTAACATGACACCAGCCAAGTCTGTAGATCCAACTCCTGTTGAAAAAGCTCCCAAGGCTCCATAGGTACATGTATGAGAATCGGCACCCAAAATTAAATTACCTGGCTTTACATGACCTTTTTCTATCATAAGCTGATGACAAATACCTTCTCCAACGTCATAGAGTCGAATCCCTTTTTCGTAAGCAAACTCCCTCATTATTTTATGAAGATTTGCAATTTTCTCATTAGGAGCAGGGGAAGCATGATCGATTACAAACGTTACCTTCGATGGGTCCCAAACCCTTTCTCCACCCATATCCTCAAAAGCCTTAATGGCCAAAGGAGCTGTCGTATCAGATGCCATTACACCATCAACAGTTACTATCGTCAATTCTCCAGCGAGTACACTTTTACCTGAATGTTCAGATATAATTTTTTCTGCTATCGTTTGTCCCATATTCAGGTCCCCTTTTACATTTCAAAGTTCTATTCTCTAAAACTATTGCTCTACTTTTTCAGCAAAATCATTATTTACAACATCCTCAAAAGGCACTTCAATTCCCTCAAAGGTAACATTCATATCATAGCCTTCCTTCGTAATGATTGGGCTGGTTGCAAAAGCTGGGTAATTGTTTTTGTATGCTACATCATATACTTCATCTTCAATGTCACTAAAGGATTTTTTCAATACTTCTTTCGCACCGTCCTCATCTGTTTTTAGGAAATTTTCTGCCTTTGCAATGGCGCGAGTCACCTTCTCAAATAATTCCGGATTTGACTCCATAACTTCCTTCTTTGCTACTAGCCCTGTGTAAAGAAACCCATCTAAACTTTCTACTTCACCTTTCGATAAGTTCAAAAGCATCATGCCCTTATCCATTGCTCCAATATCTGATGTTGGAGAGGAGAATGCAAAGGCATCAATCTGACCGTTTTTGAATGCTGGAATGACAGCTTCACTCTTCCCAAGGGGAACGAGTTCCACTTCTTTATCAGGATTAATGTTTTCCATCGCCAAAAGATGTCTGACAAGTTTGTCACTCGAACTGCCTGGAGAGGTTATAGCAATCTTTAGCCCTTGTAAGGCCTTTATTTTTTCTGAAATAGAGGAATTTTCGTCAATACCTTTTTCTTTGGCTGCTTCTTTACTGACAACTACATTGGATGCATATTGGTTCATCATGGAAGCAAAAATTTGCACATCCTGGCCTTTTTCAGCTGCGTCCATTACATTTCCTAATGTTGTGCCTCCTATGTCAACACTTCCCCCAATGACTGCTGCCATAACTTTGGAGCCCCCACCTGTTGTAATAACTTCTACTTCAAGCCCTTCTTCATCAAAGAATCCTTTTTCTTGTGCGATATATAATGGAGCAAACAAAAATCCATGAGTAGTCTGGGCAATAGTGATTTTTTGTTTTCCTTTAGAGGCACCACTTGAAGCATTGGTTTTATCCTGCAAATTTGCCCTCTCACCGCATGCACTCATAAACATTAATATCAAACCGGCAAGGACGATTAACAGCAATTTCCTTCTTTGCATAGCAATTTCCCCCTCTTAAATTAATTTACATTTGTTTGTTTCCAGCGAAGCAAACGTTTTTCCATTATCCCCAGCCCAAAATTAAGTAATACTGACATGAACATCAAGATTAAAATAGCTGCAAAGGTTCCAGCTGTATCAAATTGCCCTGCTGAATAGCTGATCAAAAATCCTACCCCGCGGTTAGAGGCAGTAATTTCGCCAATAACAGCTCCTATTAAGGCATAAGGCACAGACATTTTTAAACCAACAAAAACCCAATTTAAAGCTGAAGGAATGGTAACCTTCATTAAGATCTGCCGTTCTGTTGCCCCCATTAAGCGGATGTTGTCCAGCAAATCATTATCTACATTTTTAACACCAGCGTAAGTATTAAAAAACACAAGGTAGAAAACAATGACAGCAGCAAAAACGATTTTCATTTCAATTCCTATGCCAAACCACAGAATAAATAGCGGGGCTAGGGCAACCTTAGGCAAACTATACAAAGCCATGATAAATGGATCTAAGATCTTTGCAACGTATTCCAGCCTACCTAAAATAAAACCCAAAATAGCACCGCCTGTTGCTCCTATAAAAAATCCAATAAACATTTCCTGAGCCGTTATTCCCATATGGAAAAAAAGTTCTCCTGAAAGGAGCCATGAATAGAGAGTTAGGAAAATATCACTTGGCTGGCTCATCCAAAATTTATCAATTAGTGTACCGGAGGCTAACTCCCAAACTAGGAGAACAGCGGCAAGCAAAGCAAGACGAATACCTGCCAGTTTAATATTTTCCTTTAGGGGATTTATTTTTATTTCTTCTTCCAAAGCTAAATGATCTGAACTCTTAGAGTTAGCGACACTTACACTCATACTCCAATTACCTCCTCTATAAATTCTTCTTTTAGCGCGTCCCACAGATTTGTATGCACTTTACTGAATTCATCAGTAAAACGGATGTTAAATGTGTCACGGGGCCTTGGAAGATTAACGTCCTGAATTAATTTAATCGTTCCAGGCCGTTTACTAAAAACGGCTACCCGATCCCCTAATGTTATGGCTTCTTCCAAATCATGAGTGACAAAGATAATGGTTTTCTTCGTTTCTTTCCAAATCTCCATTAATTTAGCCTGAAGTATTAACCGCAGCTGTGCATCTAGGGCACCAAATGGCTCATCCATCAGTAGAGTTTCAGGATTATAAGCAAGTATTTTAGCTAAACTGACTCTCTTTCTCATGCCGCCTGAAAGTTCTTGAGGGTAGTGCTTTTCAAACCCTTGAAGACCCACCATTTCAATAAATTTTGAACTCTCCTTTTCTCTATCTTTTGCACTCAAGCCTTTTATCTCGAGACCAACTTCAACATTTCCTTTTACAGTGCGCCAAGGCAGCAGATTATCTTTTTGGGTCATATAACCAACTTTTGTATTAATTTTTTCTACCTGCTTGCCCCGATAGTATATTTCACCGCCATTTGGCTTCATTAATCCTGCACACATATTCAATACAGTTGACTTACCGCATCCACTCGGTCCTATTACGGTAATAAATTCACCTTCCTGGATATCGAGATTAATATTTTTTGCAGCCCAGAAAGAATTCCCCTCTCTCTCAAACCGTTTTGAAACATTTTTAAATTGAATCAAGCCTATTCCTCCCCATTGGCAAAATTTTTGTCATTGCTTGAATGTCCTAACGTTCTCGAGATTTCCATTGCTACGACTTGAACCTTTTCTGTTAACATGGGAATGCGTTCCTCTGACAATCGCTGAATTGGTCCTGCAATAGCAATCCCGCCTACCAGCTGGTTTGAATAGTCAAAGACGGGAGCAGCCACGGAAAAAGATCCTCTAATTCTCTCTTCTTTTGAAAGTGCATAACCCTTCTCGCGAATTATGGATAATTCTTTATATAAGTCTTCTTCATTAACTTGAAACTGCTCATTCTTGATAGCGCTTTCAATTATTTGCTTAATTTCATGCTGAGGCAGGTTTGCCAAAAGAACTTTACCTGATGCACCTAACCACAGACAATTTTTTTGGCCCACCCTGACAAAATTACGTACAATTTCCCTGCTTTCTATCTTTTCAATACAAACTCGTTCACCTTGATCAATAACATTTAAATCAACGGTTTCAGATGTTTCTTCAGAGAGCTGGCGCATAAAAGGCAGGGCCGAACTTCTTAAATCCATATTCCCCATTACAACAGCACCGAGATGAAATAATTTAAATCCTAAGCTGTATTTTTGACTTACTAAGTCCTGCTGAATATAGCCATTTTGCTCAAGAGTAGCCAATAGGCGGAATACTGTACTTTTTGATAACGATGTTAAATGTGATAGTTCAGTAACTGAACGATGCGGATTCTCTAAAGTAAAACATTCTAGAAGTCGTAATGCACGATCAATTGATTGAACTGTTGGAATAGATTTTTTCATGTAGTCACCCCAAATGTTAGTGATGCGTGTTCCACATTGTGGAACACGTTCCGTATAGTGGTTATTCTTAAGTACATGGTATCATAATTTTCTGTATTTTCAATAATATTTTGTTATTTTTTTCGAAATCCGAAAATAAAGTTTTGGGAGACCATTATAAAAAGGCAAAAAATAAAAAAGAAGAACCGGAACACAATTCCAGTCCTTTTTTATTATCAATATTTTTAAGTTATTACGATTTAACTCCAACCCCACTCCAATATCTCCCGGCAGCCTTCCTCTTCCCCCTAAACCAGGCAAACACAATCGCCGCAATCAGTGTAAATCCCATGTACCCCATTAAAGGATAAACCGTACCGACCAAAGTGATGAATCCTATAAAACTGGCACCGAAAGCAGCAGCCCCGAATAATACGGCAAAGAAGTTGAACTTAGGATTTTCTCTTTTCACGATCCTGGCCGTAAATGCATAAAGCATACCAACAGCGGTGTTGTAAATCATGCCAAGCAATACAATGAACATCAATAATCCAAACACCGGTGAAATTTCATTGGCAAGAGCAAGAATCGGCATGTCTGATCCACCCACAATATCCATTTTGACCAGCATGGCTGCATTGATAAGTAAAATGAGTACACCCAGTCCAACACCGCCCAGGATGCCGCCCAACCCTGCCTGCTTTTCATCATTGGTTGTTCCGCCCATTACAGCCAGCATCGCTGCACCAGCCGCAATATTGTAGGAAACATATAATAGTCCGCCCAAGAGCCAGTTAGAAGCGGCAGGTGTTTGGCTTTCTGCCAATTTCTGTACTTCAGAGAAATTAATCCCCATCGTGCTTAGGGCATAACCGCCAATCACAATCACCATTACTAAAAGAAATGGTGTGACCAGGCTGATAATTGAAATCACTTTTTGGATGTTCAGACAAACGGTCAGGATCGTCAATACGGCCATGATGATATTGCCCGCTATGCTCGGAATCCCGAACTGCTCTTCAAAAATGGATCCCGATCCGGCAAGCATGACAGCGGCCACTCCAAAAAGGAAGAAGGTAATGATGAAGTCGACTGCCATTCCCAGATATCTGCCGCAAATATGGTAAATGACATCTTTATGGGAATCTGTCTGCAGACGGCTTCCAAGCTGAGTTAAATTCATGCCAAGAAAAGCAAAGAAAAAGGTCGCCAGAATGGCTCCGGCAATCCCCATCCAGCCAAAGCCCGTGAAAAACTGCAAAATCTCCTGGCCTGAAGCAAAGCCTGCGCCTACGATGACCCCGATAAAAGCACCGGCAATTTGAATACTCTTTTTCATACTAATCCCCCTTTTAGATATTTGAATTTTTTGACAATTTTGTTTAAAAGAGAAAGAGAGAATTCTCTCTCCCTTAAGAAAAGCTTTTTTCAAAAACAGTAAACTGTTTAATGGTTTCATAATTTGGTTCATATCCCAGACCTGGTTTTCCAGGAACCTTAATCATTCCATCTTCAACAGTTACTTCAGGATCAATCAGATCCTTCTCCCAATAGCGGGATGATGCAGCTGTGTCCCCAGGCATAATGAAGTTTGATAGTGTGGTTAAGGCAATATTGTGCGCCCTGCCGATTCCGGATTCCAGCATGCCTCCGCACCATACCGGAATGTCCCGTGCCTGGCAGAGATCATGAATTCTCCTGGATTCTGTCAGCCCGCCGACCCGGCCGATTTTGATATTAATAATTTTGCAGCTTCCCAGCTCAATCGCCTTGCGCGCATCTTCATAGGAATGAATGCTTTCATCGAGGCAGACAGGCGTTCTGAGTTCTCTCTGAAGTACAGCATGATCGATAATATCATCTGATGCCAGCGGCTGCTCAATCATCATTAAATCAAACTCATCCAGCTGCTTTAAAAGATCGATATCTTCCAGTGTGTATGCTGAGTTTGCATCAGCCATAAGCGCAATATCCGGGAAACGCTTTCTCACTTCCCTCATGACCTCAACATCCCAGCCTGGCTTGATTTTCACTTTAATTCGCTTATATCCTTCGTTTACATATTCATCGATGAGGTTCAGCAGGTCATCCACACTATCCTGAATCCCGATGCTGATGCCAACCTCAATCTCATTCGCTGTTCCCCCAAGGGCCTTTGCAAGCGGAAGTCCCTTTTGCCTGGCATATAACTCCCAAACCG
Source organism: Cytobacillus sp. NJ13 (assembly GCA_030348385.1). NCBI lineage: Bacteria > Bacillati > Bacillota > Bacilli > Caryophanales > Bacillaceae > Cytobacillus > Cytobacillus sp. NJ13. Next base: position 650,345 of record JAUCFP010000006.1, on the reverse strand, counting down.
CCCCTTCGAATGCTGATTTCGCCATATTGTTTTTCCGTATGTAGGAGAGAGTTTCCGAAACTTCATCAGGATGCTGCATTTCTTTGTTTAATAGATTCGGAATGATGAAATCTTCAAGCATATGCCAGTTTGTTTTCAGTGTTTCTTCGTTATACCATGGTGAATGAAAGGCAACAGATTCTCCCCAGCCGCTCACACCATTCTCATCCTTCGCTTCCAGCAAGAGAAACTCTTTATCCTGAAACGTGCCGAAGCTTGTTGTAAATGGAGCTTTCATTCTCATTTTCATATGCCTCAATACGACTTCTGTCACTTTCATATTCATTCCCGCCTTTTCCTATTAGTTGAGTTTAAGCTGATTCCTCTGAACGAATACATAGTAATGCACCGGGCCTTTCAGCCCTTTTTGAAATCCAGCCATGGCGTACCCCTTAGAAAATAACTCCTGAAAAATCCTTCTTGTTTTAAAGCGCCAATCGATCGCAAGCTCGAAATTCTTATTTTTAATACTCTGGAAGTTTGCCGGAATTGGAACAAGAACTGGACATCCTGCAGCATCCCATTCAGTATTTAATAAAACAGGAAAGTCATCCTCAGATACTCCCCAATCGTATGGATTCTTTGCGGTCGCTGTTTCCATGCTCCATGGCTCCTCCACATGTGAACTGGTAATCCACCACTCTGCCTTTAAACGGTCTGTCGGCAGCCCATGATTCAGGCTATCATCCATTTCTCCGTAGCAATTCTCCACATAAGTGGAGCAAACCGCATTCAGCTTGGAAAGATTCAAGTAAGCATTCCTGCTTTCCAGCGGATCAAAAGTCCAGGTGATCAGGTCATAGCCCATCCCGGATGCCAGTTCTTTTTGCTTCTGCTTCAATAATGCCCCCATTCCCTTATCCTGGTGTTCAGGGTGAATGCCCAGCATATGTGAGCATAAATAGCCTTTTCCCTTATGGAAACCTGGAAATCCGTAGCTGAATCCCACAAGACTATCTTCTATAAATGCCCCGAGGAGCAGCCCTCCATTCTGGGCAGCTGTGATGGTTTGATGAACCGGAAGGGGAGCCATATTCCAGATTTTCTGCTCCAGCTTTTGAATAAGCTTCATATCGGATGCTGTCTTTAATACCCGTAAATCCATTGTCACAGCAGCCATCTTCACTCCTCCTTTTCCAAAGTCGCCATTACGGCTTTGGCCAGAATTTCCATTCCCGAGTAAATCGCTTCCCGATTGAACGTCATATCCGGATGATGGAGCCCCGGCTTTAAATCACAGCCTAATCCAAGCATCGCGGCCTTTATATTCGGCTTCTTAAGAGTATAAAAATGGAAGTCCTCCCCGCCCGAAGTCACGATTGGCTCCTTTAATCGGTCAGCTCCCAGGACATCTACTATAGCCTTCTCCAGAAAATGCTGAGCTTCTTCATCTACTTCAGCTGCTGCCACATTCGCCTTCGTCTCAAGGCTGATTTTGACTCCATATAGCTTGGATAAATACTCAGTGATCGTTTCAATTTTTTCTCCCAGTGCATGAATGACTTCATTTGTTTGTGCCCTCAGATCCAGGCTAAAGGAAGCCTTTCCCGGAATGATATTGCCTGAGTCACTGCCGGCATGGAATTTGGTCATCTTGGCCGTGTGCGGGACCATCGGATCCAAATGAATATTTTTGATTTCATGAATAAAGGAAGCGCCGATCTCTATGGCATTCTGCCCAAGGTGAGGGCGGGCGCCATGGGCATCTTCCCCGATAATTTCCCCGGTCAGAAATCTTGCTGCTCCATGGTAAATGGCTGCAGACGCTTCTCCATCCCTTATTTCCTGGATTGGCCTCAGATGTACACCGTACAAGTAATCCACATCATCCAGCACGCCATGCTCAATCATTTTCAGGGCACCAGTGCCTTTTTCTTCAGCCGGCTGGAAGATGAATTTCAGTTTGCCTTTTTTAGGGAAGCCTGCCTTTTGAAGCAGCAGCATGGCCCCAACCCCCATTGTCATGTGGGCATCATGTCCGCACGAATGATTGGCCTGAAACTTGCCGTCCACTTCCTGCCAAAGTGCGTCCATATCCGCTCTCAGCGCGACGCATGGACTCCCTTCCCCCACTTCAACAACCAGACCAGTGCAATCCCCAAACAGCTGAACCTGGAACCCCCGGCATTCCAGGAATTTTTGCAAGTACTCAGTGGTCTTATATTCCCTCCAGCTCACTTCCGGGTTTTCGTGCAAATGATTAAAAACCATATCCAATGCAGGTTTAATCTCTTCAATTTCCTTCAATCCATCTTCCCTCCCGGCTGAATAAAAAAATGTTCACTTTCCAGCTTTTCATATTGCTCTTTCCTTGTTTGAAATCGGTCACAATCTTGAATCGACACACCCGCAATCACCGCATTTAAAAAGGAAAAGAGTGCTGGCGCAGCATCAATCGTCGATTTTTCCGATGAATGGATTTGAAAAAGTAAGTCGGCATGCTCTTTAATCGGTGCGATTGCTGAATCCGTGATGCCAATTACAAATGCTCCCTGCTTTTTCGCCAGTTCCGCCATTTTAATCGTATCTTTCATGTAGCGGTCGAATGAAATGGCAATAAACGTCGCTTCTTTATCCATTTCAGTGATCGTCAGCAGCAGATCATCCGTATCCGGCCGGATCAGCTTCGCATTTCCCCTTACAACACCAAGTGTAAAAGAAAGCCAGCTAGCTGCCGCAAAGGAAGACCGCAATCCTGAAACATATACTTTTTTCGTTTTTATCAAGCGTTCAACTAAAACATCAAAATCGTCCTGACTTATATTTTGAATCGTTTCCCTGATATGGAAACAATCTTTCTCCATCACACTGGCCAGGAATTCCGGCTTTTCCGCCAGTTCCACCTTGCTCGTAAAATACTGCCCCAGTGTGCTATTCGCCTTCAGCAGCTGTTCCCTTACCATCTTTTGCAGCTCCGAATAGCCGGAAAGCTGAATCGAATAGCAGAATCGGATGACTGTCGTTTCGCTTATCCCGATTCTCTTGCCAATCTCACCCGCTGACTTCACAGCAAACTCCTTAGGGTGATCCAGTAAATACTTAGCGGCCTTCTGCTGGCCTTTGGAGAGGTTATTAAACTCTGTTTCGATTGCTTCTTTTAATATCATTTAGACTCACCTTAAATTTATGAAGTTTAAGCTGTATTCTTTAAATTTTTGAAGTCTGAACTTCGTTTTAACTAAACTATCATATATTTCTTTGGAAAACAATAATAATTCTGATAATTTTATAATTAAAAATGACACCCTTATCGGATGCCAATTTCTTTAATGATATACATGATCATTCTATAATCCCCGATTGAACAGCATGCACTTCTGCTTCAATCTTAATTTCCATTTGACTATACTGCTCTTTCCATTCCTTCCGATTAAAATCGGAGCGCTGCCTGGCCTTTTCCCCGATGCGAAGGGGATCTGCATCCAATTCCTGAAATCTCTTGACCATTTTCTCTGCTCTCTCAGTTATTTCCTTTTCCACTGCTTTTTCAATTCTCTCAATCGTTTTTTTATCCGTAAGATCTAAATTAACCCCTTCCATGGCTCTTCCGCTTACTTTTACCTTAAAAGTGGTTTTATATTTCCCATTCTTCTTTTCCACTGATATTTTAGTTTTAGAAGATAGATTTTCAAGACTTACATCTTCGCCGCCGCTAAGCTCCACTTCAAATTGTCCCCGCCGGAATTTCTCATATAGTATTTTAAAGATATATGCGTCGCCAAAGCTGATTGTATCAACTAGCTTATCGTCTTTAAAAATTCCCAGTCCGCTTACTTTCAAATGCTTACCCTGCTTTTCAATTAATGGTAAAAAAGGGTCAGCATCTTTACTGTAATAGTGAACAAGAAATCGGTGTAAATTGATTTCTGGAATGGTTTGTTTGAGATTCTGTTCGACTACATCTATTAAATACTGAGACACGGAATCACTTTGTGAGTAATTCGAATCAATGATATCTTTCGCCTTCTCTTTCGATACAACAAGCAGCAATTTCCGGCCAATGCTGGGGTTTCTCTGCAGACTGTCTATCTGATTTTCAATACCATGCTCTGCAAGTTCCTGGTTGAAAATGACTAATCCCACCCTGCCAACGACTATGGGTCTTGCCGCTTCCCCCTGCATTTTTTGCCTGATCCGTTTACCTGTTTTTCCTGTTGCAGTAAAGACCTCATTTACCGGCAATGACTGTTCTCCTGGAGGAATGTTGGAAGAGCCTGCTGTTCCCTCAAATTCGTCATCGTTGACATAATCATAGCCAAATGTCTGAACCAATTGGATATCCTCCAATATTTTTGTACTTGGAATACATCCTGCAAGAAGGAGTGGAATAAATGTACACCATAAAAAGTTATTTATTTTCATCCTTTTTTCACCTTCATAATGATAAATTGCAGAACCAGCAAAAATGGTAAATAAAAATAGATGAGATAAAATCCAACACGTGAATATGCATCATGCAGCACACTGATTTGCTGTCTATCCGTCAATAAAATGCTGATGATAAAAAGCAAAAGACAAAAGATCCTTAAGGCACTTCTTTGAGAAATTCGAAACAGCCGGTTCATTCCCCGGCTTGCACACCAGAGTCCAATGCAAATATTAGGAAGAATGATAAAGAACCATATTGAAATTCCTATATACTCGAACCTTTCAACAATGATAAGATCTACGATTTTCCATAGAGTCAGCGTTGCCCAAATGGTGCTTTTTAACTGTTCCAGGTTGAAATAGACAAAAGTAACAAAAGCAGTGAGCAGGTAAATAAAAATGCTGTATAACACGCCAAAATAGGCCCATTTTTCCGATTTTGGGGCATTCTTAATAAAAGGATAAAACATAAAAAGCGTCTCAAACCCGAGAAAATTCAGGGTCATTTCTTTTGAAGATTTAAATAAATCAGCAGGTGAAGCATTTAAGATTGGAAGCAGATTTCCATAGTCGGCATACTGCAAAGGAAAAATTTTCACAAATAATAAAGGCAGCCCGTATAAAATCCCTAAATAACTTAACCCTGTAACGACACGAAAACCTCCTGATACATAAGAGTAGGATAAAAAAATGATTATCAGCAGGAAGATCCAGTGAGAAACTTCAGGAAACACCCATACCTGAAGGACTTCCACATAAGATCTAAGTACAATCAAGGCATAAGCAAGGTAATAAAACAAAAAAAGAAAGCTAAAAAAACCTCCAATCCATTTCCCCATAATTTCAGCATGTATGGCCACGATATCGTTGTTCCCCTTGTTTAAGATCCGATAGGAAACCCAAATTAATCCGATAATTGAGGCGCCTGATGTTAATATTGCTATCCAGGCATCATGGCCAGCAGACTGGGCAATAATTCTTTCAAAACCTAGAATCCCTACACCTATTTGCGCAGCATGCATTAAATAAAAAACAAAATAGGGAGACACCTTTTTATCCTCTTTCGGCAATGGAAACATCATCTAGCCCCCTTTATCGGAATATATTTTTCCTATCGATTCGCCTTAATCTTCTATGTCTCTTTTAGGTTTCTTATGGCCTTTAGACTGAAAACGAGCTGGAAAAGGCGATCTTACCTGCAGCGGCCGCTTCGTTTGCATGAAAAACGGGAGCCGGAAGAGTGAATCCCTTAAATCATTCAGCCGCAATGGATACACTGGTGCCAGATAAGGACGTCCAAGTGAAGTCATTTTTAGCAAGTGACTTAAAATATAGGCGAAACAAAAGGTAACTCCCAGGAGTCCCCATAATTGGGCAGTGATTAAAAAAGGAAAGCGGATTAAGCGGATCGTGTTGCCCATTTGATAAACAGGTGTAGTAAAGGACGCCAGTGCCGCCAGAGCCACGATGATAAGCAGCACGTTACTCGTCAGCCCGGCCTGTACAGCCGCAGTCCCGATGACGATACCGCCTACGATACCAATCGTCTGCCCGATTTTGGTCGGCAGTCTTGCTCCTGCCTCACGCAGCAGCTCTATGGTTAATTCCAAAATAATTGCTTCTAAGATCGGAGGAAACGGTATTCCGCTCCTCGATGCGATAAGGGGATTAAGCAGGTTCTCCGGAATCATTTCGTAATGGTAGGTCAGCACAGCGACATAAAGAGAAGTCGACAATACCGAAAAGAATACGGCAAACAGACGTACAAGCCGAAAAATAGAGGCAATATGCCACGATAAAAAATAATCTTCAAAGGCAGAAAAAAACTCTACTAAGGTAGTAGGACCTGTCAGAGCATGCGGTGAGCCATCAACAATTATCGTTATCTTCCCTTCCGATAGAACACTCGCTACCCTGTCAGGCCTTTCTGTGTCAATTAAATGGGGAAAAGGAGATTTATGATTGTCGGATATGATCTGGTTAATAAATGAACTGTCCACAACTTGATCAAATTCAATGTCATTAAGGCGCTGAAGAACCGTATTCACGTTTTCTTTGTCCGCAACCCCTTCAATATAAAGAACTGCCACCCTTGTTTTCGTCAGGCTTCCTACCTTTACTTCCTCCACGATAAGATCAGGAATAGGCAGCCTCTTCCTGACCAGATTGATATTAGCATCAAGCGATTCGACAAAAGCTTCCTTTGGCCCCACAACACTGTACTCGACTTCCGGCAAGCTGACGGGCCTTTTTTCAAGCGATACAGCAGAAATAACTAGAGCCTCTTGCAGTGAACCTTTCACTTCTATAACAACACAGCCTGTCAGCAATTTATCCCTTATTTCATGAACATTATCTATTATTTCAGTATTATCAATGGGAATAGCCTGCTGAAGATCAAAAAGGGTTTTGCTGGCATTATCCTTGACATAAGGCAGGATATATTGATGAAGAATATTAATATCCACAATTGTCTGGTAATAATGGATGTAGAATGGACAGGATTCCGAATATCTGTACGAGACAAAATCTGTAGATTCTTTACAGCGATGAAGGAGTTCATCAATCCGCAATTCATGCTCACTATTTTCATTCTTCTTTTGTTTGTTGTCCCTATTAAACCTTTTTAATTTTGATTTAAAAAAACCCACCGGGCACTCCTCCAAAACTTAACAAATCGTAGTTTTAGTATGTGCGGGGATGTTTGATTTATGCTTTCCGCATGAAGCGTTTTTCTCAGGATTCCCTTTTGCTTGGATAGCATGGACAGGATTTTGGTTTCTGCTGACCGAACATATGGCGGAATCGGACAAGTTCTGGATTTTGACTTCTGCTGTCCGAGTTCAGGCCAGATTCAGACAGCTTCTTCAGGATTTGGCTTTTTCTGTCCGAATTCAGGGCGGATTCAGACAGCATCTTCAGGATTTTGACTTTTGCTGTCCGAATTAAGGGCGCATTCAGACAGTTTCTTCAGGATTTTGACTTCTGCTGTCCGAATTCAGTGCGGATTCGGACAGTTTCTTCAGGATTTTGACTTCTGCTGTCCGAACTCATGGTGAATTTGGAAAGGATGAATATGAATGAAATTATTATTCCTTCCAAGTACGTACCATCAGTAAAAAGAAACTTATAAGATTTATCTTGAGAAAGTTTTAATTAACTTATCTTGAATATTAATTTTTCGGATAATAAACAGGCTCAATATTTTTAATAATCCTTTATAAGGATCTTCACTTCCCACAAGTCAGAAACAAATGTTAAAAACATGGATATTTAAATAAGAAATTGGAAAGAAAAAGGATAATATATTGTTTTCTGCCTTCTTCATGATTTTTAATGATAAATTTAATGTTCAATTAACCTCGACAGCCCATATTGGGTAAGAAAATTATTGAGTATGAGGTATTAGCTTTTACTGAAAAACAAGAAATAGGAGCGAGTAATTTGATATACATATACCATGATTTTGGCGGTACACATACCACTTCATTGGCTGCTGCCTATCACTTAAACATCTTAAGTGAGTCTAACCAAATCCCTTCAAGGGAAGAGATACTTGCCGTTCCATATTTTAATAAATTGCAGAAAAAAGATGCAGGAAGATTTATTTTTCATGGGAAAGATCAGGAAGGCAATAGTGTTTATACACTTGGCAGACGGTCATCAAAAATTACCGTTAAAACACTGTTCCACTTTTGTGAGACATTAGTTAACAATAACCAGCTTAATGAAAAAATTATTCTCTCAAACACTTCACCCGTTGTTCCCTTTGCCATGACTTTAGGAGGTTTCTTTTCAAGGGGTTTAGGTATAGATGCAATAGGAGTTCCACTGCTAATTCAGGGAGCACAAAAATGCTGTGGAAATATCATACAGTTAGTAAATGAGACGAAAAACATTGCCAAGGAATCCAGCCTATTAATTGTTAAAATTGATAATAAGGAATACCAAGCATAAAAAATAAGACTCCCCTTGATGAAAATGGGGAGTCTTAGTTATATATTTATCTAAAAAATGAGAAAGCATAATTCCCTTCGTTTCAATTAAAGATCAATGTCCCGTTTATTAAATCCAATAAATCCTGCAGCTGCCAGCACACCGGCAAACAGGCATAATAGCAGCAGCGGGATGATTGAAAATTCTTCAACCGGCGCCTGCGGTACATGGCCAAAAGGAGAAATGCTGCCGATCCAGTCAGAGAATTGGAATAATCCACCTAAATACAGCACAATAAAGGAGTATAAAACGTAAAGCCAAATAAAACTTGTGAATTTTGGCAGAAATCCGATCAGAAATACAGACAGCCCAATCATAACCAGCATGGCGGGATAATAGGAAAGTGCTGCCCCAAAGATCATTCCAAAGGATAAACCTCCTTCAACTGCAGCTGTTCCAGCAGACCATAGTCCGAGTGCTGCCAGCGAAATCATGAGAAATCCATTAATGACAGAAATAACGAAATAGCTGCCTAACAGTTTTGTCCGTGAAACGGCTCTGCTCAGCAGGTGAACAATTCTTTCCTTTTTCTCCTCGCCGCGGAGTTTATTCATGGCCATCACTGGAGGAATGGTTGCCATCAGTGAGATGACAATCATCAGCATTGGAATGAATTGTTCTACCAATGTTACCCCTTCTGTTGGCTTAAGGAGCTGCTTCATGGCTTCATTATCCGAGAAAAATGATTCCAGATCACCTAATACTGAACCGTAAGAAGCACCCAGCACAAACATGCCTATTGCCCATGAAATGATGCCGGTCCGCTGCAATCTTAACGCAAGACCGATTGGACTCTGCAAAAAGCGTGATGCATATTTTTTTCCGGGCCTGGATGGTAAAAATCCACGATCCAGATCTCGAATAGCGTTCAAATAATTCGCGACGGCAAAAAGAACCAGGGCTGCAGCAATCATTAATACAATTGGCCACCAATTATTAGAATCATAGACTTCTGCTTTGGTTACCCATGCGAGCGGCGAAAGCCAGGATAATGATTCATTGCTGATGTCTGTGATTGCTCTAAAAAGATAAGAAATAAGAAGAATGGCTATCGAATAACCGATTGTTCCCCGTGAACTATCGGAAGCTTGAGCAAATACAGCTGTTACACCTGCGAAAAATAGACCCGTCGACCCTAATGCAGCACCATAAAGCAATGACCCTTCCAGATCCATGCTTTCAATTCCAAGGGCATAAAGGCCAAATCCATTAATCAAAGCCAATATGATGCAAGCTGCTGATACTACAAGCAGTGATGCATTTAAATAGGATAGACGCCCTACAGGCAGCGAACGGAGCAATTCCAGGCGACCATCCTCTTCATCAGCCCTAGTATGTCGCGTAACCAGCAGGATGCTCATTAAACCGGTCACAGCAGCAGTCATTAAAAGCATTTGATGGGCTGTCATGACACCAATCGTATAGTTGCTCAAATCCGCGGGACCAGTCATGGCTGTCATCGCCGGGTTGGCCATCGTTTGTGCCATAGCGTCTCTCTCCTGCTGAGAACTGTATAATCCCTTGAAGGCTGTTGGAACAATTATCGTAAAAAAGGTAAGTGCCACCACCCAGATTGGGACTCGCAACCGATCCAGCCGGAATATAAATTTTGACAGGTAAGCGGTTTTTGCCAAGTGATTGCCTGCCATCAGCGGACACCTCCAGTATCCTTTGCCCCTTCATAATGGCGCATAAATAAATCCTCTAGAGTTGGCGGGGCGCTTTCCAGCCTGATAATCCCAAATGGAGAGATATGTTTGATTACAGCATCCATTTCCAGCGTATCCACCTGAAAGGTAATCCCATGTTCACTTTCTTCAATGTCATAAATGCCCTGCAGTTCATTTAGACCTGTAATCGGCAGCTTCGTGTCAACAAGCATTTGAGTCCGGGTTAAGTGGCGAAGTTCACTTAAGGTTCCCGACTCAATAATTTTGCCTTGTCGGATAATGCTTACCCGGTCGCACAGCTTTTCTACCTCTGATAAAATATGGCTGGACAGGAGAACACTCTTTCCTTGTCTTTTAACTTCCATCACACATTCCTGAAAAACTTTTTCCATTAAGGGATCAAGACCGGATGTTGGCTCATCCAAAATGAACAGGTCTGCATCAGATGAAAAGGCCGCAACTAAAGCAACCTTTTGCCTGTTTCCTTTAGAGTAGGTTCTGCATTTCTTGGATGGATCCAAATCAAATTTTTCTATTAACTCCTCACGTCTTGCCTTATTGGCAGTTCCATTCAATTTTATAAATAAATCAATGACCTCTCCCCCTGTTAAGTTCGGCCATAAATTTACATCACCAGGCACATATGCAACCCTCTTGTGAATGTCGACAGCATCCTGCCAGGCATCCTTGCTGAAAATCTTTACTTCTCCATCTGTCGCCTTTAAAATCCCCAATAACACCCGGATTGTGGTTGACTTGCCTGCGCCATTGGGTCCGATGAAGCCCAGTACTTCACCTTTATCCAACTTAAGATTTACCCCATCCAATGCCGTAAACTTGCCGAATTTCTTTGTTAGATTGGTTACTTTTAAAAGGCTCATGATCATTCCTCCCCGTTCTTATAAAAACAGCGATTTAAAATCTCTTTATAGCTGTCCCATTCGTTAAACATCTCAACACCGGCATTTTCAAAGGACTTGATTTTCTTAATCTGCAGCTCCGCGAAACCAGCCATTGTCCAATTAAGGATATTCATCGCTTTTTCAGGATCTATATCCTCCCGAAGTTTTGACCAGTCAATATTTTCATAGATTCTTTTCATGCCATCTTTCTGAATGTTTCCCAATAATTGATGTATATCATTTTTTACTTCCGGAGCATCTTCTTCAAGCAGCGATTTTAAGAAATCAAATACTAGAGGATATTTCTTTTGAATGTTCAACTTAATGAGCCCCACCTGACTGATTCTCTCAAAAATGTCCCTTTCACTCATGTCTATTTCAACATAGATTTGTTCAATGATGTTTACTGCATTCTGAATCAAAAAGAAATACAAATCCTTTTTATTGCTGAAATAGTTGAACAATGAGCCTTTACTTATTTGTGCATCCTTTACCATTTCATTTGTTGAAGCCTTCTCATACCCGCTCTTTACAAATTCTTTCATGGCTGCATTGATAATTCGTTCCTGTTTTTCGATTTTCAAACTGTAAAAAGTAGTATTAATTATATTGCACTCCTTTCACATTAATGACCGATGTGGTCATTTTTAAGATAACAAAATTGACCACACTGGTCAATGGTTCTTCACACACACATTTTGACAAAAATTATCAATTTTTTATTCTTAGTTTTAATTAAAAATACAGGGGGGATACATGCTAATAAGGAGGTGATCAAAATGACTTTGCTTTTCTATAAAGCAATGGAGGCTTTCAAGAAGGATGCAGAAAACCAGAAAAAAGAGAAACAGCAAACAGAAATTTCGAATGTGCAAAAGAAATAGTTATATGAATCAGCTGCTCTTTCATCCTTTTGGATGATTTTTTTTTGAGTGATAAGTCTCTTCCAGACTGGTATAAACTTGACTATCCGAAAAAGTTACTGATATCCTTAGTCCGTTGCAAAGATCTTGTATTTTTATACTCCTGGAGGTTTATTTTGAAAAACATCCCTATTAACAAGTTATATTTTTATATCATATTGGCAATATGTATAGCGGCCTCCATACTGTTTGTCCAGAACAATGATTCTTTCTATGAACGCACAATAGCTGAAGTAAAGGAAGTTCAACTTGTTCACTCTGAAGATGTAACGGATATTTATGATAATGAAGACCGCGTATATGAACAGCATATTATAGCTGAAATTTCGAATGGAAAAGCAAAAGGACAGCAGATTCTCTTAACAAATCAGTATTCTAAATCCAAAGCTTATGACTATGAAATTCAAAGCGGCCAAAAATTATTTGTGTCCATAAAGGAGAAAAAAGAAGGTACTGCAGAATTAAGCGGAGATATCCTTGATCTGAAGCGCGATCATTACATATTATTGGCAGGATGGATCTTTATCCTGATACTCCTCTTTGTCGGTAAAAAGCAAGGTCTCTTTTCCATCATCAGCCTGGCACTCAATGCCGTGCTGCTTTCCTATGCATTGGATGTATATCTGAAGAATCCGGAAATAAGCCTGCTGCTGATATGCAGTGCGGCAGTCATCTTATTTACCGTTACCTCCCTTCTGCTCGTCAACGGCTTTAACGAAAAAACATATGCTGCCATTATCGCAACGCTTGCAGCAACATTCTTGTCATTATTGGTCACCTGCCTTGTCATATGGTTAACTGGCGGGAAGGGGCTAAGATTCGAAGAACTCCAGTTTATAACCAGACCCTATCAGATGGTATTCTTAGCCGGTTTATTTATCGGCTCATTAGGAGCGGTTATGGATGTCGCCATTACCATGTCATCTTCACTGTTTAGCTTATATGAAAAAAACAACAGCATTCCGGTGCAGGCGCTTAAACGCTCTGGAATGGAAGTGGGCAAAGACATTATGGGCACCATGACGAATATCTTGTTTTTCGCCTATATCAGCGGTTCCATTCCGATGCTTATTTTGTATATTAAAAATGACTCTCCGCTCGGATTCAGCCTATCCATGAACCTTTCACTGGAATTAGCCCGGGCACTTGCCGGAGGAATCGGAATCGTGATCACCATTCCGATTGGCTTATATACTGCCATATACTTCATTAATAGAAAGAGGGCACGAAAATGAATGCAATACTATTGCTGGCAGCCATATTATTTATTCTGATGATCCTTATTGGCGGAAAAAAAGGAGCCAGATCATTTTTTGCGATCTTCCTCAACTTCGGAGTGATTATTTTCGTCCTTTTCTTTATGAACGATCCAAACATCAATCCGATTATCGTTACATTATTCGCCTGTGCCTTCATCGGCTGTATTAATCTTTTCTTTATAAATGAAGTGAACATTAAGACGATAACCGCATTTCTTGCTTCGATCATTACCACGGTCGTTCTTATTGTGTTCATTGTCATCATTGCAGAAAAGGCAATGATCCAGGGGTTTGGTGAAGAGGAAATAGAAGAGTTGAGCATATTTTCGCTTTATATTGGTGTTGATTATGTTAAAGTGGCTGCGTCTGTCATCATCATGAGTACTATCGGCGCCATAACAGATGCTGCCATGGCAATCTCTTCCCCAATGCGGGAAATCCATTATCATCACCCGGACATCAGCAGAAAAGACTTGTTCCAAGCTGGCATCAGCATTGGAAAGGATATTCTCGGAACAAGCACCAACACATTATTTTTCGCCTTCTTTGGCGGATATTTAGCACTGCTTATATGGTTTAAAGACCTATCTTATTCACCAGGTGAAATTATCAATTCTAAGATTTTCAGCGGCGAGATGATTACGATCTTCTGTGCAGGAATTGGGGTAACAATGGTAATTCCCGTCACTTCTTGGATTACCGCACTGTACTTAGTGAAAAGAGGAAATACTGCTGATTCCGCCGAATAGCTATCCCGAGGTAAGAGAGGCTTCAACAGTAATCTTGTTTCCCACAAAACCACCACAAGGATGAATTACCCATTTTTTTACAGTTAATGGTATTTAATAACAATTAACGTCCATACTAATTAACAGTAAAATGAGGTGAACCTATGCATTGCATCCTTGTAATATTGGTTATCTTCCTTTCTTATATAAAAGGAGACTGGAAAAATTGGGAAATATATTATCCTACCATGCTTTATATATCTGTGGCGTCTTTCATTTATGAATTTATTTCACACAGCCATTTTCACTTATGGGAACTTGAAAAGGGCCTATTAAATCTGATGGGCGTCCATCTAGTGCATAACATCGTTATTAATCCTTTGATTGGCTTTATGTTTTTATCTAATTATCCCAGCAATCTAAAAGATACAATTTTTTATTATGCAAAATGGATGGTATTGTTTTGGGCGGCCGAATGGCTGGCATCCCGCTTTAGTTTCATAACCTACCATAATGGATGGAATATCTGGTGGTCTTTTCTATTTGTGGCCATTATGTTTCCTATGATCCGTTTACATTACACCCATAAACTGCGGGCATTAACTCTTTCGGCACTGATAGCTGCCCTTTATTTGTTCTTGTTTGATTATCTATAGTGAACGTGCGGATTGATGCCAGCCAAATAAACTCGATTGTTAGTGACCGGAAGACTTCCCCTTAACCTGCTTTAGCGTAGCCACTATAAGGAAGCTGACAATCACCAGCAAGAGCCATGAACTCACCTTCCCCAGATGAACGAGACTCCATGCATCGGCCTGATTGGGGTATTCCCATGCCCCAAAGAATGTTGCGATATTTTCCGCTATCCATATGAAGAATCCAATTAGCACAAAAGAAAGTGCAAGCGGCATACGGTACCGGATTCCGCCTACCTCGTAACTGACCCAGGATCTCCAAAAAACGATCAGAACCATTCCGGACAGCCACCAGCGGATATCAATCCAATAATGGTGGGTGAAAAAATTCAAATAAATCGCAGCGGCAAGAGGCACTACTGCCAGGAATGGCGGCCACTTGACCAGATCAACCTTCAGCCTCCGCCACGCCTGGCACAGATAACTTGCTACACTGGCGTACATGAAACCGCTGTACAAAGGAACTCCAAAAACTTTGGAATAACCCTCCTCCGGATAAGCCCATGAGCCCATATGTACCTTAAATAGTTCTAGTGCAAGGCCAATAATATGGAACAAAGTGATAACCTTCAGTTCATCCTTCGTTTCAAGCCCCGATCTCACCATCGCCCACTGCATCAGAAGACAGATGATCAGCAGCCAGTCATACCGCGGCAGAATGGGCAGCGGCAGGAATTTGGTGAAAGCTAAAGAAGCAAAAATGACAACGGGAAACAAACAGGACAAAGCCTGCTCCCAGCCAAAACGAAAGAGCTGCTTTAGGGATCTCATCGGCTGAGCTTCCAATTTGCGAATAGGCAAATGCATATGTTATCCCTCCATTTTTGGGACAGGTTCTTAGTCCATTTGGGACATGGAACCTGTCCCTTTGTCCCACTCATTCATCACTGCGGTATTCCAGGATATCTCCAGGCTGGCAGTCCAATGCCTTGCAAATCGCCTCCAAAGTTGAAAACCGGATCGCTTTTGCTTTTCCATTTTTTAATATAGAGAGATTGGCCATTGTGATTCCTACCCTCTCTGAGAGTTCAGTTACACTCATTTTCCTTTTCGCCAGCATCACATCAACATTTATAATAATAGCCATGTTCTCACCTCAGACCGTTAAATCGTTTTCTGATTTTATATCGATTGCCTCTTGCAAAAGCTTTTGGAGTACAGCCGCAAATACCGCGATAACCATCGAAGCAAAAGGAACCAGCAAGCCAACGAAGATAACACCCGGGGCATCGTCAAATTCTGCAAAGAGATAGAAGACAGGCAGTACCAGCACATGCAAACAGGCGATGGTGATGGCGCAATATTTTATTTTCTTTAAAGCTATAACAGATAAATCAGAGAAAGCTTTATTTTTGTCAATATAGCGCAAAAGTTTGAAAGCCTGGTATAGCGCAAAGTAAAAAGGGACCGTCGAAGCATAAAAAACAATGTAAACCAGATATTTAATGAAAGAAAACTTCGGCAGCAATTCACCTGCGACTTTTCCCAGCTCAGGAACCAAAAAAATGCACAAAATCAGAATTGGGACTCCTAACAGAATTACGGCTATCTTTAAAAACAATGTTGTTACTTTTTCCATAGCAGGCACCTCATTTCTTATTTTCAATTTGATTTTAATCTATTATTTATCGTTTTTCAATAAATAATTAATGATTTTTATTATATTTTTATTGAAAATAGAACCTGCTTATTGAATCAGACAAGATAAAAAAGAGCATTTCTTATTGCAAAGAAATGCTCTTTAACACCTATCGATATAAAATTGATTAGTTGCAGTTGATAGCAGTGCATTACCAATGACTTATTTTGCAATTTGCTTTGTGTTATTAATCAGTTCATCAATTAAGTGCCCGAAATCAATGGCAATTTTATTGCATTTGGCCAATTCTACACAAATTAAATTGGCTGGTATTCCCGCAGACACGAGGGCCACATCGAAATCATATTTTTGTGCCTCGGAAAGTACCTGGGGAACAGAATAAATATTCTCAACTGGAATTGAACCTGCAATATTATTAAACCCGGCATTGCGGAGAACGGTTTCTCCCTCCATCATCCGATTTCCTATCAGCAATATTCTCTGATTGCTCAGCAGGTCCTGAAAAAGCGTTGTCTCCAGATGGAGTTCATAATTGATTACTGACCTGGTTAGGTTCATGTGATCCAGCGGCCAATTGTGGTGCTTTGCCAGCTTGTTAAACAGCTGCTGGAATGTCGGTCTTCTAAGAAACGGAATGCCCACCATATCGGCTTCCAGCAAATTATTTGCTAATAAGTCCCTGATGCTGTGATCGGGCAAATTCACACCGGCATATGATAAGAAATTAAGTCTAGGAATGCTTTTTATATCTTCTGTTGAAACAAGCAGGTCGTGAGCAAGAGTCAATAACTCCCCATCCCCAACCCTAATCAGTGAGTATCCTTTATTTTTATTCATCGCCTGCTTTATTTCCTCTTGAACCTCCTTGGGTGTCTTAAGCTTAATGAACTTTTTTGATAAGCTGGAGACCCCCGCTTCCAATATTTCTTCCACAGAAAATGGAAGAACATAATCAGCGCCAACCAGCTCCTCCACATGCTTCTCTCCGCCGCTGAAATATGCTTCATAAGTGAGATCTTCTAAGTATCCGAAGTTTTTTAATTTTTCCCAATCCTTCTCTGAATACATAGACATCATTTTGTCCTCCATTCATATAAAAAATGAAACTCTTATAATTTTTTATTTACCTCTAATTCATCAAGGAATTTCCTCTTTCTGTTCCCATCAGAAAAACTGCCTCTTTCATTTGTTGCCGAAAAAAGATAGGATAGCCCTTCAATATAATCTCCAACAAGGTTCTCGTTCTTTGCAGCGTCATTCAAATAAATGAGTTTAGTGCTTACCTGGACAATTGAAACTGGCAGGTTGAGTTCCAATATTTTGAGATAGGCCAATGGAGGGATCAAAATAGAAGAATAACCTATTTTTTGAAGTGCTTTCCTGCTGATGATATGAGGCTGTTCAGCCAAGCCATTATTCAGGAGTTCAGGTCTCTTAACTGCTATATTCAAAAAATATTTTATGCTATTAATCTGATCAATTGGATGGATTTCATCTAAATTATGAACTTCATCTAAAAGAACCAGATCCGCCCCATTTTCCGCTTCTTTAAACAGTCTTTCCAATTCTTCTGCAGGCAGAGTTCTCCTATCTTCGAGAAAAAGGATGCTTTCCCCAGATGCAAGGATTGCTCCTATAGCTCTTTTTAAAAAAATATCGTCATTAATAAACCAGGGAATTAAAGTTACCTCTAAATCACGTAATCTATCTATTTTTGTCTGGTCCTGACTGCTTAATACAACCAGGACTTCCTCTATATTCGTTTCATTTAATGTCTTAATGACATCAGACACTAGGTCAATGTCCAGATTTTCTACATCACAGATGACCGCACTTCGCATCACTGTTTTCGCCGCTTTTGACCGTTTTACATTCTCAAGCATTGTTCCATGTTTCTTATCGGGACGTCCTCCTCTTTTTCCTTTTTCCCTAATAAGATAATGCACAGCAGATAAATGATCCCCAAAAATCACATCCTCGATCCGGTTATAGGGTGAATCACTGCATTTTTCAATATGAATGTCCGGCCTGATTTTATTTTTGCTTACAACATCGACATATCCAGGCGCAACAATCGACATTTGCTTTCTCATGGCTATTGCTTGTGCTAAAGGCGGATTGGCCAGGCTGCGCCAGTTAATTTCCTGCAATGCAAGCCGGCTGATTGCATGCGGAACAGCGACCATGGAGTTAATCGATAACCCATGATAACCAAACAGTTCGTTAAGTGCCTTTTTGACAACAGATACAGAATGTGGCCGCTGTTTGTTATTCATAATTGACTCCAGATTATTTAAGGCAATATCATGGCCTTGCTCAATTGCATCAATAAATGGATAAAGTTCTTCATAGGGAATAAGAATATCACCATCTAGAAACAGCAGAATGTCCCCCTTCGCATAATAAGCGCCAATTGCCCTGCCCACATCATGTCCTAAAGGCTCTTCATAAGTTATAACCTTACATTCCATTGCTTGGGCAATTTCTTCTGATTTATCCCTCGATCCGTTTATGACCGTAATGATTTCTAAAGGATTCAACTTCTTGACTTCTTTTAAAATCATGGCTAATTTTTCTTCTTCATTCATTATGGGAATCACAACAGAAACCTTTCTCATGATACTCACCACCTTCCTCTGTATGGTAAAAGAAAGCCCTCTTCCCCATTTTCACTTAATAGTAATTTCAGTCATTCTTTCTCCCTGACACCTTTTATCAATTCAGCACATAACTTGTTTATTATGGGGAGATGAAACGAAAAGCTGCTTCTTACTTCCAAATTGGCAAGCCCAAATATACAAAGCTTGATATTGAAGCCTAGATCATTTGGATCACGCTTAAGAAGCGAATTTTCCATTGCTTTAAAGGCCATCTTTAGGATTGAAAATGCCTCTCCATTAGCGTTTGCTGGATTATTTTTGCCGGGTTCAATTGAAGGTGGTATAGTATCTGCATCAGAAGCATACAGAAGGGATTTTGCTTCTCGCAATCCTGCCGTCACTCCTGGAAGAGGTGTGGTTGTTACATTTGGTGCAGAAGTGGTTGTTACATTTGGTGCAGGTGTGGTTGTCATATCAGGGGCAAGTGATGTTATCGTTACACTTGGCTGAAGATAATTTGCTTCATCATGCTGCTGTTTAAGATATGGGGCTTTGAAAAAATACCCTTCAATTGAAATGGGTTCACCTGCATTCTTCCTGTTAAAAAAAGCGATGACCTGCAGCTTTTGATCTGAACCATTTCCAATGAAGTCTTCCTCTTTAAATCTTCCATTCTTCTCCATATTCAGCAGTGTAATACCCAGTGTTTCATTTTGGGCAAGTCCTAATTCAGGCTGCTCAGGCTGAAGGGTCATTTGAAGTTTACTTTCTTTCGTTTCTTTAGAAACAGATAATCTCCAGGAAGCAGGCTTTATATCGAGAATTCTTGCATCTGCTTCCTTTAATGAACCAATATTCAATGTTAAACTAACTAATTTTAGGTCTGGCCCGGAATGAGGTAAAGGGCTCTTATTTTCAAAAGTGAGATGAGCCATTTTACCGTCTTCGGATATGTCAACTTGACCAATCACAGTAACGATTTCATCATTTTTGCCAATTCCTAACAACTGGGTTTGAATGCCCATTTTCTTCATCCTTTCATTACTAAAAAACATACAAGTCTAATGCTACAATATGCTTGTCTTATAAGAGTGTGCTGGATGAAAGAATTAATTTTTGACTTTTTCAACTTTTTAATCATGGAGGGGGAAATATGAGACCTGAAAAATTAGTAAAAACGTCTCTTATTCTGCCTGTCAAAAATGAAGGAATACACATAAAAAACACCATTCTCTCCATACTTAAATCCAAAACGAATGATCCTTATGAAATCATTGTGGTTGATGACGGATCAGAGGATAAATGCTGTTTTTTTTTAGAGGAGGGTCATGATGAAAATGTTAAACTCATAAAAGTGAATAACGCAGGTGCAGCTAAGGCTAGAAATATAGGAGCAGAGCATGCCTCGGGGAAATACTTCATATTTTGTGATGCGCATATGTTTTTCAAAGACTATTTTATAGATTCCTTAGTGGCTCCTATTGAAAATGGCATTGCAGATGCGGTGAATCCCGGCATTGCGGATTTTATGAACCCTGACCAAAAAGGATACGGGTATACCTGGAATGAACAGTTGGAGCCTAAGTGGAAAACGGATATAAAGAAATTATCAAAAGTTCCTCTTTTAGCTGGCGGATGTCTCGCCATTTCTAAAGAGGTTTTTCAAAAAATTAATGGATTTGAAAATGGATTTAAGGTTTGGGGAAGAGAAGATGAAGAGATTTCCTTAAAATTATGGCTGATGGGATATAGATGCTTTGCAGAACCAAAATGCACTGTTTTCCATGTCTTTCGTATGGGGGTTCCTCCATTTCTTATAACCTGGGAGGATATTAATTATAATCTGATGCGTATGGCATACAGCCATTTTAATGAGAAAAGAGTGGAAAAGTGTAAAAAATTAATTAAGTACACTGACCCAGATCTCATTATCGATAGAGTATTGAAAAGTGATGTTATGGTGCAGAGAGAACAGTACTTCCAAAAAAGAGTTCATGACGACGATTGGTTTATGAATCTTTTTGGCATCAATTTTTAGAGGTGCAAAATGAAGAGAGCAATAGTTGTTTACGTGGAAGGAAAAAGAGATTTACTGCTGCAGTTTGGCTGCTTATTCACTTCTTACCGCTCTATTCAAAGCAAGGATACAGATTTGGTTGTTTTCGGTCCAAAACAGACGCTAGAATTATTGCCGGACGAATGCATAAAAATAGAGTACGATTCGCCATACCATGACTATCCATATCTTAATTCCATTAGCTGTATTGCCAGCATTCAGCCTGATTCCGTTCTGAATAATTATGATTATATCCTGCGGACCGATGCTGATACTTTTTTAACACCGGCCTGGAGTTCATTTTACCCAGTACATTTTACAGCAGGCTTAGGAAAATATGCTTTTGATTCCAATGTCAGCAGCAAACTTAAGGAACTTTCCCGTCATTTAGGACTAAATCATCGCGGTATCCATAATATCGGAACCTCCCATTACGGAAAGCCCCTGCAAGTAAAGAAAGTTTGCGAACTATCAAGGTTAATAGCAGAATATATACTTGCTGCAGAATTTAATGAATCAGAAGGAAGCTGGCCAGGGTGGTATAGAGGCGTAACTTCGATGTACAGTAATGAAATTGCCATAAACCATCTAATTGACCACTTGGTAATTGAACCAGATAAGCTGGATTTTTCCAGTACATCTGATGATCGGATTGAAAGCCACCCCCATATTCACTGCTGGCATACAGATGAGCCTTTTTCAAAATTCCAGTTTGCAGAGGGAAACTATAATAATATTAATCTGGCAGATTTGAATCCTTCGATCATCAAAGATTATTGTACGTTTATTTCTCTTAAGGCATTGATCGAATTAAATGTAATGAAGAGTGTATTCTAATAAAAAAGGAGACGAATGAATCACTTTCATTGTCTCCTTTTTAGCAATTGCTGTTGTCTTTTAATTCCCTGCCTGCAGATTTGCTGGCCATATCAATGTGAAGCAATCATCACTGCTCTATCCTGCTTAACCTTTCAATCGTTCTTGCCAGTAAAGCTGTTCGCTTCGGAAATGTTTTTAAATCGATATACTCATCTGTCTCACTGTGGGAAAATTCTCCGAGCGGCCCCATGCCGTCCACAGTTGGGACCCCTTCAGTGGATGTATATGCTGCATCCGAACCTCCACCGGTGCTGACTTCCCTAATAGACATTCCAAGTTCTTCTCCTGCAGCCTTTATTTCCTCAATCAATTTGTCCGTTCCTGCAACTTTTTCCATTGGCGGTCTTCCAATTTTACCTGATAAGCTGGTTTCTGTACCCTGCACTTCCTCCTCCTCTGCAATTTCTGTGATTTTTGCAGTAATCTCCTTTGCCTGTTCCATGTTCTTCACTCGAACATCCACTTGCGCTTCTGCATCTGGGGCGACGGTATTGGAAGAGATGCCGCCGTCAATTAAGCCCACATTGACCGATAATCCCCTCTCGTAATCATTTAAATCATGAAGTTTAACTACTTTATGTGCAAGTTCGTCGATGGCGCTTCGTCCTCTTTCGGGTTCAACCCCAGCATGAGCACTTTTTCCTTTAACATCGAAGATAAATCTGCCAATTCCCTTTCTTTCTGTGACTATGCCGTCATCCGGCCTTCCGGATTCAACGACAAGTGAGAATTTTTTACCTATCGACGCCTCTTTAATAATGGCTTTTGATTTTCGTGATCCGATTTCTTCATCACTATTAAAAATCAGGTGTACATTTTTATATGCATCCGAGCCTCTTTCCTTAAGAAGTTTCATTGCGTACAAAACAGATACATGGCTGGCCTTTTCATCACTGACTCCCGGTCCATAGGCTTTATCCCCAATCATTTTGAAAGGGCGTTTTTCCGCTTCTCCTTCTGGAAATACGGTATCCATATGGGCAATAATGATGATTTTGGGGTCGCTATCCTTTTCGGCTTTTATCTCCAGATGGTCTCCATACTCCGATTCACGGTGAACAAGAACATCCATTTCCAAATCCTCAAATTCTTTTCTTAAGACAGCGCCAACCTTGTCCACTCCTTCTTTATGATAAGAGCCGCTGTCTATATTAACGAGTTCCTCGAGCAAGTTCATCATTTCAGGCATTTTGTCTTCTAAATAGGCTTCATATTGATTCAACAAAATCACTCCTTTTAAAATAATCACCGGGTCACGCTTCGTTAATTCCAATCGCTGATCCTGGCCTGCTTGAATCAGCAGCACCATGCAGCATGCCTGTTTTGTGATCCATAAGAATGGCCTGGACATTTCCAATTGGCCTGTCCGTATCATCGAACTGAAATCCCATTTCTCGGAGCTTATCAATTTCACTCTGGCCAATACCTTGCTCGGACCAAACATCTGGACCCACACTGTTATAAATCCTGGGTTCTTCAATTGCATCTTTTACATCCATTTCAAAGTCGAGTATATGGCTGATAACTTGTGAAACTGAAGCAACAATAGTGGGGCCGCCAGGAGAGCCCAGCGTTAAAACAGGCACCCCATCTCTGAATACTATTGCAGGTACTTTTGCACTGACCGGCTGTTTATTTGGTGCCAGGCTATTAATATGATCTGGTTCCGGTGTAAAATCGGTCAAATCATTGTTCAGCAAAAATCCGTAACCTGGTACCATGATGCCTGAACCCATAATATGCTCATTTGAAGACGTGCAGGCTGCAATGTTCCCCCATCTGTCCGCAACGGTAAAATGCGTAGTATCTTTGCCTGTTTGATATACTTTTACTTCACCCTTGGCACGATCGCTGCCTTGGTATTTCCAAGGGTTGCCGCAGTCAATTTCCGGATTTCTCGATTTCCAGTCAATCTTCCCCCGCCGTTCTTCTAAATATTCTTTATGAAGCAGCCCTTCAACCGGAATTTGTGAAAAATTTGGATCTCCCATATAAGCCAGCTTATCAGTGAAAGCTAATCTCATAGCCTCTGAGAATAAATAATACTTTTCCCAGGAAGATACTTCATACTTATTAAGCTCAAACCCTTCCAGAATTCCTAATAGCTCCAGCAGTGCGATCCCTCCTCCATTAGGTGGTCCTGGAACGGCAATTTCATAGTCTCTGTAGGTTCCCATCACCGGTTCTTCAATTTGAGCCCGATAGTTTTGCAGGTCCTGTTTCGTCATAATACCGCCCTGATTCTTAAGCGTCTTGATGATGGCATCTGCAATTTCGCCTTCATAAAGAGCCCTGATCCCTTCCCTTTGCAGGATTCTAAGCGTCTTTGCCAGGTCTTTGTTTCGAACCCATTCTCCCTTCACTATCGGAACTCCTTCCGGCATAAAAAGCTTCTTTGCTTCTTCCCCCATTCTGATATGAAGAATTTCGATGACTTCGTCCCATTGCCAGTTCACCCTAAAGCCTTCTTCAGCCAGTTTAACCGCAGGCTCAATCAGGTCCTCCAGCGGCTTTGTTCCAAACTTTTGATGCCCTTCATCCATAGCCTTCATGATTCCGGGAATGCCTACTGACTTGGCATCAATGGTCTGCTGAAAGTAAGGAGTAATCTCTCCTTTTTTATTTAAGAACTGATCTTTATCTGCTCCTGATGGGGTCTGTGAATGACCGTTGATCACCTTTGTCTTTTTTGTTTTCTGATCATAATACACGACATATCCGCTTGCTCCTATGCCAGTGTTAAACACTTCAACTACACTAAGAGCAAATTGAATGGCAACAAGGGCATCCATGGCGTTGCCGCCGTTTCTTAAGATTTCGGCACCCGCTTCTGTTGCTTCATGAACCGCAGAAGCAGCCATCCCATGAGTGCCAGTCGCCTTCTGCCGCTTGTTCTCAGTATCCCTTGCCATATGCCTGGTATCTACCTTATCCATTGAAATCCCTCCTATAGGGGTATCACCCAAATCTCATTCATATCTCTTAAAAGATTCTAAAATCTACTTTTACTTTAAAAGCTTTTAATTTCTTGTACCCGGCTATAAATAGCTGAAACATACAAAAAAAGGCACCGGAGCTTAAGCCATTTTGATGACTAAAGATCCGGGTGCCTGTTATTAATAAATCTTTTACTGAAATTAGAATCTTAAATGCTGGAGCAGCTGATGCCAGGTCTGTATTCGAATGCCGGAAGATTTTCACGATGGAAATTTTATAAATGGAGTGCATGGTTTAATCAATCACCGGGTGAATCTTCAGGAATCAGTATTTGGCCCGCCTTTCCAACCTTAAGCAATGTCTGCAAAATGGCCATAGATAAGCTTCCCGACTGATATGGCTTTATGAAGTAATCATGCGCTCCCAGTGACAGGCCTTTTTCTTTTTCATCCAAGGCCGTTGAGATAATAATTGGAATATGACTGAGCACTTCATTTCGCTTCAATATTTTCATAATACTCCATCCATCAAGACCTTCATCAAGCATGATATCAAGTACAATCGCATCAGGAAGGTGATTTTCCATATACGCCAGGGCATCCCTTCCGGTATTGAAATGCTTCGCATGCAAATTGGTTTCCGTTAGTTCCTGAATAATCAATTCTGCCAAGCTTTGATCATCTTCAATGACCAGCACCTCATAGCGTGTTCCGCTTTGATGAATGTTCTCATCCAAACCGTGGGAAGGCTTATAGACAGCGGGAATGGAAACTCTGAAAGTACTTCCTTCCCCGTACTTTGAAAAGACATTTATATCTCCATCATGCGCCTTCACAATTTCCTGGACGATTGAAAGTCCCAGCCCCGTTCCGCCAATCCTCCGCCTATCTGAATTATCCACTCTATAAAACTTTTTAAAAATATCAACTGCTGCATTTTCCGGAATCCCTAGTCCATGATCTTCCACTTCAATATGAAGCAAGCCGTTTTCCTCGAATAATCTTATATAAACAGGCCCTCCAGAGGGTGAATATTTGATGGCATTGCTTATTAAATTGGAAAATACCTGTTCAATTTTGCAGGAATCTCCAAGAATAAGGTCATTTCCATCAAATGATTCCAAAATAATCCTGTGAACATCCGTCTGCACCTGCTGATTATCTATTACCTTCTCAATAATAGGGAGAAGTTCAATATATTTTTTTTCGTACGTTTGTTTACCGGATTCCATCCGCTGGACATCAAGAAAATCATTGATCAGCGAAGTAAGCCTCTTAGCCTCATTTAATATTGTCATCAAATATTTCTTCTGCTTTTCCGCCTTGAGCTCCCGGTTCAGCAGAAGCTCCGAGAAACCTAAAATGCTGGCAAGCGGTGTTCTCAATTCATGGCTGACGGTGCTGACAAACTCCGATTTCATTTCATCCACTTTAAATTCCCTCGTAATATCCCTATGAACCAATACAGTTCCTACACGCTCATTATTCTGATAAAGGGCTTCACAGTACATCTGGCATACATGCCCTCTATCCTTGGTTTTATATACAAACGTTTCCCCGCTGGATGTTTCACCATTAAAAGCACGCCAGATGAATTCGGTAAAAACATCTTCATCCACTACCTGCTTCTTTAGAAGAACGCTCCACTTATCCCAGGTCTGTCCAACAATCCCATCAAAGCCATCCTCGCAGTGGAATATTTCGCAAAGCTGTTTGTTGACTTGCATGATGCAGCCGTCCCTGTCAACATACTGCAGACCTTCCTTTACAGTGTTGAGGATATCCTGATTTAATTTTCTATCAGCTTCAGAGTTTTCATAGGTGCTGATTTTATCAAGCGACAATCCAATCTGTTTGGATAATGCCGTGTATTCATCCATATGCTTCTGTATAAAAGGAAATCCGTATCTGGTGAACACCATGACAGCTTTAACCTCTTGGTTTGAAGAGATAATCGGCAAATACAGATCATAGCCGAAAACGGTTTTTTTATGGTAGCCTTTTTCCTCTTGAAGCAATTGTCTCTTAACAGCAAAACCTTCTTTTGTTTGCTTCAGCCTCTCAATTAATCCGCTTGTTAAATGATTCTTGAATTGTTCAACTCCAAATGATGAAATCCCAAATGAAGCAGATTCATTATTTTCAAGCATCACAATTAACCCGCAGTCTGCTTCAATGACATAGGACATATTCATCACAATGCTCTCCAGCACTTCCTGTTTTTGCAGCGAATTGGAGATGCCATTGATCAAATCATTCCGCCGCTCAAGTTTTCTCTCATTTGACCGCATGGTTCCCAGTGCCTCTTCCAATGCTTCACTCTGAACTTGAAGCTCGTCCTGCTGGGCAAGCAGCTCCTCATTTTGAGCAAGCAAATCCTGCTCTTTTTCCTGCAGTGTTTTCACCATTTTACTAAAGGCAACAGACAAGACTGCCAATTCATCCATCCGATCCTGTCCTACATTCAGTTCCGCATTTCCTCCCCTGGCAATTTCATCAGCAGCATGAGCAAACTGAGTGAGAGGCTGACCAACCTTCTTGAACATAATTCTGATCATCCTAAACAAGATTACCAGAATAATAACAAGAAAGAGAAAAAAACCTGTTTGAATGTAGGATTGTTGTATTATTAATAGCTGAACCCTATCGTCTAGATCAGATTTTAATTTTTGCAGAAAGTGATGCGTATCATTCTGAAAGTTATTAATTCTTGCAGTTGTTCCCGATTCAGCCATTTTAATAACTTCATCCATGTGTCCTGATTCAAAATACTCGACAGAAATAGGAAGCCTTTCAATAAAATAAAAATCTGCAAACTCGTTCATTTCTTTGCCAAACGCCTTTTCTTCTGAAGTCTCCGCTGTCTCATTAAAATCGCTAATCAGTTTTCTGATCTCCGGCCTTAAGGAAATGGCATTGGTTTTTAATTCGGAATTGTTATAAGCGAAATAACCTCTGATATTAAAGAAGACCAAATTAAAGCTGCTCTCAATCTCCTGAACAATAGCTTCTTTCTTTACAAGTTTTTCACGGTCCTGGTAAAAAGAATCATTAATATGCTCCTCCAGCAATAGTAGAATGGCCAATCCCACTGAGAGCATTAAAGCAAATAACATCATTAGAGCCACAATTTGTCTGGTCAGGCTCTTCTTTATATAATTGCTAAGCTTCATCTAGTATTTCTCCAACCTTCTCAAATAATTGAAGAGGGCTGAATGGTTTAACAATGAAATAATCGGCCCCTGCCTTTAAAACCTCTTCCTGTTCATTTTGCTGGCTTTTGGCAGATAACATTAATATTTTCACTTCTTTGTTAAGAGCCTG
Organism: Cytobacillus sp. NJ13; assembly: GCA_030348385.1. Lineage (NCBI taxonomy): Bacteria > Bacillati > Bacillota > Bacilli > Caryophanales > Bacillaceae > Cytobacillus > Cytobacillus sp. NJ13. The sequence continues at coordinate 622,370 of JAUCFP010000006.1, read as the reverse complement.
CTCACACCGGATTTTCCTGATGACATCAAGGCCAGTAAGTACAGGCATCATATAATCCAGGATGACCAAATCAAATTGCTTTTTTTCCAGCAGCATCAGGGCTTCTTCTCCATCTTCAGCTTCATCGACTTCAAAATCCCCATCTTCCAGAGTGTCAGCAATAAGCATGCGCAGAATTTCTTCATCCTCTGCAATCAATATCTTTTTCATTTACTTCTCTCCCGACTCTATGGAGTCAAATAATTTTTTCATAATATGATAGGACTTTTTAAGCCTTTCATGGTAATCTGGCTCTTCCCACAGTTCCCAGGAATAATAGGCAGAATCTTTTCCATGTAGCACTCCATCTTGCATCTTTGGAAAAGAATCCAAGATACCTTCTCTGTCCGCCGACACTGCACTAATTCTTAATCCCTCAATTGTTTGGCTGCCTGCGAGACCTTCTCTCCATAGATCCCCAAATATCTCTTTTTGGCTGGGATCCTTTATATTTAGCAAGGCCCACGGAAGTCTGATCTCCATTACTTTTTTACTCTTGCTAATGCTTATATCGGTTAATGAATTGAAGTTTTCATGAGCAGGATTTGCATTCCCAAACTGTAAATTACCTGTCTCATAGGACTTGAACGGTTTCGTTTCCCCTGTTGTTGGAATAGTTAATTCCTTATTCAGTGCTAACCTGATGGGATGGAAGACTCCATTATCCTTTTTATTGGCATAGCTATCATTCGGAATCATTTTCAGCATATGGCTATAATGATAGTAGAAAGTATCATAATAGCTATCTATTAAAAGCCTGGAATTCTGTCCGCCTATTTCTGCCATAAAGTCAACTCCGAAGTCCGTTTTGACCTTTCCTGTCAGAACCGGAATCGAAGTTTGTCCCTGCTCTGCAATGGTATCGATCAGCAAACGGGTGGTCTCATTCTCTATGTCAATAGGACGGTTATAATCCAGCCGGATATATAAGTGTTCCTCATCAGAGCGAACATACATATTCTTCAAGTAAGAATTCTCACTCCCGGAACTGTAGACAGGTTTCGCATTCAGCTTTTTCCAATCACCTGTAATGCCATCCACATATATTCCAGCTTCATTTTTACCAGGCTCAAAGCTCAGCAGCCCGAAATGCTGTTCATTTGTTTGCCTGTTCGACCAGTATGGGCGCCTGTCAGGATTATCATAATCCATTGTATTCCATGTTCGCTTGAACCATTCATCCTGCCAGGAAAACACAAGGCCGCCGGCATATCCTTCTGAAACGATGGACTTAAACAGCCGGCTGTTTATTTTTCCTTGCTCTTCCTCGGAGTGAAATCCCTGATTCATGCCCCCAACGTTCTCATGGGTCATCCCCCTGGACGAAGGGACTCCGAATTCCGCTACCATAACTGGCATCTTGTGGACAGCGATTAAATCATGAAGATAGCCTGCATAATTATTCCTTTCCCCTTTTGAATCGATGTAATTGACATACTTCTCTTCATAGTTAAGGAAGTCAGGATAATAAGGATACACATGATAGGAAGCGAAAAGTCCGGCATGAAGCTTATCTGTTTTTTTTATATGGTTAGGGTTGACAGTGACCATATCTTCCTTAATGGAAGGCTCTGAAGGATGAGTCAAAAGATCGGTTGTTACCCAGTTGGTAAAGCTCATGGTATGCTGCCATTGATAGTTCTCTGTTTCATATTTCACAGCATAATCCATCATTTCTGCCAGCCATACTTCAAATGGTTCAGCACCCTCTGTTTGAAAATACTCACCTGAAAATTGCTGCAGGCCTTTATGTTTATCGTTGGTGCCTGCAACCGCCTCCGGATCCCACTCGATTCCAATCATAAAACCCAGCACGTATGGGGAGATATCATAAATATATTCACCTGACGCATGGCCTGGTCTCTCCTCAATAACAGCATTACCATGAACGATATCGACCATTTGCTTCATTTCATTTTTGAAATCTGCTGTAACAGCATCTGAGAATGCGTCTTGCTCCTTAACCAGTGTTTCTTCATTGACCCAGACACCATGGAATAAAAATAATGGCTTTTCCGCAATCTGGTTGTATTTGTGAAAGGCTTCATAAAACGCAGGCGGATGCAATGTATATATCCTGATGGCATTGGCATTCATATCTCCAATCGCTTTGAACCATCGGAAATATTCTGCTTCTGTTATTCCCGTTTCACCAGGAAAGGTGCCAGGCTTTGCAACCCCCATGTTTACCCCTTTTACCAATAAGTCCTCCCAGGTGCCATCTTTTAGAATCTGTATATATTCTTCACCGGTCTTGCTGTTCGTTCTTATTCCATCGTGGCTGGCTGTTTCGGGCGCATGCTGACTATCCACGCTTCCCGGCTTGTCCTGCAGCATTTTTTTCATCATTGGAACGTAGGCTTCCCAGTAAAAAGAATCATTCGCACTAAAGTATTCCTTCCACTTCGCTAATCCCCTCGTCTGAAAAATATCAGGAACTTCTGCTTCATCTGCAAAATCCCCTGCAAAATAAAAGGAAGAGAATGCTGCGTTTTTATGCTGGATTACAGCTGGGAAGGTGTCAGGAATTCCGGCATCCTGCAGTTTGCGTTTTCCCGCTTCAGTAAGCGGCAATGAATAGTCCGCTAATATTTCATCCGGATTTCTTGCCTCGATCACATCAAACCAGTATTGATAAGGTGCATTTCTCTTCCTCCCGAAGTAATCCTCTCCCTTATCAGTGAACCGGAAATTAACCCCTTCACCCTTCATTTCATTTTCATCCACAACTACTACATAATCCTTGGAGTTCACAAACACCAGGCCTGGACCATTAAAATCCCAGTTTCCTTCTTCATAGTTTTCCTTAACCCAAACCGGAACCTCGCTGCTTGACAAATCCGGGAAATATCTGCCAATCCATCCGCTCCAGTTAATATTCAATAAATTGGTCAATCGCTGCCGAGCTTCATTTGAGGATGGGCTCGCAAAGGTATTGAATTCAGCAATCAGGGTTTTCCCTTTGGAAGAAATCAGTGTATTCTCCAGCTGAATGACTTCCTCTTCCTGAAGACCGCCATAAAGACTTGAAGATCGTTCTCCAAGGGGATTGCTCCCATAAAACTCTTCCTCATAAACCCCATACGCATCGGCAAGGTAGAGAATTTCATATTTTTCAAGATTATCAGGGAATGGCTTAATGGTATATTCACTGTTCCTGCCAGGCTTAAAGCCGCTGTAATCCGCCTCAATACTATATCGGTCCCCATCTGTTTTAATATATTTTTCATTATTTAAAATCCATACGAGCCCCTTATGCTCCCGATAAGAGTCATCCGGCACTGTTTTGTCCATAATAAACACATTCAGTTTTTGATCCTGCTTTAGCCACCATGCCCAGAACGGACTGGAAACAACGGTCAGCACGGCAAAAACAAACAGAAAAACGGCTGTTTGCCCTTTAGTAAATTGTCTCATCCGGAAACACCTTTTCTTTTCATTTCTCCCCAGCTTGTGTCGCCTTTGATCAGCTGCCAAATCCCTTCACATCTCCAAAAAACCGTCAAAGGCCGGTACCATAACGTTTCAGTCAATGAATAGAAAAACAGTTTGATTAAATCAGAGATTTTTGGAAATTTCCTCAAGCTCCATTCCTCAAGCAAAACGGCAGCCATGGAGAAAAGAGAACCATATAAACACGATAGCAGAAAAATGAGGATTGCAAACTCAAGATAGATACCGCCCAAAAATAGGGAGATAACCACATAAATGTATCCCAATAATTCAACTATCGGACCTAAAAACTCTACTATCCAAAAGTATGGAAAGGATATAAATCCTATCGGGCCGTATCTTGGATTAAACGTCATTTTCCTGTGTGTCCACAGGCTTTCAAATAATCCACGATGCCACCTCCGCCTTTGTCTTCTTAGGTAGGTCATGCTTTCCGGAACTTCTGTCCAGCAAACAGGGTCAGGGACATAGACGATTTTTTTCTTTTGCTTTTTATCTCTGATAAGCCTATGGAGCCTTACGACCAGCTCCATATCCTCGCCAACTGTATTGGTTTTATAGCCACCCGCTTCAATGACCCATTGCTTGGAAAAAACACCGAAGGCTCCAGAAACAATCAGAAGTAAATTATGCCGGCTTAACCCAATCCTTCCCATTAAAAAGGCCCTTAAATATTCGATTATTTGCATGATTACCAAAGGCTCCCCGGCTAAGCCAACCTTTAAAATATTTCCGTCCTGTATTTCACAGCCATTCGCGATGCGGATGCTTCCGCTCGAAGCAATCACTTCCCCATCAGAATCCAATATAGGCTTCATTACCTTTAAGAAAGCATCCCTTTCCAGTACAGAATCTCCATCCAATGAACAAAAATAAGGATAATGGGAAAAGTTAATCCCTGCGTTCAACGCATCAGCTTTTCCCCCATTCTCTTTGTCTATTAAAAAAAGATTTGGAAGAGAAGCGGACTGATAAATTTTTTTTACAGACTTTGTTTCAACCTGCTTCCTGACGGCTGCATTAATTTCCTTCATTTGATACTGTGTAATCATTTTTTCTATGGTGGCATCTTTTGAACCGTCATTGACAACGATAATTTCAAAAGAAGGATAGTCTATACTCAAAAGGGAGCGTACACTGGCAACAATCCCCGCTTCTTCGTTATATGCTGGAACAATGATGGAAACCGGTTTTGCGAAGGATTCATTCATATATTCGTCAAATGACTGATTCCGGTCCAGCAAATATTCCTTTCTTAGCTGAAATACAGAGATTAATAAAATAATTGAGTAGAAACTGATGACCAGCACCATAAAGACTGCTATAAATGCAGCAAATCCGACCAATATATTTCCCCACATAAGAGCCATAATTAACCAAATTCTCCTTTATTCATCCATTCCCAGGCCATGTCCCTTGCATATGAATCATTCGAGGTATCCAATACAATCTGCAATTCTTCCTTTCCATCAGGAAACATCATAATGGATTGTCCAGCCTGAGATCGCACCCACCAGGAACGATCATGGAGAAGGTCAAGCAAATGTGGCAACAGTTCCCGTTCCTTTAGGGATCCAAAGAGTTTTGCAGCCATCATCCTTTCCTTCCAATCCTCGGAATGACGTAATTTCAGGTAGGGTGTTATGTCCTTGACCACCCCTAATGAAGAAAGTGCCTTTACTGCTCTTAAACGAGTCTCTCCATCATGGCTGGCATAGACTGACTCAATGAAATGTAAATATCTTAATTCTTTTCTTATTCCAGCGGCATCTATTATGGCATATTTTAATGAGTTTACAGCCCTATGAAAATCTGTAATTAAACGACTGAACAAGTTTTCATTCAGCCGGAGGATGATATTTCTTAATTCACCATCCGATAGTTTTTCACTATTATACAGAAGAAGATCATTAATTCCTTCGAATTGAAATGCCGCAAGTATCCTCAAGGATTGTACCCTTTCATCGTGTGATATTCTCTCTTTAATGGCTGCCTCCAAAACTTGAGGCTGTAATTCAATGAAATGAAGATCTTCGATATTGTAGAGAGCATTCATTCTAATGCTCCACCTTCTGCTTTTTAACTGTCTCTGGAAGTAATTTCTCAGGTTCCTGTCAGCAAACTCCCTAAGTTTCCTCGTTTCCTCTTCTCCTGTTAAATTGGCTGCGAACTTAGACAGAATCTCTTCTGCAGCCTTCTTTTTTATATCATTATCCAAATGGAGGTGCCGGCTTATTTCTCCTTCTGAGATAAATTCAAAGATCAGCGGACCAAGCGTTTCAATGCATTCATTAATTTTCCTGCGCTCTCGATGCTCCAGCCATTTTCTTATGACCAGGTACAAAAGAATCAGAAGCAGCACTCCTGAAATGACAGCAGCTGATGCACCGAGAATGTATATTTCATTCTTCAGCATCTAGGTCAGCCTCTTAATTAATCGCTGAATTCGAGCTTCCAGTTCTGTAAGACTAAATGGCTTTGTCACATAATCTTCAGCACCTAGCTTCAATGCACGGGCAATATCCTGTTCACTTTTCCGCCCTGTCAGCATAAGAACATGAATGTCCTTGGCTCTCTTCGACTTTTTCACTTCCTGCATAACCTCAAGACCATCCATTACAGGCATAATCCCATCAAGAATCAGAAAATGTGGTCCTATTTCTTCTATTCGGTTCGAATGCAGAAACTTCCGGCCATCTTCAAAGACCTGGATATCCAGGTCTGCATGATCGAACTCCATATTGCTGAGGACCTTTGTTAACATCATTCTTATTATCGAATCATCGTCAATAACGGAGACATATAGCTTTTTCTTATGCTGTGCAATTGGATCGGCTTTAGCACATTCCACTCTTGCTCTTCCCTTTTGTTTTGCTTCATATAAGGCCTGATCTGCTGCTCTGACAATCGTTTCTTTCTCTATCCCCGGCTTATCGACCATAATAACTCCTGCAGAAAAAGTAACGCTAAATGAATTGCCTCCCTGTTCAAATCGTTTTTCCGAAAATCCTTTTAATATCTTTTCAAGGGCTATTTTGCTTTCTGCTTCTGAAGCGCCAGAAAATAAAATGACAAATTCCTCGCCGCCATATCGGAACACATAATCTGTTTGGCGGACATTTTCTTTTAAGTACTTTGCAAATTCAGCAAGGACTAAATCACCTGCCGGATGGCCATAAGTATCATTAATTTTTTTGAAAAAATCAAGATCAAGTATAGCCAGTGAAAATGGCCGATGATTTCTTGATAATTCATTCATAAATACTACTAAACTGTCATCAAAAAACCTTCTATTATATACTCGGGTTAATTCATCTATCATTGCTGATTGATCGAATAATTTCTTATTCGCTAAGTGCCGTTCTATCTTTAAGAGAAATTCCTCTAAGTCAATTGGCTTGGATATAAAATCATCTGCACCCATTTTATACGAGGTTAACCTAGTTTCACGATCGTTTTTTACACTGATCATAATCTTTGGAATATACTTATTTCGAGTATATTTCTGTAAAATTTCTAATAACTTAAAACCACTTTCCTTTTCCAAATTTATATCCACAATTAAACAATCTGGACGATGATCATAATACTGCTCTGTTGCAACTTCCAGCTCAGTACTGGCAATAACCATCCAGCCCTTGCTTTCGAGTGCATCTTTCAGAAGGATCAGCATTGAAATATCATCATCAATCAGCTGAATTAGAGGGGCATTTTCCACCCTTATCGAAGGCTGCTGTTTTAATGTGCTTTCAAAATGCTCATATTCATAGCTCATCTCAATCAAATCGAATAGATAATTTCTTAAAGCTTCCTTATCCCAATCCTCTTTTTCTTCCATATTATCAATATCCGATATTAGATTATCTGCCAGCTGATGGAGCCCTGAGAGCTGCAGCGTTCCAGCAGTACCCTTTATGGAATGCAGGAACCTGTATACCTCTTCTCTATTTATTGATTCATACAGATTACCTTCAAACCAGGCTGTAATCTGCCTTTTTATTTTCTCAAATAATAGAACTTTATATTTTTTTAGCTCCATTACCTACACCTCGTTTATAAAAGTAGCTAGTGGCTGTTCAAAATGACTTTATGTATTTTTCAGTAAGACCACTAAATTAGTGATTGTAAAATAACAAATATTTTCCATATCTTTAGTCTAAATCAATGATTAAAGGCTTTCAAACCTGGATGTTCTTTATATGTCCTTTTCTGCCTGCAGGAACATCAATTAGAGCATCATTTATCTAAAATCCTGCTGAGAAAAATTGGATTCAATATACTATAGTTGATAATGATATTGATTGTAAATAAGCATTAGTTTTTTTAAGAGCTTTTTTCTACCCGCATAAGATACGTATTGAATAGCAGCTGGAAAAATAATTGACAGCTGCTTTGCTCCTACTCAATATTCTATCTTGGTATCTTATACGAAAGAGTAAAAACCCAACTCTGGCATGAATTGGGTTTTTACCTTTTTGGTGTACCTGGAGCATAGTAATAGGGCGGCACCTTCAGCCATCCCCGCTTCCTCATCAAAGTTTTTAAAGTTCCGCCAAAGATCGTCCATTCTAAAAAGAACTCAGTCCACATATTGCCTACATCATTACGTACGGAGTCTGCTTGTCCTTTAGCACAGGCAGTGGAACATGTCACTAACTTGAATGCGACCCCATTGGTAATTTCATCATCAGTCAGCTTAACTCCTAAAGGAACCTCATTTGGAGCAGAATTAGGTTTTGCTGATGTTACCTCAGGTAAAGGAATTCCTTCTTTTCTCATAAACGTGCTTAATCTCTTAACCTGTGACTCGCATATTTTTACTACATCGGTAAGCATTTCTTTCACTTCGTCATCTGTAGTCGTGTTTAATCCAATTTCTTCGTATCGTATAAATTCCTCCACCAAAGTTAAATATGTCCAGGTGTCCCCAACTTCAATTACGTGCAAGGGAGATTTAGGTTCATTGGTATTATCAAACGCAATTCTGAGCATATTAAAAATTGCTTCTAAAGGATTAGGCATCTTTTTTACCTCCTATATTGTATATGTTGTCTATAGACTGAGAAAAAATGCATAGCTTTCGTTAGAATCTCAGCTTAATATGCATAGCAGAATCAACTTGCGAAGCCTTTGCAAAGAAGAATGAATGACCTAAAATAATCTAATTAGAAAGAATGGGTGATTGGACATGGCATTTGAAAAAGGACTGGCCAAGTCTGAACAAGCATACGATAAATATACGGAAATAAGCACTGCATTCGCGGATATAGTGAAGGACGAATTTATTACTACGTGGCAGTGGTGGGCTGGACTGGCTTTGTTTATTATTCCCTGGCTAATATGGTTTAAGTATAGGAAGAAAGACAGCACTGGGCGTCTTCTCTTAGCTGGTTTATTAGTCATCATATTGTCTCTTATTATCGATTTAGCTGCATTATCTATGGGGTTATGGTCCTACCCTATGATCATTATTCCCCTCGCACCATTTTTATTTTTGCCGTATCACTTTTCATTAGCTCCAGTCGGGGTCATGTTCGCCCTTCAAATAAAGCCTAAAATGAATAGCTTGTTTAAAGGAATAATCTTCTCTGCCATTGGAGCTTTTGGAGGAATGAATTTTTTTAATGCCATCGACTTTTATAATCCAAAAAACTGGTCTACTTTATATGATTTTGTCATCTTTCTCACTCTTTATTACAGTGGTTATTGGATAACGAGGATGGAGAGTTTACATGGTCTGGAAAATGGATCAGGAAAAAAATAAAAGACTTTCTTTTTATCGGAAAGTCCTTTTTTTGCTTTTAGTTTACAAATCACAGCTGCTGTTTAACATCCAGTATCGTTGCTCTATTCCCTGCCGATTCCCCCAATGCAGTAAGGCTGCTGGCAATCAGGAATTGGGCAGAGTAGTAAGTGGTCATAATAAACACAGCTGAATAAACAATATCTGAAACAAACATATTCCATGAAAGGATTGAATCAGAGATAACAAACAAAATGCTTCCGGCAATGGCCCGCTTGTTCCCGGTTAGTATGGCTGATAACGCCATTAATGAAATGACCAGCATGTAGGCAATAACCGGGATCACTAATGCATCATTTTCTTCTTCAGATAAGGAAGCAATCAGCTGGCTGCCAATGATCAAAGAATAGAAGCCTATCGGGATTATGGCTGCCAGGCGGAGCTTCGTCATGCGTGACATTTTTAAAAATCCAGTCAAATAAAATAGATGCCCAACAAGAAAAGCTCCAAGCCCAGCTACAAACGACACAGCAATGAATCCATCCCCAAGCATGCAGAAAAACAGGCCAATAACGACTAAACGCAATGCCGGCGAAGGGCTGGCAGGGAGCTTAAGGAATGTATAAATAATAATTAGTGCCATAGGAATCAGCTTAAAGGTAATTTTGATTGCCAGAGGCTCAGGAGGAACAATGAAAATATATAAGAAAGCCATCAGTCCAATTAAAATAGGAATCAGCAGATTTTTCAATAGTATCCATCTCCCTGTGTCCGAATGTAAGTTGCCCTTTGATTAACAGGTATTAAACCCGTTCTAGCTTTTTAAAAGGCTTTGGCGGTAATTCAACACGAATTTCATCGCCTGGCTTTACTTCTCCGCTCTCTAAAACGATTCCCATAATACCAGCTTTCCTAATGAGATTTCCATTTTCATCCTTCTCTATCACTGCATTTAAAAGCCCAGGCTGAAATTGATCGATTTGAGCACAGGGATTGCGCAGTCCTGTAATCTTGATCACAGCAAAATTACCCAAAAATAGGATTGTGTTTAAGGGCAATTCAAGAAGATTGATTCCGGCAGTTGTAATATTTTCACCCATTTGGCCAGGTTCAATATGAAAACGGCCTGCTAACTCCTCAAATAACTCACTGTGGATTAAATGAACCTGTCTTAGATTCGGCTGGTCAGGGTTTTGTGCCACTCTTGACCGGTGCTTAATCGTTAAACCACAATGGGCATCCCCTTCGATCCCAAAACCCTTCACCAGTTTAATGAGATTTTGATTTTTTTTACTGAAAGTGTGCTTTTTGCTTATGCTTACCGCTATGACTGTACCCACAAGTGAATATTTCTCTATTTCATCCTGCATTTATTCCACACAGCCTTCCTTTTCTTTAGACTCCTTTTACTTATTATTCCATAAAGAATTAATTAGTCCTTCCCTCCAATCCATGATGTTTGACATTGTTTGATTAGCGATAAGTTAAAAATAAGGATTAATCATTGCTCAAAATCCTTATAAGATCACACATATAAAAATAAATAATTAGGAAATATAAACATAACTAACTCGCAGTTAAAAGGGGTTCATTTGCCGTGGAGGAAAACCGGATAAAAGAATTCGATCATATTGTCGAAATGGGTAAAGAGGGACAAAAAGCTTTAAATAATTACTGGGTGGAATACAGCATTTATACTTCTTTTGAATATTGGTTTATGGTTACGCTATTTTTTGTTCCTCTAATTGTGTTATTTTTCAAAATTGACAAAAGTAAATTATTTTTCATGGGGTTTTATGGTTATAGTATTCATATGCTATTTGGCTATATCGACTTGATCAATAAAAATTCCGGGCTGCTGAATTATCCTTTTCCTATGATTCCAATGGTTCCAGGTTTATCCCTTGACTCAAGTTTCGTTCCTGTTACATTTATGCTTGTTTATCAATGGACATTAAATCATAAAAAAAATTACTATGTTTATACTGTGCTGACTTCTGCCGTGTTAGCCTTTGTTTTTAAGCCTCTTCTTATTGGTCTCGGTCTATTCAGGCTATATGGAAGCACGAATTATTTCTTTCTTTTTGTATGTTACCTAATCGTAATTATATTAGCTAAGGTGATTACAAACGTTTTTTTATGGACAGAGCGTAAATTTAATAACCGTAATCATCCACATTAAACGTGGATAATTTATATCATGGTGTTCTTTTATTTATGATAAATTCCGGTTGTGCACTAATACCTGCTGCCTTTCTGAGACTGGCATGGAGTCAGATTTACATCGACAATATACATAAGAAATGCTGCCTAAATGGCAGCATTTTTTATGAGTGATAGTAAGGTGGTTTGCAAAGCATGATTAACTTTCCAGCTCAGGTAAGTTCCGATTATTCTTTAATCGATCCAATATTTTAATAAACCCAACAAAACCTCTAATAGTGAATAAGGTAAAATTAACACTGCCAAAGGTATGGAAAATGGACCATTTCCTCCACTTGAATAGTCTGGTGTTTTTCTCAAAGTACCATTGGCCGAAGCTCATTGGGACACTGAATATCAAACTTTTGAGAAAGATATTTCTTAATTTGTCATTGTAAGAAATCTTAACCCAAATCACACTTAAAAGCGGAAAAAACAAAATATCATAAATCAGGTTGGTTTTAAAAATTCTTGGAAAAGGGCGGATGGGATATTCAACTCTTTTCGTTCCAACAACATAGGCATCAATCAGAGTGGCAAGAACTCCTTTCGAGAAAAAAATAACTAAATTCTCCCTCATTTTTTTCCCTTTAAACAAAAATGGAACTGAAAAAATGCACAATCCGAGAAGCAGGTTTAATAATTTTTTCTCCATTGAAGACCAGCCTTTCTATTACAGATAGTACTAAATTCACCCATTTTGAATTTATTTATTCTTGAACCTGTTAATTCTAAGCATTTTATAAAAAATAAAGCTGCCATTTGGCAGCCGGATCGATTTTCATATAGGAATTATTTATTTTAATGATGGTGATGATGCTCATAGCCATGTTCTTCGGCATACTTACGGAAATTTTCCAGGTCCTGTATTCCTGTCGAAGTGCCGTCAAGGGCTTGATTCATACGCTCTAATAACACTGTTCTCAACTTTGGATGGTAGCCGAAGTATTCAGCAATATCAATGGATATATGAGGATAGCTTTCTTTAAACTGTTCGGCCATTTTATTCATTCTTTCCATTAAAATGCCGGTAAATAAGAAATATGGCAGCATGATAATCTTTTTGGCGCCCAGTTTAATGCAGCGTTCCATCCCATCCTTAACGGTTGGCGCTGTGACCCCCATGAAGGCACATTCAACGGATGATACATTTAACTTTTCCCACAGCAATCTGCTGATCTTATAAAAATCAGCATTGGCATATGGATCGCTGCCGCCTCGTCCGATTAATAAAATGGCTGTATCTTCATGCGTTTGATTCACATCAAAACCGGTTTCGGCAAGTCTTGTTTTTAATATTTCAAGGACCTCATCATGAACACCGATCGTCTGGCCATAGGTAAACTGAATATCCGGGAAATGCTCTTTGGCATGTTCAATTTCTGCTGGAATGTGCAGTTTGGAGTGTCCGGCGTGCAATAGGATGATGGGAATGACATGGATTTCATCTGCCCCTTTTTCAACACAAAGCTGAATTCCATCTTCAATATTGGGGGATGCAAATTCCAAGAAGCAGGTTTCTACCAAAAGGTCTGGGTCAATGTAGTCTCTCATTTGATCGACGAATCGGCGGACTTCCTTATTCCCTGCCTCCATCCTGCTGCCATGCCCGACAAATAAGACAGCTTTTTTCATTGTTCCTTTTCCTTTCTTGTATTTATCGATTCCTTTAATGCGGTCTTCATTGCGTTTGCGTTCGCCCTGTTCCATGGAGTAAATGATTGCCTCTTCCTTCACTGCTTCATGAACAATGCCGCGGGCTGTTTCTTCTTGCTGGACCGAATACCAGGTTCCTTTTGGGTAATCAATGACGACGCATTTATCTTTGCAGCGGCCGTTGCAGCGGGTACGGGATGTATGAATATGCTCGTCCAGTCGGTTTTTCCGGATTTCATCGCGTATTTGCTGTGTGACTTCTTCTGCGCCTGCACCCATACAGGTTGCGCCATTGCAGATGAGCAGGTGACGCTGCATTTGGGTTAGGTTCCAGGTTGTCATTATGTGACCTCCCTCTATTTATTTTGTTTCTCTATCTTGTAATTTTGTTTAGGCTTAGTATTAAGCCCGTTGCTTTCCGCTGCGGGCACTTGCTTTCCGTGGGGCGTGCGGTGAGCCTCCTCGGCTTCGCCTGCGGGGTCTCACCTGTCCCGCTGCTCCCACTGGACATTGAATAATCTACCCTGAATCAACACCGCACGAAGAAAATGCGAATGCATTTTCGAGGATCAAGTGCCCTCCGCTCCAATCAACTCAGCAGATAAATCTATTTTGAAATCTAAACCCTCACAGACAACCTAATTTTTAAAAGCTTCCGGATAAAAACCTTTTGTCAAAACCTCCAGCGCTTCCCCTACACGAACCCCTTCAGATGCTGCTGATAAAGGCAAAATGACAAAGCGTTCGTTTTGTACGGCAGGTGTCTGGCTTAAGGCCGGGTCTTTTTTAAGGAATTCTATTTTTTGTTCCGCAGTTGTTGAGCCATAATCAATCACTACTATGACATCAGGTTCACGTTCGACTGCATCTTCTTTGGAGACAGTCGCCCAGTTTCCTTTTACATCCCCGAAGACATTGTGGCCGCCTGACATTGTGACAAGTGTGTTCATGAAGTTTTGTGTGGCTGTGAATACATCTGTTTCGCCGCTGTCGTAAACCAGGACATCCAATGGCTCTTTTACTTCTGGCAATTGTGATGTAATGGCTTCAATCTCTTGATTCATTTGGGCAATTAGTTTTTCACCGCGTTCTTCCACCCGGAAAATTTTTGAAATGTTGCGGATGTCACTATAGATATCTTCCAGAGTGGGTGCCACTTTCACAGATGAAGATTGCAAGTAGCTATTAATGCCCAGCTCCTTTAATTCTTCGCGTGTTGCAATGTTTTTCTCATTGAAGGCACTGTCCCAGCCGCCATATAGAAAGTCGGCTTCTGCGGAGATGACTTGTTCTTTTGATGGATATTGCTCGGCTAATACTGGTACCTTGTCGTATGCCTCCTGTAATGGCTCATAAATCTCGTTATCCAAAAATGCAGTGCCAGCCATTGAATCTTCCAAACCAAGCGCCAGCATGATTTCAGTCACATGCTGATTTAATGATATCGCACGCTTTGGCGCTTCTTCGTATTCATTCACAAAGCCTTCATTTTCAATAACAACTTTCTCCGTTTGCTCCGCTTGTTCACTTTTCACCTTTGCTGTGTTTGCCTCTTCTGCTGAGCATGCGGCCAATAATAATGCTGCCGCTAAGACCAGAAAAGCCCAAATTCTGCTATTTTTCATGTTCATAGGTCCCTCGATTCCATTTAATCGTTTGTGTAAAAAAATAAATGAAGTTTTTTGGTAAATGGATTTTTCGAAACACCTGCCTGCATACGGAAGACTTCTCTTAATGTCTCTTCTGTCAGGACTTGCTCCGGTGTCCCCGCCATATAAAGAGCTCCATCGTTCATGACAAGGAGTTCATCACAATACCCTGCTGCCAGGTTTAGATCATGGAGGGCTGCCACAATGGTGATCGGCAGATCCTTCACTAAATCCATTAATTGATATTGATGTTCAATATCCAGGTGATTGGTCGGTTCATCCAGAATTAATATGTTAGCCTGCTGTGCAAGGGCGCGTGCGAGCATCACCCTTTTTTTCTCGCCGCCGGATAGTTGGCTAAACGTGCGGTTTTCCAAGTGAAGGACATTTGCGAGCATCATGCTTTCTTCCACAATGGCAAAGTCCTCCCGGTTATCAGCGGCAAGCCATTTTTTGTAAGGCGTGCGCCCCATCATGACCAAATCTTTTACGGTAAAATCAAAGAGTACCGGTGTTTCCTGACTTACAACAGCTAACTCCTGAGCAAGCTTTTTCTGTGAGATATCGAGAATATCTTTTTCATATAACGTCACTAAACCGCTCGTTTGTTTTAAATGACGGTAAATGATTTTTAGCATCGTCGATTTTCCGCTTCCATTCGGTCCAATGATGCCAACGAATTTTCCCTGTTCCACTGTAAAATTGATACTATTTAAAATTTGCTTGTCCGGCACTGAAAAGGACAGATTTTTGACCTGGATCATACCTATTCACCGTCCCCAAAAGAATAACGCTTTCGCCTAAGCATCCAGATAAAGAATGGGCTTCCGCAAATAGCGGTTATAATCCCGATTGGCATTTCTTCAGGCGCCAGCACTATACGTGCGGCCATATCCGCCCAAACTAAGAAAATGGCACCGATTAGGGCGCTTATTGGCAGAACCATTTTGTAATTAGACCCCACCATCATCCTCACGATGTGAGGAATAATCAGCCCGACGAAGCCAATGCTTCCGCTAACCGCGACGACCACACCGGTCAGAAGGGATACAAAGAGAATGATAAAGATTCGAAACCGGTCCAGATTAACGCCAAGTGTCGCGGCCGTTTCCTCACCAAGCAATAAAGCATTAAGCTGCCTATAATTCATGAGAAGAAGAATAAAAACGAGAAGCAGTGAAAAAAATGGGATGCCCAGATTGGACCATTTCGCGCCTGCCAGACTGCCGAGCATCCAGTGCATGACCGCTTGAATGCCGCCCTGCTGTTTGGACATCATCAGCATAAAATTGGTTATGGCGGATAATACCATCGAAACCGCAATCCCTGCCAAAAGAAGACGAACAACCGATATGCGTCCATTGACACGTGCTAAAAAAAACACGATTATGACCGCAAAAATGGCCCCTAAGAATGCGGCAAGGGATATGGCATACACCCCCAGAACGCTGAATGCACCGAGTAAAATGACAGATGCAGCTCCGACAGATGCACCTGAAGATACACCCAGAATGTAGGGATCTGCGATTGAATTCTTTACTAACGCTTGTATGGCTGCCCCGCAAATGGCCAGTGCAGCACCCACTATGGCCGCAAGTACAATACGGGGGAATCGTATATCCCAAATAATAACCGTCTGTGCCTTAGAAGCATCTGTTGCTATGAATATACCCAGCTTGGAGAACAGCACTTCCCAAATAAGGTTCGGGGTAATGTCCACAGATCCTACCATCACGGCAAAAATCATGGAAGCAAGCAGCCCCGCTGCCAGGGCAGCCATCAGTAATGTAAACCGGGCCCTGGTCATATAAGATTCACAGGCTCCCAGCTGATGATTGCCGCATGGAAAGGATAACGGTACACATACTGTCCATCTTCTTTGGAAATGAATCGTTCCAATGAGGCTCCCACATGTGCTTGTTCAAACCGGTGCGATAAGATTTTCTTGCTCCCGGCATCAATTAACTGCTGCCATGTATCATAACGATGCTCCCGCTCAAGCTTTATCATTTCACAATCTGCATAAATGCCTAACTGGTACAGCATGTTGAGGATCATGATATAATCCCGGCGCGGGTATTTAATGTCATAGCCAAACTGCTCATCCAATAGGACGTAATGCGGCTGAATAGGGCCGGTCGTTAAGCCGATTATGGCACGCTTTTTTGCCAGCCTGTTCATTTTCTTCAGCACTTCATTCATTTCATACATCCGATAAAAGCAGTTCACCCCAACCACGACATCGTGAGGCTCCAATTGTGCTTCTTCCCATTTGCTGTGGACAAATTGGATAGGGGCATCCTCTTCAAAGTACTGCTTTAAGTAAGCGAGCACACTTTTTGAACCATCCACCAGCGTTAACCTTCTGACATCCTGGCTGAGCGGAAAGGTATAGTTGCCCCATCCCGGACCGAATTCAATACAGCTTGAGTCTTCCGGGATATGCGGTTTCATTTTTTCGTAGATCGTTTTGGCATATTCATCTGTTTGCTTGTATCTTTTTTTCTTCATGGACTGCATCCAAAAGGCTTCTTCCAGCCCATCATCAACCATTCGCTCCGGCATCCTGCCATGCCAATCCAGCATGCCTTCCTTCCAGAGCTTCTCAAAATCGTATTGCAAAGGGGATTCTTTTATCATTGAAATTCTCCTCAATTTCCAAAACCTAAATAGATACAGGGTCCTAAATACTCGGTCAGGCTGCTTAAAACTCCAGCCCCTTCATGGCTTTAACATCCTGTTCGGCATAATAATGCTTGGTGGCATCGATGGTTGACACTAAATCGGCTAAATCGAGAATGGCAGGATGAGCAGAACGCCCTGTGATCACCAGATGCATCTTTTTTGGACGGTTTTGAATGGCGTCTAATACCTCAGAGAATGGCAGCACATCGTCAATTGGAAACCGTGTAATGGCCAGGGCATTATTCAATTCATCCAGCACCAGCACATCTGTTGTTTCATCTTTTAATTCTTCTTTTACCGTCTGCCAGGCGTTTGCAAGTGCTTCGCGATGCTCCTCCGGTGTTTTTGTCCATGTAAATCCGATTCCTAATTGAACAGTTTCAACACCCAGTTTTCTTAGTGCCAGCTGTTCACCATATGTACGTTCCGGTGATTTAATAAATTGATAGTATTTCACCTTCATGCCGCGGCCAATTGCCCTTAATGCGACACCAAGCGAGGCGGTTGTTTTTCCTTTGCCATCGCCTGTATAAACCAGCAGCATCCCGTTTTGTGCCATAGAACATTCCTCCTTAAAGCCAGGTTGTCTTTTCAGCAAATGGTGTACGCTTTTTCTCGGAAGATATTTCTTCTGCCGGGTAGCCAATGCATAGAGTCCCCACCAATTGCTCCTGGTCAGATGCACCGATAAAGTCATGCAGTGCGGTATCATGCACTAAGCCAACGCCTCTTGTACGCCATACCATGCCTAACCCCAGCTGTTCGGCCATCAGCCACATCGACATGATGGCACTGCTTACGGCAAAGACATTATCTTTTGTCGCCCCTTCATCGCCTTCCACAATGGCAGATGTCACGACAATGATCAAGGGTGTGTTCGTGATGGCTTTCATGGAGCTTTCCACTAAATGCGGCTTCGCCGGAAAGCGTTTTTGCAAGTAATCAAGGGCCACCTGCTCGTAGCGTTTTAAGCTTCCTGCCTGCAATACATAGAAATGCCATGGCTCACGCATGCGGTCATTTGGTGCATATGTGGCTGCTGCTAATAATGTCTCGATTCTGTCCCGTTCTACTTCGCGCGATTCAAAGTTTCGAATCGCACGGCGTTTTTTCAAGGCTTCTAACATAATTCATGCTCCTTTTCTATAAACCAGGCAATTTGATCCCGTACTCCAACCACATCTCCAACCAAAATCATCGATGGATTCGAGATGCCATGAACCTGGATATCCTCTGCAATCGTTTCGAGTGTCCCTGTAATCGTCCGCTGATTGGCAGTTGTGCCCCATTCAATCACAGCAACAGGGGTTGTTCCGCTTTTGCCATTGGCTATTAAACTTTTCGTAATGTGAGCAATATTGCCAATGCTCATGTAAAAGGCGACCGTGTCAATTTGAGCAAGCGCAGACCACTTTAAAAAGTCCTGTTCCTTTTCGGCACGGCCATGCCCTGTCACAATCGCAAAGCTTGCCGCATGATCACGATGTGTCACGGGAATCCCTGCGTAAGCAGGCGCAGCAATCCCGGCGGTTATACCAGGCACGATTTCAAAGGGAATACCTGCTTCCCGCAAGATTGCAGCTTCTTCCGCACCTCGTCCAAATACAAAAGGGTCACCGCCCTTTAAGCGCAGTACCTGCCTGCCCAGGTTTGCCTGTTCAACCAGCACCCGATGGATTTCATCCTGTATCAATCCATGCCTGCCCGGCTCTTTCCCGCAATAAATCAGCTCTGCATCCGCTTTTGCATGTGTTAACATTTCCGCATTCACAAGTCGGTCATATAAAATCACATCAGCCTGCTGAATGCACTCCAATCCGCGAATCGTCAGCAGTTTAGGGTCACCAGGTCCAGCTCCAACAATATAGACAAATCCGCTCACAGTTCTTCTCCTATCCGCTGCTGCAGCCAGGCTTCACACTTCTGCACATTGCCTTGCTCCATCCACTCCAAAACTTGAGGATCCAATAGCTCTGCCAATAGCTGCTTTTTCTCATCCCCCGTAAACTTCTTTAAAATTCGCTGACGGGCTTCCTTTAAAAAAGACACATACTGCGCGTAATGCTCTCCATATTGCTCTGCTAATTCTGACTTCACGCTGCGGGTCAGACCGGGGCTTGCGCCAGATGTAGATACGGTCAAGACGAATTCACCGCGGCGTACAACTGCGGGATTAATGAAATCAACACGGCCCTTTGCATCTGCACGGCTAAGCAGCTGCCAATGCTGGGCTGCTTCTTCCACTGCATTGTTTACTTCTTCGTCGTTCGTGACAGCGAATATCAGTGCTGCATCATCTAAATCAGCCGGTTCGAAGGATTTTTCTTTCCATGTCAAATATCCTTCATTAATATAGTGCAGCAATTTTTCAGTCACCGTTGGGCTGATCACAGTTACTTGGGCTTTTGTCGGAAGCAGCGCTTCAGCCTTCTGGCGTGCCACATGTCCGCCTCCGACAATAACCACCTTTTTATAGTCAAGATTCATTAATAACGGGAAATAATTCATGTTCTGCCTCCAAACAAGCTGCCAGCCAATTTTTCACAAGCTGTGGATTCGATGCAAAATGAAAGTGTGTATAGCCGGCAACAAGATTATCAGTTAAATAGCCTTCCTGCTGAGAGCGGAAGCGGCCTTTGCTAAAATAAGCAGGTGATGAATGCTCTCCTTCATATGAAGAGTAATGGAACTCATGCCCTTTTGCCTGGTCTCCTTCATTCATTAGGAAGTTGCCCGGAACACCTGTAATTTCACGATACCCGAGCGCAGCCAATTTATCCTGCATCCTTACCCGGCCCGGAATCACACCGATCATCGGGAATGCCTGTCCTTTTCGATCCACGATTTCTTCTGTTAAATACATAAATCCTCCGCATTCTGCCAATGTCGGCAGCCCCCGCTCCAGCGCGGCCTTGATGGAAAGCTTCACTGCTTCATTTTTTGCCAAAGCTTCAGCAAACTCTTCCGGGAAGCCGCCGCCGATGTAAAGCCCCTGCGCTATTTCAGGAACTTCCTCGTTGTCCAATGGAGAGAAGAAATGCAATGTGGCACCATGGGCACGCAGCAATTCTAAGTTTTCTTCATAGTAAAAATTAAAGGCCGCATCTCTGGCAACCGCAATATGTACTTCCTGTCTGTCTGGCTGTGCATCAAAAATCGAAGAGGAAATCTCCAGGACTTGGGCGTTCGTTAGTTCCAGAAGCTGATCAATATCGACTGTTTCTTCAATCGCTTCTGCCAAACTGTCAAAATAGGAATCTAAATCACCGCGTTCTATGGCCGGCACCAAGCCCAGATGACGGCTTGGCATCTTAGCTATAGCTCCCTTTGGGAGATAGCCAATGACAGGAATTCCGCATTCTTGTTCAATCGCTGATTTGACAATGTCATAATGGCTTTTGCTTCCTAATTGATTGGCGAGAACAGCAACGATATGGGAGTTTTCATCAAGCATTTGAAACCCTTTGACAATCGCCGCTGCACTTCTTGCCATACTTGCCGCATTGACAATTAAAATAACGGGACTTTTTGTAATCCCGCTAATATGGGCAGCTGATCCTTCATTGGATAATGGTGATTTGCCGTCATAAAAACCCATCACTCCCTCAATCACTGATACGTCTGTATCGCGGCTCGCTCTTGCGACAATGGCACGCACCGTATCATGGGACATCATGAAACTATCAATATTTCGGGAAGGGCGTCTGGTGACAGCTGTATGATACGCTGGGTCAATGTAATCGGGGCCGCATTTAAAGCCCTGTACGGTTAACCCGCGCTTCATCAGCGCACGCATAATGCCGATGGTGAAGGTTGTTTTTCCGACACCGCTTCCCGTTCCGGCCAGAACAAATCGATTCATCATCTTCCCTCCTCAAAGTTGACGTGTGCAATGCTGATGGTCACATTGCCGCTTTTCTTTTTCTCCAGCAGCAATTCCTTCGCATTCGCATACCTCATGGACGCCGGCTCACTGACCCCATACGCGCCAGTATATTTAAAGACGGTGTCTGACGGATTCTGCATCGGAATCTCATTCAGCTCTTCAGGTGTGTATGTAACAAACGGCCAGTTATATTTAGATGTTAATTCAAGCAGGCCTGCCTCGTTTTTCTTTAGATTAATAGACGCAACGGCTTTCACACTTTTCTTGCTCAACTTCATTTCTGCCAATGTTTCATCGATGACTCGTTCAATCTCAGCCATTGAGGTTCCGCGATTGCAGCCAATGCCGAGAACAATTGATTTTGGACGGTACAGGACGCCGTTTTCGATCAGTGCCTCCTCATGCGGTTCTAGGATACGGTCTGTAATAAGAAGTGCCGCTTGCGGCTTTGCCTTGATGGCTTCCTCTATTGATGGATAAATCTTTAGATTGTCCGGCAATTCCCGATCATACGTCCACCAATTCTTTTCCCCGCTTTCCTGCACGATCGCCACATGTTCTTCATTGACAACCGATGCACTGACAGGGGTTAATTTTTCTTCGCTATCCCACATCCACCCAAATTGGGCTCCAAATAAATCCACGGGAATCGTTTTTTGAACATCTGATGCGGTGGTCACAACGGGTGCCGCCCCAATCGCATGGGCAAATTCATGGGTTAATGCATTGGCACCGCCAATATGGCCGGATAAAACGCTGACAACAAATTGTCCTTTATCATCAACCACCAGCACGGCAGGGTCTTTCTTTTTATCGATCAAAAGCGGGGCAATCATGCGGACGACAGCACCGAGGGAAATGATGCAGATAATCCCTTTATACTGCTGGAACAACGCTGGCAGTAACAGGCGGACCGTGCCATCAAATAACTGAATTTGCCGTGCTTCTTCATCACCCTGTTCGAATTTTTTCATATAATAAAGGTCTGCATACGGAAATTTTTCTACATAGCTTCTTGCATGCGCCACCCCATGCTTTGTAATGGCAACAAGGGCATAGGGTTTGCGCTTTTCGATTACCGGCATTTCACCTTCGCGCAAACTAATCATTCGCCGTCACACCTTTGCGGAAGCCATGTGTGAACGTTTTGTCATATAGCTTCGAGCGGTATTCTTTTTCATGGATATGCGGGTCCAATGCCCAGCCTGCCAGAATCATCGCATGCTTGCGGATGCCGTTGACACGCATCGCTTCGTCCAGCTCAGACAGTGTGGTGCGGACAATTTTCTGATCCGGCCATGAAGCACGCTGCACAACCGCAACCGGTGTATTGTCTGCCCATCCCGCTGCCTGCAGTTCTTTTGTGATTTTCTTTGTTAAGGTAGCACTTAGAAACATCGCGATTGTACAGTGATGGCTGGCTAAAGCCTGTAATTTTTCACGCTCCGGCACTGGTGTCCGCCCTTCAGCCCTTGTTAATATAAGTGTTTGTGTTAAATCCGGAATGGTCAGCTCTGCACCCACTGCGGCCGCGGAGGCAAAAACAGAACTGACGCCTGGCACAACTTCACAGCTGATATCGTGCTGTTTTAATAGTGCCACCTGCTCCATCGTTGCCCCGTACATCGCCGGGTCGCCTGTATGTAAACGTACGACTGTTTTGCCTGCATTGACGCGCTCAGCGATGCATTCCACCATTTCTTCAAGATGCATTCCGGCTGTGCGGATAATCTCTGCGGACTCCTTGGCTTCCGCCACTAATGTCTCGCTGACAAGTGAATCGGTATACATAACAACATCAGCCTTATTTAATAGCTTTAAGCCTTTTACCGTAATTAAATCGGGATCTCCAGGACCTGCTCCGATAATCCAAATTTTCTTCATTTGCGCACCACCATACATGACAAGTAATTTAATTCAGCACCACGGAGCTCATGTACATTCCAAATGACCTCTTCGTCTGATGTAACCTTTGTTACAACATGTGTTTTATCTAATAAATTCATTTCCTCCAATAGATTCAGCATATCGTCCAATACTTTCGCTACTTTAATGAAGACGATCGCATCATGAGTCTCAATCACCCGCCGCATTTCTTCCATATTTTCCGTTGCCGGAATCATCGCGACATGGTCATCCCCATCAGCCAGGGCAATTCCTAAGCGATTAACAGAACCATTAAAGGATGAGATACCAGCTACCGTTTCAATTGGAACATCCGGGTGCATCGTCTGCATCAGCTTCATTAAATGAATAAATGTGCTGAACAGCATCGGGTCCCCTTCCGTCACGAATGCCACATCTTTTCCCTGAGACAGAAAGCCATAAATAGTTTGTGCGGATTTTGTCCACTCAGTTATTAGTGTATCTTCATCTTTTGTCATTGGAAAAACCAAACCAAGCATCTCTTTTTCATCCGGGTTTATATACATGTCAACAATACGATGGGCGTAGGATTTACTGCCACGTAATTTTTTGGGATAAGCAATGACCGGGCTTTCCTGCAATTTGCGGAATGCTTTTACCGTGATTAATTCCGGATCTCCCGGCCCGACTCCCAATCCATATAAAGTTCCGATTCTCATTTAGTTCTTTCCTTTCTTTGCCGTCACAATAAAAATTGGATTTAACGGTTCAAAGCGCGTTAAATGCAAGATTGGCTTGCTTTTTGAAATCTGCGCCTGCAATATGGATACTTCACAGCCCAGATTTTTTAAATGCTGCATGGCTTCTGCGAGATTTTCGATCGTGGCAATATTCATTACGAGTCGGCCTTGTGACTGCAGGCGAGAAATGCATGTCTGCAATAAATGCTCCATATTCCCGCCATTGCCGCCAATAAAAATCGCATGCGGATCTGGAAATTCCTCCAGACGGTCAGGCGCCTTTCCTAGGACAGCAGTAAAATCTGTACGATGGATCAATTGATTTTCAAGGCAGTTTTCCAGGTCGCCCTCATTCTTTTCAATCGCATACACGGCACCTTCCCGCGCTATTTTCGCTGCTTCAATTGCAACCGATCCGGTGCAGGTACCGATATCCCAGACGATGCTGTTTTCCTTCAGCTCTAATTCCTGCAGACAAAGAGTCCTGATCTCCTTTTTCGTAATCAAGCCTTTATCCGGCTTTCTCTGCATGAACCTATCATCCGGAATTCCCAGGGAAGCACGCTCCACTGCCACACGCTGCTTTAAAATCACCACATTCAATGGAAAAAAAGACGATTGCTCCATTTCGTCCAAGGTGAAAAAGCGGCACCGCTCCTCTTCCCCCTGCAGATTTTCAGCAACAAATGCATCATACTCGGTCATGCCGAACTTCTTTAAATACGCTGCAATGGCCTGTGGTGAATTCTTTTCGTCTGTTAAAATAGCAATCTTTTTCCGCCCGTCGATTCTTTGGGCAAAGCCTTTAATAGAACGGCCGTGCAGGCTGACAATATACGCATCCTGCCAGCTTTCCTGCATTTTCGAAAAAGCGAGCTGAACAGAGCTTGTATAAGGATAAATCTCCAATGGAAGCTTTCTCGCCAATACACTGCCTAGCCCGTAAAACAGCGGATCACCTGAAACCAAAATAACTGTATTGCGTGTTTCCTGCTGCAAGTCAGCCGTTAATGCAGACAAGCCGCCTTTGATTACTTTTTTCTCTCCAGTAAATTCCGGGAAAAATTGCAAATGACGCTCCCCGCCGACCAGGACATCACATTCATGAATCCAGTCTATGTATGAGGGGAGCAATCCTTCTGCGCCATTATCCCCGATACCAATCATCTTCATCCAATTTGTCAATATTCTCAGCCTTTCCTAGACAGCTTCCCTTCATGGCATACAGAGTTGTCGATACTTTGACGTTTGCGTTCATATGATTCAGTGCATAGTAGCAGCAGTTTCGGCAAAGGGCTTCAAAGAATGCTTCGTTTTCCTGAAGAATGTCACCCACCTGCGAAGCCGTATTCGCCTGTAAAATGTCCCGCTGGATATCTTCCTCAACACCCACTTTATTTGCCATGCCTGCTAAAAACTCAAAACTGACTGGTGCGCTTTTGGAGTGAACCATCATTACGCCTTGGGCAACTTTTGAGAACTTCCCCATCATCCCCACCAGAGAGACTCTCGGTATTTTCTTACGTGCAATATTTTTTAAAGTAAACCCGACAAAGTCGCCCATTTCAATAAAGGCTTCTTCTGGCAAGTGAGGATACTGCTTCATGGCAAATTTTTCACTGCGTCCGCCTGTTGTAATGACTAAATGCTCACATCCTGCTTCTTTTGCGACATTGATCGCCTGAGCGATACTTGCCATATAGGCTGAACTGGAAAATGGCACCACGGTTCCCCGTGTACCTAAAATTGAGATGCCTCCAATAATGCCTAATCGGCCATTCAATGTTTTTTCAGCTATTTCTACACCGTCCGGAACCGAAATGACCACTTCAATGCCGCGATTTACTTTATATTTGTCTATTGCTTCCTGGACGACACCATGGATCATTTTACGCGGCACAGGGTTGATCGCTGCCTGCCCTACCGCTACTGGCAGCCCAGCTTTTGTGACTCGTCCTACACCGATCCCGCCATCTAAATGGATGCCTTCTTTTTTCGCATATGTGACCGTACTTTGAATTCGTGCCTGATGGGTGGCGTCCGGGTCGTCCCCTGCATCTTTGATCGTTTCGCACATGACCCGGCCATCTGACCTATCAAAAGCCGTCACTTTAAAAGTGGCATACTGGCCAACCGGCAGATAAATCGTAACTTCATTTGGCACCTCTCCGGTCACAAGTGCCTGCAGTGCTGCCTTTGTCATGGCTGCGGCACAAGCACCTGTTGTATAGCCGTGCCGCATTTGGGATGGATCTTTTTTATTTCGCTGCTTTTGCCCGTTCATCCGCCATAATCGAAATGGCATTCAATGCAGCGACCGTCACTGTACTGCCACCCTTTCTCCCTGCATTCGTAATAAATGGGATTCCTTCAAGCACGGCCAGTTCGGCTTTGGACTCTGCCGCTGATACAAAGCCGACTGGCATGCCAATAATCAAGTCAGGTTTTGCTAGGCCATCTTTAATTAAACGAATCAATTCAAGCAATGCTGTTGGCGCATTGCCGATGGCATAGATTCCTCCTTCATGAAGACTCGTTGCTTTTTGCATAGAAATAATCGCACGTGTTGTTCCCTGAGACTTCGCTTCTTTTGAGACATCTTCATCCGCAATATAACAATGCAGGTCCCCGCCATGCTTTTGGAATCGCTTGCGTCCTGACCCGCTTTCAATCATCTGTACATCTGCCACGACATGACGGCCCGCTAAAATAGATTGAACCCCTGCCTCAATGGCATCTGATGTAAAAATCATGCTTCTGCCCAGCTCGAAATCTGCCGAGGCATGGATGACTCGCCGAACCACCAGCCACTGCTCATCTGTAAATGAATGTTCGCCCATTTCTTCTTTAATAATCGCGAAGCTGTGATCATAAATTTTATCCGGATCTACCGTTAACGGTACAAATGTGGTATTAAAGTTCATGTTTGCCATGTGTATAATCCTCCCAATTTTCGAGTCACTTCTTCGAAAGAAGTGCAGAAGTTTTCATAATGCAGAGGCGGCCGCTTAATCAAAATAACAGGAATCCCCATCTCCAGAGCAGCGGTCATTTTTTCATCCACCGATCCCACTTTGCCGCTTTCTTTTGTAATCATCAAGGTCACTTCATATTGCTCACAAAGAGCTTTGTTTAATGATTCAGAAAATGGTCCCTGGATCGCAATAATGTCCTTTTGTTTAACGCCAAGCTTATGACATTTTTCCATGTTTCCCATGTTTGGAAGCATCCTGCATACAAGCCGGATATCATCACGCATTAAATACTTTGTAAAGATTTCCAGCGTTTTGCTGCCGGTTGTCAGCATGATTGTCCCTTTATGCGTTTGAGCCACTTTTGCTGCTTCCTCATAACTTTCAGCCTCAGTTATGAGTGGTGATGTAAACTGTTCATTTGGCCTTTCATAACGTATGTAAGGAATGTTGCAGGCTTTGGCTGCTGCCATTGCCGTTTTTGACGCTTCTTCCGCATAAGGGTGACTGGCATCAATCACAGTGGTCATCTCTTGCATCCTAATTAGTTCAATCATGTCTTTTTCGGACAGCCGCCCCACTTTATAAGAAATGCCTTCAGCTTTCAAGCTGTCCGCTGCCGATTCTGTGACAACAGTTGCCAATATGGGATAACCTTGATTTTTCAATTGAATGGCTAATGCTCTCGCATCACTTGTGCCTGCTAAAAATAAAATCATGAGATCCTCCTAATCCCCGCAAGGTGCCGGCTCGACTTCGATCCTGGAGCTCATATCCTGATAAGTAAAATACTGAATTTTTTTCACGCGCTTAAAATATTTAAAAAGCCGTTCATTTGGATGCGCATTTTCTTTGTATTCTTCTATAATCTCCTTTAATAACGGCACCAGCTGATCAGGCTCAATCCCCTCTGCCACCGGCTGGGCAGCATGGGCTGTACGGCCAACCGGCTTTGCCCCGATAAATAAATCAAACTTCTTCTTGCGGTAAACAATGCCGATATCATCAAATACGGCCCGATAGCAGGCCATACCGCAGCCATTAAAGCCAATATGCAGTTCCTTTGGAAGCTTTAAGCCCCCTAGTTCAGCAGCAATTTCCTCTGCATACGGAATGGATTCTGCTTTCTCCCCGTAGCAAAAATCACAGGCTTTTACATTTAAAACATCACCCACTGGCATAACTGTCAGCTGATTTTGTTCGAGTTTTTCCACAATCGACTGAGGCCGTCCGGTTGGAATTTTGATTAAAAATCGGTGATCCGGTGTATATTCCATGGTGCCTTTCTCGCCAACAGCTTCTGCCAATACTCGCATTTGGTCTGGCGTAATAAATTTATTGGCAACCCCAGGCGAAACCGCAAATTCAAAAATATCTTCGATTGGCTGCTGCACCAAATGTGTCTGGTCAATCTCCGATTTCGTCACCATCGATAAAGCCTTAAAAGCCATATCCAGTGAGCTGGCTTCTTGTTTTTTGCTTTCAATCTGCTCGTATCCGGCCTGTGCCTCCCCGGTTTCCTGATTTAATGCCCATGGCTCCGCTTCCTTTTTCAAACGCTGATGCGGCTTTAAGCTTTGATTCTCTTCACCAAGCGTGTACTTTCGCTGATAGCCTCTCGGCGTAATGATCTTATTGTCATAAAAGAAAGTGGAGGAATTCCCAATCACAACTGTTGTCAGCATGCCTATATCGTGATCAAGCATTTCCGCCAGTGTAGTCAGAATGACATTCTGATTTTCGCGGTATGCACTTTTCACAAGCCCCACTGGTGTATCAGGAGAACGATATTTTAATAGAATTCTTTGTGCTTCGACAATTTGTCGTGTTCTCCTGCCGCTTTTGGGGTTATATAAAGCGATGACAAAATCCGCCATGCCGGCTGCTTCAATGCGCTTCTCGATTACCGTCCAGGGTGTTAAATGGTCACTCAGACTGATGGTGCAGGAGTCATGCATGACAGGTGCACCCAGTAAACTCGCACATGAATTAATCGCAGAGATGCCAGGAACAATTTCCACTTCGATTCCTTCTTCTTCCGTCCATCCCATTTCGATCAGCACTTCATACACTAAGCCGGCCATGCCGTAAACGCCCGAGTCACCGCTCGAAATCACGGAAACAATATCGCCAGCTTCCGCTCGTTTCACTGCATCCTGCGCACGGGATACCTCCTCAGTCATTCCTGTGCTGACAATGGAACTTGCTGTTACAAATGGCATGATCAGATCTACGTAGGTTTTGTAGCCAATTATGCAATCACTCTGCTGCAGCGCATCCACAGCCCGTTTAGTTATATGCTCACGATC
The DNA here is from genome assembly GCA_030348385.1 of Cytobacillus sp. NJ13. Lineage (NCBI taxonomy): Bacteria > Bacillati > Bacillota > Bacilli > Caryophanales > Bacillaceae > Cytobacillus > Cytobacillus sp. NJ13. The sequence goes on along the minus strand of JAUCFP010000006.1, from coordinate 593,170 downwards.
ACCTGGACCGAAGCCGACAACAAATATTTTTCCCTTCTTCATAGGCTAACCTCCAATTAAGAAAAGCACATGTGCCTTGCCTGCTGCCGAGTTAGGGAGCAGGCGCCCTGCGCCAGACAATTCTCAAAGTTCAATGCTTCTTGCCAAATAAAAAATGCCTGCACTCCTTTTCAAAGGAATACAGGCATATGAAATGACAGTATAAAAATAAGCATACTGAAACTCAAAAACAATTGATCATAATTGTCCCGCCTATACCTCTCCCTCCGAAAAGCAAGTGTCGTTCAAATAAGCAGGTTTCCTGACTTAAGCTTCTTCTTACTCTTACACCTTCCCGATTTCTCAGTGGCATTGTAATTTCATCAGCTATTACAGTAGCGGGGGCTGTACCAGACTTTCACTGGTTTCCCTTTTACCTCACCAAAGTGAGCACTTATTCAAATTGATATATTAATTTTTTTCTAATATAACATAGAATGACCAAATTTGACATATTATTTTTTTCATAATTTTTTTAATGCTATGTTAATGCCTTTGACTTTTTGAGATAAGATTTGATAAAAGACATCATCAAGTGTACTCTCCACAAAACGAAACTCGCCGATTGGCGAGTTCTTAAGGACGTTTCATGAGCAATAGCTGATTTTCTGCGTCTAAAATTCATGGAAATCGGCGATTAGAATTATAGTTCTGCACCTTTTTTATAATATTCGTCCATTGTTTCTTTCGGAACCATGCTGCCGCCAGTCGCCCACATGAGATGGACAGCATTTTTCATTTGATCATTTAAGTTATGATTCTGAACATATTCTTTCCCTTGTTTCTCAGCCGCTAACTTTACTGGACCTATGACGCCTGCCAATGCTGAAGGCTCAAGGAGAATATTTTCTGTGTCGGCCAATACGCTTAATAGTTTAAATAATTCATGATCACTTACCGTATAGCTTCCGCTTAATAATGGTTCAATCGTTTGACCAACGAATCCTGATGGTCTTCCAACGGCAAGCCCGTCAGCTGATGTGATGTTGTCAATTCCAAAATCCTGGACCGAAACTTTATCATGCAATCCTGTTACGAGTCCAAGCAGCATACATGGAGAATGAGTAGGCTCTGCAAAGAAGCAATGTACATGATCTTGATAGATTAATTTTAAACCAAAAGCAACTCCCCCCGGTCCGCCTCCTACACCACATGGCAGATAAACAAAAAGCGGATGGTTTTCATCTACAATTATATTTAATTCTTCTAACTGTTTTTTTAAACGAAAGGCTGCCACTGCATATCCTAAAAACAAATCACGGGAGTTCTCATCATCAATGAAGTAGCAATTCGGATCACTATCAGCCTGTTTGCGCCCCTCTTCGACCGCTTTGCTGTAATCTTCCTTATTTTCAATCACCGTTACTCCTTTGCTTCTAAGGAGATCTTTCTTCCACTTCTTCGCATCCGCAGACATGTGGACCGTTACTTTAAAACCCAGTTTGGCACTCATAATGCCTATACTTAGCCCTAAATTGCCTGTAGAGCCGACGGCAATGGAGTATTCGGAAAAGAAGTTTCTGAATTTCTCACGATCAAGGATCGAATAATCATCCTCTACTGATAATAAACCATGTTGAATCGCCAATGTTTCTGCGTGTTTCAACACTTCGTAAATGCCTCCGCGCGCTTTAATGGAACCTGATATCGGAAGATGGCTGTCACATTTCAGCAAAAATTCTCCTTCTAATGGATGTTCATACATTTGTGATAATTTTTCACGCATCGCGGGGATGGAGACAATAGGAGATTCAATGATTCCGTTATTCTCCCTTGTTTCTGGAAAAACCTTTGCGATGTAAGGAGCAAAACGCATTAACCTTTCCTCTGCATCTTTTACATCATTTTCATTAAGCGGAAGTTTCTTTGCTCCTGTTTGATATGGTTCCTTTTTCGGGTTCGTCCAAAATACTTCCTTTACAGCTGCAAGCTCACTTATTATAGGATATTCTTGCATCCAATCTTGAATCGTTTTCATCTCTTTGCTCCCCTCCAAATGGCGACTTAATGTCCTGAAGTTATTTTAACACCGACAGCCCCTGCAATAATACACATAATCCATATGGTTGATCTTAAACTTCTAGGTTCATTGAAAAAGATCATGCCGGCTAAAACGCTGCCGACTGAGCCTATGGCAGTCCATATTGCATAAGCAGTCCCCACTGGAAGCGATGATACTGACAAAGAAAGAAAGTAAAAGCTTAAACTTCCGAAAACAAGACAACTGATCGTAGACGGCCATTTTCTAAACCCATCTGCACGCTTCAGACTGATCACACTTCCAATCTCGGCAAAGCCGGCAATAAGAAGAAAAAACCAATCCAATTAAATCAACTCCCAACCCTTTACCTATCATTCAATTCCTTCTATGTTTCAGGTTCCGCTTGGCTTACTTTTAGTCCAATAATCCCTGTGATCATTAACGCGACAAAAAATATTTTCCATAGATTAATAGTCTCTCCCCAAAAAATCATCCCGGCTGCGACAGTTCCCACCGTTCCTAATCCAGTAAAAACGGCATAGCCTGTTCCTATAGGAACGGAATGAAACGATTTTGAAAGCAGAAAAAAACTCAAGAGTATTAATGCTGCTGTTATGACGCTTGGGATCAGGATGGTAAATCCATGTGAGTATTTAAGACCTATTACCCAGATAATTTCTAAAAGCCCTGCCATGATCAGATAGATCCACGCCATATGCTTGATCTCTCCTTCTTCCGGCATGGATGCCTATTTTGCAGCAGCGAAGCTCTCCATATATCGATGGATGGCATAAGCTACCCCATTCTCAACGTTCGTAAGGGTTGTCATTGTACAAACCGCTTTTATCTCATCTTTCGCATTTCCCATCGCCACACTGCATCCAACTTTTTCGAACATGGATAAATCATTGTTGCTGTCTCCGATAGCCATTGCCCTGTCTAAGGTGCCATTCAGCATGAACGCCAATTTTTCAAGGGCCATTCCTTTTGTTGCTCCTTTATTCGTAATTTCAATGTTATGATCGGCAGATGAAACAACCATTAACTCATCGAACGTCTTAAATTCGTTCCATGCTTCCACCAATTTCATTTTGTCAAAGGAACATGCCAAAATATTATTAAATTCTTCAGCTTGACCTAGAATATCCTGGCAGCTTTCAACCAATACAAATCCAAACTGATCAAATTGCCTTTCCGCTTCTGCGGCTAATTCTGTCATTTCCGAATCTGCACTTTTCAAGCTTTGAATCTCTTTATAGAATTGTTCTCGTTCTTTTTTCAGAGCATAAATCGCTTGATCCGTGAACACCTCGTAGTAATAATTCCGTTCATCGAGCCATTGAAGAATTGATTCAGCACGATCTTTCGCTAGAGTAATAGAAGAAAGACATTCCCCATTTTTGGCATGAATGGTTGCTCCATTTGTCCCGATGACATACGGGGATATTCCAGCTTTTTCACAAATGGTTCGAACATCAAAATAGGCCCGCCCTGTTGAAATCACAACTTCAAAACCATTCTCTTGAGCAGATTGAATCGCCTTTATATTTTCTTCATTAATTTCGTTCTGGTCGTTCAATAATGTTCCATCTAAATCTATTGCAATAAAACTCATAAATAATGCTCCTTTCTACCTAAAGAGAGGAAAAGGATTATGCTTGAATCCAGTTCATCTTCCCTAATTCTTGATGGTCCTTCCATTCCTCTGGAAATGACTGTTCGCAGACAACGACATCAATTTTTTCAAAAGGACAAACTTTACTAAACGTATCAACGCCAATTTTGGAGGAATCCGTCAGCAATATCACTTGCTTAGATACTTCAACCATTTTGCGTGAAACCAACGTTTCATGTAAATGATAATTACTGACTCCTTTTTTAATAGAAAAACCGCCCGCTGAAATGAAAGCTTTATCGATATTAAATTGATTCAGCATTTGTTCAGTAAGACTTCCGGAAATCGATTGGTGCTTTGGATCAATTTGCCCTCCAAGCAGCAAAACTTGACCTGTGAACATATTTTGATTGAGAGATTCCGTCAATACAGATGATACAGGAAGAGAATTAGTGATAATGGTAATATCCTTTTTCTTTTCAATCTGCTTAGCAAATTCAAGCATGGTTGTTCCCACATCAATGGCAATCACATCTCCGTCAGAAATTAGTTCAACAGCTTTTTTGCCAACCTTCACTTTTGCTTCTTGATTCACAGATGTACGTTGAACAAAAGGGGGTTCCTCAGATTGAAAAACAGCATGAATCGCTCCGCCGTAAACCCTTTTTAATAATCCTTTTTCCTCTAAGATCATCAAATCGCGTCTGATCGTTTCTTCAGAAACCTGAAATTGCTCAACTAATTCCACAACTTTTACTTTTCCAGTTTTCTTAAGTTCTTTTAATATTTCATTTTTCCTTTCTTCAGGCAAAACGGACATAGCTCATCCTCCAAGAAAAATCATTTATAAAATTAGGCATTCTTTCTTTGGTAAAATAATTTGAATCTGTGTTCCTTGGTCAAACATTGCCCCTCGGTGGTGAAGATCGTCTACATGGAAAGAATACTCCTCTGATTCGACTTCATATCTTAATACATTGCCTGTCATAGAGACATCTTTAATGACCCCTTTTAGTCGCCAATTCTCTTGTAAACCCTGGCTCTCTTCACCAATAGGAAGCAGCTTTAACACTTCAGGCCGAAAGGCAACTTCATCCCCTTTTAATTCCGTACTGCGAACGAGTTTGCGAAATGTTTCCATTTTAAAGACATTGTAATTCCCTATGAAATTTGCTACAAATGTGTTGACGGGAGTTGTATAAATTTCCGTTGGAGAACCGGATTGGACAACATTTCCTTTATTCATTACAAAAATTCGATCTGACATCGTCATTGCTTCTTCCTGATCGTGTGTAACAAAAATGGTGGTAATGTTTAATTCCTTTTGAATTCTCTTTAATTCCTTTTGCAAGCTTTTCCTAATTTTAGCATCCAATGCGCTTAACGGTTCATCTAAAAGCAATACTTTTGGCTCCATAACAAGCGCACGAGCCAAAGCAACCCGCTGCTGCTGTCCGCCAGATAATTGATGAGGAAAAGAGGCTTCCTTTCCGGTTAAGTCAACCATCTCAATCATCTTTGCCACTTTTGATTTTAAATTTTTTACCTTTTTCATTTTAAGGCCGTATGCGATATTATCAAAAACATTCATATTTGGGAAAAGAGCATATGACTGAAACACCATCCCAACCTCACGCTGACGCGGAGATAAGTTTGTAATGTCTTTTCCATCAATTAAGATTTTTCCTGCATCAACATCTTCAAGCCCTGCAATTGAACGCAGCAATGTGCTCTTTCCGCATCCGCTTTGCCCAAGCAAAGTAGCAAATTCCCCTTTGTTTAAGGTAATAGAAATATCGTTTAATACCACTTGCTTATCATACTTCTTAATTACTTGATCGATGGTTACATAGCTCATGAGTTTTCACCTTCTAATACAATTTTTTTATCACGGCTTTGTTTTCTTAATAATGAAAGAACGCGGCTCTTTTTTGACTCGGCTGGATTTTTATCGTTTTTAAAAGTAAGTTTTAATACAGTCCCCGTTAAAAGTAAAATCACGGAATAATACGTAATGACAATTGCACTTGTTAAGTGACCGCTACTATTCAGTTTATCTGCAAGATAGATTTGCAGCGTTTCAAATCTGCCTCCAACAAGCAAATTAGCCAAAGCAAATTCACTAAACAATAGTGCGACTGATAATAATGTAGACACTAAAATACCAGAGATAATATTTGGAAACACTACTGTACGGAACGCCTGAAACTTTGTGGCACCGAGTAATTCAGCAGCATCAACAAGCTGTACCGCATTAAGTGTTCGCAGGCTGTTGCGAATACCTTGATACATAAACGGCAGAATGGTTATGAAGTAAGCTCCAATTAATATCCAAGGTGTTCCGGCAATTGGAATTGGGCCATCTGAATATAACTTGATTAATCCTACTGCTCCAACAATGGGAGGTATTCCATATGGAAGCATTGCTGCAGCCTGAAGCAATCGTTCCCATTTACTGAAATATACGGTGATGATAAAGATCGTTGGAAGCATGATAACAATACTAAGACCTACTGACATTACGATTAAAAACAGCGTTCGCTGAAATGCATCAAAAAAGCGTTCATCTTGAAATAATTCAATATACCATTTCATTGTATAACTCTCAGGTAAAATCGTATGATCCCATTTACCTGCGATCGAGAACAAGAATGTTCCTATAAGCGGAATTAATAAATAGATTACCAGAAGTCCAACGAGTGCTTTATGAAAAGACAATAAAGATTTCATCGTAAATCCCTCCTAATGCGGCGCATCATTTGTTCATTGAACCATAACGCACCTATCATCGTCGCTGCTAAAAGAACTCCCATCGCACTGCCCAGCTGCGGCTTTAATGCTACATCACTTGCAACCAGGGACGCGATTTGCAATGACAACAAGTTATAGTTGCTTCCGACCAATGCATAGGCTGTAGCATAAGCTCCCATCGCATTGGCAAACAAAATACTGAACGTACCTACAATACTAGGCAGCAGAACTGGAATTCCGATACGGTGCCAAAATGAAAACTTTGAACCGCCTAATAGGGAAGAAGCTTCTTTCCATTGTTTTTTAATTCCTTGATAAGATGGGTAGATGAGCATAACAGCAAGCGGAATTTGAAAATAGATATAAACAAGAATGAGGCCTGTCCATGAGTATAAATTAAAGTCCGCAAACACATCCAAACCCATTTTAGAAAAAAGCAAAGTAAACAATCCGTTGTTTCCAAGCAAAATAATGTATGAAAATGAAAGGGGGATTCCCTCAAAATTCGAAGTCATATTTGTAATCATCAGCAGCCGGTTTTGTATTTTTTGTGAGAACTTTGTAATTGAATACGCTGCAATAACCGCTATAATCACAGAAATTACAGCAGATATTAAGGAAATAACAAGGCTATTCTGAATGGCCTTCATGTAAAAATCACTTTTAAAAATGGTTAAATATTGATTAATCGTAACTTGAATTCCATCGTCAGCATAAAAGCTATTTTTAATCATTGCTGCTAATGGTCCGATTTCAAAACCAATGACAAACAAAATAAATGGCAGTAAAAGAGCTAATAAGTAAATTTTTTGTTTTTTTATTTTTCGCAAGACTTCTCGCTCCTCTATGTTCTCTATCAATTTGGGAATTGGTTTAACCATGCGTACGTTAAACCAATTCCAGTCAATCTTCATTTTACTTATTTAAATGCTAATTTTTCCTTTAAGACCCGGCAATTGATAGGAAATCATTTTATTGGATGGCTCAATATTTAAAAGTTCACAAACGAGCGGTGCGAAAGCCAATTGTGGAACCACTTCACTATAAACGCCAGGCTCAACTTTTGGACTGATCATAAAGAGTGGTACATCACGCTCACCATCTGTTATGCCTCCATGATTGCCCGTTTCACTCATCCCATGATCAGAAGTTATTAAAATGTGGTAGCCTTCTTTGATCCAAATTGGCAGAAGCTGAGCCAAAATGCTACCCATCTTTAAGATCTGTTCACGATATTCTTTCGATTCCGAACCATAGACTTCTCCTTTTACATCTACACCAAGCGGATGGATATATAAAAAGTGCGGGTCATACTTTCTTCGCAAAGCTTCTGCATCCATGAGCACATGACTGTCTGGATAATCATCATCCCAATAAAATTTTCCGTATTGAATTGGCTTGGATGGATCCTCTTGCTCACGGTCTTCAATAAAATGGAACGGAGCACGATTATAAAGTTCGCTTACCCAGTAATACGATGCCGATCCGTTTCTTAAACCATTCTCTTTCGTCAGATGAAAGAGACTTTTCTCGCCAGATAGCCGAACCGCTTGATTGGACGTAATGCCGTTCACTGATGACGGTGTACCTGTTAACAGCACTTCATACAATGGACGGGAAAGACTGGGAAGCTCCGACTTCACTTTGTAAAGGGATGCCTGATTCGTTTCAACTAAATGCTGAAGAAATCCTAAGGCCTCACATGCTTTATCATATCTCATACCATCCACAACAATGGCGATTACTTTATTTGACATGGACTAACACCTCTTCCTGCCAAACCTGTGGCAATGTTTTTACTGATTCTTCCCAAGCTTTGGAGTCTTCGATAGGTTTTGCCTTTTTGTACTGTTCTTCTGGAACCATTTTTTCAGCTACTTCTTTCGGAAGTTCCACGTCACGAATCGGGCGGGCGAATCCTTTAGCCAAGTTAATTTGTCCTTCATCGCTTAAAATATATTCTCTAGTCGCCATCGCTGCATGAGGATGCTTTGCATATTTGTTAATAATTGTTGCATAACCGCTTACTACTGAACCCTCACTTGGAATGCTTACATCAAATTGATCACGCTTGATTTGTTCAGCGTAACCAAGAGCATTGAAGTCCCATACTAAGGCCACTTCCACTTCTCCTTTTTCGATATTAGCTGGTTTAGCATCTGTTAAGCTTAGACGGCCTTGCTTAGCAAGCTTAGTAAAAAAGTCAATTCCCGGCTGAAGATTTGTTTCATCACCGCCATAAGCCATCGCAGCAGCAAGAACGGCCATTTGGTTCTGTGCACCGCGCTGTACATCTCCAACGGTTACTTTATAATCTCCATTTAAGATGTCATCCCAAGATTTTGGCGGATTTTTTACTAGCTCTTTATTCGTTAAGAATGCAATCGTTCCTTGGTAGCCAACAACCCAATCCCCATTGTCATCTTTTGCCCATTCAGGTAACTCGTCCCAATAGGAAGTTTTATAAGGAAGCGTTAATTCTTTTTGTTCTGCGATTGGTCCAAAGGAAACCCCTACATCACCGATATCAGCAGTTGCATTTTCTTTTTCAGATTCCATTTTGGCGATCTCTTCGGCACTGGATAAATCTGTATCTGTGTGTTTCAATGTATAGTTATCTGTAACTTCTGTCCACGTTTCACCCCAGTTGGCCCATGAATCTGGCATACCAACACTATTAATTTCTCCCTCTTCTGTTGCTTTTGTTTCAATTTCTTGCAAGGTTAATGATTCTGTATCACTTACAGCTGGAGCAGCTTTTTCTTTATTTGCTCCACAAGCAGTTAGTCCTACTACACTTACACCTAACATCATAGCTTGAATAAACTTGTAACCTTTTTTCTTTAATGTGTAATTCATTAAAAGTTCCTCCAATTAATGTGGATTTTTTAATTTTTATTACTGTTTGTTACGGTTTCATCATAATCCGACAATGTTAATTCCACATTAATCAAATATTAAGGTTTTGTAAAACCACTGTTTATTTGTCATTTTCGGTCTTATATGCTTTATCGATCGTAAGCACAAAATGCTGATGGAGTGGGTTCCATCTCCGTTCTTTGATGACTATCAATCTCAAAAAATACCAAAATCAGGTTCCGTTCTCACACTTAGATGACCATAAATCTCTAAAAACACTAAAAAAGGTTCTATTCCTGCTCTTCGATGACCATTAATCAAAAAAAATACCCCTTTATTCCAAATGGAATAAAGGGGTATTTACTTGGTGGCTATTTATATGATCTCTCCAGATGGTTTCCAGATAGCCTGTTCGGCTGTAAGTCCTTCTTTAGCATGTTTAAACGGTGCATATCAACTCTCTTTATCAAATGTTAAATCTAGCACGTTTAAAAGCAAGTCAATTCGTTGCAAAGTAATCTCCTCCCTAAATAGTTAGAGTTTCAAAAATCTCCTAATAACTCTGTTGAGATTCTACATTTTTTAATAAACATCCTGCTTTTTAACTACCCTGCTAATCTTATTCCACAATCCTCCCCGTTATTCAAAGAAGAAATTCGATGCTCTGGAAAAAACAAAAAATGATTAAATATATTGATTTAATTTCCTCCCACCTTTTATAAAAACCAATTTTTTTGATGATAATGTTTAAATCCCTTTTAATTTTCAATGAAAATCCGAATAATAAACGTTTACATTTAATAAAAGTTCGTTTATAATCAAATTTGTGTTTAAATAAATTATTTAAAATCATTCGTATATTCTTAGAATTATGGTCTAAGAGTTTCTACTAGGAGCCTAAAAATCCTAACTACGAATGGGTGAGTTTACTTTACCCATTTATAGTTAGGATTTTTTCACCTTAAGATTTTGACGAACATTACTATTAAAATTATTCTTTTAGGAGTGTATTTCATGGAAAATGTATTTGATTATGAAGATATTCAGTTAATTCCTGCTAAATGTGTGGTTAACAGCCGTTCTGAGTGTGATACCACTGTGACACTGGGAGGTCGTCAATTTAAACTTCCTGTTGTGCCAGCCAATATGCAAACAATCATTGATGAAAAGATAGCCCTTTATCTTGCTGAAAATAATTATTTTTATATTATGCATCGCTTTGAGCCAGAAAAACGGCGGTCATTTGTAGAGGATATACAAGCAAAAGGTTTCTACGCTTCAATTAGTGTTGGAGTGAAAGAAGAAGAATATCAATTCATTGAAGAGCTTGCAAAGGCAGAGCTTACCCCTGAATTCATAACGATCGACATTGCACATGGTCATTCAAATGCTGTCATTAATATGATTCAGCATATAAAAAAATACCTACCCGAGAGCTTTGTCATTGCTGGTAATGTTGGTACTCCTGAAGCTGTGCGAGAACTTGAGAATGCCGGTGCTGATGCGACAAAAGTTGGGATTGGTCCTGGTAAAGTATGTATCACAAAAATTAAAACAGGATTCGGGACTGGAGGCTGGCAGTTGGCAGCACTTCGTTGGTGTGCAAAAGCAGCAAGTAAACCGATTATTGCTGATGGTGGAATACGAACACACGGTGATATAGCCAAATCAATCCGTTTCGGTGCATCGATGGTCATGATTGGCTCCCTTTTTGCCGGACATGAAGAATCACCAGGAGAAACCATCAAAAAAGATGGAAAGTTTGTTAAAGAATATTTTGGCTCTGCTTCTGAATATCAAAAAGGTGAAAAGAAGAACGTAGAAGGTAAGAAAATGTACGTTGAGCATAAAGGTTCCTTACAGGATACGTTAACTGAAATGGAACAAGATCTCCAATCTTCTATTTCATATGCTGGTGGAACCACTTTAGACTCCATTCGTCACGTAGATTATGTTATTGTCAAAAACTCTATTTTTAATGGCGATAAAGTATATTAAAGCCTTCTACTCAATTGTTCATTAGGATTTTCCTCTGGCTGCGTAGATGTCACGGGTTCGAGCCCCCTTTGCTCCATACACGAAAACCCTTGCGCAGCAAGGGTTTTTAGTATTTTATGGTTATGTTATTATTTAATATTTGTCAAAGTGTACATCTTTAGTTAACTAAAGATGTACTTATAAAAACCTGTGTGTTATTCGTATACTCCACATCAACTGCGGAAAGTTCTTTGGTGGCTCTGGCACAAAGATTACATTTACTTGAAAGAGGTAAAAGATTCCTAATAGGATCTGTTATTATACAGCCATTCCAAATAGATTATACCTGTCTAAATGCTGTATATATTTTTTTAAGAGACGGTAAACATATTCTTTGCTATAGGTGTTTTTACACCTTCCTCATTACCAGCTAACGTTACCAACACGATATACTCACCAGGCTCCACACGTTTTCCATCACATTTATAGTCCCAAGTTTCTTCCCATTTACGGGTTTCACCAGGATCAAAATTCACTTGTTCAATTGCTTGTGTAAAAAATCTGCCTTTAGAGTATCGATACACTTCTTTTCCCTCTGGATTAAGCACGTGAATATCGTATTGTTGACCGGTTCTAAAGATAAAAATCTTTTCAAAATCAGTATTATTCAGTAACGCAATGATAAACTTCACACTTTCTGAATTTTCCCAAGCATGAACAGACAATTGAACTCCTTTATTTTCCAAGTTTCCTGACACCTCTTTCCACTTTAATAATGAAACTTAAATTTGCACCTTACATTTTTATTAAAAGTGGTCAAATTTATTATGAGACTCCAACTGAATTCGCAGTATATTATGACTATTTAACACACTAGTAAATATAATAGCATACCCTTCACCAGCTGAGGGGTATGCTATTAATCTCGATATTACCTCAAACCATATGCCTTAATTACTTCCTGAGAAATTTTATTTTCTTGATCATCCCAAGCGGCTGCACGGAGGGAAACATATTTGTTTGAGTTAGGATTGTTAATTTTAGCAGTCCAACGATCATACGCAGTACGCTCAAGTTTTACTTTCTGCCATGACTCTCCTTCATTAAAGGAAACCTCTAATGTAGCACCCTCTAATTTTCCATAGCCCTCCACATCATCAAGTTTTGCAACAGATAGCTCGAGTGCAGTCGATGGTGCTGCATGTGCGTTACCGTTCATATCGGTCTCAACCTTATAATCCAGCGAATAGAATGGGAGGAAAGTTTCGAAAAACTCTTCGCTTTTTTGAGACCAGAATGTCCATTCTGTATGCGTGCTTAACGATGTTTTCCAGCGATTCGGATCACGCTTAACATCACTTACTAACCTGTATTGCGTTTTTTCTTCCGGGAATGGAGTATTTAAGTCCATAGCTTGTCCTTTTCTTTCACTAACAAGGGTATCTCCCTGGTACAATTTAAGTGTTTGATGTTTTTTGGATTCTTCATATACTTCACCGCCTGTAGAGCCATTCCCTGAATCGGCCAAAGCAGGAATATTAAAGTGTAAAGTGTTGTTTTGGCGGCTAGGTGGAAAATAGCCTTCACCCAAACGCGGACGAACTACTGGAGAGAACCATTCTTCCTGAAGTCTTTGTCCTTTCTCATACGTAACTGCAGGCTGGCGAACTTCCCATGGACTGTCTAATACCGCTGCTTTGTGATACCATCTAGTATCTTTTACTGCTGAAACCCACTCTGTTCGAACAGAAGGCAACTGTATTTTTTGTAAATCCCCAACACCCTTTGAATACGGACGCAAATCATAACGGAACTCTCCTCCAGGTGCATCACGGTCTGATTTGTAACGCGTGTCGATCTTAACGAGTTCATCGTTAGATGGAGCATATTTTAAATTCTTTGGAATTTGGTCTTGATGAAGATCCATCAAATCATATACATATGGTGTATTTGTTTCACCTTCAACAAACAGTTTCATGTTGCCAGAACGTGCTGCTGTGATCACTTTATCTCCTTCACCTTTACTGATTCCAACAACTGCAAGAGGGATGTCCGTTCTATCCGGATTTCCTGCAAACGCACTGAATTCCTTATCTTCATTGTTTACGATGATCAACAGCTTTGCACCCGCTGCATGTGCAGCAGCGGCCTGCTCAGAAGGCGTAACTTCGCTGTTGCGTTCTACAACAACCGCTTTTCCTTTTGCTTTTAGACGCTCATAATCTGCTGAAGTCCCTTTTCCTGCATAAACCGTTAATAAGTTATATTTTCCATCGAGCATTGTGCTTCCTGCAAATGGTACGTCATCCAATTCTTTTCCTTTAAAGTTAATCTCAAGCAATGGTTTCGTTAAACGCCAGCGAGTCAAATATTCGAAGTCTCCTGTTTTAACTTCCTTTGTTGGGACAGCATACATTTTATCGATCCATGGAAGCATGGTATTAGAATGAGTCAATGGTTTGCCGCCAAGGGAACGGTAGTATTGCATGCGCTGATAGCTTGGTTCTGTATTATTCTGTACTTCTGCTGAAATTTCTTTTGCTTCTCGAGCATCAAGTTCCACGGTTTGAGGACCGTCCAGCTTGATTTCAGGATCACCGACTAATGCTATACCACTATGATCTGTTTCAGTATCCACTGACATATAAGACATGGCTGAATACGTGCCGGGGGGTAATCGTAATTCTGTTGATCCGTTTACAGCAATGAATTCAGGTTTTTCCAGGTCTTTGTTAACAAGCGCGACAGCCGTAAGGGCAGGATTTCCATTACGGTCCGTAGCGTTAAACGTTAGCGGATATTTTTCTTCTTCTTTCACCATGCCCATTGAAGTATGAGCCACTTGCTTGCCTTCAGAATCAGTTGCTGTTAGATGTCCTTCATAACGCGTGCCTAAGTCTCCAAGTTGTGGATTCAATGTAACGGTTACGTCTTTAGCCCCGTTAGCCGGAATGGTAATTTGACTCTCAGAAACCGTTAGCATACCATTTGGTGCGGAATTACCTTTTGAATTCTTAAAATCTGCATGAAGATCTAAGGTTACAGCTGAGTCGCTGTCGTTTGTGTAAGTAACTGTTTTTTGTACAGATTGCGCATTATCATTTGGCCATTTGAAGAACCCAAACGATATTGAACCAGTTGCTCTCACTGTACTAAATGCCGCTGCTGGTACATCTAATCGACCTGATCCAATATGATAAGGCGAATAATTTAATTTCTTGGATGTACTCATCAACGCTTCTTTTAGCTGTGTACCATTCCAATTAGGATTCTTCTGCAGAAGAATCGCGGCTGCTCCTGCTACATGAGGGGTTGCCATGGATGTACCACTCAGACTCTTGTAAGATCCGCTTCCTGATGTTAGTCCAGATCGGGCTGCAACAATCCCAACACCTGGTGCAGACAGGTCAGGTTTCAATCCCATATCTCCATATCGAGGTCCTTTTGATGTAAAAGAAGCAATCCTGTCAGTCTTATCCACAGCACCGATCGTTAAAGCAGCATCAGCAGTTCCTGGTGTACCGACGGCTCCTTCATAACCTGCGTTTCCGGCAGCAATAACAAATAGGGCACCTGTTTCTTCACTTAGTCTATTTACGGCTTGAGCCATCGGGTCTGTTCCGTCACTTGGCCCGCCTCCCAAACTCATGCTTACAATCTTGGCGTTGTCTGCAGCCCATTCCATACCGTCTATGATCCAAGACTCCATACCACTTCCTTTGTTGTTTAACACTTTACCTACGAGCAATCGGGCCTCAGGAGCAACTCCTTTATTCTTGCCCTCAGAAGCAGCCCCTGTTCCCAGCACTGTTGAAGCGACATGAGTACCGTGACCATTACCATCATCAACTGTTTCTTCCGGTACGAAACTTTTCGCCTCGTCTATTTGATCCGCAAGATCAGGATGATTTGGGTCGATTCCTGTGTCAAGTACCGCTACCTTAACGCCCTTACCTGTGTAACCTGACTCCCAAACGGCTGGCGCACCAATCTGAGGTACACTTTGATCTAATGTGGCTTCCACTCGGCCATCCAGCCAGATCTTTTCAATGCCCTTGTCGAACAAAGCATTGTTTGATTTGGCTTTTGCTGTTGCTGCAGCCTCAGGTGTGACATCTTTCCAGAATGTATCCGCTTCCATTTTGGAAGCAGAGAGGGCAGCAGCGTTAATACTCTCTAATACTCGAACCGTTTTTGCGCCTTTTGGCTCAGCTTTTGGTCGATCAGCTTTACCTTTTGATTCCGTGTACTCCACGATTATGGGTAGAGAAGAAAGACTTTTGTCATCATAGCCATTTTTAATCAATTCCGTTATATTAAACAAATCCATATCCAACTTATCAGCTGCTAAGTATGGGATAGCTGAATTTGGAATAACATACGTCTCTTCACCAATATCCAGTATTTGAGCACCTGCACCATTTTGGTCAACATGCTCTACGTTAATAACACTCTTGCCGCCTTCAAGCTTTTTAATGGTAACGACATCACCTGTGATAAGCGTGATTTTTTGTTCATCAGCACCATCAATACTGTTTACATTGGCCGAATGCTCAGGTGGTGTCTTTTCATTTGTTGTTTTATCGATTGCATTTACACTATGAAAGGTAGATGCAAGCAAAACCGTAGATAAAGAGGTTGCTATAATCTTTTTCATTTTCATATTTTTCACCATACTTCCTCCAGAAAAACCAATTAATAGAATAAGAGCATCTAATGAGATAATGTCTTGATGCAGGGATTCACTGTTTATCGCTACACTTCGATGCGTTTTATACTCTCTTGTGATGTTTAAATCTTCTGCTTTGTATGTGGCCACATTTTTCTATGATTTCAATGATTGCACAAACTGTTTACATACCCACAGCCTTCCTGTAAGGATCTTCCTTATTATTTCTGCTCCTCATTCCATCCCCTCCCAATCGATAATTTTAACGAATAACAAATTAAAATAGTAAATTGCCATTCTCTTTTTCATTATCGTATATTCATATTTTTCTGAAAATAAAACATAGGATGTAACTTTTATAGCTATTGGTTCTATACCAACATAAAACCAAAGATCTATTCTAGACCTTTTTATTTGAGTAAGTGCTTACAATATGAAACACCAAGCTTGAAAAAAAAATGGTCAGGCATAACTAATAGTTAATGCCCGACCGTTTCTATCGATTTATTTATATACCTCTTTCAAATAAATGCACTCTTTGCACCTGAACCCGTTTTACTGGCCAACTAAACTCAAGAGCTAACAAGAGAAATAATTTTACAGAAAGAACGACCACATTTAAAATTTAGATGCGTTTTAAAGTTATGTATTTTAGGTAGAATGATATGCAAAATGAATGTAAAAAGTTTTGTTATTTATTTGTGAAGTTTAGTTAAAAAGCTATCCACTTTCCCCCATTTTCCAGTGATTTGGTTAGCTTATTTTTTTGCATATTTTGACAACCTCTTTTATTTAATTCCAGTATCAGATTACTATTTAACTGCAAAAATTTAATCTGGTTAATATATATGAAATATTCCCAAAAATAATACTTAATTCCTTATTAATCTCCATATTACCCCAATTACACAAGAATATATTCCTATGTAATCTTAATATCCTTATTATTTGTTTATTTTTTTACTTTTTAATAATAAAATGTCTATTTTTGTAATTATTTGTATTATTATCGAAAAAATTGACGGCAAAAAAAGCCCATTTTCCCCCAATACACAAGTTTTATTATTTCGATTATTATTTATTTGTATCTAAGATTTGGGCAAAATCCCACTTCTTGGATATTACTTTTTTAAGGATTAATTAATCTAGTAAAATGCTCAACAAAGGGGGGACTATCAAGTTGAGAAAAGAATTATAGGGGTTTCATGGGATGAAAAAAAGTTCTAAGAAAACAATTGCTTTACGCAGAGAAGCCTTTATGGAAATGCATCCACTGAGCATATGGGAATTATTGAGGAGAATTCTAAAAACACCATAGGTTTACATAAGCTCGAGATGAAAAGGAATACGTGGATGGTTAAATCAGGCAAATGGATCTTCAAAACAGGGCAGCCAAATGGAATTTATACCATAACACTTTGGTGTTGATGAGTTCGGATTTAAAGTTACGACAGCACGAACCACAATTAATGCAGTTAATAATCAATAAAAATTCGAATTTAGAGTTCCAAATATTAACGCCAGTCTTAATGCCATCAAATTTCAGGGGGAATCAAATTGATAAAAAGGAAAAGACATGGCTATGGCCACGTCGCATTTAGTTTTTTTTTATGTGCATTATTGCTGCTCTCTACTTTTTCACCGCAATTCGCTTTGGCTAATTCCAACTCCAAAGCAAGTATTACTCTTCATGAAACTTCTAAGGCAGCATCTAAAAATGCGAAAACACATGAAAGTTCAGAAGCAGCATCTAAAAATGTTGATACAAAGGTAGATAAAGAACTGAAGGAACAGTTTAATAAGGATAAAACCGTAACATTTTTATTAAAATTTAAAGATCAAGTTGATACAAACAAAGTTGCCATTGAAACAGCTAAAAAAGCTAAAGCTCAAAAACAAACTGCTGCCAAAACCGAATTAATGAAACGTTCGGCTGTCGTCTCCACTCTTCGAGCTAAGGCCAATGAAACTCAATACTCAATCAAAACCTATTTGAATCAAGAGAAAAAGAAAGGAAATGTCAAAGAGTTTCAATCCTTCTATATCGTCAACGGCATGGCGGTAACAGGAACTAAACAAGTGATGGATAAACTTGCAGCCTTTCCTGAAGTCGAAAAAATTATGCCTAACGAAACGGTACAGATGATCCCGAATGAAAGCAGTAATAAATCCACTCAGCCAACAGCTGATGCTAAAGCAAAAACTCAAACTGACACCCAAGCGGACACTCAGGAAGACACTCAAACAGACACCACTTCAGTCCCATGGAATATTGCAAAAATTGACGTACCACAAGTCTGGAAGATGGGCTTTGATGGTACGGGAACTGTAGTCGCTAGTATCGATACAGGAGTCCAGTGGGATCACCCTGCTTTAAAAGAAAAGTATCGGGGTTACAACCCAGCCAATCCAGATCAGCCTGACCATACCTTCAGCTGGTTTGATGCTGTTAATGGGAAGCCGACTCCATATGATGACTCTAAACAAGGTACCCGCGGCACAGGAATCATGGTAGGTTCTGAACCTAATGGTTCAAATCAAATTGGGGTTGCTCCAGGTGCAAAATGGATCGCCGTGAAAGCCACTAAAGGCTATGGTGGTAGCGGAACCCAAGTCGATCTACTGGAAGCCGGAGAATGGATTCTAGCTCCAAAAGATGCTGAGGGCAACCCACATCCAGAAAAAGCACCTGATGTAGTGAACAACTCATGGGGTACAGTTCAAGAAGGAGTCGATGAATGGTTCCGTCCAATGGTGCAAAACTGGCGTGCAGCTGAGATTTTCCCTGTGTTCGCTGCTGGAAATTCAAGCTATAAAGAAGGGTTAATCTGGACTCCAGCCAACTATCCGGAATCGTTTGCTGTTGGGTATACAGATAGTAATAATCTGCGGGGGTTTCACTCCTCACGCGGTCCTTCGGCATATGGAGTAATGAAGCCAGACATTTCCGCTCCAGGTGAGAACATTCGCTCTTCCGACCTAGGTGGCAGCTATTCGACTTTATCTTTGACTATGTGGGGTGCACCACACATTTCTGGAGTCGTTGCCTTGATGAGGCAGGTGAATCCATCTCTTACTGTTGATGAAATTGAAAAAATTTTAAAAGATTCAGCAACACCATTAACTGATTCCACCTATCCAACTTCACCAAACAATGGGTATGGTCATGGACTAGTAAACGCCTATATGGCTGTATCATCCATAGCCAGCGGACTTGGCCGCGTTCAGGGACAAGTGGGTCAGGAAGGTCAGGATACTGAGAATCCAACTTATCAGCATACCGCTCCAACTGAAAACTTTGCAAATATGACATTACCTCTTACTGTTCAAGTACAAGACAATGTCAGTGTTATAAGAGTAGAGCTACAATACCGTGCAAGCGAAACTGCCGAATGGCAAACAGCAGCAGCAACTCGTACCGCAGGTAACTATAAGAGCGGAACGTACCAAGCCGTGATTCCGGCTGATGCCATACAGGTTCCAACCCTTACCTATCGTTGGCACATCACGGACTATGGACAAAACGCGGTTACTTCTGACGATTACAAAGTACCAGTCAAAGCGGGTATTAGCACTGGTTATTATCAAGATTTTGAATCTATACCGAACGGCTGGACTTCTTATGGTACGAAAAACACTTGGCAATGGGGAGTACCTGCCTACGACAATGGACCAGCAACGGCCGCTTCCGGTGAAAAAGTGTACGGAACCAAGTTAAGTGGTCCATATGACGCTAAAGCCAATATGAGCTTGATGATGCCTCGAATCATCGTGCCTGAAGGTAATACTTATCTGCAGTATAAAGACTGGCATCAAATTGAAAGCGGTTACGATAATGGTTATGTGCTTGTGTCAACAGACAAACAAAACTGGCAACAGTTGTCCAGCATCACTGGTAACTCTCTTGAATGGACTCAACGCCAAATCGATCTAACCGCATATGCTGGTCAAGAAATCTATATCGCCTTTAACCTCACCACAGACGAATTGGGCCAAAGAGCAGGCTGGTATATCGATGATGTCGCCTTAAGCAATACAGCACTTACTTCAGCCAATGCAGAACTAGAAGATGCAAGACAACTGGAAAACGCGGATACCATCAAAACAATAAAAACACAAAACGTGATGGCACCTACCGCCGCGATCACACCGGCAGCAGTCCAACCCATGACCCTGCCGCTTGAGGCTACAGTGAGCGTGCTCGAATCAGGACGTTCTGCTATCACCAACCCAGTTGATGGCAGCTTTACCATGAGACATCCTGCTGGTGAGTTCACCTTACGTGCAGAGTCATATGGATATGTCTCTTCCGATAAACGAGTGAAGATTCCTAAAGATGGTACGTTAGATACCAACTTTACCTTAAAACCGGCATCGAAAGGAACAGTTAACGGAACGGTCACAAATAAGCAAACAGGTCAGCCGCTAGCTAACGCAACACTCTCTCTGATCGAAGACGCGGTCATTCAACCTGTACAAACAGATGAAAACGGACATTTCACTATCACTGCCTATGAAGGAACCTATACATTACATGTGTCCGCGCCTTTCTTTTTCGCCCAAGATATCACCATCTCCATCCCAGCAAACGGGCAGAGTGAACAAAATGTTGGGTTACCACCATTTGTAGGCTATTCAAGTGAGATAGGCTATGATGATGGGACAGCGGAAAATGCTAAAGTTTGGAATGCTCCTGGAAATGCTTGGGCTGTAAAAATTTCTCTGCCTGAGGGCAAAAAAAGCGCCTTAGTCACTGCAGGTCTCGTCCGCTTCTGGGATAAAGGATGGCCGTCTCCAGGTGGAACAGACTTTAAGCTTGCCATCTATGATAATAGTGGAAATCAAGGTGCTCCTGGCAAAAAAATAGCGGGTCCATTTGATTCGACTGCACTAACGAATGGGCAATGGTCGGCTGTCGATTTGTCAAATGAAAGCATCTTCGTAAACGACGACTTCTATTTTGTCTATCTTCAAGAAGGCCTTTACCCGCATGCTCCAGGACTTGCTATTGATACAAACAGTAAAAGCGCGGGTCGGAGCTGGGAAATGTTAGGTGGAGTTTGGATACCGTTCGCTCCAGCTCAGGGAAATATTATGATTCGGGCACAGGTACAATATGAAGCGATGACTCCAGTGATTACAACACCAAAAGATGCAGCCATTACCAATCAATCTACTTTCACAGTAGAAGGGCAAGCTTCACCTGCTACCCAAGTTCATCTTTTCAATAAAGGGAAAGAAGAGGCTACCACAACAGCTAGAGAGGATGGCACTTTCTCTGTAGATGTGCCCCTTCAAAAAGGTGAAAACGTGCTGACAGCTATCTCTTCATCTAATCAAGGTAGTACGGATCCGTCCGAGCCAGTGAAGATCACCCTTGACCAGGCAAAACCAGAACTAACCATCACCAAACCTGCTGATGGTTTCAAAACAAATCAGACGGCAGTTACGATTGAAGGAAAAGTGACCGACCTGCATCTATCCGAAGTCACTATAAATGGTCAAAAAGTGAATGTCACAGAAGATGGCTCTTACTCCCTGCGCCTGCTACTCAAAAATGGAAAAAATGAATTTACGGTCACTGCAAAGGACCGTGCTGGAAACGAAACTAGCAAAAGAGTCACTATTTACGCCAAGTTTACTCCACCTGCAATCACAAATTTAAAACCAGCTCAAGATGTGGTGATAAATAAGGGTAATAAGTTGACTGTCGAACTAGACAGTGAGCCAGGAATTAGCGGCTCTTTCATTGTTCGCTTACCTTCAACCTATGCAGCCGCAGCCACAACAACAACAGCAACCGCCACTTCTGTTGAAATACCATTAACAGAGCAAGGAAACGGTCACTATGTTGGTACCTGGACGGCTCCAAAAGACAAGATTAAAGGTGCTGTAATCGAAGTGGTTATGAGAGACGATTACGGAAATGAATCTCGTCAAACAGCTGCTGGTAAACTGTATGTCAACGTAAAACCTAGATAAATCATAGATTGATAGATTCAATTAAAGAAAGTTGGTGGCCATCTACAACAGTTGGTGGCCATCTACAACAATTAAAAATACTGCTCCCTTACGCAAGTCTTAATGCAAGCAGATTTAAGGAGGATTCAAATTGATAAAAAGGAAAAAACAAGGCCACGTCAAATTTAGTTTTATTTTATGTGCATTATTGTTGATCTCTACTTTTTTACCAAATTTCGCTTTGGCTGAACCCAACTCCAAAGAAAGTATTTCTCTTCAGGAAAGTTCTGATGGAGAATCTAAGAGTGTGGAAACAAAGATAGCCAAAAAACTGAACGATCAGTTTAATAAGAATAAAACCGTTACATTTTTATTAGAATTTAAAGATCAAGTGGATACAAAGCAAGTTGCAATCGAAACAGCTAAAAAAGCTAAAGCTCAAAAACAAACAGCAGCAAAAACCGAATTGATGAAACGCTCAGCTATCGTCTCCACTCTCCGAGCTAAAGCCAATGAAACTCAATACTCGGTCAAAACTTATCTGGAACAAGAAAAAAAGAAAGGAAATGTTAAAGAGTTTGAATCTTTCTATGTCGTAAACGGCATGGCGGTAACAGGAACCAAACAAGTGATGGAAAAACTTGCTACCTTCCCTGAAGTCGAAGAAATTCTACCTAACGAAAAGGTACAGTTGATCCCAACTGAAAGCAGTAACAAATCCACTCAATCACTAGCTGATCCTCTCGATTCAATCGAATGGAATATGGCAAAAATCGAGGCACCACCAGTTTGGAAGATGGGCATTGATGGTACAGGAATTGTAGTTGCTAGTATTGATTCAGGAGTCCAGTGGAATCACCCAGCTTTAAAAACAAAGTATCGGGGTTACGACCCAGCCAATCCAGATCAACCTGATAACACTTACAACTGGTTTGACGCTATTAGTGGGAAAGCTGCACCTTATGATGATAATGGTCACGGAACTCACACCGTAGGTACGATGGTGGGTTCTGAGCCAAATGGCACGAACCAAATCGGTGTCGCTCCAGGTGCAAAATGGATTGCTGTAAAAGCCTTTTCCTCGGCGGGTGCAACCACTGATGATCTACTGGCAGCTGGAGAATGGGTTCTAGCTCCAAAGGATGCCCAGGGCAATCCGCATCCAGAAAAAGCACCAGACATAGTGAACAACTCTTGGGGTTCCGGCCCTTTTATCGATGATTTTTACCGACAAATGGTGCAAAACTGGCGTGCAGCTGAAATTTTCCCTGCATTCTCTGCTGGAAATTCCGGTCCTGCTGATGGAACCGTCGGCTTGCCAGGCAATTATCCGGAATCGTTTGCTACTGGCGCAACAGATATGAAAAATGAGATTGCTGGTTTCTCCTCACGTGGTCCTTCGGCATATGGAGTAATGAAGCCAGATATCTCTGCTCCAGGTGTGGGCATTCGCTCTTCTTTACCAGGCAGCAGCTATGGACTCTTGAGCGGAACTTCGATGGCTTCACCAGCCCTTGCTGGAGTCGTTGCTTTGATAAAGCAGGCGAATAAATCTCTTTCCGTTGATGCTATTGAACAAATATTAACTGAAACGGCAATCCCATTAACTGACTCTAGATATCCAACTTCGCCAAACAATGGTTATGGTCATGGTCTAGTTAACGCCTATAACGCTGTCTCCTCCATTTTAACCGGAATAGGCGGAGTTCAAGGACAAGTGGATCATGAAGGTCAAGATACTGAAAATCCAACTTATGAGCATACCGCTCCAAAAGAAACCTATACGAATATGGTATTACCTCTAACTGTTCAAGCACAAGACAATGTCAGCGTAAACAGTGTAGAGCTGCAATACCGTGCAAGCGAAACTGCCGATTGGCAAACAGTAATGGCAAGCCGTACCACAGGTAACTATAAAGGCGGAACGTACCAAGCTGTCATTCCGGCTGAAGCAGTACAGAACTCAACCCTCACCTATCGTTGGCGCATCACAGATTATGGTGCACACGAGGTTACATCTGATAATTACAACGTACCTGTCAAAGCTGGAATCAGCACCGGATATTTTCAAGATTTTGAATCTGCACCGAACAGCTGGATTTCTTATGGTACCCAAAACTCTTGGGAATGGGGAGTAACTACCGCTGGGCCATTAAAGGCCGCTTCTGGTGAAAAAGTGTACGGAACCAAGTTAAATGGTAATGTTGATTTCAATGCCAATATGAACTTGATGATGCCTCCAATCATCTTGCCTGAAGGTAACAGCTATCTTCAGTTTAAAGACTGGTATCAACTTGAAGGCAAAGAAGGCAAAGACTTTGGTAATGTGTTTGTGTCGACAGACAAACAAAACTGGCAGCAGCTGTCCAGCTTTACTGGTAACTCTTCGACATGGACCCAACACCAAATCGATTTATCCGCATATGCTGGTAAACTAATTTATATCACCTTTAACGTCACCACAGACGAGAAATTCAGGACAACAGGGTGGTATATCGATGATGTCGCTTTAAGTAATACAGCACTTACCACAGCAAATATAGATCTAGAAGATGTGCAATTGGAAAACTCGGAAGCAATCAAACCAACAGAAATCCAAGACGTGATGGCACCAACCGCCACGGTAACGGTATCGCCAACAGCAGACAAACCTATGTCCCTGCCACTTGGAGGTACAGTGAGCGTGCTTGAAACAGGACGTTCTGTGGCCACCAACCCAGCTGATGGCAGCTATGTTATGTCGACTCATCCTGCTGGTGAGTTCACCTTACGTGCGGAGTCATATGGATACTACTCTTCAGATCAACGAGTGAAGATTGCTCCCGATGGTGAAGCAGAAGCCAATTTTACCTTAAAACCGCTTCCGCAAGGAACGATTAACGGAACGATCACGAACAAGCAAACAGGTCAGCCGATAGCTAACGCAACACTCTCTCTGATCGAAGACGCGATTGTTCAACCTGTACAAACAGATGAAAACGGACGCTTCTCTATCACTGCCTATGAAGGGGACTATACCTTGCATGTGTCCGCGCCTTTCTATCTGAACCAGGATATCAGGATTACTGTCCCTGCAAACGGAAATATCGAACAAAATGTCTCGTTACAACCATTTGTCGGCTATCCTAGTGAGATAGGCTATGATGATGGGACAGCAGAAGCCCATCGCACATGGGATACCGCTAATAGTGGTTATGCTGTAAAAATGTTTCTACCTGAAGGCAAAACTAGCGCCTTAGTCACTGCTGGTCTCTTCCGTTTCGCGGATCCATCTACCACAGGTATAAAACCAGGTGGAACAGACTTTCAGGTTGCCATTTATGATAATAGTGGACCTGGCGTGAATGGTTCTCCTGGTAAAATAGTGGCGGGGCCATTTGATGCAACTGCTGTGCAAAATGGGGAATGGACGGTTGTCGATCTGTCAGACAAAGGAATCGTGGTTAAAGACAGATTCTATATGGTCTATATCCAAAAAAACGTCAGCCCGAATACACCAGCAATTTCATCTGATACAAGCAGTACACCTGCGAGACACAGTTGGGTAATGTATGATGGAGCTTTTGGACCAGCCCCTTACGAGAATATTATGATTCGGGCACAGGTAAAATATGAATCGATGACTCCAGTGATTACAACGCCTAAGGATGCAGCCATTACCAATCAATCTACTATCACAGTAGAAGGGCAAGCTTCACCTACTAACCAAGTTCATCTTTTCAATAAAGGCGAAGAAGTGGCTGCCACAACAGCTAGAGAAGATGGCACTTTCTCTGTAGATGTTAACCTGCAAAATGGTGAAAACGTACTGACAGCTACCTCTTCATCTGATCGAGGCAGTACGAAACCGTCCGATCCAGTGAAGATCACCCTTGACCAAGCAAAACCAGAACTAACCATTACCAAACCTGCTGATGGTTTTAAGACGAATCAACAAGCAGTTAAAATCGAAGGAAAAGCGACCGACCAGCATTTATCCGAAGTCACAATTAATGGTCAAAAAGCAAATGTCACAGAGGATGGCTCCTACTCACTAGATGCCCTGCTCAATAATGGAGAAAATAAATTCATTGTCACTGCAAAGGACCGTGCAGGTAACGAAACTAACAAGGAAGTCACTGTTTACGCCAAGTTTAATACACCTGCGATCGAAAACTTAAAGCCAAGTCAAAATGTGGTGATAAAAACGGGTGGTAAGTTGACCGTCGAACTAGACAGTGAGCCAGGAATGAGTGGTTTCTTCTCGTTCAGCGTGCCTTCAGCCAATGCAACCGCAGCTGCAGCCGCCTCTTCTTTTGAAATACCATTAAAAGAGCAAGGAAACGGTCACTATGTTGGTACCTGGACGGCTCCAAAAGACAAGATTAACGGTGCTGTAATCGAAGTAGTTATGAGAGACGAATACGGAAATGAATCTCGTAAAACAGCTGCTGGTAAACTGTATGTCAACGTAAAACCTAGGTAAATCATAGATTGAATGAAGACAATAGAATCACCTTTCACATACCCTTTTGGTGAAATTAGTACTCTAAAATGAATACAGCCGGTAATTGGTTGATGGGTTTTGCCAATATGCTGCGAGATGCTGAATATGTGCTGTCACAATAATAGTTCATTTTTGAAAAGATAGAGGAAACCGATCCTAGCATGGTTCGAGTTATAAAGAAAACAGACGATCATTGTATGGTCGTCTGTTTGTCTATTAGGGGTTTAAGGAGCTAAGCTACGATATACTGCAAACCAGGTTCCGAATTTTGGGAGCAAGGATCTAAATTAGTGGCCGAAGGCATTTCGGTGGCGAAATATGGTTTAAAGGTAAATTAAATTGACCCGTTGTTCTTCAACTAATTGGTGCCTTCCTTTAATAAGAAGGTGTCTTTTCGTAGTGGCCAGGGTCTACAACCTTAAATGCTAGCCAGCCGGCAAGTTTTCTTTATTTAAATTTTTAATGAGTAATTTAGCGATTTCCATCGCCTGATCATTTAATCTCATTGTGGAATAATAATTAAATAATTCTTTATTCGAGCGTTCAATTAAATAATAAAATCCATTTTTATTAAACATTGGTAATGCTTTATCGGCTAAATATTGATGATATTCTTTCTCTTTACATTTTAATAAATAAATGAGGAGCTTAAATAGATGAATATATATTAATGAATTCTTATTTTTTGCAATCGTAAATCCATTTTCTGCAAGTTTAATAAGTTCATTTTTTGGTAAAAGTCCTCCTTCTAATGAACTTCGAATATACCCATCTAAAGAAAGTAAGTAGGAATTCGATTCTTGATCTTTCATTGCCATTGATTCTTTATAATAAATACTTGCTAGCTCATAGTTTGACCTTCGTAAATATTCAAATGCAAGATTATGCAATACTCTTGCTTTCCGATCAAGGGCATTACATAATTCACAACTCTTAATCAAATTTTTAAATCGTTTAATAATTTCTTCATCCTTATTGAAGTCATCTTTTACTTGAATAAGCATGAGCATCTCAGCATCAATAACTCTAAGATAGTTATTGATGTTCTTAAAATATTGATGTGACTTTTCAGCATAATAATATGCTAACACAGGTGATTGTGTCGTATGATAAGCAATTGCAAGATGATAATAATATTCTGGGTTATTATAAATAGTAGTTTGAATTGATGTGAATGATTGTATTGCACTTATATAATCTTGTTTTTCTAAATAATAAATACCAAATGTATGCTTGAATAAATTGGTTTCATAAGGTGAGAGTCTATTTAAATTTCTTTGAATATTTTTGAGGATTTTAAATGCCTCATTTGACTTATGATACATAAGCAAATACCTGGCTCGGAGTAATTGATGCATGTATACATATTTCGAAATCTTTAATAATTCCTCATGCACCAGCTCACTATTAATTTGATCCATTTCATTATAAAGCTGCATAATAATCGTTTCTTGCCAATATAGTATTTTTTGTTTGATATTTGTAAGTTTAGATAACTCTTCTTCCATATTAATCTCAAGGCGTTCACATAATAAATTAGTAATATCCGTTGCGTAAGTTGTTTGGGCACACTCTATTTTACTAAGATGAGTTGTTGAACATATATCTTTTCCTAATTGTTCTTGAGTGAGTTTTTTTTTTCTCGATAAAACTTAATGATTTTCCCCTCATACATAACCAATGTCCCCCTATTTAATATCGATAATAATAAATTTCTACATTCACCAAAAAATTAAGTATTACCACTTTAGGAGCTAAGTCCACATCCTCTTCCTCCTTTGTGTGTCTATAAAGAAGATTCAGTATACTTATAAATACAAATCGTGGCTTTTTAGTTTCATAGTTCGGCCTCCAGGTGCAAGGCAGAAGGCAGCCTTAGAAAAGACTGCCTTTCCTCATACAAAATAAATCCTACTTGTTTTCGTATTGGGCACCGTCATCCGTTTGTTTGGCATTGACCTTGAATGTGGTGCTGTATTCTGCACCTTGATATTCATTAACTGTGTGTTTACCTAGTTTAGTTCCTATTACAAGCAAGGTTAAATATTTGTCATGATCTTGATCATTTTAACTTGAATTCCCCCTTGAAAAAACAGCTTTATTTAATAGGGGTGTGCACAAAATACATGTTTTGTGCACACCCCTATGTGTTAATGCATGAAATTCTATATCGCCGTTAATTATTAGGTTCAAGACCAATCGTACGTAAGAAATCCTCTAGACCTTTGTTTCCTAATTTTTCTTTCGGTTTTTTATTATTAGGTGCATCAGGTCCTACTTGTAAAAAGTTCTTTTCAATAAAGCGAATATCTATTTCATCAACAATGCCATCCTGATTCATATCCGCCTGTTTATTATCCTTACCGTACTGGGCTACAACATGCATGACATCAAGGATATCAATCATGCTGTCACCATTCACGTCACCTGCAGCAGCCATCGGCTGGGAACCTGATTTGGTAACAAACTGTCCTATATCTTCGCCCCAGGTTGTTTTTGTACCAAGAGTCACGGTTTGTATACTCTTTAAATGTCCAGGAGCTTCTACTATGATATTGTATGGATCTTTTGATAAAGGAATATCTGGCACAAATGCTTTACCGCTTTTAGATATTGTTCCAGGATATTTCACTCCGTCAGAACCTTGTGCATATACACTTGCACCTACCGTTGATAAATCCTTACTCCAGTTGCCGTTGAATGCTTCCAGTTTTGCAAATGAAGTTACAAATGAATGTTTCATGATAATTTTATAGCTGTCGATTTGATTAAATGATGTTATATTTGTTGGCATAGTTTCACCATACTTAACATAACTAAATGTTTTCGTATTTTCTTCAGGGTCCATTGTATTCCAAATAATATCGTAAGCATCGCTGTATAGCTTAAACTGTACATCAAGAAATGGCATGTCGCCGCTAAATCCTTTGAAAGCTGATTCACCAGAAAGGTGAGCGCCTACGTTTACCATATCCATAGAATTAGGAAGTTTCGGATGGTCCTTTACTTCCGGATTGTCAACGGTTACCGTCACTCCGTGGTCATCTGCCCATTTCTGGAATTCTGGATTCACTTTTACCTTTAAAAATTGAAAGATAAAATCATAGAAGCCAACATCGTATTTACCTGACATGAGGTTTTCAACATTGTTCAAGGTTAGCGTCATTGTTAACGTATCGTTTTTATACACTTTTTCTTTATCGTAACTCGGCACTACATAAGGAGTACCTTCCTTAACAAAGGCATAAGGTTGAAATCCATTTAATAGATGGGCATTTGTTGCATTATCCATTGGGAATAAAGTAACAGTTGCCGGCCCATTCTCAATATCACTTTTCTCAATACCGAATTTTACGTCTCCGTTAGCTTCAACAGGAAAATCCCCATCTGGGAAGGCTTTCTGATTAAAATAATACCAAAGGACGTTCGAAGACTGTGTGATACCAAGTGGTGCTAATTGTTTTGTGCCTTCATCAAATAGGTTTGCATGAACCCAAAATGCGTTGTAGGTATTACCGTTCATGGTTTCATTTGTAAAGTCTGAATCTTTTAGCTCATATACCTTACCTGGAGCGTGATCTTTAAATTTAAGTTTAGGTAATGTATTGTCAATAATAAACAGATTATCTTGCTCGTAAGTTTTACCATCTGCATCCACAGCTTTCAACTTCAATGTATATTGGCCTTCTGGCAATGTTTTAAGCGGTGCATTCGTATCTGTTTTCTCTTCTTTCGGATCTCCAACAAACGGATAATAAGATGAACTAAATTGTGTATAATAATACGTATCAGGCTTTACCATCGTAGCATCTTGCGGTTTTGGACTCGTACTGCCTAATGGTTTACCATCTTCATCATAAATCACCATAAAGATGGTATTAACTGGGCTATTTAATTTAAATCTCAAACCGGATTGACCAGGTGCTGCCATAAATGGATGCGGTGGATTCCATTTTACCGTGCTGATAGCCGAACGATCTATGCCAACAGCCTCTATTCCTTTATCAACAACGTGAACAGCGAAAGGTAAGCGATAGCTTTCTTGTGGATTCGCATGATTGACCATATTCACATATCCTTCGTATCTGCCTTTTTCTGCTGTTCCAGGTATTTTAATCGTAGCTGTTAGTTCCGTTGATTGACCCGCTTCCACCGTAATAGCCTGTGAAGAAGTTGTAATTTCTACTTTATTGGACACGGCATCAAGAACACCCGTTTTTGCTTTTGAATATTCATAACTGATATCAAATGTTTTTGACCCTGCTCCATTGTTTTTAATCATTACTTTTCGGCTGTCTACGTTTGTATCGTTTTCTTTTTTATAAATGGTACCGTATGCAATGGAGCCTGTTGGATCATCAATTGTAACTAGGTTACCATTTTGATCTTTATTCTCTGTTTTGTCCATTACTTTAACAGAAACATCTGAAAGAACTGCTTCTTTTACATCGACTAATCCCGCACCTACTTCGTAAACAGAATAGTCATCAGATAACTTATCAGCTCTATTCATTAACGCTGCTTTTACATCAAACGGCGTATATTCAGGATGTTTTTGTAAAATTAGAGCTGCGATTCCTGCCACATGCGGAGATGCCATTGACGTTCCTGAAAGACGTGCGTATGCTGACGAATAATCAATTCCTTCTTCTGGACTATTCATATATTCCGGATAAGTGGAATATACAGAAACACCAGGCGCTACTATATCAGGTTTAATATCATAGTTTTTCGTTACTGGACCCCTTGAGCTGAAACCTGCTAAATGAGTTCCTTGTGTCGTAACTGATCCAACACTTGTAAATGTAATCGAAGAAGCTGCAGCAGCTTTTAAACGCTCTCCGTCTGCTTTCGTTAAACGAAAAGCTGGGATGAAGTTCGTTTCTTTCGCTAAATACTGGTCAATTTCCCCATCAATATTGTTATATATAATGACTGCGGCTGCCCCAGCTTTTTTAGCGTTGGCCACTTTATCAACAAACGAATACGTTCCACGTTGAATCAATGCCACTTTTCCAGATAAATCAATGGGTTGACCATTTGCATCCTTAAAAT
Source organism: Cytobacillus sp. NJ13 (assembly GCA_030348385.1). NCBI lineage: Bacteria > Bacillati > Bacillota > Bacilli > Caryophanales > Bacillaceae > Cytobacillus > Cytobacillus sp. NJ13. The sequence continues at coordinate 561,777 of JAUCFP010000006.1, read as the reverse complement.
CGTTTTCTCCACCTAAACCAGCATAAACAACAGGATAGGATTGATTCACTAACGTTTCTAAATTGTCATTAAAACCTCTTCCTAATAGTTTCATATTATCGAAAGTTTCACTTCCAGCAGTTGCTGATACTGTAGGAATAGACATAGGAAAGTCACTTGCTCCAACCGTAATGGCAAAAGCTGATGTTCCTGGAGATCCTAATGTTTTCTCACCTGGTCCGGAGTTTCCTGCAGATATAACACTTGTCACTCCTGCAAGAGTCGCATAATTAATCGCTACGGATTCCGCCAGTAATGGATCGTTTACTGGAGCACCTAAAGATAAGTTAATAACGTCCATTCCATCCTTTACAGCTTTATCTATCCCCCCAATAATGCCGCTTGTGTATCCAGAACCGTATGGACCTAACACACGGTAAGAATATAAATCAACATCAGGTGCTACACCTTGTGCCGGTGAATCAACTGTATTTTCTCCTTGACCTGCAATCGTTCCCGAAACGTGAGTACCATGTGATGTATAATACGTACCACCAGGAGATTCCGGTTTTCCAGCATTTACCCAATCTTGATATGTCGTTTCCATTGGGTCTGCATCATTATCTACAAAATCCCACCCCTTTACAGTATTCGGATCAATCGTCTTAGGATCTTGTCCATCTGTTTTTCGATACCCTTGATAGACATTCTTTAAGTCTGGATGATTGTAATCAATACCTGTATCAAGGACACCGACTTTAATTCCAGTACCCGTAACGTTATCTTTATGCAAATCTTCAATACCGGGAAGAGGAATATAGTTCTCTTTTAATGCTTCAGATGAAGTATTTTGCTCAGATACCTTCTGCTGCTGAGTGGACGTTGTCTTAGCTGTATCTTGCTTGTTTCCAGCAGACACATTTTCAGTAAAGGAACCATCTAGCTCTTTTGGATCAACCTTCACCACTCGATCTTCAAAAATGCGATTGACTAAGTCAGATTCTAATAGTTTTTCTACATCTGTTCCTGCAAGAGTCATCGATACTCCGTTGAAGGCATGTTTGTATTCATTCGTAATCTCAATGGTCGATTGAGTATTATAAGGTGTGATGGCACCTGCTCCAGCTTTTTGTTCCTTCATTTTTTGAACAAAGTCTCTAAATTTTTTATGGGAATCATTTACGTCTTTTTTAGCGTCTGTCAACGAAATCCGTTTTCCTAAAATTTTCTGCTGAATGACTGCTACTTCTGCTGGAGCTTGTTTAAACTCTACAATAATACGAATAGGATTGGGATTGTGAACATTGATTGATGGTGAAATTTTCACTTCACTCTCTTGGCTAATCGTATTCAATGCTTCAAGCTGCTCAGGGGTTAATTGATATGTCCCCGTTTGAGATTGACTACTCGAAATAGGATCTTGAATAGTGTTTTGGATTTGGTTAGCAGCCATAACATTAAAAGGAATGACAGAAGACATCAATAAGCATCCAAGAGTTGTCTTAGCAAGAATTTTTTTAAATCTACTTTTCCTCAATTTACTTCTCCCCCTTAATAACCATAATTGAACAACTAAACATAATATTTCGACAATTTTTCTTTCTATTTATCATTTTACTTAGCGCGTTAGTAGAATAGTAAATCAGGGTAATTTACCTCTTTATAAGGCAAGTCCACCCAATTGATCTAACGCCTTTCTTTGTTCCGGAGACAGGCTCTTTAGAATTTCTTCCGCATGGTCAACTGGTTCAGCTCATATGGAGCCGCCTAGAGATAGTAACATGCCAACAGCCACGTTCCTGTAAGGATCTTTCTGATTTTTTACATTTATTACTTCCTCTCCTTATTGATTTTTTTAAAAAGGCTCTTTTCGTATAGATTGTTGTTTTTAGAATATTAAGCTTGTCCATTGATTTCCGCTCCACGCACTTGCTTTCCGCGGGAAGGGATGTAGCTCCTCGGCGTTGCTGCCTGTGGGGTCTGCTTCTTCCCTCTTTTTCCCACAGGAGTCAAGTGCCCTCCGCTACAATCAACTCAATCGGTATAGTTAATCTACAACAAAAAATCAACAGACTTTCAAAAACAGCCTTTAAAAAATGACAAATAAAACTACGATTCTGTCTTTATCTTCCCATATTTTCATTTTTCGGGAAATTATACATAAGAAGTAACTTTTATGGCTATTAGTTCTATGCCAACATAAAACAAAAGATCTACCATAGCCTTTTTATTTGAGTAAGTGCCTACATATCTTTCATTTAATATCAGTTTGTTATTAAAAAAATTACAAGCAAACAGGGTAAAGCACGAATCTCTGAAATGAAAAAACAGTCAGGCGTAACAAAAAGTTAACGCATGACCGTTCCTATTGATCTATTTAAATCTTTCCACAAAAATATTCATTTGAATATTTGGAGTTTTAAGACACGATTGTTTTTCTTCAATTATCTCAATCTAGTTTGTTAAGAAGGAATTTCTTCCTTTTCTTTGCCGCATTTTTTTTTTCTCCTTTTCCTTTAAGACATAGCTGAGCAAATCTAGTAATATACGGGCAGCTACTTGTCCGGCCATGCCGGTTGGATCATATGGAGGCTAAAAAGAGAGGATTTATCAACCTTTCTTAACTCTACTATTCTTAGTTTATAAAAAGAAAGGGAGAAATGCTTCTGCATTCCGCCCCTTCTATCAACACCCCTGTTATTGCTTCGGCTCAAGACCGACAAGACGCAGGAAGTATGCTAAATCTTTTTTGCCATTGCCAAGTGATTCTTTTGGCTCCTTTTTAGCAGGTGCATCCGGCCCCTTCGCTAAGAAGTTTTTCTCAACGAAACGAATATCTGCTTCGTCCACCACGCCGTCTTGATTGAGATCTTGCGGCACGATCGATGGATCATTCGTGCCATAGGCCTCTGCTATACTTTGAATATCGAGAATATCAATCATGCTGTCACCATTCACGTCGCCTGCAAGATTTTTAGCACTTATTCTAACATTTTGCCCGCGCAGCTCATCTCCTACAAAATACCCCGGAATGAATTTTTTCATCGCTTTGAGATGTCCCGGAACATCAATAACAACTGTGTATGCTTCACTAGAAGCTGGGATGCCTTTGATCTCGTATAATCCTCGTTCATTAATCGTTCCTTTATATTTTTCGCCGCTTGGAGACATCGCATATACTTGGGCACCGATTTTTGTATAATCCGCTTTCGACAAAGAACCGTCATTTCTCAAAAACGCTTCCGGTCCGATATTACCATACGCTCTCGTATGCGTTGGATTCAAGTTAAAGCTTTCCGTACCGAAATAAGGGATGACATTAGCTGCTGTTTGTCCCGCTTTCATATAAGACGCCTGTTTTACATTAAACTGGTAAGCACCCACAACAATATCGTAATATTCATCTACTACTTTGAACGTGACATCAAGGAAAGGCAGATCTCCGTCCATACCACTAAATGCATTCCCTTTCATAGATCCGCCAACTTTCACCGTATTACTGTAAGTTCCTTCTGTCACCACAGGTTCTTGCATTGATACTTCCAAACCTCTCTCCTTCGCGTACTCGTCTGCCGCATTGTTAAGCTTCACATTCTCAAACTTGAGAAAATCTTTTCTGAAGTCGACCTGGAATTCCCCGGATACAAGCTGCTTCACATTATTGAGACTGATTGTCATCGTAACTGTATCGCCGACTTTTACGTCTTTCTTATCAAAACTAGAAGTCGTATATTCCGTACCTTCTTTTACGAAAACATAGTTTTGTTTACCAATTGCGGTTGCAATATCATACGTAGCCAAAGTCAAATTTAGAGGTTTCGTTGCAATATCACTTTCCTCAATACCGAATTTTACATCTCCATTTGCTTGTATCGGGAAATATCCCCCTATTTGACTAGAATTTGCATAGTAAGCCATTTGATTAGAGGACTGATCATAATCCAAGCCTTTGGACTTCAATAAATCCACTGTCGCATCCTTTGCTGTTCCATGCATCCATACTGCTCTGTGTCCATCCTCCTCTGTAAACATGGATTCATTAATTTCAATTACACCTGGTTTCTTATCCATATTTACTTCTGGTGCTGTATTGTCCACAATAAGCGGATTTTCTGCAACATATGATTTTCCTTCCTCATCGTGTGCAATCAGTTCCATTATATAATCGCCAGCCGGAAGCTTTACAGGAAGATCAGCAATCGGCTTGGAAGGATCATTGGTAAATGGATAGACAGTACCGATAAATGCATTCATAAGAAATGTTTCTCTGTCTATTAGTAATTTACTAGTATCCGCTGTTCCTACAAAACCAACAGCTTTCCCTGTTTTACTGTCCTTAACAAGCACATCAATGGTTTTCATAGGGCTATTCAACTTCATGATGACATGGACAAACGGGTACATATATTGCCAGAAAGGCGTCGTATTTGTCACGGATGGACTGCTCGTTTTCGCATAATCAAATCCCTTTTCCGTCACCATGACAGCAAATGGAATTTGATAGGTTTCCGCTGGATTGTTCGCATTGGTTACATGAATATACCCTTCATATCTGCCTGTCGCTGCGCTGGTTGGTATCGTGATTTTTGGCTGGAGCTCCTGTACTTGGCCACTTCCCACTGTAATCGAAGAAGGCACTGCCACTTTCACACCGTTCTTCACTGCGTCTTGGATGCCTTTACGCTCGCCATGATACTCCACTTCTAGGTTAAAAGATTTTTCTTCCAGGCTGTTATTTTGAACCGTCACCTTTCTACTCGCCTCAATTGGCTGATCTCCATTTTTATAATATCTGCCGAATACAATGGAGCCGGTCTGTTCATCAATTTCTACGATGTTCCCATTTTCGATATTTTTTGTCTTATCCCATACTGTGATGGAGGTATCGGTATGAACCGCTTGATAGGCATCGATTCGCCCTGCACCCACTTCGTATACAGAATTATCGCCTTTTAAATCGTCCGATGTATTCATGAGTGCCGCTTTTACATCGAAAGGAGTATATTCCGGATTCTCCTGCAAAATTAATGCTGCTGTACCTGCTGTGTGAGGAGCAGCCATAGATGTGCCAGATAAGCGTACATAGGCATTGCCGTAATTAATGCCCTCTTGTGGATCATTAATATACTCCGGTGCTGTAGAGAAAATAGATACACCTGGAGCGACTACATCCGGCTTAATATCATAATTTCCATTTACCGGTCCGCGCGAACTGAAATCTGCTAAGTGATCGCCTTCCGTTTTTGTGTTACTTAACGTTTCAAATGTGAAAGATGCCTCTCCAAGCGCCTTTAAACGTTCACCATCTGCTTTTGAAAGGCGGAAAGACGGGATTAAGCCGACAGCCTCACCTAAATAGGCAGGTATTTGCCCGTCAACATTGTTGTACACAATCACTGCTTTAGCCCCAGCGTTTTTAGCATTTTTGATTTTTTCATCAAACGTTATTTCCCCGCGCTGAATCAACGCAATTTTCCCATTGACATCTTTCCCAGCAAAGTCAGCTGCTTTACCAAGTCCTGCAAATACTATTGGTAAGGATTGTCCTTGTAAATCTTCTAAGTTATTAGAAAAATCTTTACCTAGCAGCTGCACATTTTCAAATTTTTCAGCGGAAGCGCTTCCATTGAATGTCGGAATGGTCATAGAAACGTCGCTTGCCCCAACTGAAATACCGAGAGCAGCCGTTCCTGGAGAACCGAGCGTTTTTTCGTTCGGTCCGGCGTTTCCTGCGGCAACAACGGTCACCACGCCTGAAAGCATCGCGTTATTTACTGCGACAGAAGTGGCATATAACGGATCGTTCGTCTGGGCGCCTAGCGACATGTTAATGACGTCCATACCATCTTCAATCGCTTGATCGATTCCAGCAAGGATTCCCGCTGAATCTCCCCCTCCCCAAGGTCCTAATACTCTATAAGCATATAAATCTACTTCAGGTGCTACCCCTTTTACAGCGTAATCGACATTGTTTTTCTCTTGGGCCGCAATCGTCCCCGCGACATGTGTCCCGTGGTTTGTGTAATACACTAAACCAGGATATTCTGGCTTGCCGGCATTGATCCAATCCTCGTATGTCGTTTCCATTGGATCGGCATCATTATCGATAAAATCATATCCGCCTTTATAAGCTTCTTTTAAGTCAGGATGATTGTAGTCAACACCTGTATCAAGAACACCGACTTTAATGCCCTTACCGGTAATGTTCTCGGCATGCAGCTTGTCCACGCCAATTTGCGGGATACTGTCTGCCATTTTCGGATCAATGGCTTCTTTCGTTTTTACCGGCGGTTCCACTTTTACTTCGTAATCTTTAAAAATACGTTTCACTACTCCAGATTGCAGTAAATCCTGCACGGCTACTCCAGGCAGTGTCATCGCTACACCGTTAATGGCGTTTGTATACTCTCTTGTGATGTTAATATCTTCTGCTTTGTATTTGGTTACGTTCTTCTGTGATTTCAATGATTGCACATGTTCTTTAAAAGCTTTTTGAGATTCTTTTACTTTTTCATTCGCATCAGCAGAAGATAGATTCGTTCCTTTCGCCGCTTGCTTCAATACTTCAATTTTCGCCGGTGCCTGTTCGAATTCCACGATGACTTTGACTAATTCTGGACTATTCACATTAATATCCTGAGAAATCGTAAAGTTTGGTTTGGCATCCAATTGCTCTAACGCTTTTCTTTGTTCTGAAGACAGGCTCTTTAGAACTTCTTCCGCATGATCCACTGGATTCAGTTCATAGGTGCTTTTCGCCAATACGTTATATGGAGTGCCTTGAGATAATAACATGCCTAAAGCCAATGTTCCTGTAAGGATCTTCCTTATTTTTTTCCTCTTCATATCGCATCCCCTTGTCCTATTTAATTGTTTTTTACTTACAAGTCATATAAAAATGAATGTATGCAACTAGCAAACTATGTTTCGACAATTATCATCCCACATTTCTACTTTTCTGAAAATTAAACATAGGACGTAAATTTTGCTGGTATTGGTTCTATACCAATAAAACAAAAGTACTATTCCAAGAGTAAACTAATCAGGAAAAGTACTTTTTTGACGTTTAAATTATTTTTAATTAAGAAAAAGGAACAAGATGATTTCGAACGGCATATATAACTGCCTGTGAACGGCTTTTCACATTCAGCTTTTTGAAAATCTTATTGATGTGAATTTTGACGGTCTTATCACTGATAAATAAGGCTTCAGCGATTTCTTTGTTGCTAAGACCTTTGACCAATTCAAACAGTATTTCTTTTTCACGCTCTGTCAGCGCATTTTCAGTTGATTCGGATTTCGTTTGCTGGTGATGATGCGTGATCAGCTTTTTGGTCATGCGGGGATGAATAACCGAATCTCCTTGTGATACCATTCGAATCGCTTCCACCACTTGTTCAGATGACGAGTCCTTCAATAAATAGCCATCTGCCCCCGCACGAAGTGCTTCCATTAAATATTCATCATCTTCAAACATCGTCAAAACAAGAACGCGGCAATTCGGATACTGACTTTTCACGAGGGTCGTGACCTCAATGCCATTTTTTCCTGGGAGATTAATGTCCATCAAAATACAATCAGGTCGATACTCTTCTACTTTCTTCAATACCTCATCCCCGGAAACGGCTTCTCCTGCGACTTGGATGTCAGATTCGAGATCCAATATGCTCCGAATTCCATCCCTCAAAACTGTATGATCATCCACTAATAATATTTGAATCATGTTACCCCTCCTTTGTTTCTGAATCTGGAATTAATAATGTAATTTCTGTACCTTTTCCTATGGAACTATCAATCTGAAGGGTAGCACCCAGCTGTTCAGCTTGTTCATTCATATTCAAAATGCCATAATGAGGCTCATGCTTTGTTTTAATCATGGATTCAAAAAGGGAAAAACCAACCCCGTTGTCCTTCACTTTTAAAAGCACATGTTCACGCTGATAGCTTAGAAGAATATCAACTTCGTCTGCTTTTGCATGCTTTACAATATTCTGCAGGCTTTCCTGTAAAGTATCGAAGATGACTCTTTCTTTCGTAAAACTGAGTGGTCGTGAACGGCCCCTTTCATGATATTTAATCGCCAGATCATAGTCTTGTTTGATCGATTGAATTTTATTTGCAATGGCTTGTTTTAGCCCTAGTCTTTGGGTAGGATATGGCTTTAAAGCATAGATAGAATAGCGGACTTCACCTAAACTGTTCCGTAATTTTTTTATACTTTTGTCTACCGCCTGCTCCATGTTTCCTGATTGATCTGCGGACTGCCTCAGAGATGATTCCAGCTGAAATATGACCCCGGCTAATACTTGTGCAATTCCATCGTGAATTTCCCGGGCAAGCCGATTTCTTTCTTCCAGGATCATTCGTTTTTCCTGCTCCGAGACGAGCGACCGTGTTTTAAGCAAGCTGCCCAATTGATTGGCAAAGGTAGATAAGGACTGTATATCTTCGGGAATAAAACTCGCCCCCCTGCTTTTACCCGCAACAAACATCCCTACCAATTCATGATTTACTTTGAGTGGCAGATAGACAAGGGAACGTATGACATCTTCAAATATTTCATCACCCGGAGCCATACCTGTTTTCCAATCAGCAGCAACAAAAGTTTCGGATATCTCTTCAAAATTCGGATTAGAAGAGCTTGAACGATTAGAATGCACCTTTCCATCCTTTAACAGAAGCATCCAGTCTCCTTCTTCTTTTGTCCATAATGCATACGCCTGTATCCCCAAGAATCCTTGGAGTGTTTGTTTCATCTTATGTAAGTTTCTGGCAGAGAGCCCGTGACTTAACTCTGTCGTAACAGAAAATAGGTTATATAATCGTTCTTTTTCAATCCGTATTTGCCGAATAAAGGAGCTGAGGATGCAAATTGCTACAAGCGGGAAAAAGAAGAACAAAACGGTAACTCCATCCAATTCTCCCTGATATCGGTGTTCAATAATATATATAAGGGAGGCGTAACTTAAACAAAAACTTGCGCTCAAAAATAATAATATATTTTTCTTGTACCACTGTTCCAGTGAATATGGCTGCGGAAGAAGAACCATTAAAAGATCGTATAAAAGGGTGTTGATCAGGCAAAAAAATATGGTAAATATAAGGAAGCTTATTAATTCTTCATATAAAACTGGGAGGTTCATCTCCGTAAAAAAAGAAATACATTTGCTGGAAACCCATTCTGCCAAAATGATACTAAAAGCAAATTGGGTGCAATTAAATAATGTCCTTTGCATTGGCAAGCGACGAAGGGTATGAGTGAAGACCATTGCACATACACAAGCAACAACCGTTATATGGATTCCAAACTCCCAACTCATTGGATAAATCAGCGTCAGGCTGAGTGTAACACCTCCTCTTCCAATCCGGATCGGAAAATACTCAGTAATCCCCATAAACACTGCTAACAGCAAAAGAGTTATGGGTTCAGAAGGCATTTCACTTTTAAATATAGAAAAGATAACAGTAATCACACCAAGAAAAGAAATAGAATAAATATAAAAACTTGCTATTCGTTCCCTCCTAGTGATGGAGTCTATCTTTTTCAAAACGGCACCTTCCTTTATTTCAAAGAATCTATTTATCCATTATTATCTAACAAAAAACCGGCACTGGCAAAATGGAAAAATATCCACTAGCCAATCACCGGCTGTAAGCTCATCCTAAAATGGAGCTACTATATTAGTATAATGCCTATTACTTTATTTGCCTGCTCATCAAATGTTATAATTTGTAAGTACCTTTTGTTATAGATGTATAGTACAAAAGATATAGACGAATCCCATTAATCTTTATTTCGATTGCTGAATAATTCTTATTTTGATTTTAATCAAACCTGCCTTGCCATCTTATTTGCAGCACATAATGAAGCTCTTGCACCCGTTACTTTCACAAAGTTAGTACAAATAGATGTTGTTAAATTTATTTAAAATGACCTTTTGTCCCTTTGACATTATTAAATTCATGCCGTTTATAACGGACCATGGATACAATACCAAGAATCGGTCCAATCGCTAAACATGCAAAGACCCATTCCCAACCAACTAACCTCTGAATAATAGGGATTAGATTTATAGAAAATATGGTGATGAGGAAACCAATACACATTTGAAAAGTCAGGGCTGTTCCTACATACTCAACTTCTGCAACTTCTGAAACTGCGGCAGAAAACTGGGCAGAATCTGAGATGACAGACATTCCCCAAATGATAGAAAGGAGTAGAATTAACCAAATATATTGACCAAAAGTAAAACCAATCAAGATACAGCAAATGGCACTGATAACCATTGAAATAATCGTTAGGTTAGCTCTTCCAATTTTATCTGAGAGTAGTCCACCTGCTACACAGCCAATTCCCCCTGCAATTCCAATTATAATAAAAGAGGATAATGCAATGAACCAAGGAGGAATCCCTGGTGAATAGGTTGTAAAACTAGCGGTCAAAAAGATAGGAATCCAAGTCCACATCGCATACAATTCCCACATATGCCCAAAATAACCGTAGTTCGCAAGCATTACTGGTTTATTCGATACTACCTTTTTAATTAATTTAAAAGAGAAAGGTAATTTTTTTGTTGTTACTGGAGCATCTTTTAAAACCCAATTGACAATTATAGCTGCCAGGAGAGCCAATAGTGAACTGCAAATAATCACTAATTGCCAATTTAAAGAAGAAGAGAATATAACAATAAAATGCGGCAAAGAGGATCCTAGAGTTAAGGCGGCTATTAAGATACCAACAGCAATCCCGCGTTTTTTGGGAAACCATTGTGATAAAATTTTTACAGCTATCGGGTATACCCCAGCCAGTGTTACACCGGTTAATATCCTAAGCAGGATACCGAAAAAAGCCTGATCAACAAGTATAAGTAAGAAATTCAATAGTGCCCCTAGAAACGCTGAAACGGCAAGAACCTTTCGGGGATTAAAACGATCTGCTATCCCAAAATATGAACTAACTAATGCACCTATTACAAAGCCAATTGGGACAGAAGCAGACAGCCATGCTTCTGAGCTGGAGCTAAGATTCCATACTTGAATTAGTTCAGGGGCTATAACCGAAGCACTAAACCACAGGCTTAATGCGAATAATTCAGCTAATCCAATCCATACTAACGCTATCCATGAACCTGGAATCATAATGTCCCCCTTTTTAATAAATTTATTTAATTGTAGCTTCATGGGAAAAAATCCATACTTCCAATTCTATTTATAATATATATTCGCTAAGTGCAAACTTTTACCTTTATTTAGATAACCTGCCCCGTTGTAAAAAAAGAATAGGCGATCGGTATACATTAGAACTGTAAATTAGAAGATTGCTCTTTACTTATATTAATTGATGCCGTCAATTATATCCAAACAAACTATTAAAGGCTGCATCCTATTTTGATAATGTTAAAGCACCTTTTAGAAAAATAATTATCACTTGAAAATGGCATTTCTGTTTATCTTTTTATAAACATCGCACTTTATTTTAAGGCAACACCTTGTTCAACAATCTGTTACATTAGATAACGCATCTATCATTCAAGAAATGTCCCCTCCTGCCCCTCTAGTTCAACAAGAAAAAGCCGCCTGTTTTGGCAGCTAAATCTTTTTTATTGAGGATCGCTATCGTTTAGTCTTATTTAAATACAATCTTCCCATGGGGCAATCGTTGCTGCAGGTGGAGCCAGTGAAGACAATATCCTCCTCCCTGCTGTTTTTCCAGGAGTGGAGCCAGCATCTAAGGTGTCATGTCAGGAGGTTTTCGCTCCTGTTTTAATAAACAAAGTCAACTCTGTTGAGGAAGCGATTGATTTTATTAATGATTCCCGTTTTGGGCTGCAGGCTGGCATTTATACAGATAATATTCACACTGCTTTACAGGCATCAAAGAAAATGCATGTTGGCGGAGTCCTCATTAATGATATATCCACCTTCCGAGTTGACCAAATGCCTTATGGCGGTGTAACCATTGCCGTAATGTGATGGATACCTGAAGTGATTTGCAAAAATCATTCCCCCCACTTCTTTAAGTGTGACTTAATTCTGCTTTGGTCTTTCGATAGAAAACATCTCGCCAATCTTTGCATAATGGATGCCAGCCAAACGGCTCACTGCAGCAAGCCCCCTTGGATCAATTCTTCCTTTTTCATAGATGTTTTCATCAATATGGAATTGAACAACTTTTCCAATGATAAGATCACAGCCAGGAGTATCCGTACCTCCTAATGAAAGCGATTGTTCCAAGGTACACTCCATACGGATTTTCGCTTCCATCACTCCAGGTACAGAGATTTTCGTACTTTCAGCTGGAGTTAATTGTGCTAATTCTATTTCACTTTGATCAGGAGGCAGAGCTGCTGCTGTCTTATTTATTTTTTCTACATTCTCCTCATCGACAATATGAACAACAAATTCCTTTGTGCTGATAATATTTCTGGCCGTATCCTTTTGGGTTCCTTCATTTCTTTGAATCGCCAAGGATATCATTGGGGGATTTGATGTTACGATATTGAAATAACTGAATGGTGCCCCATTCAATACACCTTCATTTGAGATAGTTGTTACAAAAGCAATCGGCCTTGGTATGATGCTTCCTATTAAAAATTTGTAATTTTCTCTTTCACTATTGTCAGTTGGGTCAATTGAAAGCATAGCGGGCATCACCTCTTTTAAATTTAATCCAATTCTCTGACTGTAAACGGAAGCAGAACACTTTCTATCTTATCCCTTTGTGGCTCATATTGTTCAGGCAGCATTAATTTCCCGCCCATTGTTTCCTGGGATTCATCATGGGCAAACCCTGGAGGATCAGTAGCAATTTCAAATAAAATTTCCCCATGTTCCCTAAAATAGATAGCATTAAAGTAGTTTCGGTCCCGAACTGATGTAACACCATATCCATTATCGGCAACATATTTTTGCCAATCCAATTGATCCTGATCATCAATAGCCCTCCAGGCAATATGATGGACGGTTCCCACACCCATTCTTCCCCGTCCAATTGGAGTTAATTTAAGATCAATGATATTTCCAATATCAGCAGAAGATCGGTAACGTATAAAATCTCCTTCCTGGCCTACAACTTCAAGTCCCATAATGTTTTCCAGCAGATCTGCAGTCTTCTCTGGCTGAGTTGATAAGAGAGTTGCTCCACCGAATCCTTTTATAGCTGCTTCAGGGGTAACCTCCCCGATAGTCCAGGAATTTACTTCTCCTTCTTCTCTTTCAACGATCTCCAAATGAAGTCCATGAGGATCATCAAATTCCAAATATTGCTCTCCGAAACGTTTCATTTTTGTATATGGCACTTCAAATTTTTCAAGCCTTTCTTCCCAAAACTTCATGGCACCTACAGGAACGACATACGAGGTAACTCCTACCTGGCCATCGCCAATAACCCCTTGACGGGCACCTGCCCAAGGAAAGAAAGTAATGATTGTTCCTGGCTTGCCGCCCTCATTTCCAAAGTAAAGGTGATAAGTGCCTGGATCATCAAAATTGACCGTTTGCTTGACTAAACGCAGCCCTAAAACTCCAGCATAGAAATCTACATTCTCTTGAGGATGGCCAACAATTGCAGTTATATGATGAATCCCAATTGTTTTTTTCCCCATATTTTCCACACTCCTTTTAAATTTGGATTGATATATTCTGTAGCTAGTGACATGCCTTGCTATCAATTCAGTTATACAATGAATATACAAGCTGAAAAGGAACAAAATTTTATGAAAGCTTTATTTAAAGTATTTCTAATTCGAGATAGTTTAGAATAAAAAGAAATCCAATGCATATCGGCCTGGGCCAATTAATGCGATACCAATGGCTACAGAGATTAAAGTTAAGTTATATTCATATCCATTAGATGTTGCCCATAATCCATTTGGACCATGCACCTTAACGATAGCCATTATCATAGTTCCTGCAATCATTAATGCTGCGAGTGGTGTTAAAAATCCTGATGCAAACAAGATTCCCCCTATAAGTTCCGCTAATCCTGCGGAAAGGGCCATCATGACTCCCGGCTTCATTCCAATGGAATCAAACCAGCCTCCGGTTCCTTTTAATCCATGACCCCCAAACCACCCAAATAATTTTTGAGCTCCGTGACCAATGAATAATACGCCAATTACCAGCCTAATAATTAGTAAACCTAAATCCATCATTTTTAATTCCTCCTAATTTTAATTATCTCGAATTCGAGATAATTTACAAAAAAAATATTTGCTTTTTTTAACTTTTCGAGAAGTTGAACTAATGCCTCAGTTCCTCTTCATTTAATAATCTAACCATATCAATTAAATTGATGATTGTTTTGTTTTCCTTTGTAAATGCTAACTGCATTCTGGATAGTTATGATTTACCATATGGGCTTAACTTTATGTCTTGCCTGGGCTCGCTTTAATTTCTCCGGAGTTACATTATCTCCTATAGGATCAACGATGGTTGTGTTTAATAGCAGCTCTTCCATAGATCCGCGAAATTCTTTAATATATTGACTGCGCAATTTGACTATTTCTGCATTTTCAATTTGTGTTAAGCCTACCTTCTTTCTTTTTAATGCGAGTTCATTTATTCTTTTTAGAATCTCATGCATATGGCTTACTCCTTTCAAGTAATGGTTCAACAAATATCTCGAAATCAAATATCTTGAATTAAAGATAATATATTTTATTCATTTTGTCAACACCCTTCTCTTGATTATTCAGTTGGTAATTTTTCATCTTTGCGATACTTTGCGAGTATTTTAAATTGATCTAATGCACTCTGCAATAAGTGCTGATTTTTATCCTTCCTCTTTTAATGCACATTTTAGGCGTACACGATGAACTTCCATGGTTCCTCGCCTTCCTGATTTGCGTACAATTCCTTCTGCATTAAATTCATTTAATAGTGCTGTCACTGTTTCACGGATACTGCCCATCATCATTGCTAATTCTTGATGAGTTATGTAAATATCAAGTGCAACCCATTCTCCCGGACTGCTGCTTGACAATTTATCCCCAAACTTCTCTGTAAGTTTATTTAACAGGAATAAAAGCCGTTTCCTTGCACTGCTATATGCCATATACTCCAGTAACTCTTCGACTTCCTTTAAACGGCTGGAGATTATTTCAAGAAGCTTTAAAGAAATACTTGGATTTTCATGTATTATTTTTTCAAAATGCACTCTATCTATTCTGCAAATAACAGAATCTTCCCATGCCTCAGCATATAAATTTTCAGAACCTGTTGTAAAAGTACCAATTTCTCCAAACACATGCCCAGTTTCTAAAATATCAACTGTAAACTCTTTCCCGCTTTCAGTTAATCTATATAAACGAACTCTACCCGATTTGATTAAATACAATATCTTTTGATCCATATGAGGAGAACTAAAAACTGTACCTTTTTCCACAACTTTCATAGGTGTGACCGGTTCATATTTCTTTAATTCCTCCAACTCCAGATGATCAAAAAGCTGTATTCTCGATAAATACTTAATTTTATCCATATAGCTCTCCGCAAATTCTGCCGAATGTATTCCAGACTACATACTCACTAAACTAATAAGCCTAGAATTTATATATAGCAGCTACGTCTATTATACAAAAGGAGGAAACTGTGTGGATGTTCTAACTATGACCATTCAAATTATTTTAATTTTTATTTTCGCCATATCCATTTCGGTGAAAGTAACACGTACCGAGTCAATGGTTAAGCACTGGGTCGAATATCGCTACCCCCTATGGTTTATGCAATTAACTGCTTTCTTGGAAATATTGAGCGTATGTGGATTGATCATAGGATTTTGGCTTCCTAAATTTATTTTGCTTTCAGGATCCCTCATTACTATTCTTATGCTGGGTGCCCTGCACGCTCACTTCTTAAGAGCCAGACATAGGCCGATTATGGGATTAAATGCCTTAACCATGCTTATTTTAGCTATCGTAATCACATTTTTTCAAATTAATAAGTAGTTGAGAATAACTCAAGTTTCCATTGTCCGGCATTCAGTTCGAAGACTGAAGAACTTAGGATATACCGTTACCATTTCTGAAGCCTCTTAGTCCCCAAAAAAACTGACCAAACGCCTAAATTAATGATCCATTCATATAATCCTCCAAAACACCTCTACCCCCATCTAATACAAGACGGGGGTCATAAATCTTTAATAGGAAGTTAAGGGGATAATCTTAATGTTCCTTTAAAATCATTCAAGCTGAGGCATAGAAGTTCCGCCAGAACGGTGGCTCGATTATGAGCTGCTTTTTAGTGGCAGTTATATTTTTGCAGTTCAACTCAAGCTTTTGCTGCATTATGGCACCCTGTAATTATTTCTCAAATGCAATCTTCTGTAAATTCACTCCGGAAAGGATTGAGGTCGTCATTTTCTTCTCTCCACTCTCCCCTATAACCGCTTTATATTCACCAATTACATTATCAAAGATTTCATCCCACTTCTGCTTTAACGCATAATCCCTGCCTTCAAACCCCATTCGGCTTCTGACTTTATGGTTCTCGAGCAGATTTGTGATGGTAGCAGAGAAATCCTTTGCATTTCCTGGTTCACACAAATAGCCTGTTACACCATTCTGAATAATGCTTTTTACTCCGCCTGCGTCCGCACCAATTACAGGCGTTCCACTGGCCATTGATTCTAGAACAACATTTCCAAAGGTTTCTGTAGGAGATGGAAAGACAACCAAGTGTGATGCTGAGTACACCTCAGCAAGCTGCCGGGCTGTTAAATAACCCGTAAAAGTCATGTTTTTTGGCGCTGCTTCCTGTATTTGTGTTCGAAGTGGTCCGTCCCCAACAATTAGCCAATGAATATCTTCTTCAAAATGAGGAGGGAGTATTTGAGCTATATCAAGGAGGATATCTGCATTTTTTTCAGGTGCCAATCTGCCCGCATAGGTGAGAAGGTATTTTTTGCTGACAGAGTATTGCCTGCGGACTGATAATTTATCATAGTATGAGTAGAAAAGCTTGCAGTCGACACCTCTTGGCCATATTTCCAGATTTCTAAATCCATGCAGTCTTAATTGCTGCAGTGTTTCAGACGAGGGAACAAAGATTTTTTTAAAAGTGCTGTGAAACCAGGTCATATATTTCCAAAGTATGTTTGACAGAAATTTGAGGTCGTAGAATTCAAGGTAATGGTCAAAGTCAGTATGGTATGATCCCACTAAGGGAATATTTAACTTTTTAGCGTAGTAAAGACCACTAAGTGTATGAAATAAGGCCTTCCCATTGAAATATAGCTGATTGAATGTCTGCTGATGTCTAGAAGAGAGTAGCAGTTTCTCCCGTCAATTATTCCCGCCTGCAGAAAAAACGGCCCAATCCTCTTGTCTTTTCCAATCCCGTATGCAACTTCTTCCATGTTGGCTCCGGTTTTTTCACATATTGCTGCAATTTCATAATAAAGCTAATTTTGGCAGCGAGGAAGGCATTTGATGCAAATTTAATCATTTCAGCACTTCGCATATCAGTCTTAATGATAGGTATTTTTAGAGAAGATAAGCTCCTCCAATTTTGCTGCTGCGCTTTTTGACTTGGTTCCTACTATTATTCGGTCACCATTAAAAAAATCAAAGATAGCCGAGCCTTCTGGCATAAATTCAGGATTGGAAACAACCTCTGCCTGGTGAGGCGGAGGTTTTACACTTTGAATAATTTCTTTGATTTTTTCATTTGTCCCCACAGGAACTGTGCTCTTTGTACAGACAATAACATCATTTTCAATACATATTCCAATAGAATAAGCTGCTGCATGAACGTAATCCAGATTACTTGTCCCGTCATGGTTTTCCGGTGTACCACCTGCAATAAAGATTATTTCTGCATCTTTATATGCAATTTTAGGGTTTACAGTGAATGCTAAACGGCCGCTTAAGAGGTTATTCTTCAGCATCGGCTCTAGTCCCGGCTCGAAAATAGGCGATCGCCCCGTTTTAAGAAGCTGAATTTTTTCATCCATTATATCTGTGCAAATCACCTGATGGCCCATTTCTGCTAAACAAACACCTGTAATTAATCCCACATAACCCGTTCCAGCAACAGCTATTTTCATGCAATCCCTCCTTTTTATCTATACTGACATTGTAGTGCTGGAAATTTAAACCTTTCTTTAGGACGTGTTAAATTATTGTAAAAAATATGTTTTCTGCCAACCCTTTCTTTCAATAAAAAACAGCCCTAATTGGGCTGTCAGTACTTGCTATTCCTCTATTCTCCCATCTATTCCTGCAAGCCAAAAAGCCACAGCAATGGAACCAAAGATCACAAAACTCGTTGACTGAAAATGTTCAAAAAATATTCGAGGCAACAAATGTGTCATTTGACTGCCTCCCCACCAATTATGAATAACATCTATTACTTTAAAATGTTCATCTTCAATAACATTTCGAGTAGCCAGTTCAAGACATCCTCTCTCAATCTCAATAAAAGTTTTTATTATCCTCTTCAATTTTGGGTTCTCGGATGAACCTCATTTGTCAACGGTTGTTTTTTATTAGAAATTGTTAGTTTAGTAAAGATAATAAAAAACAAGGTTAATTCAGCTATTATCAATATATTTGGTACTGCAATAATCAAATTAATAATAAAAAAGACGGTTAAAATTCCTAAAAATAACCCTAAATGATAAATTTTCAATCGGTGGTGCACATGTCTATATTGATGGAAAACAAAGGTAGTTGACAGGAAATAGAGCAAAACAGATCCAAAAGTAAAAAATAAAATAAATGAGTAATGGACCTCATGTAAAAACAATAGTCTGATAGATGCTGCAATCATGCTCAAAGACATTAATATAAACAGATGACCATAAATAATGATTTGGCCGGATGATTGTAAAGACTTATCAATTTTCTTCTCCATGTTATCAAAATATTGCCACCACATCGATATAATCAGGATAAATGAAATGATCACAAAGCCTATTGAATCCCAATTTCCTTGTGCAGGCTGAATGATCGCAAGTGTACTAATAAGAGCTTCCCCAAAGAGAATGATGGTAAATAAACCAAATCGCTCTAATAAATGTGCCGTATTTGTGGGAACCTTTTCTAAGCATTTTCGTCCAAGCACTGGGACAATGATATCAATAAGGATTCCCGTATACAACACAGCATATCGAACCCAGGAATCAAAAAAGACGGACAATAATGAAATGACGATTCCAATCCAAAAATACCTACCCAAAAAAAGGGCTGCTTGTTTTCGAACTCCCGTTTCTATACGCTGGACAATCAGATATTGGATCGCAGTCACTGCTCTTAAGCCAATATAACCAATTAAAAAAGAAAGATAATATGGATCAAAATCAACTGATAAACTTGATGTCATAATTAGTACAAAAAACATTTGCAGAATTAAGAAGATACGTTGATGAAATAAATCTTTTCCAAACCGGTTAATAAATATGGTTTGCCCTACCCAAGCCCACCAGATCGGAATAAAAATTAATACAAACTTTACTAAATACTCTGCATGGATATGACCATCTTCAACATGAAGTAAAACATGAGTCGCAGCCGCAGCAGCCGCCACAAATAACAAATCATAAAAAAGTTCTAACCAGGTCACTTTCTTTTCTTCCATTTCTGCACTCCCTCCAATTCTTTATAGTTACTAGTATGATAGAAATATATAGTGATTGAAAGAGAAAATCAAATTGACATAGACCATTTGCCATTGCTCGCAAAACACCTGCCGAGTAATAAGAAAACTAAAGAGAAATCCTTACATCCTAGATTTTTTGTAATAAACACTTCATTAAATTAAAATAATCAGACAATTAGGTATAACGACACTCTTCTATTTTGGTATATTATGGTAGAATAAAAATGATTTTAAACGAGGAGGAAATGTATGTCTAAGACCATCGGCCTTATTTGTGGCAGTTTACGAAAAAACTCTTATAATCGAATCATTGGTCAATCATTAACAGAGCTGGATGATTCCCATCAATTTCGTTGGATCGAGATTAATGATCTGCCTTTGTTCAACGAAGACTTAGAAATAAGTGTTCCAGAAACAGTGACATCATTCAAATCTGCTATCCAGGACGTTGACGGTATCATTATTATTAGTCCAGAGTACAATTCTGGAATTCCAGGCGTTTTAAAGAATGCTTTAGACTGGGCATCAAGACCGCGGGAATCCGCCGTTCTTAGCAGAAAGCCGGTTGGTTTAATTGGCGCAACTCCTGGGGGATTAGGTACTGCCTTTGCTCAATTGCAAATCAGACAAGTACTAGAGGCTATGCAGGTTCATGTTCTTCCATTTCAAAAAGTGCTGATTTCCCAAGTACATAAAAAGATTGATTCTGATCAGAAAATCCTTACAGATGAACAAACAAAACGTTATCTTCAACAATATTTACATCAATTTATTCATTGGATCAATCACACTCCAGCTCTAGATTAATTGAAAAAGTCCAAGCTTTTTCAATCATTTTTATTAAAATACTCCCAACACATAACGAGTTTTTTGAAAACGAATTCCAGTAATCTGTTCAATTACATTGGAACAAACGAAAAAACTTAACATCCATTTTCCAATCTATGAATCTTCTTCGATTACTTATACTTAATTAAAGGGAGGACAGTTAAATGTCTGATTTCTATTCTCGTCTTAATAAAGATGATGCTGCCGTTCTTTTAGTTGATCATCAAACCGGCCTTATCTCCGGTCTTGTGCGTGACTATGGTGTTGATGAATTCAAGAACAATGTTATGGCTCTTGCTAACACTGCTAAGTTTTTTGATTTACCAGTTATTTTAACAACAAGCTTTGAAAACGGGCCTAATGGACCACTCATGCAAGAGCTGGTTGAACTTTTTCCTCATGCGCCAAAAATAGCCCGTCCTGGACAAATTAACGCATGGGATAATGAAGATTTTGTCAAAGCAATCGAAGAAACTGGAAGAAAACAACTGATCATTGCGGGCGTAGTAACAGATGTTTGTGTAGCATTTCCTGCACTTTCCGCTGTGAACGCTGGTTATGAAGTATTTGTTGCTACTGATGCTTCTGGAACATTCAGTAAACAAGTAGCGGATGCTGCATTAACGCGTATGGCCCATGGTGGGGTGCAGCTTCTGAACTGGTTTAGCATAGCGTGCGAATTACAACGTGATTGGCGCAATGATGTTGAAGGTTTTGGCGCTTTAATTTCCAGCCATCTTCCTGGTTATCAAAATCTTATTGGAAGCTATAGGGGAGCTCAGAGAGATTTCAGCAAGCAGCCTAACTAAAATAGCAGCTTATTTATAACTCACTTTTTCCAATATAAAGCTTCTTGCTTATTAAGGAAAAAGGCGTTTTTTGAAGTAAATAAAGCCTAATTTTTAACTAATAATACCTGATATGCAAGGGGTTCACGGAGACAAATTTAATCCTGTTTTCTTTTTAAAATATGATCTGGGTTTAACTGATAAGTACCTGTTGGCACCATAACTATTTGGGCAATCTTCTTATTCGGGTTATAACTCATTTTAAAGCCTCCTGGTATTTGAGTAATGTCCTTTTCACATCCCGGCTTCAGGACTCTCTCATTCTACCAAGAGGTTATTTTTTTGTTCAAACTCCATTTTCCTTTAATTACAGAAAAGCACAATAAGAAAAATCTTCCTAATTCAGCAGCTAAAATTGACCATAAACACCTTTTCATTAGGCTGTGTTAAACATAAAATAAGGGAACTTAATAAAAAGTTCCCAACGGTATGATCTAATTAGTTTTTATGTTATTCAGGATAATTGCTTTCATGCACCAATTTCATTATTTGGACTAACTTCCTCCGTCTTTCGATGTTTGAAGTAATAGAAAATATAGCTGACAAGCAGGAATCCTATCCCAATAAGCAGTCCTGCCAGCTGAGTCGGGTCAAATGCCAAGAATACCAGAATAGAGACACAGAATATGATGCAAATCAGCGGGATGATTGGGTAAAATGGGACTTTGTATTTTAGATCCTCTACCTTTCCACCTGCTTGTATATACTTACGTCGGAACATGAATTGAGAGAGAGCGATTCCCATCCATGAGATGGTGACAGAAATACCAGCAATGGACATTAATAATACAAACACGGTCTCAGCTGCAAATACACTTGTGAGTAATGATAAAAGTGAAAATATCATGGTGAATACGAGAGCAGTGAACGGCACCTTCCGTTTTGAGAGTTTTCCAAAAACTCTAGGTGCCATTCCATCATGAGCCATCGCCCAAAGTAAGCGGGTCGAAGCATAAATACATGAGTTTCCTACAGATAAAATAGCTGTTAAAATAACAAAATTCATGATATCAGGTGCAAATGGAATTCCAGCCAAGTCCATCAAGGTTACAAACGGGCTTTCTAATATCCCGAGCTCTTTTGTTGGGAAAATGGCGGATAGAATAATAATAGAAGCAATATAAAAAATGATGATTCTAAAAAGGACATTTCGAATCGCACGAGGAATATTCTTTTGAGGCTCCTCGCTTTCACCGGCCGCAATTCCGATTAATTCTGATCCCTGATAGGAAAAGATGACATTCATCATCGTTACAAACACGATGGCAATTCCAGCAGGGAAAAGGCCTTTTGGAGCTAAATGTTCCATATATGGCGCCGGCCTGTCCGCCAGTGGTATGATGCCCAAGATAGCACTAAAGCCAATAATAATAAAGAAGATCACAGCTACAACTTTAATGCCTGAAAACCAATATTCCGCCTCAGCAAAGCCTCTTGTTGTTAAGGCATTGAGTGCGAATAAAAGAAGGATGAATATTGCACACCATACCCAAACGGAGATATCCGGAAACCAGCGTTTCATCAAAATTCCGGCAGCTGTAAATTCTACTCCTGCTGTTGTGGCTGAACCAATGAAATACATCCATCCTAATGAGAAACCAGCCGAAGGACTAATGAATTTACTGGCATAAGTCTGGAATGACCCCGTAACAGGCATGAACACAGCAAGCTCCCCCAGACAAACCATGACAAGATACAAAATGACTCCACCGAATAAATACCCGATTAAAGCCCCTCCTGCCCCTGCTTGATTGATCGTGTAGCCGGCGTTTAAAAACAATCCAGTCCCTATTACTCCTCCCAAAGAAAGCATAAACAAATGACGACGCTTCATCGACCGGTTTAATTGATTCTTCTGACCCTCTTGCTCTATCAACTAGATCACATCCCTTAATTAAATTGGCATCCGGCACATTAATCTTGCGCGAATTGTCCACCCTGAATGGACGAAATCACCATTTTGTCAACTAGTGGCGCCTGACACCATCAGGTGCTTTTTTGCCAGCATTTTAACCATTCCTTCTACAAGGGCGGGTACTTCTTCGAAGGCGCTTTTGATGTGGAGGCGTTCGGTTCGTTTGTGAGCGTCTTTTCCGAATGGACCTACGTTTAGTACCGGTGCCTGAAGCTGTGTCATTTCATCGAATGGGATACTGTAGCTGCTGCCCCATACCGGCGTGTTTTCTTTAAATACGAACCAGCCGTCACCAGCATCCTGATAATTGACATAGCTTAAATCGCTAATCCCATTAAAATAGTGAACTTGGTTAACAGGCAGTCCAAACTTTTCAAAGCCTTGTTGTTTTACATATTCGATGCATTCTGCTACCAGCTCATCCTCAGAGGAATTGACTGCCGGATAATAAGGCGGTGCATAAAGCAGAACGATTGCCGGTGTCAGCTCCTGACACTTAATGATTAACGCATCAGCAATTCGAATAGATTTCTCCCGATCATCCCATTCCGCTTTTTTCTGTACCAAGTCTTTGATACCCATAACAACATCTGCACCAAATTTTCGAATAGCATGCTTTTCCAGTTCTTCATAGCGCAGCACCCGCACCTCACCTACGGGAGATACATTCCGTTCACTGCAAATTACTTTATAGGCTTGGTTGCAGGCGTGAGCTGCATTTTGCGCTACCTTTTCAAATATATCCATGATTTCATCGGCATTCCGTTTCATTAAAAATACATTGTACAAAGCCGATGAACGATACGGTGTTTGAGCTGAATACTCCAGACGAAGATCCTTTTGCTGCAGTGTCACGGGAAGAGGAGTTTGCTCCCCCATCTCTGTTTCCTGCAGTGCTGTATTCCACTCCATTCTTTGTGTTAAAAACGAGGCAATATAAGGTGCAGTTATACCGCTAAGCGGTTCCCCCACATGCGTTTCTTTTCCATAAAAAAGGGCGGCCGGCATGATTTTGCCAATAGAGCCTGAATACACATAATAGTTTCTGTCACCCGGTTCTTGCGTAAATACCGGTTCCCCATTCAAGAAAAGCTTATAGGTGAGCTGATGTTTTTCCTTCAATTCTAAAAGTTTCTGAACAGCTGCCCGCATTCCGGATGAATTCACTTCTTCATCTGGAACCGTCAGCAAAATAAGATTAATAGGCCAATGTTCAACAGTTGCTTTTTCTAATACTCCCATATGCATAACAAGCCCCATTTTCATATCCATCGTGCCCCTGCCAAATAAGAACTCTCCCGAGAGAAGATCCTGCCTGGCTTCTTCCGGCAGCTCATCAAGCCTGGAGTGAAGCAATTTCGTCAATTCCTTCGGGAGATGCGCGTACTCCTGAAGATCGCCATATTCTTCGGTATTTACTGTATCAAAATGGCTGATTAACACGATTGTTTCCGTGGCATCAGGGTGTTTATATAAAGCGGTTACAAAGCGACGACCTAAATCGGTATCATGGAGCCCCAAGTGATCAGGATTCTCCCGAAAATAGGTCAACTCCTTGAGCTTGGCTGCCACTTTAAAAGAAAATTTACGCTCTCCGTCCGAAAGTGTCATACTTTTCCAGCTTACTACTTCACACAATAATCTGCGCAATGCATCTGGGGTTCCCCACCTTAGCTGTGTCATAACTAAACGCTCCTTCTATGCGAATTAAAACTTTTAACTAATATTTAAAAACGCAGTGATAAACAGCTTAAGCCCCCATCAAGTTTACGGAACTCAGATGTATCAAGTTCAATCGTCCGGAATCCCGCTTCATTAATTTTCCGCTTTGTTTGCGGGTAGCCGGACGGGATGATGATATAGTCATTGACGCGAATACAGTTTGCTGCATACTCCTCTTCCGGAGGAACAACAATTTTTTGATAGGAATTGAAATCCGGGTGGTCGACAAATTCTCCTGCAACGACAATCGTTTGATTGCCTAAATAAGCTATTCCAGTTTTCAAGTGGAAGAATTTCTGTAAGGGAATGATGGTTGCATTATAGTTTTGGGATTCTAAAATTTGTTTAAGCTGCTCGGCGCCTTCCTGGTTCGTCCTGGCAGAGATCCCGATGTAAAAGTGATCTTCGATTTGTAAAATGTCGCCGCCGTCAAGTGTGCCAGGCGCTTTAATATAGTAGATTTTATCAAAGAAGGATTTGACTGCCGGCTCTATTTCGTGAATCTCTCCATTTCTTTTTTCCGCACCAGGGTTGGAAATGACTGCGAACTCTGGAGTTAAAACAGCTGTATCTTCTACAAAGGTAGAGTCGGGAAATTGATCATTGCTTGAAAGAACAGTTACTTCTGTACCGCATGCTTTAAGTGCTTCAATATAGGCATCATGCTGCTCTATTGCTTTTTCTAAAATAGGTGTTCCAAGGTCAGATGTTGTTAATCCATTGATAAAAGTTGAGCCGGGCCTTTTTACAATTGTCTTATGAAACATTTTTTCAGCTTGTGCTGATTTTGTTGTTGATTCTCTTAACATGTATTATTCCTCCATCATTTTTCTGATTTGTAATCTTTGGTTAAACACGTTCCACGGGGCAAGTGAGGCATGTTGGTCCTCCAGTGCCTAAATATGAAATTTCATTACCTTCATATTCATAGACAGTCGCCCCTGCATCCAGTAGCCCTTGTTTGGTTTGAGGGTTTCCGGAAACAATGACACAAACGCGCGGTGCAACAGCCAGCACATTACAGCCGAGCCGCCGGTATTCATCGTCCGGTACTTCAACCAGCTGGAAGCCGCGTTTTAAAAGCATCTGTCTTAGAAATACCGGCATAAGCCGTGAATACACCACTGCAAGATTTTCATCTACGATGCTTATAAAAGACATAAGGTGAAGACATTCCTCTTCTCCTTGATCATGCGGGAGCTGAACAACTATACATTCATCAACTATATCCTTTGTCATTTCTTTAATTTGGCGAATCGCCTCATCGTTTGTTCGATAACCGCGTCCAATTAATAAAGTGCGGTCATCTAACCAAACAAGATCTCCCCCGTCAGCTACAGCATCACCAGTTAATTCTCCCAGAATCGGAATATTTTTTTCCTGTAAAAATTCTTTATAAATTTCTGCCTCCGGCTGGCGTAATTTCTTCCCTGATTTTAAAATCATTGCACCTTTTTTCGTAAATTTTACTGGATCATGTGCATAAAGCGAATCCAGCCCCACCCTTTCTGAAACAGGCAGAAATTCAATATGGCTGACATGCTTCTTAATAAGGGATAGAAACTGTTCGTATTCCTGGTGGGCTTTCATATAATCCGGCTCACTGATATAGTTGAACTTTTCCCACTCACTCCTTAAATGCTCTTGACTGATAAAGGCTTCTTTTGGATGCTTTACAATGACAGTATTTAGCTTTTTGTACATTGAAGTCACCAATTAGCTTAACCTCCTTTTCCACATATCGGAATCAGTTTCCTCTGACAGGAAAACTTATAATATGATATTATAGTGATAGATTCTTCATGTCAATATATTTTGAATTTACTGAATAATTTATTTCAATATAATTTTTTAAAATAAAAGGATTGGAAGGATAAAAGATGCAGACAATCGATCGTGCCATGCAGGTAATCAAGGTTTTGGCTAAAAACGATTCAAAAATGTGGATTTCCATTACAGATTTATCAAAGGAATGCGACTTGCCTGTCAGTACACTTCATCGCCTCCTGCAATCCATGAAGCAGCACGGGCTTATTCAGCAGGACCCCGATTTGAAATTATATTCCATGGGTAACACCTGGTTAGAATATGGACTTAAAATGTATGACACCTTTGATTTTGTTGGACTGATTCGCCCAGAGATGGAAAAATTAATGCATGAGGTGGAAGAAAGTGTGTATTTCAGCAAGCCAATTGGATTAGAATCACTAGTAGTTGAAAGAATTGATTGTCTCAACAATCCTATTCGAATCAATGATCAGCTGGGGATTCGAATCCCGTTGAATATTGGGGCAGCCAACAAAGTGCTGTTAGCTAATATGCCAAACTCCGAGACTGTTAAAGCTGTTAATTCCTTAGTCCCATCTGAGGAAAGAGATTCGTTTATAAAACTATTAAGCAAAGTTAGAAGGCAGGGCTATGGGGAGAGTCATGGTGAACAAACGCCTGGAACCTCTTCTGTCGCCGCGCCTATTTTCGATCACGCAAATGAACTCCTTGGAGCCATAAGCATTGGATATGTTAATTTCAATATCACAGAAGAAAGACAAAACTGCTTAATCGAAAAAGTAATCGAATACGGCATGCGAATCTCCAATAAATTAGGGAGTAAATACTGAGTAATTAAAAAAGAGTTCATTTTAACAACTATTAGGAAGAAAATTGCCCATAACAATAAACGCCCAAAACCTTTTATACCAGGGTTTGGGCGTTTTAAACCGTTGCCATTAAGTGTTCGGGTACAAGCCTTTGGAAGCTTTTCGCCGCAGAATCCAAGAATAGGTAAAAGACACGCTTTTATCATTTAGGCTGTGATTGAAGAACAGCTGCTATATCTAGCCTCTTTTGTATCCTTACATAAAGATTATTAGACAAAAGTGAAACAATGATAAATACAGTACCAAGAAGATCGAACATCGTTACTTGATTATCTTGAAAAATTGAAATTAGGAGTGTTGTAACAGGAACTAAGTTAAAAAACAACAAGGCATTTAATGGTGATAATAAACTCACACCTATGTTCCAGCCAAGCAGCGCAATGAGACCAGGGAATATAATCATAAACAATAAATGCGGAATCACTGCTTTGATATCTGCTTCTGATGGAACAGATATATATCCGAACAGCGTTGCCCCTCCTATAATAACAACGGATGTGAGCGTTCCAAGCAAACAGCTTAAAGTTGAATACCGCAAAGCGGACCAACCGCTAAACTCACTTCTGCCCATCGTGTAAATGACGCATCCAATAACCGCGATTAAAATAAGCATGGAAGGTATAAAGTGATTCGCTGCACCAAGAAATGCTTTAATATCACCTTTTGTAATCACTAACAGAGCACCAATAAATGACACAAGTACACATATTAATGTGAATAAATGGGGGTTATTTTTAAAAATCACCCATCCAATTACAATGGAAATCATCGGCATTAGGGATTCCATAATTGACGCCACCATTACGCCTGATTCACCCAATAAATCTTCTCCCCAAAAGATAAATAGATTATAGACCGTAAACGCCATTGTACCGAAAAACCATAAGTGAAGACCTTTTCCTTCAAAGCGAAAAGCCTGCCTTCCTTCTTTCCATAATAGAATCGCTAATAAAATGATCGTAACAGAGACATATCGAATGATTGTAAAATAGAAGGGATCAATATGTTTGAAAGCCGCATGTGCTACAGGAAACATTGCTCCCCATGAAACTGCAGCAATTAAACATAAAATTGCTCCTAACAATACACTATTTGTCATTTTCCAATTCCTCCTTCATAATAGCTGACATATTCATCATAGATCGATTCAGGTTTCTTATAAAACGAATAATAATGATGATTTTTATCATTTTTAATGATATCATCGGAACGAAAACAAAAATTGAAGGGTGTAAAAAAATGGAGTTTAAGGACTTAGAGATCTTTCAGATTGTGGCGGAAAAAGGAACAATCACAGAAGCGGCGAAAGAATTTAATTATGTACAATCGAACATTACATCGAGAATTAAGAAGCTCGAAACTGAACTGAATACCCCTTTGTTTAACCGGCATCGTCGTGGTATGAGTTTGACACCTGAAGGGAAAAAACTATTAACTTATAGTAAGAAAATATTATTGTTAACAGATGAAATGAGAAAAGCCATTCAAAGTAATGATGAACCGTCTGGAAAATTAGAAATTGGAACTGTTGAAACCCTAATTCATTTACCAAAAATATTATCCAGCTATATTAAGAAATATAAAAATGTCGATCTATCGCTAATTACTGGTGTCACAGAAACACTAGCAGAAGAAGTATTAAATCATAAGCTGGACGGAGCATTCGTTATAGAATCAGACTTTCATCCCGATCTTGTATCGCATGAAGTGTTTCAAGAGAACCTTGTTTTAATTTCAGATATGCGTCCATCCACACTGGAAGAGCTGAAAGAGGAACCGTTCTTATGCTTTAGTAAAGGCTGTGGATACCGGGCGCGTCTTGAAACTTGGTATAAAGACCAAAACATCACACCGCAAAAAATGATGGAATTCGGTACACTGGAAACAATCTTACAGAGTGTTGCCATGGGACTTGGCGTTACATTCGTTCCGGAGTCATCAGTCAGCCATATGAAACAAAGCGGACTCATACAATATCATAAGATTCCAGATCAATACAGTAAGTTTAAAATCGTTTTTATAAGAAGAAACGATACTTACTTAACTTCAACAATCGAAAAATTTATCGAAACATTAGAAACGAATAAGCAAGCTTATTAAGAGTAGAGACCAAGTTGATTTCGATTATTAACCACTATACTTTCTCTGTTACTTCGTCATAAATTAACGCATATACAACATCTATTCTCTTCACGCTTAACACCTCTTGGCTCAAACGAATTTCAACAAAAATAGCGTTAATCCTTTGGGATCAACGCTCATAATAAAGTCATAACTAGCTTTATCTGTTCTGTGAAATTTGATAATTATTTTTTCCGTTCTGTTTTGCTTGATACATAGCTCCATCAGCATATTTCAGCAAATTCCTGACATCTACATTGTAAGCATCGCAAAAGGCAATGCCGATACTGGGAGTTATTGAGATTACAATATTCTGCACCGACACTTTATCAGATAAAGTGTCGATGATCCGTTCGGCAACATGTTTGGCATTGTCGATTGTCGTTTCCGGAAGCAAAATGGTGAATTCATCCCCTGCAAGCCTGGCCACAGTATCCTTATTTCCTGCACAAGAGGTAAGCATGCTTGCGACTTCTTTTAACAATAAGTCTCCTAAGTCATGACCAAAGGTATCATTTATTTGCTTAAACCCATCCAAATCAAGATACATTACTGCGACAAACCCTTTATTGAAATCGGCTGATTCTATTGCATGATTAAGTCTTTCTTCAAATAATCTCCGATTTGGCAATTGGGTTAGAAAGTCATAATGAGCCATTTGTTTCAATATTTTCTCTGAGTTTTTACGATCGGTTATATCTTGTATTTGAGAAATAAGAAATAATGGCTTCTTCCCCTCCCGCACAATGGATACAGATAATAACACCCATACGATCTTCCCGCTTTTATGGACATACCGTTTTTCCATCTCAAAAGAGTCTCTTTTTCCTTCAGCTAATTCTTGTGTGTAAGATAAATCTGCATCTAAGTCCTTTGGATAGGTTAAGGTTTGAAAGTTCGTGGTAAGGAGTTCATCCTCTGTATAACCAGTAATTTTAGATAAAGCATGATTTACCTTAATCCATTTTCCCTCTAATGAAACTATCGCCATCCCAATCGGAGCAAAAAAAAAGGCCTGATTAAATAAATCTATATTCTTAAACATATTTATACCCTTTTCATTAAAAGTTGAAATGCATTCCCAATTTTTTCATTGTATCTCATACTAAACTGGCTAGCAATAATTTCAACTTTCTTGGTTAGCTTATCAGACTGCAATGGAGTGTAAAGGCTCCCAACATGGTTAATCTAACTGAAGAATTACTGCAAAATCTTTAGTTTTCGCTTTAAATAATCCTATTACTTCTTTACAACATATAATGAGGTTAACCTAACTAAAAGGAGTGAAATCACATGGGATATTTCCCACGCCAGGGGACATTGAGTCCACAATACCCTCCTCCAACATTTATACCAACAAAACCTTCTGTGTCCTATATCGTCGACTGTCTATATCAAAATACTTATGTATGGCTTATAAATGGCACACAATTTTGGTTCTACCCTACTCGTGTGGAATATGGAGAAGTATCTGGATATAGATGGAACGGTGCTTTCTGGCAATTCTACGGTATTGACCCAAGACTTATAGATGCTGTTTCCTGTCCTCCTATCCCTACCCCATACTAAAATCCAAAAAAGTCTTGTGGTAATTTAAGACCCAAGACTTTTTCCTTTATAATTGGCTTAAATTAATTACACATTTCCAGGATTTAATCCACTCTAAGTAGTTATTAATTATTTCACTAAACTACCCCTTTTGTCTAAAAAGAGCAAACACAATCTAGATGTAAAAGTAATGCATCCGTGTAATTATTCACAAACTAGATGCCCACCCTAAGCAGATAGTTCTACATTGTTTCTGTTCCTTTTTCTTTAAAGACACCAACCAACAATACAATAAGCCCTAAGATGAAAAAAATTGGAAACAAGACCCACATTATTAATCCAGCCCAACCATTTCTAACAATAAATGCATATGTTAAGCCAATTGAAAATGAAAGGAAAGGTGCGATTGCTATCATAATGGTAATGCCCCAAATAATATACTTTCTTTTTTTTGACTTTCCTTTGCTAAATTGCCAAGCAACTACTGAACTAAGTATTGCTATCGCTAATGCTACCATAATTGCTGTCAATTATTTTTTCCCCCTTTATATTATTGAATAAATATATTCTGGAAGAAAATACAAATTCCTTCTTCGACTAACTTGCCCCGTTATTTTAAGTACATTTCTTCACAACCTCTTACTAATTTTGGCTTAATTCTCCATTTAGGTTACTCAACAATCGCGGGCAAAAACCCTTGTAATACAAGAAAAAGGACACTGAAAAGCGCCCTAAATGAAAATAAACGCTGAACCTCTATTTCAGGAAAGCGCCCGATAATTAAAGTGTTAAACCTTTACGAGCTTAGTTTAATGGAATAATAGAAAACTTTATTACATCTGTAAAGTGCTTGCCCTCTAACTCCCTCCACTTTTGCCAAAAATAAGGCCTTAAAAAATAGTTGGCCATATTTAGAAGTTAATGATAGAGAATGTGCCTTGAATCATTTATGTTAGGAGACATTTTGACTTATGTCTTGATCATGTCATGCCATGTATAATTTAAAAGGTACTAAGGTAAAAACAACTTAATTATAATTTGAAGAATGACTAGTATTCCATATTCTATATTAGGAGGATAATTTAATCAGGCTTACTGAACTAGCCACTCCATTATCGCCACATGTTTGTAATTGCGGACCAATATTTCTTAATTCAACCAATGCATTTTCTGGAATAAAGAATATACTTCCTAGAGTAACATTTGTGCATTCGAATCTATCGGGTTCACCGTTGAAAATTAAGCCTCTAGATTGTCGATTAGGTACTTCTGTATTATTTATGAATATACCTACGAAAGCTGCATCCGGTCGTTCAGTTGCCATAAATACAGATACTGTGTATTCAACATAATAGAATCCGGCTTGTGTTACATGGATTTGTGTGGGGGAACTTAAAAATACACCACCCGATGATGCGCCAGTATTTGTCCATTCCATGGCTTGGTTAGATTCTAGAATAATATTTTCAGGGCTTCTAAAAAAGTTTCCAAAAGCTGTTGAAAACGATGTATTTTGTCCGCCTTGAACTGTATTATTAAACGTCAGATTGTTAGTTGGGTTTGAAACATTCCTAATCTTATTATTTGAGCAACAACATGGTTTACGCTTACAATGGCAGTTTATGCCCATTTATACTCCTCCTTCGAAAAATTTTATTACTATGATTACATCTTATTCTATTACTATTTTAGATGTATGAGCATTTGAAAGAGGATGAATGCGGATTTTTCAATAATAAACTGCACCTCTATTTATATTAAAGGTTCATCGCCATTAATCGACAAATTTACCTTCTAATAGTTTAATCAATAGTACTTACTAAACAATCTTGCCCTTTAAGGAAAAATAAGCGCTTATCCTTATTCAAGGATAGCGGCCGTTAATGGAATAACTATTATAAAGTCCTAAAATCAATTAATTCTTCTTCCACTAAAGCACCCGTTCACTTAAGTACAAGCACCGATTGAGTAGCTTTACAAAAAATATAAGCCAGATCATTCTCTAGCTGCCCTTTAACAAGAATAGTCAAGGTGTATAAAGGGTAATTAAGATTCCTCACTAACTCGGCGTTTCCCCCATATTGCATCAAGTGCCTGATACCATTTAACATTAACCTTAGTCGAGATAAGTTAACGCCCATAGAACTAAAACAGATGGTGACATTCTTACCTTTATAAAAATTTGGGAATATAAAATGGCCAAGTTGTAATGCAACAATTATTTAAATAATAATTTACAAAATTCCGAATATATGGTATTTTAATTTTAAGAATGTTCTAACTACCCTCCTTTCTTATAGCTGAATTATCTTCCGACTCCCGTATGCTTATCTTATTTGAGGTAGGTATACGGGAGGAGTGGAAGATCATTATAATGACGGTCGCTATGTTGCATCTGTCTGTTAATGTCAGTTATAGAAAGGAGTGCGAAGATGAAAAAATCTAAAAACTTATTACTTTTAGTAATAGTAGCATTTGTGACATTGTGGTTGTTATCAGATCGTATTGAGTCGGCCGTTGTAAACGACTGGAATTCACAAGATTCGCGATTGAAACCAATTGTTGCATATGTTATTACTGGTATTGGATTGTATTTCACCTTCAAGAAAAAAAGTAGTTAGACATTCTAAGTAGGTTTAAAGATTATTCTTTAAGCCTATTTTTTATCCCCCAAATATGAAATTTCACATCCGATAAACAAAAAAATATAATGTTCTAGGGCTTTTCCCTCGATACAAATACTACATATCTTATTGAAATTACCTATTCAAAAACATTATAATGATCTTTCTACCTCAACAGGTACAAATACCATATTTTTGTCCTTTTATAAAATTAAAAAAATTTGAATTATTTTGTGTTCTTAATGTATAATTTAATGGTCAGCAATTCATTCCTCCTTTAGTTCCCATGATTCTGCCGCCCTCCGTATTTACATTAATCTCGATTGGTGTAAATACGGAGGAGGGGCCAGAATTATTGTGTTTAGTAGTACCTAGCTACTTGCACAAGTGGGAAGTCTAGGCAATTATTTATGAGGGAGGACTCTTCATGCCTAAGCCTAAAGCTAAGGACCTGCTTGTAGTAGAGTTTAGAAAACAAGGGAATTTCGTTCTTTTTAAAGCGGGGGAGAAAGGAAGCAATATCCATGAGTTACTGCAGGAACTAACAAATAAGCACGCTGGTTTTATTACCAGTCTGAAGGGTAATTCTGAAGAACTTCAAAAACTTCATGAAATTTTCATTGATTATAACAACCTATTGATTAATTTACATGACAGTTTTTCTACAGAAAAATCTGCTTCTGCCGCAGTAAAATCAGCGAAAAAACGTAACCAAATTGTTATCGTACTAGTTACAGCAATTGTCTCTTTTCTTGGACTCTTGTCAAATACCGCTTTAAGAGATTCTCTGTTTAGTTGGCTTGGCTTGAAATAGTTTGCTGATAAAGATGCCCATGGGCATCTTTTTTAATAAAAAACAAAATAATATATTTGTATATCAATGTTTAAGGACCCAAAACCTTTGTATGGTTGCCTCGCTTAACGGCTTGGATTTTGAACGACGGATATAACTCTTTATTGGGTTGGTTACCAACCTTTTAGTTTTATTAAGAATAAGCTTTGTACTATCTTCTCCGTATATTAGGACTTGATAGTTTTTGGAACTGCCTTTTCCAATAAAGAAACCGGTAAAGCTATCCTAAATAGATAATGTAAGTTGACTTTTTGCGGGCTGTCTTTTTCTTTTGTAAAAAAATTCCTTAAATCAAAAAATAGTCAAGGCCATCAAATCGCCTTGACTCCATTGCCACACCTGTTATAAGCTGAGCTTTCTTTTTTTGTTCACAGTTTTGGAGAAGAGAATGAGTTCTTTTGCTTTTAAAGCGCGAAAAACTTCTGGTCTATATATTGGCTTTACTTGTTTACTAGTTCCCATATTCGTCACTCTATATTCCTGTCTTTCCACTACACCTTGAGATCCAAACCCACCTTTTCCTTTACCGGTTTCATTTGAGTTTGGACTATACCCCCATGATACTTGGGTACTTTCATGGTAACCGCAAAAATCAGACCAATACTGACAATTTGCATTTGAACTTTGGGTAAAAATAGCAAAGGTTTTACATTTATCAATGAATTGATTCCCACTCAGTTTAATTTGTTCCGAAACATCTTCAACTGTAAACACACTGCTTACATTATTAGTTTGGTTTAGCTGAAGGATGTTATTGAATAAATCCATATTTTGCATACGAATGCCATCAAAAACGAATAAAGCTCCGTCATCTATTTTCCTATTACTAAAATTCTTTAATAATAGCTTCATTAACAGTTGAATCGTGGCTTCGCTTGATTCTTTATTGATCGACTGTTCAACCGTTATTACAAGGATGTTTCCGGAATTGAGTATATCCTCAATATTTTCTTCACCTGAAAAAATATCTCCTAAGCCCTTCTCATTAATTAAATCGAAATACGTTTCATAAAGTACCACAAACTCAAAAGACTTGATAAATCTTTGAGTCCGCTGCCTCTCTCCTTCTGGCAGCCCCGATTCCATGATTAGATTTGCTGCAACCCTATGATCACCGTAATCAATTAACTCATTTAGCTTTATGGATTGATTAGATGACATAAGTGCTTTAATGATCATATTTACATACCGCCCAATATTGATAGATTCTGTTTCATTCATAGGTCGCTGTTGTTTAAGAATATCCATAATCAAATCTTTTATTTCCGTAACCGCCAAATTTGAAAATGGATTAATAGTATCGGATTTTGAAAAATTAGAAAAATCAAGATTCCAAATTTTTTTTTGCCCCGTCATTTCTTGTTGAAAGGCAGTTAAACTATTATTTAATAGGGAATCTTTATTCGTAAAGATCACAATCGATTTATTTTCCATTAAAGATTGAAGAAGCAGGTTTTTAATAAAGAGGGCTTGACCTTCGTTCGGAACCCCTGACATTAAAACATTTCCAATCAGTTTATTCGTATTCTCCTGTGTTTGAGCAGTAGTTAAATAGCCTCCGATAAATTGCATTAATGGATTATGATCATGATTAAATGATGGTAAATTACTCATGGGTCCTCTCCTTTATATATTCATTAAATTGAAATTTAATCGGGTTTTGACCTGGTAAGGCTACAATTCCTTCTCCAATGGCTAAATTCATAATGTCCCAGTCCTCCACAACATTCCCAGTAACAATATGCTCTGCATTATGGAATGAGGTGTTGTGATGTAATATTTTTCTTGTTTGGGTGCCAAATAGTCCTTTAATAAAATCTCTGGTAGCAGGATCGGTCACTCGAAAGGATACGGTCGTACTTATTCCAGATAAAATACTATTGGCCAATTCATTGCCATAATTCTTTGGATCCCGGATCTGCTCCACGTTTTGCATGGCAATGATAAATTTTGCTCCAAGGCTTCGGCCAAAGTTAATGCCGCTTTCGATATGATAAAGGTTAGGTAACAGCTTAAACTCATCAATAATGAAATACACATTTCCCTCGCTTTTTTTACGGGACAGTGCCTCTTTAATAGCTAGGTCAAACAGCAGCTTATAAATGGGACCTAACACACTGCCAATGGAAATATCGTACTCAATGAATAAGATTTTGCCGCCTTTGTTTCGGATAAACTCCCGAATTGAAAAATCACCGTCTTTTTTAAAATTCCCAATAAATACTTCGCTGCAGACTTGCCTCAAATCGGACATTACTCCTAAAGCCTGCCCCATGCTTTTTCTCGAAATCATATCGTTCAATGCTTTTAAGTCTTCGTGTTCTTGGAACTCCTCGTTTAAATCTTGAATCTGAACGGACTGAATATAGCCGCTGAGACATTCATTGCTAATAATATTGAAGTATTCCTCGTCATGAATATCTACTGTACCGCTATTTTCATGGATCCTTACTAAAAACTTCATGATTCCGATTAATACATCTCGTGCCGCTGCAGGGAAAAAAGAATTGCCTCCACTATTTTTAATCTTTATATCGAATAAAGCCGTTGCCATTTCTCTTATCGCAGTTTCCACATCTTCTTCTCCATCTAGAAGCGCTTCTTGAAGCATGTTCCAATAGTGAGTAGAGGTTGCATCATTACTGATTACAACATCCACTCCTTCCCGATAAAACTCGTTATAAAAGTCTCCTTTCGTATCAAAAATGACCATGACATCATCGTCATTTAGATGATTCACTAATTGGTCGACCAATTGAAACATAGCATTCGTCTTTCCTGTTCCAATACCGCCGATAAATAATAAATGTTTTTCCAAAACGCTTTTAGGAAGCGGAATCTGCTGTTGATTCCCGATGAATTGTATTTTTTCTTGTGGAGTATTTAATCTATATTGATTTTCTAATCGCATTCCTTCTAAAATTTCGATTTCATTTTTAGTAAACACTTCTATCTCTCCTTTTTTTCTATCTAGATCGAGAAGGTCCCATACTTCTAGCTGGAGATTGACGAGGCACATTTCTCCTGTTAACCGTCCTTGGACGAAGTCGGCTATGCTGAAACTTGTTTGATTTTTTTTGTGTATGTTTTTGAGCGGCTCTCCTATTGCGTATCTTTTGAGGATAACTTTGTTTGTTCTTTTTATTTTTATCTTTCGAAGCTCCTCGATTTTTTGCACCTTTTACGTTGTTGACTATATTTTTTTTATTCTTTTGTTCTTTTGAATTAATCTGATTTCTTGCACTTTTTACGTTCTTAACCATATTTTTTTTGTGTTTTTGTTTTTTGGAAGCACCCTGTTTTTTTGTGCTTTTTACGTTCTCGACAGTATTTTTTTGGTTCTTATCGCCCCTCTTTTGTTCCTTGCTCGGCTGCTCTTTCTTTTGTTCCTTGCTCGGCTGCTCTTTCTTTTGCCCCTTGCTCGGTTCTTTTTTCTTTTGCTCCTTGCTCGGTTCTTTTTTCTTTTGCTCATTGCTCGGTTCTTTTTCTTTTGCCCCTTGCTCGGTTCTTTTTCTTTTGCTCATTGCTCGGTTGTTCTTTCTTTTGCTCATTGCTCGGTTGTTCTTTCTTTTGCTCATTGCTCGGTTGTTCTTTCTTTTGCTCATTGCTCGGTTGTTCTTTCTTTTGACCTTTGCTCGGTTCCTCTTTCTTTAGTAGGGGCTCTTTTTTGCCATCGGCTTCTTTAATTCTGACTGCTTCAGTGTTTTGTTCTGTTCCTCAGGCTTTTTTCCTTTTGGTTTGCTTTGGCGTTTTCTTTCATTTTTATTTCTTTTTGCTTCTCTCTCTCGCCTTTTTTCCCTGTATTTCTCCGCAATTTTGCCGAATTTTTGTTTTAGATCCTTATAAGTAGACTTTACCTTGTTATAATCTTCTTTTATACGTCCTTTAATTTTTGGTGTGGCTCTTATAAGACCTTCCACTTCTTTTGAAAAATTCCCTGCGGTTTTAGCAAACTCTCTTTTTAGATTTGTTCGCGTTCTGCCGCTTTGGCGATTACGCTGGTTTTTTCGTTGTTTTATTACTTCTTTAGAAGTTCCTGTGTTTTTCCCTTTTACAGGTATTTTTCTTTTCTCATTAGCATGAGACCTTGACTGTTGCTTTTTAATCCCTTTCGTATTCCTCCAATTTACGGGTGATTGTCTCTTCTCATTAGCATGAGACCCTGACTGCTTCTTTTTAATCCCTTTCGTATTCCTACGATTTACGGGTGATTGTCTCTTCCCATTGAAGGTGGACCTTAACGGTTTCATGTTAGATGATCTGTTTTTCCCTAACTCCTGTTTTTTTCTATAATGTTTATTGGCAGCAATCCTTTTGCTCCTGCTCTTCCTATTAGCTTTCTGTCTATTAACTCCGTTCTTCCCACGATCTTTTTGACCTTTGCTTCGGTTAGAATTCTTCTTTAATTTGTCATATGTACTTGTTCGATTTTTTCTCCTTTTAGCCCCATTACTCCGTGAACTAAGGCGTCGATTTGGCTGTTTATTAGGTAATTTACTTTTTTTAGGCCTTGTTTGATTCCCGTTAGATTTATTATTTTTTTGATTAGCCGTATTCAGCCGCTTAGTACTCTCACTTCTTGGCGGGAATTTATGTCCCTTGTTGTCATTTGACTGATCCTTCCTCCCCTTCCCTTCACGCTTAGAAATTTTTTCAATTTCTTGAGAAACTAATTCTTTTACAGCCAAACAAAAAGCAATAGCAGCCTCTATTACTCTTAAAAAGCTCAAAGTACCCTTCTCCCTTACTAATTGCATAAAAAAGTTACCAATATTATTAAATATCAGTAACTTCTATCCATATCTTAATAAGCTACATATTCAGCTCCTAAATCTTGAAGTCTCCCAATTCTTTCGTCCGTATCAGGATGTGTGGAATACATCGCTTTTAATATTCCAATATCCGGACTTTGACCAGCAACACGGTCTAATGCTGAAGCTAACTCTGATCCATAGCCCAAATCTGCTGCAAAACGATCTGCTTCAAATTCGTTTTGCCGAGAAGATGCTTGAATAAACAGCAAGCCAAACCTTGTCCAGGCCCAAACAGGAAATTGAATGATAACCCCATGCAACTTTTCACCTAGATCTTCTGATAGCATCCTAAGTACAATTCCTAAAGGAATGGTAAGGATAATCCAAACAAGCCTAATGAACCAAAGTGCAATATTAACAAATATATTTCCGACTGTAATAGCTAATAAAAAATCTGTATCCTTATGTGAAAGATGTCCGAATTCATGGGCTAAAATCGCTTCTACTTCATCCTCAGGGATATCCAGCAAACCTTGGGTTACACAGACAGTTTTTCTGCCCACTGCAAAAGCATTGGGAATAGGACTCTTGTGGATAAATAACTTTATATTGCCTGGTAAAGCAGGATCCTTGATTTTTGCTTTTTGATAAACATTATCAAATAAGGGTCTTAGTTTTCTTTCTAAATCCCGCCTTTTAATAGGCCTTGATCCAGTTCTAAGTCTTAAAATAAATTCACCTAATGGAGACAGCATGGCAGCAAGTGAAATCAAATAAAATAAAACACAGAAGAAGATTAGGGACAATGTTTCTCTAAGACTCGTTCCAGATTGAAATAATGGTAAAAAAAGCAAGGAATTTAGTAACATATAAATAATGATTCCCCAATTGCTCTTCTTTTTGAGATTTTTCAAAAAGCTTACTAAGTACATTTAAAGTCTCCTCCTTTTAAGTTAAACAAACTTACTCATATGGAAATTTTTACTCGTAAATAAAAATTTTATTATTTGATAAAATTCGATATATCATTACATACATTAATCTTTCTATATTTTGTTGGCTGAGTGAGAACATTAACATCCAAAAGGGGCAGTTAGTTTATAATAAGGCAGAATATATATTCTCCAATAACTAACAACTAGTTTGATTGATTTCAACTTTATTGACCGACCGGACGGTTGTAATCTGACTTTATTTTATTTGCATTTTTCTGATAACTCAATGGGCTTTTTTACCAATTAATAAAAATACATGGGGGGAATTAATATGCCTAAGGAATTAGGAAAAGGAACAAAAAAACTTATATTAGATGTGGCTTACGGACTATTTGCCGAACTTGGATATGAACAGACGCCAGTCAGTTTAATTATGGAAAGAGCGGGTAAATCAAAAGCTACATTTTATTCCCATTATAAAAAAAAAGAAGATATCATGTTGGATATTATTGACCAGCAAGTTTATCGAAATTTTAATTTTATTCAAGAGGTAGTTATCCCCTATATCCGTCAAGATAATTTTGAAATATTGGAGTTTTTCACTGGATACTTTCAAATAGGTCTCCATTTAGAAGATCGGAAAGATTGGACATTAGTATATAATGACCTCATTCGGCTTTCTGTACACGACGAAGTGATTAGAATGAAACTTTCTAAAGCACATGATAGCTGGATTGAACTGTTTGACACAGCCATAAAAAGAGGGATTGAATTAAAACAGCTTCCAGAAGATTTGAATAAAGAGGCTATTATAAATTCCATTCTTTCTTTATATAAGGGAATCCATCTAGAAAGAGTTTATGGAAGCGGGCCAAATATGGAACAAATT
Source organism: Cytobacillus sp. NJ13 (assembly GCA_030348385.1). Classification (NCBI taxonomy): domain Bacteria; kingdom Bacillati; phylum Bacillota; class Bacilli; order Caryophanales; family Bacillaceae; genus Cytobacillus; species Cytobacillus sp. NJ13. The sequence goes on along the minus strand of JAUCFP010000006.1, from coordinate 520,505 downwards.
TATTATATTTTAAAACGATTACTCTCCTAATAAAACAAGCCAGGGCATTTGACTTGTTCCAAAATAAATGAGGAAAATAAAAATACTGACGAAAAAGGTCGTTCAAGTTACTGGCCCTTTAGTGTCCTAACAGAAAAAGCTTGAATGGCAACAGGATATTTAGTAGCATTAATCGTTCTTAACATTAATTATGATATAAATAAAAAAATGCCCAATCCCTTATATACCAAGGGTTTGGACAATAATTTAATCACGTTTATGAAAGCGTTAAATTGTATTATACGAAGTTATATACCATTTTATTACATATATGGATTATACCGTACTTTTCTTGCTTACTAAAAGGAACCTATACCAGGTTCCTTTTTTATTTGCCCAGATTATATTTCCCCTATATAACTGCCTAACCGCCACACCTTCCTTTTTTATTGCCTTCCATTCATAAGTTTTCCAAAACCGGCAACAATAAGCGTAATGCCGAAAATAATGGGATTTACTTATGAGTGAAGGTCTCGCATATCTTCCGGAAGAGGGTTTCCGGGAAATTGAGGACACTAAACAGCTTGTACCAGTTGCAGATGTGCAGATTTGTGATGACCCTTCATTAATCGAACAAAAAATTTTAATGGCTACGTCATGCTTACGAGAACTTAAGCATTTATATCCGCCAAGGGTTACAGATTTGTAAGATGCGATTATCAGGCTTCCATTTCAAATGCAATTCAAGAGGCCACTCTATTTGCGAACTAAAGTTCCTTTCCGCTTTAGCAAGAAAAAAGCATAAGAGAAAAAGGATATTGATGAATAACGCAGGAGCCGGAACGCAGTTTGACCGCAGCCAGTTACCAATCATGAAACGGAGGTGAACCAGATACAGGAGCAGCCAGTACCAGACAGATTGAAGATATCCCCATTTCTAGTATTTTATTTAATTATGTCCATGCAAATTGGCATTGGGGTTCTTGGCTATCAGAGAGTCATCGCAAAGGATGCAGGCTATGATGCCTGGATTTCCATCCTGTTTGCCGGGGGATGCATACATGTCCTCATTTGGATGATTTATAAAATTGCCGAAACGGTTGATGGTGATTTTGTGACAGCCCATAAGTACCTTACAGGCAATTTGATCGGCAAAGCAATCAGCTCCATTTTCATAGGCTACTTTTTTTTGTACGTCTTAGCTATCCTACGAACATTTATCGAGGTCATTCAAGTGTGGATGTTTCCGGATCTTAGCACTTTCTGGTTCTCCTTTGGATTCATGATTCTTTGTACATATATCATTTTTGGAGGGTTCAGAACGGTAGTCGGTACAGCCTTTTTCGGCCTAGTATTGCCGGCTTATCTCCTTCTGACATTTGGCTGGGCCATTAAATTCTCAAATTTCTATAATCTCCTCCCTATTTGGGATCATTCAGTTAAGGAACTTCTCATGGGTTCCTACAATATGTCGCTTACCATCATCGGTTTTGAGATTATTCCGTTCATTTATCCTTTTATAAAAGAACCAAAGAAATCCAAAAAGTGGGCTCACCTTGCTGTTTTAACCACTACCTTGATATATACTATTTTAGCAGTTATTACGTTTGCCTATTATTCGGAAGATCTGCTTGCTAAACAAGCCTGGCCCACTTTGACCATGTGGAAAATTGTTGAAATGCCTTTTGTGGAACGTTTCGAATATATTGGAATTGCAAACTGGAACTTAGTTATGCTTCCGAATGTGTGTATTGCTATTTGGATTTCTTCCAGACTTATCAAGAGAATCTTTAATATTAGACAAAAAATCGGTGTGTTTTTTGTTGTCAGTGCTTTATTATTAGTGATTAACTTTATTAATACGCGCGAAAAGATCAGTCTGCTTAATGACTTTTTTGGGAAAATAGGGTTTGGCTTTACATTCATTTATATTCCCATGCTCTTTGCCGCCATCATGATTGCCAAGAGGGTAAAAAAGAAGGGGAAAAAGAAATGAAAAGGCTTATCTTAATGTGTATGGTTCTGCTGCTTGCCGGATGTGTGGAAAAGTAGATAATTAATGATATATATGTATGTACACAACTGTAAGAGGTACGTTTTACTCTTTTACTTATTTAATGGAATTCACAAGTAACTTCTATTAGCTTTTTTTGAAAATCAAATCCTATTGAAGGTATCCCTATTAGGTTAGAAAAAAGACTAATCAAAAACACGTCTTATTATGTTGATTTTCCAAATATAAAGAGCCTGCTTTTGAAAAAAAGATTGATCAAAACAGGCTCTTTAAATATTTCACGAGGACGATTTTTATAAAAAAGTTTGATCATTTTCTATCTGTGTTGCTCAACAATCGCGCCCTATTCTGGAATAGTCCTTTTACTAATATTACCTCGTAAAGTCCTTTTGTACCTTTTCACTTTTCTTGTGCTTTTTGTCTTCAGAATAGTAGTTGAATACCGAACAGTTAGGGTAAGCATAATATAAAAATTGAGACAGCCACTGCACAGATAATTGCTACACCCCTACAGTGCTACTTTCCAAGCCTCAGTCCACTCTGAATGCCGACGGCTAGGGTTACACTTTTCTGGTCGAACCCAGTACCTCCAAATAGTGCTTATTGTACATAATGCCTAGGATATTCCCAAAGGGATCGACCACGGAAGCAGTGATGAACCCCTCGCCACGCTCTGTGGGTGCCTCGTACTCTTTCGCTCCCATAGACAGCAGCTTCTTGAAAGTTGCTGTTACATCGTCGACGTGCCAGTACACTATAGCGCCGGCAAGGCCGGTCGCTGAACCATCGGGCGCGTAGCTGCTATCGATCAGGCCCAGCTCGTGATGATAGTCGCCGATGCGAAACTCGGCATATCCTGGACGTTCGAAGTATGGTTCAATGCCCAATACCTTGGTGTACCACTTCTTTGCCGCTGCTAGATCATCCGTCCAAAAACTAACTGTGGTGAGTCCTCGTAATGTCTGTGTATTACTCATAATCGCTTTCCTCCTTAATGTTGAGTAGTATTTCTTGATAGTCAACTAAATAACATCTTCTGGTTAACTTCGATTTATTAACGATTAATCCCTTCTCTTAATCAACAAATATGGCCCTTTTACGCAAAAAGTACGCTATCCTTGTCCCGGAATGCGCCCTCTAATTGAAGTTTACATATTCCTAAAAAGATATATCCCAAATCCAAGGGTATCTCTGCCCCATTTCAGATAAGAACTTCTCCACGTTCGGATCTTTTGTAACATCGCATCGCGATCTGGATCATCAGGATGTTCGTAGCAATAATTCTCAATGGACATAGCAAAAAGCCACTCATATTCATCCCATTCATCGTCGTTAGTAGTGTAAGACCAGAGTGGAATTAGGCCTAGTTTTTCTCCAACCTTTACATTTTCAGAGTGGCTTAGTAATTCGGATTCTTCTGCTCCTCCGAGCGCCTCCAAATATTCTTTACTTGGCTGTTTCTTCCAGTAGCCTTCACCAATTAGCACATATCCACCTTTATTTACACACTTGCTCAGCGTATCCAACGTTTCATGCAATCCGCCTAATGCGTGAGTTGAACCAATACAAATCGCTGCATTAAACTTCTCATTTATTGTCTTAATTGCTACTTTTGCATCTTCTGTAATGATTTCAATATTCTTTAAAACCCCTCTATTTTTAGCATTTACTTGAAGTTGTTCTGTGAAATCACTATATTTCTCGATAGCAATACATTTAGACCTGTACCTTTCAATAATCCGAAGAAGAATTTCACCTTTTCCAGCACCTATATCAATTACTTTGTCATTTTCTTTTAAAGAAAGTAACTCAATAACTTTGTCTATCTTTGTTGGATTAATCGGATTATAAAAAGTATGGTTTTGATGTGCTATTGCTGAATATCTGTTTCTATCCATATTACCTCCAGTGACTTATTTTATTTACCTCTACCATATTGTAAAAGTAAGGGGAAGCTTATTCAATTATCTGACTCTTAAGTGGAAAATAAGCGCTTATCCTTGTTCCAGGAAGGCGCCCGATTATGGTGTATTAAAATAACTTCTCATTTATTTATCCTACTAATTGGGTTGCTTAACACTTCATTTCTCATCAATTGCATCTGCACTCTACTGGAACATGATCCTTTTCTTGGACACCTCCATTGCTTTTAAATCATTTAGGTCACGTGCATCGACTGATGCTTTAGAGCATGAGATAACCCATGTAACGAAATATGCCTTACTCAACTAAGAACCTCCACTGTAAATCCGCCTGGGGCTTTAACATAGAATGTCCATCGGTGAGCCATTTTGGGCGGTTTCACATCAAATCCATCATCCTTCAATCGTTGATTGATCTCGTTTACTCTTTCTTTACTCTCTAGAGAGAAGCCAATATGAAAGGACCTAGGGTAGTTGGCCCGTGTATCTTTCATCAAAGCTAGTAACAATCCGTCATCGTCAGTCATTACAGCAAATGAATCGCTATTTATGCTCTTGGTTTGCAAGTCAAAATATTTCTCCAGGAACTCTCGAGCAGCATTAACGTCAGTGACCGTAAGATTGATATGGTTTAATTTCATAGAGTACACTTCCTTTTCTTAGCAATATTTTCAAAACCGCTTTACAAAGCTTGATGTAGACTTCTTGCTTCATCGTCTCTATTGTATCGATTAAAACAGATTCAGAAATCGATAATTGGAATGAAGTTCCCTGCAACTTTAGATTAAAGATAAGTCTTGGTTATTGATCGTTTTGTACATTAATCGTAATTTACTGTTAAGGCTGCCCTCATATGTAAAACAGGCGCTTATCCTTATTCAAGACAAGCGCCCGATTGCTAAACAAGAAAAGAATTTTTTTTAAGGCCTATTGAACATTAATAAGAAAATTACAAATTACTCGTTCAACCACTAATTATATTTTTTACTTTCTATATTGAATTTCTCTTTAGTTTGAGGAATACAAGAAATATCATTTTCTAGAGTTAATATAAATCAATATTAATGATTTTTTTCTGATATTCCCGTCTTCTTTAAACAGACTAAATGTAGGTACATTTGAAATAGGGGTCATCATATCACTTTTATTTTGTTCTGTTCTTAATGTAGATTAGATGGTTGAAAAAAAGCTTCATAAGCTTTTCGCGGATCCGCAAACCATTCTGCCACTTCATCTGCGATCTTTTGATTTTCTGAACCCGCTAACAGGATTTGAACAACATGCTGAGGCAGTACCTGAGTCATTGCATTTGTCCATTCTGTTACTTCTTTTACAAATGTTTTTGTTCGATCCCAATATGTCTCTCCAAGTTGGATGTCCCAGTTTGAATTTCTATATTGAATCAAAGTTTCGTACAATTGTTCAGCACAATAAGAAGAAAGATTACAGCCTTGGCCAGTAATCGGATCATTAAGAAAAACACTATCTCCACAAGCAACTACTAGTTTATTTTTAAAGGTTGCGTAAGGTTTTCTAATTCTAGGCTTTATGGCAACTTGAAGGAAGGCATTATCATCGGAAAGAGCAAAGATATCTTGTTCGATACGTTCGTGGATGTCTTGGAAATATTTTCGTGTTACATTTTTCATTTGATTTGTAAATTCTTTTCCGTGCTTAATTTCTTTAAATACATCTAACTCTCTGTCTGGAATTGCCATAATGAACAATATAGTAACAGGCCCGTGTTCTGTGATTGCAGGAATCTCAAACATTTCACCTATTTCAGGCAGAACTGTTACGCTTACACCAAGAGGATTATTTGGCTTTACCCCAAAAAAATAACCAACGATACATTTTCGTTGAGGCACTTGGAAAGGAGAAAGCTCCTTTTCAAGTGGAAATGGAAAGAGAGGGCCCGATTTTCCAGTACAATCAATCATTAAATCAAACTCATCTGCCAAACTTTCTAGCTGATCTTTATTTACTCTTAAAAGCCGGAAAGGGACACCCTTGTCTTCAAGATCCTTCAAGCAGTATGAAAAGTAGAAACGCTGGTCAACAGATAATGCTGGCTCTTTTAGCTTTCCAATAAAGAGTTTTTGATTACCAATCGTAATATGGATACTTTTAAGAAGAGTTTTATCTTCCCATTTTGGCATATTAAAGCGATTTTCTCGGGTTCTTGTTGAGCCAAAGTGTACTTGGGTAGACATAATTCGTCCATTTCGAATCTTATCCGAAGAGTTTGAGTGTATAACAGTCACATCAAATTCTTCTTTAAGAGAATAAGCCAGCTGTATACCTGCAGTGCCACTGCCTATAATACATATTTTCTTTCTCAAGATTCTCTCCCCTTTGTTATTTGGTAGCCGTAAAGATGGTGTAATAACATTGGTAATTTTCTGACTTTTATAGTCTAAATAAAACAAAGAGTGATGTAAATGCGTCGATTTATTTAATTTCCATATTATTGATGTCTAAGATAAACTATCACTTTTTCCGCAATCTGGCCCTTTAATTGAATAATTGTGTATGACAAAATTGATGTGTAGATCTATGCATAGAAAAATTGTGACCCCTTGTAGTTAAAGAAGCACTTCAAAATAAGCGTTAATTCATAAAACAAGCGTTAATCCTTCTTAACGCAAATATGGTATAATTTAAAAATGCCCAAACCCTTGTACACCAAGGGATTGGACGTTTCTTAAGCCAGGTTTATGAATGCGTTAATTTGGATTATACGAACTTTATCTCCTTTATATAAATTACTAATCTTATTTATTGCATAGGATATAGGAGCCTTGCCTATCTTTTCTATTATTCTCCCTTATTGTAAACCCATTTATCTTTTAATCGGTCAAATTCTCCATTGAGCTCCATCTCCTCCATCCAGAGATTGACCCAGTTCTGGAATACCGCATCCCCGCGATGCATAAGGTAGCCTTTCTGGCTCTTCGTGAACGTATTGTCCGTCAGAGCCGCATAAAGCCTGGAATCCTGGCTTGCATAGTAGATGGCCTCAATGCTGTCGGTTATCATCACGTCTACTTTTTCTTCAGCAACCATGTTCGGAATATCCAGATTGTTTTCGATAACGACAACCTTTGCCTCTGTAATGTTGGCATTCACGAATTTTTGGTTGGTTCCCCCTGGGTTTACACCGATGGTGACATCCGGCTGGTCAATCGCTTCCAAGCTTGTATATTTCTCCTTATCCTCCTGTCGGATTAAAGGAGCCTTTCCGTCATTAATATAAGGATGCGTTAAGTGTGCTGTTTTTTGCCGATCAGTATTACGGCTTATCCCGCCAACCGCTATATCAAACTTATTTTTATGGAGATCCTCCATTAAGGTTGGCCAGGTAGTTTTAACGAAAGTGATTTTCACCCCAAGGTCTGCTGCCATTAATTTAGCCGCTTCGATATCATAGCCTTCATACTCTTTTGTTTTCGGATTAAAGTACGTAAATGGCTTATAGTCACCAGTTGTACCTACCCGAATCACACCTTTCTTTAAGATACGGTCGAGCCTTGAGCCAATGACGAATGTATTGGCCTTTTTATGTTCATCCCCTCCTGCAGCCTGGACCACCTGTTTCACTGTTACATAAGGCTTTCCATTTACAGAAACCGTGCTTAACATCTTTCCGTTTAACTCAAGCTGCTCGGTTTGGCTGCCGGCAAGCGACATGCTTGTCCCTCCGGTAATCAATAGTGCAAAAAGAGCAAACACAATGAGTACTTTTTTTGGCAAACTGTTTCCCTCCTATTCAATTGGTTATGTCCATTATCTTTAGGAAGGTACATAAAGTAAATCCGTTTTCTGAATTTTCAATAAAACAGTTCGTTTATACGAGGATAATAGTCACTATATTATTTAAACACAATAACGTTCGGCCCTTAGCCAAGTTAATTATGCACCTGGTATTCCGCTAATGGTCCTGAAATGTAAAGAAGCACTTTCCTTGTTACAGAAAAGCGCCTTTTAATGGAGTAATTTAAATTTGAAATTGGGGTTATTTAGGTAAACTTTTTGAGCAATAATATAGCAAATTATCACATTACCAACCTAATCGATCTCGAGCAGAAGTAATATGCGCCACATGATGTCGCCCGTGCCAAGCGTAGATCCCAATATTAATACCTAACTTAACAACACCTGATTCTGGGTGTTGAAAAGTCTTCCCTAGATCATCTGATTTCATAGAACGCAACAGACAAACCCATCTACTGTGTAAAGCTTCTATTAGTTTTAATGAAATGTCTATTGGTAACTTCGAATCAGGGAGCTCAGCCCATTTCCCTTCTTCATACAGTTTAATGGTGGGATTGTTTTCTGTTAGGGCTAACTTAAAACGAGAGTAGCTATTTAAATGGCTGTCGGCAATATGATGGACCACTTGACGAATGGTCCACCCTTCAGAGCGATAAGCTGTATCTAACTGCTCATCTCTTAAACCCTCCACAGCTTCTGTTAATTGTAATGGAAGTTCTTCAATCTCTATTATCCACTTCTCTAATACTTCGGTTGTAGGCTCACCTTCATATTTAAACTTTCCAATCGGATAACGTAAATCCATTCAAACGGCTCCTTTCAATACTTACTAATTGGGCATTGTCTATAGATGAGTAATAAATAACACCTGTGCAATAAATCTTTAAACTCATTTTTAGGTTGTTTTAGAGTCATTTGATAATTTTTTCCCTAATGGTGTTAGAATGCCATCAATGGTAGAGGAGTTTTTATCACGCAAATAATTTATATCTATTCTAAAATATAAATTCTATATCATTACGGTGAATACCTTTTTCAGCTAAACTCCTCTGATGTCAGTTCACTTTCATGGTTCTTAAAGGTTTTCCCATCATGGTAGTAAAGTTCAAAGCCTAAATTATTATTTCGTTCTTCTTTCAATTGAAGAATAAGTTCTTCACTTTTTGTTTTATTCATTTCTTTATACCAGGTTCCTTGTGGATATAGAACAGCAATCGGACCATGCTTGCATTGACCGTTGCATAATGTTTTTGTTGTGTGAATCTCCCTATTCAGACCTAAACTTTTCAATTCTCCCCTAATGGTTTCCGTTACTTCTTCTGCTCCATTTTTCATGCATGTTTTCCCGTTGCAAATTAATATATGTTTGCTAACCCCATCCAAATTCATAAAAATTCCCCTTTTTGCTTCCTTTTTATTTGACCTCTATAACAAATGGATAGCTATTGACTTTACCATCAAATTTAAATTCTCCCCACACTTTATAGATCCCAGGTTTATCAAATTTTGTATTAAATTGTGTCTTTTCTTCTGATGCAGGGTGCACATGAACAAATTTCTCACCCTTTTCATCTAAAATTACGACATGCCCTAAAGCCCCCAGGTAGGGCTCTGGTATAATCCCTTTTGTATCAAAGTTTAACGTAACATCTTTGTTTATTCCTAGCTCTGAAGTTATTAATTTAACAGTCTTTCCATTGATTGTTTTTGTTAAATTTGTATCAGTCTTCAGCGAATTTTCCTCATGTTCGCCATGACCTTTCCCCACATGCAGCTTGATCGGACTAATTTGATAGGCAAGGTTTTTTGGTTTAATATCAACAAACGTTTTATAAGAGTTTTCAGCCAGGTCGAATTTCAGAGTATATACACCATTTCCTTTTTCCTCAGGATGCAGATGGTAATAATCTTCTAAGTCTGCACTTACAATAATTAGATGCATAATCTTTTCATGTGAAATTTCTAATTCAGGAGAATTTTGATCTTTATCCTTCACATCTATATTAATAAAACCATTTTCATATTTTACGTTTGTGACCACTTCACTTTCGGATTTATCTCCATGATCAGAATGCTCTGATTCCTTGCCATCACTTCCATGGCTAGCATGATTATCGTTATGCGCTTGCTCATTAATAGACTTTTCCTCATTACCATTTGCTGACTCATGGCTATCCGTGTGATCGTTACTGCCGTCCAAGCTAGCATACACAGTATAGCTTCCAATGACTAACCCGAGATAAACAATGGCTGAAATCGCCCAGGTCAACAAGCTTTTTTGTTTCATATAAACACTCCTCTTTTTAATTGATAAATTATCCTTTTAACTTAATCCTTTGTAACCTGAGTGCGTTTAAAACAACCGAAACTGAACTAAATGCCATTGCTACTCCTGCAAGCCATGGTGCCAGAAAGCCTAGTGCCGCAATTGGAACTCCTAAAGTATTATAAGCAAATGCCCAAAATAGATTTTGCTTGATATTTCGAATAGTCATTTTACTCATAAAGATGGCATCGGCAATACTATTTAAGTCTCCTCTGATTAAGGTGATATCAGCAGCCTCCATTGCTACATCAGTACCAGTACCGATTGCCATGCCAATATCTGCAGTCGCTAACGCTGGTGCATCGTTAATACCGTCGCCAACCATCGCCACTTTCTTTCCAGCTTTTTGAAGCTTTTTAACTTCCTCTGCCTTTCCTTCTGGCAGAACTTCTGCTATTACATGGTCAATTCCGACCTCATTTGCAATTGCTTGAGCTGTCTGCTTGTTATCTCCAGTAATCATCACAACCTCTAGACCCATATTTTTTAACCTTTCAATTGCTTTTTGAGAGGTCTCTTTTATTGTGTCTGCGACTGCAATCACTCCAGCAAATTGATGATCGATTGCGACTAGCATTGCTGTCTTACCTTGCATTTCTAAGTTCTCCATCTTAGGTAATAGGTTTCCAACATCAATGTTATTTCTCTCCATAAGTCGGCGCGTTCCGATAAGCAAGGATTTACTTTCAACTATAGATTCGATTCCAAAGCCAGGAATGGCTTCAAAATGTTCAGAGCTCCCCAGCTCAATACCTTTTTCTTTAATGCCCTCAACAATGGCCTCAGCTAACGGATGTTCAGAATTTCTTTCTGCGGAACCGACTAACTTTAAAAATTCCTTTTCTTCAAATCCATTTGAGAGAATAACATCTGTAAGTGCTGGTTTTCCATTTGTTACAGTTCCAGTTTTATCAAGGATCACTGTATCCAATCGATGAGTCGTTTCAAGATGCTCCCCGCCTTTAAACAAAATTCCATATTCAGCGGCTCGGCCTGACCCTGCCATAATTGACGTAGGAGTAGCTAGGCCCAGTGCACATGGACATGCGATAACTAACACGGCAATTAATTTTTCAAGAGCTACTGCAAACTCTCCGGGACTTACTGCAAAGTACCAAACCAGAAATGTCACAATAGCGATCCCAACGACAATTGGAACAAAAATTCCTGAAATAACATCGGCTAAACGTTGGATTGGTGCTTTTGATCCTTGAGCTTCTTCGACTACTTTGATGATTTGAGCTAAGGCACTATCTTTTCCTACCTTTGTTGCTTTTACCTTTATAAATCCGTTCTTGTTAATGGTTGATCCTATGACTAAATCTCCAACTGTTTTATCGACTGGAATACTTTCACCTGTAATCATTGACTCATCAAGAGCAGATCTTCCTTCAAAAATCACTCCATCTACAGGTACCTTTTCACCTGGTTTCACATATACGATATCACCAGCGATTACCTCTTCAATTGGTAATTTCAATTCTTTCCCTTCTCTTAATACTGTGGCCGTTTTCGCCTGTAAGCCCATAAGCTTCTTAATAGCTTCAGATGAACGTCCCTTTGCTTTTGCTTCAAACAGTTTACCTAATATAATAAGAGTAATTAACACAGCACTTGTTTCAAAATACAATTCCACCATATGTGCTTCAGAGCCTTTTGATAAAATACTCAAGTAGATACTGTAGAAATAAGCTGCAGAGGTGCCAAGCGCAACCAAAACATCCATGTTTGCACTTTTATTCCTTAATGCTTTATAAGCACCTACGTAAAATTGACCGCCGACTAAAAATTGAACTGGAGTCGCAAGCGCGAGTTGAACCCATGGATTCATGAACATTTCTGGCAGCCAAATGAAAGAAGTAAATTCAAAATGACTGACCATAGCCCAAAGTAAAGGGATGGATAAAATAGCGGAGAAAATAAATTTTCCTTTTTGCTTTTCAATTTCTTTTTGTCTATGATCCACTTTTTCGCCTTTAGATTCTTGCTTTTGTTCCAAACGATAACCCAATTTTTCAATGGCCTCCTTCATATCTGAGACCGAAACTTCATCAGGATTGTATTCTACAAGGCCTGATTCTAAGGCGAAGTTTACAGTTGCGGTTTGGACACCATTTAACTTATTCAAACGTTTTTCAATTTTATTAGCACACGCTGCACACGTCATGCCACTTATATCAAATTCTGCTTTCTCACTCATTACTTTATATCCTAAAGACTGCACTTTTTCTTTCAATTGATTTACATTTGCTTTAGACGGATCAAATGTTACTTTTGATTTTTCTAATGCGAAATTTACGCTTGCATCCTCTACTCCATCTACTTTTTTGAGACCTTTTTCTATTCTCACGGCACAAGCAGCACACGTCATGCCAGCTATTTGAAGTGTTGTTTCTCTTTTATCGCTCATTACTTTACACTCCTATCACCACATACTATAGTGGGGTATATTTTGCGGGGAATTAAAACGTGCCGGGCGAGACAGCACGTTTTTTCAACTCCTTAGTGACAGCTTTGATCTTTAGCCGATTTACTCAATGCTACATCATAACCTTGATCTTCTATAACGTCAGTGATTTCCTTTAAGGCAATCATCTTTGAATCAAATGATACATCTACTTTTTCATCATTTAAGTAAACCTTTACAACATGAACACCATTTAATTTTCCTACGTTTCCTTCGATGGAATTCACACAATGCCCACACGACATTCCTTTAACAATTAATATTACATTCTCCATTCTATACTCTCCTTTATTATTTATATTACTATACCTAGGTATAGTATATTTAATCTGTAAAGAAATCGTGCTTTATTTGCACATTCTTTACTCAAATTTATTGAACATCATAACCTTGATCGTCAATTATTTCTTTGATTTTATCAAGAGTAACTTCATTTGGGTTAAATTCCACATTTACAGTTCCTGAATCCAAGTTTACTTTAACTTTGGTAACTCCGGCTAATTCGCCTACACTACCTTCAATTGCATTAATACAATGGCCACATGACATACCTTTTACGTTTAGAGTCATTTTTTCCATATCGTATCGTCCCCTTTTATTTTTTCATTAATTTTTGAATGGTTACCATTACCTCATCTAAGATCTCCGTATCTCCTTCTTCAATTTTCTCTAGAACACATGTCTTCATATGCCCTTCAAGTAAAATCCGAGCAACACTATTTAAAGCAGATTGCGTTGCAGATATTTGAGTAATAACATCATCACAGTACGTATCTTTTTCAATTAACCCTTTTATTCCTCGAATTTGTCCTTCAATTCGATTTAATCTTGTTGTTAAGTTATTCTTTACTTTATCTGAGTGGTGGCTTTTTCTTTCACCGTCTGATGAGCAGCATTGATCGATTCCAACAATATCATCCAGATTTTCTGAATTCATCGACATTGCCTCACCTCCTTAATCACATAATACTATACCCCTCCATAGTATGTGAAGGTTTTTTTTATAAAAAATTTAAAATAGGTATTTGACATAGAATTTTATTGGTGATAAAAGGATCTTTTCAGCAACTTCCTATTAGCTGAAAAGCTACGTCCAAACCCTTGTACACCAAGAGTTTGGACGTTTCCATAACCAAGTTTATGAAAGCGTTAATTTGTATTATCCGAACATTTATTCCATAATTTTACATCAGTTGATCACGCAGTTCTTTTTTTGCTTCATGATATAAACAAGCATACAGCTGTGATTGTAGCGGGCCGTTAAGTTCTAATAGAACCTTTATACATGCTAACGGCATGCCCTTACGTGCTAAATGAGCAGCAAATGCAGGGCGAGATATGAACACCCAGCTCTTACCAATGGGAGTGTGACCTCGCGTGCGTATAAAAAGGCTTTTCTGATGTTCCCCACACTCTTATGTAAATAGTACAATTCGCTCTTTTTTACCTTTCTGTTTTTGGGATCGTTATCATGACTTCCGGCCAATTAATATCCACTTTTTTTATGTCAACTAACTCTATAAGGCAAACAGCCCTGGTATAATGTCATAATGAAAGTAAGTTGTTCCCTTAGAGAGTAAGTTGTACTCTAGAAAATCCAAAGGAATGTCCCAATTTTGAAGACATTCCTTTTTCTAATTAGAAATATTTAGTTCCTCTTCTTAAATAAAGCACCCTTCGTATTATAAGGTCAGCCAGATATTTCTGATTGTCTGATTCCTTTTGATTGAACACATTTTTCAAACTCATCACTGGTATACTGAGATCCTAGATCCGTATGGAGAATCAGCGCTATTTCGGGTTTTTGCGTTTCATACGCATTATTGAACGCTTTAATGACTAGATCCGTAGTCATTGTTCGTGAAAATGAATAACCAATAATTTTTTTTGAATGTAAATCCATGACAGAAGCCAAGTAGCACCAACCATCCCTAAGCGTCTTGATATAGGTGATGTCTCCAACCCATTTTTCATTAATGGTTTCGGTGGCGAAATCCTGTTCAAGCAGATTTTCACGTTCTTCCACTGTGTGTTTACTGGAAGAAAGGCGATATTTTTTCTGTGTGATCGAACGAATCCCGGCCTTTTTCATCAAACGCTGCACTCTTTTAAGGCTCACCAAATAGCCTTCTTTTTGAAGGATAATGTGTATTTTTGGCGCACCATAGCGTTGTTTATTTACTGTATGGATTTCTGTGATTTTCCTGGTTAATTCTTTATTTTCCCGTTCACGGTTGGATTCAACTTCTTGTAAAGACTGATAATACGTACTTCTAGGAATCTCTAATACATCACATAAAACCTGAACAGAATATTCGTTTTTATGTTGTTCAATGATGGTGGATAACTCAGAAATGCTTATTTTTTCGCGAATATGGCCATAGCCTTTTTTAATATTTCATTTTCCTCTTGAAGACGACGCATTTGCTTTTGTAGTTGGATAAAATCATCGGAAGTAATAGAAGATCCGTCTTCCAAATTAATGGGGGAATACTTTTTAACCCATTTATAAATCGTAACATCAGAAACGCCATATTCACTGCTTAAATTGATTACGGAGCTACCAGAACGGTAAAGATCAACCACCATTTTTTTGAAATCTTCATTGAATTTTTTGCTTGCATTTTGATTACCCATAAGAGACACATCCCTTCATTTTCATTATGGTCAACTATATGAAAACTTAACTAAAAGGAATCTATCATATACAACACGTCAATAATTTTCATAATCGACTTAAAAAGTGGATGGAACGATTTCAAGGTATTGCGACAAAATACTTAGATAATTACCTCTATTGGTTCCGCTGGCTTGACTTAGGAAAGAATCTAGCATTTGAAAAACAGGTTGAACAAATGCTTATTTTGGCGTGCCAAAAATCAAGTCAAATGACTGTCGAAATGCTGAGATGTGCATAAAAAATAGCCTCAAAAAGAGGCATAGCTTAATTTGTAGTTTATGATGGTGAATTCGTTGTAAGAAAGTACAAAATGTTTAATATGACGAGGATTACTAAAATAGCTAATACTACCTTTTTCAAAGCTATACCTCCCTTAAATGGTCATATTTTACTCTATTAATACAATACACAATTTATTCTACTAATTCGTATTTTAAAAAACAACAATCTTTACGAAAACAGCCTTATTTAAAGACTAATATTATTGTAAAGATTTCATGTGCCTTTCCGGAATGGAAAAATTGATATGTTATCCTCATTTTGTTGTTTGTTGATCTTTTTCTTCTTGTGCAAAATATGCCCGAAAAACTCGCTGGCTGATAATATTAGCAGCGCTGTGCGGCTGTGCGTAACCATCACGGTAGGCATTCGGCACTATAACTGCAATGGCAATATCGGGATCATCAAATGGTGCATATCCTGCAAAGGATAGATTCCATGTCTTTACCCCGTTTTTATAAGATTCAGAGGTACCGGTTTTACCCGCTGCATTGTACGGTTCGTCCTTAAAAAATCCTCTCGCTGTCCCTTGCGAACCATGGGTAACCAGCCAAAAGCCCTGTTGGACACGCTTCATCATTTTAGCACTCATATCCACCTTATTCAGCACAACTGGGTTAATTTCATTGATTACATTTCCTGGTTCATCACCATTCTTGGAGGGTTCGCGGATCTCCTTAACCAATTGAGGCTTCATACGGTAGCCGCCATTCGCTATGGTTGTAATATACTGGGCAATCTGCATCGGTGTATAGGTATCCAATTGTCCGATTGCAATTTGAAAATAATTTCGCACGTCATTCCCTTTTATACCTGCTGTTTCATTGTCAAAACCTATTCCTGTAGGGACACCTAACCCATATTGATTGAAATAGTAACGAATTGTTTCTATTTTTTCTGAATCCATATTTAGGGACTGATTTGGATGATATTGACCTCCCAGAATCTCAATAGCAGTTTTCCACATATATACGTTTGATGAGCGTTCAAGCGCTTTTAAATCGTTGATGGTACCCATATTCGCATAGGAAGAAATTTGTTTAGTCCCTTTAATTTGCAAGGGTGCATCATAATCAAATTCCCCAATATCCCTTACACTGGTCTGGTATCCGGTTAATACGGTGGCCCCTTTTACAACAGATCCCTGTTCAAAAGCGTAAGTGAAGGTTCCCGGTGTAAAATCGATAAATTCCCTAGATTGCCTGTTATACACCTTTCCTGACATAGACAGAATGCGGCCGGTCTTGGGCTCCATTGCCACAACAAAAGCAGTGTCAAGTGTATCAGTATGCGGCTTTTGTATCGCATTTGCTAACTCTTCCTGCATGATTTTTTCCACTTGGGCTTGGAACTCCATATCAATGGTCAGGACAATATCCTTGCCGATCTGCCCTTCAGAAACAATCTCTGTATCCACCACATCTCCTTTTTGATCTGTAACCGTTTTTATTTTTTCCTTTTGCCCTTGCAATACGTCTTCATAAAGCTCTTCAATATAGCTTTTCCCGATCCGGTCATTAAGTTTGTATCCTTTAGCCTTATAGGAATCTACGTTTTCTGCAGGTATGCCTTCATCTGCACTCGTAACTTTACCAAGCATATTCTTATATGTATCTCCGTAAGTATAGCCCCTCTTCCAGTCGGTTGTTATATCAACACCCGGCAAATTTTCCAGATTTTCACTCACCTTAGCATATTCTTCTTCTGTGACATTTTCATTTTTGATCATCGACGGGGTTAAAGCGATGGCGGTTGATAGCTTCCGGTATATGGCTGCCACATTTTTGTCTACACCCTGGAGGTCACTTTTTTTTATTCGGCTCAATTTTAATTGATATAAATCCTTATCGGTCAACTTTTCCTGTTTGTATAATCTCTCTTCCTTCTTTGTGATAAAATTCTGACCATTATTATGTTCCAGAAGCCAGATATCTTTAATATCCCGATCTGTCACTTTATCGATATCTTTATTATTCATGGAAAGAAAAATATCTAACTTTTTTGACAGTTCAAGCAATTCGCCCGGCTGTGGATTTTTCGGTGGTGTATAGGTAATTGCTTTTTCCGGGATATTATAGACTACTAATTTGTGATTCTTGTCATATATTTTTCCGCGCGGAACGGATAAATTAATGGGCGTCACCTCCGTGTTATCAGCTTGCGCCGCATAGGACTCCCCTTTTAAAATTTGGACGACCCCAAGTCGAAGAATCAGGATGGAAAAAAGAATAAAAACCATGAAAAAGAGACTATTCATTCTCAATCGCATCTGATTTTTTAATATGTTGTATTTTTTCTGCCTTCTTTGCCTCAAAACACATCACCCCTTTCATGTAAAGAATCGAATCAACTGGGAAGTTTGTGTATTCCGCACCAAATACTACAACTGTAGTATTTGGTGCGGAGATAGCCCCAAAAGGTATAGTTCATCCTTATTGGGGTACTATTTTTAATAAATCCTTTTATCGTGCAGGATTTGCTTAGCAATCTCCGCAGCCTTGCTTCCTTTTGCATGACCATCCTTATCTTGAATATTGATGGCAAAATAATAACGATGCTCTCCTTTATATACAAAGCCAATGAACCAGCCATTTACATTCTTTCCATTGATCGTACCGGTTCCCGTTTTTCCAAATAATTGTCCATTTTTTTGCTTATCAATTAAGATTGCTTGTTTAACCGCTTGAATATTTTCCTCTTTAAAACCAAATTTATTTTCTTCCAATGCATGTAATAATTGCACTTGTTCGATTGGTGAAATTTTTAATGAAGATTCCATCCAATAAGTATCTAAATTCCCTGAAAGGTCCTCATTTCCATATTTCACCTTGTGGAAATAATCTTGCAGATGCTTCCTCCCTATTTCTCTATCGGTATTTTGGAAATACCAATTCACCGAATGGCTCAATGCAGTAGATAGATTTTGATCTTGATTCCATTCTTGATAGGGTTGAACATTTCCATCCCAAGCCTGTTCATTGTTATTCGTGGAAATAACACTTGATTCCAATGCAAATAAGGCAGAAAATATTTTATAGGTGCTATTAGGAGAAACCCTCTGTTCACTCATATCTCGATTATAGATTTGATATTGTCCCTTAGCATCATCATATAAAACAAAACTACCGTTATAGCCATGGAAATAGGAACTTAAATCTTCATAAATTGTATTCTTCTCACTAAAATGATACATATCATCCGAGCTGGCAATAACAGTGGTGATTGGAGTAATAGCTAACACAAAAATCCCCGAAACCACACAGATGACTTTGCTTTTCCATTTCAATAATGGTGAATCTCCAGAGAAGGCAGCAATACGCTGGATTCTTTGTTTGATTTGTTTTTGGGTCCCTCCCATTCCAGGTGCAATCTGTGCATAAGTCCGATCATACTTTTTATCCGCAAAACGAATGATGGTATGCCCATACTCAATGCATCCACTCTCATCCAAGAGATTGAGTACAGAAGCATCACATGCCAATTCCCGATCGATTCGCATCCTTTTTAAGGCAACCCACATGAATGGGTTAAACCAATAAATTATTTGAACGATTAACATGACGTAATTAACGAACACATCTTTGTTTTTATGGTGGTGCAGCTCGTGAAGAAAAACGTATTTTAATTCATTTAATGAGAGAGCTTCTCGCGTTTTCCTTGGTAAAAAAATATAGGGCTGGAAAATCCCGAACGTAATTGGAGAGGTAATAAGTGCGTTTTCCCGCAGCTTTACTTTTCTCTTAATACCAACACTCTCTTTGCACAATTCTAACAGTTCATTTATCCTTTGATTCTTAACAGGAGTAGCTGACTTTTTCATCTGATAGATTTGATAGGCGGAGTAAATCACCAAACCTATGAACAAAATCATTCCTATAACCCAAATTGTGAAAATTATATGGTAGACAAAATCAGGTGTTGATTTGTTCACTGATACTGTGAAATCATGCATTAAATCCGTATTTGACGCCTGAGAGACATTCAATACATTCTTTTCATTCTTAGATGCGGTGTCTTTCTGAAAGAAAAGCAAGCTTTTCAAATATTGGGTTCCTTTTCCAAGGTGAAAATCCTTCCAGGGTACAAACGCAGCAAGGATTGGAATGAAAAGAAAATACCAAATTTGATAATGTGCCTTTACCGTCAAATGTTTGTGGAAAAGCCTCTTGATCAATAGAATCATGAAAATAAGGAGTGATACCACGATTGTACTTAATAAAACCCGCAGTAGAATGGTGTCCATTATTTTTCTCCTTCTTTCTGATCCTTCTTTGATAATATTTTCTTTAACTCAGAAATATCCTCATTTGATAACTGTTCATTTTCAATAAAATTCAATACCATTGAATTTAACGTGCCTCCGAAAAACTGTTGAAGAAAGGACTTACTTTTTTGCTCAACATACTTGTGTTCTTCGATTAGGGATGTATAAATAAATACTCTTCCTTCTTTTCGTGCCTGCAAAGCATTTTTCTTGACTAGACGTGCAAGCATGGTATGAATGGTATTCGGTTTCCAGTCACTCTTTTTCGATAATTTCTCCACTACCTCAGGAGTCGAAATGGACTCATATTTCCATACAACTTTCATCACTTCATATTCAGCTTCTGATATTTGCGGAATCTCTCTCATCATACCCCTCCTATTTTTACATCTGTAGTATTTAATATAGCAAAAAGGGGCAAAGGCTTAAAGCATAAACGTGTACTTTAGCATAATGTAAATAATCCCTGTATACTAATGAACTGATCCCAGTGACTTCATTTAAAATATGAAAAAAGCTCCTCTATAAATGATTGGTTCAGTTGGGTGGCCGAACTGCCTGGTGTATAATGTTCTACAAGTGAAAGAAGAAGAAATGAATCTTTTTCCGCATCAAAAGCAAGTAAAAAACTATTTTCATTCCCCTTTTCACCTTGTTTCATTTTTAGCTCTGCTGTTCCGGTCTTGGCAGCCAACTGATGGGCAGGGTTGAATAAAAGATGGGCCGTTCCATTTGGGTCACTTACCACCGCTGTTAAATTCTTCATCATTTCACTGGCCGTTAAACTAGAAATGGCTGATTTTGTTTTTCGTTCGCTTTTATCATTCAACAATTTTGGATAAACAATTTTTCCTTCGTTTTGAAAAACAGAATACATGGTTGCTTGTTGAATGGGTGTAATCATTAATTCTCCTTGGCCGTATGCCGTATCTGCCAGCAGGATTTCTGACTGAAATGTATTTTGCTTAGATATTTGAGCTGGATTCATGACAATCGGTAAATCTAATTCCTCTCCAAAGATAAACTGATTCAAACCATTTCTAAACGTTTTTTCACCCATTTCTATAGCCTCTTGTGCGAAATAAATATTGTCTGAATAAATTAACGCTTTACTCATATCTACATTTTGCACATCAGAAACACGGGTAACTGAATACCTTCCCCATGTTCCGTCTTTTTGCCAGCTTAAACCTCTTATGTTTCTAAGCTTATCTGGATAGGTCACTTTGGCATCAAGGCCAATACTTGCGGTTATCGTTTTAAAGGTAGAGCCAGGTGCATAACCAACAGCATACCTTGAAATAAATGGCTTGTTCTCATCCTTCACATATAGATCATATTCCTGCTGCGATATTCCTTGGACCATTTTATTCGGATCAAATGAAGGGGAACTCACTAAGGCATAAAGCCCTCCCTCTTTAGGATTCATAACGACAGTAGAACCAGCTTTTCCTTTTAAATGTTTAAATGCTTCTCTTTGGATATAAGAATCAATGGTTAATTGGATATCTTCTCCGTCTATCTTTTCTACCTTTTGAAATTCGTGCTTTTTATTTCCCAGTTCATCGACAATCAGTATTTCTCCCCCATCTTTACCTCGTAACTCCTTGTCAAAAGCTTTTTCCAATCCAGCTTTTCCAATTATGTTCCTATCCGATAAGTTTGGATTTTTATCCAAATCCTCTTTTGTTGCATTTCCTACATAGCCAATTAAGTGAGCTGCTGCTTCTTTTAGTGGGTAATAACGAAGTTTTATATTTTGATAGGCCGCTCCTGGCATGATTTTGGCTTTATTAGATTCAATTATTTTTAAAGGAACAAAAAGATCATCCTTTACCCAGCTCTGATTTAATTTTTGATTAATTTCCTCTATAGGAATCTCGAATTGCTGACTAATCCTTTGCAGTGTATTGTCTTTTTCGATTCCTTGCCCTAATTCTAACGGTACTACCCCTACCCATTTAAAATCTTCATTTACCGCCAAACCGTTCCCAGAATGATCTTTAATCTCTCCACGCTCTGCTTCCTTATAGTGAAAAACTGCTTTATCTTTTCCTTCCATTCCAGGAAAGATTAATGAAGGATCCCATTTAACCAAATATTTACCGTCTGTTTTATTGATCTTTGTTTTATAGTTCAAGTTCTCCACTGTCCCTAAAGGAGTTGTAAAGCTTAATTGATAAGATAACTCATACCCATGGTTTTTGACTTTTTCCATTTCAATTTTGGAAGCATGTATATTCGAAATATTGATTCCGTTAAATATACGATCATATTTATCAATGACTTCTTCCAAGGTATAATCTAATGAAGTGTACGATTGTTTTTCAAGCACATTCCCTAATTTTTCATACTCTTTGTATTCTAATACTTGAATAAAAGTATTCGCTACTTCCTGAACTTCACTGTGGCCTTTTTTGTCCATGATTTGGAACCATATAACACCCCCAATCCCTGCTAAAATGAAGAATAACAAGAAATAATAAGGGTTAATTTTCTTCTTTTTTCTTTGTACTCTACTATACAAGCTCTCTCACATCATTTCCTTCAGGATAAATACTACATATGTAGTATTTAGAAGGATTATAGCATATATTTTTTTATAAGCAAACCAACTCTTGAATGCTATCAACATATAAATCATTATTTACATGGTGAGATCCATCGTTAGCCCAGGAAAGTAAAGGATTACAAACTACATTATCTTTATCAGGAAACCCTTCAACAATTTGATTAACATCAATGTTACTGAAGAATTTAAAGTAATTCTCCAATACCCTTCTACTAAAGTTTGTCGTTGTTATTGAATATGAATTTCTCGTAATTCATTCCAAAGTAGTTCATATTCCGGGAATTTCCCGGACCCTCCGTCTAAACTAACCAAAAGGAATTAAAAGGTGGGTAAGAAAACGATACTTCCATCGGAGAACTTTAAATACATAAAAAAACGACAGAAAATCTGTGTTATAAACCATTCCTACAAAATTATTACCTCCAGGTATAGTTTGAAATCCCCTACAACTTTAGATGTAAAATTATCTTAATTCACTATTCAATAAACCTGCCCCGTTGGTCAAACAAAAAAAGAGCTGCCGATCCATACTGATCTTCAACTCTTGCACCCGTTACTTTAAGTACAGGACTTCACAATCTATTTTACACCTCATTAAACTCAATCCCTAAATGTGTTGTACATGCAAAAAGACGCCTTCTTATTCAAGAAAAGCGCCCGACTGTTGAACAATGAAATATGAGAAAGATCGCTCTGCAAATACGTTCTAATTTATTTTACTAATACACCCGTTTAGCCATCCATAAAGCAGGAAAATCACCCGCTTTACCATAAAGAATGAAAAAGGCTGCACACCGTCAATACTGCTTCTGCGGCTGGGCAAGGAAGGTCGCTGAATTATGGTGCTTTAGGACCAATCAACGCCACCCCAAGAGGATTGCAACTTTCGCAAAAGCACAATTTGGCCGAGATGATACGTATCGTGCATCATGATATGGCTGAGTAAACGCTCAATAGAGTACCTGTTAGCTGCATACGGAACTTTTAACTTTTCATCGTCAAGGTCCGCAATGACCGTTTTTAATTTATTCATGACTTCAGTAAGGCGCTGCACTGTCTGGGCCCACCCAATTTCGTCTTCTGGATCCCCCGGATTTCCAAAGGTTTCTTCATTGTCTTCTGCCTTATGCGGATTCTCTGTGCCCTTAATTCGATGGATTACGTCTTCATTCCAAAATATCAAGTGGTTGACAATCTGCCAAATCGAATTGCTGATTCCCGAACTTGTCCATGCTGCCTCAGCTGCGATGACTCCATGAAGCGCCTGATCCATGGATGCAAACCAATCATTCTCATGGCAATGCATGTCGAGTTGTTCTAAAAACATTTTGGTTACAACTTGCATACTACCAATCTCCTCACTGTTTAGTGTAATCTTTCAAAGTTAAAAGACAAGAAAAAATCTGACTGTAGTATAAATTAATTGGTCCTAAAAAGGTAAATCCCAAATCCAAGTGGTCCCTTCCATATTGGACATACCTTTCTCTCCAGCTTCTAATCCTCTCCGACACGGCAGGGTAATCCGAAATTTCAAGGTGACGATAACAATAATCCTCAATCAATATCGAAAAAAGCCATTCATACGCATAAAATAACCTTCATTTTCGACTGTCGCCCATATAACTTATTTTGAGAATACAACAAATCCATGATCACTATGACTTATTCGGCTCATCCAGCTTTTATTCCTTCATCATGACAAATAAAGTACCCTATAGGGCAGACCTTTTAGCATACTATAATATAACATTCTATTTCATTGAAAAATGTTGACAAACTATTAGCTGGTTTAGTGGAAGAAGCTAAATATTTTATTTCTGCTTTTCCCTAAAAGCCTTTTTAACTCTTTCAATTTGATCGAGATGTCCACGTATATGGCCGACTCGGAAATCCAACAAATCTTTGAATGTCAATCTCGCACCATCTGGATACACTGCAACTCTCTCAAGTTGTTCAGTTGTTAAATCATGGAGAATAGGAAGCATACTGGAACGAAGCATTTTAAAAAGTAGAAGGTATTGTTCACGATCTAATTGTTCATAAACCAATGAGCTTGCCCAAGCATCTTGATCAGGTGCTGGTAAAAGTGGTTCGGGCTCTGACAAAACTTTTTTCATTCTATGTGTAGCCACCAATTCAGAATCTGTTATATGAATAATTATCTGATGTATACTCCATTTATCCTTTCCTGGCTTGTACCTAATCTCTTCCTCAGATAACTCACTTATGGATTCCCTTAACATCGTAAATCCTCGACTGTACTCCTCAATTAACGCCTTCATCTTATGTTCCTCCTTTACATAATATTTTCAATCTCTCTTATTTCAAGATAAGGATTAATATTACCTGCTTTACATTGGGTTTCTTCATCAACAAAACTCCCTCAATAAAAGAAGCGAATAAACCCGTACACTGATCAATGAGAATAAGAGCTGTTGAAGCAACTCCTCGTTTAAAAAAGCAGCCGTTCGTGTTAGGAGGTTTTTAAACTCCTTATATTTCCATAAAGAATGCAGACAGACAAAAAATTCATCTAACTTGTTCTCAAATTTGCGTTAATTCATAAAATAAGCGTTAATCCTTCTTGGATCAACGCCTTGTTAATTAATAAATTTGCAGCAAAACTTGCCTTCTGTATGTTCAATTTCGTTATTTGATCTCGTTCAAATGCTCTTCCAGACGATTCCAAGTATCTGTTATTCCCTGCAGCATACCCATTTCCATTACGGACTGGAGGGCCTCTGCGGATACATATTCTCCACGGTTAATTAATTTTGTTTTTCCGTCCTCATCAACAAATTCCAGTGTCACTTCGGTAGATGGCATTTCCTCGTTAATAGTCCCTTCAGCATCGGAAAAATAGTCAGTATAGCTGATACTTTCCGGCTCGCTAATCTCCTTGTATATCCCCTTGCCCCAGGATTCCATGCCATAGAATTGGCCCTGATTCCGATCAACACACTTCATGCAGTAATGCCATACTCCCCCAGGTCTGAAGTCGACGGTGCAAACCGGTAGCTCCCAGCCTCTCGGGCCCCACCAATGTTTCAGGTGTTCCGGCTCTTTAAACATTTTAAAAACAAGCTCGCGCGGTGCATCGAATACGCGCTCCAATACCAGCACTCGTTCATCTTCGACTCTCGAAAGCATTGCATTATTTGACATTGTAACTCCTCCATTAAAAGCTGTATTTGAAAAACCGTCTGTAACTCAATAGACAGACCTTATTGAGCTTATTCAATTTTCTTGCCATTAATTCAAAGGTTTTTTGCCCTGCAATACATTAAGGTAATCATCCAGCCTATCCATCCTGCCTTCCCATAATCGGCGGTAGGAGTCAAGCCACTTGTCCAGTTCTTGAAAAGGTTCGGGTCTGATCCTATAAATCCGGCGGTTTGCGATTGGCTGAACCTCCACGAGGCCAGCGTCACAAAGAACGCGAAGATGCTTGGAAGTTTGAGGCTGGTTCAACTCAAGTTTTTTTGCAATATCCCCCACCGGAAGTCCCCCTTCCAGCAGCAGGTCAATGATATCCAGGCGGTTGGGCTCAGCCAGGGCACTGAAAATTTGCCCGTTCATGTTGAATCATCTCCCAGCGTTATTGTGTTCACATTTTCCATTTCTATTGTCGATCCCACCCCCGCTTCCTTATAGTAACTTTCCTTATTAACAATATACTCCATTAGGAATATTCCTGTAAAGGAATATTATAAAAAATTTAAAAAATAGGCTATATGGACCCATAAAGGCCTTCTTCATCAGCAAAAAATTCAATCAGCAAAGCAGGATTATAGTCTTGAATATTTTTTCCAAGAATAGTATTAATAGACATCTTAAACGATATTTATGTATTACCTGAATAATTAGGAGGGATTTTTTCTGAAAGCAATCGTATATCAAAAATATGGTTCTCCAGATAATCTTAGATTTACAGATATAGACAAACCAGTTCCCAAGGATCATGAGGTACTCGTAAAGGTACACGCAGCATCTGTGAATTACGGAAATCTTGCCCTTTTAAAAGGTAAACCATTCCTGGTCCGCTTTGCCTACGGTCTATTAAAACCAAAGCACACGACACCAGGAGGTGACATAGCTGGCCAGGTGGAAGCAGTGGGCAAAGAAGTCACACAGTTTCAGCCAGGCGATTATGTGTTCGGAGACCTATCCGGCTGCGGCTGGGGCGGTTATGCTGAATATGTATCTGTCCCTGAAAAGGCCCTTGCTTTAAAACCAGTCAATATTTCCTTCGAGGAAGCAGCCGCAGTGCCTATGGCGGGAGTCACAGCTTTACAGGCCTTAAGGGATAAAGGAAACATTCAAGCAGGCCAAAAGGTCTTGATTAATGGTGCCTCAGGCGGTGTGGGAACTTTCGCCGTACAAATTGCCAAATCATTTGGTGCTGAGGTTACCGGCGTATGCAGTACAAGAAATTTAGACATTTTGAATGCTATTGGAGCGGACCATGCCATCGATTATCAAAAGGAGGATTTCACCAAAAGAACAGAAAAGTATGACCTGATTCTGGCTGTTAACGGGTATCAGCCGATTTCAGCTTATAAGCGGGCTTTAAAATCTGAAGGAACTTATGTGCTTGCCGGAGGTTCAGGAGCACAATTTACACAGGCAATGGTCCTGGGGCCGTGGATTTCTTTAACAGGGAATAAAAAAATGAGCATCATGCTGCAGAGGCAAAACCAGAAAGACCTGATTTATATGAAAGAACTTCTTGAAGCAGGCAAAGTAAAGCCAGTCATTGATCGATTGTTTAAATTAAATGAAGTAGACAAAGCCTTAAGATACTTTGAAGAAGGTCACGCTCAAGGAAAAGTAATTATTACAATTGCGGAAGCTTACTAGCGGTTAAGATTCATTGTGTGTACAGTGAAGGGGGAAAAGAAGTAGCCCTAAACCTATAGGCAGCCATCCTCTCCCCTCATATCAAAAATTTCACTGGTAAGATTATAGAACCTTTGCTTAGTCAATTTTAGGAACCACTTCTAGGGGTAGAGTAGCATAATAATGTTATTAAGTTGTAGTATTAGAATTTTTCCATCCAGCTGGCTAATTTATTGTCTTTTTCCCCATTCCCTTTAAATAATGGAAGTAGTAGAGAGATAATTACAAGTAGTACACTATAAATAATTCCTCCCATTAAAACAGCATTAAAGATAAAAAATAAGCTGTTTGGAAGGAACAAAACCATCCCAGATGAAACAATTAATATAGGAAGTGCAATTAAAAGCTTTTTCAAAATTAAGGATGGTGAACTATATTTTGTCTTAATTAATTTTCGCATTTGACCGATTAAAAAGAGATATATCAGCGTTAAAGTAACGTCAAATAAAGATAATAACCAATCCATATTTACTTCCCTCCACTGTTGGAATTTTTATTAAGATAAGTATAGCAATACCTTTATTATGCTAAATGATTTTCGAAGGTATAGAATTAATTGCTTATATTAATGAAAGCATCATTCATCAGTATGGATGGACACTTGCCTATTCCTTTCTTTTAACCTTGTGACTTTTTCATTGCTGCCCATCCATAAATGGAAGCCTTGGGCCGCCTAGGTTTTAGCATTTATAAGCATTCTTCTATGGATAATCTTTGATCCCCCGCTTCCTAAGTAAATGAATCCGGCCCGCTGCCCGGACACATAGGATGCGGGTCCAGATTAAAAGGATGGAGGGGTCACAGAGAAAAGAATAGCAGCTTTTTCATCAAAGTTATTTTCCCACATATGCTTCATATAGGCTGGTATTTTGACACTGTCACCAGCTTCTAATATGTATTCCGCTTCATCCAGATACACCTTAATTTTCCCTTCCAATACATAAGCAACCTCTTCCCCTTTATGCTCCAATAGCTTCTCCGACGAGGAGGTGTCCGGTGGGATATTCATGATCGCGGTTGCCAGAGTTCCTGTAAAATCAGGAGACAATAATTCATAAGAAATGTTTTCAACAACCATTTTTTTACGTTCATTGAATCGCACAACTAAATCTTCCGTATTCGTTTCTTCGAGTAAAAAACTAAAGGTCGGAACCTCAAGGGCTTTGGCTAAAACTTTCAGTGTCTGAATGGAAGGGTTCGCTATCCCCCGTTCAATCTGGCTTAACATGGATGGTGTAATTTCAGCTATTTTGGCTAATTCTCTGCTGCTATAGCCCTTCTCCTTCCTGAATTTCTCCACTTTTTTGCCAATATCTATATTTTCCATAATCCCGCTCCTTAAATTTTTAAAAAATATTTGAACAAAATATCATTATCTTGTGTTAAATTATATTTAACATTTGTTAAATCATATTTTAACATAACAGCAAGGAGTGAAGGAAATGAATGATTTCTTTACGTTTTTGGTTCTTTCATTGTTTGTGGTAATGAGTCCAGGGATCGATACAGCCCTTATTACAAAAAGGACGATTGCAGACGGAAGAGCAGATGGCTATAAAATGGGACTTGGAATTACAGCCGGCTCTTTAGTGCATACCTTTGCGGCTGCTTTTGGCCTATCAGCCATCTTAATGCAGTCTGCTGCTGCATTTGAAATCATTAAATATGCCGGGGCTGTCTATTTGATTTATCTCGGGTTAACTTCATTCATCTCGATGAAAAAGAAGAAAGATGCTGGTATCGAAACTGAAGTTAAATCAAATATGAAGAAGTCTGCTTTTAAACAAGGACTCCTTTCAAATGTGCTCAATCCCAAGGTTGCGATGTTCTTCTTAACCTTTCTGCCGCAATTTGTGAAGACAGGTGAAAACGCATCACAGCAGCTTATCATCATGGGAATTATTTACACACTGCTGAGCATATCCTGGTTTTTCATATACGTCTACTTTATAAATTACATGCGGGAATGGCTGATGTCCCCGAAAGTTCAAAGGGTTATGGATAAAGCAACGGGGCTTGTGCTAATTGGATTTGGTTTAAAGTTAGCCTTGGATAAACAGCATTAACCATTGGGTAAATCCAATGGTTTTTTCTTTTAGATGAAAAAATAATTTGTTCTTGTCACACAAATACTGTATGATACATAGTATAAACCATATAGTGTATGACATATAGTATATCAAGCGAGGTGATTGAATGAGTACGCTGCTGAATTCGTTAACAACAGAACTTCGGAGAGGAACATTGACACTGGCGGTGCTGAGCCAGCTGCGGACATCGCAATACGGGTATTCGCTGGTTCAATTATTGGAGGACTCCGGCATAAATATTGATCAGAGCACGTTATATCCATTGCTGCGGCGTCTGGAAAAACAGGAGCTCGTGACCAGCAATTGGGATCATACCGAGAGCAGGCCACGCAAGTATTATGTTTTGAGTGAACTGGGAATGGAGACTTTTCTGCAGTTAAGAGAGGAATGGATTAAGAATTCAAAACAGCTTTACCGGCTGTTGAAAGGGGATGAGGAAGATGGATTTAATTGAGGTATATATACAGGAAGTGACCCGTAGGCTGCCTGAAAAGAGCCGTGCCGACATCGCACTTGAGCTGCAGTCAACGATTGGGGATATGCTTCCGGATGATTACAATGAGGAGGAAGTTAAGGATGTCCTCAGTAAATTGGGCAGTCCCGCAGCTTTAGCGGCCGGATACCGGGATCAGCCGATGCATCTCATCGGGCCGCGCTATTTTGATGTTTATGTGTCATTATTAAAAATGATCCTGCCGATTGCAGCAGCGATTTCATTGATTTCCGTTGCTGCCGAGTTTATTTTTGACTTTAACCGCGATGATACTATCATCAATGCGGTGCTCGGTTTCTTGGGATATGGGATTTGGAGACTGATTGAAGTGGCAGTTCAGGTATTCTTTTGGCTGACGATTGTGTTCGCTGTTATTGAGAGGATGGATAAAGGAAAGGAACAGCATCCTTTGTCACCAAGCTTAAAACCATGGACTCCAGATGATTTAAAAAGCATCACTTATATTCCGAAGAAAAAAGTCATCCCAAAGTGTGAAGTTTTCGGAAGTTTAATGTGGACAGCAATTTGGGCAACACTTTACTTTTATGCAGAGCGGCTAATGGGTGTCTATAGAGGCGGCGGTGAAGGACTGGAGTTTAAAATTCCCGCGGTCAACCAGGATGTTCTCCTTGCTTATTGGCCAGCTGTCGTTGTAATCATTGCACTCGAAGTTGGATTGGCTCTCTACAAATTAATCGTTGGCCAATGGACTAAAAGAATGGCTATATTCAATACCATCCTTGAACTGTTCGCAACCGCCGTTTTCATCGCCATCTTACTGAACCCGAATTTGCTCCAGCAGGAATTTATAGCATATATGACCGATTTATTTTCGATTTCAGCTGCTCAATTTAAGAACTGGCTGCTTGGCGGCATCATGATTGTATTTATCTTTTATGCTGGAATGAGTATCTTTGATGGGATACGCAAATCCAAAATACAATAAAGTATCTCCACAATGATTATGCCTGTTCTAAAAAAATAGAGAACAGGCATAATTGAATAGATTTACAGAATTTTGACGTTATCAGAAGAAAATGAGTCTGGCTGGCTGCTAATCTCTGTAAAGTGATCTGGTGCCACTTTTGCTTTGATTTTCATCGCTATGATATAAACAAATGCAGAAGCAATGATTGACTGGACAGCTGGGAGGCCAAAAGAATGTACATATTGAGTATAATAGCCAACCAAAGTTCCTACTACTAATGCAATGGTCGCCATCCAATTCCATCCTTTATTGTCGGTCCATTGCTGTTTTCTGATAAAAAAGAAATCTGCCATCATAACACCGCCAATGGCTGGATAAATTAAAGCCGTCATATAAAGAAAATCCATAAAATAATCCAGTATGCCTGCTAAAGCAATGACAATGGAAATGATCGTACCAGCCAAAGTCAGCAATGCTCTCCCTTTGTTAGAGTTAACATTCAGCATATTAGCCAGTGCCAGACCCATACTATAGTTATTTACTAATTGACTAGTCCAAGTCGCTAACCATAGGATGAGGAATCCCCATACCGGAAATCCTAAGTTCATCATGACATTTACAATATCCGCATCGCCAACTCCAATGGACATGATGGCGCCAACATAAAAAAGCGGGAAACCAACAGCAATTATTCCCAAGGGTATTAGTACATTGTCTTTTACAGAAGGCTTTGCATAGCGTGTATAATCTGAGGCAATAACCCATTGTGAAACGTTTATACCAATAACTAAACTGACGGCAGCAAGAAAAGTCATTTGTGGTTCAGGGTTCCAGGATGCTATCTTTTCCCAGCCGATATTTTTTAAAGCATAGAAAATACCGCCTGCAATTAATAATAATCCAGCTGGGACAGCTAAATAATCTGTCCACTTCATGGATGAGTATCCAATAATGGATGGAAGTGCAAATAGAAGGCCAGCTATGATTGTAACAATTGCCCAAAGGAACCACTCAGTCTTATAATCTATTCCAAACATCGCTGCTATGGCATTTCCTGCAACAGCTGTCTGGAGCGCCCACCACCCCATTGAAACGATAAATATAGTCAAGCCTACAATAAATCTTGCCTGATTTGAACCAAAGCTTGTTCTGGCAATTACTGACGATGAGCGGCCAGTTTTTGCACCGATGTATCCTGAAAGGGCATTACCGATCCATTGGAAAAAAAACAAAGCTGCTGCCAAGATCCAAAATAGCTTTCCGAGACCAAAGCTTGCTGTTAATGTTGCACCAACCATTAAAACCGGAATTGTAAATTCAAGTCCCCCAAAAATGATTGCAGGTGATATCCAGTGCTGCCTTTCATTTATTGGCACGGAAGCGAGAGCTTCATCTTTTCCTCCGCTTTTCCTTAAAGACACATCCTCCATCCCTATCCAACTCCTTTTTATTTCATATCGGAATATTCTGTAAAATCTTCTTATAATAAAGACCTTGCCCATGCAAGGTCTTTATGGTGAAAGTTGTTAACCAACCAAAACCCACACAATTTCACAATCCTCATCACTGTCATTGTAGGCAATATGTTCTTGCCCTGCAGGAATAAAGGTTGCATCTCCGCTTGAAACCCGATAGGTTTTTCCCTTCGTTTCTGTTACAATTGAACCTTTTACTATAATCGAATATTCATTTTCTTTATGATTAGAAACTCCTGTTAAAGGGACTCGCTTTCCTGGCGGAATTACAACTGTACCAACTTTCAAGTCTCCAGCTAATGCTTTTTGTGAGAATACTGTTTTAAGAGGAACTGCGGCATTCGAATCAGCCTGGATATTCTCTATATTTAATACATCCACTTTATTCACCTCTCTTCTGACGTTCTTCTGTTAAACCTTCAACTTCATATGTTTTCTCATTTACTATTACTCCGAAGTCAGCTTCTGCCTGCGCTGCAGTGATATAGCCATTTTTTACATCTTTGGCTACTTTTTCTGCAGGGCGCTTGAAAGACTCACCGTATCCCCCGCCTGTAGCAGTCACCAATTTAACGACATCCCCTTTATTCAGCGGGTATCTCGGATAGATCCCAAATGGGCCATCGACTTCACCATTTGCTTTCTCAATATAAACCTTGTTAGCTGATCCATCATTCCCATCATTCATACCCCAAGGAACAAATTTATTCCGTCCGAAAGTTACAGAAACCATTTGGTTGTCAGTTAGGGCTTTATAAGAGCGAATGACACCAGAACCGCCAATATACTCTCCTGCTCCTGCACCATCTGTATGCAAGCTGTACTCATCAACCATAATTCCATACCTTGTTTCAGCTACCTCAACTGGGACATTATACGTTTCGCCATCTCCAATACAGAATTGTCCTCTCGCACCATCCTGACCTTCAGATGCACCCCAGCCGCCAACAGAAGGCTCAACAATTAAAAATGGTTCATCTGTATCCTGATGCAATCCTGATAATACAACCGAACAAACAGATAAAAGGTGACCGGCATTTAGCCTATGTGGAATAACTGGAGCAAGAGCTTTCCATATCAAGTCTGCTCCTGCAAGCATGCTCTCCCAATAGATTGAAACAGGAGCTGGCCGTTCCGCTGAAAGAACTGAGCCTTTATCCGTAATAACCTCCAATGGACGAAACACTCCATCGTTCGCATCTTGCGAAGGGTTTGTAATGGCAAGGAAAATAGTCCGTACTGCCGAAACAAGTGCAGTATAAGAACAGTTAACAGGCCCTGGAACCTGAGGGTGGCTTCCCCTAAAATCAGCAACGAATTTTTCATCAGTGATGGTTACTTTGACTTTGATCTGGAAAGGGCCATTTCCAAAACCATCATCATCAATAAACCCTTCTGCATGAAAAGTGCCTTTTGGCAGTTTGGTTAATTCCTGACGCGCAAGCTGTTCTCCGTGGTCAAGGAGATAATCTACTGATGACAAAAATAATTGCTTCCCATGCTTTTCACATAATTCCTTAACACGTTTTTCACCTGTTTTAAGGGCTGCAACCTGAGCCCACATATCTCCCAGCGACAATTCCGGGAATCGGACATTGGCTTCGATGATATCGACAATAGCCTGATTGATTTCACCTTCATTGAAGAGCTTTACACTTGGAAACTGCAAGCCTTCCTGAAATATATCTGTAGCATCGTTACTGAAGGAACCTGGATCTTTTCCTCCTACTTCTGTCCAATGGGCCTTATTGGCAGAAAAAGCAACAATTTCTCCTTTATAAAATATGGGCATGACAAGTCCAACATCGGAAAGGTGGGAACCGCCTCCGCCATAAGAGTCATTAATGATGATAATATCGCCCTCTTTAAGATTTCCATCCCCGAATTTCTTGAGTGTTTGCTTTACCATATCTGAAAGCATCCCAATAAATCCTGTAACACCATTCCCCTGCGTCAAAAGCTGCCCCTTCGCATCAGTAAGTCCGCTTGCATAATCCAGGACTTCATAAATAATGGGGCTCATTGATGTTTTGGCAAGTGCAATAAACATCTCATCGCCGATGGCAACAAGTGAATCTTTTACAATTTCAAGTGTAAATGGATCTACCTTACTGCGAACAATTTGCGTCATTTATTCCACCCCTGTTTCAATGATTAAGTTTCCATACTCATCTACAGTCAAGGACTGACCTGGATAAATAACCGTAGATGCAGACTGCTCCTCTACTATGGCTGGCCCGGAAATTAGCATGCCTTTACCAAATAAACTGCGGTGATATACCTTTGTTTCAATCCAGCCTTCCTCTTCAAAATAGACCGGCCGTGTCTCTTTGTAAGCTTCCTGGATATTGCTGTTTATAGAATTAAGTTTTTTCAATTTTGGCTTTAACACCTTCCCAAAAGCTGTTAAATGCAGATTAACAATTTCTGCTGGTGTTCCTTCAAGCTTAAAAGTATAGTGCTGTTCATGAAGATCACCAAAGCGATTTACTACTTCCGAGAGGGTTTCCTTAGACCATTCCCCATTCGGAACAGTAACCTTTACAGTATGCTCCTGGCCTAGATAGCGTATATCTGCAAATCTTGTAAAAAGCACCTTGTCTTGAGCTACTCCTTCTTCTTGATACTGTTTTTGTGCTTGTATTTCTATTGAATTCCATTCTTTATTCAGCTCAGCAGGATTGAGATCATTTATTCTTCTAATATATGTTTGGATGTAGTCATGCCTTAAATCAGTCATTAGCATTCCCCAAGCTGAAAACACAGAAGAAGCTACTGGTACAATTACTTTTTTAACACCCAGTTCTTTAGCCAAAGCAGGTGCATGCATTGATCCTCCGCCGCCAAAAGCGACCAATGAGAATTCACGGGGATTATGTCCTTTTCTTACTGATATAAGCTTTAATGCATTCAGCATATTGGAGTTTGCAATTCGAATAATCCCTAATGCAGCTTCTTCAACCGTCATTTCAAAATGATCGGCAACTTTCTCTTTAATGGCAGCCTTTACTTTATCTAAATCAACTTCATAGTCGAAGTTTTTCGGAGAAAGCCTTCCCGTTACAAGGTTCGCATCCGTGGTTGTTGGTTCCGTTCCACCTTGACCATACGCCACCGGACCAGGTAAAGCGCCTGCTGATTGAGGACCAACCTTTAAAGAACCCGCTCCATCTATCCATGCGATTGAACCTCCTCCATTGCCAATTTCAACGATATCAACAACTGGTACTTTTATTGGATAACCAGCACTTCGTTCATTTTTCTCGATAAAATAATCAGTTGAAACCTTTACTTCTCCCTGATTAATCAAGGAACATTTTGCTGTGGTTCCGCCAATATCAAAAGCAATAATATTTTTCTCATTCAAGATTTCACCAAGAACTGCCGCACCATAAATCCCTGCTACAGGTCCGGACTCTACCATATTAATAGGGGTTTGTTTTGCACTATTAAAGGTTGTTGTACCGCCGTTTGACTGCATTATGTAATTCTGGCTGTCAGTCTTGTTTTCTACTAATTTATTTTGCAGACGGTTTACATAGGTAGCCGCAATCGGCTTAACATATGAATTAAGAACCGTAGTACTGGTCCGCTCATATTCCCGCCATTCCTTTGTCACTTCATATGATGCTGTAACGGCTGCTTCAGGCCATATCTTTTTTATTAATTCCACTGTCTCAATTTCATGAACAGGATTAACATAAGAGTGTAAGTAGGCGACAGCAATAGCTTCTACTTTTTGTTCCTTGAAATAGTTAATAACTGTCGTTAACTGTTCCTTGTTTAACGGAGAAAGCACCTCACCTCTATAATTCAAGCGCTCCTCTACTTCCTGGCGTAAATAGCGCTCAACAAAAGGCACCGGCTTTTCGTATCGTACATTAAAAAGATCCGGACGATTTCCTCTTGCAATTTCGAGCACATCACGGAAACCATTGGTTGTAATTAAACCTGTCTTGACCCCTTTACGTTCAGTAAGTGCATTGATAATAACTGTTGTACCATGGATAAATGTCTGGATAGCTGTCTGATCGATCCCGCTTTTCTCAATAACATCAATTACACCCTTTTCAAAATTGGGAGGTGTGGTATGGCTTTTAGCAACACCTATTTCTCCATTCTCATTGACATAAACCAGGTCAGTGAAAGTTCCGCCAATATCTGTAGCTACACGCATGATATTCCACCTTTCATAAAATGAGATATTTATTATCAGCCAATTAAAAAATAACTGGCGTTAAAACACAAAGTAATCTTGATTCTTCATTTATTGGATTTTCCATCGTGTGCGGGTAAGCGGATGGAAAGTGAATGGAATCACCTTCCCTGACAACATATTCCTTCCCATCTACATGAAAAATAACAAATCCCTTTAATACGTAATAATATTCCTCACCTGGATGGCCAAATTGCTGTATCTGTTTTTGGTTCGGGGCTAATGTAACCAAGAGCGGTTCAAGGCTTCTGCCTGGAAATTCACCGTTTACTCGAACATAAGTAAACTCCGAGCCCTTGATATTAAACGGCTTATGCTCACTGACCTTCACCATAAAATTCTGATTTGGTTTCTCGTCTTCGAAAAACTCAGAAATTTTAACATTTAACGCATCCGCTATTTTTTTTAAAGAGGTAATAGCTAAGGAAGTTGCCCCTCTCTCTACTTGAGAAAGAAAGCTGATTGACAAATCAGTACGTTCACTTAATTCTTTTAAGGTATAGCCATGCTGAAGTCTTAAATCTTTAATTTTCTTATAAATTTCTTCCATATTGAACTCCTTTGAAGCAGAACTGAAAAATTATAGTATGGGTGTAATAAGTTTTTAGTAATACTGTAATTAAAAAGTATAGTATCATAAAATATTTAAAATTAAAAGAAAATTTAAAATAAAAAATCAGCAATTATTAATTTTACAAGTTAATGTGATCTATTGACTCTCATTGGTTACCTTTAACCCTCACAAGTTTATACTGACAACAAGAAAAAGACACACTGATTGCACAGTGTGTCTTTTTCTTGTTTACAAATCAAAAATAATCCCCATAATCGAATAAATAATAACCGTCGAAAACAGGACTGTCATATGCACAAGCGAAAAGATAAACAGTGATTTTGCCCATTTTTCCGGGTCCATCCGTTTATAGCCGTACACACTGAGCGCGAGCCAGGCAATTCCCAAAAGCAGGGCAACCAGCATAAGGCCAGTGCTTAAGGAACCTAACAGAAAACTGATCCCGATCAGAATGATCAAATAAATATTCGTCTGGATATAAGTTCTTCTGACCCCTTTTACAACGGGCAGCATCGGAACATTTGCCGCTTTATATTCATCATGTTTCCGAATGGCAATTGCATAGAAGTGCGGCATTTGCCAAATGACAGTGATGATAAACAAACCAAGGATCGCAGGATGCGTGATATCCGGATGGATGGCAGCCCAGCCAATGAGCGGCGGCATCGCACCGGAAATGCTTCCGATCTCGGTATTGTAAATGGTTCTTCTCTTGCTCCACATCGTATAAGGGACCACATAAAAAAACAGCCCCAAAAACCCAAGGAAGCCCGCCAAAGGAGTCGTGAAGGCAAGAGCGAGAATTCCAAAAACAGACATGAAGGCGCCAAGCCACAAAACCTGTTTTGGCTTGATTTCCCCTGTGACAGTTGGTCTGCTTTGGGTCCTCTTCATAATCGAGTCGATGTCACGGTCATATAAGTTATTAAAAGCCCCGGCTGCCCCCATTACCAGGCTTGAGCCAATAAAGGCCAGTAAAATTTCAGGCAGCTTCTCCAAAAGGCCGAAGTCATAGGTATATAAGGCCAATGTTAATCCTGCAAACATCGGGATCAGGTTTGATTTTATAATCCCTGTCTTGACTGTCAGTGCGAGGATCTTTGATAAAGGCCGTCCCTGCATTTTCAGGGTTGCTTCCTCTTTCATGATCGATCTATTCCCCTTTTATTGATTATCTCTCTTCTCTATCTAAAAAAATACTAATTAGATAAACAGTATACACTTATTATAACAGGAGTTGCCACTTAATGATTTCTGAAAAATCACTGTGCTGAAATGCTGATGACAAATTGAAAAGAGAACCTTGCTCAGATGCATAGTTCTCTTTGTCCATTCTACCATTATTCATATTGTAAAAGTGCTTATAATCGTGACAGCTTTGTATCACTTTACTGTATACGCAGTCTAAAAAATAATTCCGCCGTCTCCTGCTGCAATTTCTTCTCGTTCTACCTTCTGAATATAAGTTTCCTGTTCAAAGGTATGGATGTACCTGCTTAACTTATAATAGCCAATATCGTTGATCGTATAAAAAACGACTGTCGGTTTTCCATTTTGATAGAAGAAATGAGGATTCAGGATATCGGGAATTTCTTGCAATTCATCCCACGGGTGAATAAAATTCAAATAATCTTCTATGCTGGAATCTGCATCTGTATCGTCAAGTTCAGAAAGCATTTCTTCCTTGTAATCATCCGTAAACGGCAATATCCGATCCTGTCCCCAGGAACAGCCATGCCATATTGCCCCAAATTCATAAAACTCATGCAAGGCAATCGCCGCCTGCAGATAAGATAATGGAGATTTATCACCATCAATCGCACCCATAAAATCATCCAGGGCGATTTCTGGCTTTGGCGGGCTAAGAAACAGTTCATCTAAACGGTCACAGGCGTCAGGATGAGGAAGTTCCTCTGAAGCTGGGATCGCCCACACTATTCCATTGCCATTTCTTCCGCTGAAATATTGATAGCCTCTTAGCTTGTATTCTTTCTTTATCGTTAATTGAGAGAAGCCATGAATGATCTCTTCAGGATTTTCAGCCGAGATGCTCCAGCCGGCTGGTGGTTCGATTCGGTCTGCATCATCTGCAGAATTCACCATTAGATTTGGTTTAGCCGCTGAGGCTGTGAAAATGGTCAGGTTTTTCATGTTTGTTTATCTCCCTTTAAATTATGTCATTATCTTTATTCATAATTATAATAGGCAGGCCTATTAAATTTTCAGATGGGTGGATCAGAAAAACTAAAACACCTGCCCTTTTGTCCTATACGGTACATGAAGGCCAGGTGCTTGTTTTTGGAAAAAATTATTTTAGATGAAGAAGTGAAGAAGGATTCTTTATGAGGATCATTGATTGTTCATTTTATAAATCTGCCTGGAGTGTTCAGAAATCTTTTGGTCATAATAAGCAAGGTCATGCTTCGTAGCCACGGATGTTTTAATATCAGAAATCTGCTCTATGGCTTGGTCTACTTTCGCATCAATAACAGACAATTCTTCATTCATTTCGTTCATTTTTACATTTGTCGCAGCAACACTATGAATCAATTGCTGTATAAGGTCTTCATGCCTTTTCAGGTCTGCTGTCAGTCTTTTGTCCATAGAGCTGACCTTTTGATCCAAGGTGTCCAGTCTTTTATCCATATTACCAACTTTGAGATCTAATGATTCAAGCTTGTTTAAAATTAAATTAAGTACTTTTTCCAATTCTATCACCTCCTTTTTTACTGATTATATCAGGCTTACTGGAATTATGTCGAAACTCCAAAAGGATTCCTGATTTCTTGAGACACTTTTTCTCACATCCCTTTAAAACAGCCATCCGGCAGTTAAAAAAATTGAAGGAGTGCCAAAGCTCCAAAAAACCCCTCTTAATTTACCAAGGGGGGTTTTTCCAGAAGTTCCATTAATTTATTCATTTCCCTTTTCCAAGGGTTTTCACAGAGTACTGGTCCAAATTTCGTTTTTATCAGTATTGTGGCTGAACCATTCGCATACTCCAATAAAGAAAACGAACCCGCTGGCGTTTCAGCCTGTATATCGACTCTTGCAGGGCAGCTCTTCATTGCATTCATTATCTCTGCTGCTATATGAATAGGGATCGGCTTTGGAGCACGAAGTATAATATCAAGATCGCTCTCAGCTGTTACAGTCACATTCCCGGTGGCCAATTCAAATCCGGCACTTCCCCCTGGCCCCCATACCAGCTTATATTTCGCCAATATCTCACTTGCTATTTTAAGAGATAAGAACACAGGTGATGGCTTATTTTCCCAAAGAGTGCTTTCACTTAAATCCTCAGGCTTGATTTGGTAAATGAACGCATCAGCTGGCAGAAATGCACCGAATCTTTCATTCCTGGCCTTTCCCCTAATCCCTACAGCGATCTGCCCTTTCGGAGCATGTGCCCTCCGGACAACCACATAGGGTGCCATGTTCAATGCTTGAATCGCCCAGTCCGGAATTGGCGAATGGCTTATGAGATGTTTTGCGTCAATCTTCAATAAGTCATGCGGCTCGATCACCATTTGTCCGCCAGGATCTTTCTGACTAAAATGGAAGCGGATCTTCCTCCTTCTTTGGCAAAGTCCGATGAAAGCCTGTTGCTCAGATCACGCGGACTATTTTGGATGTCCTCGATTGCCGCCAGAATACTGTTGTAGATTACATCACGGTCAGCGTCCCCTGGTGCATCAGCATTTAGATCGAAAATCAGTTCGTGGAGCGCTCCCAATTTTTCAAATGACCGGATATCATAAGCCATGGACGGCACTTTTTTTGCAGCTTCTTCAAGTTCTTCAATGGTTCTCTGCGTGATTCTTGCAGCTGATTTCTTGGACATCACATGGACATTGACACCTTCATCATCTAAGGCGATTAATCGGTTCGCCTGCAATCCATGGGATAAAAAGGCACCTGAAATAGCCTTTCCTGGAATAAATGCAATGACCGGATGGCCGGCCAATCTTGCTGTTGCATAGGCATCTGCAGCTGCAGCACATGCCTGATGGATTCCCAACAGCTCTTCACGGTACCCATAAGCCTGGCTTGGAACATCAACAACCGCTACAATTGCACGTTTTTCTTCCTTATAGTTATCTTCTTCTATCGCATCACGGACATGCTTGGCGATCATCCATCCCTGCTCCACGCCAAATTCACCAGAACGGGCTCGAGGGAACCGGCTTGATTCATCCGGGACAACTGCCAGGAAACGAACTGATTCATTGTCGATTTTTGAATCGGAACATAAAACCGAAGGAACTGCACTGATGTTTTTGCTGCCGGCTGACAAAAGGTTAAACCATCTATGCCCCCTGCTTTTGATTTTTACAACATTATTCTTATTAGCGCGATCGTACTCTTCTGATGGATAATAGTCAGATTCTACCCACAATTCTTGAACTTTCTGAGGAGTAAGCACGGCTGAAGTATTTATAGAGCTCAGAAAAGCAAGATATCTTTCAACCTGTGAGCTTCTTGGCTTTTCCACAGGTCCCTGCAGGATCGCAGACAATATGGCTTTTCTGAAAGAAGTGATGT
Source organism: Cytobacillus sp. NJ13 (assembly GCA_030348385.1). Taxonomy (NCBI): domain Bacteria; kingdom Bacillati; phylum Bacillota; class Bacilli; order Caryophanales; family Bacillaceae; genus Cytobacillus; species Cytobacillus sp. NJ13. The sequence goes on along the minus strand of JAUCFP010000006.1, from coordinate 479,008 downwards.
CATCCTCAGCCTCAATATCGGCAAAACCGGCAGCCACCCTTTGTCTGCCTCCAATCGTGCTCCAAATCAGCTGGCGGTCTGTTGAATCAAACTCCTGTATCCCCGCTTCCTGCTCGATTACCTCTGGCCCATTTAAACCAAGGCGGCCTTCACGCGTAATGATTAACGTACTGCATAATCCTGCATTAATGGACATCCCGCCAAAAGCGCCAATTTTCCCGGGAATGACTCCTATAACAGGCACGTATGCCCTTAATGCTACGATCGCTGCGCCTATTTCGGCAATGGATAAGAGTCCGTAGTTGGCTTCCTGGAGTCTGACACCCCCTGTATCAAAGATAAAAATGGGATAGATGGCATTGCCGGACTTATTTTCATCAAGTGCCATCTCTAAAGCACCAGCTATCTTCGCACCGGAAACTTCTCCGATTCCGCCTCCCTGAAAGCTGCCTTCTATGGAAATGACGACTGCCGGCCTTCCCTCTATCTTTCCTTTAGCAATCACAACCCCATCATCACTTTGGGGAACAATTCCCTGCGGTTCCAGATGTGGGGATTCAAGACCTTCAAATGGTCCCAAAAGCTCCCTGAATGTGCCTTCATCCATAAGCACTCTTGCACGCTCTCTGCCTCCGCACTCTACAAAGCTATTTTTTAATGTATCCAGCATTTCTGCCCACCTCCAATGCCTGTGAGAGCCTCAATGAGACAACGCCCGGAGTTGCCCCAAAATCATTGATTTTAATGGTTGCTGAAATAGCATGATGGCTGAAAAACCGTTCTAATACCTTTTCCCATATTTGATTAAAGCCTGTTGTACCAGTACGGACTGTCACATCTGCATAACCCTGGTCGGATGGCTCCATTAAAATCTCCAGGTCGCCTGATCCTACAACTCCCACATGGGCATTTGATTCAAGCATTTGAGTTGCTGGAAAGCGAAAGTTCAATTTCTCCATTCGGCAGCTCTCCTTCTGCTATATTTGTAAGGCTTCTAATCTCTTAAACTCGCTTTTCGCATTCTGTTCCAGATAATCCAGGAAAATGGCAGCGGCAAGCAAATCAGCGCTTCCGCCCGGTGATACATTCATGCTGCATAATGATTGATCCAATTGTTCTAATAGCTGCCATCCTTTGTCGTCAGAAACCCCTCCTGCCCTGACTATTTCCTGTGCATGAGCCCTTGTGCTTTCGAGAGCTTCCAAGCCTCCCCTATGCAAAATACACGTGTCATTTAGCTCTGCCATCAGTGCGATCAGTACGTTTAGTCTGCAAAAATCCTCATTCAGACCTCTTTCTCTTGATTCTTCAAGAACTGGCAGCGCTATCTGTCTGATATGGGGAAAGCCTTGCTCCGCCTCCCCCCTTGCTCCATCCACTCCAAATCTTGCTTTCACACGGCTGCCATTTGTATGATCAGCAGGCACGTTTCGATCTTCATATAGAGCAAGCTTTCCTGCCTGAACCGCTACCTCTTTGCCTGGGCTATTTCCCAGGTCCATTGCAGCACTTGAAACGAGCAGGCCTAATGCCCATATCGCTCCTTTGTGGGTATTTATGCCACCCGTGGCCTTAAACATTTCCTGTTCTCCCCGCCTGCCTATCACGGCAATCTCTTCGCGCAGCCCCTGGGAAGGGGTCCGGTTAAAGCTTGTTTCAGCTATCTCCCTGAATGTATCTTCAAGTGCAATAGCTGACCGTATCATTGTGTTCAAAGACATATCTCTATGCGAGCCGGAGCTTTTCTTATCGACCAGTCCTGGTTTTGGGGTCAGCTCAGCTTCTTCAATGAGCGATTGTACTGCCAGCTGTCCGAGATATAGGCTGTAAGATTCTAAGTCTTTCATTGTTTCCAATCAGCCCCTTTACCAGCTTCTAAATTTGGCAGGCGGTTCATATAACCCTTCCGACCATTCCACAAGCTCCTCAACATTTTTGGCAGCCAGCAGGGATCGTTTTGCATCGGTCCTTCTAATCCCGAGATCCTCCGGAAGAGCGATTAACCCTTCTCTTCTTAATTTTTCCGATGCCTTTATATCGTGCTTCAGGCCAATTGGGGTTACACCGGCAATGGCTGCGATGGCCTGCCTCCGCTCCTCCATGCTGTCCGTTTTATATAGATAGGCAATGCCCTCCTCGGTGACTATATGTGTCACATCCTGCCCATAAATCATAACAGGCGCTGTTTCAAGGCCTATATCTGCTTTAGCACCTGCAGCATCCAGCGATTCAACAAATACAGGTTTATTTCCGTTTTGGAAGGTTTCAACTACCTGAACAACCAATTTTCTTCCGCGTGCAAGCGGGTCAGTGTCCGTCATCATGTCAAGCCACGCTTGAGAGGAATGGCGCCTTCCTCCCGGATCATGTCCCATGTTCGGCGCTCCCCCAAAGCCGGCAAGGCGCCCCCTCGTTACGGTTGAAGAATTCCCTGCTTCGTCAATCTGCAGGCTGGAGCCTACAAATAGATCGACAGCATATTGTCCTGCAAGCTGGCAAAGTGTCCGGTTTGAGCGCAAGCTTCCATCATGGCCGGTAAAAAACACATCACGCCGGGCAGCAACGTATTTTTCCATTCCTACTTCTCCGCCAAAACAATGGACACTCTCTACCCATCCGCTTTCAATAGCCGGGATGAGTGTAGGATGAGGATTCAAAGCCCAGTGCCTGCAAATTTTCCCCTTCAAGCCTAAGGATTCACCGTAGGTTGGCAGAAGCAGTTCAATCGCGGCAGTATTATAGCCTATCCCGTGATTCAGTGATTTTACTCCGTGTTTTTCATAGATTCCCCTTATGACCATCATGGCCTGCAGAATCTGAATATCTGTAATATGGCGAGGGTCACGTGTAAATAGCGGCTCAAGCTGATAAGGCTTGTCAGCAACAACGACAAAATCAATCCATGAGCCAGGAATGTCTACGCGAGGCAATTCATCAGTCAGTTCATTCACCTGTGCAATGACAATTCCGCTGCTGAAGCCTGCTGCTTCAACAAGAGTCGGTGTTTCCTCCGTATTAGGACCAGTATACAAGTTGCCTTCTGAATCAGCTTTATCCGCAGCCACTAAAGCCACTGAAGGAATCAAATCAATGAAGAGCCTTCCATATAACTCTACATATGTATGAATCTCTCCCATTGTCAGCTTCCCATCCTCAAGCATTTGCGCCATCCTGAGACTTTGCGGTCCAGCATATGAAAAGTCCACTTTGCTGGCAATGCCGTACTCAAATAAATCCAGGTGTTCAGGACGGGAAATGCTGGACATGATCATATGCAAATCGAATAATTTTTTCGGGTCAGCCTGAGCAAGAGCAGCTGAAAGGAAGGATGCCTGCTTTTGATTATTTCCTTCAAGCACCACCCGATCCCCCGGCATAATCAGTGTTTCCAGTGCCTCAACAATTTGGCGGGTTGGAATAATTCGATTGCTGGTGATGCCCTTCATTTTCTCTAATCGTTTTTGCTTGGCTTCAAGACGTGTATTCCAGGATCGCTGTTTGGCAGCCTGCATGATAAAATCCCCTTTCTATTAATAAATTATTTTAAGAACAAAATCTCTTTGCCAGGAAAAGGCAATTGTCTAACCCGTTTTCATCCACGGAGACAGAGCGGGCACCCGGCAGTGTTCTTTTATTTAAAGTGGTCAGGACATTCCCTGGGGGCATCTCGATCAAAAGCCTTGTGCCATGTTCACAAAGCAAAGAGCTGATTTCATACCAGCGAACTGGATGCGAAACATTATAAGCGAGGTCTTCTCGAATTTGCTCAGAATCCCTTAATAGTCTTGCTGTCCGATTTGCGGCATATGGGATATAAGGGACACGGATATTGACAGAAGCAAGCTTGTCATATAAGGAATCTCCGACAGAATTCAGCAAAGGACAATGGGATGGCACACTTACATTCAGAAGCTCGGCCGTCCTTGCACCGCGTTGACCGGCTTGATCCAGAACCTCTTTGATGCCTGGAATGGAGCCGGAAATGGTTACTTGATCTGCTGCATTAATATTCGAGCGATATACCGGGTTCTCTTCTGAAGAAATGGCTGCAGCTAATTCATTTACAGTCCTGGCATCAAAACCAGTAATCACCCCCATCCCGTAACCCGATGGAAAAGCCTGTTCCATCAGCTCTCCTCTCAGCTTTACCATCTCCAAAGCATCGGAAAAATCCATCGCCCCGCACATAACGGCAGCTCCAAAGGCTCCGGCTGAATGACCTGCCACAAAATCCGGGATCACCCCTTCTGCTTTAAATGCTTTTGATACAGCCACTGACGAAATAAGCAAAGACAATTGAACCGAAACAGTGGACTTTAAGGCTTTGTCAGTATCAAGAACCAAGACATTTTCACCGATTACTTCTCTTGCTTCCTGCAGTACTTCAAGAGCGGCTGGATGGTCCGGCAGGCTGTGCAGCATACCATTTTTTTGGGAGCCCTGGCCGGGAAATACGAATGCAAGCTTCATTTCATTCCCTCCCGCTTCCCATCTTTCTTTTCATGCTGGCTATTACATCCTGATTATGCCTTGTCAGCAACTCTGCTGCCTCGTCTAATTTTCCATCTTTTAAAAGGTCCATTAATAGATCATGTTCACGCACTGACTTTTCAATATTTCCCTGGCTGGCAAATGAAAGACTCTGTATTCTCAGCAATGGCCATCCAAGCCGGGAATACATGGTCTTAATCGTTTCACTATTGCTCATTTCTACAAGTGCAGTATGAAAAGAGTGGTTCAGCTGTGTATACTGATGAACATCCGTAACATCGTTCATCATGTCTAGAAGTTCTTTCATTCTTTTCAGCCCATCCCGATCGATTCCGTTTCTGCTGATTCTATCCATAGCCATTGACTCCAGCATTATACGGATTTCCAGCAAATCATAAATTTCATTCTCCGTATAATCTTTAACGATCGCTCCTTTTCGGGGGATCCGTTCAACAAGCCCTTCAATGGAAAGCAAGTAAATGGCCTCTCTTACTGGTGCACGGCTTGTTCCATACTCATCGGCGTAAATGTGCTCAATCAATTTATCCCCAGGAACCAGCTCTCCCTTTATGATTTGTTCGGTGATATGCTCCGCTATATGATTTGATAAAGCATTTTGATTAAATTTATCTGCTTTCATGACACTGTCTCCTTCAATACAAAATGTTTGGTCGACTGTCGATTTAATTATACCTCCTCATTTTAAATAATTCAATATTTTAAGAAAATTGTAAAAATTAATTGACTTCGTCTTTTCATTCGTTTTATTATGAGTTCTAGGAATACAGTCGACTGTAGATTACAAAAAATGCAAACGCTTTCTTTGTTTCGAACTTTGATTACCGACCCCTATGTTCAGTCAGAATACTAGATTCTTTACTTCTCTGTTCCTTAGCCCAAAGCAAAAATATGTAAAAAGGAGAGATGAGATGGTTATTTACGGGGTTGCTTTGTTATCGATTTGCTTATTATCGGGTGTATTTTTGGGAGATCTTCTCGGAAACATTCTGGGAATCAACGCAAATGTCGGCGGTGTAGGCATTGCCATGCTGATGTTAATCCTTCTGGCTGAATACTTAAAGAAGAAAGATAAATTAAAGGCTCCGACCCAGGAAGGGCTATCGTTCTGGAGCGCCATGTATATTCCCATCGTTATTGCCATGTCAGCTCAGCAAAATGTGGTTGCAGCTCTGGACGGAGGACCTCTTGCCCTAACCGCGGGAGTTGCTGCAGTCTTGATCAGCTGGGCGATTGTACCTATTCTAAGCAAGGGCGGTAATGCAAACGAAACGCTGGAAAATGAAATGACGGGAGGGGATCAGCGTGTTAGAAATATTAGGTAATGCTCTTACAAACAATGGTCTCATCGTTGCTTTTACTGTCGTTGGGCTGACAATGCTAGTCTCGTATTTTCTTTCTGATAAACTAACAAAAGGCAGAATTCATGGTTCAGCCATTGCCATTGCTCTTGGGTTAGTGCTCGCCTATATTGGTGGAGTGGTAACGGGAGGTGAAAAAGGCCTATCGGACATCGGCATATTCGCTGGAATCGGATTAATGGGCGGTGGGATGCTCCGTGACTTTGCCATTGTGGCCACTGCCTTTGGCGCCAATTTCAGCGAAATCAAAAAAGCCGGTGTAAATGGCGTTGTTTCCCTCTTTTTGGGTGTTATCCTCTCCTTTGTGATCGGAGTAGGTATTGCCCTGGCATTTGGATATACAGACGCGGTCAGCCTTACCACGATTGGTGCCGGCACTGCAACATACATAGTTGGGCCCGTAACAGGTACGGCGATTGGAGCAAGCTCTGAAGTCATTACTCTCAGTATCGCAGCTGGTTTAGTAAAATCCATTCTAACGATGATCGGAACACCTTTTGTCGCAAAGTATATTGGCCTTAATAATCCTCGCACGGCAATGGTTTACGGAGGACTTATGGGAACGACAAGCGGTGTAGCCGGAGGTTTGGCTGCAACGGATCCAAAGCTGGTCCCATATGGAGCGGTTACGGCAACCTTTTACACGGGACTGGGCTGTCTGATGGCACCTTCTGTTTTATTTTTAATGACAAAAGCCGTATTCGGTTAAATACATTAAATCATTAAAAGCGGCAATTGCCGCTTTTTTCCTCTGTATCAATAATGAGCGCCTGCCCCCAGTTTATCGGAACAGGCACCAGCTTCTACTTATCTTTTTTCCTTGTGATAATGTAATTCCTCTTCCCTTTTTCAACGATGTAGGTATTCGTTGTTCTTTCCATAATAAAGCTGAAGGTGTTGACCGTGCGTTTGGATATTCTTGATTCCAGCTTCTCTGTCCGATCATATTTGTAAGTAAGATCCTTTTCAGCAGCGTTCAGCTTAAAGCAATGTCCGCCGCTCACATAAACGTTTGAAAGGTCATGATCTTCAGGCAAGATAGCTTCAACATGATGTAGAGCAAACCACACACACTCCTCCTGCCCCGGCGAAGTATGAGGAAACCAATACATGTTAATCTCTCCTGGAATTCTTACAGGCACAGCCTTGCATGGGCCAAGTATGGCTCTTGAACCGCTGATGGCACCATTCAAGTCAAATCCATAATATTTAAGGCTTTCATCAATGATCTCGATCGGTTTCATATCTACCTTAAACGTATAGTCACCTTCCAAAACCAGACTGTGGCATTCCCCATTATCATTAAACTCCGCTCTAATCGATTTCGTTTCAGGAACAATAATATAACTGCTTAATTGTGTTGCTTCCATTATTAGTAATAGCCTCCTTTTAATTTAACTATTTAAAAAATGAAATTTAAGGAGTATACTAACTTATGAGCTGGTATACTCCATCTCACTGAGACTCTCAGGCTATCGTCTGCCAGGACCCGCCTGAGGGTTTTTATTTTGCTTACAAATTTCTCACCTCCTTTGAGACTCCAGCTGAGTGACCAATACCTTTTCACCAGATTGTACAGTACTCATAGTTTCTTGCTGATGAACCAAAATTTGTCATATCCCTCTTCCCGAGGTCTATTATAGGCATTTTGTCTGATTATTGTAAATTATTTTTTTTTGATAAACTATGACATTATCACTACTTATTCTTGATTTTATTTATTTAGGCTGTTGCCATAGATTGACAAACAGGGGAAGAGAAAATATAATGTGTACTTTCATTTTCTGGATTCAAATTATGACTGCTATTTGTGATGTATGTCACAAACAACACCTAGCCTCCCACTTTTTAGCCATTGCCAGAAAAGTCATGGATGAAAAAAAGAAATTTATTTTCTAATTTCGAATATTTTGTGAACTTCTTCCGTAAAACAAGTTGAGAATGAACAGAGACTGTCTCTGGCTAAGCTTAATGATTAATAAATTCTATAAAAAAATACGTGCCCTATCTTAACAAGGCACGCATTTTTCATTTACTTTTTAAGATTCTTTCCCTGTCTCTTCCATCGCATCCGGATAAATGACTTCATCAAAGACCTCGCCTGTCGATGTATCCTTAACCAAAATCTTTACTTCGTATTCCTCTGGACCCACCCCATTGAATAGCTGATAAAACATTCCGGATAATCCGAGTCCAAACACGGCAAATCCATCAAAGCTATTTTCATAAGCTTCTCTTTCCACTTCTAAAGTAAACTCAGAGTAGTCCTTGTTGTAAGAAACCTCTTTCACCGATGGATAATCTTCGCCATTCTTCGTATCCGCAATGGTTTTTTGCAGCTCAGTTTCCATCTCCTTCATCATTTCCTTATGCTTAGATTTAGACATTTTATAAGTGACTGAGCCATCATCATTCCTGGTGACTTTAATGCCTTCCTTTTCGGCCTCTGCAATGGAGCTATCCATATCTTCACCTTCGAACATGGAAGCTGGCAGCATCACCTCTACATTTAGCAGACCTTTATCCACTTTTACTGACTCGTTTTCATCTTCACTCTTCTTATCAGCTTCCTTTGACGTTTGTTCCGTTCCTGTATCCTTTTTTTCCTCACTGCTGCATCCAGTAATGAATAGAAATGCTGCCAGTATCACCAGGCCTAATACGTGCTTGCTTCTCATAATTTTTTCCCCCTGTTATTGAGTTTCTCATGTTGAATACCAGTTAGCTGGTTCATATACATCTTAACAGGCAGGGTTCTCAAAAAAACGGAATGGTTCGTGAATAATAGATATGATCATAAATAGTGATGGAAACATAGCAGATATTTTTGCATTTTAGAGCATAAACATCAGTATCGACTAACAGAAATGAGGGAGAGCCATGTCCTTTATCGGATTTGAACTGATAGCCAAAAGAGCATGGACCGTTTTGCCTGGCCACGCTTTTTCAATGTCTATCCAATGGAACAAAAAGAAAATCCCTTCATCCATCGGAAGGGACATCTATCATGAACCTGGACTGATTCTCCCTGATAAAAGAATTGCAGCTACAGGGAGGATTCACCATTTGTCTGATAGTACAATAAATCACTATGAGCCTTTACAAACAGCGCCTTGTAAGCTTATTTGCCGGCCTGTCTTCCCACTGGATGATCTTAAAATTGAACTTCTTGCGCCAAAGAAAGGGATTATGGAGCCCATTCATCAAACGGCCGTTCTTTTCTTATGGAGCGAGGAAAACAATCTTTTAAGCAAAACAGAGCTCCACCTGGATCCCCAATCAATTGAAAGGAACCCTCGAGATCAATATTTTATCGATCTATCTTTTTTACTGGGTAAAATATAGATCTTATAAACAATACTTAAAGCCATTTTTTCACCTTCACTCCGAGCATTAAACTAATATGGGCGTTAAGAAATAAACAATTAAAAAGGCTGTCAATATACGCATAATGATTCCTAATACAGCTGCTCCCAATGCTTCTTTTTCACTGAGGTCAGAATTAGCTGCCCATATAACCGGAATTTGACCAAAGATTGTTGACAGGGGTAATCCCGATGACGCCAGCACGAAAGATCCAATCACCAAGCGCGGATCCAAAGAACCCGCAACTTCTGATAACTGGGCCATTGCAAGCGCCGGACTAGCCAAAATTGAAAGAATACCGGTCTCAGGATGAATATTTAGAGCTAACAATACTGCTGATAAGCCGGATTCAAATTTTGACCAAATTCCGATATAGTCCAAAACACCAATAGCAGCAAACACGACAGCTGCAGCCGGAATAATGAGAAGGAATAAAAGCTCTGCTCCCTCCCTGGCTGCATTAAATAGAGTAGGAAGAAATCCGGTATTGGGTGTGAACTGAGGCAGCTTTCCAATTTGGACAGATTTAGTATCCCGATAAATGGTTTTAGATAGTAGAAACGGGACAATTATGACAGGCATGAAAACAGCTAACACAACGACTACAAAAGCATTGGCCCCTACTGCCGTTAAGGCAACCATACCTAACATAAATGTAGCAAAGGATTGCTGTGATTGAACCATGGTGGCTACCGCTATTTTTTGCTCTGCTTTTGTTGCTCCCGAACGGATCAAAATCGGTCCGGCAATTTTTCCGGCAGCATTAATATCGCCAAGAATATTATATATACTTGGAATGATAACAGCTGAATTGACTTTCATCAGCTTTGTAACAGGGATGAATATTCGAATTAACGCATCTGTAAACCCCAGCCTTTCCAGTACCCGGCCGATTATGACACTAACAATTATGGAAACTCCTACCGTACCGGTTAAAAATATCTCTACGATAACTGGGAAAACTTGATCGACAATGGAAGTAAATAACCCGGCTAATGTTCCTGGAGTGATTAACAATACCAACAGTGAGATTATGACTAAACCAAGACCGACTACTTCGATTTGTGTCCATTTTCTCGTTAAAGGAATCGGGACACTAGTCTCTTCTATTTCTAAATTTTTTTGTACTAAGGATTTAACCTCGCTCATCTACCTGCACTCCTTTTTTATAGTGTATTAACAGCCGTTTTTTTCAATAGATAACCAGCAGCCATTTCTTCTGCATATTTCTTTAAATGAGGAGATCCCATTTCATTTATGGATATGCTTGTCACACGTTCTCGAAAAACAACGACTTCAACACCAGGCAGCAGCATGTCTAAGGCATAAGCTAGTGGTAAACCATTTTCGAGAATTTCCAGCACATGGCAGTTGCCAATAATAAAATTAAGTCCTAATTCCTTAGCCGTTTCAATAAGTGGATGTCCATCATAAACCCTGCTAATGGAAGCGAGAACAGTGTCAGCTTCCGGGTGTTCTTTGATGACCTGACGCAAATGATCAGGGGAAAATCCCGTATGCGGGAAAATGTGAATAATATTGTTCACGGGGCTGGTTTTTTCTCCATGAACAATTCTCCCCCGCGTCACTGTACTTGTTTCAGTCAGAGATGAACTATTGCGAATTTCCTTTTCAGTATGTAGAAGTTCCTCTTCATCTCTCAAACCCATAAAATTGTCCAGCCGTGTTAAAATATCTCCGAGAGTGTTCACCTCTGGGATTACTTTTCCTGCGTATAAAATATTTCCGTGTACTCCTCCATAAGAAACCTCTGTCCGGTATACCTGATGGCCGTGCAAAAAAGGGATGCCAGGATGTAATCCATGGAAAGCTTCATGCAATTCAAATGCTGCTACATTATATAGATCCAGATAGTTTTTCAAAATAACACCACCTGAATTAGCCGCTTCAGCTATCGGATGATGAGCGACAATTGCATCGACACCAGTAGCGCCGGCAAGTTCTATGCATCCTTCTGTCATTGTCATAGCAACTGCTATTTTTTTTACTTCCTTTTTCCTATCACCATAGACAAGTCCTGGCGTTTCAATGATCTCTTTCCCGGGAATGTTGGAAGACTTCATGAGGACAAAGGGATGCTCACCTCTAGTAATATCATTAAGAGATTTAATCACTCTTCCTCCTGTAAGGTCATCCAGCGCAATCAATACATCTTCTACTGTTTTCATAATATTGCCTCCTTATTATTTTTGGCTCTTTTCGTATAAATTGTTGTTTTTCGCCTATCAATGTTGTCCGTTGATTTCCGCTCCAGGATGCTCGCTTTCCGCGGGGCGGGCGTTGAGCCTCCTCGACGCTCCGCGTCTGCGGGGTCTCACCTGTCCCGCTACTCCCGCAGGACTTTGAATAAGCTTCCTTGAGTAAACACCGCACGAAGAAAATGCGAATGCATTCTCGAGGATCTCGCACCTTCCGCTGCAATCAACTCAGCAAATAATATACAAAAAGCAACAAACCTTGCGAAAACAGCCCTATTTTTATAAAAAAAACCGTCAGCACAAATCAAACAGACGCAAGTCTGAAAGCTTGTACTGACGGTTTTAATGCACTCTTAAGAGTTCAATGGACCAGTCACCAATATTTAGTTACCTGGAAATATAGGCACTTGTATCTCGATCCAGGGTAATGATAGTACCTGAAAGTTCAGTAACGGGGTCATAGTCCTTTAAAATAGAAAGCACCTTCATCCCATATTTTTCTTCTAGGACATCCCTTAAATGTTCCTTGTAGCTATCTATGATGGCAATGTCAGTCATTCGGGTTACAAAGCGATTAATCTCGTCCAAATGTTTAAGAGATGGAATTCTCTTATGATAGGCGAAAATTAATATCTTATCCCCCAAAAAGTCGATTCTTTGACTTTTGACACCAATGTTAAACAAAAGAAGGTTGATATTGTTATAGTCCTTGATAAGTTCCTGTTTAAATGGGCCAGCAGTCCAACTCATTTACTCACACCATCTTTTAGAAATTTCAGAATAAATTGATAAATAGAATTTATCATAGTTAAAACTATCTGTAAAGTGTTTATACTAAAAAATAATTGAAGTTAAATTATATGTTAGATTTGATATTAGAATTTTCTTGTATTGTTTTATGATTGATATTCAAAAGAGCAAGGAAACCTGAAAAGGAGACAGATTTCCCTTAGTTCTCTGCCTCCATGTTTTCAATGACATCCAATAGGCTTTTACTTAAAAAAATAATCGTTATCAGAAGATCCTGTAAAACCTTTGATGCCATTTCATTTACCTTTGATCCTGCTATTCAGTTTATAGCACCCATTGATTTTATGTCTATATCCAAGGAAACATCAATGTTTGCTTCTGCAAGTGCCTCACCCCAATGATCCTCAACTTTTTTATATTGTTCATATTGATAGGCTCTCGCATAAATTCCGAGTCCGATGGGATCAATTTTGTTTTCCTGGATCTTTTTAATAAGACCTTCAAATCGGGATTTCAATTCATGCTCAATCATCTTCTCCAGTTCATTTTCATTTACAGTATCTGAAGGAAATAGCTGTTCCACAATATTTGCGGTCATATGAATCTTATAGTTGAAATGAAATTTATCCTGGTTGTATTTAGTCTTTACTTTAGATTTAATCCTGCTAAGATCTATACTTAACTCGTTCCTATTAAAAATTCCTCCCTCATTCTCTAACGATGGCAGTGGAATGGAAAGGGTTAATTCTTCCGTTTGTTTATCCTTTAAAATAATCAGGAGTGTCGACTCTTTCATACTAAGAGTGTCAACATACTTTCCATTCTGATCCAACAATGATACTCCAGCTAATTCAACCTCTTGACCATTTTTCAATTCCGATATCGAAGGAGTTATTCCCTTCTCGTACATTTGCCTATGGAGTGTCTGAGGAGTGGCTAATACAGTCCTCGATCTATCAATGTTCTTATCAATAACTTCCTTCAAAAGCAAAGGTAATTGAGGTTTATCTTCCGGTTCATAATGGATAACGTCAGATACAGGACCATCAACCACTATGACTCTTGAATTTACGGAAAATGTGGGATTCCGATATATCGTATCCAAGACATAAAACCAATCTTCATGTTCTAGTACTCGTTTTCCTATCAGAAGCACTTGAATTTTCCCGGCAGTGATCGCTCCCGGTGTCAAAGTGTCAAAATTCCTCCTCGAATCCCGTATTGTTTTTGCTTTTAATTCATATGTTTCAATTTTTTTCTTGGCATCTTTATTAAACACTGGGCTTGATTCAGAAATGATTAGATTATCTTCTTCATCAAGATCAACACCAAGTATTAAGGAAATCGCTAAATCCTCTAAAGGGATATTTCGTCCACAGCTTGAAAGTATTGCAGCAAGAAAAAAGAAAAGAATCACAAGGAACCAACGTTTCATTTGCTTGCCCTCCTTTTAAACAGGCCGTGCAGCCAGACATATCCCCATAAACATATAGGAAAAACAAACGCCAGTATCAGCCCAGCTTGATCGATCATTTTTTGAAGAGAGAAATTATTATCGAAAGTTGGGGGAAACAACACAGCCAATACACATTCAATTAGTAAAAACCACGCTATATGTCTGCTATGATCTTGTTTTCCAGCCAGCTGACTTGTACAAAATACTGTCATAAACATTAATGGCAGCACTGTTGTAGAAATGACAAAAATATAAAAAGAGAAAAACACAATTTCCAGCCGTTCGATAAATTCAAATTCAATGACCTTTAAAATTATTATGGTTGGTTCATTATATATGGTAATTTCGTCAGGGCTAAAAAAGACAAATGCTCCTATGGTTATCATCAAGTACATGAGCAGCGAAAGTGTATTCGCAACTACAATACCCAAGGAGGCTTTCTCCTTCTTTTGTAAGAAAGGATAGAGAAAAAAGGCAATTTCGAAACCTACAAAAGAAAGAATGGCCGTTTTTACAGCGGAAAAAATCGGAATCCATCCTTCCTTAAGTACAGGCAGCAAATGAAGCCACTCAGCATGTTTCATAGGAATTAAATAAATGAGAATTGACCATAATGTCATGAAAAAAACGAATTCTGAATACCTGGCTAATATACTGATGTTTTTTCGAACGATTAAATAGCTTGGAATCGATAACAACAAAATTAATATCAAGATATTGGTACGAGGTAAAATCCACGCTTGGATGAAGAGAGCCTCTCTAATAAAAAGAACATGGGTCAATATAGCAAAATACAATGCAAATATTATGGTACCTGCTTTTCCTACCCATTTCCCGAAATAATGGGTTAACAGATCAAGGATCGTTCCATTCGGGTACTTCTTCATAATTTGTATAATGATTAAACTAGTCAATGTCGAAAAAAACCAGCAAATGATGATGGCAATCCAGCCATCTGTCCCTGCTTTTTCAGCTAATTCCCTTGGCAGTGTTAAGATTCCGACTCCCATTTGCACACCATGAATCAATAAAATATATTGCATCGGCGTAATTTGATTTTTTATGTTTATCATCACTGTTCGTCACCCTTTGGACGATGAGAATTTGCTTTTTTCATTTGAACGGCACTTGTACTTAAAGGGCGTTTTTTGATTGACCACTGCGGTAGTCGAATAAATACATCATTCCAATCTGGAAATCGCAAGGGGGCGATTGGACTGCCATAAGGCATTCCTAATGATTCAAGCGCAATGAAGTGTACAAGTAAGATCATTAATCCAATCGCAAGCCCCACAAATCCGAAAAGAGAAGCAAGTATCATCATCGGGAACCGGACCATTCGAATGGCTGAACCCATTTCATAATTTGGAATGATAAAAGAGGCAATAGCTGTCAATGCTACAACAATCACCATTACATTACTTACAATTCCTGCCTCCACAGCTGCTTGTCCTATGACAATACCACCAACAATGCCAACTGTTTGTCCAATTTTCGCCGGAAGCCGGACACCTGCTTCCCTTAGCATTTCCAGAGTAATCTCCATGATAAATGCCTCAAGATAAGGAGGAAAGGGAACACGTTCTCTTGATTCGCCTATGGATAATAGCAGCTTTAAAGGAATGACTTCAAAATGAAAGAAAATGATGGCGATGTAGATTGATGGCAGAAATATTGCGATTAAAAAACCGAAATATCTCATTAGACGAATGAAAGAAGCTACCATCCAACGGGAGCTATAATCATCTATAGTTTTGAAAAAAGACTCAAATGTTGCCGGGCCAATTATGACATTAGGCGATCGGTCTACCACTATTGCGATTCTTCCTTGTAAAATTTCCGAAGCCGCAAAATCAGGACGTTCTGTCAATAATAGCTGCGGAAAAGGAGAATAGGGATTGTCCTCAATGTATTCTGCAAGTACACCCGCGTTTATAATGCTATCGACATCTACTTTCTGGATTCGTTCCTCAATCTCCTTCAACACTTCATGATTCACGACATCTGCCAGATACAAGATAGCTAGCTTCGATTTTCCCCTTTCACCAACAGTCATTTCCTTTATTTTCAGTTCCCGGTTGTGAATTTGCTTACGAATTAACGCTACATTATCACCTCCGGTCTCTGTAAATCCCACATGTGCTCCAAATAATGAAGATTCAACTGGTGACGCTTCAATGGACCTTTTAGGAAAAGAAGAAGTAAAATAAATTAAAGCCTCTGTACGATTATCTACAAACAAGACGCCTTCACCATTCAAAATCGCACTTTCAATCTGCTGCCACGTATTCGTTTCTTTTATGTGACCCAATGATACCCTCAAATCCGTTTCACTATTATCACTGCCGTTCTCAAATAGAAGCGGTTTTAACACATGATTATAAATCGTCTGACTATCGGTTATTCCGCTCAGATAGACAAGTGCTGCTTGTCTATTTGATTGTTTTATGAGGAAATTCCTCACAACAAGATCTGGTGTCTCACAGAAGATTGACTGGATTTCTGCAATATTGGCCATTAATTCGGAGCTTATCAGATTTTGGTGGTGGTTATGTTTTTGCCGTTGAGAAGAACTCCGCTGCTTTTTGTACTTACGAACGAATATCATTAGAGAGATTCCCACCTATAATTATGATAACTTAGTATGTATCTTAGGCTGGAAAAACATGCAAACTGCTCTTATTTATCTATGGGCAACTGGCACCAGCTCCTCGAGCATATAAAAAAAGACATTCCAACATGAAATGTCTTTTCTTACTATCTTAGGATAATTAAAATATTTCTCCCCTTACTAAAACCATCTCTATACTTTCTAAATTACTCAGACACTCAAGCGGATTTTCTTTAAGCAAGATCAGATTTGCCCTGTAGCCCTCTTTAATTTGCCCAACGTCGCGTCCTAAAATTTTCCCGGCATTTACTGTTGCTGTTTTTAGCACCTCTTTTGCATCAGGAATCATCTCATACATGGTATACAATTCATCCAGCAGTGCCCGGTGAGATGTACATGGTGAACCAGCATCTGAACCGGCCCCAATTAAGATATTCCGGTAAAAATAGGATTCAAATGCATTCCGGTGAATGCTGACAATTTCCTCTGCTTTGTCTCTTGCATAAGATGGAATCCCCTCCTGTGTAGCAATTTGCTTATAGACGAACAATGTTGGAATCCAGGCTGTATTCCGTTCTTCCATTAAGGCAGCCAGTTCATCGTCCAGAAAATGGCCATGCTCAATCGTATCGATGCCCGCAATAATCGAATTCAATATTCCATCACGGCCAATAGCATGGGACGCAACTTTGAGTCCAAAACGATGCGCCTCTTTACAGATGACTTCCTGCTCTTCCAGGCTAAGCTCTGCATTTCCGACTTGTTCCCCTTCTATTCTTCCATAGACCCCGCCAGTAGAACTTACTTTAATCACTTCAGCACCCTTAAAAATTTGTTCGCGTACACCCTTTAAAGCCTCTTCCTTTCCATCCACAAATCTTGCCCAGAACGGATCATGGCCGCCTGTCATGGTTAATGTTTTTCCGCTGGCAATCACATCAGGACCTGAAATGAGCCCCCTTTTGATTCCTTTTGCTACATGCAGAGCAATGTCATCAACAGAGCCAATGTCCCTGACAGTCGTTATTCCGTTACGAAGATATGTTTGACAATTAGAAACAGCCCGTAGCAGCATCTGCTCATAGCCTTCTGTTTCGGAGGTTTGAACTGGATTTAATGAACCGTCCCACATCATATGAACATGTAAATCTATTAAGCCTGGAGCCAAATACCCTCCATTCCCATCCATAACCTTTACGTTGGCTGGCAGTTTGGATTCAGGAATTATGTCTTTTATCATTTCGTCCTTTATCCAAAGAGCTAAACCCTTTTTACATTCCAATTCTTCGCCATATAATAGCTGTACATTCGAAATCACAAACTCCATCACATATTCCTCCTATCACTTTTAAAAGGGAGAAGTATACTCCTTCTCCCTTTCTAGTTTGATATTTAAGTTAAAAAAGCAGGGACTGCATATCACGTGGATATTCTGTAATTAATCGGCATCCATCAGATGTAATAAGAACAGTATCAGAGTGTCTAAAACCGCCAACCCCCGGTATATAGATCCCAGGTTCAATTGAGAATGCCATTCCTTCCTCTACCACATCATGATGGTCATAACGCAAAAATGGCTGCTCATGAGCTGAAACACCTATTCCGTGTCCAGTACGGTGAATCGCATATTTTTCAAGTCCCGTTTTTTCAAACACTTGACGGGCAACACCATCTACCTCTGAAAATTTCACACCTGGTTTAATAAAATCAATCGCACGCTGCTGAGCTTCTATTGCAGCCTGAAATGCCTTTTCCTGCTGGGATGTTGGCTTCCCAACAATCACGGTTCTCTCTAATTCAGCACGATACCCATTTAGCCCAACCTGTCTGCTGTGAATAATGACATCTCCCGCTTCTATTTTTCTTGTATTGGAAAAGACGTGCGGCATAATACTTCGTTTTAACCCGGAAGGAGACATAACCACAATATCAATAACCGAATCCGGATATTGTGCAGCAGTTGCTTCAAAAAGGGCCGCATTTCCCGCTGCATCTATTTCCATTTCCGTTATTCCCGCTTGAATTTGCGCTAATGACTTGCTTACTGCCAGGTTCACTAATTGTCCGGCCTGCTCCAGCATGTGAATTTCTTCTTCATCCTTGATAAATCGCATTTGATAAATAAATGGCCCGACATCAACCACCTGATAGCCTGATTCCTGAAGATAGAGAAGAACCTCACCCGGAATAAACGCTAAATCCACACCAATTTTTGATGAGTCAGGACTTTGTTTTACCGATGCACTTATATGCTCCATATGTGATGTCTCATCCCTGCCAGCACCAGGATGCTCATAATAGACCAGAACATCATCTGCATGTGAATGTTCCAGAGCATGGGTTTCTTCAAGGCCGGGAACAATCATGGCTGTCTTTTCCTGTAAATGAAAGATGATGGGCCGTGAATAAATTAAAGCTTTAAAATTCGTTAAATAAAATTGATGGTCAGGATTAAATACAAATACGGCAGAAATTGCTTGTTCTTTCATATACTCCTTTAATCGATTGATTCGTTTCATTGAATCCACGCTTTCCAACTCCTTTTAAAGTCATATTAGCTTGTATGATCAGTCGTAAGGTCAGCAGAGACACTTTTATTTCTGGTTGCCAAACTGACAATAATGAGTGTTAAAACTGACAATGGCAAGGCAAACAGAACACTATTCCAATCTAAAGGCCGGTCAAGGCCGATTTCCCAAATCATAGTTGCAGAACCACCCACAATCATGGAGCTGATTACGCCTGCTTTTGTTGCATTCTTCCATAATACGGTTGCAAGAATGGCAGGAGTTAAGGACGCACCATACATCGTATACGAATACATTTGGATGGCCAGGACACTTGGGAAGAATTGCCCTAATACATAGGCAAGGACCCCTAATATCACGACAATGACACGGTTGTACCCTAGAAGTTTACTTTCAGATAGCTTCCTTTTGCTTGAACGCTGAATCAAGTCACTAACAATATTTCCTGATGCTGATAAAAGGTAAGAAGTAGCTGTTGTGATAATAAAGGCAACGGCTGAACAAAGAATAAGCAAACCGATTACAAGGGGTACACCATCAATCGCAAGTGATAAAATGGCTGTATCTGGTTTAATGGCAGGAAAAAGCACGATTGAGGTAGTTGCCAGAATGATCGTTAAACCAATGACAAAAACACTGCCAACAAAAAAGCCGATAGTGGATTTCCGGGCTACGTTCGGATCTTTCGCAGCAGAAAATCGCTGATACATGTTTTGATCACCTAGTACGAGTAAAAACAATGGCAGAAAGAAACCGAGAAGCTGCGGAAAGGATAAGCCGCCATTCCAGGTCTTATTTGTCTCCGGCAAAGATAGAGCTAATCCTTCAAAGCCCCCTACAGCATTCAATGCAAAGGGAACCCCGAAAAGAAAGCCAACAATAATTAAAATGGCACTAAGTGCATCCGTATACGCAACCGAAAAAAGCCCGCCGCTTACAGTTAAGAAGATGACTAGAGCACACATAATGATGGCTCCTATTTCTAATGGAATGCCAGTGGTTAATTTCAGGACGTATGCTCCGCCTGTAAACTGATAGGCTGTTATTCCGACAAAGGCAAAGATGATAATAACGGATGATATATAAAGAGCTGTTTTTCCAAAACGCCGTTCTAAAAGATCTGGTACTGTATAGATTTCAATCTCGCGAATTTTAGAAGCTATAAAATATAAAATGATAGCTCCAACAATTCCGCCTGAAAGATTAAAAATAGCGGCAAACGGTCCGTATTGGTAAATAAAGCTCGCCCCGCCGACCACAGTTCCAGACCCAACGAACGTTGCCAGAAGAGTACCCATTACGACGAATAGCGGCAAACTTCGTCCTGCAACCATGAAATCATCACTGTTTTTGACAGATTTTTTTCCGAAATACACACCAATCAACGCCATTAGAATCAGATAAAGAATGACTGCAGCTAAGTAAATGTTCAATAAGCTCACTCCTTTTACTATTTTTATATAAGGCTGTGTGGAAGCTTAATGCAGATCTAATCCTGGAACAGCGATCCATGTTTCCTAATTAATTTACTTTAGGAACGATGTATACAAGGGAGACTCCGCAATCGCAGAGCCCCGTTGCAGTTTCCTTTACAGCTTAATGAAATTATGACAAACACTGTCAACAGTATCTCAGCTGACCAAAACACCATTTTTCATAACAAGCTTGTCTCCCCGCAAACTATTTAAATCAAGCAGAGGATTGCTGTCTGTGATCAGCAGATCGGCGAACTTTCCTGGAGAAATACTGCCACGCTGATCTTCAATCCCGAGACATTCAGCAGCAACATTCGTAGATGCTTTGATGACTTCCATTTCCGACATTCCGGCTTCATGCATAATCGCTAATTCATCATAATAATAGCGGGGCGGGGTTAAAGGTGAGCCACAGTCAGTACCTGTTGCAATCTTCACTCCGATTTGAACAGCCTCCTGCAGCATGGAAAAATGCGGTCCCACTACTTGCTTAGCTTTTTCAAGTGCAAATGCCGGAATGTCCGGGCTGCTTATAAGCTGTCTCATGACAGCCATTGTCGGCACCAAAAAGGTTCCCTGATTTTTCATAATTTCAAGTGCCTGACGATCAGCATAGATACCATGTTCGATTGTATCAATCCCGACCTCTAAACAATTCATAATTCCTTCAATTCCATCTGCATGGGCAGAGACCTTCTTATTCTTCTTTAGTGCCTCTTCTTTTGCAGCACTTAGTTCTTCTATTGTTAATTGTACGGAACCTGGCTCTTCCCCTTTGGTATAAATACCGCCAGTTGCCATCACTTTTACCAGGTCTGCCCCTTCCTTGAGCACCCTTCTAGTATTCTTGCGCACTTCGTCCGGCCCATCCGATTCGTAGCCTAAATAATATACATGTCCGCCTGTCATGCAAATGGGTGCTCCCGAAGCAATAATAGTAGGTCCTAAAAGCAAGCCGGAATCAATAACATTTCTTACATGCAATACTGTCCGATCCGGTGCACCCAAATCTCTTACAGTAGTGACTCCTAATTTCAGTGTATCTAATGCATGCTTATAGGCTTCTAAAGCGATTCTGTCATTCTCTTCATTCTTTATGACGGATTGCGGGTCTGCACTTCCATTCCAAACGAGATGTACATGGCAGTCAATCAGGCCGGGAAGTATATGCTTTCCGGTACAATCAATGATTTCAAACCCTTCTGTTTCACCTGGCTCCCCTTCTTTGACCTCAGTTATTTTCCCGTTTTCAACCTTGATGTATGAATTCTCCAGTACCTCATCATTTAATCCGTCAATTATACTGCCATTTTTTAAAATCCATTTCGTGTCTGCTGGCATTTAAAGTCCTCCTATTATTTGATTATTCAAAATCATAACAATAGAAAGATTATTTATCATTGTACACTACAAACAAAAAAGGGACATGAATTTGTCCCTTTTAAACAATTCTATTGAAATTGATCTGCCTTCTGTTTATAGCTGTGTATGGAAAATGCCAGCATCAGCATTGAATAATTGGATGGATTTTGTATATCCACCTGCATTAATTCGGTTATTTTCTGCAATCTGTACTTTACCGTATTAGGATGCACAAATAATTCGCTGCTCGATTTCTGCAGATTGAAAAAGTGTTTTAAGTATGTATATAGTGTTTCGGTTAAGGAAGCATTTTTTTCCTGATCATAGACAAACAACGGCCCCAGTAATTCTTCATCGAAGTTTTGAAACAAATGATGTGATTGCAAATTATAGGCTATTTTTTCAATCCCCATCTCATCCCAAAATACCAATTGTTCATCATGAATTTGGCCATGCAGTAACCCCACAGATGATTGGTCATACATAGCTTTAATGTTGCTGCAATGATTCACTTCTTCTATCGCACTTACACCAATACGGACTCCTGGATAATCTGTCAGGATTTTTGCTAACCGATCTCTGTCTAAAATCGAATCAATCACCCCGACAATTTTTCTGTTATAAATCCATAATCGGGAGTTTGTTTCATTTTCTATTAAACTCTCAGAAAGCATTTGAAGTTTTAACTGAAGTGTTTCCGGAGAGGAGGATTGCACCTGAAAAATACATTTTACTTTCTTAAGATCCATATAAAAGTCAGATAGACTCTTATCATCGGACTCACCTTGAAAAATACTTTCAAGCATTTCTATGTCTTTGCTTTTTTGGTAGTGGAGCAATGTATTTTTATTATAGGCAGCTAAACTTAAAGCACGTATACCATTCTTAATGACCTCTTCTGAAAACTTATCCGCTGTTCCATTTCGACAAATAATCAGATAACCAAGAAAGTTCATCTTAGAAAACAGCGGGGCTACCTTGAAATTTTGATCAGAAAAACCATCCATTTTCACTGCTATATTTGTTTCGCGATTGGTGAAGCGTACTTTTAACACATTCTCTTTATGCTGATTAATTATTAAATTAATCAGGTGCTTAATCTCATCCCTGGTTTGCCCTTTCGTTTTCCAATACGCCATCAAATCAAAATACGGGTCTAACACACACACAATATTGTTTATATATTCTCCTATTACTTTTACAATGGAATTCAAATCCTTCTCCAGGAGAACAATTTCCATCAGTTTTTCATTTAATTTATGTATTTTCGAAGCCTGTTCATTTTCCCTTTGATTTACTAGCTTATTATATTTTTCGTGGATGATATAGTAAGGGACCTCTTGGGGGATTTCAAAAAGCGGGAAAGAATGGGTATTGGAGTAGTCAATAACTTCCCTTGGAATTGTTTTCAATGAGGCTGTATGAAAACCAATTCCACTAATTCCGATCTCCTGCATCCATTCCAAGTGGCTAATCATTTGCTTCACATCTTTAAAAGCGTGAAACGTGGTCATAACAAACCCTTTTTCTTTCATGCGGGATGTTTTTTCAGTAAGCTCCATGCTGGTTAAGTAAGCAATCTCTTTATTCATATTTTGCCTGCCGCCGCTCACCAGCAAAATATTATCCCTCTCTAACACATCTGCAAACTCTTTCACTGTAATCATAAGATCCCCCCTTATCTATGAATCCCTTATGTTTATCCAATAGTTTATTTATATTATAAAGGCAACTTCTGCTAAATAAAATCGAAATACACAAAGACTGCCTTTAAGCAGGCAGCCTATTAATTAAATCTCCTATTCACGCAAAAATGACCGGTGCCCTCTATGATTGCTTCTGACGAAGTTTTTTTCTCCGGATGAAATAAACCAATAACAGAGTGAATGGAAGCAGAAAGCCAATTGTAGCGGATAAAAGCGGGAAAATTTCCATGTCAAAGCTTGCAGAATGGATTGTATTCGGGTGCAGCCTCAAGGAAGCCGCCGTCAAAATCAGCCCTAAAGGCAGTGTCAGCGGACGGTAATCTTTGATACGCAAAATTTGTGCAAGACCAGCTGTACCCGCATAAAAATATATTGTCATTTTAAAGTAGATCGTGATAAACCACATTATCGCCACGACAGCTTCCAGCCGCTGCAGAAAATTTCCGACGTTGATCTTCCTGGCCAGTGTATAGCTTGGATACATCTGCCTTGCTGTATTATCAGCACCCAGCACTAATACGGTAAGCCCAATCAAAACAGTCAAACTGATTCCTGCAAAAAAGATTCCAAGAAGGAAGCTTTTTTCAGCTTCTTTTGGCTGATTGACAGAAACGGGAAAGATCATTAACAGAACGACCAATGGCAAGGAAAAAACACTTGTAAAAATAAAAATAGCCTTTACCACCGGCTTCACGCCTGCTTCGAATACTGGAAGGATCTGGTCAATATTTATTTCTGTCGGAGGCAGGATTAATGTAACGACCATAAGCAAAAACAAAAACACAAATAGAGGAAATAATAATTCCGCAGTGCGGGCAAGCGTTTCAATGCCCAAGCGAATCCCCATCACTAAAATGCAGGCAAAAATGATATGGACTGCCTCTCGCGGAGTTTCTGTAAGGACTTGTACAGTTAAGAAAGTCCCAACATAATACAGAAGTTCTGCGGCACCATATAATGAAAATAAGATAAACACTAACGAAACAGGGATGCCGAACCATTTGCCAAGAAGAATTTCATTCATCTCTACGAGTGTCTTCGCAGGAAACAATCGGCCAACCGCAATGTACAAGGACGCTACGGCTAAACCAAAAACTGTACCGATCCCGGCAGCAAGCCAGGCATCCTGCTGAACTACCTGAGCCATGATTCCGGGAATCACTAAAATGGTAGTGCCAATAGAAAATAAAATAACGAATATCTTAAATTGCCGAACACTTATTTTTTGGTTGATCATATACAACTTCCTATTGTCAGGATTTCTTTTGCCCTTTCAAGACCAGCATTAAATACTTCTCCTTATGTCACTTCTTCAGTGTAAATTTACTTATCCTTCATTTTATTGAGTGGTGAGTCTACAATTGTGCCAACTCCCCTTATTGTCACATTTACTTTTACCTCCACCGGCATTTCTGCAAAACGGTGCGCCCACTCCTTTTTGGTTTTTTTCCAATAATCCGGATGGGAACGATGGAGCGCTTCACCGAAACCAAATAAATCGGATTCATATTTTTCTTTTGCTGCAGTTACGGTCTTCTCAATTTTGGATTTGATATCCTTTTCCACTTTCTTTTCAAGTTCGGTTAAGGTATCCGCTTTCGTTAAATCAAGAGACCTGCACGCTACATCCCCAACATTTCCTTCTGCCTGAACCGTAATCGTTCCTTTCGGAATTTCATTTTTAAGTTGTGCCTTTATTTCGCCTTTAGATTGGATTATTTCAATTCCCGCTTTTCCTTCGTCCTGGCATTTCACCTTCACGATCGTGCTATCCACTTCATCTAAGGAGTAGGTAAGTCCTTTGCTCTCGTCTTCATCCAGCCATCCGGCCAATTTGTCCCCTTTAAACACACCTATCCCCTTATATTTCAATTCGGTTCTGTCTTTTGTTTGCTGGACATTCACCAGCTGTTCGCCTTTTTGGATATCCCCTTCTATGATAACTCCCGTTAATTTCGCATTAATGCCATCACTGACCAAGTCCGCAATCAAATCATCTAATGTCACTGCAAAAGTTGGTGCCCATGCTTTTTCTGATGTTTCAAGAGCATCATATAACTTATTGGCTGGAATACTCTCGAGTGATGTCAACACTTTTAATACATGCTCCGCTCTCGTATCTTTTGATACGGCAATAAAAAAATCAGATCGTACTTGATGGTCTCTGGATAAAAAATCCAATGCTTCTGAGATGCCTTCACTTGCTAATTCTTCTCCTATAATCACGATCCTTAGATGCGCCAAATACATTTTTCTCGGGGAATTGGTGGTGACCCTTCGTATTGCTTCAAACAGATTCTCCCCTTTTTCCTGAAAAACTACAATGGGGGTTCTCTGTCCGCTGCCTGTTTTTGAAGCCACTTCACCAGGGTTGACTACCTGAAGAGTAACCAAATATTCATCATCTGCTTTATCAATGCCTAACCCTAAGACAATGCCAAGCTCATTCAATTCCCTTCTGTTCCAGCATCCGGAAAGCAGGGATGCCATGCTGATGAAAATGAACAGGATCGCAATCTTTCTCTTCATCCGCTAACCCCTCTGCAAATTTTTAAGATTATTAATACATTCTCCCAAAAATGGCTATATTAATCAGACAAATAACTGATAGCTGAATAGACCGGGCTTCAGGAAACTGAACTCTTTTCTCCTCTGCCATTCATTTTGGCTTCAAAGTGTCTCTCCATCACCAGAAATACAGCTAAAAATAGGGGTATAATATGAGATTTCAACACAAAAAATTACTCAGCAGAAAAACAAAAGCCAAACAACAGGCCGATGACCCAAAACAATCAGAGAAGAATCCATTACATACAAATGTAAAAGAAAATATAAGGGTAATAAAAGAAACACTTGGAAACAGTGATGACATCATCACACGTGAGATTCGATTTGGCAAAGAAAAACGAATCAAAGCCGGCCTGATTTATATGGATGGCCTGACAGACAGTGCTTCCATCCAAAACTTTATTATGGAATCGTTAATGGTGGATTGGGATGTAGATGCAGAGAAGATAGGTTTTGGAGATCTTCTTCTATATTTAAAAGAAACGGTTATCACGGCAGGCGGGATATCGAATGTGCCGGACTATGACTCCCTTTATGATTGCCTTTTAACGGGTTATGTCATTGTCTTACTGGAAGGATATCCGAAAGGGATTGCCGTTTGCATGAAAGGAGGACAGGAAAGAAGCGTAAATGAACCGTCCTCAGAAATCTCCATCCGCGGCCCAAAAGATGCATTTACAGAAAATATTCGAACAAATACGGCTTTAATCCGCCGAAAAATAAATAATCCAAATCTATGGATGGAAACCAAAAGAATCGGAAAAGAAACGAAGACACACGTGACTGTCATGTACATCAAAGGAATTGCAAATGACAAAGTAGTCGAGGAAGTAAGGCAGCGGCTTGACAGAATCAGCATTGACAGTATTTTGGACACCTCTTATATTGAAGAATTAATTCAGGATGAGACCTATTCGCCATTTCCGACGCTTCGCCACTCTGAGCGGCCGGATGTCGTATCAGCAAGTCTTCTCGAAGGGCGTGTGGCTATTCTTGTTGACGGGACGCCTTATGTACTGATGGTCCCTGCTTTATTTGTACAATTTCTGCAATCGCCGGACGATTATTATAACCGGGCAGACATTAGCACGCTGATCAGATTCCTGCGGTATATCGGGTTTTTTATCGCGCTTTTAGGGCCATCCGTCTATATTGCCATCACCACTTTTCACCAGGAAATGCTGCCTACCGCCTTATTGATCAGCCTGGCAGGGCAGCGTGAAGGAGTTCCTTTTCCAGCCTTTATCGAAGCACTCATGATGGAAGTGACATTTGAAATCTTGAGGGAAGCAGGCATCCGATTGCCAAAAGCAATTGGGCAGGCTGTATCGATTGTGGGAACGCTGGTCATTGGAACGGCAGCTGTAGATGCCGGCATAGTATCAGCAGCCATGGTCATCGTCGTGTCCATCACGGCCATTTCAAGCTTCATCGTCAGTTCATATAATTTATCCATTTCAATCAGAATGCTGCGCTTTCCATTCATGGCATTGGCCGCTTCATTCGGTTTATTCGGCATGATCGTTGGCTTGATTGCCCTTACTCTTCATTTATGCAGCTTACGTTCATTTGGGATTCCATATATGTCACCTTTTGGTCCATTTATTGAAGAAGATCAAAAGGACGCCATTTTTCGGCTGCCAAGATGGGCCATGTCATCACGTCCCAGGTTAATCAGCCAGAAAAATATAAATCGGGAGAATACCCCTGCTCCTAAACCTGGCCAAAAGAAATAGGAATCAGCGTTAGAAATTTTAACAGCGGAAGTTAAGGGCCATGCTGGAAAATGGTAAAATTTCATCCCGTGTATCCCGCATACTGCCCTCCCTTTTCATGTTAAAAAGTTGTTCATCATGTCTGAAAGCGGCTTATAGATTGCGGTAAGCCAATCCAGCGGATTTGGAAGCTTAACGTCCAGGGCATATAGCATACATAATGCAGTTCCAAAAATCATCAGGATGGAAAATGCCCATAGTTCCTTTTTTTGTTTTTTTCTCCAGAGAGGACGGGCATCGATCGCAATGATAATAGCGATAACAATCAGTACTCCTGCAACTGCGATCATTTACATCAGTTCCTTCCGATTTCCAAATGGGAAATTGGCACATTTATACTGCCATGCCAATTTTTCAGGCTAATTATTATTCTTAACAAATAAGGGGGGTTTAAACATGAATGGGATACAGCTGCGGGCTGTATCCCATTTTATTGAACAATCATTCTATTTTTCACCGAATGAAATACCCCACAAGAATCGACCCGGCACTATACACCAGCAGCAAAGCCATTATCACATTAAACTGACTTCTATACTTCGCCAGGAAGGATTGAAAAACGGACCCAAAAACCCCCCAGCTAAAAGTACTGAGAAAACCAACAAAGGCAAGGAAAATGGAAAAGAAAATAAGACTCGTGTGTGAGGTGTGGTATGGAAGGATAAAGGTTGATATAACCGTAATTCCATACAAGATCCCCTTCGGATTAATAAATTGTAAAAGCATCCCGATTAAGAAGCCGTTATGCTTTTCCTCACTATTGTTTTGATCATCAGGTTTACTGGTCATGATTTTAAATGCCAAAAACAGCATATAAATGACCCCAATGATGGTCATGATCCATTCAATCTTTGGAATGAATTGATGAAGCATTAAATTAAAATAACTGCTGAGTATCATAATGACAAAGAACCCTGCGCTTACCCCCAAACAAAATCGAATCGTTTTTCTTAAACCGAATCGGTTAGCGAACAGCATAGCCATAATATTGTTTGGACCTGGAGTAAAGCTGGTAACAAAAACATATAAGAAAAAAGATAATAAGGACATAGCTACTTTCCTCCTTTGCATGTATGTTATAATGTGCGAAAAAGACAATATAACGATTTACTATATATTGTATATCATGGACGTTATATTGTACACACGGAAGGAATATAGATATGGAGGAAATTCATTTAATTCTTGCTAAGAATTTAAAAGCATTTCGAGAAAACAAAAAATTAAGTTTAGAGAAGGTGGCCGAATTAACGGGAGTAAGCAAAACGATGATCGGCCAAATTGAACGGGGCGAATCAAGCCCTACGATCACAACCATCTGGAAGATTGCAAATGGGTTAAAGATCTCTTTTACCTCACTGATTAATCATCCCCAGCCGGATACTCAAGTTGTTTTAAAAAAGGAAATTCAGACATTAACAGAGGATCATGGCAGGTATCGGGTATATCCTTACTTTCCTTTCGAAAACGATAAGCGATTTGAAGTGTACACCGTCGAAATTGACAAAGGAGGATATCTTAGTGCTGAACCACATATCGAAGGAACTGAAGAGTTAATCGTGGTCTTTGATGGGGAAATCACCATACGGGTTAATAACGATGAATATACGTTAGAAAGCGGTGACTCCATCAGATTCAAAGCTGATAGGCCCCATACCTATCATAATTCTGGGAAGTCTTTGGCACGTGTCAGTATGATTTTATTTTATCCGGCAGAATAAATGTATTGCTAAATTTTGTACCATAAAAATGCCTGCCCTTTATCAGAAAAGGCAGGCACATTTATTTTATGAAAACCACTTTAGAACAGCATGAGGGAACAATAAGGAAAGTCGCTGCTCCAGATGCCGAGAATGGCAGCCCTCGTATTTGCTACTTCCACCTTACCGCCTGCCCCGCTCCCCTAAATTAATCCCAATCCCCATATAAATAACTGCAATTAACAGCATTAACGAAACCGGCAGCAGAATCTCACTCCAGTCAGCACCAAAGAGAGCAGCATTCATCATCGCTTCGTGCGCATAGCCTAGAGGGAACAGGTCAGCAATAAAGGTGAATACCGGATTATCCATTACGCCCGGCGGTACATAAACACCGCTGATAATCGGGATCATCGGAATAACAGATGGATAAACCATATTGAACTTTTCCGGCGTTTTGGTAAAGCCGGCAACAAGCATAGCCATGCTAACACTGCTTAATGTAAAGACGGCTGCTATCGTCAGAATGATTGGAAGCGGCCCAATTTCATAGTTCATGACATATTTGAATATCAGAAAAACATCAGCCATTTGAAAAAATCCAATGAAAAAGCTATACAGTAAATGACCGGTATACATATTGGTTTTACTTACTGGCGAAAGGTTCAGACGGTTCCACACCCCGCTGACTTTATCCGCATTAATGCCATTGACCTTAAATCCAATGGTGAACATGGCAATAAACAAGGTAAAGCCAAACAGCAGCTGGGTCCCCATATTATGGCTGGTCAATTCTCCGCCATTCACGCTTTTGGTTGTAACGGTCAGTGGCGGTTTTTCCAGGTAGCGTTCGATTTCTTCTCTTAATTCTGCTGTATCTGCTGAGCCTGCAATCGCCTGAAGCTGTGCTTCCTCCGTAAATGCTTTATGAACTTCCTGCTCTATTAGCTGGATGTTGGGCATATCAGATGCGGTTATTAAGCGATAATCCTGTTCCATTAATAGAATGGCAACATCTCTTTTTCCCTCTCTAACCTGTTCACGTGCTGCCCCTTCTTCTGAAATCACATATTCAGTATTTTCATTATCCTTATTTAATAACTTAACCCATTTTTGTTCAATCTCCTCTGCATTTGGCCCGGAGGCAAACACAGCAACAGAGGCATTCGTCTGCCAGGCTGAGTTTCCAAAAATAAGAGTAGCTAAAATGCTTATGCCAATAAATAAGAGGATTAGAAGCGGTTTTCGTTTGTCCTTTAAAAATTGCGCGTAAAACACTGGATACATCAGCTTCGCCCCCTTTTTGGAAAGATTGACACACTGATGGCAAAACAAATGATAAATACACCCATCAGAAAAATAATCGGGAATAGCAAGTCATTGAAATGGCTATATTGAACCCATTCAATAAGGGCTGTCTGTGTCAGGCCATTTGGTGTCCATTCCCCGATTTTTTGAATGGGCTCCGGAAGTCCTTCAAGCGGAAAGAAGCTGCCGCCCAGAACGCCAAACCCCATAATGATCAGAGTAGAAATTCCACTTGCTGCATTACTGTCGCTTAAATGGAGAGTGAGAGCCGTAAATAAAGCAGAAAGTCCCCCTACTGTTAAGGCAAATGCCAGCATGACAACCATTAATCCCGCCCAAAACGTGATTGATTTTTCCGGAAATACATTTAACAGCAATTGAACTGTCGTCAGGGTAATCGCGAATTGTATAATGGAGAGAACAAAAGCTGAGACCGTTTTCCCAATTAAGAAGGACAATGGATGGCTATTCGTTAATAAAATCCGATTAAACACCTGCTCCCGCTTTTCTGTCATCGTCTTTAACGAAACGGTTTGAGCCATAAATAAGGCAAAAAGGGTGCCGACTGCGATCGTGAAATATTGGGAAATCGTATAAGCATCCGCACCATCATCCCCCTCAACCACTTCCTTGCCTCCCTTTGGCAAAATGGGTTCTGCTGCGGCCTGGACTCCTTTACTCCCAAGGGCAAACTGTGTATTTAAAGTATTAATAAAGCTATGGACGACCTCTTGCAGGGTGCTGACCTCTGCTGATTCCTCCTCCGCTAAAATGGTTATGGATCCTTGAGATGTTTCCCCTAATAGAACATGTGATAGCGACTCAAACGTAAACCCTTCTGGAATCTTAATAATCGCATCCAGTTCCCCGTTTTTCACTTGTTCCGCTGCTTCCTGTTCACTCAGGTCCTTTACAGTCACCCATTCCTTCAAATCAGAGCTGTTCAGAAAATCCTGAATAAGCTTTACAGGATCAAGCTTTTCTGCTTCTGCAAGGACTGCACTTTTTTCTTCAGATGATATTCCCTTCGCCTCTACAGCAGCTGCAAATTGCTCCTTCCCCTTCTTCACATCATCTTCCTTCACCACTGAAATATCTATTTGCATCGTTTTTTCATCCTTGAAAAGGCCTGAAAAGGCAAAATTCAAGATCACAATGATTAGGATAGGAAGCAATAATGCCATTAAGATCTCTTTGCGGTCTCTCCAGAAAACCAGAAGATCTTTTTTAATAAAAGCGCCCATTTTCACCTCTCCTTAATCCCGCAATGTTTTACCTGTCAGGTGAAGAAAGACGTCCTCCAGGCTTGGAATTTCTACTTGATAGTTCATGATTTGAATGCCTTCTTTTTCTGCAGCATGCACAAGGCTGCTTAAAAGATGATGATTCTTTTTCGCCAGAATGCGTAGCCCTTCATTCGTTTGCTCCACTTGAAGAACATCTGGCAATGTTTTAATTTTATCCGTGAATTCTTCACTTCTCTTGCTGAGCTGAACCCCGATGGTATCTTCACTGGATAAGATGCTCAGCAATTCTTCCTTGCTGCCCGTTGCGATGATTTTTCCATGGTCCATGATGTAGACACGATTGCATAATTGCTCGACCTCCTCCATGTAATGGCTCGTATACAGGACAGTAGTGCCTTGGGTTTGATTTAATTCACGAACGGTTTCTAATATATGGTTTCGTGACTGGGGGTCAATGCCGACAGTCGGTTCATCGAGTATGAGGATTTTCGGGTTATGCAGCAGAGCAGCAGCGATGTTGATTCTTCGTTTCATTCCGCCTGAAAAGGTTTTAATCAGCTCCTTTTGGCGATCCTTTAAGCCGACCATATCCAGCACTTCCTGAATACGGACTTCCAGGGTTTCTTTTTCAACACGATAGGCTTTTCCGAAAAACTTCAGATTTTCATAGGCTGATAGCTCCTCGTATAATGCGATTTCCTGTGGGACTACCCCCAGCACTTTTCTGAGATCAGAAGGGTTTTGAATCGTGCTTTTCCCATCAAGCTTTACATCCCCGGACGTCGGCCGAATAAGGGATGCAATCATGGAAATCGTCGTTGATTTACCGGCGCCATTCGGTCCGAGCAGGCCGACTGATTCGCCCGCATGCAAGTATAGGTTAATTTCATCCACCACTTTTTTATCTTTAAAACTTTTCGTCAGTTTTACCGTTTCGAGCATGGTTCCACACTCCTTTATTTAATTGATACATTTAAGATATAAAAAAGGAAACAGCATCACTACTGTCTCCCGTCACGAGTTATGTATTTCACCATTACTTTCATCATTTTATCTGATTAGACAAGGTTATGGCGGATGGCATAGATGGCGAGCTGTGTCCGGTCTCTTAAATCCAGCTTCGTCAAAATCTGGCTCGTATTATTTTTTACGGTTCCTGTTGAAATGGCGAGCCGTTCTGCGATTTCGCCATTGCTGAGCCCTTCCCCGATACACTTTAAGATGGCTCGTTCCCTGGGTGTTAGCGAAGGATCGGGTTCCTTGGTGTCCTGCTGCTTCATTAATTGAGGAACGACCTTTGCAGCTACCCCCTCTTCTATGGATAATCCGCCCTTAAGTGCACTTCGGATTGAACGGAGCAGTGAATCCGTGTCACCGTTTTTTAAAATGTAGCCGCTCACGCCGATGCGAAGCGCCTCCATGACATAATTATCGTCATCGAAGGTTGTCAGCATTAGGATTTTGGTATGGGGCCAGCGGGATTGGATGGTCTTTGCTGCTTTTAGTCCATCCATTACAGGCATGCGGATATCAAGGATGGCAATGTCAAATTGCCTTTTTTCACAAAGTGCGATGGCTTCTTTGCCGTTATCTGTTTCGCCTGTGACTTTGAACTCAGGTTCAGTTTCAATCATCATTTTTAAGCCCTGTCTTACCATTACCTGGTCTTCTGCGAGGAGTATTCGAATCATGGTATCACCTCTCTTATAGATAGTCTTTGAATTTAGCCCGTTGATTTCCGCTGCAGGCACTCGCTTTCCGTGGGGCTACCGGGAGCCTCCTCGCCGCTGCGCGTCTGCGGGGTCTCCCCTGGTTCGCTACTCCCACAGGAGTCTCGCGCCTTCCGCTGCAATCAACTCAGTGAATATATTCAAATAAGCGCCCAAAAAGCCTTTACGAAAACTACCTTATTTTAATGAATCCGTTAACTATGAAGTGTCCTTCAGTTTGGTACACCTTCATTCCACCATTATGTTTCTCTAACCGCTGCCGCATTTGGCTTAGTCCGAAGCCTTCGTGATAACTATCCGTTCCAGTGGACGGGTTTCGAATTTCGAAACGGAATATGCTTCCGCCTGGTGCTTCGAAGGTGATTTCTGCTTCTTTGGCATCACTGTGCTTCATGATATTGGTTAATGCTTCCTGGACTGATCTGTAGATTACAAAGGATTGTTCACCAGTCAACGGAGCAGAGAAGGCACCGTATTTGACAGAGAAATGAATGTGCATCATGTTTTCCAATTCGAGCCTGCGAATTAATCGCAGGATGCCTGGCAGCCCGCCGGTGTCATTTGCCTTGAGAGATTTTACGGCCCTGCGTGTTTCGTTGAGGCTTTCATTAGCCAGTTCCTTTAATGATTCCACTCTTTCCTGTTCGTTCTCTGAGGCTTGCAGGCGGAACATTTCGAGCTGCATGATAAGGGCGGTCAGCTTATGGCCAACTGAATCATGGATTTCATGGGCAATCAGCACCCGCTCCTCTTGCCTGGCAAGCTCCTCCTCTGAGACAGCTCTCCGTTTTAAATCGCGAAATTCACTGAAAATAGCCTCGTGGCGTGCTTCAAGATCCATTAGATGATCCTTTGTTTTTTTATAATGGATGAGAGCAATCAAAAGGAATATGATATTTACAGTTATGAAAGTCTGAAAGAACCAGCCCAGAGTACTATGTAAAGTGGTGAAGCCTAATGCGAATGCCCCAATTGCCCCATTCACAATACTGTATCGAAACGGAAGCCGATAAAAGCCCTCAGCGATTAGAAGGGAAAGGATGAGAATAAGAAAGGGATTAAAATGATCATTGTAAGGAAATAGGGTTGCTGCTGCAATAACCGTATTTGTACCTAATATAAAAAACAAAACAATGGGCTTTTTCTCGATCAAAGGAACGAGAAAAAATAGCAGGAAATAAAAAGCTACTCCAATTATGTAAACTGGTAATTGATTTATAGGAAGGTTAAGATAAGCAATAGCAAAAGGCCAAACAACCATATTTAATAGGATCCATAGCCAGTAGGATTTCATAAAATCCCCCCTTTTCTTAAGGGTTTACAACTGTAAATTTTATCATTTAATAACCAAATTAACCATAATTTGTTCTTATAAGCAACGTGGCTCAGATATAATATATATATAAATTCAAGACTAAAAGCAGATACACCTGTTTATCAAAAAGTCGCCTTTGATTTTCTGCTTTATATATTAAAATGCGGTATTTCAACACCACAGCCGTTTATTGATAGTAAAAAATCAAACTCTTCCTAAGCCAACACACATATTAAATACAAAGAAGTTTGTGTACTAATTTCAGGAGCACCTCTGCACTTTGTCACAAAATTTCTCCTTACCTCGTTTTATTTTTGTAGCCTTTCCTGTAAATCAGCATTTGGCAGAATAAGAATGGAAGTGAAATGATGCAAGAAATGTACATGCAATATAAAGGATTGCTGTTTAAGCTCGCCTATCAATTGACAGGATCTGCCTCTGATGCAGAGGATGTTGTGCATGATGTTTTTTTGAAACTATATGATGTTCCAAAGGAGAAGCTGACTGAGCCTAAAGCTTATCTTTGTAAAATGGTCACAAATCGATGTTATGATTTACAAAAATCGGCGCGCAAAAAACGAGAGCAGTATTTTGGAGAATGGCTTCCCGAGCCCCTGTTTCAATCGGGTTCGAATGATGATTCCATAGAATCAGTCGAGCGCGGTGATTTATTGTCTTATGCCATGATTGTACTGCTTGAACGGCTTACACCAACGGAGCGTGTTGTTTTTGTCCTGCGTGAGGCACTGGGCTTTGACTATGAAGAAATTGCAGAGCTCATGGAAAAAAGCACGGTGAACTGCCGTAAACTGTTCAGCCGTGCGCGTTCAAAAATGGGGATCACCTCTGAAGAGCTTGTTCATACTGAAACAGCCCCTAACGAACTGATTACTGACTTTCTGGCAGCACTCAAACAGGGAAACATGAAGCGAATGGTATCTATGCTTGATCCTAACGTTATACTGGTCTCTGATGGAGGAGGAAAAGCAAAGGCTGCTATTTTTCCAATTAAAACGAGTGATCACGTTGTTCGCTTTCTCATGGGAACTGTACGCAAAGCATCCATGGCTGAGGGAGCTCCGCAAATTGAAATCAGTCAGATTAACGAACAACCTGCTTTTATACAACGTTCTCATGATGGCATTCATACGGTGGGAATCATTCATACAGAGGAAAATTTGATCCGGAACATATACATTGTCCGAAACCCAGACAAACTGAAGCATACAGGGATATAAACAAAAACTACATCCGGGTTCTATTTATACGGAGACCGATAAGATGATTTCTTCCATCTTACCGGTCTTTTTTTGTTGGACTCAAGCTGTAAAAGCACATGAAAATTACGGGTTTATACCACTCATAGTCCAGCTTTAGTTAATCCAAACGCAGTGTCAGCAGAACCCGGCACATTTTTGAAAGCTATGCTGATACGGTTCCAGGCATTGATTGCCATGATGGAGAAGGTAAGATCTGATAGTTCTTTTTCTGATAGCTGCTCACGAACACTGTCATAAATATCATCAGGAACACCGTGTGCAGGTAGCTTAGTCAAAATCTCTGTCCATTCAAGTGCTGCCCGTTCGCGTGGGCTAAATAGAGTGGATTCGCGCCAAATCGGGATATGATAAAGGCGAAGCTCTCTCTCGCCATGGATTTTTGCCTCCTTGATATGCATATCCAGGCAAAATCCGCACCCATTCATTTGGGAAGCTCTAATGTGGACGAGATGACGGATTTTTTCCTCAATTGAACTTTCCTTCTCTGCATTGCTCAGTGCCATCATCTTGTTGAAAAATTCCGGTGAATGCTGCATGTAATTAATACGTTGTGTCATTATTGTTGTACCCCTTTTCTATAATAATTTTGTTTTCTACTCACATGTGAACTAAGGCTTTATCGAATCGAATATGCAAGCTCCTTGGACGGTTCCGAAATACAGGTGAATTTATTCATTTTAGCAGTCATCGTTTTCTGTTTAGATTTCTGCCTTGACTTTTTTCACCTCCCCTCTAAATCGCGTTCATAAATATAACGATCCTAGGATTCTTTTTGTGACATTCTGATTGTTAAAAAGTATTTGAGTGCAAAACTAGGAAGGTTAAAGTGGAAAGGTGCTCGAACTTAAGACAAATAAAAAGACACCTCATAGAAGTGTCTTCAGACTGTCGACAAACTCGATGAAAATCGTGCTTGTCTGCAGTCTTTTTTGTTTTAAAATAGAAGTAATACAATGTTTGAGGTGATTTAAATGCTTTCAAAACATAATCCAATTCAACGGGATCAAATTGAAATGGTTGCTTTAGACGAGCTTGTACCAGCAGATCACTTGGTTCGTAAAATTGAAGCAGTGATTGATTTCTCATTCATCTATGACTTGGTAAAAGATAAGTATTCGGAAAAAGGACGCCCAAGTATTGACCCTGTAATATTAATTAAACTCACATTAATTCAATATACCTTCGGTATTCGTTCCATGCGTCAAACCATTGAAGAATTGAAAACGAATATGGCTTATCGTTGGTTTTTAGGTTATGGATTCCACGATAAAGTTCCTCACTTCTCAACTTTCGGTAAAAACTATGAACGCCGATTTAAGAACACCGATCTCTTTGAACAGATATTTTACCGTATCTTAAAAACTGCAGCTGAAAAGAATTTAATTAGTGCTGAACACGTTTTTATAGATTCTACGCATGTAAAAGCGAGTGCAAATAAACGCAAATTTGAAAAGAAAGTTGTTCGAAAAGAAACCCGCGCCTATCAGGAACGCCTTCAAGAGGAAATTAACCAAGACCGTGAGGATCATGGAAAAAAGCCGTTTCCACCAGATAAGTTTGATAAGGAAGAACACAAAGAAATTAAGGAAAGTACAACAGATCCAGAGAGTGGCTACTATGTAAAAGATGAGCGTACAAAACAGTTCGCCTATTCTTTTCATACGGCCGCAGACCGCAACGGCTTTGTGTTAGGCACAATTGTAACTCCTGGTAACACGCATGATAGTCATATTTTAGAGCCATTGGTAGAACAAGTCATTGAGAAAGTTAGTAAACCTGAAGCTGTTGCGGCAGACGCAGCGTATAAAACACCTGCTATCACGAGCTACTTATTGAAAAACGACATCACACCTGCTTTACCTTACACACGACCTCGTACAAACAAGGGATTCTTCAGAAAACATGAGTATGTTTATGATGAGCATTTTGACTGCTACATTTGCCCAGCTGTTGAGATATTAAAATACACAACGACTACAAAGGAAGGGTATCGTCAATATAAATCTGATCCGCGAATTTGTGCTGAATGCCCCTTCTTGTCTCAATGCACACTGAGTCAAGCGCAACAAAAGCTGATTCAACGTCACGTGTGGGAGGAACCCGTGGAAGAAGCAGATCATCTTCGCCACCATCAAGTCGTCAAACCGATTTATGAAAAACGCAAGGAAACAATTGAACGAGTATTCGCGGATGCAAAAGAAAAGCATGGCATGCGTTGGACAACCCTCAGGGGACTTGAAAAATTGTCGATGCAGGCGATGCTTACTTTCGCTGCCATGAATTTAAAGAAAATGGCCAATTGGACTTGGAAAGGTCCAAAAATGGCTTAAATGATAACCTCGGAGAGGTCTGCAATTCGCTTTAATTGCTTCAAATTCAATGAAAAATCAAAAAGGGGTTCGGAATGAGACCATTCCGAACCCCTTTTGTCTACAAACTGAAGACACCTCATAGAAGTGTCTTTTTATCGTGAATTTATTTTTCTGTTTTATAGTGCAATAGGCTTTATAGAATGTTTTACTGTAGCGGGCTCATTATTCTTCGACCTCGATTAAAAATATTTTCTCTTTAAAACCTCCACATTCTGCAGCTTTTTATTTCCGTAATTTCTCTAAATTCTCAATCGATGTACCATGAAAATCGGCAAGTGCATGGACAATTTCAAGTAAGCCAGCAAGTTCTTCTAAAGCAACTTCATTATAAATCGCGTTTGCATATTCCTGTAATTCTTCGAAACACTTTTTCCTGAGTTCTTTAACGTATTCTGACTGGTCAAGAAATTTTATTGAATAGTTCCTCCCTGTTCCTGCAATGATTTGTGGAATACGGTCACGAACTAGCTTGTTATAGTGCAGGCCTTATATATTGTATTCCTTAATCTTTTTTTACTATTTAATTCGTATCTTTTTTACTCAACTAGTTTCTAATTAAACTTTCAATAATATTACTAATATTATCCTCAGGTATAGTAATCTCTGAATCCCTATCAAAATAATAAGAAACCATTCTAACCCCATTTTTATCGATCCTGTTATAAAAATAACACGCATTTTCCTCTGTGCTTGGACTAGGCATTAATCTAATAAACGGTAATAACTCTAATGGGTCATGACTACTATCTTCAACAAAGTATAATTTATTAATATCTAAACCACTTGTTGTCTTTATCGCTACATCTTTAAAAGACGATCTAGTTCCCATTAGTAAAGAGCACCGACTATGAAATAACCCATTTTCGAAATGCCCTTGTCCTGGTTTTATAAGCTGAGTATCTTCAAATACATCTCCAAAAACCTCTCTTATTTTTACTAGCTCAGCCTCTAATAACTTTAATCTACTCTTGGATTCTCTAACACCTTCTACTCCACCATGACCCTTCCAATCATTCCGATAATCTTTTGTAATCTTTAATACCTGATATACTTTTTTACTACAAATAACTTCAATTAATTCTTTCTTTTTTGTTCTAAACATACGTAAACATCTATCTTTATGGTTACTAGACATATGCGTCCTTATTAATTTTGCTAACTGTTCGCCAAAAATTACCCAAGAACCAAAAGTACTTCTGGATATTTTTTCAATATCTAAGTTTATTTCATTTGATAAAAGTTCCTTATCATTATTAAATGCGCTTAACATCAAAACAACTTCAAATTGAGCTAATGCTTCGAAAAAATAGAGTAAGAAGTCCTTTTTATTACGCACATCTTTAGTAGCGTAATATTTCCAAAGTATGGAGGCTAAAGGGAAAGGAAGTTTTTCTATCCACTCTTCTAAACCTGTATTTCTGTTTAATTCTCTTAATCTTAATTTTATATTTCTATAGCTTGCAGGATTTTTCCAGAGATGACCCTCTATACTGCTTAACTCCGCTCTTAGATTAGTAATTTTAGAGTGGAGATCTACAATATGTATTTGAGTTTCATAAGTGGGTAAGTAAACAATAGCGTTCATTATACTTGATTTACTAATACGTTGAATTGTAGTTCCATTCATTAAGCTTTCTCTAACTAAAATACCTAAATCTGTATTAAACCAATTTGCAATAAAATCTGCAGATGCTTTTTTAGGATCAATAACTATTTGAACATAATTTTGTGGCTTTAACGTTATCTCATCTAATCTTGACACAGTGTTTGACAAACCTATTAATGGTAAATATATTGTATTAGGTTTTTCTTCAAAACCATTATCTAAATTTTTGTTACTTATTTTAATTTCTGAAGCGAATGATTGAATTTGAAAAGGTGTTAAATTCGATTTACTAACAAGCCTTTCGATTTCTAATTCTTTCTCTATCTTTTCAAAAGAAAGAAAATGGTCTGTTTTTGTTAAATAACCCAGTGAAAAAACTTTTCCCTTTTTTCTATATTTCCAATTTTCAAGAATTGTATTTATATTTTCCTTATTACCAAGTTCAGCTATAAATAATTCTCCAAATTTTACTCTACTTGTGACAATTAAATATGAAGCAATTGAAGTGTTTTTAAAAGTTCCTGGAGGTAAATAAAAAATAGCATCAATAAATAAATCAAATTTTTTTAAAGATTTTCTAACAGATTTTTCTGTTGCATTATTAAAAAAACTGGGTGGAACTACAAAAAACCCTTTACCATCTTGTGATAACAAATTAGATGCTTTTAACATTAATAAGTTAAACTCCGAATCAAAGATCTCATTTCCACCAATTTTTTGACTTTTTTTTATGGAACTAAACGGAAAACAACTTAATATAAGACTAAATTTTTCATTTATATATTCTAATTCTTTGTGTGGGTCCCCCTTTATCAACTGTAAATTTTTATTTGAACTTAACATTTTACTCGCTATTATAAGGTCTTTGTTATAAAGGTTTATTCCTATAGATTTAACCGTACTACTACTTACAGAGTTTAACAATTCCCCAAAGTGGCACCAAGGATCTAAGACCTTTAAATTTTGTTTATCCTTTACAAAAGATTCAAGAAATTCACATATGATTTTAGGTACTAAATACTCCCTACTATTCCAAAAGCTATTAAAATTATAAATTTCATCAAAATTTAATTTTATATTTTCCTCTACCAACTTTTCAAGTAAAGTACTTACCGAAAATTCTTTTTCTTCTCTTAAATTATTTGCTATTTCGAAAATTTTTTCATCAGACATACTCATAATAAACACTCCTTAAAGGAAATCATTAAGATATAACAAGAAAATGTTGTATATAACTTGAATTAATTATATTTTTCTACACAAAATACTAAACACCTTCATTATAGGTTCGAAAACCAAATATAATACTTTATTAATTGATATCGAATTTACTTCATCAAATCTCGGTAAGTCTGCTACTAAATCAAAAAGTACCATTTCCTATAATGTTATTCATTAATAAATTTGTATAATTTTCCTTTCTTTATTCTTCCCTTTTAAATCACATCTTTTCAGCCAATTATTTTTATAGTGCACTCATTAAAAAAAATTAAAAATTAATAAATGTAAATTCCCACTGAAAATTTTATGTTTATGTATGAATCAATCAACGATTGTATAAGAGAAGGTTTACTTCTCAGTAATATAACTATGGAATTATAAGTTATGTATTATTTATTCTGCTCGATACATTCCCAGACTGTAATTTGGTTTTCCTCAGAATTCCATCATATTAAAAGATGTACCACTACAAGAACAGAAATAAATAAAAGTTAATTCACCAAGCAAGTTTTAGAATTAGTAACTGAAAACTCTTTAACTTATTATTTACTTTTATCCTTAATTGCAGCTTTAGTTTATTACTATTAGGATGATTATTTTTAATAAAATTTTCGTTTCGTTCTAATAGCTTTTCTACATAATACCGATGTGGAAGGTTATCACTTTTTTGCATGTTACAGAATTCATGAGATAGAACTAGATTCCAAATTTCATCATGATATAGAAATTGTCGGGGGATAACATGATCTACATGAACATCATCTTCAGATATAAGTTCACCACAATAGAAACACACGTTGTTCTGATAGCCATTTAGCACTTCACGATTTTTCGTTATATCAGTCCTCTCATGGCCATTAACTAAATATATATTTCTTATATCATTCATTAATTTACTATTACTTCTCTTTATCTCAAAAGCACCCTCAAGCAAGTCCCATCGAGAATCTAACTCATTATTGAGCTGACTATTATTCTTATCCGAAAAAATTTCAAATACATTATCAAATATAACCAATCCATTTTCAGTTTTCTCGTAAAACTTAACAGGTACTTCTTGTTTTTCTACAGTATGGAATCTCCTTATAACGTCGTTAAATGCTTCTCTTTCAACTTTTTCAATAGCTTGAGTCCTATTGAGTTTCCCATTATTGTATAACGCTATTTTTCTCCATTGCAGTTTGTCTATTAGGTGTCGCAAGTTGTGCTTTTCCCTCTTTTAAACGTTCTCGATAAATTTCAAAAAAATCTTCTGCTAATTCATTCATTGATATATTTGTTTCTCCTTGCGTTGAAAACCTGATTAAAGATTTTCCTAGAGCAATTATATATGTAGATTGATTTAAGCCATATAAAATGATTGCTCTCCAAAAATCTTCTTTTTTGAAATCATTTATATTCACACTTCGCCACTCCTTAGAAATAAATTTGACTATTCCTCACCTTTAAAAAACCAAAGTGGATCTACATTCAAGATTTTGAAAATATAATATAATTCATAGCCTTTAACACCACTGACACATCTTTCGATCTCTGAAATATCTGATTGAGTGATCTTTATATTGTACTCAATCTCCAGTGCATCTGCTAATTCAATCCATTTTTGCATTGTATCGAGCTTGCTTTATTCTAAAACCGCTTGTATTTGCTTTTTGCATATCGCTCAGCCCTTTTCAATCTTGTATTCTTTAAACATTAAAAATAAAGACATCCTCCGTAGACGATAAACGTCTACAAAGAATGTCTTTTCTAAAAAATTCTATTTTATGTAAATAAAAAGAAACAGCTATTATACTGCTTCAAATTTTTCTTGAAATTACTCATATATATCATGTAAAAGACATATTACTCCTCTACATCAATCAAAAAGACTTTCTCCTTAAATCCACCTCATTTCTCTGCCTTACTTCTTCGAACATTTTCTAAATCTTCAATTGAAAAACCATGATACTCAGTAAAAGCATGTATGATTTCAAGGATATCTGCCAATTCTTCAAGAGTATCATGAGGATTCGTAGTATTCATATACTCTTCTAACTCTTCGTAACTTTTCTTTTTTAACTTTTTTATGTATTCATTGTCTTCCAATATTCTAGTAGTAAAGGTATTTCCTGTATTATCAATGACTTCTGGAATACGGTCTCGAACAAGTTTATTGTAAACTGGCATTATGTTACCTCCTTTAGTTATGCATAATTATAACAAATAAATACTTGAAGACTCCAAGTAAACTGCTCCTATTTTACTCTCTGCGGATCACAGTAATAACTAGTCCAAATAAAGAACCATTTAACCTTAATTCCTACAAATAATTACCCCATCTCTTCCCCTAG
The DNA here is from genome assembly GCA_030348385.1 of Cytobacillus sp. NJ13. Taxonomy (NCBI): domain Bacteria; kingdom Bacillati; phylum Bacillota; class Bacilli; order Caryophanales; family Bacillaceae; genus Cytobacillus; species Cytobacillus sp. NJ13. Next base: position 435,210 of record JAUCFP010000006.1, on the reverse strand, counting down.
TTAGAAGTACTCTATATGCATTTAACTTCATTTGATAAGGATCATTAGCATCATGTTTTAAATGATTAAAAGTCCATTTTCCATTTTTCCATTTTAAATCACTACCCCAATAGACTATTGCCATATCCAGTTCAAGTCCTTGCACTTGAAATTCTGTGGCTGCATAATCTAGTTTTTTACAATAATAAGGAGAGTCGGGATAATTGAAATAAGCCACATGATGTTTTGGAACAAAATTTCGTTGACTAAAAGGTACTAACTTAACACCTTCCGGATATTTTATTCCTGAAGATATGACAATTCCATAGGTTTTATCTGTTCCCTCATATAATTTTTGAACATATTCTTTTGCGTCACCAAGATTGTCTACAAACTTTAAAGTATATCGTTCTTTTGTTAGTTTTTCTTGAAGCTTTTTGCAACGATCAATATCCCCAGCAAAAAAGGATTCAACCCATTCAAAATACATTAAAGCATTATGTGTTCGTAAAGAAGTATTTAAATGTAGTTCTCGATTTTCATGATAAGTAAGAGCGTTAGGGAAAATTTTTTGGTGGTGTTTGGCATGAACATGTACATCCTTACCTTTAATAGCTTCATTCCATAGCCCTATCCCACCTTCTTCACCAATATGAATTTCTTGGCCTTCTCCAATCAACCCAACTACAACGGACCATGATTTGTGTTTTGCTATTTCAATTATTACATCTGGTTCGCTTTTTTCCCCTTTCATCTTTTTTGCATCCCAAGCTCGTTGCGCTTCATCAAAGATGAGAACATGCTCATAAGGCACAATACGGTATTTTAGATAGTCAGTCTTATATCCATATAGTGATTGGACAAAGGTTTTGTCTTTCAAGCTATCTTGAAGTACATCTACAAGTGGACCATTACCTGATAAATAAACAGCTTTCTCAATATCGTGAGCAAGTGTCAACCCTACAAAAGTTTTCCCTGCACCGGGCACACCAGATACTAATACAAGATGATGAGTGTGATCGCGCTTTGCTTTTTCAACGATCAACTTCACCTCTTCAACTACCTTATCAAAGTTACTACTTTTTAAAGTTTTAATTTGAGGCAAAGGTTCATCTCTCATGATAGCTCTTGCAGATTCAATGATAGACGGAAGTGGTTGAAATCTACCTTGTATAAAGTCTTGATCAGAAATGAGAGGGACATCTCTTAAATTCCCTTCGAGCCTTTTAAGTATCTGACGTAATCCGCTTTTCCCTAAGTGGTAAATTTGATATTCGGGGATTAAATCAAAGGCATTATCGTCATTCGTCAAAACTAATGCTCCACGCACTTTTAAAGAATATTCGTGTACAGCTGAGTGGTACAACTGAATATCACGAATATATAATGATGTTTGGGTGTATTCTGGGTCATTAACATACGAATATCTTTTGAATTCCAATACTATTAGTTCGCCTGGTAGGAACAATAATACATCAGGACGTCGCCTTCCACTTCGTAATATTTCATATTCAAAAATTAGAAAGCCAGGCAAATGTTGAAAAACAGTAACTTCCTTCTTTAAATAATCAATACAATCGAACCATGACTTTATTTGAGAATAGGTACTTTCCTCAATTGGATTATTCCGTGCTTCCTCTAAAGATTGGTTGTATATTTGTAGACATAAACAATTAACGATATCATCATTATCTGTCTCAATTAGTTCTTTAAATGTACCTTTCCAGCCATAGTTATTCATTAGGTCCCCCTCTACTTATTAACTTGTTCACAAGTGGAATATCAGCGGGCAAGAAATCATAGTCACTCAATTCTTCAACATTTATAAATTTCACTTCTTCATGAACATCAAGTTTAAAGTCACCATCAACTCTTCTCACATAGTATGCCATTAGTCTTATTACACCGGACTTATACTTATATATACTTTCTCCAAAGTACTTTCGAACTCTAACTTTAATACCTAACTCCTCATATAATTCCCTTCGCAACCCCCTCTCAGGAGTTTCTTTCTTTTTAACCTTACCTCCTGGGAATTCCCACTTACCAGCTAAATCATCATTTCCACTTCTTTTAGCAATGAGTACCTTGCCTTCTTCAATTAGTATTCCAGCTACAACTGTAGTAACGCTTGCTGCATGATGGTATTCTCGATGGCAATTAGGACAAAGAGCAACAGCATTCTCAACAGTATCCTCCCCACCTTCTGATAGAGGACGAAGATGATGAACCTCTAAATAAGGAGAAAAATCATTAGCTCTAACAAATGGAGCCGGTTTACGACACTTTTCACAAATACCTTTCGCTCGTTCTAACACTTCAGCTATTACATCTGGGTTACGCTTAAACTGTGTTGAAGTGACAGTTAACTTTGAAGGAATTTTTTCAGCCTCATTTAAACGATTTCGCCTATCTTTCCTATCAACTTTTTTTGATGATCTGACCTGTTTATTTAGCTCTTGGTTATATTCTTCCTCAGTCATCACTTTCTTTGTTTCAAGTGAATTAACTTTATTAAGAATAAACCACCTTGAACCATCTTCAGGATCATGGTGATCACTTGCATAACAAAAAATACCTTTAAGAGTAAGCTTTGTATCATCCTTCTGAAATACATAGATAGGTGTGTTTGTATCAATAGAATTTAATATGGCCGAGTTATACTTATATTCTTTCTTAAAAATATCTCTTAAACTATACATATAGTATTTCAGGACATTGTTTGGTTCAATCCATTCATTGGGATATTTCCCCTCTTCAAAGGTTGCTTTCACAAAGATTGCTTGGTAGTTCGGCTCTTCTCCAATAAGGTAAATGCCTGACTGTGTATCGTACGTCTGAGCATATATGGAGATGTCCCAGGATGTATAATCCTTCCCTAAAACAAAGTCATCCAGTACTGTAACGTCATCAATATAATTAGAAAATCTTTGGACAAACTCTGGGTAAAGATCTTCATATGTTTTTAGATTTAATGCTTTAAATCGATCGTACAGTTCTCTCTTGGGATCACCTACTTGTGGAACAAACTCAAATCTTTTTAGATATCTGTATAAGTCACCGATTTTTTTTATTCTATGTACAATTGTTTTTGATCGCCTAACTTTATTTTTTAAAGAATCTTCTAAGCTTGGATGTTCTAAAGCCGGATCTTCAACTTCTTCAACAACAAATCTTATTGCATCTTCAATACTCATGGGGGGCACCTCTCTTTTAGCCGGTCAATAGAAACCTTGTTATAATTAAGAATGTCTATACAACCATTCACATGAAATTTTTAATCAAGTATAAGTCTGTAACAGATATAGTATAGAATTCTCACCCCTAATTCTTCATTTAATCCACTCCAGATAGCTCATCAAGAAAAAACCACCATAATGGCATCTGATCTATAACTTTTGCACTAGATTTAGTAGCTAGTTATTATTCTGGATCATACTCCATTAACTTAAGATATTTAACAACATTTAGAATTTTAGAAGACGTAGAAGGCCAGAAATATTTACTATGAAAATTGGATAATATCATAAGAGCTTGAAAGATTTGTAATATCCATATGACCCTTTCTACATAGTCATATATGTTTATCAGTAATATATGAAGATGATTTTTCCTTCGGTGCTGTGCTATTGAACAAGAGAACAAACCTATCTTGATAATTTAAAAGGCTGCCACACGGCAACCTAGATATATAGCACCTATTGTTAAATAAATTGATTACTTTATTTTGTTTATGTAAACAATTCCACATCTATAAACATTCTTATTTATTTTTCATATCTTCTTGATTTTTCTATTTTTTTGTTCAAATTTGATACAAGGTGGTAAATACTTTCCAATATCATATTTGAATATTTCTTTCTTTCTTCTCTATTATCAAAATCAACACTAATAAATATATCCGAAAAATCAGGTAAATCCGCAGCGAAATCCATCATATTATACTTTTTAATAAATACAAGTAGTTCCTCAAACCGACTTTCAAAATTAAATCTAAGATCACCATCTTTTTTCATACTATCAAAAGGTGATAAATATACATCAATATTATTTACAAAATACTTTACATTCTTTAATTCTACTTCAGTCAATTCTATATCAATATACATTAATAATGAATTAACTGTACTCAATGTTTTATTTGCCTCTAGATCATCTAAATTCTTAATAACCTTATCCAAGATAGATATAGCTTGTTCTATTAATAAATTAAACTTTTCTTGATCTATTAGTTGTTTGATAAGTAGAATACAGTATTCATCCATTTTTCTCGAATTAAGTTGTGGTTGTTTTTCATTTTTCCAAACAAGCTGAGATATGATTAGTTGTATATGATACTGAAATTTCAAATAGGAATTACCAATTCTATCGTTTCTAAATTGATTCTCTATATAATAATTCAATAATGCGGAAGTATAGTACATTATAGGGTTATGATCTTGCACGAAGATTTTTTTGCTTATTTCATCTTGAAGTTTTCCAAAAAATCTACTCGCATTGTGTGGTTCTTGTAAAAAAATAGAGGCAAAGGATCTAACTTGTTTCTCTGGTGAAACGATTTCTATTGGCGAAACTTCTGCATTCCCTCTATATTGTCCATCTCTTCGTTCATAATATAATTGTTTAAATTCAGTAAAACTATTATAATAACTTTCTAACTTCTCTTGATAATCGTCCATTGATAATAATTGTATCTCTTCTACTTCAGTTTGATTATTTGTTGCTTTCACTATATTTTTTATAATATCATCTTCATTAGTTATAACTATCTTTACACTTATCCACATTTCTTGGTCAATTTGCTCTCTATTATTATAAAGAACATTGGTTGTCTGACAGCCATTTACTATGTAAAAATTTTTAAGTGTATATTTACCTTGCCCTTTTGTTAAAGATTTCCCTACAATTGTAATACCATTATTTAGCAATCCAAAAGAATGCTTATCCTTAGACAATATTGTTGCTTCTATGTCTTGATTAACACGATTTTCATCAATACCACCAAAATCCCTTACATTTAATTCAAAAATTCCTCTTCTAATTTTATTATCATTATCAACTACTATATTTAAATACTCACTAATCGGCATTACAGCAAAATATGCTTCTTTAACTTTTTCAATGAATGGCAAATCAATTTTGGATTTCAGTTCAAAGGTTGCACTGTTTTGTACCTTTGTCATCTCGTATTGAGTTCTAATATAGTCACTTCCAAGCATATTTATTTCTATATTTTCATCTGTAAATAAATCCAAACTTTTGATATTATTCCTTACATTTTCAACTGAAGACTTAAGGTTTTCATCCTCAACATATTTACCAGTTGTTACATAATATAATTTACATTTTCTATCGAGTGTATATTCGTAGTTATCTAATATCTTACGGATCATTTTATACTTTTCTTTTAATGAATCATTCATTTTTTTCTTTGTTTCATCTTCTTGTTTAAAAGTATCTACTACACCACTACCGAAATTCAATATTTCTTTACTTTCAAATGAAGAAGATGTCTTAGACTGAATGTAATAAAACTCGACTGTAAATTCCATTCCAGATCCTATTAAATGTTCTAACTCACTTAAATCTGTAATAAATCTATTATTTAACACAACTGCTAATCCATCTATTGCTCCGTCTTCTCCACCACCTATACTTACGGATGGAAGATTAAAGTTGTTAATATTCTTAGTAGAAAGTGTAATGTAGTTTACAAATTTTTCAAAGTTGGTAGTTGTATGACCTCCTTCAATATTTTGTTCACTTAGAAACTTTTTGAAATAGTTACTTGTAATAATATCCATTTTAATATCCTCTCATTGGTTAAGTCTAAATTAAATGTAATTTTATTTTATAATAATTTCATAAATTTTTACTGTTATAATTAATATTAATATTAGTTTTCACTAGGAGAAAAATGGCCTGTCCCCTCACTAAATAACATATTAACACAGTCGGGGTCAGGCCCTTTCTTCGAGTTAACCCTCTTTGCATTTGTTTCTTTCTTAAAGAACCGAACAGCTTCCTAGAAACGTGGGCAAGCTGCTATAAGTTCCTCTTCTTTAAAAAAGTTAACAGGAATTTTTGTCTTATTTTGAATTCTCAGCCTTATCCTATCCATTCAATACTCCCTTTATATATTTTTTAAATATAAGCATAAAAAATCTCCTGTTTAACCCTGGAATAATTTAAGTCAGAATGGAAGCTGCTTCATTTTTATAGTATTTTTGTTTTTGCATTTTACATTAATTGTTCTACGAAAAAACTCTGGTCGGAACCTTCTAAAAAGTGCTTAGCAACCTTGTTTAAATATGACTTATGGTAATCATACTTATCATCAATACTCTTGATGGAATATAGCTTAATCCATAAAGTCCATAATGTTAAAGTCTCTGTTATCTCTGATTTCTATACCTATATACTCAATTCCTTTATTGTATAAATATTCAATTACTCTATATGGTTCTTGTATCTCTGGATATAAGGCTGTTATAATCGCCTTAATCTCTCCATCTGAATCAAAACTTCCTACATTCCAAATTGTATCTGTACCCTCTGAGTAACCAATAGACAGGTCGTTTTTAATTGCAACTGCAAAACCAAACTTTGCAACGTGAATTTGCTCTTTAAAATAGAATTCAGACATGAGTTTTTCGACAATTAATCTATTGTCAGCAGTCAGTCCTATAGTTCTTTTATCTGACATTTAGGTTCCCCCTATTTTTCTATAATTTCTGTATGCCTTGCACTTAATCTTTGAAGTTTATATTCAGCCTTTAATCTTCCTAGCAGTTCATCACGAGCAATCTCAGGCTTTAATTCCCCTTCAAAAACCAGTAACATTACTTGAGGAGCCATAATTTCTAAAGATTTTAAAACATTCCTTTTATGCTGCTCATCTAAACGAATAAAAGGGGAATCCATAATTACTGGGCCTCTTAAAGGCGTATTTTTTTGAAGAGCACCAATGAGGGATAATGCAACAATTTGTTCAGCTCCAGCAGACCTTATCGGGACTGTCTTATTATCACGGTGTACGATTGTAAGTCCGTAATTTTCATTTATGGATAAATTAGTATAATCTGGCTCAGTTGTCATCTTAATAAATAGTTTAGAGGCATCAACTTCCACCTTTGATCTTAATTGCTCTCTATACATTGCTACCCCATCATTAAATAATGAGTATAAATCGTTATATAATTCTCTCCTTTTTCTTTCTTTTGAAATATCCATACCACTAATTTTGTCTAATTGACTTTGTAATTTCTTTAGACTTTCTTCAATTTTTACAATTACTGTTCTTTGAGCTTTAATTCCTTCTTCCAAAATAGTTAATTCTTTAATAGTCTGATCATATAAGAATCTTTGACTTTTTATATTAGATGTATCTTTGTCCCCTATTGAGTCCTCAATTTCCGATATCCTATCCATTTTAGTTACCGTCTCAATATAAATATCATCTATGTTTTCTGATATTTCTTTTATTAAATCTCTGGAATTGATAGATTGGAAATTAGAAAAATTAGCAAACATTAACCTTAGCCTATTAATCTCTCTTTCATCAATATCTTGCTCTTGTTGAACTTCCAATGATAAGTTTTCCAGTTTTTTTAATGCGTCTGCATCCATACTTCTTAAACACGTGGGACAATTACCTTGATCTAATGCCGCCCTAATGTTTTTTATCATCTCTTCCTTTACAGCCTTTTTCATTAATTGTGCTTCCATATTTTCAATCTTCCTAGATAGATCTTTTCTTATTTTATCAATTTTACCGCCAATCACGCTTTGCCAAGCTCTACTCATTAACTCTTTTAGTTTTATTTCCTTCTCATTTCTCTTTTCCTCAAGCTTTGGTAATTCTTCTTGCAGCTTATCTCTTTCCATTATGAGATCTTCTACTCTTTGGGTTTTCCTCATCTCTTCTTCAAGGCTTTTCTTATTACCCTTCAATCTCTCATAATCATTTAATAATCGTTTCAACTCATTTTCTTGATGTAATTTCTGCTCCCCATTATTTGCAAGTAAATTGCCTAATTCTCGAGTTTTCTGGTCTCTTTGAGCAGCTTTAGATTCCTCTTTTTGGGCATTTTGAAGAAGCTCCCTAACGTCTCCTCTTGCATTAGTTAGTATAGGAACACCAAGTATTCGTTCAATTGACTCCCTAATTTTTTGCCCCATTGTACTGTCATCACTTAATAATTCCTCGTACTCATCCAAAAGCTCCCCATCAAATAAGAAAAACCTAGATACTGACTCTGGCATTATTCTTGCTAAATGATTTTCTTTATCTTCTGGGCTAAGTACAGTTCCATTTTTTCTAAGAAAGTTTTCCTCCGAATAGTCCATATCTGATTGAGGAATTTCAACTTCGTTTCTGAGTTTACATTCTCTTACTAATTCGTAGTCCTCATTATTGTAAGAAAAAGTTAAGGTAACTTTAAACCCATACTTACCTTCACTAGCATTTTCAGAGTTACTAATTTTATGAAGTGATATTTCTTTAGAACCCCTTCCAATTACTTTTCCAAATAAAGAATACCTTATTGCATTAAGTAAAGAAGTTTTCCCTCTCATGTTTTCTCCATATACCAACGTTACGCCTTCATGGCTCGGGAATGCAATAATAGTTTTTTCTTTGTATGGACCGAATCCTTCAATTTCAATATTTTTAAACCATAACATTTTATTATATTCACCTCAGTAATAATCATTTAGAGTCAATGTATGCTTCTACCAACTGACTAATTTTCTTTAAAACATTAGTACGATTTTCTAATGACTCTTCCTCAATACTTAAGATAGAGTCTACAATTTCTTTAGGAATATGATTGAAATGAGTACTTCTTAAACTTTCAATTGTTTCATGTAGTCCTTTTTCCTTAGTCATCAACTTCAATTCCTTTCTCTGTAATTGTGCTATAGTCGATATCAAAATTTAACAAGATTCTCTTCAATTCATATATAGCACTAGGATTTTGCGCTCCTTCACCAAATTCGACAGCTCTTGCCATTTCACCTAGAATAATACCTTTGCTAAACTCGTCATCCTCATTTATATTTGGTTTTACTAAAACATCATAAATAAATGCGATAGGTTTATTTGGTGCTTTTCTTAATACCCGCCCTCGTCTCTGAATGAACTCTCTTGGATTCTTTGAAGAAGCAAGGATTAGAGCATGTGTAACAGAGGGAATATCAACACCTTCGTCTAAGCACTTTATTGAAACTATAATTCCTCCGTTAGACTCGAAATATTTTAAGGTTTCCATTCTATCTCCGCTCATATCTGAGTGATACTCTAAAGCTTGAAAATTGTTCCTACGTAAATCATTTAGTACTATGTTAAGTTGAGTTTGTGAATCACAGTAAACTATCCAACGTTGCCCATCCCTGAAATTTTCCAATAAAATCTTTCTTGCCAGTTCTATTTTATTATCTGCGCTTTTAATAATCCTTGCTCTTTCTATCAATAATTTATTTATTCTATTCTGCAGGGAGTCGTTCGTGTTTTGAGAGCTATTTTTAGATTGTGCGAACAGCTTTCGAATTCTTTTAGTTAAGCTATTCCATGAATCTTGTTCTTCATCCGTTAAAAATATACTATGTACATAATACATATAAGGGGTTAATGCGTTATCTCTAATGGCATCACTCAAAGTATAAGGTGGTGGTACTACGCCATTAAAGTAGTCCATAATAGCTTTTGTTCCTTCCGGATCTCCTGCTCTCCTAGGTGTCGCACTTAATGCTACCCGTGGTCCGGATTTAAAACTCATTATTTTTTGATATTGTGGACTACCCAACCTATGTGCTTCATCAGCGACAAAAAGAATGTGTCCACCTTGGCTAATATTCCTTAAGAAATCATCTCTATATGCTGTACTCATTGAAGCAATAACAATTCTGGAATCCCCGCTCTGTTTTGTCCATCTTCTAAGAAGTGAGTTTTCTTTCCAGCGTGTATTTCCTCCACCGCAAATCAATACTTTGGGGTCTAAATCTGACAAAGTTTCCTTGACTTCTTTATTCCACTGTTTTAATAAAAGGTCACTTGGTACGAATATTATAGGTGTTTCACTCTTTTCAAGAGAATCCCTTATAATACATAATGCTGTAAAGGTTTTCCCACTGCCGGTAGCATGTTCAAAAATTCCTCTTCTATTTCTTTTATTCCATTCCTCTATCGCATTAAGTTGATGATGCCTTGGTGTCCTACCTCCAACTCTTTTATCAGCAGAAAGTTTTTTTGCAACTTCTATTTCAGTACAAATTTCATCCACTAAATCCGGCCAATCATTTACATCAGCAGAAGATAAAAATTCCTCTTTTAAAACTTTTGGAAAATCCTTTACAGTAATAGTTGAATAATCGTTTTCCCATAAACGTTCAAAATAATTCTTTGCTTCAAAAACCCTTTCTTTGTCGCGGCTATCATCCCAGGATAAGAAAACATCTACAGATTCTAGATTTCCGTCATTAGACAATCCTGTCCAAGTTTCATTCATTGAGCCTTTAAAAACTACATTATTATCAGATAAATCACTAAAAATACCAACCTTGTCGTGAAATATTCTTTTTATATTAGAATCCGTATTTTTACTAAGTGTTGCAATTTTTATTTCTAAGTAACCTAAAGCAATTAAAGACGATAATACTTTCGTAGGTTTCCTTAAAAAAGGAATTTCTAGCATTTGATTAAATTCTTTTCTAATCAATTCAATATTTTCTTGATCCTTTATTTCATGCCCGTTTTCGAGGGCTTCAAGATCATTTCTATTTAAAAGTGGAGAACAAACGATCCTTATTTTCCCTCTGTTTGAGACTAAACTTTTTAATGCAGGCCAACAAAGGGAATAAATGGTACTACTAAAGAATCCTACTGCTCTATCATATCTATTTGAGTTACTCATACATGGTATATAAAAATTATTAGCAATATCGTGTTGCCCTTTATGATACATAGGAAGTAGATTCAAATTACTTAAATCCATTTTAATCCCCCGTTCATAACTCGTTCTTCAGTTTTATGCATTCGTAATACAAGTGCATCTCTTAAGTTTTCACCTGTTGTTGTGATTACGGTTTCTTTCCCTTGTCCTCTTATAACTCTTTCTTGCATTCCTATTTCACCTGCAAGAGCTCTATACACTGTATTTGCTTTAACTTGAACATTTCTTGAGTAAGCAAAATTAGGGTATAACCCCGCATCCCAAAGAGCAAAAACACCGAGATCAGATTCATAACCTGCCAGTACTACAATTCTTCCTTTAGAATCATCAAAATCAGCACGATTCCCTCTTTTTTGACCAGGGACTATTAATTGTATTTTATGGTCACCAAATGACCTTTCTCCTAGCGGCTGTGTCATATTATAAATATATAATCTTATTTTCACAGGCAGTGGTGGACACAAATCAATTTCGATTGGCTTACTACCAATATCAGAGTAATTTATTATCGAATCTGAAAGATGTTCAATAAAAATAGTGTTTAGTTTTTGCTGAGTTAAATTAAGTGCCATTAAACCACCATACCCTAAGAAATTTATACTAATAAAACAATTTTATCATTTTCAAATATTGGAAGGAACATATATGAAGTAAAAAATACTTATGGCTAGTTTATTTTTTTATTTTTAGGGCTTTATTAATGTATTTTTTTTGTTATAATTATTGCAGCTGATTTTTTGCTAGAAAGTAGGTGTCACTCTTTGCTAAGTAACATCGTAGAAAATATAAAACCTTATTTCTCAACCCAAAATGGAGAAGCATATCACGCCGACACTATCAACCTTTTGAAAAATATGAAAACAGAATCAATCGATTTGATAGTTACATCTCCTCCTTTTGCACTAATAAGAAAGAAAAAATATGGAAATGAGTCAGCGTCAGAATATATAGAATGGTTTATTAACAACTTCGCCTTCGAATTTAAAAGAATACTTAAACCATCAGGTAGCCTTGTAATAGACATTGGCGGAACATGGATTAAAGGAAGCCCTACTCGTTCACTTTATCACTTTGAATTGCTTATTGACCTATGTAAGAAAAAGAATGGTTATCCAGGGTTTCATCTAGCACAGGAGTTTTATTGGTATAATCCAGCAAAAATGCCAACACCTGCTCCTTGGGTTACTATAGAAAGATTAAGAGTAAAAGATGCAGTAAACCCGGTTTGGTGGCTATCAAAAGAAGAAAGACCTAAAGCAAATAATAGAAATGTTCTTACACCCTACAAAAGTGGAATGAAAAAACTACTCCAAAATGGTTACAATGATGGTCTTAGACCTTCGGAACATAACATTTCTCAGGTTTGGGATAGAGATAATGGCGGAGCTATTCCTCCAAATCTATTAACCATTTCTAATACACGTTCTACTGACAGTTATTTGCAAGCATGTAAAAAACTTAATGTTAAACCCCATCCTGCTCGTTTTCCATTTGAGTTACCGGAGTTTTTTATCAAATTTTTAACTGATCCCGGTGATTTGGTGTTTGACCCATTTGGCGGCAGTTGTGTTACTGGAAGAGTTGCAGAGGATTTAGGTCGAAGATGGATTACCTCAGAATTAAATGAAGAATACGTACATGCTTCTCAATATAGATTTTTTGATTTACCTGAAGAAGATGGGACACAACAATTGTCAGTCGAAGAATTCCTCTCTAATAACAAAAATTGATATCCTGGCAAGCAGACAGTGGAATAATAATAATGATTTAAGCGGCTTAGCTCTATACTCCATAGGGCTAAGGCCGTTTAACCTTTTTTGGTATCATTCATGATTATAAAAATGTATGACTCATCCATCGCGTTAGTATGTTCATCATGTGATACACAGGACGGTTCTGGCGTTTCCCCATGGTATTGGACTCCCCTTATCGAAAATACTAAAGATTTCTTTTGTTCTTTTACGTAAAAGGGGGCCTGTCCCCTCACTAAATAACGTATTAACGCAGCAAGGGTCAGGCCCTTTCTTCCCTTTTGTTCCCTCTCTCGACATGCATCGTCTGCGTAAATTTTTTAATTCAATTGAACCATCAAATTAGAAATTGCACTTTCAATAGCTAATTTTTTATTATTTGAATGGTATCCAGAACCAACTATGCTATCTCCATTTATATTAATGTTCTCTTGGAAAGAAGCAAAGACTTGTATACCAGTATCAATATGAAAAATTTCAACATAATAAATTTTTCCATTTTTAGTATAATTACTAATTATTTGCGCTGAATTTACATTTATCATTTTTACCACTCTTTCTTAGGATCTGTATTTATGAATATAAAAAGGTTATCAACCATTTTAACTATCAATTTCTTTTAATCTGTTCTTAGGATTTTAATTTACAATTCCTTTTAACCTTGTATGAATGCTTAACCAATCTCGGTTCAAATTAACAGTATTGATTTTAACTGAAAACTCTTTAATTCTATAAGCTAACATCAATTCCTTGCCAGTTTTGGGATAAAGGAGCATCCCCATTATTTCTTTCCCTTCTGCCTTCCTATGATTACTTAAATAAGCAAACATCTGATACAAATTACCACTTATCAATTTCTGTGAGCCAAAATTCTTTGTTAAAGTATTCTGGTAATACTTTGTATCCATAATAATCTTTCGCTCACTACTTTCAAGAGAAATATCCGTTTGCATTAAAGGAAGGTAACTAGTCTCCTCCCCCTCAGCATCCCAATAAATATTTTCACGAAACACCTTAAATTCTGGCATTTCCTTTTTGTAAAAGTTACGCACAAATTCCTCAAATAATCGAGCCATTGCCTTGGGATCCCGTTCAAAATCAGCAAATTGGGATTCGCCATTGTCTTCGGTTAATAGCAATGATTCATAAAGAAAACGGCAGATATCTAGCACAAAACGATAGTGCTGATTGCTTCTGTGCAATTTAATCTCCTGAAAGATTCTCAGATTTAACTTAATGATGGCAACTTCAGCAAAGTAAGGATACAACTGCTGGATCTCTTCTTTCAATTGATTATCAAGCTGCTGGTTTTGCAGTAGGGAGAATAAAGTTGACTTGATTACCTGATTATGAACAATATCATGGGTCATTTCTTCAAATTCACAGTGCATTTTACCTCTTTTAAAAGAAAACGTGTTGATAGATTCCTGAAAAAGAATCCTCCCTTTTAAAGTTCCTGTTTCCTCCTGATAGGATTTATATTCCCGGTAAAAGCCCCGCTTGATGAGCGAGCGGAGCTTTACAAGGAGTATTCTTGTTAAAAGGTGCTGAATGTCCCTTTCATCTTCTCGGGCTACATCGGCCATGTCTTTCTCCGCAAGATGGTCCCATGCATAGCAAAGCATATAATATAGGTTTTTAATCGGTATTTTAGAGTCTGTCAAGGAGTTCATCGACTTTGTCCTCCTGATCGAACCAGTATTCCTTTAATAGTGGAGCGATTTCTAGGCGAATGATTCGCTCATACCATTTTTGTTCATCATCTACCTGTTCTGTTGTTGGACAGAAATAACTATGACCGATTTCATAACCTTTACCTAGATTAATCGTGTCATTTGTAATTGCCTGATTAATGTCCATAATGCCAGCAATAAGCTTATCAATAAATCCCTGGCTAATTCCCTTGTTGATTAAATAATCATGAAATTGCTCTGTATGGAAAGCTGGTTCTAAATTGATAAAGGAAAATCTTCTCCTTAATGCATAATCAACCAAAGCCAAAGATCTGTCTGCAGTGTTCATGGTTCCAATGAGGTAAAGGTTTTTGGGAATGTAGAAGGTTTCTTCTCCCACGCTGTATGCAAGCTTAACCGCGAATTTATTACCTCGTTTGTCTGCCTCGATTAACATCATGAGCTCACCAAAAATTTTAGATAAATTCCCCCTGTTAATTTCATCAATAATCATATAGTAATTGTTATCTTGATCTTCTATCGCTTTCTTACAGAATGAATAGAAAATACCATCTTTTAGAGTGAAATACCCTTGCTTATTAGGCTTATATCCACGAATGAAGTCTTCATATGAATAGGATTGGTGGAATTGCAGCATTTCCACTTTGCTGTCATCTTTTGTTCCCATATGAAGATAAGCAAGGCGCTTGGCTACAAATGTTTTTCCAACACCTGGTGGGCCTTGTAGGATAATGTTCTTCTTATAATCCAAAGTTTCAAGGATATCCTCCACTTTATCTTGTGTCATGAATACCTCACTGAGAAGCTGTTCATGTGTGTAAGGAATCGTTACCTTTTCACTTTCCTTTACTAATGTGGAATTATCCTCTGAGGTTGGATATACCGTTTTTGCTTCTTTACCAATAGAAGCAAGCAACCTTTCCAAGTACTCATCATATGGTGTGATGTTTGTTAAGGTTTTACTATGAAGTGTTGTTTCTACATCCCACTCTCCTTGTGATATCCACTCAACTTTACGTAATGATTTGAAAGATTCTCTTGCAGGATCAAATTTGTATTCCGATACAATTTTACCGTATCCGATTAGCTTGTGTGTCCCTCGTTTAATAAGTACATAATCACCTACACTTATTTCGTTGGCAAACTGATAGTTAGCGAGTGCATCATTACTTGGGTTATAGTCAACTTCATAGAGCTCCTTTAGAGCCTCCATTATTTCTCGTTTGCTTCCATAAGCTTTTAAGTCACCTAATTCATCCCACCCAATTGCAATATGCTCATTTTCCTTGAAATCCTCCCACATGAAGTTTCCTTCTCCAGCAGCCAAAAGCCAGTACTGAGGAATCGTTTCTTCTTCAGTAATAACAGTTTCTTTCTTGCTAAAATTCTCAAAAAGATAGCTAAAAAATTGATCTATTTCATAGAAAATTGGAAGGGTGGTTTGTTTGCCAACTACCTCCAAGTACTTTTCCACTATTCCATTTTCCTTGAGGCATTTCTGAAATTTGATGAACTTTTCACCAAATGTATCTCCTCGTGCATATCCAGGAGTTAGTTCAAGTATATTTTCTGCCGCTACTCGGTCTCTCTGGTTATAAAAGCAGAATTCTTCAGGAAAAATATTCCCTATAAGCTCACTGACCACGCTATACCCAAAGCCGAATAGCTTATAATCTTCATGATGGACAAATTGGTCCATTCGTCTTTTAAGCGGTTCTGTTCCATGAATTAAATAGTTAAAACTATTGCGGTAATGTTCAATGGATGCATTAGGATATCCAAGAGCTCTTTTTTTAGCGAGTGCCATCCTGAAAGCATTGATGTGCTCACCAAGCTCCTGCACATCCTCCCACTCTATTGTGTTTAAATGGTCTTTTTGCTTGAAGTGACTGAAAAATTGATAACTTTTTTGTAAGTAATCCGAGTTATTTTCAAACCAATTTTCAGCATGATCCTTAAAAGAATGAAGATATTTTTCAACAATTGACATATTTAGTTTTTCAGCCAATTTCTCTGGTGATTCCCATAGCTGGTATAGGCGATCAAATTCCTCGTCCGTTAGTCTGTAGTTCGTGTTTTGCGGCATTCTAAAGATCATTAAATTCGTGATTTCAGGAAGTTCTTTTAATTCATGACGCAAAAGCATACCAGTCTCAGAAGCTAATCGCTTCTCAAGAATTCTGAGATCAACCTTATCGTTTTCATCATCTTCGTATGGCTCGGATACAATTTCACAAAAGGCAATAACACCTCCAGTGTTTTTATTGCCACCATCCGATCTCCAAATGAACACCTTATCCCCAGCTTGTACCTCATCCAAAAATTGCTTTTGCCGAATATTCCAATCGACTATTTCATTTTTTTCTATATATGTATCAACATCAAATTGTTTCGGATTGCCTTGAAAAATCCAGTTCCCCATTTGCCATTCCTCCCGGAAATATCTTTATATACCGTTCATATGGTAATAGTATACCAGTTAACCTGTTCAAAAAATAAGAGGGGTAAAAGAACTTCCCCCTTATATAGTAAGGGGGAAGTAGCATTGTGTTATATCATGGCATTATGTGTGTACGGTAATATATGTGACCATAAGATGCAAACCTCTTCATCTTGCTTATCAAAACACCTGAAAGTAACCGAGAATAGATTGGCAATCCTTTAGTTTCACCTGATAGCTTCGTCCCTTTTTTTGAAATGTCGTTTCCCCGTTAAGTCTTCACCCATTCCTAGATACACCAATTTAGAGATTTCCAAATAGTATACTTCCATACTCCGATATTCATTTATGGCTGTAGCAGCTTTCCACCCTTAGTGGAAATGGATTCTCTTACAATTTTTCGAATATCTTTTAAATATTCGTGTGAATCAATTGTTGTCGTTTCCCCTGGTATTGGACCTGCCTTATCGAAAATACTAAAGATTTCTTTTGTTCGTTTTATGCTCGAATTTTCTCCTCGGTATTCATAGGCAACATTCCATTGTGTAAAATGCGTTTTCCAGAAACGGGATGTGCAATAATCAAGTATCTTCATATGAACGTCCCTTGCAATTTTATCTGCAGCAAGCTTTTTCTGCTCCTCATCATGTGTTTCAGGAACCCAGTACACGGGATGATTTAACATTCTTCTTACTTGCTCCATCAGAAAATCTGTTATTTCGGCCACTGGTCGGAGGTCTCGAAATTCACCATCATCGAAATCCAATGCCTTTCGTTTCGACAATGCCTTTATCGTAGCCCAATGCCGCTTCTGGTCTCCACTTAACCGACTGTCCCACAATTCGTGAAAGCCTTTCGTTGCTTTTTGGATGGCGATCACTAAATTTGCCTCATCATATACAGGAATCACATCTGAATCTACAGGATTAAAGATGCTTATCTGCAGAAACCGAAGCAATTTTTCTAACTCTTCCTTTGTATGCTTGTTTCCTTCATCCACCACTTTATCTAGCTTTTCTAGATAAAAAGATTGATTGGACAGGTTTGTGTCCATATTTAATGCGATTTCAGGTCCTAATCGCTCCCGAATATAGTTAGCTGCTTGATTTAACGATGCATTTACATGACGAACTCTACTCTTCCGGTTACGTAGGCTGTCCCCAGATAGTTCATCCATATGGGTAAAACAAATACGAAGTTTAGCAATATTTCCACTGGCAGCTACACTTCTCAAAACGGCTAACGAAGCTGCTTGCATCGGGTGCTTTGCACTATCTACTAATAAAACTACATCACTTTTCTCAAACTTCCGTAACGTTTGAGCAGGGATGCTAGAGGAAGTTGAAGCCGTATGTCCTAATCCCTGCCCGTCAATAAGCACTAGCTTTAGCACACGTTCACTCCACTCAGGTTTAAATGGACCTTTCACACGAATTCCTTGTACGAGTGGGGTAAGAAGCCTACCAAATTGTGGAGCATAGTTACTTGAAAATTTTCTTATTGTTTGAATAAATGCTTCGCGATTGTCTGTACTGAATTTCCAAGTAATCGGCCAATCTCCATTACGTTGAATTATTTCGCCAACTTGTAGCTGCTCAAAGCGAAGTGCCATCTCTTCAATCATATCGTCTACTAATGAATGAAACGTTTTACTTTGTCTAAGCTCTTCATCTAATAACTCCTCAAATGCATTCCGGTCAACAGAGCTTAATTCTTGATAATTCACATTTAGCTCATTTCCTAGCTGCTCCATTACCTTTTTACTTAATTTTGTAAGCTCTGCTACCTGATCCAAATACCCACTAATGACATTCGCAAAAGCTTTCTTTTCCTCAAGAGAAACCGCTTCCTCAAAGGTAATATCATCCTCATCTGTCTCGTCTTCGTCCACCTCATACTCACCAAGCACATAGAAGAAACGGAAGCGCTGCTCACTATGTTCTAACAAATGCTGTGCTACAGTCCAATTATCTTCTCCCTTAAGCATTGCAAGAACGGCAGCCATCACACAATCCTCTAAATGCAAACGAATTTCTCGCTGATCAAAGAAAGTGACAACTCCCTCATAAGCACCATCAGCACAAATAACTTCTGTATCCGACACCGTTGTTTTGTTTGGCGAAGTAGAAGGAAAACGCTCCTTTTTCGGATCCGTCCCAATTACCTGACGAAGCAGCGTTGTCTTTCCTGCACCTGTAGTACCAACAAAAAGGACATTCGCGTAACCTTGATTAGAGGTTGGCAAAGGCAGCTGCTCATCCCTTAGTTCTGTATAATTTATCTTTTTTGCCTCCAACGCATCATAAAAGGCAGAAACAATTTTTTCATCATATTTTAAGCTGGCCTTCTCCTTAGAGGAGACATTCCACATCGATTCATCTGCTAAAATTTCATTCAATTGGGCAACCAACATATCAGCTCTACCTTCATCAGTAGTCCCTAATCCCCTCCGCACACGTAATCCAACTTTCCCGTACTGATCCTTTTTGACGGGGTGGCGAAATACAATCGACCAAGATTCCCTTCCCTTGCCTCTCGCTTTACTTGCTGTATACTTTCCCATTTCTGATACCCCTCTCCATTTTATTTTACGGAACACCGAATTCCTCTATATTCAAGTGTGTGTTCCTGTGTATGTTAAAAGGTATGTTCTCTAGGCTTGTCTGTATTCCAAATTATAAAATGAAAATACAAAAGCACCTCCTCAACGTACATAAGATAATTTATTATAAAAATAAGATGAAGGAATTGAGGAAAATGCACTATATGCCCTAGGAAAAGGGGCCTTTCCCCTCACTAAATAACGTATTAACGTAGCTTGGGTCAGGCCCTTTCTACTCAGAATTAGCAAAAGATTTAATGAGATTTGAAGTTGTTCCAAAGAAAATTCATAAAATTACATTTCCAGAAAATCTAGATAGAAAGTTTTATACAGATGTTATCATGGGCTACATTGACGGAGACGGGACCCTCTGCCTTGCTAAAAATAATCAGTATACTATGGATATTGAGGGCACAGAAGACTTTTAGATTTAATAAAAGCAGATGATTTAGCAACCTATTTTGTGGGCAATTGAACCACCGTTTGCCAACACAATTCTATAAAGTATAATATGAGGAAAGAAAAATAAAGCAAAAGGAAGAACTCTTGATTATTTTTAAACAAAGTCACCAGGCCCTTTGAAAAGGTTAAGTTAAATTAAGTCGAACTTCTTAACAGGAGGGGAAAGATGAAAATTTATGTGGATGCAGATGCTTGTCCGGTGAAAGATATTATTATTTCTGAAGCAAGGAATTTTGAAATTCCGGTTATCCTTGTTACAAGCTTTTCTCATTTTTCTAATGCAAAACAGCCATCCGGAGTGAAAATCATTTATGTTGATTCTGGAGCAGAAGCTGCAGATTATCGGATTGTGAAGTTAGTGGAAAAAGGAGATATTATCGTGACGCAAGATTATGGTCTTGCGTCACTAGGTTTAGCAAAAGGAATTATCGTACTCCACCATAAAGGATTTAGATATACAAATGAAAATATTGACCAATTATTACAAACACGTTATTTAAGTGCTATGGCTAGAAAAAGCGGACAGCGAACAAAGGGACCAAAGCCTTTTACAGCAGAAGACCGGGAGCAATTTAGGGATCTTTTTAGAGAGGTTATTTCTATTAAAAATAAAGCTAAACTCAGAGATTCAGAAAGGAGATAAATATTGTGAAGTATTTAAAATCGCAAATGCAACAACTAATTAAGGAAAATAAAGAACTGCATACACGCTTTAAAGAACTGAAGGCTGAGCATGGTCTTGAAAAAAACAATGCCCTCAAGGCCTTGTACCATTCAGAAGTTACTGATGGAGGAAAGTATCAGGTAGCTTACCAAGCACTTGATCAGCCCAAAAAGTAGACACTTATATCTTATTTATACTACTAAAAATTCTGTTATAAATGTTGGATGGTTATTAGTGGATTAAGTTAGTGACAAAAATATGAAGTGGGTTGCTGCGCTGTACAACCATACTATATAATAGCAAATGAAACTCCAGAATCGTGCGTAATGCGAAAACCATACGACTAATTCCACTGTTAAATACGAAAGAATAGGCTTTTTCACTTCAAAACCCTTGATGTTTTGCTATTGGTCAACGTATTGGCGGCAATTGGTAAAATTCGTGGCACCAGCTGGTAATAAGTATGGCAGAGATGGTAAATTCTTGTTGTAATTTCTGATGAAACTATTACCTATTCTGGAAAAGGGGGGCCTGTCCCCTCTATAAATAACGTATTAACGCAACCGGGGTCAGGCCCTTTCTACTCCCGCTGCCGACCTTGCCATTTACCGTACCGAACAATATGCTGGCTGTCCCTTCCGGAAATCGCGTTTCGCGCATTTCATCAAGAAGCCGTCCGCCGACAGAGTAAGCAGGGTCAACATAGCACTTCAACCAATGGTAGACGCGTTCATGTTCGGTTGGATTCAATTTTCCCAAGTGTTTCAGTAAATTGCTGAACGCTTTGCTCATCGCCGCTGCCTCCATTAGAGTTTCATACTCTAATTATAGCACATATGTTCGCATTTTTTGCCGGATATCAACATTAACGTTTAACAGAGCCTAAAATAAAGAGCCTCGCAAACTATATCAAGAATTATATCATCAAACTCTTTCTTCGAGATATTCATTGATGATAAGAACATCTTGTTCTTTTTAAAGGACTTCCACAAAAGTTTTTTATCCCTATCATCTAATTTAATTTTATATAAAAGATTTGATAATGCGATTATCAAATCTTTATGTGAGGAACATAAAACTTCATTAGCTTTTCCGTTACCTTCAGAAATAAATTTGCTGAAGTCTTCTTCATTATACTTTGGTTGCAAACCTAATATCGGATTTACAAGCAATTGTGTTGATGCTGACATCAAATTCACATAAGCTCCTAATTCATACTGCTGAGCTTCGGTCATTTGATTATAATCCACTCCAAATGATTCTATCTTTTCAATCGCATCGTTGAGTTTAACACTTTCGTCTCTTATACGAGAAATGCGTTCATTAAGCTCAATAATTGCAAGTTCATATGATTTTTTATCTCGCTTACTTATCAATGTAAAAATGTTTTCAAGTCGATTCTGATCACTTTTAGTCTTCCAAAAAAGAAGGCCACTACCCAAAAGTGCAATACCTGCAATTGCCCAACCAACAGGTCCAGCAAGGGCTAAGAAAGCATTTCCGGCAACCATACCGCCACCACCTGCGGCAAGTGCTCCACCACCTAACCACGCTAATGCAGCATTAGTGGCTGCAGCACCACTCAAAGCGGATATAGCCGTACCTGTTGATGCAACACCGAAAGTTGTAGCTATTCCCATTGCTGCAGTAGGACCAAGGGCGACTACTGCAACACCTGCGCCAACACCTGTTACACCTTTTCCAGCATTCTTGGCGACAGCATTTTTATAATCAGACTCGATTTTTTCAACCTGTTGTTTCCAATTCAAACGAACTTCTTTTAGTTTTATATATTCCAAGTGTTTCTGACTTGGCACGTTCCTAATTTTATCAAATAGCTCCTGAATATCGTTTAATGCAGTATAAAGATTGCTAGTATATTTTCCAAGCTCCTCTATTTTATCATTTGTTTTTTTGATGGTTGATTCAGCTTGTTCTTGAGCAATCTGTAAATTTGATCTCTTCTTACTCACACTTTATTTCCTCCCAAAAAATAAGAATCTATTTCCATCTTATTTCTTAATATTTCATTATTTGGCACATTTCTCTTTTTAGCTAACATAATAGATTTTTCAAAAGCGTGTATATACATATCACTATTCTTGAAATCAGTTATAAAATTCAAAAGATTTTTATCTTCATATAATTCCGATAATAGTTTAAGTCCCTCAATATAATTTTCTACAACTAATTTTTCTTTTCTCGCAAAGATTATTTCTCTTTCTGCTTTTTGTATGCCAATTTCACGCTTAAATTCACCGTATAAGGAAATAGTAAGTCGTCCAACCCCTACGATGTTAAGACGCAAGAAAAACTCAGTCGGATTAAAAGATCCTGCACCTGTTACAAAACCACGAACAGTAGCATCACCTATATCTATAAGACAAAACGTCCCATGTGCTACAGTCAACATTCTTTTAACAGTTGGATTTGAAAAAGGCTCACACTTTTTCCACATAAGTGAAAACGAACGAGTTTCTTTATCGGTTTCAGCAAAATATTTTATAAGTCTTCTGATAGCAAAAACAAGTCGAACTAACATCTCGTTTATAAAAACTGGAATGGCTTGAGTCGTCTGGAATCGAGCATCATATCCTTCTTTATATATATTTATAGCTAGCTCGTTTATTGAGTTATCAAACTGTGACACAGGAATATTCAAAGACCTTTTTAATGCAATAATATCATTTGTCCATGTCCATAAAGGAGACGGAATCCCCATTCCACGACCCTTGCTACCTGATGAGCCTGACATATCAGATATTAAATGACCAAACCAATTAGCAAATGCACAGAATAATTTGCTTGGTATGTTGTTTCCTCTTAACTCGAATTCCCCATCTGCATCAGCTAAAGATATAAGTTCACCTCCGGAAATAAAATGCGAAGAATTAGTAAACTGGTCTAATATTGAAAAGAACAAACCAAGCAAACTAGGATTATGTGCGAGTGATTTAAAATGATGATTTGTCGGATTTAAATCAAAAATAAAACTTGCCGCATCACCAGCTCCACGCTGATCATATGGAATTTTAAACTTATTTTCAAGAAAACGGATTGCTGAAGACGAAGAGTTCTCTCCTTTATCTTTCCATCCGCACACTTTAGCAAAATCAGTTGTTCGATCAGCAAACCATTTATCAGTAATATCCCCGAGGGGTGATTCTCCAGGTTTACCAACCAAGAAAATATCAATAATGCCGCACAATGCACCTGAACTCGCAGCTAATATATAGTCCAATTTATCACAATTAGGCTTTAAGCATTGAATTGACTCAATTGTTTCATCTAAATTATATATTTCTAATTCTGCTTGATTTAGTGCTGCGACAATAGACGATGTGAAGTCATATTCACCATCCACAACGCTCATCTCAAGCAACAATTTTGTATTTTGATTTTCTCTAAGTTTCTCACCCACCTATGCACACCTCATTATCACTTATTTTCGTTCTTCCGAAGATCGTGATATGTAATTTTAACCTCTGCATCCAACCTGAATTCATCGTAAGAATTAAATTTCTTCTCGCCATCAACAGTGACTAATTCTACTTCACCCTCATCGGTTAGCCAACCAGTAATAATATCATAATCCACATTTACCGTAATGTTTGTATATCCAACGTCTTCAAAAGATTTTACTACATCTTCATAGTTCATCCACTTTGCCTCCTTCAATGGACTCCATTACTACGTGATGTTTAATCCCTTCACGTACAGCAATTTCTCTCATCGAAAGACCATTTGCCAACATATGCAGTCTTCTCTGCTGCATTTTAGTTAAATGTCAAAGGAGGATTGTAAAGTTCAACCGTATATGTCTTATAACTAAGCCTGTATGCTCTAGGTTTTTTTCTAAATACTTTAATAAAGCCGTATCATCAATATAATAATACAATTTGCAGTACTACAAATCCCGGTATATCCCTTCTTAATATTTCCAATGGTATGTGTTTGGCAAGGTTCTATGAATAAATTGGTTGCCGTTTTATACTTGCCAGACACAAACTAACAATATTACGGATTCCAGAGTGTATGTGGCAACACATGAGATGTTTGGTGAGTTTACATTCGTTTTTTAACAGCCAGCAAAAATTCAACTCCTTTCATTAAAGAACCCGTTTGTAGAATATTGATTTCCTATTTCTTAGTATATTTGTACTGCGCAGCTGGAAAGTTGTTCTTCTTAAAGATAAGCACCCTACTGACCAAAAAGAGTTAGTGGGTTAATCCTTTACATCTGCCTTGCATATTTCACTAACTAGCTGCTTAACGCGTTGCTTTCATTATTTTCGGTCCAGACCTATTGCAATTTTTCCCAAATGGCAATGATGCCTCCAGTATATTTATTGCCACCATCCGATCTCCAAATGAACACCTTATCCCCAGCTTGAATCTCATCCAAAAATTGCTTTTGTCGTATATTCCAATCGACTATTTCATTTTTTTCTATATATGTATAACATCAAATTGTTTCGGATTGCCTTGAAAAATCCAGTTCCCCATTATGCCAGGACCTCCTCGAATAAAAATTAACATAGCTTTCTTATGGTAATAGTATACCAGTTAACCCTTTCAAAAATTAAGAGGGGTAAAAAATCCCCCCTTTCTAAAAAGGGGGAATGATTCTTATACCTAATTAAGCTTTTCTTTATAATAACCTTTGTGGATTCACACAAAGGGAAAAGGGACCTGTCCCCTCACTAAATAACGTATTAACGTAGCCGGGGCCCTTTCTACCAAATTAGATATCGAATAACCCTCTCAAAAAATAAAAATGGTCTATTAAAATAGAAATAGAGACAGAAAAATCTGTCTCCGGTAATTATTACTTACTACAAATACCAATTATTAATAGAAAAGAACACAGTGGCTGTTTTCATGTTTCACTTTCGGAGTAAAAACACGCGAACCGTCTCTTCGTATTCATTTGCGACTTCCTCTGACAATAATGTTGAAGTAATAACCTTACCATCCTCCCACTCTCTGCTCTCCATCACACTAAGAATATCACTAAATTAAATTCAACTCGCTCAAAGTCATCTCATCTAAAAGGACAAAGTAAGGAAAATCTGGTTGCTTTTGAGCTGCTATGAAAACACAGGGTCGGTTCTCTTGTTTCCCTTTCAATGTATAAACGCGCGAACCGTCCCCTTGTTTCGGGAAGGTATAACTAGATAAATGAAGAATTTAGGCTTTTTTTCTTTAAAAAAAGGCAAAGTTTCTGGGCAACACCAAAATCAGAGAAATAGCTATGAAATTTCATCCCATGATAAAATACTAAATATATATTCTAGTAAAGGAATGAATGGCTATTAATCTCCCAGACAAGGTGAAAAACCTGCCCTTAACTCCAGGCGTATATCTGATGAAGGATTCCCAAGGTCAAGTTCTGTATGTGGGGAAGGCGAAGAATCTAAAGAATCGGGTTCAGTCTTATTTCCGGGCATCCAATAATCATTCTCCCAAGATCAAAAAGCTGGTCAAACACTTAAGGGATTTTGACTATATCCTGACAGATACTGAATTCGAGGCTTTTATGCTTGAATGCCAATTAATTAAAAGTATAAAGCCGCTCTATAATCGAATGATGAAGAGTCCGCAGTCATTCATTTATATTTCGATCAGCCTTACCGGCAATCACCGTAAGATTGATACTGCCTATAATCCGAACGGAAATGATGGCAAGGTTTATTTTGGCCCTTACACAAGCCGATGCAATGTGGAAAGAGCACTCCGGGGGTTAAAGGAATGCTTTAAGCTGGACTGCAGCAATCCCAATGGATCGAACTCTGCCTGCCTGAATTATTCCTTAGGCTCCTGCCTTGGCCGGTGTCTTGGCGGGTCTGCGGAACAAAAGTACAATGACATTCTGGACAGGTTTATCGGTTTTCTGAAAGGCACTGACATGAGTATCCTCGAGGACATGAATCAAATGATGTTGAATGCCTCTGAAGCATTTGATTTTGAAGCGGCATCCGCCTATCGGGATCAAATACAGGCAGTAAGCTCCCTGTTAAAAAAAGAAAAAGTGATCGAATTCACCGAAGAAAATCATAACATTGTCGCTATCGAAAGATTAACAGATTCAACGATTAAACTTTTCCTTATTAAAAGGACCGATATTCTGTTCAGCCACAACTATGCAGCAGCAGGCAACATGGAGGAAAAAATAAAAGCGAACATTCTAGCTTGTTTTAAAAAAGATGAAGCAAATGCGGCCGAAGACGTTAGCAGACATGAAATCGATGCAGCGCATATTATTTACCGTTATTTACACAGCGGCAGCTGCTCTTATCTCATCATTCCAGAAAACTGGCTGGACCCTGAGAATCATTCCATCCTGGATCTGGCACTAAAGAATTTACTAAATAACCCTCAACACTTCCAGCCCCCCATCTATAATGAATAAGGGGGCTGTTCTTATTTTTCACCTCTCCATCGGTACCCATTCTGCCATAGAAATCACGCAGAAGTGAGGGGCCAGTCCCCACACACATTAAAGCAATAAACTTTAATACAAAAACCGCACAGTATTCTACTGTGCGGGTGCTGCCCACTTTTTTCATTAATACCCTGTTTTTAAAGGCGGTTATATGGGGATGACTGTTGAATCCATTGGAGCTGCTACTTCATTTTTATTATTTAGAAACTGCTCCAGCTTCTATAAGCAAATCAACAAGATGAACAGCCCTTACACTCTTCTCAAGCCCTTCCCTTTGAATACCTAATTTCATTTGCAGTAAACAGCCTGGATTGGCGGTTACAATAATGGATGTATTGGTCTCTTTTACATTTTTCATTTTACTATCCAATATTTCCATTGAATCCTCATAGTTAACAATATTATAGATGCCAGCAGATCCACAGCACCGTTCTTTGTCTTTCATTTCCCGATACCCATTGCTTTTTACTTGCTTCAATAAAGATAATGGCTCTTCCCTAACCTTTTGAACATTGATCATATGACAGGATGGCTGAAAGGTTATGGTTCCATTCACTTCCTTTGTAAAGCTCAAACCATCTAATTCAGATAGCACCTGTGAAATATCTCTTACCTTATTAGAAAAAGCTTGTGCACGGCTTTCCCACTCGATGTCTCCCTTAAACAGTTCACCATATTCCAAAAGCGTCGCACCGCAGCCTCCAGCATTGTTAACGATGTATTCCACTTCTTCCTTTTCAAATGCCTCTATATTTCTTTTGGCAAGAACTTTAGCGTCCGCTATTTTTCCGGCATGTGCATGAAGCGCTCCACAGCATGTCTGATTTTGAGGAATAAGTACGTCAGCTCCTGCCTTGGTCAGCAGGTCGATTGTGTTCCGATTCGTCTCATAGAAGATGGCATCCATAACACAGCCGGTAATGAATCCAACAGTGACTTTCCTGGAACCAATGGCTTTGAAGAGGCGAGCCCTGCTTTTCCGTTCTGCGGGTGATGGAAGATCAGGGAGAACGTACTCAAATTTCCCCAGATGAAGAGGGGCAAATTGGGTTATCCCTGTTCTTTGAGCAATTTTTTGCAGCCCGGACTTTTGATAAAACCACGAAAAATTTCCAATGGTATTCATCCATCTCTTTGATGGAAATATTTGATCAAAAATCAAGGATTCAGTTATATTTTGTGTTCTCGATTTTTGCTCTGCATTTTCTAACACTTCTTTAGCGCCTTCTAATATCTTCCCATACTGCACGCTGGTCGGACAGGCTGTTTCGCAGGCTCGGCATCCCAGGCATTTTTCGATTGGTTCCCGCAAATCCTCTGCCTTGATTTTGTCTTCTGCCAGCATTTTGACCAGATTAATGCGGCCACGCGGTGAATGCACCTCGCTCTTCATCGTTTCGTAAGTGGGGCAAACCGGCAGGCAATATCCGCATTGGACACAATTAAACGTCTCTTTATAATGTAATCTATCTTTTAGACCGGCTGCCGTACTCATTCCCTAAGCACCAGCTTTTGTCCTTCTTCAGGAAAGATTTTACCGGGATTTAAGATGTTATTGGGATCCCAAATTTGTTTAATTCGTTTCATCATATCCAGGCCGGCAGCACCCAATTCCATTTCCATAAAGGGAGCTTTCAATGTTCCAATTCCATGTTCACCGGAGAGTGTCCCTCCTAGTTCAACAGCAGCTTTAAAGATTTCCTCAACCGCTTTTTCAACCCGGATCATTTCCTCCGTATCTCTTTTATCACAGATAATATTTGGATGAAGGTTTCCGTCACCCGCATGCCCAAACACTACGAGATGAACATCATATTTTTCCCGGATTTCCTTTAGCTTTTGGAACATATCGGGAATCTTGCTGCGGGGTACTGTTGCATCTTCAGATACTTTAGTCGGCTTTATTTTTACAATAGCCGGGGAAACCAGCTTCCTTGCCCTCCAGTAACTCTGGGCTTCGTCCTGATTTTCTGCTATTTTCACTTTCACAGATTCAAAGTCAACAAAAATCTCTTCTATTTTTTTCATTTCTTCTTCAATAGCCAGAGGGTGGCCATCCAGTTCTATTAAGAGGATGGCTTCTGCATCAACAGGGAGTCCCAGTGGCTGATAGTTCTCCACAGCTATTATGGAAGACTGATCCATTATTTCCAATTTGGCAGGCAGAATTCCGGATGTTAATATTTTCGAAATCGCTTGTCCCGACTGGACAAGATCATCAAAGACAGCCATCATCGTCTTTGTTGCTGGCGGTTTTGGCACTAATTTCAGTGTCGCTTCCGTAATAATGCCAAGTGTGCCTTCCGATCCAACAATCAATTTGGTTAAGTCATACCCAGTTACATTCTTAATTGTTTTTCCGCCTGTTTTGATGATTTCTCCCTCAGGGGTTACCACTTCCAAACCGATAACATAATCCTTCGTTACCCCATATTTTAAGCCCCTGGGGCCGCCAGAGTTTTCCGCTAAGTTCCCTCCTATCGTTGATACATGGGCACTGCTTGGATCAGGAGGATACATGAGTCCAAACTTTTCTGCTTCCTCATTGATGTTCGCTGTCAGTACACCAGGTGATACGACTGCGACCAAATCATCCGGGTAAATGTTTAAATCACCATTCCATTGGGACATGTCTAAGACAATCCCCCCTTTAACAGGGAGAGGACCTCCGCTTAAAGAAGTCCCCTGTCCTCTTGGGTATACCGGGATATTAAATGTATTGGCCAATTTCAGAAGTGAAGAAATCTCCTCCTTATTTTTCACCTGGATGACCAGTTCAGGAAGATAGCTTCCAAATGAAGCATCATAACTATAACTATATCGATCAGCTAAACTCGTTAAAATTTGGTCTGAAGGTATAATGCTTCTAATTTCCTCCATTACTAATTCCATTCTGATGGCCCCTTTGATTATCCAATATTCAATGAGACAAACTTCTCTTCCAGATACTCCATTAACCCGTACTTGCCCCCTTCTCTTCCTACGCCGCTTTCCTTCATTCCTCCGAACGGGGCTTGTGCTGTTGTCGGCATCGCATCATTAATGCCAATAATGCCATATTCGAGAGATTCCATTACCCGGAAAGCGCGATTTAAATCAGAAGTGAAGCAGTAAGATGCAAGTCCGTATTCTGGATGATTTGCCCGTTCGATTGCTTCTTCTTCCGTTTCGAAGGTGAAAATCGGCACCACTGGGCCAAATGTTTCTTCTCTTGCAATCTTCATCGATTCATTTGCATGCTGTATAACAGTAGGCTGATAGAATACACCTTTAGCATTCATATCGGCCTGGGACCCTCCGCAAAGAACCACACCGCCTTTTTCTTTGGCATCCTCCACATGTTCAATGACTTTATCAAGGCTTTCCTCATTAATTAATGGCCCAATATCTGTATCATCATCCATGCCATTTCCGATTTGCAGACGGTTTACCTTTTCTGCAAACAAGCGGGTAAATTCATCTGCAACCTTTTGCTGAACATAAATCCGGTTTGTGCATACACATGTTTGACCTGCATTCCTGAACTTGCTGGCAACCGCTGCTTCAGCGGCTTTCTCTAAATCAGCATCCTCAAATACGATAAAAGGGGCATGGCCGCCTAATTCCATTGAAACTTTTTTGACCGTATTGGACGCGTCCCTCATTAATTTTTTTCCAACTGCCGTAGACCCTGTGAAAGTTAATTTTCGCACCTGCATGCTGTCTAATAAGGTTTGAGCAATCTCATTAGAAGGTCCAATAATCAAATTGGCTACTCCTTTAGGTAAACCAGCCTGATGAATGGCTTCAAAAATTTTCACTGCCGTTAAGGGAGTGGCTGAAGCTGGTTTTAAGATGACAGGACATCCGGCAGCTAACGCTGGTGCAATTTTGCGGGTAACCATGGCGGCTGGAAAGTTCCATGGTGTAATCGCGCCCGTCACTCCAACAGGCTCCTGCAGCACCAGTATGCGCTTATCTCTGCTGGAAGCAGGAATCGTCTCTCCATAAATCCGCTTCGCTTCCTCTGCATACCAATCCATATAAGAAATCGCGAGTTTGACTTCACCAATGGATTCTTTAAGTGGTTTGCCCATCTCTTTTGTAATGGTTACTGCCAGATCTTCTTCTTTGTCTCTTAAACGTTCTGCAATTTTTTTAAGGTATTGCGATTTCTCATCCGCACTTGTTTTCTTCCAGTCCTGAAAGGCAGCGGATGCAGCCTGGATTGCTTCCTCGGTTTCTTCTTTTCCTCCATAAGCGACCACACCGAATTTTTCTAATGTAGCAGGATTATACACCGCAATCGATTCATTTTTATATGAAGATTTCCATTCCCCATTAATATATAGCATGACCGCTCTCCTTTTTAGCGAGTTGCTGCAATCCTTCCTTCAGTACAGTAACTGCTTGATCAAGTTCCTCTTTTAATACCGTTGCTGGCGGGATAAACCGCAAAACATTCTTCTCAGTGCCGCAGGTTAAAAGAATGACTCCGTTTTCTAACGCAAAATTCTTCAGCCAGTTGACTGTACTGGCATCTGGGCTGCCTTTTTCATCAATGAACTCTATGCCAATCATCAGGCCCAGACCTCTAACATCGCCAATACCGGCAAACTCTGACTGTAAATCATATAATTGCTGCTTTAGATATCCCCCTAAAGTTTGGGCATTATCTATTCCTTCCCGTTTTAAAATTTCTATAGAAGCCAGGGCTGCCGCG
Source organism: Cytobacillus sp. NJ13 (assembly GCA_030348385.1). Lineage (NCBI taxonomy): Bacteria > Bacillati > Bacillota > Bacilli > Caryophanales > Bacillaceae > Cytobacillus > Cytobacillus sp. NJ13. Next base: position 403,519 of record JAUCFP010000006.1, on the reverse strand, counting down.
CAGGAGACAGGGTTTCCGCCGTATGTGCCTCCATGTGTTCCCGGCTCCCATTTTTCCATAATTTCTTTCTTGGCAATGATGGCACTTAAAGGGAAGCCTGAAGCAATTCCCTTTCCTAAGGTAAGAATGTCCGGCTCTACTCCAAAGTGTTCATAGGCAAACATTTTCCCTGTTCGTCCGAAACCGGTTTGTACTTCATCAAAAATTAGCAAGATCCCATGCTGATCACAGATTTCTCTTATTTGCTTCAAAAATTCTTTCGGAGGTACAATATACCCTCCCTCGCCCTGTACAGGTTCAAGGATTATGGCTGCCACCTGGGATGGAGCAACTTGATAATGAAAAACCTCATGGATGCTTTGAATACATCTTTTCGTCTCTTCTTCATAACTCAGCCCTGTTCTAAAAGGATATGGATATTCACAGGCATATACGCTTGGAAGAAGGCCTTCATAATCCTGACGATAAGCTGAACTTGAGAAAGTAATCGATGTCGCTGCGAGTGTACGTCCATGGAATCCCCGTTTAAAGGATAGGATCGCTGGACGCTTTGTCGCTTTTTTCGCTAATTTGATGGCTCCCTCATTCGCTTCTGCTCCGCTATTTGAGAAGTACACCATTTTCTGATTTCCGGTTAATTCGTTTAGCTCCTCAGCTAATTGAATATAGGATGGATAGTAAGCCACATTATGGCCAACGTGAATCATGGTATCCATCTGCTGCTTTACCGCTTCAATCACCTCGGGGTGGCAGTGTCCAACATTATTTACTCCTACACCGCTCGCAAAATCGAGATATTTTTTCCCGTTCTCGTCCTCTACTGTTGATCCATATGCCTTCATTACGCCTATCTTCGTTGCTCTGTTGGCTACCGGGGGCAGAACACGGTTGCCTCTTTCTGCTAAACTTATATTCTCTTCAATCATAATGTCTCCTCACTCTCTTCAAGATAATCGCGTTTCCATAGCTCGATGTATTCTTCAGCATTTTTTTCCAGGTCATGTATTTCATTCTCTGTTAATTCACGAACGATTTTTGCAGGAACGCCAACAGCTAAGCTGCCTTTAGGAATCACCTTCCCTGGAGGAACTAACGCACCCGCTCCAACTTGTGCCCCCTTTTCAATGACAGCCCCATCTAAAATAATGGAACCTATGCCAATCAAAGCTCCATCCTCGATCGTACAGGCATGTAAAATGGCACCATGCCCTACTGTCACCATTTTCCCTATCCTTAAAGGAGCCTCAGGTGTCACATGGCAGATACAGCCGTCCTGGATATTGCTTCCTTCACCTATTTCGATAAAATTATCATCGTCTGCTCTTAAGACTGATTGAGGCCAGACACTGACATTTTTGGCTATTCTGACGTCACCAATCACTTGTGCCGAGCCGTGTATCATGGTTTCGGCATGAATGGAAGGAACCCGGCCTTTTAATTGTTCAATCATCCATATCCTTCTCCTTACTAGAAATGAGGATTATTCTGTCACACATTATTTAGCCACAAGCCCTAATTCTTTTAAGATTTCGTCTTTATGCTCTCCCAGCACAGGAGCAGCTTTCGCAACCTTTCCAGGAGTCTTTGATAGTTTGACAGGAATCCCTAATGCTTTTATTTTCCCGGCAACAGGGTGCTCAACCTCTTCTATCATTCTTCGGGATAGTGTGTGCTGGTCTGTTAAAGATTCAGGATACGTATTTATGGGGCCAGCAGGAATTCCCGCCTCCTCGAATTTTTCCAGCCAGTAATGTCTTGGGTGCAAACTCGTTTTCTCTTCAATTAATCTGACAAATTCATTTAAGTGCTGGATCCGAGATGCGTCATCAACAAATCGGTCATCAGATAAGAACTCCGGCCTTCCGATGATCCGGCAAAATACAGGCCAATGATGCGGTGTATCTGCGCCAACTGTAAAATAACCATCGCTTGCCCGAAATGCCTGATAAGGAGCAGACAAGCGGTGTCCGCTTCCGGTAGGTGCCGGTGTTTCTCCCGTAAACCAATATTGGGTGCTTTCCCAGACCGATAATGCGATCCCCGTATCATATAAAGAAGCGTCAATATACTGTCCCTCATTGGAATGAACCCTGGAATACAATGCGGATAAGATGCCATAGACTGAAAACAGGCCAGAACCCAAATCGATAATCGGAAGGCCGCACTTTACCGGGTTCCCATTCCGTTCACCCGTCACACTCATAATCCCGGTCATTCCCTGTGCGATTAAATCATAACCGCCACGGGAAGAATAAGGGCCATACTGGCCAAATCCAGAAATAGAGCAGTAGATCAGCTTTGGGTTAATCTGATTGAGTGTTTCATAGTCAACGCCGAGACGCTTAACTACTCCAGGGCGGAAATTTTCGATCAAAATATCCGCGGTTTCAATTAACTTATAAAACACTTTTTGATCCTCGCCATCTTTTAAATCAAGCGTTATGCTGCGCTTGTTCCGATTGATCGCCATAAACGCACCGCTTTCCCCTTCCTTATAAGGGGACCATCTTCTGGTGCTCTCTCCTTTTGGCGGTTCAACTTTTATGACATCAGCACCCATATCTGCCAGCAGCATTCCGCAATACGGCCCTGCCATGACCTGGCTTAAGTCAATCACTCTAATGCCTTGTAATGCACTCATTAAACCATCTCCTTCTATCAAAATGGATTCAATTCTCTCAAAGTCTATTTAAGGCTTTATCTTCAAATAAATAGAGTTCCTGGTTGTCCAGAATGAGTTTCCCGTCGATTTCTACCTGCGGATCCTTTACGACCATATCGTAATGGCCTTTGGCCTTAACCGTTCCCCCAATATATGCATTCGTACCTAGAGCAATGTGGATGGTTCCATAAACACCTTCATCACTTAGCATGCTGTTTTCCAATTCACATTCAGGATTCATGCCAATGCCAAACTCACCGGCAAAATAGATATTTCCTTCTTCATCATTCTTCTCCATCAATATTTTCCTGAATTGCTCAGCTTCTCTGCCTCCTGTAATCGAAACCGCCTTTCCTTCCTTAAACACTACTTCAACAGGAGTCTCAATTAGACCAACCCCTGGAATACTCCCGTCTACCACTAAAATTCCTTCAGCGGTTCCTTCAACCGGAGCAATGCTGGATTCAATGCAGTGGGCTGCCGAAACATCCGTACTATTTGCAAACCCAGTTAAGGCTCTTCCTGACCTGCCTTTGATGGAAAATCTTAAGTCTGTGCCAAGAGCTGTCGTGATGTGGACAGATTCTCCAGCTGTCAATATGTCTGCCAGTTTCTCCACTTGGGGTCTTAGTGCAGCAAAGTCAGCTTTTAACCCCTTGCTTAATAAAATGTCTTCATGTGCTTCTGGTAAGATTAATACTCTGGCTCCCGCCCTTTGTGCATCGTGCCGGGCTTTTGTATGGGCAATGTTATAGGTTGTCGGTGCGATGATCACATCAGCTTCCTTCATAGCCGCTGCGACTGCATCCGGCAATGCATCTCCATGACCTTTTCTTGGCGGCATTGAGATCGTGATGGGCTCAGCGTCCAGTGAACAGACTACAGATGCCAGTATTTTTGTGATTCCATCAGTCAAAAAATCTGTTAAGATTACTACCTTTTCCCCACTCTTAACACCTGCCAGAACTTTTACGAGTGCATCAGCTGCCGGGTACATTAGTGCTTCTTTCATCTTTTATAACAACTCCCTGATTCATCAATTTTTGTAAAGTTCAAACCTACATCCCTTTAAAAGCTGGCTGCTTCTTGTTAAAGAATGAATCAATCGCATGCCTGTGATCCCATGTATCCTGGCATTCAATAAATGCATCCAGTTCCTGTTTCATTGCTTCCTGCCACTCGGCATCCATGGTTTTTTGAATCGTGTTCTTCGCATGTCTTACTGCGATTGGAGCACGGGAAGCAATCAGCTCCGCCCATTCCATTGCTTCTGTTATTAAATTGTCAGGGGATACCACCCTGCTCGCCAACCCTCTTTGAAATGCCTCTTCAGCTGTTATCGTTTTGCCTGTCAATATCACTTCTTTGGCATATGCTTCACCCAATAGCCTGACTAACCGGGTTGGGCCGACAACCAGCCCAACCTTTACCCCTGCCGCACAAAGCTTTGCACGTTCCGACATGATGCGAATATCACAGGCTAAGGCAAGCTCGAACCCTCCGCCAAATGCATAGCCATTAACTGCAGCAATCACAGGCTGGGGCATTTCATTGACAATATCGTAAATCCTGCAATCTTCTTCTAAGAACTGCCGGACAGATTCAGGAGTCAGCTCTCCTTCTTCGTTTAAATCGGCTCCCGCACAAAAGGCCCGATCCCCTTCTCCAGTAAGGACAATAACCCGGACATCCGAGGAGGTTTTCAGCTTCTCCATATAGGGAACGAACTCTTCCCGGAATTCTTTTGTCAAAATATTCATTGGCGGATTCTTAATGGTAATGGTGCAAATAAAATCAGATATTTCAGCATGGATTTTTTCCAAACCTTTCATCACCCTTCTATTGATTCCTGTTCGAGCTCAGCAGAGATCTTTATTTTTTTGCCGGGTATATCCTCCAGACGGCCATCAATGCCTTTGCTTCTTTGATACTTATCCCACAAAATAACGGCTATTGGGCATAATATCGAAGTAGTTATAGTAGAAATTGAAATTTGTATTGTTGCTAAATTAGCAATTTCCTGAAAACTTTGAGCCTTCTCCACCGTCATCAGTCCTGCCCCCGCTGCCACTGATGCTGCTGCTGCGATTGCAGCAGGTGTACCCACTGCATTCCCTGCAGTTGATGCTTCTGCAACAGGTCCAATCGTGCTTTTTTCTCCAAATAGCCTATAAACCAGGATTCCGGTTAATGCCGTAAAAATCACTGTGGCAAACCCGAGAGCTAACCCTCCCCAAACAGCTTCAGGATTAAAGAAACTCATAAAATTCATTCCTGCTCCGAGACAGAAAGCAAAGAATGGTACAAGCAGCGTTTCACCAGGCTTTAAAAATTCCCGAATGTCTTCATCCAGATTCCCTAACAGCATTCCTAGTGCAATTGGAAGCAAGACAGCAATGAATGCGATTAAAGGAAAATTAACGCCAACCATTCCCAAAGCCAGCATGGTGAAAAAAGGACCGTCATTCAGAGTCAGGACGGAAATAGCTCCCACATCTGACCGATTCCCGTATTGACCTGTCAAAACGGCATACATTCCTTCATTTCCGTTGGTCATGGCGGCAATAATAGCCAGGGTTGATAATCCAAGCAGACCGTTCATTGGGTCAAAAAACATTCCAAATAAAATACCGATCGCAATCCCGGTTAAACACTTGCTTCCTGTTAATAGAATTCCTTTCTTTAAGGCTTTTCCGCCTACTCGCAAGTTCATCTGGCTGCCTGCACAAAATAAGAACAAGCCAATGAGTGTTAACGTTCCTGTTTTAAATAGTGCCTCAGAGAAACCTCCGATTTTCATAAACTCATAAATTCCTTCTTCAGCCGGCGATACCCCTATGCTCTTAAGGAAATTCATAATAAATGGAATGTGAAGCTGATCAATCGTATTAAATAAAGCGCCAAGCATCAGCGGGATGACCATCAGACCTCCGGGCACTTTTTCAATTGTTTGCTTTATCCTCATATAAATCACCGCCATATCTATTATTTGATATCCTTATACATTGAACTCTTTAAATCCTGATTCCTCGCCTAGCATTGAATAGTTGGATCAATTAAAAGAGTAAATAATAATTTCGTGTTTACGGTAATCGAATATACATGAGCTTTTCAAAAACCACATAAATGAATCCAATCATCCCTATGGATATGAATGTAGCCGTATACCAGCGAACTTCCCTATAATACAGGATGCCAATAAGTAAAAAGATTAAAGTAGAAAACAGAAAACCGATGAAGGGGATTAACAGGAACATATATACCACTGTCATAAGTATATATAGAAGCCCTCTTTTCATTTCTAGCATCGAAAGGGACTCTGCTTCCTCTTCACGCTCTTTTTTCTTTCTGATGGTCTGAACAAACTGCCAGATTGATAGACCTGTTAAACAATAGCCAAGAAGCATGGGAAACGAACGGGAAGAATTTAAAAAATGCTCTCCTGGCGGGAAGTTAAAGCTGCCTATTACTAAAAAGAGACCAATCGCTAAAACAATGCCCGCCAAAAGATAATCTTTATTTATCCTCATCTTTTCTCCTTTCTATCACTTTTATGGCCGGCTGATTCCTACCTCTTCTGGTGACCGTTTTCCTACACCAATGTCCCAAAGCAGCCAGCTTGTTTTTTCTGTGATTTCTTTTGTATATTCTTGACTATCCTCAATATCTGTAAGAACAATTGCCCGTTTCTTTGTAAATTCCTTAAATTCATCACTGTTTATTGCTTTGTTGTATGCGTCCCTTATCTTATTTACAATCTCTTCTGGAGTTCCGCTCTTCACGCTTGGCCCCCACCATGTTCCTTCCGGTACATATTTATCCAAGTCTGAAACAAAATCAGTTACCGGCGGGATTGATTCAAGGTCATCAACTTCAAACGGTTTATTATCCATAACAGCCAGTGAACGTAAATCCCCTGCCCGAAGCAGATCCACTACCTCATTAACCCCGCTGATCGAAAAATCCACCTCACCTTTCATGGCAGCCATAGCAGCATTTGAACCAGAGTCATACGTGATAATTTCGGCATCCCCGCCCACAACACTATTTACAATTTCCAGAGTGAGGTGCCAGGGGTCTCCAATGGCCGCCACACCAACTTTCGCTTTTCCATCTTTCAAGAGCTGAACGACATCATCAAACGTTTTTAGGCTCGAGTTGTCTTTAACTGTAAAATTGGCAATACCCATTGCGCCAATTCCAATTTGTTCGAAATCCTTATAGGTTAAATCTGTCATGCCCATTGTTGGAAATACACGGACCAGATCTGTTTGAAATAGGATTGTGTGTCCGTCAGACTCTTGTTCGTTAACATACTCAAGGGCAAGTGCACTGGATGCACCTGGCATGTTTCTCACCGCAATGGATTCTCCTAATTCTTTCTGAAGGATAGGCTGCAGTGTCCTTGCCATAGTGTCAGTACCGCCGCCCTCACCAAAACCCACAATAATTTCAATTGGCTGCGAAGGGTATGCACCTTTCGCTTCCTTGCTGCCAGATGCCTTTTGATTTGATTGATTACCAGAACATGCACCTAATATCAGAACCCCTGAAAATAGAGTCAGAACCATCATTTTTAATTTCATAAGTTCGCCTCCTTAGGCTTTATTTTCCCCCACACATTCTTTAAACGTTTTGATAAAAATTGATTCTGATTTAAAATCAGGAATACAATACAGACCAGTAAAAAAAGACTGATTGGGCGTGTAATAAATGGAACAAAGGAATAATCCGAACTCACCATCGCTCTTCGGAAATTTTGTTCCGCCATTAAACCAAGGATCAATCCTAACACCAAAGGAGGGGCAGCCAATCCGACTTTCCTCATAAGAAAACCGATTATGCCAAAAAGAAACATGATTCCAATATCAAATGGCCGATTATTTACTGCAAAAGTACCTACAACACTAAATACTGTTACAGCAAGCAATACTATACTTCTGGGAACAGAAAGGATTTTCTGGAATAAGTAAGAGAAAAATAATCCAAACACAAGCATGAACGCAGCAGATATTGTTAAGATAATAAAAAACTGATTTAATATATTTGGATTTTGTGTCAGCAAAAGAGGACCAGGCTGCAATCCGTGAAGTAAAAGCCCCCCTATAATAACTGCCGTGACTGCATCACCAGGGATACCAAGGGCCAGCATTGGTATATATGTACCTGGAACACAAGCATTATTTGCCGTTTCTGCAGCAACGATTCCTTCTGGATTCCCTTTGCCAAAAGTTTCAGGTTTCTTACTTCTTCGACGGGCCACATCGTAGGATACCCAGGCTGCTACATCTGCTCCAACACCTGGAATAGCTCCTATCGCGGCACCAATGACAGAAGATCTTCCGCCGGCAGGCAAAAACTTCAATAACATCTTCCACGGGGGAATGCTTGATTGGAATTTTTCTGCTTTCAAAGGCGGCTTCAGCTTCATAATAGAGTCAATTACCTCAGCAATTCCAAATACTCCGATTAAGACTGCAATTAGACTTAAGCCATCCATGAGAGCACTTTCTCCAAAAGTAAAACGCTGGGCACCTGTGATCTTATCCATTCCTACAGTGGCTAGCGCTAACCCTAGTAACCCGGAAATAAGCCCTTTCGACAATGATGCAGCCGTTAGGTTTGCACTCAAAATAATTCCAAACATGGCAAGCAGAAAATACTCCCATGATCCAAAATTCATACTTAGATCCAGCAGGAGCGGCGCCCCTATTAAAAATAAAACAGCTGCCAGAATAGTACCTAAAAAGGATTGGAAGGTTGCCAGTCCTCTTGCCAGTCCTCCTTCCCCCCGCTGAGCCATTGGATAACCATCCATAGCAGTCGCAGCTGATGCCGGGGTACCCGGGATATTTAAGAATATGGCGGGCGTGGACCCTCCATAGGTTCCTCCTATATGAACAGACACTATTAAAACCATTGCTTCTATCCATTCCATCCCCCAGGTAAATGAAATCAGCAAGGATACTCCCATGGTAGTAGTTAGACCTGGAAGTGCACCTACAGCCATTCCTGCAATTGTGCCAATAAGAAATAAAAGCATGATTTTAACTGTAAAGAAACTGGCCAGCGATTCGCCGATTAGACTTATTTCTCCCAAAAAAACCTCCTCCCCCTAATCTATATAAAGTTCTCCGACTTTCATCAGGATTTTCCCATCCACTTTGATAGTCGGTTTTCGAATCACTAAATCACAATGCCCAGGGGCTCTGATACTGCTTCCAAATGTAATTCCGTTGCCAATTCCAATATGCATCGTTCCAAACTCTGCCTCGTCTTCAAGCTGGCCTCCTCTGCCAATTTTCGCCTTTGGGTTCATGCCAATTCCCATTTCTACTGCGCAATATACATTGGGATGATTGTAACTTTCCAGCGTTTGCTTAAGCATTTCAGCATCTTCTTTACCTTCAATGGAAATGATTCTTCCTTCACTAAAGACGACTTTAACCGGATCTTCACAAGCCCTTCCCGGCACAATGGCCCCATCAATGTACATGACTCCTTCTGTCGTTCCTTCTATTGGTGCCACTGCTGTTTCAATACAAGGAGGCGGTGAAATACTTCCAGGTTCATGACAAATTCCAGTTTGAGGTACAGCATGGCGTCCTGAAATGGACATGGTCAGCTCTGTCCCTAAATTGGTTGTAATGCTCAATCTTTCTCCTTTTTCAAGAATGGCGGATACTTTATCGATTATTTTCTTTTGCGCAAAATAATCGATATCAAGCGAACCATCTAAGAAAACCTCCTCATTTGCATCAGGCATAAATATCAATCTTGCACCTGCATTACTTGCTTCTTTTCTGGCAGTTGAATGATTAATAGAAAAAGTTGTCGGAGCAACGATCGCATCAGCTGCTTTCATTGCTTCTGCAATGATTCTTGGCGGTTCATCGCCATGCCTTGTGGTGGGATTCATAATTGTCATAACAACTTCTGCTCCCATCCCTTCTCCAACAAGTGCGAAAACCTCTCCAATTTCTGTCGTATTTGTATCCGTTAGAATCAATAAGTTTTCTCCAGGTTTTACATTGAGACATGTCTTTAATAAAGTCTGGACGGACTTCATCATGAACATTTTATTGATCATTTTCATTGCACTCCCCCTCGATTCTTTATACACTTCTTAAGAATGCAAGTATCATGCCAAGTTTTGAATTTTCCGAAACATTTTCGAAAACCTATCTGTATAAGGGAAATGCATTACAACTTCTGCATTTTTAAAATCATCAAAACCAATCGTTATTCGCAAATTGCAAAAAAAAACATAGAAGATCTGTCCAGATTATAAAGAAAAGACAAATCTACTATGTTTTTAACGTAATCGCAATTTGCGAACTATAATTGCATTTTGCGATTAAGCTCGTATTTATTAATTTTCCTGTATAGGGTTGCTACATTAATACCAAGTTCATCTGCTGCTTGTTTTTTTCCATTCAATGTATCACTATATCTCTTTAATACATCCATTATCATTCTTTCTTCCATTTCTGCCAGAGTAATATTTTCTTTATCACCATTCAGGTGATTTTGTTCACGGATTCTTGGAGGCAGATTTTCTACTTCAATCCAGTGATCAGTTGCCATATTTATGGCATATTCCACAGCATTTTGAAGTTCACGTATATTACCGGGCCAGTTGTACGAACATAACATTTCCTCCGCATCAGGAGTAAAACCTCTCACTTTTTTTCCAGTAATTTTGTCATAATGCTGCACAAAATGCTGAAGCAGGACTAGAATGTCACCATCTCTTTCCCGCAATGGTGGAATATGAAGCGGAATGACACTTAGCCTAAAAAATAAATCCTGCCGAAATTCCCCATCAGCTACCATTTTTTCTAAGTTTTTATGGGTTGCTGCAACGACTCTAATATCAATATCTATTGAGTTATTAGAACCAATCCGTTCAATCTTTCTTTCCTCTAATACTCTTAACAGCTTCACTTGTAAATGCAATGGCATATCACCTATTTCATCCAGAAAAATGGTGCCTCCTTGTGCCATTTCAAATTTTCCGGGCTTTCCATTTTTCCTTGCACCCGTAAACGCACCCTCACTATAGCCAAACAATTCACTTTCCAGTAAATGTTCAGGAATAGCTGCACAATTAATGGCCCGAAATGGTTTATTTACTCTTTTGCTTTCTTGATGGAGTGCTCTGGCAAAAAGCTCCTTCCCTGTTCCGCTCTCCCCCAAAAAGATGACTGTAGAATCTGTAGCCGCAACTTTTTTGGCTGCAGCCTTTGTCTGCAATATAGCCGGGCTTTTCCCCACAATAATATCGAATGTAGAATCATCTACCTCTGATGTTATAGAATAGGCAAACTTTTGAACTTCAGCTAAATCTTTGAGCGTAATCGCACATCCGATTATTTGGCCGTTATGAATCAAAGGGTTGGCACTGATTATGACTTGAATCATTTTTCCATTCACAACAAGAGAACATTCTTTATCCGAATATCCTTGTCCAGTCGTAAATACTTTGGTAATAGGAAGGTTTTGAATAACATCTGAAATATTCAAAGTTAAAACATTGTGTTTTTTTATATTTAATATTTCTTCTGCGGAACGATTCATCTCTAAAATGTACCCTTTCTGATCAACAGCAATGATTCCCTCGTACATGGATTGAATCGTAACTTGAAGCATCTGAGAGGTCGATAAATATTTCTTTAAAAGCGATGTTCCATTTATTTTGCTGCTGATTAAATCTGCCATTTTCCCGAGATAATTTGATAAAATACGATGCTTCTCTTTAAACTCATTTTTTTGTTTTTCAGAGAATGCTGTTAAACTGATAACCCCGACAATTTCGCCCTCATGTGTTAAAGGAAATGAAACATCTGATTTTTCAGGGCAATTTTGATGAAGGATACAGCTTTTGCATACGTCATGAAAACCTGGCTCTAAATTGTAAACAGGCTGATTTGTGTTTAAGACTTCTTCGATGATATGCCCTCGAACTGGCTCACCCACAACTGCATGCGTGCCCCCTCCTGTGGCCGTAACAACAACTTTATTTTTATCATAAATAATTACTTCTAAAGTCAAAACAGATTTAATAGCTTCTGCTACTAAGTTCACTTCTTCTTGAATTTCAAAAAGGATTGATTTACCCATTCATATCCTCCTCGTTCATTGGTTCCTCCTAATTAGCAGGAAGATCGTTCAGTCTTTATTAGATTTAGGATTATATATATCATTCGATTCGACACGAAAAAAACCTCTGGAAAATTCTGAATATTACTTAGGCATTTGCGGGATTTTACAAAAAATGATGCAATAAATATGGACCAGGCATTTTACATAATTGAATTCAAGATACGGATTATCCCGGAAACTTACACCCAAGTCTTAGCCAATATACAAATAGAAGCTGCTCATTTTGAGCAGCTTCTCACAGATTATAGACTTTGCTTCATTAAAGAAGGAATTAAAATTACCAAAGGGCGATGATAGTCCAGTCATCAGTTCACATAATCTTTTCCAAATGCATCATCCACCCTAAACAAAACAGTAAAAGGAACCGACTCATTAAAATAATAAGCAGTCTCCCCCCTGTACTGGGAAACATCAATAATCTCAGGTATCTCTATTGATCTTAAAGCTCCTCTCAGTCTTTCAATAGATTTGATAAAGGTGTTCTTCTTCACCTCTCCATCACTGCCAGTCCTTCCAAAGAAATCACGCATGGTAATTCTCGTGCATGGATTCTCCTTGCTGGAGGACAGCAGGAAGTGTCTGATTAAATTGGCCTGGGTTGGGGTGATGATGGCTTCCTCCCCATTAAATAAGAGAATATTTTCGCGGTCATTAAAGTACAGTACTAGTTCATTGGGTTCGCTGTTTTCATAGAGGTCTTCACATGCTTCCTTTGAACATGTTTCGGTATTATTTTTTGTAATTTTGTAGAACCCGTGGTTATGTAAATATTTTTCATTCAATGACAATGTTTCAAATAATGGTGACAGCTCTGGATTCGGCAGTTGCTCCTCCTGTAAATATGGGAGCTTTTCCATCGTTTCATATGTCTGGCTGGCAACATATAAAGCGCTGTTGGCCAAATACATATGCGCATGGAATTCCTGCTGCTGATTTAGGGCGTAGTTCGGATCATCCTGAAGACGCTTATCCATTGCCTGCTGAAAATAGCGGACAGCAGAACCGTACTTTCCATGCTTATAAGCCAGGAAACCCAAACGGTAGTAAGCGATGGGAAGTTTTTGTTCTAACCCGATCGCCTTAATGAGTGACTCTACAGCAGTCCCGTCATCCTTGAAATGATTCATTTTTAAGCAGGTTCCGAATTTTATAAGGTGAGTGACCAGCAGCTTTTTCGTATATTGAAGTGAGTGATCATATTCCGGTCCGTTTGTTCTTGCTAAGCTTTTTAGTTTTTTATACATGGTTTCATAGATGGTTACCAGCTGCATGTAATAGCCGTAATCACTTCTTTCTCCGTTTTCGTGAAGATCCTGTTCAAGCAGCTCCAGCTCATCCAGGGTTAAGTCTTTTATCTTTAAGGTCCTCATCTCAACATACCTCATTTCTATTTAAAAAGTGCCTTTTGCTAATAAAACAGACACTTTATATCTTAGGAACACTTTTCACTATATAGAATTCAGCCCCTTGTTTTGCGCAAATATTGTCGAAAGAAATATGAATTTTTTGTAACGAATTCTAACCATACCCATTTTTGCAAGATAAGTCTCATAGATCTTTTAGGGGTATATCAACATTTTCCTAATTAACATAATACTGTTTCTTAAAAAATGCGAACAACGTTTTGTGATTTACCTAATAAATCCAGAATAGGAGGAATGATTATGTACGTTACCATCTCAGAATTTATTAAGGAATGGAATAGAGAGGCAAAGCTAACTCAAAAGGTGTTGGACGGATTAACAGATGACTCTTTAAAGGAGCAGGTTTACCCAGAGGGACGCACATTAGGGAGAATTGCGTGGCATTTATCAGCAAGCATTCCAGATTATTTAACTCATTTCGGGTTGAACATGAAACAAAGTTAATAATGAAGAAAATGTTCCCGATTCAGCAAAAGAGATTACAGAAACATTTATCAGGCTAAGTGAGGAAGCAGCTCAGGCGATTGAACAGCAGTGGACAGATGACTCATTGAGCCAAACACCGACTGAGGATCATGCAGCTCAAGCAGTGTGCTTGATGGAATTTGTTTAGAAAAACTGGGAATCCCTTCTGCAGCCATTTGTACAGATAAGTTTATTGTACAGGGGACGACAGCAGCACAGGTGCAGGGATTTAAGGACTATCATATCGTTGAAGTGTTTCACCCAATCGCTACGGCCCTTCCCGCTGCATTGAAGCAGGAAGCACAAAGAATCATCGGTGAAGTTCTATTTGTTCTGACGAAAGAACTATTACATACAAAAAGCCTTTCATCGCTTGATGAATAGGCTTTTTGTCTTTTAATCCAACTATTGTGAATCAACAGGCCCCCTTGTTCTATAAAAAGACTAAACTCGAAGCTATTTTCTTCAAATGCGGCTGGTCTGCCCATAAGATGAAGTAATTGTAGGTTTCTCCTTGGATTGTAATCGGAGTTGGATACCTTACGATTAAAGCTGATTGATTCAGCATTTCTGCTGGCTGGTCCGCAGAGGGGAAAATGTAGCAGGCTTCCTGGTTTTGAATTCGAGCCTTCAAGATGCTTGGCATGGATCCATAGGGCCTTAATGGATGGAAAGCTTCCCCATGGCACACCTCATCTAAGTTTTCACCTGCTGAAATAGCCGATATTTGAAAAAAGCCGTCAGCACCTTCGTACCTTTCCTCGTTCACTTTTCGCCAGTTTGACGGATATTGGAAAATAACCTTGTAGTTCGTGTTCGTATAGGTCTTTTGAGTACCATTCAATATGGCAGTTGGAGACCATTGAAGTGACTGAATGTTAACTCCTGCAATTAGCCGTATCGGGACGGGGTGACGGAGGTCGATAGCCCACATTTCACTTGCAAATTCCTGTTCCTTGCATCCACTAAGATAGGCTATTTTTGTTCCGTCTGCTGACCACGTGACAGGTGATGCAAAACAATTGGAAATAGCCCAAATTCGATCCTCTTCTCCTCGCCTCCCCACCGTTCGAACTTGTGAAAAATACCCTCTATCTTCAAAGGCCGTAGCGCTATAGGCTATATTAAAAGAATTAGAAGACCATGTCGGATAATAATTTTTTGCAAGGGGCCCGCCTTTTACTTCAAACACATTGCCTGTTGAAAGCTCAACGGTGTGAATGATGGAGATACTGACACCTGGTGTTGTATAAAGGACAAAGCTTCCGTCGGGTGATAGCTGGGCATTATTAAGCCGACCTCCTGTGTTACGTGTAATTTGCTGTTTCCCGGATCCGTCGGTTTGAATTCGGAAAAGCTGGCTATTTCCTGATTCATCCGGTGCCTGAAAAAGCAGTTCCCTGCCGCTCGGAAACCATTGAACATCTGTTGAGTCAGGCTGTTGAATGCTTTGCGCTTGAAGAGACAGGACGTTGTACATGATAATGCGACCTTGCTTCGTATAAGCAATTTGGCTGCTGTCAGGCGACCAATCCAATTTGAATTCAGCACTTTCTTCCATCTGGTCGATTTGAGCGATCGCACTAGATGCAACATCCACAACATATATAATTCTGTTCTTTCCAATAAACGCAATTCTCCTGCTATTAGGTGACCATTCTGGACTTGAAAAAGAGGCACCCAATCCACTGGTGAGCTGCACGTTCTCTCCTGTCCGGGGAATATATAACCAAATATCATATTGCCCTCCTCGATCAGCAGTATAGGCAATCAGGCCTTGGCCACCAGGAGGGGCGTATGGAATCCTTAACTTCATTCCGGGAAATAGCTGCGAGGATGGAAGCTGGTTTACAATCCGAATAAGCTCAAAATTTGGCTCCCCATTCGTAATGACATTAAAACGCATTGCAAGCCGATAAAGTGTATCCCCTTGCTGGACGATATAATATTGAACACCTGGCGGAACCTTTAATAATTGACCGGCCTGAATGACATAGGGTGGCTGAAGCTGATTCGCCTCTATGATCACTGAAGGCGGAACTTTGTATAATTGTGAAATTCGATACACTGAATCTCCTTGCCTAACACGCACAGCATCAACCCCAGGTGGAACGGACAGCTGCTGACCTATATAAATCGTGTAAGGGGGCTTCAAATTATTTGCCGCAATAAGGGAATCGGCCGGGATTTCCCATCTCCTGGAAATCCCGTACAGCGTATCACCTGAACGTACTGTATAAAAAATTTGCATGATCTTCACTTCCCAAAGAATAAATTTCCATTGAGGAATTAAATGCGCACACACTATTTGCCCATAGTCTATTCAATAGAAAGTGCGAGGTTCAGTGCAAATGAGGAAGAATTAGATAAAAAAGAAATTTAATTCCTATATAGATAGCTCTATTACAAATCTGTATAGCATGATTCGATTCAAGAAAAGCCTGAAGGAATCATTATTAGCGAAAAAAATTGTGGTAAAAAGATAAAAAACTTTCAAATGGAAAGGTCTTTTACTAAGCAGCCCTCCTCTCTTCGTCATCGCAAGCTCTGAAAGATAATGTCTTAAGAATTCGATGATCCCCGCCGCTCCTGCAAAGGCATCATCCAGGGTTTCGAATCCTCCGATCATCGCCATTAAGAGAGCATCCACAGTGGCTTCAATTGAGAAAAATATATGCATTCCATATTTCGATGAAAATCGAAATGTTTAGCCTTTACAATAGAAAATGAAGCAATAAGAAACTTAAATCTAAATCAGTAAAAGGAGCATAATTTTATGAGTAGCAAAGAACAATCATTAAAGGCAAAAACCTTTCACCGCTTACATCAGCAATCGTCAACATTTGTTCTGCCAAATGCATGGGATGTAATCAGTGCAAAAATGTTTGAAGAATGCGGATTTAAAGCGATTGGAACAACAAGTGCTGGCATTGCTGCTTCTTTGGGGTATTTGGATGGGCAAAGTATACCTCTTAGCAAAATGGTTGAAACGATTGAAAATATCGCCAAATCAGTAAATGTTCCCGTGAGCGCAGACATTGAGGCAGGTTATGGACAGACGGTTGAAGAGGTTTTAGAGACCGTAAAAGCAGTCGCTGCTGCTGGGGCTATCGGGATAAATCTGGAGGACGGTACAGGTGATCCAAACCGGCCACTATTTGATATTTCATCTCAAGTGGAAAAAATAACAGCTATCAAAGAACTTTCGGAATCCAGAAATTTGCCGTTATTCATCAATGCTCGAACAGATCTATATTGGTTAAATATTGGGGATTCTTCAATGCGTTTACGAGAAGCTTTAAAGCGGGCAAAAGCCTATCAAGCTGCAGGAGCAGATTGCATTTTCATTCCTGGTTTAACTGATAGGAAGATTATTAAAAAAATTAGAGAGGAAATTTCTTGTCCGATCAATTTATTGGTTGACCCAGAGATGCCTTCTTTACCGGAGTTATCTGAGATTGGAATCGAAAGGCTTAGCTGTGGTTCCGGCCCATTCAGAGCAACCTTAACCTATTTACAGTCTATCAGTGAAGAGATTGTAAACCGCCAGACCTTTCATCAAATGACAAATGGGGATGTTCTTTCTTATAGAAGATTAACTGAATTCATTCAATAAATAAAAATCGAACTCCTAATACCCAACAACAAATTTATGAATTTTATTATTTTGAGAAGCCGATTTTTCTATAATCAACAAATCGGCTTTTTGTTCTTCTTCCCAGATGATTTTCCGTGAATGTTTTAGATTATTTGACTCTAACTATCAATTGACCAGTTGGTTACCGGCGGCTCATTAAACCAGTCTTTCCTTACTATTAACTTAAACCCTTGCTCTGAATAGCTTTCCACCTGTTCCATTAATTCCTTTAGTTTTTTCACGTGACTTTTTTTATAACTGGAAATCACAGCAGTTTGCAGATTGCCGATTCCGATGGGATTTAAGAACATGATTAAGTTAGCCATTAGTTTATCTGAAAATGGGGATTTATTCACCTTATGAACGTGAGCCTCTAATCCGGTGGTTATCGGGACTCCGTTTTCTCTATATATTTCGGATAAAACATCCACTTGATGATAGGACAATTTGATTCCATCCTGCAAAAAACTCTTTGTATCTTCATCCATTGCAACATCCGAAAAAGCAGTACATAGAGCTAAACCAACATTATTACATTGAAATGAACCAAACATACTTGCTAATTCAACAGCATTAAGCGGCCTCTGCTGGGTTGATGCCACTTTAAATAATTTGTTTTGTCTGTCTTCAGCATTTTTGTATGAAAAAGACCTGTTTTGCAGTAAACCTTTGTGCTCCAGCAAATTTAAAATCGTAATGTCAATTTGAATTAACTTATTGAGTATTTCTTTATAAAAATTCTTAACCTTTGGGACAGTTAATTCTGTATATTGAAAAGAAATTAGACCCAGTCCATTACTGGTTATATGCTTAAGAACTTCTATCATTAATTGATCAGAAAATAACTTTTCTGAGGGGCTATGTAAATCATTTTCACTAAAAAACGGTGTAATATTTAATCCATTATCAGATAAGAATTGCAAAGCCTCTTGTTCCTGGAATGATGAAAGTGTTTTAATCTCAGTTAAAACATCTTTCAAATCAGTATCTTCAGCAGTTTCAATAAGATTTCCCAAAAAAATATTGACCATATTTGAACTTGAATGTAAATACCAAAGAAAGCCTAATTCGTTTAAATTCATCTAAAAGGCCCCTCCACAATTTATTCTTTTCTTAGTTTGTAATTGAATATGGTAATTATTCATTAAATAGTATTACGTCTAAATATCTTCCATTGCCTATCATTAAAGGATTTAACAATAAAATGCTGCCTTGTTTAAAATGGTTCAATGTGTTTTTTCCTTATTATCTTCATTAAAAAAAAACCCACACTGGCACCTGGTATTACACACAATATGGGCAGCCAAATGGGCCCTAATAATACCCCAAAAAGCTTAAAGGTAGAGGAATATATACACCCCACCGTAACAAAGTAAGCAGAAGACACAAACGGAAGAAAAGAATAACTGTTTTTCCCTCCTCCCGCATCTTTAAAAGAATCCCACATCGCAAAGAAATACAAACAAGGGTAAAACATCAGCCACAAATAATCGGTTTCTGCGATTGCGTTTTCAATATCTCCATGAAAACTTGAAATAATGACCCCGTTGAAATTCGCTTGTACATTTATAAGGAACTCTAAAAATACAATAACCATTCCCTTTATTAGTTTTCCATTTAAAAATTGCCCAAAACCAGGAAGTGCAATACTCCATAATAGCCTCTCTATAGATGTCGCCATTCTCTTCAATCCCCTAACCATGTCTCTTTATGTGTTCACATTCTCTTCCTATAATCCCCTTTTAAAGGGCAGTAAAATATTTGTCACCTTGAAAATAGCTTTCACTTTTACCTAGCAACACACTTATTATTATGTAAGTACTCTCCTTAAACTAAACTCCCTTTTAATAGAAGAAAAAAAGCTGCCGAACTGGCAGCTGATCCTGGTTATGATATTGAACCTCTATTCCATATGGCAAAAAATGATAAGTGTTTTTGCAATTAACAAAAACCTTACCCATGATGGCAAGGTTTTTTTATTTCACACTAAGCTGCCCGCTCCACTTCTCTTTTCTTCTTCTCCTTCCTCCCCTTTTTCAATGTGAACTTTTTAATAAATCCTGCGAAACCGGAAGGGAATCCAAGCAGCACCACTATATATAAGAACCCGAGGATAATCGTCCATCTTTCGAAAATGGGGTAAGTCATCGCAAGCTCTGAAAGATAATGTCTTAAGAATTCGATGATCCCCGCTCCTGCTATGGCACCAGCCAGGGTTCCCAGTCCTCCGATCATCGTCATTAAAAGAGCATCGAGCGTGACTTCAATGGAAAAGACATTGGTATTGATGAACCTCAGTGACACTGCATATAGAGCCCCGCTGAAGGAAGCTGCCACACCTGCCGTTACGCTGGCAATCAGTTTATAATGAAGCGATTTATACCCTAATGCTTCTGCGCGATATTCATTCTGTGAAATAGCTTTTAACACTTTGCCAGTGGACGATTCTGTGAAAAGCTTCAGCAGGATGAAAACAACGGCCACACTGAAGAGCGTAATATAATAGAAGGAAGTACGGTCTTTGAATACGTCAGGCACACTGAATGTAAATCCGTCACCGCCATGCGTCAGTCCTCTCCACTTTTCTGCCAGGACAAGGAACAGCTGGGAGACAGCCAGTGTCAGCATGGCATAAAAGTGGCTTTTGAGCCTTAGTGATAATAAACCAATGATATAGCTAACTAAAGCGGACAGAAGGATGCCTATAACCAATCCTATTAAAAAGTTTGGCAGAGTTGCCTCCATATGATTAAAAATAATGGCCGTACTATAAGCACCTATTCCAAAGAACATACAATGCCCAAAAGATACGATTCCGGTATATCCTAACAGAATATCGAAACTCATCGCAAATATAGCAAAAATGAAAATTTGAGTCAGCAAAATCAGCGTGCTTCGGGAGTCATTGACAAAGGGGAACAGAAGCATAAACAGCATGATTGCAAGCCCCCAATACAGCGGCACTTTATGAAATACCCCTCTCATACGGCACTCCCCTTTTCTCCCAGCAGCCCTGTTGGTTTCACCAATAAGACTATGGCCAATAGGAGCATATTCAAGGCCAATGACAAATCAGGCAAATAATACGCCATAAACGCACCCGCTACTCCTACGATCAGGGAAGCCAGTGCCGATCCCTGCAGGCTGCCCATCCCGCCAATGATTACCACAATGAAAGCCAATATAGCATACTGCATGCCCATTTCCGCAAAAACCACTCCTGAATATGGCGCCAGAAGGGCTCCGCCTAAAGCAGCCAATGCCGCGCCCAGCAGGAATACGAAGGTAAAGAGAGCCTTTACATTGATTCCGAGCGCCTGAACCATTTCCTTATCCAGCACTCCAGCCCTGATCATAAGGCCAATCTGTGTACGGCTGAGCAGAAGCCATAATGCCAGATACAGCAGCAGTCCAACCACAATCACAAACACACGGTATTTTATGATGATGATTCCATCAAACTGATAGCTTCCTTCAAGCCATCCCGGAAGGTTTACCCTAATCGGATTCGGTCCCCAGAAAATTTTGATGCTTTCTGATAATACCAGCATGCCGCCTAATGTAATCAGCAGCTGCCGGACATGATTCCCATAGACAGGACGGATAAGAAACCTTTCCAATACCCAGCCCAATACCATTCCGATTGCAATGGCTCCCGCAATCGCTAATAGAAAACTGTTTGTTTCTTTAAAGATCCACGCTCCTGAAAAAGCGCCCCAGACGAATAATCCGCCATGGGCGAAGTTCAGTACACTCATTAGTCCGAAGATTAAAGTAAGTCCAGCAGCCAGAAGGAATATCAAAAGCCCAGTTGAAACCCCATTGACCAATAAATTAATAAAGACTTCCATTTCCAGCCCCCCTTCACAGCTTACGCGATGCCCAAGTATTTCTGGCAGGTTTCCTTGTCTTCCTTTAGATCCTGCATCCAGCCATCATGGACTATTTTTCCGTCGTCCATAATGTAAAAGTAATCGCCGATTTCACTCGCCATGAGGAAATTCTGCTCCACAAGCAGTATCGTTGTTTTTTCCTTCATCTTTTGAATCGATTCCATCAGCTTTTCAACCATAATCGGTGACAGGCCTTTGCTTGGTTCATCGATCAGCAGAAGTCCATCTCCATTGATATACGCTCTGGCAATTGCCAGCATCTGCTTTTGTCCGCCTGAAAGCAACCCGCTTTTCTTGCGCCAGAATTTCTTTAAATCCGGGAAGAGCTCCAGCATCCACTCCATTTTTCCCTCTGAATCTCCTGTGCTCTTTGCCATGGCCAGATTTAGCGTTTCTTCTATTGTCAGCGCACTGAATATTCCCTGATTTTCCGGCACATAGCCGATTCCTTTTCTGGATATCAGGTGTGTAGGGATTCCGCTGATTTTCTGATCGTGATAATGCACAGAACCCGTGGTGGATGGATTGAAGCCCATAATAGAGCGCAGTGTTGTCGTTTTGCCTGCTCCATTTCTTCCGAACAGAACGGTGATGCTTCCCTCTTCAACGGACATGGACACTCCCTGAAGGATGTGATATTGACCCAAATAGGTCTCAAGATTATCCAGTTTTAATAGACTCACGATGCAAGCCTCCCAAGTATGCCGTTTGAACTCTCTGATCCTTTATAATTTCCGTCGGATTGCCGCTTGCCAGAAGCTCTCCATTGAATAGAACCACTAAAGTATCGGAAAGATGCATGACCATCTCCATTTTGTGTTCGATTAAGACAATGGTGCACATGCCTTCCTTCTTAATGTTCTCGATCACTTCCAATATCGCCGGAATCTCTTCGATCGATATGCCTGCTGTCGGCTCATCTAGCAGAAGCAGTTCTGTTTTGAGAGCCAGCAGCATGGCCAGCTCCAGTTTTCTTTTTTCCCCATGTGCCAGATCCTGTGCCAGCACATCTTCCTTGCCGCTCAGCATGCACCGCTCCATGGCAGCTTTTGCTTCATCCTGCTGGCGGCTCATGAAAGAAAACCTCGGTAAGATCGAATAGTAATCTTTGCTCGATGACTGGATGGCGAGCCTGATATTTTCCAGAACCGTCAGCTCCGGAAAAATATTGGTGAGCTGGAAGGAACGGCCGATGCCCCTTCTCGCCCGTAATGGTACAGAAAGCTTTGTTACATTATCGTTTTTAAAATAAATCTCTCCCTTAGTCGGAGCGATCTGGCCGCTCAGCAGATTAAAGAGTGTGGTCTTGCCTGCCCCATTGGGACCGATAATCGAAGTCAGCTTGCCTCGCTCTATTTCCAGGTTTACTTCTTTTATGACATCATGTTCGCCAAATGAAACAGATAGGCTTTTTGTTTCCAGAATTTTTTCCAACTTGGCGACCCCTCCTATAAATCTAATTATTCTGAAGTTTTAATTGCCATTCCGGATTGGCGGCTCGGTTTCTTCCATATTCAATTCCCTGATCAGGACCGGCACCGGATGATCCACCCCTTCCTGCTCCTCGAGAGTTACTGCATACAGAGACTGCAAGGCCTGGTGATCCTCAGCCCGGAATTTCATCGTTCCTTTCGGTGTCTCAAATTCCATGTTTTCCATTGTGGTGATCAAGCCATCCACATCTTTATCGCCTTCTGTTTTCTTTAGTGCCTCTACAATGGAGATGGCTGCTGTCATTCCGCCAGCGGTAAACAGGTCCGGAATTTCACCATCAAATTTTTTCTTATGCTCTTCCACCAGCCAGTCGTTCACTTTATTATCCGGAAGGGTGTGATAGTAAATGGAAAAGCCGCTCATGCCAATTAAAGAATCCATCGTTTTTAGTGAAGCAATGTCCTGTGCGGCAGTGGAAATTTTAATTCCCTGCTCCTCCAGCTGCATATCCTTTAACTGTTTCCATGGTGCATTGGATCCTGCCCAGACGATATAAAGGTAATCAGGCTTTTCATTTATGATGCTTTGAATATTCGCTGTGAAGTCAGTGGAATTCGGGTCTGCATATTGCTCATTCACAATGGTGGCACCAAGCTTCTCCGCTCCTTCTTTAAAAGCAGCGATTCCTTCCCGTCCATAAGCATTATCCTGTGCGAAGGTCGCGATTTTCACATCTTTTTCAGCAATTGCGGCCGCACCGGCTACAGCATCCTGAGATGAATTCCTTCCTGTCCTGAAGATGTATTTGTTCCAGTTCTTTCCTGTGATGCTATCTGCAACCGCAGGCTCCACCACCATGATTTTTTCGTATTCTTCAGCGAGCGGCAATACGGCCAGTGTATCTCCAGAGCTAGAGGAACCCACTAAGAAATCCACTTCATCCTCTTCCAGCAGCTTGGTCGCTTTTCTTACGGCGACATCTGGCTTTGTTTCCGTATCTTCCACAATGAACTCAACCTTTTTGCCTGCTACTTCATTGGATCCCTCAGTTGCATAATCCAGTCCAAGTTCAAATCCCGCGACTGTTTGCTTTCCATAGGTCTCGAGCGGACCGGTTAAGGATGCTAGAACACCAATTTTAACCGTATCTTCTTCTGAACTTGCCGTGTCTCCGGAACATCCGGAAGTAATGATAAGAGTGAGTGCAGTTCCAAGCATTAATAGTGACTTAAAACTCTTTAATTTGAATTTCATAGCCATTCCCCCTATATTCATTTTCTTTCGGCCATGTTAAATCTCGCTGCTTATCTATGAATCTTACTATTTTAATTCCACTTCACAACAGTCGCAGCCCACGTATACCCAGTTCCTGCACTGACTGCAACCGCAATATCTCCAGGATTTAAAAGTCCGCGCTCCTGTGCAAAATGCAGACCGATGCATGGGTCGAGTGAAGACATGTGTCCATGGCGATTTAAGTAGATTGCTTTTTCTTCTGGAAGTTCGAGAGAATGTAAGAGTTCTTTGAACATGGAACGTTTTGTGTGCAGTGGCAATAGGAGTTTCATATCTTGAGGAGTATAACCGCTTCTATGAAGTGCTTCGCGAACGACATAATCAAAATTTGCAATCGATACAGGATCGAGTCTTTCTTTCATGGATTGCGGATCCTTCACATCAATATAATGAAGGTTTTTTTCGACTGTTTCGCGGCTGGCAAAATGTTTGGATCCCCCAGCAGGCGTTCGGACATCATCATGGAAGGAACCATCTGTCAGGATGGCACTTCCGAGAATTTCGCTCTGGGAGGAATCCCTGGTGACCAGTGCAGCAGTGCCCCCATCTGCAAAGTTGAACATGAAGCGGGAGCGCGGGTTCGCATAATCGATAATTTGTGACTCTTTGCATCCACCAACAAGCAGGATATTTTGAATGGATTGATCTGAAGCAATCATGTCTTTTGCCACCTTCAAAGCAATCGGAAAACAGGAGCTGACATTCATGATTTCAAACGCGTAGGCATTTTTCGCCCCTAATTCATGCTGTATTTTCGGAGCGCTTGACCAGACATAATAATCCTTATGAGG
This sequence comes from Cytobacillus sp. NJ13, assembly GCA_030348385.1. Lineage (NCBI taxonomy): Bacteria > Bacillati > Bacillota > Bacilli > Caryophanales > Bacillaceae > Cytobacillus > Cytobacillus sp. NJ13. The sequence continues at coordinate 378,752 of JAUCFP010000006.1, read as the reverse complement.
GCTGCCAAAATAGATGACGACATCGATGGACAGCGGGTCACTCCCTTCAATCGCCTGCCTTCCCGCGGCAATCGCGAGATCGGAAGCATGCAGGCTGTCATCTGCAACATGCTTTTGGACCAAACCGAACTTTTCGATAATCACCTGTTCAGGTATTCCCGTCTTCACAGCCAGATCGGCTGCCGTTTCGATTCCAGGAGGAAAAAAAACTCCTGTTGCTTTAATGCCGATTCCCATCAAATTACCCCTCCCTCTTCAGGCACCATCATCTTAGCCGTGCCTGTCAAAATTTTTGTTCCATCCTGATTGAAGCACTCTGTCAGCAAAGTCAGTATTCGCCTTTCGCTGTCAATCTCCTGAACCGTTCCTTGTGCGGTAATCGTATCGCCTATAAAAACCGGTGCCTTAAACCGGATGGTCTGTTCAACATAAATGGATCCTTTTCCTGGCAGATGCACACCCAATAGCTGGGATAACAAGCTGGATGTTAAGAGACCATGGGCTATACGCTTTTTAAATCTAGTTTTTTTTGCGTATTCCCCGTCTATGTGGACCGGGTTGAAGTCGCCGCTCAATCCCGCAAACATAACAAAGTCTGTTTCCGTAATGGTTTTGCTGCAGGAGGCCTGCTGGCCGACACTATAATTGATCACCTTTTCACCCTCTTACTAAAAGTTGTGTTTTCTGTATTTTTCCCGTCGCATTTTTCGGGAGCTCATTTAAAAATGTTACTTTCTTTGGAATCTTATATTTTGCGAGGTTTCCGTGACAGTATTGAATAACATCATCCACGGTTAAAGCGCTTCCATTTTCTTTAACAATAAACGCTTCAGGCACTTCACCCCAAAGAGGGTCAGCATTCCCAACCACGGCAACCTCGGCAACATCCTTTAATTGACTGATCACTTGCTCCACTTCAAGCGGATAGATATTTTCCCCGCCGGAAATGATCATTTCTTTCTTCCGGCCAACAATATATAGGAATCCTTCTTCATCTGTTTTCGCTAGATCCCCTGTCAGGAGCCATCCTTCTTTCAGTGCATCCTTTGTGGCATCAGGCCGATTCCAATATGCCTTCATGATATTTGGCCCTCTCACCGCAAGCTCGCCAACTTTACCTTTTGCAGCCTCATTGCCCTCTGAATCTATTAGCTTGTATTCGGAAAATAATACCGGCTTGCCGATCGATCCTCTCTTCCGCGATGCGTCTTCTTTTGTGAGCATGAATAGTGTAGGAGATGTCTCCGTCATTCCAAAGCCCTGGCCAAACAGAAACCCTCTATCAAAATAGGCATCTATTAATTCACGCGGACATGGCGCTCCTCCATTATAGAACCAGCGGACTGTGCTTAAATCAGCCGTTTTGAATGGTGGGCTTGTCAGCAGTGCCTGATGAATGGTTGGAACCCCCATCACAATGGTCACCTTATGCTTCTCAATCATCGTGAGGGCTTTTTGAGGCTCAAACTTGCCAGGAATGACAATGGTTCCGCCTGAAAACAGGGACGGAAATGCAAACAGCCCAATTCCCCCGATATGAAACAGCGGAAGCAGCACGATGCAGCGATCCTCTGACGTTAAATCGATCGCAAGCTTGTTATTCACTGCATTCCAGAACATATTGCTCTGTGTCAGCACGGCCCCTTTCGGTTTGCCGGTGGTCCCGGAGGTGTAGCAGATAATGTATGGAGCTTCCTCGTCAATTGGATTCTCATTAGCAAAGCTCGTTTTAGTACCCTGGCATAAGTCCTCCATAAACTCCAAACTCTGGATTTCGCTTTGTTCAACAAGGGAGGCTGCAAACTCTGCATTTTCTTTTTCGGCAAAGATAAGTTTTGAGCCGCTATCGTTGAGCTGAAAAATAAGCTCTTTCGCACTTAGCCGAATATTGAGCGGGACGGCCACACATTCTGCCTTTGCAATGGCAAATAAAAGGACTATGTATTCAATCCGGTTGTGCGACAGAATGGCGATGCGTTCCCCTTTTCTTCCCTGCAGCTTTTCATGGATTTTCACAGCAGCTGAATCGATCATCTTATCCAGCTGCCTGTAGGACACCTTTTCGTTATCTGTTATGACTGCTGTTCGATCTGGATGTGTATATGCCCATTTTTGTATCCAATAGGCAATCCCTTTCATCGAACTCCCCCTCTTTACTTTTTTAGCCCCTGAAAGATTAGTGTCATCGCCGCATCGAATGCTTCTTCAGGAACTTCTTTCTTTTCCCAATACACCCACCTCATGCCGAGGAACTGTCCTATCGACATTAAGCAGTATGCAACTGTCTCCTGGTCCAGGTCCTTAAACTCTCCCGCTTCAATCCCTTGAGATAGACTCTTTAAAAATCCGTTGGCGAGCTTCCCGTAATACCAGCGGAACAGCTCCTGGTCCACCACAACGGCCTGCTGGACAATGCTGTATAAATTTGGATGATTTTTGACCCAGCTGAAGAAAGCGAAGAAGCCATTTCTCTGTGCTTCCTCAAATGAAGAGCTTCCTGCCATTCCTTCTTTAATCGCAATGCGCAGATCCCGGCTGTAGCTGCGGATCAGCTCATCATAAATATCTTTCTTTGAAGGAAAGTAATTATAAAAGGTTCCCTGAGCAACTTTGGCTTCCTGAGATATATTGACGATGGAGGTCTCAAAATATCCCTTCTGCCCAAAAACCTCTTCAGCTGCTTTTAACAGTTTTTCACGCGTTTCCATTCCTCTTGGAGTTAGTGCTTTTTCCTCGGTTACATTCTTAACTGACACCTGAATCACCTCTCAACTTTATTATAAATAATATTCTTAAAATTACAACAACAAATTTTACAATTTTTTCGGAGTATTCAGTGTTGGTGTTTATAATCCAATTAGAAGAACCCCGTATACTAGTTGTAACGGGGTTGAATGCTCTATTAAATTTCCTCTTAAAAAATGAGATTAATCATTCATAATAGATAGTTTCCCAATCTTATCACACTCCAGTGCAAACCAGATGGTTTTCCCATCGCTGCTTGAAATGCCATGCGGTTCAGCATTTGGGGTTTCGATAAGATATTCCTCAATAATCCCATTGTCTGTAATTCTCCCAATCTTATTTGCTCCCCACTCTGTAAACCATAAGTCATTTCCAGCACCAGCTGTAATGGCATGCGGCCGGGCGCTTGGTGTTGGAATTTCATATTCCGTTATTTCTCCAGATGTCGTAATGCGCCCTATTTTATTGCCGATAATCTCCACAAACCACTTTGCACCATCGTTTCCTTTCGTAATCCCAACCGGCCCTGATGCTGGTGTAGGAATTGTAAACTCTGTCACTTCTCCATTTTCCGTAATTCTTCCAATCGCATTATTTTGGTTTTCTGTGAACCATAAGGCATCATCAGATCCCAGCGTAATAAATGATGGATATGAACCTTGAGTTGGAAGGTCGTATTCATTGATTGAACCGTCTTCCTGAATCCGCCCAATGCGGTTTCCATTCATTTCGGTAAACCATATATCCCCGTTCGGCCCTTCTGTAATCCCATAGGGTGCTGAATCTGGATGGGGCAAGGGATATTCATGAATAGTGCCTTCTTTTGTTATTCTCCCAATGTTGTTGGCTGCATTCTCGGTAAACCAGACCTCTCCTTTTGACGACACCATTACACACATGACTTTTGCATCCGGTGTCGGCAGCGGGTACTCTGTCATTTCCCCATCCAAACCGATGCAGCTTATCTTATTGGCTTTATGCTGTGTAAACCAGACTTCTCCCTTGTCTGAAACAGCAATTCCGTATGGGCCTGTATCTTTACTGGCAAGATCAATTTCCTGTAATTGAAATTCCATACTGTTCCCTCCGAACACCAAAATGTTTTTTCAAAACAAAAAGCCTCCTATCTCATTTTCCCGAGACAGGAGGCATTGCGCACATAAATAGACTTAAATAAGCTTTTCGATTAGTTCAGCCTCTTTTCAAGTCAAAAAGCACACACATTAATCCTATCTCAGAAAAACAATCGATAAATTAAGCCCATTCAAACACATTTTTAGACTGACTCTGGTGCTAAATATCGATTTTCTCTAAAGCTAGGATTATAGGATCATGTGCTTTTCTTCACCCTTTCGATTATTGGATGTTTTAACTGTAAGTTAATTAATGACTGATGTCAATTGATGCTTGGCCAAAAATGGAAGATATTTTCCACAGAAAGCCAAATCAGACAGAATATTAAGAAATATTCCAGCAGCCTTCTTTTGAGGCACAATTTAATTATATAATAGAGTTTCGGAATATATAGAAAGGTTGAGACAACATGAAAAAGGTTCTTTCAAATTACAAACTAACCATCTTCCTGCTCCTTTCCATCCTGATCGGCGGAATTGCCGGAGTGGTTTTTGGCCCGAAGACAGCGGTGGTTAAGCCGCTTGGGGATTTATTCATAAATTTATTGTTTATGATCATTGTGCCGCTCGTCTTTTTTAGCATCGCTTCGAGCCTTGCGAATATGGGCGGAATGAAAAGGCTTGGTAAGATTATGACCGGGATATTCACCGTCTTTTTCATTACGGCTGTCATATCTGCCATCCTGGGTTTCATCGGGATTTCCATTGTGGATCCGCTCAAAAATACAGATATCTCAGCCATTAAGAGCATTATGACTGAGGCAGCTGTTGATCCTGAAGCAGAAGATGTCACGTTCCTGGGACAGCTGGTTCAGGCGTTCACGGTGCCTGATTTCCAGATGCTGTTCTCGAAGAACAACATGCTGCAGCTGATTGTGTTCTCAATCTTATTCGGACTGGCAACTGCGATGTCAGGTGAAAAAGGCAAGCCGATTGCGAATCTTCTTTCTTCTGGTTCAGCTGTCATGATGAAGATTGTTGGATTTGTGATGTATTATGCGCCAATTGGACTTGGCTGTTATTTCGCGACCATCATTGGTGAGCTTGGCCCGCAGATTCTTGGCGGATATGTACGTGTATTTGTTCTTTATCTTGTATTAACGCTCATTTACTTCTTTGGATTCTTTACGCTGTATGCCTTTGCGGCTGGCGGAAAGGATGGAGTCAAGGTGTTCTGGAAGAATGCCATCACTCCTTCTGTCAGTGCGATTGCCACATGCTCCAGTGCAGCTTGTATTCCGATTAACCTTGCGGCTGTCAGAAAGATGGGTGTTCCTCAGGATATTGCGGAGACGATGATCCCGCTTGGGGCTAATACCCATAAAGATGGGTCTGTTCTTGGCGGAGTGTTTAAGATTGTTTTCCTGTTCAGCCTTTTTGGAAAGGACATGTCGAGCATGACAAGCATTCTAACCATTCTTGCTGTTTCATTCCTGGTTGGAGCTGTTATGGGGGCAATCCCTGGCGGCGGTATGATTGGCGAGATGCTGATTTTAAGCGTATTCGGCTTTCCGCCTGAAGTACTGCCAATCATAGCGGTCATCTCTACAATCATTGATGCACCGGCAACCCTTCTGAATTCAGCCGGCAACACGGTTTCGGCCATGATGGTCAGCCGATTTGTTGAGGGGAAGAATTGGCTGAAGGAATCATTAGCCTTGAAATAAAGCTATTGGAGAGAGCAATAAGATAGGCTGGAAGGATACACACCTTCCAGCCTATCTTTTTGATAGATCATTCAATAAAATACATCTTTCCGTTGACCTCAAGTGATACGGATGATTGTTTCATTTCTTCCTTTAAAGCCCTGGCATAATCCACTACCTGCTTAATCTTTTTCTTGTCGAGATCCTCTGCAAAGCTGTACACGATGGTCACTTTCTCCTTTACAAGCTGCTCATCGTCAGAAAGCCATGCTCCTGTTCCATCAACAGCTGTTGCCCCTCCAAACATTCCCGAAAATTTTTCTAGAGTTTTGTTCACATATGGAGTATTATCAATTGGCTGATCAACATCATAGGTGGATGGTACATAAATTTTTACCACGTCTTCAAGATAATATTGCCCTTTTAAAGCCGAAGAGTGCTTACTGCTCGCCGCTTCCGGCTGCCCTGCAGCATAGACAGCACTTCCCAAAAAGCAAATGACCAGGATGAGAGGGATAACCCAATAGGCAATTCTTTTCCTATCCAACACTGCCACTCCTTTGTTTGTAAGTTCGCTGACGAAACACCGGTGCCTTCCTCTCAATGATTATAGCTTCTGGTTTCGAACAAATCATGGTATATTTTTCCTTATTTTCTTTAATTTTGCGGGCTTTAGTATGTATCCTTTTAACTAAATCACTCCCGCCACTTTAAAAGAAAAAGGGAATGACGAGATACACGCCATTCCCTTTTTGTCAGCCCTTTAGCTATTTGTTATATCCTTTGTCCCCATACGGCTGCAGCTCCTCCAGCCACTTTTCTTCCAGCTTCTCCAGGGCTTCCTTCTCGTTGAAATACGGATCATTTTTCTTTTTCAGCTTCTCCAGAATGTCAAAAGTAAAAGCGTCTTTCCCGTATTGATTCCACTCGTCCTGCAGCTCCCGATTAGGCATATAGCCGTTTGTTTCGAGTGAAAATCTTACTCCGTTTAGGCTTTTTAAATTATTCGTGCTGCCAAGGAAGATTTTATTGTTCACTGTATTCTTTATTTGATAAACCCCCGCTTCAATGGGCGTTTCTTTAAACTGCTGCTTTAATTCTCTTTTCCGTTCCATGGTAATCCCCCGTTTTTCTATTTTTTAAGCCAATACTCGCTGCCATCCAGCTTTCGGTCCAAAAAGCCATAGTCGATCAAATATCTTCTGATCAGAGCATAATCCTCATAAAAGTCCTTCAATGCCTGATTTAACTCTTTCTCGCCATATGTGCGGTCAGGCTGAAGCTGGCTGGCTAACTCCCGCAGCACAATCAGTCTTTGCTTCTCCTTTGGCGGAAATTTTACGAGAGGCTTATCGGTGCCTTCAGGGAAGTATTTCTTAAGGATTTTCTCCTGTTCTTCTTCTGTAATGTTGTAGCGATCATCCACCATCGTGGCTGTTTTATGAACAGGCAAGAACGCTGGTGCATACTCATCCTTTTCCTTCAGCAATTCCATGATTGCCAAAAAGGTTTTCGCCTGCCGTTCCTTTTCCTTTAAAGCAAAGCGGTGATGACGAATGGTCGATGTGCTCCCCATGTCTAATTCTTTCTGAATGTCCTTATCGCTTTTTCCCTGATAAAAAAGCTGCAGAAGACTTTTTTGATGATCGGTAACCCCTGTAAGCTTCTTATCCATGGACAGCAAATAATCAAACACCGAGTTGTGCGCTGTTTCGATATGAAGGCGAATATACCGTTCCGCTTCGTACAATCTATCTTTATATGGATATACAATTCCTTTTTCCGTCTTTTCCCCGCATAGCAGGCATATAAATGAATCCTTTTCTTCAATATATCCCTGTTTTAGCTCCTCCAAAGAAGCGTCCCAGAACAAATTTGATAATTCCATTAACCAAAACACATCCTAATCAATATAAAAATAAACAAATTATCATTTTGTTTGCTTTATGATAAACATATTAAAACAAAGTTTAAGTTTAGTCAACCACAAAACAAACATCCCTATAATATGTTTATTTATTTCCAAACGAAAGACAAAAAGGTTTGTGCAAATATAGTGATAACAATAAAAAAAGACCTCCGGTTAAGAAGGTCTAGCATCATTAACTCCATTTACACCTCTGCTTCATATGCCTAGGGATTTAATTTCCTCTTTTTTCAAAGTCCCTGAAATGTATGATCTCAGAAAGAATCTTACATCCATTTGCTTTCTCAAACTCCGTTCTGGCTTCCTCTTTATTGTCATACTCAAACATTTTGACTTTGTCATGTAAAAAAAGTGTTAGAATCCACAAATCTTATACCTCCCTGATTATAAGATGCTTGAAGAATGAGCACAATCCGCAGAACCCTCTATCGTTTATGGGAGTGAGAAGATGGGTTCATTTTAAAAACAGATTAAAAGCAACCGTAATTAGCCAGCCGAGTGCAAAAGTAAGGGAAATATATGTACCGACATAAAGTAAAACCTCCGCCATGATTCCTCCCCCAATGATTTTGACGTGAATTTTTCTTTATAGATGGGTTAATTCTTGCTGAGGTTTGTCAAATCGTATTAAAACTAAAAATACTTAGCCGTTTTCATCTCCCTCCCTCTTAAAATACTGTCATTATATCAAGTGATTTTTAAAAAAATGTCGAACAATTGGATCTTCACCGATTTGTTAATAGAGTGTTAACTTTCTTTAATAAATCTAATTTTTGTATTGTAACTGACAAATAGTTGTCTTTTTTTTCCGATGCCAATTTACGTTGATGCGGATTAATTGATTAACGAAACAGAAAAAAGCCTATTTCCACATAGGCTTTTAAAAATTTGATTATTGTTTCTTTCCATTCATCCATCCATGAAACGCAGATATTAATCCGATAAATAGGCAGTATCCGACGAAGGTATAAAGATGATGCCAGTTTTCTGCATGTACAAACATTCCCATACCCTCTGCCACTTTTTCCAGGGCTGCCATTGCTAAACTGATGGACAAAACAAATATCCATTTTAACCAGCCATTCAGGCTTTGCATGATTTTTAATAAAAGGATCATAAAGATTGGAAGGACTGCCAGGGTGAACAGAATATTGATTGAGAAAATGGCCGAGAATGGCCGGATCGGGAAGTCGTACATTCCCTTCCCGATAAAATACAGATCTAAGTATGTGCCTAACAGCGATGCCAATAGCATGGCCGGCATATACCTTCTAATTCCAGACGGCTTTTTTGGCAAGGGCTGCGAGCTCGAGTCTTTCAAGTGTTTTACAGTATGCATGCTGGATCTCCCCATTGATCATATCGTCTAACTCCAGAAAATACTCCATGACGTGAAAATCTCTAAACCAATCCCCTGGTTCGGCTTCAGGCTGGCTCACATTTTTCCAGGCCATTTCAAGGCTTGGGCTAAAAATCCGTCTTCCCCCCGGCCTCAGCTGGCATGATTTTAATTGAAACTGATATTGCTCGCCTGGCATTCCTTCATGGACATCATTGAAAATATGCGGCCAATAATCCTTCCTTGAACCCGTATGGGGGCGAGCATATGCCCATTGTTCCGTTAAGGCAAGCACCTCTTTATCCTTAAACAGGACATCATACAGTTTTTTCCCTAATAAGATCCGTTCATGAAGCGATTCAAAATGATTCAATGTCTGGCCCTTCATATGGGTAACACCATTCTTTTCATAAGGAAAAAGGATGTGATTCAAGGACAGAAGCTCCTGCAGCTTAAATTCAAGCTTATGAAAAACCTCTTGTTTATATAGCGGATTTTGAATCACCCTTTTTTCTAAATAGCTTTGTTCATTTATGATAAGGGCAATGGTGAGAAGGTAAGGATCGGGCTTTTTCCAAAAACAGCTCCAGACCGTCTCCATGAAGACCGAAACATTAAAGAACGGAAACAGGAAAAATAATGGCTTATTTCTTTTCAGGCTTTCCCGGTAAATCAAAAATTGCGGATAGGCATCCTGAAAGATTAGCCAATTCCCTCTTTCCAGAAAGGAAAAGAAGGAATGTTTTTCGCGATCCGGTAATAACCGGGCCAGAATCTCTCCTTTTAAATCGGTCATATTCCAGCCGCCATTGCGGGAAACCATATGTCCCAAAAAGGCCCAGTGGATTTCCGGACGCTGCCGGTAGAAATCAAGATAGGCTTTTGTCCTGGTGACATTATTCAGATTCCAGCCCATTGTCTCCCGTTTAATATGGCCGAGAATCCCCTTCTCCTCTTCTGAAAGATGAATTGATTTTTGAGTCCCTGTCCTTTTCTTTAATTCTTCCTTTAACCAGCCCATCGGGGACTTCCCTTGTTTCCTTTGAAAAAAGATGAGCATCCCCTCCTCCATGAATTCTCTTTCAGCCAGATGAATATGTATCTAAAGGATCCATTTTACTTGAGAGGAATGTGCATGAAATGACTGATACGGTTTCCGGCATGAACGATCTCATCACCCTATTAAGAAAAGAACAGTCTCCTTATGGCTCCTGGAATTATCCATTTGAAACTGGCATTTCAACAGATGCTTATATGATCATTTTATTAAGGACACTGGAGATACATGATGAAAATTTAATACAAGGGCTGGCAGCAAGGATCCTACGCAAGCAAGAGGAAAATGGCGCCTGGAAGATTTTCGAGGATGAAACGGATGGAAATGCAACTGCCACTTTGGAGGCTTATTACGGGCTCTTGTATTCGGGCTATATTCAGAAGGAAGATTCCAGAATGAAAGCTGCCAGGAAATTTATACTGGAGCATGGCGGTATGGAGAGCGTGAATGTTTTTACGAAAATTATGCTTTCCTCTACGGGGCAATATCAATGGCCTGAATCCTTTCCGATTCCTGTGGAGATTATGCTTCTGCCTCTTTCCTTCCCATTTAACTTTTATCAGTTTTCCGTGTATGGGCGTGTAAATCTGGCTCCGATTTTGATTCTGGCAGAGAAGAAGTTCAGCATTAAAACGAAAAATAGCCCTGACCTTTCAGATTTACTTTTAACAAGGTCAGGAGAAATACCATGGGGTATCCAGCCGGAATACCGGTCATTATTATCATTCATCAAAGAAGGTGTTGAAGATCTTTTAGGGCTGCCTGAAAAGTTTCACTCATTGGCTATTGACCGGGCAAAAAAATATATGCTTGAGCGGATTGAACCAGATGGAACATTCTATAGTTATTTCAGCTCAACCTTTTTAATGATCTTTGCGCTCCTGTCTCTTGGTCATTCCAAAGACGATCCCATTATAAAAAATGCGGTAGCGGGGCTGAAATCGCTCAGGACTGATATCGATGGTCTCCCTCATATGCAATATGCTAACGCCGGTGTTTGGAATACTTCTCTTATTAATGCCGCTCTTCAATTAGCCGGCCTTTCGCCAGAAGATCCTGCTGTAAAGAAAGCAAATACCTATTTGCTGAAGCGGCAGCATGATCAGTTTGGGGATTGGGTCATTCATAATCCGAATGCTTTGCCGGGGGGATGGGGATTTTCGGACGTAAATACCCGCAATCCCGATATAGACGATACAACTGCTTCGTTAAGATCGATCGCCAGAAATGTACAGGATAGTTCAGTCAATGAGGAATCTTGGGATCGGGGCATTCAGTGGCTATTATCTATGCAGAATGAGGATGGCGGATGGCCTTCCTTTGAAAGAAACACCGAGAATCCATGGCTCGGCTTCCTGCCGATTGAAAAGGGTGAATATATGTTTGGAGACCCAACCTCTGCCGATCTGACCGGGAGGACGCTGGAGTTTTTGGGTAACTATACCAATCTGCCTGATCATGACCCTTCTGTTCAAAACGCCAGTAACTGGCTGTTGAACAACCAGGAACAGAATGGATCATGGTATGGAAGATGGGGTGTCTGCTATATTTATGGAACGTGGGCGGCCGTAACAGGGCTTATTGCGTCTGGCCTTTCAAAAGACCATCATTCTATCCGAAAGTCTGCTGACTGGCTGAAGGGCATTCAAAACGAGGATGGCGGCTGGGGGGAATCCTGCCTGAGCGACAGTGAAAAATCATATGTTCCTTTGAATGCAAGTACCTTAACAGATACGGCATGGGCGCTTGATGCTTTAATTGCAGCCGAGGACCAGCCAACAGAAGCAATCCAAAAAGGAATTCATTACCTGGTCCATTCAATCAATAAAGAGGATTGGACAACAGCCTATCCAAAAGGGCAGGCCATGGCAGGAAGCTTCTACATCCATTATCATAGCTATCGGTATATTTTTCCCCTTATGGCACTGGCTCATTATCATCTTAAGTTTGGATGAAGCGTTGATTCCATTAGCCCTTGGCTAATCACCTTCTTCCGCTTAATGCACCATATTTCCGCACACAAAAAAGAAGCGGCAAATATAGTAACGGGTTCGGATGTTGAGTACAAAATTGAAAAAAGCAATAGAAATGGGAGTCCAATTCGCATATGAATTGGACTCCCTTTATTTGTTGATATATCAATGTTTATTTGGAATTTTCAACATAAATAGCACGAAAATTAGCATAGTAAATAACAAGTGACTGTTGACCAACAGGCGATGTTCGAAAAGCATGTCAAAACAGAAGCTAAATGGGTGATTGTTTTAATTTTACAAGGGGTTTTGTCATTTTATGTTAAATTAAGTAATAAGAACTTTATTTGGAGTGAAGAAATATGCCAATGGAACAAGAAACGATGGGTATGTTAATAGGTGGTTTATCAACCATTATGGGGATTTCATTTATCGTGGTATTAATATTGTTATTCTCGAAAAAAGGTAAATCATATAGAATGGCTTATGGATTAGTGTTGGGACATTTAGTTTTCTTTAGTTGGGCAGTTAGCCAAGCCTTAAAAGCAATCAGTTTTGACACAAACCATCCAATGGCATCCGAAGAAATATCTTTGCAACTCGGCATCTCAGGAGCTCTTTGGGCTATCAGTATGGTATTTTTAGTGATTGGCTTGATAAAATTTTCGTTTACCAAAAAAACGAATGTAGCAACACCGCACAAACAACAAATGTAATGTCTAAAAAAGGCATCGGTTCCTGACCGATGCCTTTTTAATGCTATTTTCTTTGCTAAATTTGGTTCGAAATTTATGCTATTTATATTTTTATTTGGTATGCTAATTTGAGTTTTGTACCACTGAATCGAACCCGTTACAAATATAGTCGCTTCATTTTTTACTACACGTGCTTCAAGTAGCTCTCTTTCATTTGAATTAATGTATCATCGGCAGGCTGGCTCCAGATTTGATCATTGAAAATTTCCACTTCAATAGGCCCGGAGTAGCCTGTTTTCTCTACAGCCTTGCGGATGCGGCTGATTTCAATTACACCGTCGCCCATCATTCCCCGCCCCTTTAGCATATCTAGAGTGGGGACCAGCCAATCGGAAACATGGAAGCCCAGGATTCGGCCTTTGGCCCGGCTGATCTGGTTATATAAGTCCGGATCCCACCATACATGAAAGACATCGACAACCACTCCGACCTGTTCAGGCCTGTATGCTTCCGCGAGAGTGTTAGCAAGGTCCATTGAAACGACCACCGACCGTTCCGCCGCATACATAGGGTGCAGCGGCTCGATTCCTAATTTCACCCCATGCGATTCCGCGAAAGGAACCAGCTGGGCGATTCCTTCCTCGACCATTTGCCGGGCAGATACAATGTCCCGGTCAGGAGACGGCCCGCAGACCAGAACGAGAACATCCGTCCCCAGCTCGGCCGCTTCTTCCACCGCTCTTTTATTATCGTCAATTCTTTTTTGCCTCTCAGATGCAGTTCCAGCCGGGAACATGCCGCCTCTGCATAAACTGGAAACCTTTAATCCGGCATCCTTGATCAGCCGCTTGCTTGTGCTTAAGCCCAACTCCTCTACCTTATGCCGCCAGGGGGCGATCCAGGGAACTTCCGCCCGGGCGCATCCCTCGATGGCTTCTTTTAAACTCCATTGCTCTGTCGTAATTTGATTCAGACTAAGACGCTCATAGTTTTCCACTGGAATACTCCTCCTGACGGATCCCCGCTAAATTCAATACCATCTTCATTCTTTCTGCAGCAAGCTCAGGGTCCGACAGCAGTCCGGCCTTGTCTGCCAATACAAACAGTTCCGACAGATGCACGATTGACCTTGCACTCTCAGCCCCGCCAATCATGCGGAAATGGGATTGGTGCCCGTTTAAATATGCCATGAAGACGATACCTGTTTTATAGGAATAAGTTGGAGCCTGGAAAATATGACGTGACAGCGGGACTGTTTTTTCCAATAAGGCATAATAGGATTCATAGTCACCTTCATCCAGAGCATGCAGGGCTGCAGCTGCCGCTGGTGCGATGGCGTCAAAAATCCCCAGGAAGGCATGGCTGTATCCGTGTTCATCCCCTTTAATCAATTCAGGATAATTGAAATCATCGCCGGTATACATTTTTACACCTGGAGGAAGAAGCCTGCGCATTTCAATTTCACGGGAAGCATCAAGAAGGGAAATTTTAATTCCGTCGACTTTGTCTTTGTTATCCCAAATGACATTCAGACAGACCTCCATTGCATCATCCAGATTCTTGTAGCCCCAGTATCCTTTTAAGGATGGATCGAACATGTCGCCAAGCCAGTGAAGGATAACCGGATTAGAGACCTGTCTTAGAATATTGGCATAAATCCTCTCATAATCCTCAGGGCCTTGAGCACAATCTGCCAGTGCCCTGCTTGCCATCAGGATGATTTGCGAGTTATGCTGTTCTACAAATTCGCATTGCTCCTCATAGGCAGCCTGAACATCCGCTAAGGTGACGGAAGGGCCAGGGAGCAGCTGATCTGTCCCGGCTCCGCATGCTATCCTGCCGCCTTCTGCTTTAGCCTCCGCAGCCGATCGGCGAATGAGCTCCTTTGCGTGCTCCCAATTAAGACCCATACCGCGCTGGGCCGTATCCATTGCCTCTGCCACCGAGAGACCCATAGACCATAGATGTCTTCGATATGCTAAAGTGTTTTCCCAGTCGATCTTTGCCTTTAAAATGGGATCGGAATCTGTAAGAGGATCACAAACCACATGTGCAGCTGAAAAGGCGATCCTGCTTTTGAAAGGGCCTTCCGGCAGGATGAAAGCTTTATTATTCCCGGCGTGATATTCATATGACTTGCCGTTTTTATCTGGCAGAGTTAACTGCTTCACCATTCTTTCTCACCTCCAGGCTTAATTCCGGTACATCAATCCAGCGCCGTTCCTCCCACGATTTAAGCCCTAGTTCAGCCAGCTGAGTTCCTTTGGCACCTTCGAGCAAATCCCAAGGAAACGGTTCGCCGGCTGCAATATGCTTTAAAAACAGCTCCCACTGGACCTTGAAGCCATTATCAAAAACCTGGTTATCCGGAACTGTTTGCCATTGTTCTGTAAATGCAAAAGGATTCTCAATGTCAGGATTCCAGACAGGCTTTGGTGTATTGATGCGATGCTGAATCTTGCAATCTCTTAAACCGGCTACTGCGCTTCCGTGAGTGCCATCTACTTGTATCGTTAATAAATCTTCCCGATTAACCCGGACAGTCCAGGAAGAATTCACCTGTGCAATAATGCCGCCTTCGAGCTCAAATGTTGCATATGCAGCATCATCGGCCGTGCATACATACGTATTGCCTTTCTCATCGACCCGTTTAGGAATATGGGTTTTACCCAGGCAGGAAACAGATTCTACATTTCCAAATAAGTTATCAAGGACATATCGCCAATGGGCAAACATATCAACAATAATCCCGCCTCCATCTTCCTTCCGGTAATTCCATGATGGACGCTGTCCGGCCTGCCAGTCTCCTTCAAATACCCAGTAGCCAAATTCCATTTGAACGGATAGGATTTTGCCGAAAAAACCAGAATCTATCAGTCTTTTTAATTTTAATAGTCCAGGCAGGAATAATTTATCCTGAACTACTCCATTTTTCACGCCAGCCTCGTAAGCGAGCTTGGCAAGTTCAATAGATTCTTCCAAACTTGCGGCAGTTGGTTTTTCACAGTAAATGTGCTTTCCAGCTTTTATTGCTTTCCGAATGGCATCCGCCCTTCGGACGGTGGTTTGAGAATCAAAATAGATCACATTATGCGGATCAGCCAGGCACTCATCCAGGTCTGTACTCCATCGGCTTATATTGTGCTTTTCAGCAAGCGATTGCAGTTTATCTTTGTTTCTTCCAACAAGAATGGGGTCCGGCATAATAACATCCCCATTCGCAAGCTCCACCCCGCCTTGCTCGCGGATTGCCACGATAGATCTCACTAAATGCTGATTGGTTCCCATCCTTCCGGTCACACCGTTCATAATAATTCCGATATTCTTAACTGCCATAACTCTTTTCCTCCTTTTTGACTATAAAGCCAAGTAATTTGTTGTTTAGCTTACTTTTATTCTAAAAATTTCTGAAAGGATTATCTCATCCATATCGGAAGGCTTTTTGCAATATCGGAGATAAGAGGGAAAATCTATTAGATTAATGGCAAAAAAACACCCCTTCCTTTTGGAAGAGGCGAAAATGAAGAATATTATTGGTAAACAAAATCTGCTAAATATAGAGAAAGCTGTGGCACATACGTAATCACCATTAGTGCTGCAATCAGCACAAATATAAACGGCATGGTACCCCGTGTTACACCAGCCAGCGACATTTTGCTGATGCCTGAGGCCACAAATAGATTCAATCCAAATGGCGGAGTCAGCATTCCGATTGCCAGATTGATAATCATGATAACGCCGAAATGAATCGGATCTATTCCCATTTCAAGCACCACCGGCAAAAACAGCGGGACAAGAATCAGCACTGCTGCGCTTGAATCCATGAACATTCCCACGATCAGCAGGATAATATTGACAAGAATTAAGAAAACAAAAGGAGTTGATGCATACTCTATTAATTTCCCTGCAACGGTAGAAGGAATTTGTTCATAGGTTAAATACCAGCTGAATACCTTCGATGCAGAAATGACGAGCATAATCATGGCAGACGTTACAATTGATCTTTTTGTAACGGCAAATAATTCCTTAAAAGTCAGTTCCTTATAGATGAAAAATCCGACAATCATGCTGTATACAATCGCGACCGCCGCGGCTTCGGTCGGGGTGAAAACACCAAAGTAAATTCCCCCAAGGACGATCACTGGCATCAAAATTCCCCAGATGGCAGAAACCGTTGATTTCCATAATTCCTTTCCTGTCGGTCTTGGGTCTGGCTTATGTCCCTGTTTTTTTGCAATAACATACCCGACAGTCATAAGAATCAGTCCGATGAAGATTCCCGGTATGACTCCGGCAATAAACAATTTGCCGATTGAAACCTCCGCAACAGAGCCATAGACTAGAAACGTTATACTGGGAGGGATGATGATGCCGAGCGATCCGGATGCACACATTAATCCAACCGAGAATTTTTCGGAAAAGCGCGCTTCCTTTAAAGATGGGATCATGATGCCCCCAATCGCCGCAACCGTTGCAGGGCTTGAACCTGAAAGGGCGGCAAAAAACATGGACGATAGCACCCCTGCAATTGGCAGGCCTCCGGTTGTCCATCCGACCCATTTCTTCGTGAAATCTATTAATCTCTTGGATGTTCCCCCTGCCAGCATTAAATCTCCTGCAAATACAAAGAAAGGAATGGCCATTAGTGAAAAGGAATCTACTCCAGAAAACATGGTCCTCGCCAATGTATCCATCGGGACATTGCTTTGAAGGATGACGACAATCGTACTTAACGCAATGGAAATTGCAATTGGAACCCCCAATAATAGAAGAAGCAGAAAGATGATTAATAGCATCATAGTTTTGGAGCCTCCTCTTTTGGAGGAATAATGGTTTCGTTTACTGAACGTAAGCTTTTAACATCCTGAACTAAAAGCTGCAGAAAGCGAATCATCATCAGGCTTGCACCTACCGGGAGAGCCAGATAAGGGATAAACATCGGCATTCCGGTAGCCGGTGTAACACTGCCGAATTCGATAACACTGGAAACGATTCCGCTGCCTGACCAAATTAAAAAGACACAGAAAACAATTGAAATTAGATTGGCAATCGTTGAAAAGACTTTTTTTCCTCTATCAGGCAAATAAGTAACAAGAGCATCCATTGTGGCATGTGCTTTTTCCCTGACAGCAATGCTGCTCCCTATAAATACAAACCATACTATCAAGTACCTGGCCACCTCTTCTGACCAGGAAAGCGAATAATTGAAAAAGTATCTGAGCACCACTTGGACAAACACAAGCAATGAAGTAAAGATTAAGGAAATAACTCCCACATATTCTTCAAAATAATTCAAAATGTGATTGATTCTCTGCAATGAAGATCCCTCCTTCTTGAAAAAGAGACGGCCATCAGCCGTCCTTGATTGTCATTTTTTACAGCTCTACTTTATTTCGGCGTCCTTTATGGCATCCAGCAATTCCTGGCCGCCTTCCACTTTCTTAAAGTCTTCATAAACTTCACTAGTAGCCTCAATAAATGCCTCTTTATCCGATTCAGTCAGTTCGGTAATTTCAATACCGGATTCTTCTAACGTTTTCATATAAGCTTCTTCATCCGCAGCAGATTGTTCCCATTGCCAATCCGTTACCTCAGCAGATACTTCATCAACAGCTTTCTGAAGATCTGCAGGAAGCTTCTGATAGAATTGCTCACTGATTAATAACGGATAAGCCATATATCCATGACTGCTTAAAGTTAAATAATCCTGGACTTCATAGAATTTTTTGCTGACGATATTGCTTAAAGGATTTTCCTGCCCATCAACCGTTTTGGTTTGAAGAGCTGTATATAATTCCGCAAAGTCAATGGAAACTCCGCCTGCGCCCATCGCCTGGAACTGGGAAATTAAGAGCGGGCTTTGGGAAACACGCATCTTCAGGCCATCCAGATCCTCCGGCTTTTGAATCGTTTGCCTGGAATTCGTCAGATGCTTGAATCCTCCGTCCCAATATCCCAAGGCACGAAGACCCTGTTTCTCCAGGTGCTGGTTGAAAATTTCACCCACTTTTCCATTTACAGCGCTTTTCACATGGTCACGATCTTTAAATAAATAGGGCAGGTCAAACACTTCAAATTGTTTAACAAAGGCGGGCAAAACGCCAGTAAAAGGAGCGTTCACCTGAATGGTTCCAGACTGCATTTGTTCCGTGATTTCCCTGTCAGCTCCCAATTGGGAATCCGGGAAGACTTCCACTTTAATTTGGCCGTCTGTCCGCTCCTCCAATAGCTCTTTAAACTTCTCGGCAGCTTTGCCCTTTGCTGTTGAAGCGCTTACAACATGTGCAAATTTTATAACATATTCCCCTTTTTCTTCAGCCTTGCCGCTTCCCCCTGTTGCTCCTGAATTTCCACAGCCAGCTGTAAACATAGCAAGCATCAGAATACAAATTGAAAATAATCCCCATTTTCTTTTCATGTCCCTTTGGCCCTCCTAAATAAAATATTTTTCTCTCTTGTTTACTATTTTGAATTTTCTTTCAACTATTGTCTTATGAGATTGAGAGAAAAATTCTTAATTTTGGAGATAGGCCATCAGGAAACGGTATCTGAAACATCTGAAGCTGACTGCGAGGACAAGCGGAATTTATTCGGTGAAATCCCCACCAGATTTCTGAAAGTACGATAAAAGGTTGATAATGTTTCATATCCAACCTCAAAGCAAATGGATACGATATCCTGATCAGATTGGAGCAGCAATTCCTTTGCATGGTTAATCCTTACCTTCTGAAGATATTGCAGGGGGGTATCATTAAACTTCCTCTTAAAAATATCATTCATGTATCTTGTTGAGATTCCAAACACAGCAGACAGACTTTCTGCCGTGATATTATTGAAATAATGCCTCTCTATGTATTCCTTCATTTGTATGGATCGAATATCATTCGCATCCTGAACAAATGAAAAATTCTGCTGACGCAGAAGGTGAATGATGATTTCAATCAGATACACAGGCATGGACAGCTTTCCAAATAAGTCCCCATTTTTTTGCTCATACAGCATTTTTCTAATTAACGGCCGAATTTCACTTGCCGTATATAAATCAAGTTCAAAATACCGGGCGCTTTTCTGAATTAAAGAAAGCAATTCATTTTGCATGGTAATTTTCAGCAAAGGTACTGAAAATGCAAGAACCAAAACTGTCATTTTAGTAGTCGCTTTTATAGAGTGAACACAGTTTGGAGTAATCAGCACTACCTTATCTTTAGAAAAATTATAAGCCTTTCCATCAAGGGTAATCTCCCCTTCACCTTCAAGCGCATAGAGAATTTGAAAATGATCATGATAATGTTCAGCCACAAACTTGCCTCTGAGATGCTTGCTTTCATACAAATTAATTCCTGTTTCAGGAAAATCAAATCTTCTGTAAAGCTTTTTGTCCATGAGAGCCTCCTAAAAAATCGATTAATTTTTGTTGATAATAAATATTCTATATATGAAAGGGTTACCCTTTAATAAATTTCTGCGAAGCAAAATGATATAAGGCTCCTGTTATTGAATTTTCCATTCAAAAACAGGAGCCTTAATTATTTAAAAATATCAATTTTATAGAACATGTAAATATTCTTTATCATCCTAATTGAATCATTCTATTATTTAAAAAGTTATTCCACTCGTGAATTAGAATTTCCTATATCATCACTCCACCTAGCTAATTAAATTCCCCCTCAGCCATGGACGTGCCCGGTAGAAGCCAATCGGGATTTGGATAAGGCTAGTTTTTCCCTGTGATTCCATCCTATAAATTTCATCGCACATTTTCGCATCAAATCCGAGTAGCGGATGCCCGCCCATCCCAAGGGCTGTAGCAGCTAAAAGCAGCCGCTGCACAAGCATTCCTGCTTCCATTTGCTGGATTCGATAGCCTCTGTAGCCCATTTCTGTTTTATGGAAATCTTTATCTCCTGCTACATGAAAGCAGAGCGGGACTTGGTACAGATTCACATTGCCAGCAGGCATTCCGTATTGAAGTGCTAGGCGATGATCTCCGGGATTAAGCTCCCTTAGTGAATGAGCATCGCTGTCGTAATAATAAGCTCCATCCGGAATCCCTTCGACATTATTCAAACACACAAATAGAGTTACACGTGACGCACGGTTTTCAAGTGCCATATCTAAGTCGTTTCGATACAAGCAGGATTCGGCCGCCTCCTTAAGCAGTGCAGATAGCTGATCCTGGCTAACCTTTCCTGAAACGAAATCCATGTCCGGTGAAAATCGCTTCCGGCAGACTGACGCCAAATCATACGATATCCTATTTACATGAGGAAGAGACACAGGCCGGCCCTCACAATTGGTCTCATGAGGAGTGATTTGACGAAACGATTTAGCTGATTCCTGCATGGACGCTTTATTGATGCTGGTTAACATCGGAAATTCTTTCACTCTGTTTGACCTGACCCATTCATTAGTCTGAATAGAGGTTACTTCCTCACACAATTCGGAGGCAGAGGCCATTCCGTCCCTGCTGCTTCTGTTCGCAGCCCAGCTGGTCGGTTCAACTGACAGCGGGATAACGGCATATACGCTCTCTTCCTGATCAGACAGTCCAAGGAGATGGTTGAGGGCACGATCAAGAAATTGGAAGTAAACTCCCGCTGCAAACCCAAACCTCTTTGTAACCTCCAATAACTGTCCAATCACTGCACCTGCATCCAAGCCCTGCAGACGGTAAGCAAAGTTATTGTATTTAAAGTAATTTTTCCAGAACATGGTCGTCACAAACACAGTCCCAAAACAAGATGACACATCACAGCGATTGCCAAGAGCACGGGCTATATATGAATCGAAATTCCCCTTGCGCAGCAGCACCAGGCGGTGGTGCAGTACATCATAATGGTATATCCCCACCGGTAAATCATCTATTTTCAGAAACATGTATAATTCGTTAGGATACAGCGCTCCGCCAGAAGGTACGGACCGCCGAAACGACTGCATAAACCCATCGGCACCTTCACTGGAACCAGTTGAAGAGACAGATTGGCTAAACTGATTAACGCCGAATGTATACCAAAGAAAATGACCAATTCTCCTAAGGTCAGGCTTTGCCGGTGCCTCCCATTCTTTAAAGGAAAGGGGAACCTCCTGTGAAAGGGGTACAACTGGCAAGCCTCGGTATAGCTTATAGGCAAGCGGTGCATCTTCCCAATCCACTTCCCAATCTGGCGGGCTTATCTGGTCAATATCAAAATGCAAATTGTGCAGAAATGTATCTAGATTCATCCTGTTTACCTCCAAGTCAGGCCTTATGGAAATGGGTGGGGATGCGGATTAAGCTGTTCAACTGTAAGCGGTTCTTTTGCATATCCAAGTTTCATTGGGACCTTTAACACCCTCTCAAGCCCTGTTACACGTGTCAGGTGGTGTCCAAATGTCATTGGCAGCATACCTGGGATCAGCACTTTGACACAATGCAGCCCGCTCCGCTTTACTTCAGGTGTTGTCTGATCCACTACTATTACATCAAGCTTTTGCCGGTGCAATGCCTGAAGGATGTCCTGCAGATCCTCTGTCAGGTCTGCATGTCTCTCCTCCCAATTGAACTCCTCGGAAAATGTTCGGAACGGACGATTTTCATCCAGCAAAAACTTCAGGCGCTCTTCCGCTTGCGGTAAACCGTAAAGCATCCCATGATCATCCATTTTCCCGACGAGGGAAGAATCCTGCAGCATTCCCAAAAATTCCTTCTTGTTTTCTTCTAATTTATCGTCAAGTGTCATCATCATCCCAGCCAATTCGTGAACCGCACTTTTTACCGCTCGTATCGGGTCTAGATGGGCTCCGGCCGCACAAATGAGATTCAATCCTTTTTTCTTCCTGTTTTTCGCCATCGCCCAAACACTTGGAATTCCGTGCTCCATTGTCGCGTTATACAGATGCAGATCATATCCCCCTACTGTCCTGACCCGATCAATCATCAGCTGTAATTCCCGGTCATTGGAGGAATAAGGATCAAGACGCGGAAGGGCCAGCTGTCCGTACCAGGTCATCAGGAATGAGTCACGCTCCACCACTTCCATAATTCCGTAGAAAATCGCCTCTTCCAGGCTGCCGCCCAGTGCGCACCCGTTGGACGTTTCATAGACAAATCCATTCCCGCAGCCCAAGCTGTAATAAGCAAGAAGCTCAGGAACCAAAATTGGGCGCTCCTGCAAAAACGAATAACCCCATACCCAATTCATCGGGATATCAGGATCAAATTTTTTAAATGGAAAGTGCGGCCGTGCATATTGTTCATCTGCATGCACACCTACTTTTACAGGATTAAGAGCCCGATCTTCCAAGTTGCGGAAACTGTCATAGACTGCTGTCCTCTTTCCACGGGGCGATATGCCGCAGGAACGCTCAAGCCCCTCCAAAATGGCTGTCAGCTCGCTCACCTTATAGGAATGAGTGCGGCCTGCCACGCCTTCGTCCCCTCTAAACAGCGGCAGGTTAACCACTACATCCGCAAACGGAGGTGTGAAATCATACATTTTACCATTTAATAATCCAGTCCGCGGATCCAAATAATTTCTGACGAGCGTTTGATCTAAATCTTCCAACGAGCGGCAGCGGTAACTGTCTGCGCTTATTTTTGGACTTGGCATCATGATAATTCGCGCAGCTTCCTGTGAATCTTCAGGCAGGGAGCTGCAGACTGGGCACAATGAATCGGGCAGTATGTGGTGGCAAGAGGTTTTAAGTGTTTTCAGGCTGACCAAAAACATTCGCCGATCCAAATCCTCCAAGCTGCCCTTCAGGACCCTCTGCACCTCCGACAAAAGCAGGTAAGACATCTGTAAGAGTCCCGTCCGCGATGCCCAGGCATCACGCTCTAATCCGCTGCTCCCTTCGAGTCTCTGCTGCAGTTCCCACATCTCTTCCCGGTCACGCCCTGCCAGGAGTTTTCGCATGTCTCCACACTGTGAGCACCCCGGCGTGGAAGGGTGAACGAATGGTCCAATCACACCCTCTCCAAATGACACAAAGCCCCGCAGCCAGGGAATACCTGATGACCGTGACACCTCTTCCGCCTTTTTATGAACGGCTGGCAGCCAGGTATCGTGCAGCACCAGAATCAAATCAGTCCCGCCCGGCAGTTCTGGCTCGAAATTCAATTGACGAACTACCTTATATTCTGCGGGCAGTTCTTTGCATACGCTGTCCGCCAGCAGTCCTTCTCCGACAACTACTACGACAGCACTCACTGCGATTCCTCCTCTCGTATGAACACCCCATACACCCCTGCGAGACTCTCTTTTAAAAATGGTTCGAACGAAAATTCACAGACTAAGAGCCGTTTGCTGTTCTCTTCCAGCACCTGTCTGGCAGACAGCAAAACCTGGGATTGTTCCTTCTCTTCACACGGAGGGATGACAATACTTTGAGGCTCCTTTTCTTCCAAAAGCACAGATGACACTTCCACGGCAGTTGCCTTATGTCTGTTCATGTCGTTTTGCACCTGTATAATCGCGTGCTGCAGCGCTTTCCTCAGAGCTAATGTTCTATTAAAGCCAACACTGCCAAACCAGCGATCGTTCGTACCGACCCAGACCACAGGGAAACCGGCCACTTCCTCACCCTGGCAGATTCTCGGTGCTCTATGCAGCGTTGTCAATGCGTCCAAATAGTACCTGCAGCGTTCATCTTCTACTGCACTCAAATGCAGCGGAACAACGGCTTTCTGAATCTCTTGACACTGAGCCAGTTCCTCTTCCAAACACCTATCCAGCCCGCGTAAAACTCCCTCTGCAAATGTTTCTCCTGCACCCACACCAGCAAATCCCGGCGGAAGCTGAGCTGCAGCAAGCTGTCCAGCCATCCTTGACACATATGCTTCTATTCCGGTCAGTCCCGCTTCCCGGCGTGCCTCCGTATGGCTCAATTCGGTGCAGACAATGTTCGGCAGGAGCTCTGCCGGTCCCTTTGACAACGGATCGACTGCCTGAACCTCGCATTGCGCTAACGGAAGCTGCTTTAAATCTCCCTCCTCCCATTTATGAAAAATACCTGACTCTTTGGAAGTCAATTGACTGAAAAAGAGAAACAAACTGTCTGGCTTAGTTCTGTCGGAACTATGTCCGATCCTCTGATCAACATCCTGAATCCATTCTACAGCTGTATTTCCTGTCAATAGCGGATGAGGCAGGTAGGAATGCCAATTACCTTCAAGCGTCTCCAGATTCAGCAGGAAAAACTGATTTCTCTGTTCAGCACTTAGCAATCCCGTAACCTCTTTAAACAATTCAAACACGATCATATTAGCCAGCATGGCTCGTGCAGTAGAGGAGATGGTGTGCACTTCCTTGTCTTCGCAAAACGCGGATTGATGTACGCGATGCCAGGCAGAATCCCAGCACCCTTCTGATTCCGGATGCACGAGCGGACCTGCCATACCAGCCTGTTTGTGGAAAACTGCAGGAAGAAATATCTTTTTCTCTTTCCTGCAAGCGGCATTTATAGCCTGCAGCTCCTCTACATTTCCTGCTTCCGACACATATAAAATAGAATCATACGGCTGTATCAATTCCTCCAAGGTATGATCTTCCTCACTGCCGAGGGTTATCTCCTCTGCAGAAACCTCCGGATCTGTTTGCCTGGCATGTGCGACAATATCCTTCAGCCGCTTTGTATTAGTCGATTCAGGGTCCGTTATGAGCATATGAACCTTAGGCAATCCGGACTCAATGAGCGATGAAACCAGGGAAACAAAAAAAGGGCCAGATCCTGCTGCCAGCACTTTTGAATGCCGGTAGGCCTGGAATCGGTATGCACCTGAATCACCGAAGCTTTCCAATAATTCGATCTGAGAAGCAAACTTTTTAAGAACATGATCTTGCAATTGGTGAGGCTGGTCGTGGCTTACATCCCGAACAAAGCCATTCCGATACAGCACTTCTGCAATTTCAAACACCCGATCCCTATGCGGGCCCGGCAAACCTGCTGTCAAATCCCCCAAGGTATAGCCACCATTAAACATTGGCATCAGCTTTTGAACCCACTGATCGATCATGCTGCCTTCCATTTGGAAGGAGCTTTCATTGTTCCGAAAATACACACCCTTATTTGGATCCGGGAGAAAAAACGTGTCCCTTTTTACCTTCAGCCGCATAGAAGGGGTCAAATTTTTCATTTCGCGCCTCCTTACCCGTAAACTGTTCCTATTTATTAAACATTACTTTCTCTATAATCCTATGTACCGGGATTTGTCTCATATGTCTAACCTTCAAGAGAAAATCCCCTGCAAAATGCAGGGGATTTCCTTTTGCTATCCAGCCGGGATTGTATTATAGATTCATGGTTATTAACCACCGCAGCGGCCGCCACAACGGTGTCCGCAGCGACCTCCGCACCTAAAACAATTAGAGCATCTGAAACAGTTGAAACAGTTAAAGCAGTTGAAACAGAAGAAGAAAAAGCAGCTAAAACAGCGGCCAAAACCGCCGCCAAAACCACCGCATTGCCGAGCCTGATCCATATAGTATTGATTTTGATCCCAAGGAACCGCCTCGTTCGCATGGAAATCACCAACATTCAACATTTGAAGATCTCTTTGAAAATCATTCATGTCCATACCTCCGTATATATTTAATAAGATGTGCCCGCAACATAAAGGGGCATAACGAAGAACATCAGAAATCAATCATGAACCCATCAGTTCTTCGAATACTCTCTTCATCAAAATATGTATCGTGATGGGGGATTGTTACTGAATCAAACACCCATATTAGTGGGTTTCATTTATTAAAGCAAAAAAGGATGTACCTGCTAATAGCTTACAGTACCCTTCACTACAGGAAAAAACGTATCATTTTGCGGTCAAATTTCAGGAATTTACCTCTCTTCCCTGGCAATACTAAATAAGTAATGGCATTTTCATTGGAGGGCAGAAACTTGAATAACACCTGGCTATCGCTCATACCATTTTTAATCGTAATCGGAATGTCCATCTGGCTGAAAAACATCCTGCCAGGACTGGTTGTTGGCATTCTTGTTGGCTCCATTATTGTTTCGGCAGATTTACTGTCTGGAACGGAGCAATCGGTTGCTTATATTGTGACAACGCTTTCGGATGAAACGAATATTAAAATTGTCGGGTTTTTATATTTGTTCGGAGGCCTTGTCGGAATGATGAATATTGCCGGTGGCATTAAGGGTTTCTCAGAGTGGGCCGGAAAACGGATCCGGTCAGAAAGGGGACTTCTGGTGTTTATTTGGATCACCCTCCCTTTTACCTTCATGATGCCGATGTTCCGGATTATGATGATTGGGCCCATTATCAAATCCTTGATTAAAAAAATGAATTTGTCCAAGCAAAAAGTGGGCATGACTCTCGATATTTCAACGGAATCGGTGATTGTGCTGCTTCCGGTTGCAACTGCATTTGTAGGCTTCATGGTATCTTTGGTTGAAGGCGGCATCAGCGGGCTGAACCTGGGTATGTCGGCATATGAGATTTTCTTATTAAGTATTTTGTTTAACTTTTACGCGATCATTATGCTGCTGATCGGTATTGTTCAGACATTTTGGCCGCGAAGAACAAAGCAAGGGCAGGAGCAAACCCATACAGATCTGGAGGAAAAAGAGCATGAGTTCCACCGGAAGGGAATTAAGAAGGAATTATCACTTGTAAAAGCCCAGCCGTGGCATTTAATTTTCCCGGTGGTTTTATTGCTTGCGTTTTCTTTGTTCCTGTTATGGCAGGATGGGATGGCACAGGGCGCAAATACAATATTCGAGGCCTTTTCCATGGCAGATGCAACATTTGTGATGCTGCTCGCTGTTTTTATTACCCTCGTTTTAACCTTTATTTTTTACATAATTAGACGGGAGAAGATGAACGAAATTCTTTATCATTTTTATGATGGAGGCAATCAGATGATGGAAGCGATCAGTCTGCTCATTCTTATTTGGGCGCTGACCCTTGCTGCGGAGGATCTTGGATTTTCCGAATTCATTGGGAGTTCACTGGGAAGCTTCCTGCCTGCCTTCCTGACTCCAGCAGCCATCTTTGTACTCGGTTCTGTGGTAGGCTACTTTATAGGAAGCTCATGGGGAACCTGGGGATTATTCATGCCGCTTGGAATTACCCTGGCGGTTTCGACTGGTGCCTCCATTCCGCTTACCGTTGGAGCGGTATTCGCAAGCGGGGCATTCGGAGCGTTAACCTCACCGCTCGGAGATACGACCATTACCACTGCTTCCATTCTCGATATGGATTTAGTAGATTATGCCCGGTATAAATTGAAGATTTCAGCGATTGGCGGTGTGATTGCTGCCGGGTTATTCATTGCAAGCGGGATTTTCATTTCCTAAGAAGTTTGTAATCACTCCTGGACTGAGCAGTCCCTTTTCCTCTTATGCACATAGTGATTCATGCAGATGAATATACTGCAATGAATCCTATTGCAAAGGGGCGGAGAGATGACTTGGAAGAAAAAGCCGGAATTAACGAATGATCAAATGCTGAATGTGATTCATCACGGCCTTCGTAAGACACAGTCGCCAAAGCATATCGTCATTGTTGGTGCAGGTATGGCTGGTCTGGTGGCAGGTTCTTTATTAAAGGAATCCGGGCATAAGATCACCATTCTGGAAGCAAATGACAGAATAGGCGGCCGTGTTTATACTATGCGCTCCCCTTTCAGCAAAGGATTATACTTTAACGCAGGCCCAATGAGGATACCTCATATCCATTCGCTGACTTTATCCTATATAAAAAAATTCAAGCTCCCTATAAATGTTTTTATAAACCGCAACCCTATGGATATTCTTTACGCAAATGGCATCAAAACACGGCTTGAGGTGTATGAACGCTATCCAGGCATATTAAATTTCCCCATTCATCCTAATGAGAGAGGAAAATCGGCTGAAGAGCTTCTGCTTACAGTCGTCCAGCCTTTTATTGACTTTGTCAATAAAGACCCGGCAAGAAATTGGCCAATTCTCGAAAAACAATATGAAAAATACTCGTTTGGCTTTATATTAAACACGTATTTTTCAGCAGGTGCAATTGACATGATCGGTGTGCTTCTGGACTTGGAGGCATTTATGGGCATGTCTTTCACTGAAGTTTTACGTGAGCTGATAATATTCACTTCTCCTGGATCTTATTATGAAATTACTGGCGGAATGGACCGATTGCCAAAGGCTTTTCTTCCTCAATTGAAAGATAATATTCACTTCGATCTAAAAATGACTGGAATTATTCAGGATCCAAACAGTGTTGCTATTCAAGTAACCCATCAAGAGTCTAAGGTGACTTACATCATTACAGGGGACCTTGCCATTGTGACCATCCCATTTTCCGTTATGCGCTTTGTAGATATTCAGCCCTTTCATTCATTTTCCTATTATAAGCGCAGATCCATTCGCGAGATCAATTATATGGCAGCAACCAAAATTGCCATTGAGTTTAAGTCCCGATTCTGGGAAAAAGCAGGCCAGCTGGGCGGGAAAACCATTACGGACCTGCCGATTCGATTTACCTATCTTCCAAGTTATGGGGTTGGCACAAGCGGCCCTGCCATCCTAATTGCCAGCTATACCTGGGCGGATGAGGCTCATACGTGGGATAGTCAGCCGGAGGAAAAGCGTATTCAATATGCACTAAAAAACCTGGCGGAGATTTACGGTAATATCGTTTATAGCCAATTTGTTGCAGGAGCTTCATACAGCTGGGCACTGAATCCTTATGCCGCTGGCGGATTTTCATTCTTTGAACCTGGACAGGAAACCGAATTGTTTCCCGGTATTGTTTCATCTGAGGGGCGTGTCCATTTTGCGGGAGAGCACACATCCAAAACCCGGACCTGGGTTCAAGGGGCAATCGAATCCGGAATACGAGCTGCCTATGAGGTAAATGATTTGACTAAGTAGTATTATTTCTTAATAAAATGCTGGATAACTATTATCCAAAACAAAAAAGGCGATTTCCCCCAAAATCGAGGATCGCCTTCTTACCATTAGATACTATTCCTGCTTTCTATTTCTAATCTCCTTTTGCACCCTTCTCAATGCCTTTTTCGATCCTCTTTCCAGATCATGCTGCAGCTTCCGTGCATGGTAACTGGTAAATAAGGTATTCATATCATATCCTTCTGGATAAAGCTCGCTTGCTTTAATGTCCAATTCAATCCGCTTACTGTTCACTTCCACTATTTCATCTTTATAGAACAGCTTGATGTTATTAAATTTATCTATTGGCTCATACACAATGGCGTAATCATCCTGGCTGATCCATTTTACCCGGTCACCGATTTCATAATGATATTCTTCCATGATCTGCTTCACTTCAATCACTGGCTTCTTTATTCTGTTCTCTCTTACTGCTTCCAGATTATAATCCTTGTTTTCAATATACATTTGCGCACGCTTCAGGACATGTTCGCGGATATTCATCTTTCTGGAAATCCAAAGCGCATTGCTCTCTCCTGATTCACCTATTAAGAGCTTATACATCGGCTTCAATTCCTCACTGTCGAATAACATGGCAGCATTCATAAAATCATCATGCATTTCAGAATAACGTTTAATCTCACCGTAGTGAGTAGTGGCAATCGTGATGCATCCCATATGATAAAACTCTTCTAAAATGGCAATGGCTAAAGCGGCCCCTTCATTCGGCTCTGTTCCGCTGCCAATCTCATCGAATAACAGCAGCGTATTATTAGTGGAAGCACTCATGATCTCTGAAATGTTCTTCATATGGGAAGAAAACGTGCTCAGGGCGTTCTCTATGCTTTGATTATCTCCAATATCAACAAACACATGATCAAAGATGGCGATTTCACTTCCCGGTTTCGCCATAATATGAAACCCGGACATGACAGCCAGAGTGAGGATTCCGATTGTCTTTAAGACGACGGTTTTCCCGCCTGCATTTGGGCCTGTTATGACTAAGCTTCTATAATCTTTCCCGATTTCAAAATCCAGCGGGACAATGTTTCCTTCTAATAAAGGGTGTTTACTGCTTACTAATTTGATATACCCATGATTATTAATCTCCGGTTCAATGGCGTCCGTACTTTTGCTGTACTTCGCTTTCGCAAAAATCATGTCGTACTGGCTGATGCATTCAATATTGATGCGGATCTCATGAATGGCTTCAAGAATCGCTCCGGAAAGCGTGGCTAATATTTGATATTCCTCTACCGACTCCTCCGATTTTAGCATCGCCAATTCAACATTGAGCTTTGAAACTGCATCAGGCTCTATGAAAACAGTCGACCCTTTCGAGGATGTTTCAACCACTGTTCCCGCTACTTGATTTTTAAAGGATGCTTTTATCGGGATCGTGAAGCGGTCATCCTTCTTGCTAATATAGAATTCCTGGATGTATTCCTTATTTGCTCCGCTTCTCAAAAACTTATTCAATCGTTCTTCGATTTTTCCTTCTGTTTTCGCAATGTGGTTTCTAATTCGTTTCAGCTCTTTGCTGGCACCAGAATCAACCATGTTTCCTTTAATCGCATATAAGATCTCTTCTTCGATATTTCTAAATTCAGTCATAGATAGCGCATAAGTGTACAGGACTGGCGCAAAAAATTCTTTATCAGCCATAAACTTTTTGATTTTCCGGCAGCCTCTTAAAAAATCGGATACAGCGTTTAACTCTGATGGAGTTAATATGATGCCTTTTTCCAATTTTTCAATATGGCTTGTGATATTGGAAATGCCGGTTAATGGCAGATGCTTTTCGGCGTCCAGCAGCCTTCGAGCCTCGCTTGTTTCATTTAATCGATTGCGGACGGCTTTCATATTCGAGCTCGGCTGCAACCGGTCGATCAGCTCTTTCCCTAAACTGCTGACGCAATGCTGTTTCACTTTATTCTTCAATTCGTGGTATTGTAATTTCTCAAAAGTCATTTGATTCATTCTCTCTGCCTCATTCCAAATAAAATAGCCCGCAAAAGCCTTCCCCACCGCCAATTTGAATTGGGCAGAAAGCTTCCGCGGGCGTATATTTCGAACAGGCATAAACAAACTAATCCCTAAAGCAGGCTTAGTGTCTAAAGCTACACGAATATATAGAAATGGAAGCAGTCTTGTAGCAGGTATTCAAACAAGTGATGTTTGAAAAAAGGCATTCTTAATAAACTGGCTAAAACCAGAAAATAAACACCTTATTCAACTAATAACAATTAGTTGACACCTACTACCGACATACTTCACCACACCTTTTTGTATTATGAAATTAATGTAGCACGGAACTGCCAGTCTCGTCAAACTACTTATGGAATTATTTGTACATTGTTTAAGGCTATTTTCGTATAAATTGTTGTTTTTCGTCTATCAATGTTGTCCGCTGATTTCCGCTCTAGGCTGCTCGCTTTCCGCGGGGCGGGCGGTGAGCCTCCTCGACGCTGCGCGTCTGCGGGGTCTCACCTGTCCCGCTACTCCCGCAGGACTTTGAGTAAGCATCCAAGAATAATCACCGCACGAAGAAAATGCGATAGCATTTTCGAGGATATCGCACCTTTCGCTAGAATCAACTCAGTAAATGATATACAAAAACCAACGAGGAGAAAACGGTCGCCATGAGGCTGTCATGAAGCCGAAAAAGTGAGGAGCGAAAAGAAAATGGTCGCCATGAAGGCTTCTTGAAGCCGAAAAATCGAGGAGCGAGGAGGAAACGGTCGCCCTGGGGCTGTCATGAAGCCGAAAAAGTAAGGAGCGAAAAGAAAATAGTCGTCATGAATGCTTCATGAAGCCGAAAAATCGTGTAGGGAGAAGAAAAGGATCGCCATGAATGCTTCAAGTAGCCGAAAAATCGTGTAGCGAGAAGAAAATGGTCGTCAAGAAGGCTCCATGAAGCCGAAAAATCGAGTTTGCTAAAACAACCTGTTTAAAAAGCTGTTTTTCCAAAAGAAAAGTGCACCTTCCCAAAAGGCGCACTTTCTTTGAATTTGAATCTTTACTCTGTTTCCTCTTCAGATCCTTCTTCAGTTCCTTCTTCAGTGCCTTCTTCTGTTCCCGTATCTTCAGTTTCCTCTGTGTTAGTCTCGTCAGTGTCATCTTCATTGTTGCAGCCTGTAGCCACACCTGTAATCATTAAAACTGCCATCATAGCTAATAACCATTTTTTCATTTCCAATTCCTCCTTGGCTGCTATATTTGTTACAGTAGTAATCATAGAAGAATCTGCACGGAAATAGAAGGTCATGATCCATTATTTTACATACATTAACCTTCTTTTAAGAAAGTTCATGAAAATATAACATAGCTTTTTCAAACACCGGGACCAAAAGCCCTTCACAATTGGGTACCTTGGAACTCATGGTCTAGGTTATTCCCGGTAAACTGCCGGCACTCATTCTCCCCCGCCATCTCCTCCATCATCGCTGTCTTCTGTATTACTCTCATCGCCGTTCCCAGCATGTTCGGCTTCATCAAAAAATCCTTTAATAGAATCCAGTATATTTTTATTTGTATCTGCACTTTCATTCCAGTGATGTGCATTTAAAAAACTCTCCAAAGTAAATACCTGAACCGCTTGTTTTTTATATCTGGTAATAAAGTAAAGACAAAGGATTATAATCAGCAAGATAATAAGTGTAAGAATCCAGCCATTAATCACTGCAACCACCGCTCCTTATTTTTCTTTTTCTATGACCCTATTAAGTAAAATAAAAGACTCTTACAAAAAAATGAGCTAACGGGTCCTAATCTGAATCCGATAGAGTATCTCTTCTTTGAATACAGATGCCATTGATAATAATCTCCTTCTTAGAAATATTTTTTTAATCGAATTCCATGCAAAGTATAATTGATGTCTTTACTTTACCTCTATTAAGCTTCTTTTTCGTGGAAATAAACCTGACAGTATTCCTTTTCTATTTTTATATAAATGGTTTCAAATCAAATATACAGCATTAGGGTTTCTCAGCTCGTCTATTAGCCATCACATCAGAGGATAGGCCCCAGGGAATCAACTTCTTTCTTCTTCAAATGCTTCATATAGACAAGATTATTGACACCACTTCTTTCACTATGCTTTTGAGGTATACGCATAAACTCTGCAAATCCCAGTTTTTCATAAAGCTTGATTGCATTTGTATTGGTATCTGCTACCTCTAGAACATATTCGCAATATGAAGTTGAATCCATTATCGATTTTAGCAGTTCAGTCGCCACACCCTGTCCTCTATAATTAACCGAAGTTGCTACAAACTCTATTGCACCCATATTTTCAGATATTTGAAAGGGATATTGCTTTTTCTCAAATTCTTTTTTGAGAATGATATAAGCAATACTTCCCATGATTAAACCAAGATGCTTTATACATTCACTATATTTCAATTTCACTGAAGGTATATTGTTTGTGCAGGCGGCTATAGCCGTAATATGATTGCCAACTGTAGCTGTATAGAAGACCTCTGTATTAAACATATGTACAAATGTCCTGTAAAGTTTAGCTTTATCCTTTGAAAAATAATGCAGCCATTGATAGAAGCCGTCTACAAAAATAACACTCATCTCATTTCTTATATTTCCTTTTGCTTCACAAGCACGAATAATATTCATAGTCTATCCCTCTATTCATTGTGAAAGTTAGGCACAGCAAAAATTTAACCTTAATCAAAAGACCGATCACTTCTTCTTAAACCCCTGTTAATGAAATAACATTTTTATCCTGAAGAAGCATTTTCTGCTTCAAAAAAACACGTAATCTATACACTGAGTTTACCTGGCATTAATATTCAGAGGATATGATTGGTTTAACAACGAATGAGGAGGCAGTATAAATGAATATGCGTGCAATATTTATTGATATGGATGGTACACTCCTTAAAGCCTCAAATTACATTTCTGAAAGAAATAAGGAAGCCATTTATCGGCTCATAGATCAGGGAGTCATGGTGTTTCTAGCCACTGGCCGACATTATGAAGTAACCGCTCCCTACCATAAAGAAATTGGATTACAAACTCCTATGATTTGTTTGAATGGTGCCGCTATTCACGATGCAGAGACAGGAAGGGCTACGCAAATAAAAACCGTACGATTGAATGAAGAACGCTTTCACCATCTGACCTCAGAAAGTCCATGCAATGTAATAATCCATACAGCAACTGGGCTATTTTGTAAGGAAACGAACGAAGAAATCGATTATTGGACAAAGGTTGGGAAAATTCCGCCGCAGTATATTGGAGATTTAAGACAGGCAACTTATCAGGATGTTCTTAAATATAGTGTTCGAACAGGTGCAGCAAGTCCTGAATTATCCGCTTTGTTTAAATCGGAAGCAGGGGTCATCGATTGGGATGACGGGTTTGAGCTGGTTGCTCCAGATGTTTCCAAATGGGCTGCTATCAAAAGCTTACTTGCTGAATTTCAAATTAGTCCCAATGAAGTTGCAGCCATTGGAGACGGCCCCAATGATATAGAGATGCTTCGTCATGCCGGTACTGGTGTGGCAATGGGGAACGCCAGCGAAAAGGTTAAAGCAGCAGCTGATTTTGTTACAGAGCACCACGAAAATGATGGATTAGCTGAGTTTATAGAACGTTATCTTCTAAAATCTTATGCGGTTTAATTTATTTTTATAGGTTTTTTCGTAATATAAAAAGACAGGTGATTTCCCTGTCTTTTTTAATGGCAATATTCTTATATTATTATGTGATAAAAACTCCCTCACACACAATACCCCATAACTCATCAGGTCGCATTCCGCTAAAGCCCTTTTCACATTATGCACCGATTATTTTCTTTACCTTTAGCACTCTCTCAGGATCAATCGCGTGCTCATAGCTGGATTTTACACGGACTCCTGTACCAAAATGAACTTCAGAGACTGGCACCACATCCAAAAATGATCTGATATTTTCAATTGAAAGACCTGAACCCGCCATGATCTTTATATGACTATCTGCTGTAAGATCATGCAGGCTTTTTAGTCTTTCTGCTGCATCTGCAGCACTTTTTCGGCCGCCGGATGTAAGGATCCTCGAAATTTGCGGATACTGCTTTAGACTTTCCAAAGCTGCAAATTGATCACCGGCCTCATCAAAGGCGCGATGGTAGGTAATGTCCATTCCATCTGCTGCATCGATTAGCCGCTTTAAATGATCGTTATGTACTTGTTGGTCAGGTGTAAGAACGCCAAACACTACACCTGCCGCTCCTGATTTATTGCATATTTTAATATCCTGAATCATAATGTCAATGTCTTCTTCCGAATAGCAAAACCCGCGGCTGTGCGGACGAATCATTACATTCACTGGGATTTTTAATTCCTTGCACACTCTTTCAATGACGCCATAACCTGGTGTCAGACCTCCCTCTGCGAGCCCGGTTACCAGTTCAATTCTGCCGGCGCCGGCTTCCTGGGCAATTAGCGCATCACTTAGGGTGTCTGCAATAACTTCTATTAACATGTTTATGTATCTCCTTTAATAGTGCGTTCTCATTAGTTGAACTTAATTAATTTAAAGGCAATTTCTCAGACTGGAATATTTCCTTTATAGATCCCACTTCCATTCCAGCATCATTTCGAATAACGGAAGGCCTTAGGTTTCTCAGCTTTTTAATGGTTTCGTGATTGCTGTATTGTATTTGTTCAAGAATAGATGCTACAATATTTGGCCAGACGTCCTCAGATCCATTTAATACTTTGAGGGCAAATCCAGCCCGTTCTTTTTTTAGTCCGAAGCAATACACACCCTGGGCTCCGCCTTTAGCAACAATATTCTTGTCTTCCAATAAAATCGAACAGATAAAATGCTGTGATGCAACCATATTGAACTGGTTATTCATAATGCCCGTCATCTTAATAACTGCCTGCTGCAGCTGGGGATCCTGAATCAGATCGGGACAAGCCAGCTTCAGGTATACTTCAGACATCCTCTTTAAAGGAATGGCAAAAACGGGGGCCCCGCAGCCATCAATCCCAATATGAATAGCAGAGACCGGGATGCCCGATAAATGAGAAAGAATATCCATGATGTGCTTTTGCAGGGGATGGTCTTCTTTCCAATATCCCTCTACCGGAAATCCCCATTCACGGCATACTGTAATAAATCCCATATGTTTGCCTGCGCAATTGTGATAAAGCTTCCTTTTCTGAATCCCTTGTCTGATCATCTCTTCTCTTGGCTGTATATTTAAAGGATAAGAAGGAGGGCAATAAAGCTCTTCTTCCTTTACAGGGAGTTTTGCTAACATCGATTCCAGAGCCTCAATATGGTAGGGTTCTCCTCGATGGGAAGCTGTAAACAATGCTGCTTCCTGCTCTGTTAATCCGTACTTATCAATTATGTCAGTCAGAAAGACCGGCAGCGCCTGGATTGGCTTAGAAGCAGAGCGAAAGTATGTGTAATTCTCTTCATCACCAACCTGATAAAAGGATTCGAATTGATCATCCACACCGCAAATAATCCCGGTATGAATATTCTCAACCAATCCTCCCCTGACTTCCTCTACTAATGCATTGTATTTCACTTCAGTTCTCTCCTTAATATTGGCTTATCTACTCAAGCTCCAGCATAAGATTTTGGGCCTGAATGGCCGATCCTAACACAACTCCATAATCACTTAATTCTGAATATACAATTCTCACTGTTTGCTTCAGCGGCTCCCATATATATAACTCGCATTTTTGCTCAATGACTTCCTTCATTTCAGGAAGTTTTTCAATCGTATTGCCGCTTAGAATAATGACTTCAGGATTATACAGACAAAGGAGATTGCTGATGGCCAAAGCAATATAAGTGGAGGCTCTATCCATAATATTTAGTGCCCAGGGCTCCCGGTCCCTGTAGGATTGGAACACATCTTCTATAGAAGAAATATCCTTCACCTTCCTGCTGTCAGCAAGAATCGCACCTTCAGAAATATAGGTTGCCAGACAGCCTATTTTGCCGCAATTGCAGACATTGCCCGTAGGATCAATCACCGTATGCCCGATTTCCCCTGCATTATTGGTTTCCCCTCTGTAAATGTCTCCATTAAGCATGATAGAAGAACCAATTCCTGAACCAATTCCTACTAATATGGAATTCTGCGAATCCTTTGCTTTGCCTGTAAAGCTCTCAGCCACAATCTTCATTTTTAATTCATTATCAACAATGACATTAAAAGAGGTAAGCTTTTGCAGATCTTCAGCCAGGCTTGCATCTTTCCACTTTAACTGATCAGATACCTTCACAATCCCGTTTTTATAATCTATATATCCTGGCAAACCGACTGCCAGGCCCATTATCTTATTGGCAGGAATCTGGTTTTCTTGCATGATTTTTCGAATGATCGCGTTTATTTTATGAAGTGTTTCGATGTAACTCTCTGATTCATTTCTAATATTTTTATGTATTGAAACCATTTCACCAACATAATTAACAATTCCAACCTTCAGCAGTGATTTATCTATTTCAATGCCAATTGTATAAAGCACATCACCGCAAACTTCCAGCAAAGTCGCTTTTCTCCCGACTCCGGATGCAACTGCTTTTGTCTCCCTTACGTATCCCTGCAGCTGAAGCTCATTGACAATACGTGTTATGGAAGTAGGGCTCATCCCTGTCATTTTCGCGATATCAATCCTTGATATAGGAGACTTAGTCTTTAAAATATCAAGAACAA
The DNA here is from genome assembly GCA_030348385.1 of Cytobacillus sp. NJ13. Taxonomy (NCBI): domain Bacteria; kingdom Bacillati; phylum Bacillota; class Bacilli; order Caryophanales; family Bacillaceae; genus Cytobacillus; species Cytobacillus sp. NJ13. Next base: position 340,679 of record JAUCFP010000006.1, on the reverse strand, counting down.
GATTTTTATTTTGTCTTTTCATTAAGAGCTGATCATGTTTCTCCATTATCCTACCTTCTTTATGCCTGCAGATTTAGACTTACCACTCTGAAGGTGCATTTAAAGAATCGTGTTGACTCTCGCCTTCATTGGGAAAACCAACATCATCCTTTAAAAACTTGAGCACTTTTCTGCGCCAGTTCGTTTAAGCTTCCAAAAGAAAAAACTCTATCCCTTTTGGAAGCTTACATTGGAAATCCCTCTCCCATTATACACTTTGTTCAAAGCATGAATCCATTTACCTAAAGTTTTTGATGAATTCTACTGCTTCCGCAATATCACGGATTGGATTTTGGCCCACTTCTCTTTCAATGGTTAAGTACCCCTGATAATTGATTTCGTTCAAAGCATCAAAGTAAGCCTGGAAATCAACCTCTCCCTTTCCGAGAGGCAGCTCCCTAAAATACTCACCAGAGGCAACCATTTCTGCAATTTTTGCATGGTCTGTGCCTCCTCCATATCCGAGGAACCCGTATACATCACGGGGATCAGCAGGCTTTAGCCTCCTGCCATCCTTCACATGGGTATGGACAATATAATCCTTAAGGAGTCTTACCCCCTCTGCCGGGTCATCACCGGTTACCATCACCATATTCGCCGGATCAAAATTAACTGATACCCCATTCGTGCTCAGGGTATCCAGAAAGTTTTTGAGCCTGACAGATGGTTCAGGACCTGTCTCAATGGCAAAATAGGCATCCATGCTTCTTGCGTAAACAGCCAGCTCTTCACATGCTGCCTGCATGGCTGCGTAAATGGGGCTATCCTGCTCCTCTGGTATAATGCCAATATGCGTCGTCACAATATTTGTACCCAATTCTGCAGCGAGATCCAAAATGCGTTTGGATTTTTCGATTTTAATTAGATTTTGCTCAGCATCCTGAAACCCATGTCCCCCGAGGTCACCGCAAAGGGCAGATATTTCAAGGCCAATGGAATCTAAATAGCTCTTAAGTTTTTTACGGGAAGTTTGATCCATATTTTCAGGAGCCATTTCTCCTTCAACCGCATATATTTGTACACCATCAGCCCCCATATCCTTGCAGACTTTAAGTCCTTCATACAAGGGCAGACGCAGGCTATCTACCATAACTCCGATTTTATTTGAGAGTTTTACAGTCTTCATTTTAGGCAAATGTCACCTCACATTTCTTATCAGCCGCTTCATAAATGCCAGCAAGGATCTTCATCATTTCCACCCCATCTTCTACAGGGGACAATGGATTTGTACCTGCTATACAGCTCGAAACAAAGGAATCAATCTGATTCTGAAAGGCATTGGCAAAATCAAATGTTAAATGGTCCATTTGCGGGTGAATATTCAAAATGGTGTTATTTTCTTCACTTATAATGGCCAATTCAGGCTCCAGTTCTGCCCCGCCTTTTGTGCCATATAATTTGACTCCAATTTCATCTTGTTTCGCATGAAGTGTATAAGATACATCCACAAATAAAGATGCTCCGTTCTCAAAGGTAATCAGGGCGTTCGCTAAATCTTCTACTGTATTCCGGTCTTTATGATAATCTGCCGCTTTATAAAAACTTAAATTCTCGACATTTCCTCTGTTCCCCAGCTTGCTGTATACGTTACCGGAAATAGACTTCACTTTTGGACGGCCCATTAGGTACCAGCACACATCGATGACATGGACACCAAGGTCAATTAAAGGGCCTCCCCCTGATCGATCCTTGTCTGCAAACCAGCCTCCGGGATTCCCCAGGCGGCGCAGACACGAGGCTTTTGCATAATAAATGTCGCCTAATGTTCCATTATCTATAAATGATTTCAGCACTTTCGTATTTGTAGCAAATCTTCGGACAAACCCTACCTGCAGGTTTTTCTCACTATTCCTCGCAGCTGCTTCCACTTTCAGGGCTTCTTCAACATTCATGGCCAAAGGCTTTTCTACCAGGACATGTTTTCCAGCATTGAGTGCGCCAGCTGATAACTCCGCATGGCTATTATTCCAGGTGCAAATGCTTACTGCATCGACATTTGGGTCACTGTACACTTCTTCTATATTCCTATATACATGGCTGATCCCATATTGCAGCGCCTTCGCTTCCGCTCTTTCCTCAGAATAATCAAAAACTCCATACAGAATGGCGTCAGGATTATTGGCAAAAGACTTGAAGTGCATATCAGATATCGATCCGGTTCCTATGATACAGACTCTTAAAGGCTCCATTTTCTTCACCCTTTCAACACTGGCTTAGAATCATTCACTGCCTGCACTTCATTCCATAATCTTCTTACATTATCCATGCCAATCTTCGAACCAGTCCTGCAATCTTCCATGCCTTCAAATTCTACTGTCAAGTACCCATCATAACCGGAACCCTTAATTAATCTAATAATCTCGCGTATATTTAGATCTCCGTGGCCAACGATGGCTCCGCGCAAATAGTTTTCATTTACAGTTCTGAACCAGACCCCATCACCCGGATTCTCAAAATATGGGCGAATATAGAAATCTTTTAAATGGACCGTTGCTGCGTATTTTAGATTCTTTTTCACCCCAACAAGCGGTTCCTCATCAATGCAAAGGAAGTTGCCGACATCAAGAGTTGTTTTGAAGTTAGGACGGTTAACCGCATGAATAACACGCTGTACACGGTCGCTCGATTGGACATTGAATCCGTGGTTTTCAATGGTAGTCGTAATGCCGTATTGTGCTGCATAGTCTGCGATTTGACGGCTTCCTTCTACTAACTTATCAAAATGCTCTTCAAAGTAATGAATTGTCATTTCTTCTGGCTTAAGCTGAAATGCTGTTACATCATGGCGCATAATCTTAATACCCATGAGATTAACGATATCAACATGCTCTTTCAGCCTCTCCACTTCTTGTTCGAATGCTTCCTGTGTTGGCTGAACAAAATTGGCCGGCAGGGAATAGGCAGAAAGTTCAATCCCAGCTGATTCTGCTCTTGTCTTAATTTGATGTGCCAGCTCCGCATTATCCACAACCGAAAAACCATAAGGGACAATTTCCATATGCTCCCCGCCATTTTCGGCAATCCAGTCGATCACATCCAGAACCGTCATATTGCCATCTCTTAATTCTCTTACTAAACTGTACGTGCTAAGTCCAACCTTCATGAAAATCCTCTCCTATTTCCAGTATTTTTATAGTGAATTTGCAGGAATGCTGAAATACCGCCAAGTGACCGATAAATTCCTGCAGAGCGAAAAAACCTTAAGAAATATCTCATTGAAACGGCACGTTTGGCTAATCCATTAAATGACATGCAACAAAATGATCATCAGCCAGCCCTTTTTTCACCTCTGGTTCCACAGTTCTGCAAATATCCATACAGGCAGGACACCTTGTATGAAAGCGGCACCCGGAAGGCGGGTTAACCGGACTCGGCAAGTCTCCCTGCAGGACAATCCGCTCCCTTCTCAGCCTTGGATCCGGGACTGGCACAGAAGATAACAGTGCTTTTGTATAAGGATGCTGCGGATTTGAGAAGATGACATCCTTTGGGCCTGATTCAACGATTGTGCCAAGATACATAACTCCAATGCTGTCGCTGATGTGTTCGACTACACTTAAATCATGTGAAATAAATAGGTAGGTAAGATTAAATTCAGTCTGCAAATCTTTTAATAAGTTCAGGATTTGAGACTGGATGGAAACATCAAGAGCGGATACGGGTTCATCAGCTATAATGAGCTTAGGCTTCATAATCAGCGCCCTGGCAATGCCGATCCGCTGGCGCTGGCCGCCGCTGAATTCATGAGCATACCGGTCTGCATGATGTTCTGTCAGTCCAACGACTTCGAGCATTTCTGAAACTAGATGATTCCGTTCGGCTTTTGATAGTTTCGTATGAATCACAAGCGGTTCGGCAATAATCTCTCTTACTTTCATTCTTGGATTAAGAGATGCATACGGGTCCTGAAAGATCATCTGCACCTTTTTTCTTACCAATTTCAGCTGCGATTCTTTCTTTTGTGAAATTTCTTCGCCATCAATCCAGATTTCACCGTGGCTGGGAGTCAGCAGCCTTGAGATCAGCCGTCCTGTTGTAGACTTGCCGCACCCGCTTTCTCCAACCAGACTGTATGTAGTTCCCTGCTCAATGCCGAACGACACATCATGAACTGCCTTTAATGATCTTTTTTTGGCAAACATGCCACCCGGAAGCGTGAATGACTTTTTCAGCCCGTTTATTTTCAGCAGTGTCTCAGGCATATACATTCTTCCTCCCTTCTTCAATCATCCAGCAGCTGCACATTCTCCCATCTCCCAAATCGGTGGCACCCGGCTCTTCCTCTAAACAAATAGCCATGGCATCATTGCATCTAGGAGCAAATTTGCAGCCCTTTGGCATATTGCTGGGGTCGGGAACATTCCCTTTAATGGATGTCAGTTTATCCTTTCTCTGCCCGATTTTTGGAACAGATCCTATCAGTCCTTTCGTATAAGGATGCATAGGGCTTTCAAATAAATCGAATACATTCGCTTCCTCTACTACTCGGCCTGCATACATGACTGCTACCCGGTCACACATTTCCGCCACTACACCCAAATCATGGGTTATTAATAGAACGGACATGCCTTCCTCTCGCTGCAGCTGTTTCATCAATTCCAGTATCTGCGCCTGAATCGTTACATCCAGTGCAGTCGTCGGTTCATCTGCTATTAGAAGCTGTGGATTGCAGGCCATGGCCATGGCAATCATAATCCTTTGCCGCATCCCTCCAGACAGCTGATGGGGAAATTCATAAACGATTTCCTCTGCCCGGGGAATCCCAACTTTCTTTAAAATAAAAATCACATGCTCCTTAGCCTGTTTTTCGTTTAAATTAAGATGCAGCCGGATGGGCTCCAGCAGCTGTTCTCCTATTTTCATTACGGGATTTAATGAAGTCATCGGCTCCTGAAAAATCATGGCCATTTGTTTTCCGCGGATCTTTCTCATTTCCCTCTCTGATTTATGAGTAAGATCCTCGCCTTTGAAGGAAATGCTTCCGCCCGATATTTCTCCGCTTGTGCCTTTAAATAATTTCATGATCGACAGGGAGGTTAAACTTTTGCCGCAGCCGGATTCTCCTACGAGCCCAAGCACCTCTCCTTTATTGATATGAAAACTGACACCCCGTAAAATTTTCAGCTTTTGCTTATCCTTTGTAAATTGTGTCTCCAGCTGGTTTATCTGCAATAGCTTCTCCATTTTTTCAATCTCCCTTACTCATTCTTCGTTTTAGGGTCCAGGACATCACGGAGCCCATCTCCGACAAGATTGAAAGCAAGCACTGTCAAAAAGATCGCTAATCCCGGCATCATGACAACATGGGAAGCTGTTCCTAAATAATCACGGCCAAGGCTGAGCATAGCACCCCAATCCGGTGTTTCAGGACTGGCTCCAAGACCCAGGAAACTCAAACTGGAGGCCGCTAAAATAGCCGTTCCAATTCTCATCGTAATAAAGACAATCAAACTTCCCAGAGTTTCAGGAAAAATATGCTTGAACATAATCCTCCGGTGCGAGGCCCCCATTGATTTCGCCGCTTCCACAAAGACGGTCTCTTTCCCCTCTAATGTCGAGCCTCTCACAAGTCTTGCAAAAGACGGGATGCTGAAAATGGACACGGCAATCACCACATTTGTTAATCCCGGTCCTAAAATGGCCACAATGGCGATTGCCAGCAGCAGATCCGGAAACGCAAACATAACATCACTGCCCCGCATGATTAGACGATCCAGCCAGCCGCCAAAATAACCGCTCATTAATCCAAGAATAATTCCTCCAGCCGCTCCCAAAAAAACAGCCAGAAAACTGACACCAAGTGAAATTCTCGCACCGACGAGCAAACGGCTGAAAATATCGCGTCCGTATTCATCCGTCCCTGCCCAGTGTTCCTTGCTTGGACCCTGGAGCGTCGTGTTGTAATCCGGCTCGTACGGATCAAAGGGTGCAATATACGGTCCAATGATGGCAATGATGATTAGCAGCAGAATAAACATGCTTGCCCAAAATGCCGTTTTTTGCTTTTTCCAGTTCTTAAAGAATTCTTTAACAGGTGAGTATTTTTTCTTTGGAATCACTGGGGTATAGGCATTTACTTCTTTTATGATTTCCATGATTCCCCTCCTCTAGGAAACGTAGCGTATTTTCGGATTCAGCATACTGTACATGATGTCTACGATTAAATTAACAAGAATAAATTCAATGGAAAAAAGCAATAGCTCGGCCTGAATGACTGGATAGTCTCTGAAGGCAATGGAATCAATCAGCAATCTCCCCATTCCCGGAAAGCTAAATACAGTCTCCACGACAACCGATCCGCCCAGCAGGAAGCCAAACTGCAGCCCGGCAATGGTTACGACGGGAATTAAAGAGTTTCTCAATGCATGCTTTGGAATGACTACAGATTCCTTGAGGCCTTTTGCTCTTCCGGTCCGGATAAAATCTGCTCTTAACGTCTCAAGCAAAGATGACCTGGTAAACCTGGCAAGCATGGACATGATGCCTGCCCCTAAAGTGAGGGAAGGCAATATATAGCTTTTCCAGCTCTCAGCCCCCCCTGTCGGAAACCACCCCAGCTTGACAGAAAAAATCTGGATAAGAATCAAGCCAAGCCAAAATCCCGGCATGGAAATTCCTGAAACGGCAGTGACCATCCCAAGATAATCCGGCCATTTATTTTTGAATACCGCTGACAGTGTGCCAATTAACAAGCCAAGCACCAATGCCCAGCCCATACTCATAAACGTTAAATAGATGGAGGGCATAAAGCGGTCTGCAAACATCTCTGAAACCGGAAGACCTGTCTTTAAGGAAGTCCCCAAATCTCCCTGAAATAAATTGCTCATGTATGTAATGTATTGATCCCAAATCGGTTTATCGAGTCCCAGCTCCGCCCTGATTATATTGACCTCTTCAAGAGTTGCATCCTTTCCGGCAACTAATCTGGCAGGATCTCCAGGAATTAAATGAGTGAAAAAAAAGATTAATATGGAAACAATAAATAGGATTGGGATCATTTCCAGGATTCTCTTTAAAATATATTGAAGCAAAATGAAAACCCCTTTCTTAGAAAGGAAGAGGCATGTGGTCTAGTAAACCTTTGCCTCTTCTGATTGCCTGGATTTTACTTAAGATTCGCGTCTGTCACGTTAATTCCGCCTGTTGGAGAAATGAAGACACCCTCGACATTAGATCTTGAACCTGCTAAGATCTCATCTACCCCAAGGAAAATCCAAGGTGCATCTTTGTAGATAGTTGATTGAATATTGCTGTAGATTTCTGCCTGCTTGTCAGGATCTGCTGTTTGATTTACCTCTGTAATCCACTTATCTACATCATCATTTTTGTAGTATGCAGTATTCGCTCCATCCGGCGGGAATGAGCTGCTGCTGAACAATGGCTTCGTTGCATTGGTAGTGTCGGAAGGATACGCAGACCAGCTGACATACCACATTTGCACCTTTGCCTCTTCCGGTGTCTGAGCTCCATAAATCTCATCTGACAGCGTGCCTTCTTCCATTGATTTAATCTCAACCGTAATGCCAATTTCTTTTAACTGCTGCTGAATAAACTGCATTCCCTTCAATGTGTCTGAATTGGTGTTCCCCCAAATTTCAGCATTGAAGCCATCTTCAAATCCAGCCTCTTTCATTAATTCTTTTGCTTTCTCAATGTTGTGATCATAGGTTTCCTGTTTGGAGTAGAACTGGGTTTTGCTTGGAATAATCGAGTCCAGCGGCAAACCGTAGCCGGAATTTACAACACTTATAAAAGCCTCTTTATTCACAGCATAGTTAATTGCCTGGCGAATGCGGACGTCATCATACGGTTCTTTCATCGTATTGATGGATACATATCGGGCAATCGTGGAAGGAATTTTATGAATTTCAACGTCTGAATTGCTCTCCAATTCCTTTAAGTTTTGTACTGGCGCCGGATAGATCACATGTGCTTCGCCTGTTTTAAGCATAGCTACACGAGAGCCATTTTCCGGAACAGGCTTGTACGTAATCTTTTTCACACGATCAGCCTTATTCCAATAATCATCAAATCTTTCAACTGTTAAATGGTCCCCCTGAACCCATTCCACAAACTTGAATGGACCGGTGCCAACTGGTGTTTTGCCAATATCACCGGAAGAATCATTGATTAACTTCGGACTTAAGATTTTAGCGGAAACAAATCTTGTCAGCATACCTGCATATGGTTCTTTTAATGTGACTTTTACTTGATAATCATCAATCACATCAATGCTGGTAATAAGATTAAATCCCCTGCTATTCAATCGGAGGCTTTCATCATTCATAATCCTTTCAAAGCTGGTTTTAACCGCCTCTGCATTGAAAGACTCTCCATCATGGAAGGTAACACCCTGACGAAGCTTAAATGAATATTCCAGTGCATCATCACTCACACTGTATTCCTCAGCCAGCTGCGGAATGATTTGCCCTTCTTCATCCGATCCCAGCAATCCCTCTAACATGGCAGTCTGGACGGAATTTGAATTCGTATCGCCCGTATTATGCGGGTCCATGGATATGAAGTTTTCGTTTACTGCAATAACTAATTCCTGATCCTTGCCGCTGGCTGATTTCCCTGAATTCTCCTTTTCAGAAGTTCCGCCGCTTTCTTCGCTGGAACAGCCAGCCAGTAAGATCGCAGATACTAAAGCAACAAACAGCATTTTCCACACGTTTACCCTTCTCAAATTTCTTTCCCCCTCAACCAATTTTGTCTTTTTTGCTTTTCTCAGATGTTAAATATGAAAGATTTTAAAAACGACAATTATTTTCATCATGTTAGTAATTATGCAAAATATTATATGTATTTTTCATCATTAAGTTTATTTTGCCTATTATTTTCTCCACTGATGAAAATAATTAAATTCATTATAGATTGATAATCTTGTAATTTCAATAGTAAATTCTGAAAATTTCATATTTTTAATTTTCACCGGATTCATCTATTCTTTTTCAAAGATTCACAGAACATAAATTTTTAACCAGCGAGAGTCATAATGTAAAGCAACATATAAAAGACCAGGCACATCAGGGCCTGGTCAAACAATGGCTTATTCACTATGCTGTTTTCAGCTTTCTCTTAATCCTGGCAGCAAAGACTTCAAGGATGATCGCAACGGCCAGGATAAAATAAGTAATTGCCCCGATTTCCCTCATATCCAGATAAAAGCTGCTTGCCATGAACATGTCAAATCCAATTCCGCCGGCTCCTGCTGCTGCTCCCATGGCAACGGCTACTGCAAAGTTAATCTCAAAGCGGAGAAATGTCCAGGAAATCATATAGGTGATGGAGGATGGAATCACAGCTTGGAAGACAATTTGCCACCAATTGGCTCCGCTCGCCTGCAGCGCTTCAATCACTCCCCTATCCAATTCTTCAAAGGACTCAGAATAGGCTTTGATTAAATAGCCGATCGAGTGAAAGGTCATTCCAATAACTGCAGCTGTACTTCCAAGGCCGGCTGCAACCGCAAAGATCAGGACCCACAAGACGGTCGGCACAGCTCTTATAAAGGCGACCATGCTTTTAATGACTATTGAAACTTTTTTCGAAGAAAGATTCTCAGCCGCCAGCAATCCAAAAAGAACTGCGATGATGGCGCCAAACAAGGTAGTCAGAAAAGCTAGGCCGAGTGTAACCATCACTTGATAAAGGGCATGGCCAAAGGAGAAATGCTTCAAGTGCGGTTCAAGGAATATGGTTTTTAAATTGGCGAATGTGCCGAGAAGCGCATCCATAAAGTCCAGTTCCTTATAATCAAAGCTGTAAAATGCATAGATTGTCAGCACAGCCAGGGTAAAGAGAGTTAATCTCGTCACAATAACTGCTTTATTAAATGGCTTAGCCGGCATTCTTTGGCCAATCGAATGATCGGCTGGGACTGTAACATTCCGGAGCTGTTCCTTCACCTCCATTACAAAATCACCTTCCTTACATAATTGGATGCATATTCAATCATTAGAATAGCAGCTATGATGACAACAACGACCAAACTTGCTGTGTCATAGGCCAGGCTTTTATAGTATAGGTTGAACGTAAAGCCTATTCCTGAACCGGTCAGCAATCCTATTAATGTGGCACTGCGGATATTCGTTTCGATCATGAACAAAATCCAGCTGATCATTTGCGGTATGCTTGATGGAATCACCGATTGAAAGATGATGGAAAAGTATCCTGCGCCTGTCGCTTTTAACGCCTCCACAGAACCCCCGCTCACTTCATCAATTGTTTCTGTAAAAGCTCTGGTTAAGAATCCAAATGACCCAAAAAACAAAGCAAAATAACCAGTTAACGCGCTTTGTCCAAATGAAAACAGCAAAATCAGCGCCCATGCGGCAACATCGATATTTCTAAAGACAGTGGCAATTCCTCTGGTAATAGCTCCAAAAAAGGCATTTACCCTTGTTGTATTTGATCCGAAAATCGAAAATAAAAGGGCGAATACAGCAGCTGCTGACGTAGCAGCAATCGAAACCAGGAGTGTTTCCTGCAGCTTTTCAAGAATAACTGGCAGCTTTTCTAAGGATTCTGCGGTTGGATAAAAGTTCGCCATTCCCCATTGAATGGCTTTCGGGATTGAAGCAAAGCCCTTTAAAGCATTGTACTCAGTAATAATCATGGCAAGGATCGTCACGGCTCCAAGGAGTAAGAGGAAAGCAAGTGTGTTTCGTTTTTTCTTAGCAAAGATATCAGCCTGCATGGATGCCTCCTATGTCAAAGATTAAATCTTCAGCTTCCGATCCATATATTCGCTGAATGTCTTCAGAAGTCATTCCTTTAGCCGTTCCGTTATATACTGCCTGTCCCTTGTTAATGCCGATGATTCTGTCCGAATACTTGATGGCTACATCTACTTGATGAAGATTGACAACAACGGTAATGCCCATCGTTGTTGAAACCTTCTTTAAATAGTCCATGATCACTTTTGCCGAATTAGGATCAAGGGACGCAATGGGCTCGTCGCACAAAAGCATCCGCGGATTTTGGATAAGCGCGCGGGCAATCCCTACCCTCTGTTTTTGCCCCCCGCTTAATTGGTCTGCACGCTTATAAATCATTTCGTTCAGGCCAAGCACATTCAAAATCTGGATTGCCTGCTGCTTTTCCTCTTTGCTGTAAATTCCCAAAACGCCTGCCAGTGTTGATTTGGTTCCCAATTTTCCGTGCAGAGTGTTTTCAATTACCGATAATCGATTCACTAAATTATAGTGCTGAAAGATCATGCCAATTTTGGTTCGGACCTGCTTTAATTCTTTTTTCTTCAAGTCCATTACATGTAGATCCTGGAAGCGGATGTCACCCCCTGTAGCGTCAATCATTCGGTTGATGCAGCGGAGGAGAGTTGATTTCCCTGCTCCTGATGGACCGATAATGGAAACGAACTCCCCTTCCTGAACTGAAAAGCTTACATCTGTTAATGCTTTCGAACCTTTGCCAAATTGCTTTGTAAGGTGATTAACTTCCAATAATGCTGTCATGAGTTAACCCCTCCTATCCAAATGTTTTATGCTGCTTAATCGGGCAGTAAATCTTCCAAAAATGGCTGGCCCTGCTGATATGTGATTCCCCTTATTTTGCTAACTCACGGATTGGGTTGAACCACTTATCTTCTACTTCCACCAAACGCTCATTGCCGGACTTTTTGCTGAATAAACCTGAAAATTCGGAGTCCTCCGGAACAAAGATTTTTTCATTATTTGCCACTTCATCCGATGTCATGATTTCAAGCAGCTGTTTTTGGTCTTCTTCGCTCAATGTACCGGAATTAATCACAAATGGTGCATTTAATACAGGAGTGACTGAGATCAAGCTGAATTCTTTTCCTGCAACCGTGTTCAATGGTTCAGCAGCATCATCTTTCACTTTGTAAACTGCACCTTGCTTGTTCACTTCGCCTTCTTTAAGCTCCACATAATTGTTCACACATGTATCACAGAATGCCGCTACATCCGCTTTCCCGCTTAATAGATTAACGGCAGAACCCTGATGAGAGCCGCCAAATAATACTTCACTGAAGAATTTGTCCTCTCCGCCTTCAAGCAAATCCTCTGCAGTCAAACTCTTAAACTCTTCTTTTGCGCTGAAATAATCAGTAATGCCTGTAGAAGGAACCTTGAATCCTGATGTTGAACTATTAGATACAAAGGAGAATCTCTTTCCTTGAATATTGTCTATGGCAAACTCCCCGCCACTTTTGTAATCATCCGCCTTTTCATTCTGAACAGCCAGCCAGCTGTAATACACGGCGTCCTCCAAAGTGCCGGACTCGCCGCTTGGAACAACCAGCGGAAGAACCTTTTCATTCTTGTTATGTGCTTCTATGTATCCTTGCGCACCTAGGAACGCCATATCTGCGTTGCCGTTCGCAATCGCTTCAATCGCCACAATATAATCAGTCGTTGTTTGATGCTCTACTTTTTTGCCTGTTTTCTCTTTTATCAGTTTCCCAATTTCGTCACGGGCCTCGCCTAAATCAGCGCCAGATTCATTTGGAAGCCAGGCGATCGTCAGCGTATCGTCCTTCTCTGAATTTGCAGTAAACGAACATCCTGTAAATACAACGGTGATCGCAATAGAAAGCAAAAATAGCGCCATTTTCTTCATGATTTTTTCCCCTCTCTTATTTGGAAAAGTTTTTATCATACCTTCGACCTAACTATAGCGAAAGAATATTAATCTACTGATAAGGCATTATGTGAAATCGTTAAGCATTAGTAAAGAATTAATGTGATAATGTAAAAACACCATTCTGCATGTTGTATTCCCTATCACATAAATTGTTCATAAATTCGAGATCATGGAAGATTCCCAGCATCGTCGTGCCTTCATGCATTAATTGCTCAATTAAGACTTTTACCTTCATTTTAGATTCATAGTCCAGGCTTGCCGTCGGTTCATCCAAAAGAAGCAGTCTTGGCTTCTTGACCATAGCCCGGGCAATGTTGAGCCTTAGCTTTTCCCCGCCTGAAAAGGTGGCAGGATAGCTGTCCCATAGCTCTGGATCCAGCTCGAAATGCGAAAGGATTTTTTTCGTCTCTATTTCTGCCTGATCCTGATCCCGGCCCATTTCAAAAATGGCCTGCTTTACAAGCTGTCTGGCAGTCGTTCTTGGCATAACATTCAGAAATTGAGACACATAGCCAATTTCATGCTTGCGCAAATAAATCATTTGTCTATTTGTTGCCTCTGCCAAATTAAGAGGACCGAACTTTTTCGAATTGTACCAAATGCTTCCGTGCTGAAGTCTATATGTTCCAAAAATGCATTTCAGGATTGTTGATTTACCGCTCCCGCTTTTTCCTGTAATCCCAACAAAGCTTCCTTCCATCAGCCTGATATCAATTCCGCTCACTGCATGGATATTTTTCCCGAGATTATGAAGGGTAAATGATTTGGACAGATCCCTGATTTCCAATAGATTTTCCACCGGTCCACCTGCTTTCTCTCAATGTAGTATCAAATTCTGTAATTCGTTTTTTGGATAAGCTTCCCATCAACGAATACGCCCGTTATCACAGGAAAATCGTCTGCCAATTTTTCAATGATCAGAAGATCGGCTTTTTTTCCTGCCTCGATCGAACCGATTTCTTCATCCATGTTCACGGCTTTTGCCGGATTTATGGTGACAAGCCTGATCATGTCTGCCAGGTCCATCCCATAATTCCTTACCAGTTCAAAAATGGCATGAAGCATGGCTGCCGGATAATAGTCACTGCACAATATATCAATCGACTCATTCTGAATCGCATCCGCTGCACCCAGATTTCCGCTGTGGGAGCCTCCAAGCAGTACATTTGGGGCACCGGCCACCGTATACATGCCAAGCTCCTTCGCCTTATACGCCACCTCCTGGGTAATTGGAAATTCACTGATGGTCGTGCCAAAGCTTTTGACCAGCTCCAGTTTTTCGAAACTGTCATCATCATGTGAAGCAACTGCTATTCCATGTGCCCGGGCGTGCTCGGCAATGTCCTTCATATCCAGGGCAGTGAGCTTTTCCTTCGTTTGGTGATTACGGATTAAAACATCTATAGCCGCATCACTCATACTGTTATAGCTTTTAACGGTGTTCCGGTAAATTTCCAGATGGCGATATTGCCCTTGTCCAGGTGTATGGTCCATAAACGAAATCAGGTGCACCTTATCTTCGCTTATATAGCTTTTGAGGTTCTCGATTTCATCCACATTATCAATTTCCATTCGTGCATGGAAACGATGGCGCACAAGATGCTTTGTACTGTGTGTCTCATCAATCAGGTCAATGAGCTTTCTGACATTTTCCGGTTCCCGAATTGGCTTGTATGCATATTCTGTTTCTTTGAATAGGGAAAGGGAGTGGAACATCGTTGTGATCCCATGAGAAATGAGCTCCTTCTCTGCTTCCCTGAGGCTTAAATGAAAGTTCATTAATGAAGTTGGCCTCGGTGCTGCCATATGCTCAATATAGTCGGAATGGATATCGATAAATCCCGGCGAGACATAGCCGCCCGCTGCATCTATCACCTCCATGGCATCCTCAAATTTCATTTCTCCCTTTGGAGCAATTCTGCTGATCCTATCATCCTCTATCAGAAGATCATAGCCTTGCAGAATCGTATCCTCTGTAATTAGTTTTCCGTTTGTAATGACGTACAAGTGTGCTTCCCCCTAATTTGGAATTTTCCGATTATCCTTAAAGAAGCGAATGAACCAAGCTTTGAGTAAATGGAGCTTGAGGATCTTCAAGTATTTGATCTGTCAGCCCCTGTTCAATAACCTGACCTTCCAGCATCACCAACGTTCTGTCGGCGAGCATCCGAATAACACCCATATCATGTGAAACCAGAACAATACTTATATTCATCTCCCTCTGCAGGCTCTGAATTAAGTCCAGAACGCTTGCCTGTACGGATAGATCCAATCCCGTCGTAACCTCATCCAAAAGCAGAATCGGCGGCTGATTCGAAAGGGCCTTGGCAATTTGCACACGCTGCTGCATTCCCCCGGAAAAATTCTTTGGAGCTTCTTTCCGGCGATGGACGGGAATATTCACCTTGCTGAGCAGCTCTGATCCCCTGTCTTCCATCATTCCCGCATTCCTGCTGCCGGCTGCAATCAATTTTTCGGCAATATTTCCAATCGAAGAAAAGTCGATTTTTAATCCCAATAGAGGGTTTTGATAGACTTTCCCCATTAAATGGTTGCGGATATACCGTTTTTGCTGGGAAGACTCCTTAAAAAGATTCTTCACCCCATTCTGATAGGAAGAAATATAGGCTTCCCCTGAGGTCGTTTCCTGGTCAAAGTACAGGCATTGCATTAAAGTGGACTTGCCACTTCCGCTTTCCCCTACAATCCCGAGCACCTCTCCCGGGTAGACATCGAAGGACACATCCCTGCACGCATACACCGTTCCGCACACACTGCAATAATTTTTGATCAGGGTCACCGGTTCAGGATTCCTGCAATGATCGCAGCCAGGACCGAATTGCTTGTTTAAGTTTTTAATAGATAAGACCGGAACCTCAAATTCAGTCATTTAATTCACTCCTGCCTTTTCAGCTTCGTTTAATATTTCACAGCAATAGCTTGTATCATTGCATTGATAAAACGTCTCTCCCGTTGCCTCATCGATCAGTTCGTCAAGGAACACTCCCTCAGAGCCGCACAATCTGCAGCATTTTCCATCAAAACTTTCCCCTTCAAACGGATAATCTTCAAAATCAAGTGAAACGATTCTCGTAAATGGCGGAACTGCATATATCTTCTTTTCGCGCCCTGCTCCCAATAATATGAGTGCTTCGTTTTCATCCATTTTCGGATTATCAAAGCGCGGGATTGGGCTTGGTGCCATTACATAGCGTCCGTGAACCATGACCGGATGATCTGCCCCTGTTGTCATGCTTCCGTATTTCATGATCTGTTCAAAGAGCATGAGCCAGGCACCGCTGTATTCTTTTTCCGCATGAAGCTTTTTCGTTTCATGCTCGCTTGGTTCAAAATAACGGAGCGGTTCAGGAAGCGGCACCTGCAAAACAAGGATTTGGTCTGTTCTCAGCGGCACCTCAGGAATTCTGTGACGGGATTGGATGATGGTTGCCTGAGAGGTATAGTCCGTTATTTGGACATCAGTTGTATCCTTTACAAGCTTTTTGATGCTGACTGCATTGACAGATTCATCTGATCCCTGATCGATTACCTTCAATACATCTTCTTTCCCAATGAGCGAAAGTGTCAGCTGCAGGCCGCCTGTCCCCCAGCCTCTTCCGATCGGCATTTCCCTCGAAGCAAACGGAACCTGATAACCCGGGATCGCAATCGCTTTTAATGTGGCTCTTCTAATCTCCCGCTTCGAACCTTCGTCAAAGAATGCAAAGTTATAGGCGTTATTCATATGCTTGCACCTCTTCCCGTTCTTCTGCTTTCGCTTTTGTCTTTCTCACACTGTCAAGCTTCGACTGGAACGTTACATAATGCGGCATCTTCAAGTGTGATATAAAGCCAGTTGACTCCACCGAATCTATATGAAGGAGGACAAATTCTTCATTATGACTGGGGAAGCTATTATCAGGATGCTCCAGGCAATTATCGAGAATGCCCATGGCAATGGCTTTTGTCTCGTTCTGGCCGAAACACAATCCGTATCCGATTTCAAACTCCAATTCCTTTTTTCCTTTTGCCTTTTCTATCATGAATGGCATCAGCATTTCCGCTTCTGTTGTTTTAATCTCACCAATGTAATATTCATCTTCATCACTGCCAGCTTCATTCGGATGCTCAACATTTATTGGAAGGCTTCCAACTCTCAGCTCCCCGACAGTTGGATGGAGAGCACCATATCCCCGGATGACCGCATAGGCGAGTGAAGTAACCGCTCCTGTCTCTCCTCTTGTCAGAATTTGCAGGCGCTGACTTCGGCTTGATGGGAACTCAAGGCTTTCCCTTGTCACATCATCAGGCTCAGCATCATTGTTTTCAAGAGGAGGAATGAGTCCTTCTTTTCTCAAATAATCCAGCACTTTTGGCAGTGCAAGTTCAGGTGCATCCTGCAGCATTTCATTTGCTCTATGTTCCAAAGCATAATTTGACAGCCATTCGCTAACTGACTCTTCCGTTTCCTTCATAAGATTGAAATCCAGGAGGCGGTGGGTATAATCAGTTGTTGCACCAAGGATTTGCCCGCCGGGAATATCCTTGAAGCTGGCTGAAATCCGGCGTTCCACCTTCATCTGCCCGGTTTCAATGATTTGAGAAGAGTGCTTTCTCGGGAGTGTTGAGCGGTATGCACGAAGCAGGAATACCGCTTCTTCCGGATTTCCTTCAGCCTGCTTAATCGCTAATGCGGCAAGCTTTTCATCATAAAGACTGCTCTCTGACATCACCTGATCGATTAAGCCTCTCATCCCGCCTTCAATTTGCCGTGTTTCAAGCACTTGTTCCTTGTGAAGTCTTTCATATTTCAAGCGTTTAATCGACTCTTCAATGGCGAGTGTTCCGCCTTTCACTGCTACATAACCCATTCTTTTTCCACCTCCCTGCTTTTTGTTATTTGAGTCGTTCTTGGCAGGGATAAAAGCTGATGATTCCGGTCCACGAATACCAGGTCGACCCCTGTTGGATACTCCTTATTTTTTTCATTGCGTTTTTCAATCCAATTTCCAGCCAGTTCTACATTGATTTCTGTGCTTGTTTGAATACCCGGTCCGCTTAATAGCAGTTTTCCACCTTCCGTAATCAATCCTGTTTCTGCTATAATCGTTGCGGATTTATGCGGGTTTATGAACGTTCCCGGATTCCCCATTTCAATGGCATGTTCCAGAGACCCTGACCCGGCATCCTGAAGGAGAATTAAAAAATCGGCCTGATCTGCCTGTACCGCTTTTGCGAATGTTAATTGATTTATTTCCTTTTCAAGTGCTTCAGCGTTACCGCCGTATACTTTAAACGTAACCTCAGGATCGAGCAGCGTTAATGCCAGCAGTAAAATGGAGCTGGAGCAGCCTGCTTCATTCTCTCCGTCGAGAGTCGCAGCCTCCTGGCCTAGGTCTGATATCAGCCCTGGCCTTGAGGTGCTATCGACTAATTTTCTATATACAGCTTGCAGGTCATGAACAACATCTAATTTCAACGCCTGTTCCTCCTTCTATTAAACATCCATCGTCTCAAAGCTGACTTTTGTTCTTAAAATTTCTTCATTCTTCGCTTTTCTTTTCTGGTCTATATAGTACTTTTCAATTTCGAGTATCCCGGCCCATGGTTTGGTTTCAGGAAGATTTCCCAGAAAGGCCGCGTCAATCACGGCAAGCTGATAAGCCAGATCCGGATGATCTCCTTTCACAATCCCCATGCCGATCTTTCCTTCCACCTTAGCCTTGCATTCTGTCACGAGTACTTCTCCTAAATAAAACAGGCTTTTCCTGGAAGTCTCCCGAACCTTTAACATCACAAGTCCATGTTCCGGCTCCTGTATAACAGAAACTGAATATTTTTGTTCAATTTCATTCGCTAAAGATTTTGCCAATTCATGTGAACCTTCAATCAATATTTCTGTTCGCTGTTTTCTTTTCACCTTTTGGCCTCCATCTGTTTTTGTTCTGCATCTTAAATCTATCTTGTTGCCAAGCTGGCGGATGTAAAAGAAGTGTAAATTATGTAAGAGTTTTATTAACCTGATATTTGCACCAAAGCCAGTTTAAATTAAATAGGTAAAGCAATCGCTTCTATATTTGATTCTTGAGAATTCCAGTACTGTACCCGTTTCCTTATCCATGCAGAGGGACTCCAGGAGCAGAAGCGGAATTAGACTCGAGCATTGCAGAATTTTCCGTTCAGGCTCTATTGGGAAAACCACACTCAGCTGGCTTTGGCCCGATGTAAATTCTTTAAAGCCATGGCTTCTATAGTAGTGAAAAATGGATTTGATCCCAGGTCCATCCTTATCAATTTGCGGAAAAACCGATTTGGCTGCATAGGATGTGTGCAAGGCAATCGGGCAGCCGTCCACGATTCTTAACCTGGAAATTTTATAGACTTCATCCTGCGGATTGACTTTTAGCGCATGAAAGACTTCAGAATCAAAGCGGATTTTTTCACAGCAAATATTCTCCGACCTGAAGTCATACTCAAGCTCTTTCATCTTTTCACTAAAGCTGATATCCCCTGTTAAAATCAGCGGAATCTGCTGCTTCCTATTTTGGACATAACTGCCCCTTCCCTGCTTGGAAAAAATGAACCCCAGATCCTGCAATTGTTCATACGCTTTCCGTACAACCATCCTTGGGATCCTATATTGATCTGCAAGCTCATTCTCAGAAGGAAGTTTTTCATTCGGTTTGTACTTCCCTTCCTTTATTTTTGTAATCAGCTCATCTACCAGCATCATTTTTTCACTCATACAGGCGGCGCCCCTTTCGAAATCCAGAAACAATTTAAGTCTAAAGAATGAATTTAAATGGAAAGTTACGTAATTGTAATATTTTTATGAATATAAAAAAGACCCAATCTTTTTGGTGACTGGGTCTTTGTAAGTCTGTATTTAGCTTCCAAATTTCCTTATAAAAGCTTCCGTATCATTTAGTTCTTCAAAATGGGCTTCAAGCTTCTCCCTTGGCCAATCCCACCATGCAATTTCAAGCAGTTTTTCAGCTGTCTTTTCTGAAAACCTTCTTTTTAATGGCCTTGCCGGCACGCCCGCTGCAATCGTATAGGGTTCAACATCCTTTGTAACGACAGCCCCGGAACCGATGACTGCCCCCGTGCCAATTTCGACACCCTTCATGATGATTGCACCGTGCCCAATCCATACATCATGTCCTATTTTAACCCGGTTTGTACGGCGCCAATCAAAAAATTCAAGATCGTCCTGATTGCCGAAGCCATAGTCGACTTTCCGATAGGTCATATGATGCTGGGTCACCCGGTCCATCGGATGCTGAACAGGATTAATGCATGCATGAGAAGCAATGGAACAGAATTTACCGATTTCAGTATAGTTGACTGTTACATCATCCATTGTATAAGTGTAGTCGCCAAATTTCGATTCGATAATTTTATTTCTTTCTCCGATTGACGTCCATTCTCCCGCATAGCTGTCAATGATGAAGCTGGAATGATGTACAGCAGGAGAAACGGAGAGCTTTTCATCCTTTTTTGGTTTAAAAATCATTGACATGTGCATATCCCACTCCTTTTTTAATGTGAAGCCTATACTCGCTGGCTTTTCAGTCTCTGCCGTCTCGCAGCTAATTCATGCACTCTCTCCACCCCCGGAGACATGCTTCCAAGCACTACCGGTTTTTCGCCGTATGCACCATGAAAGTCGGATCCTCCTGTCATGGTTAAACCATATTGAACGGCCAGTTTCCTTGCCATTTCTTCATGCTGTCCGCTGTGAAGGGGATGCCACACTTCTATCCCCTGCAGGCCGGCTTCAACCAGCTCAGGCACCTTTTCAAAATTTCCGTATTGGCCAGGGTGGGCAAGTACGGGCACACCGCCTGCTTCAAGAATTGCCTCAACAGCAAGACTCGCATCCACATATTCCATCGGGATAAAAGCCACTCCTTTCGATTCTCCATTTTGACCGCGGCTAAATAATTTTTTATATAGTGAACCGTAAATGGAATCAGCATATCCTGCCTCTATAAGGGCTGCCATGATATGCTGCTTATAAACTCCGGTTCCACCCTCAGAAAGCTCCAGACATCGCTCCCAGGCAATGCTGTATCCTGCTGAAATCAGCCTTTGAACCATTTCAAACGAAAGCTTATTCCTCCGCTCAATGATCGGCTGGCACAGCGTTTCAATTGCCTTATGCCCCGGTTCGATAAAATAGCCCAGAATGTGAACCCGGCGTCCCCTATCAAAGTCAAAAGCAGAAATTTCAATCCCGGGGATCACCTCCACTCCATACCTCTTTCCACGATCAATTGCTTCCTGCAGCCCTTTTGTCGTGTCATGGTTCGTAATGGCCAAGTGTGAAACCTCATTGGCAATGGCCAGATTCAATACCTCATCAATCGATAGCGGGCAATCAGATACATTCGTATGGCAATGCAGCTCTGCTTTCATTTTCATTCCTCCTATTCATAGCCTTTTTTACTAGAATAACTTGGTGCCAAGCGAGATAGGTTAATAGGATGTAAATTTCTGTTAAGAATTTGTAATTCCTATCATGTTATTTACAACTTAGTGGAACTGCCTTATTAAAAGCCCGGCATTAAAGTAACTGACCGATATATTGGAAAATTGACCGATATATCGGGAAAGTGACTGATATATGCTATTACTGACCGATAAACATCCGAAAGTGGCCGATATCCCTATTTTTACTAGACTAGATGACGAAACAAATGTCTTATTTAACGAAGAATTTAAGAAAAAACAGGAAGTCAGCTTATTTTTTAAATAAATCATTCACGAAATAGGGCCAGCTTCAAAAAAGCAGGCCCATTTCTGTTTTGTTATTTAGTTTTGCTGCTGTCTTCCTGGTTCTCTGACAGCAATTCTTTTGTTGAGCTTTTAAATTCCCTCAAAGTTGAGCCGAATGCCCGGCCAATTTCCGGCAGCTTCGATGGACCAAAAATGATAAGTGCGATAACTAATACTAATATTAGTCCAGGTATACCTATATTTTGCAGCATGTTCATCCCCCCAGCTGAGTTTGTTGCTAATCGTCTTTATAAAACGGTATTTGCTGCAGCCAATGTTTTCGTCTTCCCTAAAGCTCTCAAAGGCTTCTTACATACATTCCCAAAAGCATCCAGTGCATGCACCTCAATTTGATAGGCTGTATTTGCCTGTAATCCTTCAATTGTTAACGTTAACGGGTTTGGCACAGGATCTTTATAAAATTCCGAGAAAGCTAGAAATTCCTTCACGACTTCCTCTGAATTTGCATGTCTTGCCACTACCTTGTAGTCATGAACCAGCAGGTCATCCTTCGCTTGCGTAAACATAATGGCCACGCCAGTGGCTGATGTCATTTCTTGATTAATGGAAAGCATCGCATCTTTTGTAAAAAAAGGCGCTTTCATATCTCTGTCTTCTGTGTAAGTAAATTTCCGTTTATTTGCCGGATAGCTGATTTCAAATGGCTCTCCTGTCCAATCATTATTATGAATATCGCGTCGCTTAATCAGCACCTTATTATTATGCACTTCCACAATTAGTGCCTGATTCAGGACATCCGCACCCTCAGGCACTTCCCCTTGAATTCTGCCGGCATCCAGCCACAAATAGGCGCCGGTTGAGGTTCCAATTGTAGTAAAATCCTTCTGGTGAATGATTCTCGGGTCATCAAGAGGATAGTGCGTATGACCTGAAAATGAGATGACTTGCGGATATTCCTTCAAAGTGTCATAAAATAGGTCTCTATTTTGAGTAAATCCCCATTCGCTTCCATAGACCGTCCCTTTAATCGGCTGATGATGGAAAACAAAAATTGGCTTTTTCCAATCATCTTCATGCGCAATCTTCAGCTGTTCACCAAGCCAATTTATTTGTTCAACGGAAAAGGTGCCCTCTGTTAATCCATCTTCTGTTCCCAGAATGATAAAATGGTAGCCTTTGATTACCTTGTGATAATAGATAGATTCCATGCCTGTTTTTGTAAGGAAGCGCTTTTGTGCATCTGCTGCTGATAAACCATTCCAATAGTCATGATTCCCTATTGCAAACATGGAAACAGTGCCTGGCTGTTTGTGGACATTATAGGCTGACATAAACTTATCGAATTCGGATTCATATCCATAATCAGTTAAATCTCCCACAGCCAAAAAAGCATCCTGCTTCGGTACAGCCTTATTTAATTGTTCCAATGTTGTTATAAACTTTTCAAGGGTTTTATTGCTGCTGTTATGGATATGAATATCACTAATAACCGGGAAAACTAAATCCGGATTCTTGCCAGCAGAGTTCATGATCGAAGCAGAAGAGGCAGCACTTGCTGTAATTAAATTAAGAGAGTTAGCAAGAGATAATCCAATTGTTGCACTGGCAGCTAAGGTAGTTTTCTGCAAAAATGCACGGCGATCCATTTCTTTAATAAATATATTTCCATCTTTTTGTCCAGTCCGATTATCTTTCATGATTTATAAACTCCTTCTCCAATTTTTCCAGACTACTCTTAACACAGTCCCTTATTAAGACCGGAGGCCTGCTTTAGCCTATTTTATCTCCAGCGGCAGCGGATCAATGCTCTGGTCGTTGGCTGTTAAATCAATTCCGTAATCTTTGGCAAAAACCATATGTGTGTCGACCAAAACACCTTCATGATTTTCATCTAAATTAAACACTCTCGCTCCCCGAAGTCTGTTTCTGTCGGGGCCAGAAAGACCGTAAGTGCCAAAACCGGTATTCCCGGCATACCCGAGCAGAATTCCATAATAGCTGCCGCAATATGTATTAATATGGTCATGGCCGCAGAATACACCTTTCACATCCCCTCTATCCAGCATGGCTGTAAACAAGCCGCTGTTTATCGGGCCGGGGCACTCATCTTCATTCCGCTCCCCATTGATTTGATGCCTGGCCACAGCCAAATCATGCCCGGCTTGTGTTCTGCCGTCCACACTTCCCCACCACATAAAACGGTGCTCCCATAGAGGAATATGGATGAATACAAGAGAAGGCACTTTAAAGCCATAGCGCTTTTCTATTGCTTTGGATCTTTCATAATACCAATTGACCTGATTAAATCGCAGCCAATCCCATGTTGGATAGCCCTTGAAATCCTGGCCGGCGATCGTTTGAGGGGCATATCTGCCGCTGTCTAAAAGCCAGAGATTAAATGCTGCCTTATTCCCACTGGATTTTTTGATTAATAGATTCATATTTCCTGTTCCCGTAATGCCTTTTTGTCCAGGTGTGTTCATATTATGCTTGTATTTCATATAGAACTTGAGCATATCACTCTCATCCATGCCACTCTTTGGAGTTGAATCCTCATCATGGTTTCCAAAGGTAGCCGCCCAGCGGATCTTCCTTAGCTCCATTGGCTGGACAACATTATTCATAGCTTGCTTCATTTCTAATTCTGTGTCACAGCCGCCTGTTATATTGTCACCATTTAAAACGACAAAATCAGGCTTCTCTGAATCCAGCACCTTTTCCATCAGCTGTATGGTCCGTCTGTCGATCCGTTCATCATCCTGAGTATCATTGAATTGTACAACTTTAAATTTCCCATTGGAATTGAAGGAAAGCCTCGGCCCTTCCAGCTTTTCATTTATCTCTTCCGCTTGAACCCTGCTTTCGAATAAGTCTCCAGGCAAGCCTGCAGCTGCCATGGTTAAAGCTAGTGTTCCTGCTCCTCCCGCTTTAATAAATGCCCTTCTGTCCATCCCTTTGCTTTCATTTTCTTTCTTCATCAGCCTTACCTCCATGAATTGATAAAAAATTTTCCCCTACGGTTAAAATCCTAGAGTAAATCTATTAAAGAAGTATTAATATCAATAGATTGTTTAGTAAAGAAAACAAAGGCAAAAAGATAAACAAAAATATGATTTTCAATTATTCATCTGAGATTAATAGGAAGGAAGAATGAAATTCGGGACTTTCCTCTCTTTGTATTCTTTTGTTTTCATTTCTGTTTTAAAACTTTTATATAAATTAATATTTTTGACCTCAATTTTTAAAACTTCAGCCCTATAATGTCCATAACATGAAAGCGGGGGTACCAATAATGAAAAAAGGGTTCGTTGCAGAAAGGCACAGGAGGATTATCAGGGAATTAGAAATAAAAAATAAAGTGAGTGTAGCGGATCTCTCCTGCAAGTTAAATGTCACACCAGAAACGATCCGGAGTGACTTGAGACGGCTTGAGAAGAGAAACAAACTGCGGAGAATTCATGGAGGAGCGATATGCTATTTTGGCTTAGAGAAGGAGGAGCAGTTTAATAAAAGGATTGGCATTAGCCTGCCCATCAAAAAGAAAATTGGTGAAGCTGCCGCAAGCTTTATTTCAGATGGAGAAACAATCGTTTTGGATGTCGGCTCCACAACTCTTCATATTGCCGGTTCGATTGAAAATGTTGAGAATGTAACAATCGTAACCAATTCCCTGGCTGCTGAAGAAATATTAAATACGCGAATGGAAAATAAACTGTTCAATGGTACGGTCATTCTGATTGGCGGAACCGTGAATCCTCTGCAGCGCTCAACCTCAGGTTCACTAACTAATCAGATGCTGGAACACTTTTACTTTGACAAGGCCTTTATCTCGTGTGGAGGAATGAACCGCGATGGTATATGCGATTATACTATTGATGAAGCTGCCGCCTCTTCCATCATGATAAAAAGATCTAAACAGGTTTATGTGGCGGCCGATTCCTCAAAACTGAATCAGAGGGCATTTTTCCATATTAGCCCTTTTTCGGCTATTGATTTTGTCATTACTGATGCCGATTTACCGTACGATTGGCCGGAGGAGGAAATCAAATTCAATGGGCTAAAATGGGTGAAAGTCTATACATAAAATTAAACAGGACTCTCAGGTCACTGTTTAGCCGGAATGCCTGAGAGCTCTCTTAGAAAATGGCAATCTTATACGGAATTGTTTATTTCCTTCTAAAAAGGAAACATTAAAAACATAAATTAAAAAGGGAGGCTAATAATATGAGCGAAAAAACTCCACAGGATGTAAACCGCATTCAGGAAGAAGCACAAAAACAGGATCGTGAAGCGCAGAAAGCACAGGAAGTTGTTGAAGACGCGATTTCCAAAATGACACCGCAGCGGCAGTATGAAAAAGAAAAGGAACAGAATAAACGATAAAAAGAAAAAGCCTTATTCCTGTCCGCCAGCAGGGATAAGGCTTTCATTTCTCATAAGATTTTTATATACACACCTTCTTTAGCTTTTTCATATGCTTTTTGTCCTCTGTTTTTAACCTCTTCTGACAGTTTTGATGCTCTGATCAGCTTGCTGTTAATCAATACGGAAGGGTCAATCAATCTTATTTTCCCTTTGAAGTGAATATCATAGTCTGCTCTGTTTTCTTCTGCCCTGACCTTATGATCAATTTTCTCAAGCAGACGCTGCACTTCCTGATCCCCTGACTCACTAATTTTTACTAATACCTCTTCATCTTTGCCAAGCAGATCATCCAAATGAAGAAGTTCTGTTTCGAGAGATCTTTTTAGGACCTTTGCAAGAGTGTCATTGGCATAAATATTTAAGGGTTCCATGAAGAAATCAATGACTTCTCTATAATAAGTTTTTACAAACCACTCAGCTGCCCCAATATCAGATATGTACATCCGGCCCTCTACAACTGTCAGATGATCCAGAAAATGATGGGCTTCTGCTAAAGAAATATAACCATATCGGTACATATCCCTTAACGTGTAGTCCAGCCGGTCTGCACAAAGTTCGGGTGCCGGCTGTTCTAATAAAGTCCATTGTGAATCCTCAAAAAGGATACATTCATAATTAAGATGATGCCTTTTTAAAATGGCCGGAATCTCAGATTCAAGGAGAACACGATCAAAAATATGTTCATGATAATCTTCTGCTTCATTTTCCAAAACCCCATCAATCACATGAGAAAAGGCAGTGTGAGAAACATCATGAAGCAAACCGGCAATTTGCTCTTCCAAAGAACCGCCCAGTTTCCTTATTAACAGCATTACGCCTAATGAATGTTCGTACCTTGTTACATTCCATTTTTCATTGACAAGATAGCTCGCTCCGCCCTGGTGTACACCTTTCAGCCTTTGCACCGGCTTGCTGTTGATTAATTCTTCTAATACTGTTTCAAGCTTGTATTCTCCGTAAAGCTCATCTTCAACCAGCATAATTCCTCCTGCTTTGATAAATATGTACTTACATTATATATGTTTAAAGAAAAAAGCCCTAATCCCGGCAGGATTAAGGCTTTCATTTTCCACGGACCCTTTTTTGTTCAGCTGCCTGCATGTAATGCATCGGTAAATAAGTAATAAAAAAGACAAGCAGCGCAGCAGCTTCAAGCGTTACATAGTACCAGACACCTCTCCCGAAAAACGACAGCAGGGTTTGTGTTTCTGTCGGGCTGGCCAAATAGAAGAAATTTGTCCCAACCAGCATATTCAAAAAGAAGACTGGCACCGCAATTACGTTGAGTGTTAAAAAGCCTGTCAGCACTGCTTTTTTAGGGACCCTGTATCCTTCAAACAAAATAAAATATAATACGGCAAGCGGAATGGCTGAATGATGAAGAAAGTATTTGATGTAGCGGTAATGAGGAAATTGGTAAACCATATCAGGTGTCACCATGCTTAAAATTGGAGGAATTGCACCAATAAAATACAGCAGCCAAAAAGCCTTTTTATTAGGCTTCAAAAACAAGTAAAGAGCAATGAAAGTACTGAAAGAGCATAGCTGGAGAGGCAGATCTGCCACATCCCACTGATTTGTCAGAACCAGCCATATGTGATGCGTCACTTCACAAGCCAGCAGCGCACCAAACAGCGACCATTTTATGATTTTCTGATAGGCCCTAAGCACCTGCCTGTAATACACCAGCCACCAGGCGGTAAAAAAGAAAAGAATCAGTGTAACAAGGTGCATAAGCGAAAACATTTCAAATCCCTGCATACCCGTTACCGAAAACACGATGTCATCACCCCTCAATATGCATTGAAGTGCTGTTTGATTCATTGTATTCACGGCCGCGAAAATTAACACGGTTTATATGCGGAAAAACCAGATTTTATACACGGTAAAGAGGAAAATTATATTAACCTTTAAGTGGAAGTTTTATGAGGATAGGAATGATTTTAATCCGGAAATTGAAAAGAGGGTTGACATTACTATTTCTATTTTTGGATCAGGATACCTAATCTTTTTCAAAAAAGGCTCTGTTAAAGTTTAATGTTGATATTACTTATAAAAATGGAAGTTCTCAATTTGTGGAAGTTCCATTTTTATAATATTTGCTTGTTAAACTAACGCACCCCTTTAGTTTAAGTGTAATTGTTCACAAACTTATTAATTAAATAGTTACATCTATTTTTTTTCAATCGCCATACGCAAGTTCGAGATAACTCCAATAAGCAATACTAACGAACAAACCATTTTTTCAAAAGGTGTTCCAAACAATTGTTGTATAAATCCAAAAAACCAAAGTACAACAAAAAACCAACATATAACGGTTATTCTTCTTTTGTATTTATATAGTTTAATTCTACCAACAATCAACGTAAAAACTACTCCAATAATAGAAATAACGATATTTATAACAGATATTGGTAGCTGTTCAGCGAATGATTCAGACCTTCCACCATTAACCCATGTGAATGGAATACTTTTGCTTATAATAAGAAAGTGGATTAAGATAGTCAAAGAGTAAAAAATAATTCCCATAAATACAGCAGTTTTCATATTAATTTTCCTGAGTTTTTCTAAAATAAAATCACCTCATTTTTCTTCCTGTTTCAATTTTATTAATCCAGTAATATACTATTCCTATATCTCTTACCATCTGACAGGTAACTGAAAGTAAGATTTCGAAGAGTTATCAAAAATCACCATTATTCTTAAACAGAGCAAAAAACATCGGCTAGGTATTCTTGTTGAACTAAACTGCCCGTTAGTTGAACAAGCAGTAACGTTTATATCGTGAATCTAGATAACCTAATTGTATCATATGTTTCCATATTTTGTATTAAATTCCCTTTAATCATCAAGTCATTCATAGTAATAGGATTCCTTTGATGTTGAATGGATTCTAACACCTGAAACCAAGCAAGGTAATTATTCAGATATTTAGTTGCAACTCCATTAAAACGTTGTATCCATCCTTTAAGCCTTCGGTGATAATTGTTAACGTTCTGGATATGGTATAGACCCTTTGTGCGAACCTTACCATCAGACTTGAATTGATAAATATCCATCCCTTTTTCAGCAGCATATGTTTTAAAGGCACGCCAAGAATCGGTGCATAAATCATTTTCAATTGAAAGTTTATGTCCGATAGCCTTGTCTAACTGCTCTTTTGTTAATCGACCCATTCCCAAGTCTGCGAAAAAGTCATCTTTTCACGGTCTCTTGCGACTAAGACACAAACTTGTTCGTTGCTTATGCCCCGTTTCTTAGCAGAACCTCCACGTTTGCGGGGTTTTCTGTCTTTTATCTTTCTTTGTCCTTTTTCTGAGTATAGAAAATAGGTCTCGTCCATTTCAACGATACCTTCAAAATTAGATATTTCCATTTGTTTTAATGATGATACGAGTTTGTGCCTCCAGTAAAACAATGTAACGTGAGTAACGTTACCAACTAATTCAGCAGATTTACGCAGAGAATATCCCTCTATCATACATTCGATGAATTTAATCCATTGATTGAGATGGCGTGTTCGATATAGAGCAGTATTTGTTAGGTCAGTAAATGTCTTTTTACACGCTTTACATCGATAACGTTGCTTTTCTACTTCATCGCCATCAACAATCGTTGAGTATGTGCCATACCGAACGATATGTTCTGATTCGCAGTCAGGACAATGATAACCGCTCTTATTTTTGCGTTCAGCTATTTCTTGCAGAACAGTTCCTGTCGAAGAAGATGCAGTAAGTGTATCAATTAAATACTCTCGTAGTCGGTGTTTTTCTGCTGGATTTAGTTTTTGAATGGCTTTAAGAATATCAGTTGCTCTCACGTTCATCACCAACTTTTATATAGTTAACCCTACTTTAACAGAGCAAAAAAAAAGCAGAGTGAATTCAATTTGAATTCCTCTGCTATTTCTTATGCTCGCGCATGCAGCTCTTCAAAAGCCTGATACACATTGGCTTTTACCTGAATGCCATTCAGCTTAATGCCCAGCGTGACTATCGTCTGCGCCACTTCCGGACGGATTCCTGTAATGATCGTTTTTACCCCAATCAGCGAAAGTGCTTCAATTACTTTAAACAGCTGATCTGCTACCATCGTATCAACAATCATCACGCCTGAAATGTCTAAAATTAAATGCGACAGCTTAAGGTTCGCAGACTGTTTTAACGTTTCTTCCATCAGAAGCCGCGCTCTCTCTGTATCAATGTTGCCAATTAACGGCAGGATGCCAACCCCTTTTGAAAGCGGAACAACCGGCACAGATAACTCAAGGAAAGCCTGCTTTGCATTTTCGAGTGTTACCTGATGGTATTTGACATAAGACATGCTGAAGCAATGGATGGAATGATCCAGCAGGGGATCTATCAAATAGATAACCTTAAAAACCTCTGCTGCAGGCATCTCAAGCTCCATCATAGATTCCTCTAAAGATTTCCAGATATGTTTCCGATAATAACCCGCATCTTTTAAAGCTTCATCCAAAGGGATTCCAAGCTTAAAGAAATATTCTCCTGTCTCCTTGCACCATTTCTCAATCTTTTCCATCGATTCAACTTTACCTTCATGATTCAGCAATGCTTCACCGAACAATCCAATAAACTCAGCACGAATCTGAATAATCTGCGCTTCCATTTTGTCAGCCTGCATTCTCTCGATTTCTGTCATCACGACTCCACTCATTCGATCCTTATGCAGTTTTTTTGCGATCATATCTTTCTCTCTTAAAATCTTTTCCCCTAAAAGACGCATCTGATTACTCATGTTCTCCCCCTATAGTACCTGGATTTTATTCATTATGTATGGGTCCGCTTCATCCTAAACATATCTCTTTACCCGGGTGTGTTTTAGAATAAACTTCTTAATTTAAGATTAATTAAGTTAATTTGAGGGAGAGTTGTGAGTGACTACGGATTTGGGCCGCGGAATTATCTTCGTTATATATTTCGTTTAACTACTATTTTTCTTGGACTGCCGGCTTTTGGTCTTTATTCATTCTGATTAACTCCCATTTTTCCTGCTATGTCGGTTTTTGGTCGTTATTCATCCAAATTAACACCCATTTTCGCTTACCTCCCCGTTTTTTGGTCGTTATTCCTCTTGATTAACTACCATTTTTCATTGATCTCCACTTTTATCGTCGTTATTCCCTCTGATTAACTACCATTTTCCTTGGTCTCTGGATATTTCGTCGTTATCGCTGTGTCCATGACTACAATTTCCGTCTCTCCATTTTTTCGTCGCCATGAACCCGCCATGGCTACCATTTCCCCTTCTCTCCATCCTTTTTCGTCGCCATAAGCCCACGATGCCTACCAAATTCCAGCCCACTCCTATTTCTCCTCGCCATCCCCCGCCAAACCCACAACGCCACCCACCGCCACCGCCTCCGTCCGCCCATTTTTACCATGGACACTCACCTGCCTTATCCTATTTTGAATATAGTGTAAGAGTCAGAAGGGAGTGACTAAAATCACCAGTCTATATACTGCGAACTCCTCCGGCATGCATAGTTTAAAAGATTGGCAGCAGATTGCTTTTGATAGTTTTCAGACAAAGATGACAAATAAAGAAAAGCCTTTTCCCTGCGTACCTGCAACTATTGGGTTTGCCAAGAATCAGCTCTGTTATGGGTTTGCTGACGACCCAAGGGATCCGGCCTCCATTCAGCAAACCGCAGCCATGCTGAAGGAATTCTCTGTACATTCAAGAGAGTTCGGAAGCTACACTTCCCTGATCATTTTTTACAATACATGGGATGAATTGAGTGTGGAGGAATATGAGCAGCATTTTTGGGAGCAGCTCACGGGGTTATCTGAGATGGATAATGCTGAGTGGCCAAACGAAATCCCAAAAGACCCGCATGATCCACTTTGGGAGTTTTGCTTTCACGGAGAAAAGTACTTTGTCTATTGTGCCACCCCTGCGCATAAAAATCGGCAGAGCCGGCATTTTGATACGATGATGCTCGCCATCACACCGAGGTGGGTTCTGCAGGAGTTCATGAAAAAGGAAACATTAGCATCCCGCCTTAAAAATCAAATCCGCAAACGGCTCCAAAAATATGATGCCGTCTCCATCCATCCTGATCTGAACAGTTATGGCGCCGATGACAATTTTGAATGGAAGCAATATTTCCTTCGGGACGATGCCACCACGATCTCGAAATGCCCCTTTCATCGTCTACTGAAAACTTCAAGGAATAAATAGGAGGACGGAAGCCGCTTCTGTTCTCTATTTGTTTTTTGTATCAATATAAAGAGTGCCATCCTGCTGAACTTGTGCAAAAAATACATCTTCGATTGATTGGATATTCGCTTTTTCCAGTTCTCTGTCAAGCCAATTCCTATCAATTTTTAATTTTGAAAGGTTTTCTGTGTTGACTTTTCCATCAGAGATGACTTCTGTAGGCAAAGGAAAAAGGATTTTTTTGGGTCTGCTGATGTTTAGATCCCTCTTCGTAACCGGCTGTTCGCTCTCCTTTTTCAAAATAGATAATTCTCCGTTTGTCTCCAAGATTGCGTAATCAACATTCTTAAGAGAAAATATATCCTTCTGCCTTAATAATGCCTGAAGCTCTTCAAGGTCCACCCTCGATTCTTTGAGTGCCCCTTCCATTATCCTGCCAGCTTTAATGACAATCAATGGATCACCCGTTGTGACTCTTCTTCCCTGTTTTGATTTGAGGTCGATCATATCCAGCATTATGGTGAAAAGCGTCCAAACAATCAGCGCGATTACTCCATCTTTGATGGGGCTGCTAGCATTCACAGCAAGGTTCCCGGCGATTGACCCGATTCCAATCGCAGTTGCCCAGTTGAAAAAGGTCATCTGGCCAATTTCCTTGCGCCCCATCAGCCTTGCTAATAAAAAGAGTACTAAAAACGCAATGGTTACACGCAGAATAGTCTCATTTACCGTCAACATCCATCACCCCTATTTATTTCTGATATGGTCCCCCTAACCAAGCTGCCTTCATATAATTGTATTTTCTTTACAAACCGCTTATTTCATACGCATTTGCTTAATGTAAACAAAAGTTGATCTTAAGTTTATTTTCATTTTGTAAGATAGGCATTGAAATAAGTTAAGGAGGCATTCATGTGAAAAAACTGCTGCATTCGATTACAGATTGGGTTTCCACCAAACGGGGAATGTGGATCACGATTTTCGCCTGGCTTGTGCTGATGATTGGCTTAAGTGCAGGTCCAAAGCTAGGCGATTATAGTACAAATAATTTCCAGTCACTTCCTGATGAGGCAAAATCCATTATTGCCGAAAATAAAACAGAGGAATATTTTCCAAACGAACAAGGAACTCCGGGTATCCTGGTTTTCCATAATGAAAATGGCGAGGTGAATATCGAAGAAGCCAAACAGATATTAGAAGGGATCATGCTTGAGGACATCGATGGAATCAAGACGATTATTGACATCAGCAAGCTTCCCCCTCAAGCCTTGGGTTCTTTCATTTCTGAAGACAGGACCACGATGATTGTCCCGATGGAGCTTAAAAACGGACTTGGCAATGCCCAGTATGCCGAGATTAACGACCATGCTTCCGAAGTAGGCAATAAAATTGCAGAGGATCTCGAAAATACTGCATTTTATATCACTGGTCCAGCCGGTATAGCGGGTGACACAGTTAAACTTTTTGAACAGGCGGACTTTGTTCTCCTGATTGCCACCGTTCTCATCATTCTTGTATTGCTTATTGCGATTTACCGTTCACCATTGCTTGCTGTCATTCCGCTGCTGGCAACGGCGATTGTCTACCAGGTCGTAAACCAGAGTGTAGCTTTAATGGGTGCTGGCGGACTTGAGGTCAATAATCAGACGACCTCGATCATGAGTATTTTGCTGTTTGCTGCTGTTATTGATTATTCATTATTTGTTTTCTCCCGTTATCGCGAGGAGCTCAACCATTACGAAAACAAATATGAAGCGATGAAGCATGCGATGCGCACAACAGGCGAGCCTGTTTTCTTTGCGGGCGGAACTGTTCTTGCTGCCATGCTGGTTCTGTTCTTCGCGGATTTCCGGGATTATCAGAACTTTGCCCCTATTTTTGGAACAGCCATGTTTTTTATCATGCTCGCATCCGTTACGCTGGTTCCTGCTTTATTCACCTTGTTCGGGCGTAAGGCTTTTTGGCCGAAAGTTCCAAAATACGGAACTGAAACAGAAGTTAACCATAAAGTATGGGGTCAGATTGCCAGATTTGTTGTGAACAAGCCTGGCATAGCAGGCGGAATTGTCGGCATTTTTATGCTCATCACAGCGTTAAATATTTTTAATCTTGATTATGAATTTGATATGGTTAAAAAATTCCCGGATGACCTGCCATCCCGTGTCGGCTATGAAATTGTGGAATCCAGATATGACAAAGGAGAACTGGCTCCATCGACACTTCTGATTGTCAGTGATCAAAAAATGGATGAAACCGATGCAAGTGCGATAACCGATAAGCTGCAGGAATTTGATGAAATAGCTTCTGTCCGCCTGACAGCACTTTCAGAAGACGGCAAGGCTGCAAAACTGAGCGTCGCATTATCCATCAACCCCTATTCAACGGAAGCCATAACCTTTATGGAAGATTTGCGTGAAGACACACCGGAGCTCATGAAAGAAGCCGGTGTGGAAGCTGAATCTTACTACAGCGGGGTCACTGCAAAAATAGTGGACGAACAGGATGTCAACAACGGTGATATAATAAAAATTGTTCTGCTTGAGACGGTCCTGATTCTTGCGCTGTTATTTGCGCTTACGAAATCCATAAAGATGCCGATCTACATGATGGCTACCATTCTGCTCTCATTTGTCTCGGCTTTAGGACTGGGCATATTCCTTGTTGATGTATTTTTTGGCTTTGAATCCATCAGTTCCCGTGTGCCTGTCTATTCATTTATTTTCCTTGTAGCATTGGGGATAGATTATAACATCATCCTTGTTTCACGCTTTATCGAGGAAAGGAAGACACATAGAGTGAAGGACGCTCTTGAAATTGCCATCCGGAATACCGGCGGCGTCATCTCTTCGGCTGGCCTCATTCTGGCTGCTACATTTGCTGCCCTGATGACCATGCCGATAGCGGACTTATTCGTTTTTGGATTCATCGTTGCCATGGGAATATTGATTGACACCTTCCTTGTCAGGGGGATGCTGCTTCCGGCATTAATTCTGTTATTTGAAAAAGACAAGGAAACTTCCGGGCAAAAAATTTCGGAATAGAGAGAGGGGTCCCTCCCTATTCCCCTGTGAGGAGGTCCTATTATGAAAATACTTGTCGTAGACGATGATGTGAATATACAGAAACTCGTCACGATTCATCTAAATCGTGAAGGCTATCAAGTTCTGCGCGCAAACAATGCTCAAGAAGCATTAGCACTCTTAGAAGAACAAACCGCGGATTTAGCGGTTGTCGATGTCATGATGCCTGGTATGGATGGATTCGAACTCACCAGGCTTCTGACAGATGACTTCGGAATCCCTGTTATTCTTTTAACAGCCAAAGGGCAGCTCAGTGATAAAGAGCAGGGCTTTTTATCCGGATCTGAAGATTATATTGTAAAGCCGTTTGAAGTGAAGGAGCTCCTTTTCCGGGTAGCGGTC
Organism: Cytobacillus sp. NJ13; assembly: GCA_030348385.1. NCBI lineage: Bacteria > Bacillati > Bacillota > Bacilli > Caryophanales > Bacillaceae > Cytobacillus > Cytobacillus sp. NJ13. The sequence continues at coordinate 305,238 of JAUCFP010000006.1, read as the reverse complement.
GTGTTAAGAAGGGCCGAGCGGGCGATGGATACAGTCGTCAAAGCAGGAAACCTGTTAATTGACAGAAAAAGCTTTGAAGTGGAAATCAATCAGGAGACCATCCTTTTTCCATTAAAGGAATTTGAGCTGCTCAGCTTGCTTTCGGCACGCAAAAATAAAATCACCCAGCGGGCTGCATTGATTGAACAGGCTTGGGGAGCGGATTATGAGGGCAGCGAACAGACTTTAAATACCCACATCAACCGAATTCGCGACCGCTTGAAAAAATACGGTGCAACCGTTGAGATCCAGACAGTTCGCGGCATTGGGTATAAGCTCGAGGAAATAAAATGAAGACTCTCTACAGGAAATTCATTGCAGCTACACTCGTGATCTTAGCCATAAGCATCGTGCTTTCCTTCAGTTTAACGAATTGGGTCTATATGACTTCGACAAAGGGGAAAATCGACAGGCAAAATGTTGTGATTGCAGAGGAAATCGCTAATGGCCTGGAGCATATGCATTCCTCTGGTCCTACTTATGAAACTTACTTAAATTCCATGAGCAAGCTCGGCTATCAGCTCTATATCGTGACGGAATCGGGTGAAGGGGAATTCTTCGGGCAGCCGTTCAATAAGACCGAACTGCCTGATGAAGCTGCCAAAGTGCTGACCGATCAAGAAGTCTATCATGGTATGGATAGTTTTGCCGGCCAATTTCTGATGATGGGCCATTTTTCAAACGATCTGGAAAATACCGTCGGGGTCCCTTTTACTATGAACGGTCAGAATTACGGGCTATTCCTTCGCCCGAATAATAAGCTGCTTTTCTCGGACATTCATATGATTTTCGCGTGGTTCTTTGTCGCCATTGCCGTTGTGAGCATTACCGGAGTGATCTGGTTCGCCAAGCATCTTATCAAGCCAATAACAAAGCTGACGGAAGCGACCAGGGAAATCACCCGGGAGAATTTTAACTTTCCACTGAATATTGCTCGCAGGGATGAAATCGGACAGCTGGCAGAAAGCTTCGGCCGCATGCAGGAACAGCTTCAGCACAATGACGAGGCCCGCAAGTCATTCATCAACAATGTGTCTCATGACTTTCAGTCCCCTCTTATGAATATTCAAGGGTATGCAGAACTTCTGCAGACACAGAAACTGACTACAGAAGAACATTTCGAATATGTGCAGATTATCGATCAGGAATCGAAGCGGCTCTCCAATCTGACAAAACAGCTTTTGCTTTTGACTTCACTTGATCAGAAATCGTATCCGATGAAGCTTTCGGAAGTGAAATTGGACGATCAGATCAAGGAAACCATCCGCAGGCATCAATGGCGGCTGGAAGAAAAAGAAATTGAGGTTTCATACAAGCTATCCCCTGTCATTTTTAAGGGGGATCCGGAGCTTTTGGTAAATATCTGGGACAACCTGCTGACGAATGCGATAAAATATAACTCTCATGGCGGAAGCATTTTGATCAGCCTGTCTCAAACTGAATCTGCGATTGAAGTTATTTTTAAAGACACCGGGATCGGAATATCCGAGGATACGATCAGCCAGATTTTTGACCGCTTTTACCGGGTGGACTCAGCAAGAAAAAAAGATGGCACAGGACTCGGGCTTTCGATTGTGAAACAGATTATTGAGCTGCATAATGGGGAAATCAGGGCAGACAGCCAGACTGGCAAAGGAACCACTTTTACCATCACATTTTATAGGGAGAAACATTGGGAGGAATAAAAAACTATGGAACAAAAATGGAGTATCAGATTAATAAGATTTGCAGCCATCTTTGGCATTATCGGGACCTATCTTGGATCGCATATGTCCGGGCAGATGGATTATTCTTTAAGGCCAATTCATGCCCACATCCTGCTGGTAGGATGGCTATCCGTATTTGCATGGGGAATCTTTTATAAAGTATACCGCGTAAAATATAAAAAGCTTGTTTCCATTCACAGCATACTTGGAATGGCAGGAGCACTTGGATTGACAATTGGAATGTGGATGTATACATTAAATCCATTTAATTTAGGAGATACGCTTGTTCTGGTCTTCTTTATCGTCGGCGGAACCTTGCTTCTGCTAGCCTTTGCACTGTTTGTGGCGATAACCTTTTTGACTGAAAAAACTTCGGAACGTTAGTTAAAATAGCAATGCAATCTTCATTTGGAGGCTGCATTGCTTTTTTGTTATGCTCACTATCAATCTTAAATAATTATTTGTTCCAATATGCTTTAGCTTCTGCTTCCAGAACTTTTAATCTCTTATAATAGTCAGGAAACTCGTTAAGATGCGCCAATGCAATTTTTCCCGTAAGAAGCGGATCATCTCCTGTAACATTTGTTTGATTTGACTGTTTCCCATGTTCAAGTTCTATATTTACGCCCATCCAGAATTCGTTCAAATCAAACCTGCTTTTCGTAAAATCGATTCCTAACAATAATGCAATTGCTGTTGCTTCCTCTTTGGAAAAGCTTGCTCTTGCTCTGTTGAAATGATTACTTCGAAAAGCCTGATGGTTACCAAGGCTGATATTAAAGTGAGGCACATATGGATTATATGAGTAATACAACAACATTCACTCCTCAATTCCAGTTACCATAATGTATGTGAATGATTTATTTAGGAGCATGGATTAGATCAAATAAAAAGGACCCCTAAAGGCCCTCTTCTAACAGCATCTTCCCGTATTCCCGATCATCGAAATCCCGCTTCCGCTTCCGTTTCCGCTTCGCTCTAAAACAAGGTCTTCGGTGTTTGGTTCAATAATAGGGTCGATTGCTACTTTGATTTCATTGATTGTGACAATAATATCATCTGCTGCCGGCTCATCCAGAGCCAGTCCTATTCTTGGCTGTCCTCAGCCATAGCCATCAAAAAAGATGCGAATGCTGCTCGCATTTTGTTCTTCCAGCATTTTTCTTAATTCATCACGCGCATTGTCTGTGATTATCATGTCTGTTCCCTCCCTTGAATGTTTTTTAGTATATTATTTACTTTCCTGTTTCGGCAAATGTTTTAATGCGGCCGCCAATTTCATCACGGACACGCTGGAAGAAAGCCCATTTTTCTGCTTCTGTTCCTTCTGCTTTTGCAGGGTCATCAAATCCCCAGTGCTCGCGCTTCACATGTGGAGGTGTCATCGGGCATTTATCAGCAGCGTCTCCGCAAAGCGTTACAACCAAATCTGCATTATTTAGAATCTCAGGATCTATGATATCAGAAGTCTGATTGGAAATATCAATGCCTGCTTCTTTCATTGCTTTTACAGCGTTAGGATTCAAACCATGTGCTTCGATCCCTGCACTATAAACATTCCATTCATCACCTAAATGCCGCTTGGCCCATCCTTCTGCCATCTGGCTGCGGCATGAGTTGCCTGTGCATAGGAAGTAGATAGTTTTTTTTGTCATGTCGTATTTCTCCTTTTAGGTAAGTTTTTTAAAGTATCTGCAGCCAAATATATAGACCGGCTAATGTTATAAATAATGTTGGAATGGTTAATACAATCCCTGTTTTAAAATACGTTCCCCATGAGATTTTTACACCCTTTAGGGACAATACATGAAGCCATAGCAAGGTTGCCAGGGAACCAATCGGCGTGATTTTCGGTCCCAAATCAGATCCAATTACGTTCGCATAAATAAGAGCTTCACGCATGATTCCGCTTGTATTCGTATCAGCAATGGCCAGTGCGTCAATCATAACGGTTGGCATATTGTTCATGACAGAGGAAAGGATAGCCGCAATGAATCCCATTCCGATCGTTGCCGCAAATAGTCCCTGGTCAGCTGTCATTTGAATTAAATCAGCCAATATATTTGTAAGACCTGCGTTTCTTAGTCCGTAAACCACTACATACATGCCTATTGAAAAGAAAACAATTGCCCATGGAGCACCTTTGATGACAGTGCGTGTATTCACGGCCGTGCTTCTTCGCGCCATAATCAGGAAGAAAATCGTTATAATGCCGGCAATGAATGAAACTGGAACACCAATCCATTCACTTGCAAAATAACCTATTAATAAGATGCCTAAAACGAGCCATGACAATCGGAACATTTTGCTGTCTTTAACTGCTGCTGCTGGTTTTTTCAAATGAGATAAATCATAATTCTTTGGTATGCTTTTTCTAAAGTATACGAATAAGACCAAAATGCTGGCTGCCAGTGAAAAGAAGTTCGGAATAATCATGCGGGACGCATATTCCACAAAGCCGATGCCAAAAAAATCAGCTGAGACAATATTAACAAGGTTGCTGACGACCAATGGAAGGGATGTTGTATCCGCAATAAATCCGCTGGCAATGATAAAAGGAAAAACCATTTTTTCATTAAAATTAAGGTTTCTCACCATGGCAAGGACGATTGGCGTAAGAATGAGGGCCGCTCCATCATTCGCAAAGAATGCTGCGACAACTGATCCCAAAATGGAAACGTAAATGAACATTTTCACTCCGCTGCCCTTTGCCGCTCTCGCCATATGTAAAGCTGCCCACTCAAAAAACCCAATTTCATCTAAAATAAGAGATATAATGATGATGGCAATAAAGGTTAATGTGGCATTCCAGACAATGGATGTAACATCTATAACATCATTGAAGTCCACCACACCAGCAATTAGAGCGAGTATGGCTCCGCCGCATGCTGACCAGCCGATGGATAGCCCTCTTGGCTGCCAAATGACTAATATGAGGGTGACTAAGAAAATCACCGATGCTAAAATTATTTGAGTCAATGTGTTTCCCCCTCTTACTCACAGGAAATTCGCAATCCCTGCTCTTCCAGTTCTTCTAATAAATAATCTATGCTTGGAAGGTGATCGAGCACAGTTTGTACCAATGGATAGCAGTCACTATCCTGATTCAATGAATAAATAATCCACTGACCTCTCCTGGTCTCCCTTACCACACCTGCATCCTTAAGTTTCCTGAGATGCTGGCTAATGGCTGGCTGGCTCATTTTAAAAATCTCCACAAACTCACACACGCAACAATCATGGTTATTTAAAAGTTTGACCATTGTGAGCCGTGTTTTATCGCCTAATAATTTTAAAATGGATGATGCTTTGTCGATTTCAACTGTGGACACTATCATGATCTTATCACCTCCGCTTTGCACATATTAACATATAATAATTTGCTTATATAAGTAAATAGTTTTTTTCTTATTTACGAAAACTTTACGTATAGTCTGCTTTTTTATTTCCGTTGTATTCGTTTGGGTCACTGATTTGACAAATGAGCTGATTGTAACAGACACGTTTTATTTGTGTGGCTGACTTACTTAAGGCTTTCTCGAACAAGGAGATGATACTTTGAAGAGCTGACTAAAGATTGATCTCCATTCTTCGGACAGGCAAGGAATAAATCTTAGAGATCCTGTCCGAACTTAGTCCAACTTCAGACTGATAATCAGGAAATCCATGAGATCCTGTCCGAACTTAGTCCCACTTCGGACTGATAATCAGGTAATCCGGGAGATCCTGTCTGAACTTAGCCCCACTTCGGACTGATTATCAGGTAATCCGGGAGATCCTGTCTGAACTTAGTCCAACTTCAGACTGATAATCAGGATCTCCGGGAGATTCTGTCCGAACTTGGCATCCCACCGAACTTTTAAGGAAAACCCAACAAAAAACGGCTAAATGAATAGCCGCACATTTATTTAAAGCAGCTTCTCCATAGCCATCACATCAACAAATTCTCCATCCAAAACACCCTGGTTTTGAAATGTGCCAACTTCACGATACCCCATTTTCTTGTACAGTCCCTGCCCCAGGCCATTAAAAGGAAAAGTAAACAAAACCAGCTTATGGAACTTATTTTCTCTTGCTTTCATTTCGAGAGCTGAAAGCAGCTTCCCTCCTGCTCCTTTGCCCCTGAATGCCCTGGAGATATAGACTGATAGGTCTGCCACTCCATCATAAGCACAGCGGCTGCTATACGGATTCAAGGAAGCCCATCCAATCACTTGATCCCCTTCTTCTGCGGCAAGCACGCTATATCGTCCTTGATGCTGTTCAAACCAGTTTGTCATATAGGAAAGATCTTTTGCCTCTGTTTCCAATGTAGCTATTCGATCTTCTATTCCCTGATTATAAATCTCCAGAATAGCCTCTAAATCTGTCTTTCTGGCTTCACGAACAACTGCCTCACTTAACATTTCAGTCCCCCCTAATAGGATTCATAGATCTCTTTTTTTATTGATGTGTTCAGCCTCTTTGCTAAAACTGACCAAATCATGGCTAAAATAAGCAGGATTATTGAACCGCCCCAATATAAAAATGTAAAACCAGCCTCTAATTGGATTAATATGTAACTAATTGCCGGCCCTAAAGCTGCTCCTAGATCTTGAGAGATGGAGTATATCGTAAGGAAAGAAACCACGTTTGCAGTTTTTGCTGTGTCCAGAGCTATCGTATCCAGAATGGTTGATAAAATAGTAGCTCCGGCCATCACTAAAAGAGTAATTGCTATCCACAGCCCTAATGGAAGTCTAAAGGATACTATTCCAAAGACAAATCCTGCTGAGATCAAAGAAACGATAAAAATCGGCAGCCTCCCCTGCGCCCCATCAGACCAGTGACCTACTGTCCTTCCCAGAAAAGGTTCCCATGTCCACCTTACCGCTTGGATGATGCCTGATAAAAATGTAACACTGACAACCACATTCCATATTGATATACTCTCTCCGTAAAAATGTTCAATCAGCGAACTCATTGTGGATGTCACTATTCCTTGATATAGCATGGCAACGAGAAAGCCTGAAACAATTATCGCTGCTTTATATGCGGTCCTGCCAATGAAAGGCTTCTCTTCAGCCATTTTATCTCTTTTATCAGGTGTCTCCACAATTTGTTTGATTTTAGAATTCAGCAATAAAGGAAGCCCCAAAAGGGACAATAACCCAAATGCAATTGAAACTGTGCTCAAGCCTAGAATCGGAATGAGCAAGCCCCCAGCCAGCATTCCAACCAGGCTTCCTGTTCGGTAGAGCCCGTTATATAAGCCCATAGAACTTCCACGCTTATTGTTTTCAGCATATACGGCAACAACCGACAATCCTCCGATTCGAAAAAATGACCAGGCAATCCCCCATAATGCACGGAGAATCATCCAGGCAGCAAATCCTTCGAAAACACCGTAGCCTATAGTTGTGAATCCGCCTAACAGAATGGCAATGATCAGGCCAGCCTTTAATGAAATATGTTTATACATCCAGCCTGCTAAGGGATTAAAAGGCAATCGTATGAAACGGTTTATTGATAGGAGCACACCTACTTGCCAAATGGAATCCAGGCCAGCACTTTCCCAATAAATAGGCAAGGCAATATACAGCATGGAATCACCTAAAAGACTTAAAGCTGTGACTATGGCGACTACTATTATAGGTTTTGAAGATAATTGATTTTTAATAGCCGCCATAAGTCATTCTCTCCTTTCTTAATCATTCGAATGATTCAGTAAATCCCGATAAGCCAAAAGAAATTGTGTATACGTTTCCTGCCCCATTTCACTTTCCAGCGATCGAAACAGCCTTTCAAATGTTTTATCTTTAGCTTCCTCAACAGAACATCCGAAAGCATTCCTGATTAGTTTCATATATGAGATAAAATATTCTTTTTTGAGCGCTCCAGCATGATTGATGGTCATTGGCATCACCTTTATTTGGGATGTAATTCTCCCCTTTAATTAATTGCAGCAGGAAGATGCAGGTTCATCACAGGAACTTTTTAGATTAACACTGCAAACACCCGTTTCCGGCAAATCGAGCTCTACTTTTTCAGCAGCGGCGAAATCACCGCTTAGATAAGCTGCCACTGACCTAACCTGCTCATAGCCTGTCGCCATCAAAAAGGTTGGAGCACGGCCATAGCTTTTTGAACCCACGATATAAAAATTCTTCTCAGGCTGTCTTAACTCCTTTTCTCCATGGGGGCGAACTGTACCGCAGCTATGAAGATTAGGATCAATTAATGGTGCCAATGCTTCTACACTTTCAGTTGCAGAATCTATAGAAGTACGGAGTTCGTTTATCATTGAAAAATCCGGACGGCTTCCTGTATTGACAATCATTTCATCGATTCCATCCAGGCTGCCCGGCTTGCCATTATGGCTGCCTGCTAACTCGATTCCCGTTTCTGACTTTTTGACCAGCTGGATGCGAAATGGAGTAATGGCCTCCACTTGACCTTTATCAACCAATTGGCGGATTCTGCTTCCGAGGCGGCCGCGTGCTTCAAGTGCATCTTTTTCTTCTCCACCGTAGGCATCCTCAACCTGATTTCTTCTCATAATCCACAGAATTTCCGTTTCGGGATAGGACTCTTTCAATGTGGCTAAATCCAGCAAAGCGTTAATGGCTGAATGGCCTCCCCCGACAACTGCTATACGTTTATTCCGATAGCGCTGCTGCTCACTCCCTAATATATCGGGTATACCATAAAATATTTTTTCCTTCAGCTGCTGTTCTTCAGCCAGCCAAATTCCGCTTGACGCAGCTGGATTTGGATTTCCCCAGGTGCCTGCAGCATCAATTACTGCTTTCGATTCGTATGTTTTGTACTCTCCATTCTGCTCAGCATGGATAACAAACGGAATATTTCCCCGTTTTGCGGTTTTCATTTTATCGGTGTCTTTTCTGCCAACTGACAAAACTTTCGTATTTAGGTGAATGAAAGGCTTTATTTCAGGTAACCTGGACAGCGGCTTCAGATAGTGTTCAACTAGCTCATCCCCTGTAGGCAAAGCTTCCAGTTGCGGCTGTACCCAGCCATTGGCGCTTAATAACTTTGAAGCAGCTTTATCAATATTGTATCGCCATGGTGAGAATAAGCGAATATGTCCCCAGCTTTTAATATTTGCTCCTGCTTGCTTCCCCGACTCCAGCAAAATAAATGATTGCCCCCTGCTTGCCAGGTGTGCAGCAGCTGCCAGCCCAACCGGCCCGGCGCCAATTATAGCTACAGGTAACTCTCTTCTTTCATCCTCGCTTAGTGAAGTCTTTTCTGACTCGTTTTTCTTAGGCGTGCAGCATCCTTTAACAACAATAAGGTCATTCAGATTGGTCATGGTTTCTCCTCTTTTCTCCAAATTTGGATTGATTAATCTTACTTGCAAAGTGCAAGTATTATACCCAGGGAATTACCCCTGAATAGGCTTACAGCATGCACTGGACTTTGCCATTGCATTATTTAACAAATGAATCGAGCGGATGACTGTTTCTTTTTCAAACTCATTCATTTGTGAAAAAACCTCATGTAAAAATGAATTCATCTGCTGATCTATTGAACCTGCAATATATTTGCCTTCAGCAGTCAGCGAAAGAATACTGATTCTCTTATCAGCAGGATCCGGCGTTTTTTTAACCAAGTTCATCTTCACTAAAGATTGAACCTGCCTGCTGAAAGTTGTAATATCCGTCCCTAACGTATCTGCAATCTGCTGCATTGACGGGTTATGCTGATTGTCAATCTCATAAAGAATATGGCTTTGAATGAGGGAAATATCGCATCCGCCGACACTGCAGCAATTTTTATTGAGTAAGCCAAAACGGCGCGTCATTACTTGAAACAAACTGCGAAGGTTTTCCATTATTTTCACCTCTTGGTTACATTATAATTATGTTATTTGTAATTTGCAACTAATTTCAATTTATATTTTACCAAAAAGCAGACCAGCATATTTCAGGTCTGCTTCCGATATTCTCATAGCTTAAAACCTTCTTAAGATGTCATCCCCAGACCAATTACTCCAATTAAGATAAACGCCAGGGATAAAAATTGCTTATATCCGAATTTTTCTTTAAACCAAAACAAACCAGCCAGCGTAATGCCAATGCTCCCTACTCCTGTCCAAATAGCATAGGCCACACCGGCTGGAATCCTTTGCATGGCCATGGATAAACAGAAGAAAGAGAAAATAAAACCAACTACCATTACAACAATCGGCCATTTCTTTCTCGTTCCATCCATGTATTTCATGGCGATTGTGGCAATCACTTCTTCGATCCCCGCCAGGACCAATAATCCCCAAGCCATTAAGATTCACCTCTCGCTTCAGTGTTTTCCTGTTTCGTAAAAGTCTTCATGCCAATGATACCTGCCAATAATATCACCAGAAAGAATACTTGAGTTACCGAAAAAGGCTCCCCCATTATCACACCTAAAATATAAGTGCCTACAGTTCCAATCCCGACGAATACTGTATAAGCCGCCGCAACAGGTATTACCTTATATGAGCGGATCAATAATATGAAACTTGCTGCTATCAGCACTGTGGTTATCGTCCAATCCAAGAATGAATCTGCATATTTTAAACCTGAAGCCCACATCACTTCAAGGATGCCGGCTGCAAATACTAACATCCATTTCATTTGCTCTCAACTCCCTATGAATGACAGTCAGTCATTTTTCTTTAAAGAAAAATTATTGGAAGCAGTCCAATAATTTTAGCCTGTGATTAATGATTTCCTGATAAATTTAAAAAGCTCTTCTTTATAAACCGTCAGGGGCTCATCCTGCTCGCCGCCAATATAATATCTTTCAGCAGCATTTTCGATAAGGTTAATGATGGTCCTTGAGGTCCACTTCAAATTAATGTTTGTATAAATTTCTTCTTTTTGAACTGCCTTGCTGATTTCAATCTCAAGCCATTCGTAATATGGCCGGTACACTTCCTCCCATTTTTCCAAGGAATGATTGACAGCGAGTCCTGAGTATACAAGTACTATAATATCTTTATGTTCATCTGTAACCTTAAAGGTCTCGTCAATTACGGCATCTAGAGTACTCCAGAAGCTTGCTGCCCCATGTACCTTCCTCTTCATCCGATCGAGAATTTTGGTGAGAAGTGAATTGGCGATCGCAGGTACCAAATCACTTTTTGAAGAAAAATATAAATAGAACGTTCCCTGAGCGATGCCTGCTTTCTTAACGATCTCTGATACCGAGGACTTTTCAAGGCCTTTTTCAGAAATAACCTCTATAGATGCGTTCAGTATTCTACTGTATTTATCATCTGGACGATCCTGCATGGATATATCCTCCTTGCCCAAAAGTGACTGACTGTCATTCATTATACCAATTCTTGCCCTTTCTATCAATAATAATGAAAAGTCCCTTAAAACTTGGTATTTTTCCAAATCTAATTACTTTGCACAAAGTATAATATCGATTATACTTGATTTGTAAACGCTTTTTAAAAAGAGAAATTAAGGGGGAAATATAATGGGGAAATTCGATAATAAAATTGTATTGGTTACTGGCGGAGCATCCGGCATGGGAAAACGAATGACTGAGCTTTTAGTCGAAGAAGGCGCTTATGTTATTGCAGCGGACATTAATAAAGAGCTCTTGGACGTTGTCAGCCAAAATGATTCAGTGGAAGGCAAAATGCTGAATGTCATGTCAGAGGATGATTGGAAAAAGGCAGTGGAAGAAATCGTTGCCGATCATGGAAGAATCGATGTTCTAATTAATAATGCCGGCATTTCAAGTGAGAAGCATATGGATGATGTGACAATTGAAGATTGGGATCTCATGATGCGCATCAATGGTTTCGGGCCATTTGCAGGAATGAAGCATGTATTGCCGCAGATGGTCAAACAGCAAAGCGGTGCCGTTGTGAATATTTCAAGCTACACAGCCATGGTTGGAATGGGAACAAACACATACACGGCTTCAAAAGGTGCTGTCAGAGCCATCTCCAGAGCGGCAAGCACACAGTTTGGCCGTTTCGGTATCAGGGTTAATGCCGTTTTCCCTGGCGTTATTAAAACACCAATGACCGAAAACCTGTCAGAATCCAGTGAAGTGCTGCAAAGATTAATTCAGGCAACTCCGCTCCAAAGACTTGGTGAAGCTGATGACGTGGCACGCGCTGTATTGTTCCTTGCTTCAGATGATGCTTCTTATATTACAGGAGCTGAACTAGTTATTGACGGCGGGTTTTCAGCACAATAGAAAAGTGGAAGGCGCCCGGAGCTAGGCCGTTATCTAACTTCAGAGTAGATATGCTTATCCTTAAACAAAGAAACTGTCCAAGCGGACAGTTTCTTTGTTTAGGTTAACTTTTGCGTACCCCCGTCTACCATAATTGTCTGTCCGGTAATGTAGGAGCTGCTTTCGCTGCTTAAGAATACAGCCACTTCCCCAATATCCTTTTCAGGGTCTCCCATGCGGCCAAGCGGGATTCCATTGAGTACCTGCTCATATTGATCTGGGAAGTTCCCGCTCCAATTTTTCACGCCTTCAGTATAAGCAATTGGTGAGATTAAATTGACATTAATCTGATCCTTAGCCCACTCATTTGCAACAGTTCGCGTTAAACCGCGAATCGCTTCTTTAGCAGATCCATAGGAGGCCTGGTTCACCTGGCCCGAAATGCCGGCACCTGAAGCAAAGTTAATCACGAATCCTTTATTTTTCTTAAGCTGTTCGTAGGAGGCTTGCATTAAATTGACAGTAGGGTAAAATCCTGTATTAAAGGATAATTCAAAGTCTTCCAGTGTGGTATTCACAAATGGCATCTGTCTGGAAACATGCGCGTTGTTGACAAGGATGTCCAATTTTCCATACTGTGAGATTGTCTCCTGCACAAGGTCAACGGCATCTTTCCTTGCGGGATATGTCTTTTTCAATAAAATGAATCGATCCAAACTGACTTAATTGCTGTACAGCTGCTTCTCCGGCCTCCTGGTTGATATCTGCAATCACAACTTTAGCGCCATGTTTCAGCATGGCTGTGGCTATGCCCTTGCCAATGCCGCCGGCACCGCCTGTTATTAATGCAACTTTGTCCTTTAGATTCATATGATCTCCTCCTCACTTTTATTATAAATCCACCCATTACTTTGTGCAAAGTAATTGTTTAAAAGGAGCTGCTACTATGTCCATGCAAATCGTAATTCTCGGGCTTTTAAAAGAGAAAGAATATCATCCATATGAAATGAAAAAAGTCATTTTAGAACACAAATGGGATCAGCTATTCCCCGTTACGGACGGCAATTTATATCACGCCATCCGCAAACTCGAAAAGCACAAGTGGATCCAGGCGGAGAAGCAGGAACAGGTGAATAATCGGCCAAACCGGACCATTTACCAGATAACTGAAGAAGGAAAAAATCAGCTTTCAGAAGAAATCATTGAGGTGTTTAAAAAGCGGATGCCTGAACCGCGCTCCCTTTATCCAGCCCTATTATTTATCGAATCACCAGAAGTCCCTGCAGCAGCAGAACATATTAAATCCTGGATCTCCGAGCTGAATGCAGAAAGTGAAGGAAAGCATGACTACCAAGACGTCATTCCGAACCTGATCCAGGAGCATTATAAAGGATTAAATGAGTTTTATATGAATTGGCTTAATAAAATTCTCGATGCATTAGAATCAATTTAAAAATAGAAGTAAGGGGACCTCCCCTTACTATATTTTATTTACCAGCTGTTTCCTCAGATTTACTTCTCTCTAATAAACTGTATAAATATTGCCATTTTGCTTAAAAGCTATGTACTTTTAGGTGAAAAACAATTATACTATTCTGAATATTATCTTTCGTTACGCGAAGGATTTTCGAAATACCTTGAAGGAGTGTCTTTAGTTGAGAAGTTCAGCAAAATTTGATTCAAAAACCTTTTTCCTGATGGCCGGCATTATTTTTGTGGCTTTTAATTTACGCCCTGCGATTACATCTGTCGGGCCATTGATCGGGGCAATCCGGGATGAAACGGGAATTTCCAATGGTGCAGCAGGCCTTCTGACTACCCTTCCTCTCGTTGCCTTTGCCCTGCTCTCTCCATTTGTTCCGAGGATTGCCCAAAAGCTTGGAAGTGAATGGAGCATTCTTTTGGGTTTGACTATTTTGGGAACCGGCATTGCGGCCCGTTCTTTGGGAATGCTTCCTCCGCTCTACATAGGAACTATATTAATAGGGTTAGGCGTAGGTCTTTGCAACGTGCTTCTTCCTGGAATGGTCAAGGAAAAGTTTCCGCAGAAGGTTGGTCTGCTTACAGGCATTTATACATTTTCAATGGGGATTTGTGCAGGACTAGCGCCAGGATTCAGTATCCCGCTTGCAAAGGATCTTGGCCTGGGATGGCGGCTTTCCCTTGGTGTATGGACCATCTTAATTCTTATCGCCATTATTGTCTGGATTCCGCAGATCAGATTACGAAAGAAAAAGACGGAAGCACCTAAAGTATCTGCTCCAAAGGGTTCAATCTGGTCCTCACCCATCGCCTGGCAGGTCACACTGTTTATGGGATTGCAATCAATGGTCTATTTCAGCACCACCACCTGGCTCCCTGAAATTCTACATAGCCAGGGACGGGAAATTGACGCAGCTGGATGGATGGTAACGGTTTTCCAGTTTTCAGGACTCCCTGTTAATTTTATTATTCCCGTTCTTGCCGATCGGCTTCCTAACCAAAAGGGGATTGCTCTTGGCATCGGCATTTTCACTTTTGCAGGTATAACGGGTCTCCTGGTGAATGTCAATGCCTTCATCTCTAACATCAGCATCGTTCTCCTCGGGATTGGTCTTGGAGCTGCGATCAGCCATTCCTTAACCCTGATCGGCCTTCGTGCTGAAAATGCCAAACAGGCAGCCAGCCTTTCAGGAATGGCTCAATCCGTCGGCTACCTGCTTGCGGCGGCAGGACCGATTCTCATCGGCTCACTGTATGACCTGTTCCACTCCTGGACCGTTCCACTGATCTTCCTAATCTTCATTACTGCCATCTTTACTATTTCCGGAATTGGTGCAGGGCGTAATCAATTTGTTTTGCAGGATAAGCTCAATAAGCAGGATAAAACTGCTTCAACTATTGCATAATGCAAAAAACAGCAGCCAGTTCACATAAGACCGGCTGCTGTTTTAATTTCTGTCAGTTTATTTGAGCGTACAAGTACTTTTATCCTTAACCTCATCATCCATAACGAAATAAGCTATGATTGCAGCTAAAATTCCAGCAGACAGCTTTCCAAAAATCATTGGAACAATAAAGCTTTTGTCAACAGAGGCAACAAAGCCCAGATGACTCCCCATCACAAAGGAGCCGCTAACTGCAAAAGCTGTATTGACGACTTTACCTCTCGCATCTAAAAGGTCAAATTTCGAGAACATTGGAACATGGTGAGCCAATGATGATAATAATCCGACTAGAGATTGATGCGTGAGCCCAATTTTATTGCCTGCTTTTTCAAATGGCTTTTTTAGCACATGCTGCAGAAAGAAGACCAATGGATATGCACCGGCAAGCATGATGGTAATATCCCCGATGGTTTTAAAGCTCTCATGAATAGGAACTAATTTCTTAATAAATTCTACTCCTGTTAGTGTTTGGAAAATCACAATGACTAAGCCTGATATTAATACAGCCTCAATGATTTTTGAGAACCCAATGAACATTTTCGTTGTAGCTTTGGGAATTTTTAATAATGAGATCATGATAATAATGGATAATAGAATCGTTGGAAGCAGATTTTTAATCATCCATAATAAATGAAAACCAGAAACCCTTCCGCCAATCAAGCAGCCAATTGGAATAGTCATTAAGCCGATCAAGATACCTTTTGCAAAATTGGCCTGGTCTTTTTTTTGAATTAAATTTAATGCAACAGGGATGGTGAACACCAGTGTTGGTCCCATCATGGTACCTAAAAATACCCAGGAAAAATTCGCTGCATCTATATCATTTGCCATTTCAGTCGCAAGTTTATAACCGCCCATATCCAGAGCAAATAGTGTTGATGCAAACATGGAAGGGTCAGCCCCAAAAAAGGAATAAACAGGTGATATTATTGGTATTAATATATCTGCCAATACAGGAGATATAGAAATAATGCCAACCATCGATAGTGACAGGGCTCCCATACTATAAAAAGCTTTTGAAAACTCTTCGCCAATCTTAAATTTATTTCCTAGAATCCTATCGATTCCACCAATAGCAACAAATATAGCTATTATGTAAATAATGAAATTCTCCATTTATGTCCCACCTTGATGTTTAAGAACCGGATGGAAATCCGTCTCTTTCATGCTGCAGTTTTGAGCATCACGCTCCTCAGCTTACCTTGTAAGTTATTATTTCCAATCAGTCTTTTTCCCTTTTACGACATGCAAGTTTTTCTTAAACTTCGTTAATACCTCTACTCCTTCTGCCCCTATCACTACATCATCCTCTATTCTCACCCCGCCTACACCGGGGATATAGATGCCTGGTTCTACAGTCAGCACCATACCTTCCCGGAGAATTTCCTCATTTTCAGCGTGTAAAGAAGGTTCTTCGTGCACTTCTATTCCCAGGCCATGGCCAATTCTATGAGGAAAGTATTCTCCAAATCCGCCATTGCTTATTACTTTTCTGGCCGCTTCATCTATTTTTCTCATTTTATTGCCTGCCCAGCACTCTAGCAGAGCAGCCAAATTAGCTTTCAACACTAAATCATACATCTCTTTGACTTCGTCCCTTAATTCCTTAAAGACAAATGTTCGAGTGATATCCGAACAATATCCTTCATATTTAACACCCAAATCAAATATGATGGTATCTCCGGGCTGCAGTTTATTCTCCCCCGGAACTCCATGAGGATTGCTTGAATTGCTGCCAAAAAGCACCATTGTGCTGAAAGACATATCACGCAATCCTGCTTTTTTAATTTTATTTTCAATTTCACCCAGCACTTCTAACTCTGATACACCTTCATATAAGGCATCTATCCCAGCTTGTATTGCATAATCTGCATATTGGGCTGCTATCCTTAATTTCTTTATTTCCTCAGGGTTTTTTTGAATCCTCATTTCAGAAAGCGCCTGATCTAAATTTTGCAGATGGATATTTGGCAGCATTTGCTGCAGCATACGAACATATTTAAGAGAAATATAGGTCTCTTCTACTGCAAAATCTGTGATCATGTTTAAATTTTCTTTGAGATGATCTGTAATCATCCTCCATACATTATCTGAGTCTTTATAACAGATATAGTCATTTCTCCAGCCTGCTTCCAAGAGCATTTTCAACTCCATTTCAGGCAATACAATTAATGGGGATCTTCCCGGAAAAATAAAAATTCCAACAAAGCGTTCATGCGGTTCGTAATCAAAACCGGTTAAGTAAAAAATGTTCTGCCGTGATGTAATGAGTCCCCCCGTCCAGTTTCTCTTTTCTAAGAATTTCTCTAAAGATGCTATTTTGTTATTCATAAAAAATCTCCTTTCTCTTATTCAATATGCAATTATCGTGCCAACCTCAACCAGCATTTATGGCAAGCTCCTTATATGAATGGGTTGTTCATTTTCTTTAACACCAATCCGTTAAGTGTAAAGATTTCTTTACAATAAAAAAGAAGAAGAAATCATCAATGATCCCTTTCTTCTTCTTATTACCAATCGGATATATTTAATTTTTTCATCTTATTATATAAAGTAGTTCTTGTTATGCCCAACCGCTTTGCCGCTTCTGATTTATTTCCATTTTCTCCTTTTAGTGCATCAAGGATTTTTTGTTTTTCGAATCTGTTTATTTCGTTCTGCAATTCATTGGCAGACGGCAAGAAAAAATGAGGTTTCTCCTTTAGTATCTTTTCCGGCAATGTATTAGGCAATATGGAACCATTTTCAGATAAAAGAACCATTCTATCTACTGCATTTTTAAGTTCTCTAATATTCCCTTTCCATTCATACTCAAGCAGCAATTGTGTAATTTGAGGTGCAATAAAGGTAATGTCCAGGCCATATTTTAAAGATGATTCATGAATAAACAGATGAAATAACTCTAAGATATCCTGTCTTCTTTTTCTTAATGGCGGGATAAATATCGTTAAGGTATTCAGTCGGTAGAACAAATCTTCTCTGAACTCGCCCCTCTCAACCATTGCTTCTAAATTCTTATTGGTTGCAGCTATTATTCTGCAGTTGGCAGCTTTCACCTTCAAACCACCTACCGAATAATAGGTTTTGTTTTCAAGGACTCTCAACAATTTTACCTGCTGATCTAAAGGCAGATCCCCCACTTCATCCAGAAACAATGTTCCTTTATCAGCAAGCTCTATTTTTCCAGGCTTCCCGTTAGGATCTCCCCCTGAGAAAGCACCTTTTTCATAGCCAAACAATTCACTTTCAAACAATGCTGGAGAAATGGCACCACAATTCAAAGCAATAAAAGGCTTTGATAATCGGCATTGGTCATGTATAGCCTTTGCAAATACTTCTTTTCCCGCTCCTGTTTCACCCAGCAGTAATACATTCTCATCCGTTTTAGCCATCTTTTTTGCCAGGGATATGGCGTTTTTAATTTCAACACTTGATCCTTTAACATTTTGAAAAGGATCCCTAGTATTATTAAGTCTGGAAACTTCGTTTTGCAGCTGCTGAATTTTAGAAGATGCACTCAATAACTCCTGGCTCAGCATGACCTGGCTCGTTATGTCCGTTTCCGCGGCTACAGCCCCAATAATTTTCCCTTTGACAACAACTGGATTAATATTTATCAGTACAAAAAGATCTTCTCTTGGTTTATGAAGATGATGTTTAAACGCTTTGCCAGTCAGAAGTGTTTCCTGATTTAAAAGCATCTCTTCAGAAAAGAAATTTTTCATTTCTTTTCCCAGAATATCTTCTTTGCGGATAGAGAATATTCTTTCAGCCCCTTCTGTCCAGACGATTGTTTTCCCTTCCTTGTCCACGGCTGATACCGAATTCTCAATGGTATCGATTATAGTATGAAAATAAGCCTGTAATTCTTCAAAATCATTGCTGAGTTCCTTTAGCAGATCCTGGCACTTGACGTAACCGAGTATTCTGTTTTCAGAGTCAGTGAATACAATTAGTTCAGTTAAAAAATCCTTTGCGAGAAGGCTTAAATCAAAATCATCCATTAAGATTACTAAACACTTCTTCCAAAATAATTCTTCAGCTTGCTGTTTATAGAAGGAATATTCCTCTCTATCCATATAAAATAAATCGCTGTTCTTATATTGAAGCAGTATATTATTTTTTTTATGATCATGGTCATGTTCAAAACAAAAATCAGTACGTATATACTTTTTATAATATAAATTTTCCACAATGTTTCACCGCCCGGGTAGTTCAATAACTATCTTACTTCATTCCTGATTCTATTATAGGATTATCAAAAAAGAAAATTTATTAATTCATATAACATCAAGCATAAAAAACAGCAGCCTGTGCATGGGCTGCTGTTTTCATTGCTATTCGGCTTACATTACTTCTCCTGATTCATCAGTTCATTAAAATCATGCATAGTCTGATAAGACAGGTAGTGACCGCCTTCTACTTTCAATATTACTTAAATAGGAGGTAGAAATCTCTAGCTCTTCAGCTGCCTGGTTTAAGGATAAATTGAATTTCTCCCTGATTTCCCTTATTTTTTCGCCCGCTATCTCTGTGTTTTCATCCATACTGGAAATTCCTTTTTGTATCTGTTTAATGTCATTTTTGTAGTGCCAGGATCCAATCAGTCCATCCTCATGAAGGGTATCAAGCGCTTTCTCCAGTCGATCCCGTGTTCTCGAAGGAGTTTGTTCATTTATTTCTGCCCCAATGGCTTCAAGGAGAGTTGAGACTTTATTCGGCTGCAAATAGTCTCCTTTTCTTGCCAGAATCCGCCAGCACCAACTCAGGTACCTCCCGATTCTCTTTTCCCATGTCTTTCTGTACGGATCATATTGCAATACCTTCAATGGCAGTAGAGCTACCTGTCTGCCCGACCAAATAAATATCGGGAAATAACCTTAAAATGCAGGAAACATTTTGTTGTTTGGAGATTTGAGTACCACTAACTTTGAGGACAATTCAGGATAATCCAGACAAAACTAACTAGTAAAAGTTTAACATAAGTTTTTTATTCTCCGTATTTTCAGAAAGTTGTAATCCCGATAAAAAGGACAGCAAGTTCCTGTAACCTGCTGTCCTTTTTAATCTATAAAGTATCTTTATTTATTATTAGTTAATACTTCTTCTGCACTAATTTGATATTTCAGCTCTTTTGCCTTTTCCCTGGCTAATCCGGCACTTCCTGAGAAGGGCAAGAAAGTCACTTTATAGCGGAAGGCTTTAGGTTTTAACTCATATTCAGGCAATGGGCCTGGCCCGCAGCTATTGCTTCCAATTCCATTCACCTGATAATCCAGATTTAAAGTTATATAGCTTCGCTGCTTTAATTGGTACAAATGTTTTGCTGCTTCAAGATCTTCCTTTGTATAATAATGCGCACTGAAATTCATTAGGTGATCCCCCGCAGCCAGCAATCCAAGGCTCATGCCATTATGAAAGCTTGCCCATTCTGTATCTGATCGGTTGCCATTTTCCTGAGGGTGTATATACGGGAAGAAAAGATTTTCGACTTTCATGCTGTATTCACCTATTTTGCAGGCAAGCTTACTGTCCGGGTAACTTTCCCCCGGGCCTCTTCCAAACCATGATGCATGTGATAAATCAAGAGGAAGCTTCATTTCAATGCCGACTTTCGGCCACGTTGCAGGGAGGCTGCCATACGGCTGACCCTCAACAGCTATTTCTACCTGGCCATTTGCATGAATAGTATAATCATAACTGCCATTAACTCCCCAGGCCATCACCCTTGGTGCCACATTTGCTTCCACCCTGATTTTTATTCTGTTTCGGTCAATTTGTTCAACTTTTATTGAACGGGCATCATGCTCCATCATATGAAGATACGATTCTTTCCATTCCTTTGAAATATACATTTCATTATCGGTCATCGCACGCCAGAAGTTCATCTTTGGTCCCGCTTTCATCAAGCTTTGTCCCTTGAAGCTCCAGCTTGTAATTGTTCCTTCTGCCTTTGAAAATGTCAGCTCAAACTCTGAACCTTCCACTATAATAGCTGCGCTGGTTTCATGAATGGCAAGTGGTCCGTACCTAAGGTTGTATTCTTTTATTTCTGTGGCACTTGTCTTCAGCTGCGGCAGCTTGTATTGTTCCCAACTTATTTCATGTCCTTGCTTAGCCCATGGAAAATCTCTCTTCAGGCTGAACGACAGATTCAAATATGGATTTTCTCCGTAAGCAGGAGAATTTTTATTATATGGAATATGAAGCTGGTAACTTTGGCCTGCAGAAATAGAAGGCAATGACATTGAACCGCTATCCAGCACAGAGACTCCATCCATAATACTCCAAGAAAGGAATAAATGGTCCAGGCTAATAAAATCATAGCGATTTTCAATGATTACAATACCGTTTTCAAGGTCAACCGCTTTCGTTTTAACAGGCTCAATAACCTTTTTATATTGGTGCAAACTTGGGGAAGGTGTTCTATCCGGGAGGAGTAATCCATCCAGGCAGAAGTTTCCGTTATTTGGCTCATCTCCAAAATCCCCTCCGTAGGCATAAAATTCTCCTCCATCTTCTGTGTATTGGTGTAAGCCGTGGTCAATCCATTCCCATATAAAGCCGCCTTGAAGACGTTTATATTGGTAAAAGGCATCCCAATATTCCTTTAAGCCGCCAGGGCCATTCCCCATTGCATGTGCATATTCACACAATATATGGGGTTTTTCCCAATTTTCTTCGTTAGCAAAACCGATTATTTTTTCAACAGATGAGTACATGGTACTGTAAATATCAGCTGCCTCTGTATCACGGTCTCCTTCATAATGTACGATTCTAGTAGAATCCAATTGCTTGCACCTTTTATACATGGCTTTAAAATTGGAGCCAAAACCAGATTCATTGCCAAGTGACCACATGATGATGCTCGGATGATTCTTATCCCGCTCCACCATTCGTTCCATTCTGTCAACATATGCTGCTTCCCATTCAGGATCATTACTGAGAAGGTTTGCATCTCCTGTCAGCTCAAAGCCATGGCATTCAAGATCGGTTTCATCAATGACATATAAACCATATTCATCGCACAAATCATAAAAGCGGGGGTCATTCGGGTAATGAGCGGTACGAACGGCATTAATATTATATTGCTTCATCATAATGATATCTTGTTTCATCGTTTCATAAGAAACTGTCCGGCCAGTGTCCGGATCATGGTCATGGCGATTAACCCCCTTAAACATCACCACTTTCCCATTTATCATAAGATTTCTTTCTTTTATTTCAACTGTCCGAAAGCCGATCTTATAAGAAATCGTTTCAAGAACTTCTCCCAGTTCATTCTTTAAAATTAGAAGAAGCGTATACAAATGAGGTTCCTCGGCTGACCATTTTTTTGGTGCATGGATATGGGAAGAGTGGAAAAGCTGTTTTTCTTTCATTTGGCCAATTTCATCGCCCTGTGAAACAGTGCCTTGTCCCACACAAGCTGTTTCGTCAAGGATTTTATATTCAATTTGGAATTTCTGCGGTTTTTCATTTGTATTTTTCAACTTAATATCGATACTTAATAAGCCATCTTCATACTGATCATCCAATTCAGCCCTAACAAAAAAATCATAGACATGAAGCTTGGGCACAGATAATAAATAAACATCCCGGAAAATGCCGCTTAGCCACCACATGTCCTGATCTTCCAAATATGAGCCATCACTCCATTGGTACACTTGAACTGCAATGATGTTTTTGCCCTCTGTCAAAAATGATGTAATGTCAAACTCAGATGTTAAGCGGCTCCCTTTACTGAACCCGGCTTCATGGCCGTTTACCCATAAATGAAAGGAACTGTCTACTCCCTCAAAGCAGAGATGCACATTTTGGCTATCCCACCCTTCTGGAAGAAAGAACTCCTTCCTGTAGCATCCTGTAGGATTCTTTTCCGGCACAATCGGCGGATTTACAGGAAAAGGATAATATAGGTCTGTATAATGAGGTTTTCCATATCCCTGGAGCTGCCATAATCCCGGTACCTGGATTTGATCCAGGCTGCTTGAATCAAAATCCTCTTTAAAAAAATCTTTTGGTGCCAGGATCGGATGCTCAGTATAAACAAATTTCCATTTGCCGTTCAGCAAATAAAAGGAAGAAGACATTTCACGATTCATTTTCAACGCTTCCCTTTCATCCCTGTAAGACACATAATGAGTTCTTGGTTTTAACCTGTGTTTATGCAAAATAAGCTGATTATTAATATCTCCTCTTGTAAACACTGAATATTCCATTCAGATCACCTCTGTATGCTTGTTTATTCTTTAACAGAACCGCCCAAAATCCCGGAAATAAAATGTTTCTGCATAAGCAGAAAAATGATCATAATCGGGATAGTCGATAACGTTGTTCCCAGCATTACCTGCCCATAATCAATACGGGCCATTCCTATCAAACTTGATAAGGCAACAGGAAGCGTGAACATTTCTTTGCTATTAAGAGTAATGAGTGGCCAAATTAGGCTATTCCACTGAGACATGAAAAGAAATATTGAAACAGCCGCAAGAGCTGGCCGAACTACCGGCAAAATGACCGTAAAGAATATCCTTATCTCACCAGCCCCGTCTACTCTTGATGCCTCAATCAGGGAGTCTGGAACCGCCTTCATATTTTGCCTCATCAAATAAATGGCAAAAGGCGAAGCAAGACTCGGAAGAATGATTGCTTGATAGGTATTCAGCCAATTAAAGCGGACCATCATTTCAAATAAAGGAATCAAGGTCACTTGATACGGTATCATCAAGGAGCATAATATAACAAAAAAAATTAGGTTCCGTCCTCTAAAGCGGAATTTCGCAAACGCATAGCCTGCCATCGAGCATATAAGTGTGCTAAGCATAGTAAAAACGACAGCGATGAATAAAGAGTTCCAGAAAACTTTCACTATCCCCAGTGAATCATTAAATGACCTGAAATTTTCTGCCAGATGATCCCCAGGCAGTATTTTAGGCGGGACATGGAAAATTTCTCCTGACTTCAGTGTTGAACCAACGATCATCCAGTAGAAGGGGGCAATAGATATAACGACACCCACTAAAAGCAAAACATAAATCCAGATTTTAGACGATATATTTTTAGTTGATTTCATTCTTCCAAATCACCTACCCATTTCATCTGTATCCAGGAAATCACAGCAATAATTATGACTAAAATATAGGCGATAGCCGATGCATATCCAAACTCGAAATACTTGAATCCAGTTTCGTATAAATAAAGTGTAATGGTCATGGTTGCACTATTCGGTCCGCCTTGTGTCAAAATGAATGGCTCATCAAAAAGCTGGAGAGTCCCGATCGTCGACATAACCACAGTGAAAATAAAGACTGGCTTTAATTGAGGGATTGTGATAAGAAAAAACTGCTTTACCTTACTTGCCCCATCAATGCTTGCTGCTTCATACAATTCTTTAGGAATGGCCTGTAATCCTGCAAGAAAAATGACCATATTGTATCCAGTCCATCTCCAAGTCATGACTGCAATAACCGAGACTTTTGCCCAAAATGGAGAAGTAAGCCAGTGAATGGGCTCCAGTCCCATCAAGGATAGGAGATAGTTAACTAAACCGAAATGCTCGTCCAATAAAATCATAAAGACTATTGATGCAGCTACGAGAGCTGTAATTGCAGGCATAAAATAAGCTATACGGAAAAATGCCTTAAATCTCACTAATGAAGAGTGAAGACCTGCAGCAATCAGCAAAGAGATAAAGAGCATGATGGGCACCTGGACAATCAAAATTTGAAAAGTATTCAAAAGAGATTTATAGAATACAGGGTCGTGAAATAACCTTGTATAATTCGCAAGTCCAACAAACGTCTTTTCTGCTCCCCTTACCTCCTGGAAGCTTAAAATAAAGGAAGAAATCACAGGGTAAATAGTAAATATAATGATCAATATCAGAGAAGGTCCAATAAAAAAATATGGTGCATTTTTTGGTGTAATGAGAGTTTTTCTTTTTTTAACGTTTACCCGATAATTTGCAGCGGTGCTAATTATTTTTTCCGGTTGAGCCATACTGACACTCCTAACGAATTGGATAGATTCTTCCTGCTGTAAAGGAGGAGATGAGAATTCAGCTTCACTCTCATCTCCTTTAGAAAAGCGCAAGCGCCTTGCCCACAAAGGAACGCAGAATAAGAACGCCACGTCCTTTGGCAACGTCTGCATGACCCACTTCCTGTGGGCCTCAAGCACAAGACGTGCCTCACCGGAAGGCGTTCTTTGCCTTTTTGGGAGGATTGCCCGAAATGTGGAGGCGACTGCCCAGGGACGACAAGCATAAGACTAGCCCTGCAAGAAGGTGTTCTTTCCTTCTGAAAGGGATTGGCTTATGTCTCGAGTCCCTAGGAGCCGCAACTAGACAAGCTTGTGACCTCGAGGGGGTAGGCGCTGGAGCTAGACAGTAATCGACTTTCAGAAAATTTTCTTATTTTGTTATAAAAAAACGCTTATTTTTTTATTTCATTTTTCAGTTGATTTTTAGCATCTTTCAGCGCAGATTCTACTTTTTTATCTTCCAGCAAAATAGCTGCCTGGGTATTGCTCATCATTGAACTTCCACGTGCATAATTCTCATCGAGAGTAATTTCCGGAACCTGTTCCACAATATCAGCGAATTTTTTGAAAATGGGACTATTATTAAAATATTTGCTATTTCCCTTAAGGATTGGCGATTCATACGTTTTCTTTAACGAAGGGAATAAACCGAATTTTTCAAAGCCCAGCAGCTGGGTTTCTTCATCGGTAGTAAAAAACTCCACAAAGGCGTATGCAGCTGATTGGTTTTCGCTGTAAGAAGGAATTAACAGGGATGAACCTCCAACATTCGCGTATCTTGTACCTCCTTCAGAAAAGCCCGGCAAATAAAATACGTCCCATTTCCCCTTTAAGTCAGGGGCCTGATCCATGATTGTACCGGCATACCATACACCGTAAGGAACAGTCGCAACGCTTCCATTTACAGTCGCCGTAACTATGCCATCCCATCCGCTGTTGTTAAGGATTAAATCATTTTCATGAAAGCTCTTGATTACTTCCATTGCCCGAATAGCTTCATCTGAGTCAAGCAATATATTTCCTTCTTTATCAAAATAAGAGATTCCCTGCTGCTGCAGCATCATATGAAAGACTCCGTCATAGTTTGCAATATCGATAGGAAGAAGCTTGACACCAGTAGCATCTTTTATTTTCTTTCCAGCTTCAATATAATCATTCCATGTTTGAATAGATTCAGGATCTACATTGGCTTTCTCAAAAAAATCGGTACGGTAGAACACTCCGGCAGGCCCGATATCCCAAGGTGCCGCGATCAAATTCCCCTCTTTATCCTGAACTGAAGCAATTTTGGCTGGATTGAAAGCATTCTTATATTTGTCGTAGCCAAGTTTGTCAAGCTGTGTGAAACCATCAGGAAACTGGTGGATATATCCTGGGACTCTCTCATCCTCCATGAGCACCACATCAGGCAGTCCTGATCCTCTGGCAGCCATGCCAACGGTTAGTTTCTCATATAAATCGCCGCTGCTGAAATCTTCCACCTTCACTTCCACATCCGGATACTGTTTCTTGAATTTTTCGACAGATAGTTTCATTGTTTCAGCAGCTACATCCCACCCCCAAACCGTAATTGTCCCTGACGGATGGTCGGTATCACCAGTCTTCGCTTCATTTCCATTTGATTTGTTGGAGCAGGCTGATACGAACAAAAGAAGCAGGATCAAGATGAAAGGTAATGATTTCTTCATTTTCAACTCCCCTTTTCTATTCATTAGTGTGATGGGAGGCTAATTTTATCTTTATCATATTTGCCTCCGTTTTTTTTTACACACTTTGATGCTCTTTCGCCTTTTTAAGATATGAACGCCAGGTGATGCACCATTTTTTTGGGTTATCCAGAAAATCCCGTTCATCCATTTTGTGAATCGTGCTATTATGCGGGGCATTTTTAATGATGTCAGGATTTTCATAGGCTTCTTTTGAGATTTGCTCCAAAGCGGAGATATATTCATCCAAGTCCTGTTTAGAGTATGATTCTGTCGGCTCCAGAGTAAACGGCTGTTTCACAATGTATGGATGGTGGCTGGTCCAGTAATGCAGCCCAAAATCGGTCATTCGCAATTGGACGTCCTCTGTTGTTATTCCTGTTTCCTTTGTCAGCTGCTCCCAGCTGTAGCGGACCTGTTCGAGCCTGTGGCCCTTCACATATGGTGCACCTGCCCCTTTGATATTCAGCACTCTGTGATACATATAGTTATTGTTAAGTACTGCAATTTTGGCCACTTCCTTTAAACCTTCAGGACCAAGAGAGCGAATCCAGGCATAGGAACGCAAGACCGTTTGGGCCACACCATGAAAAGCACGGACTTTGCCAATGGAATGCTTTAAATCATATTTTAAAGTGTATTTGTCATCTTTATATTCAACAATTGGCACTGGCAGATATTCTTTTAGTGCTTCTGTAACACCGAGTGCACCTGTTGCAGGACCGCCACACATATGCGGGGCAGCGAAGGTTTTATGAAGATTAAAGAAGCACATGTCAAAGCCCGCTTCCTTTGCCCTTGTAATACCCAATAGTCCATTGGCATTGGCCTGGTCATAGTAGCAAATCCCCCCAGCATCATGGACTATTTTTGTAAACTCTTTAATTTTCGGATTGAAAATTCCTGTATCTTCAGGATTTGCCACCACAAATCCTGCCGTTCTCTCCGATACAGCAGCTTTTAATTTTTCAATATCCGGGAAACCATTTTCATCCGGATGCAGGGTGATAATTTTATAGCCCTTTACAGCTGCAGTTGCTGCTTGGGATGGGTGAGAGAATATAGTTGTAATAATTTCATTTCTCTGATCTCCCTCTCCTCTTTGCTCATGATATTTTCTCACGATGGATGCCATTGCGAACAATGCTTGAGTTCCTCCGCTTGGCTGGAATGAGAAATAATCCATTCCAGAAATCTCTCTCATGCAAAGATCAAGGTTATAGAAAATTTCCAGCATTCCCTGTACAGTACTTTCAGGCTGGAGGGGATGCAATTTCATTATTTTAGGATTACGTATAAGCATTTCATTTATTTTTGGGATATACTTCATCGTACAGGTTCCCTGGCCAATTTCCACATTGAAGTCAGAACCAAGCGTTTCCTGAGAAAGCCGCAAATAATGCCTTAACACTTTGGCCTGGCCTATTTCAGGAATAGAAGGTTTGCTTTTCCTTTGCATGGATTCAGGTATAATAGAAATTCCATCGCCAACCGCTATTGCAATTTCTTCATTAACAGGCGGGGGCTCCACTCCTTTTTCCCCAGACTGATGAAGCTCAAAGATAATGGGCTCATTCCATTTTGCCTGATGAAAATCTCTGGTTTTGCTGTTACGGTTAATTAATTTCATGAATAAAACTCCTCTCTTTATGATCTTTTATTTCTCTAAAACTCCCTTTAACGATGCAGCCAGGTAATCAATATCTTCTTTTGTATGGATCTCGGTTACACAAAATAATGCCGTCTGGCCAAGCTCGGGATATTCTTTTGACAGATCTTTACCGCCAAAAACTTTACACTCCAGCAGCCCTTGATTAATCTCTTCGATGGTTTTGCCTGTTTTGTTGAAATCAACAATAAATTCTTTGAAAAATGGGGATTCAAACAGTGAACCTTTTACACTCTGTATTTTATTTATTTCCTGTACGGCATACTGGCTGTTTTGCATGATGGTCTGGCCGACTTCCTGTATGCCACTTGGCCCCATTAAAGCTAAATAGACACCTGCGGTAATTCCCCATAACGCTGTCTGCGTTCCTACCGATTCTTTCCCCTTTTCACGATGGGCAAAGGAAGTTCGTTCGTAGGCAACATCTCCAAATCCGTATTCTCCTTCCTTTACAGTCGGTACGATCCCGAATAGCCGGGAAGGATATTCATTAATGAATGTTTCATCATCATGTGTTGCAATAAAACCTGCCTGGCCGCCGCTGTAATTCATATGCATGCCAAGAGGCTGAAGATCTCCGCACACAATATCCGCCCCATAATGGCTTGGAGGTGCCAGCACACCAAGTGAAATCGGATCAACTCCAACAATCATCAAGGCTTTTTTCTCTTTTAAAAGCTTCGATATTTCTGGTCCTTGTGATTCAATAAATCCAAGGTAAGATGGATTTTCCAGATAGAGTGCTGCAACATCATAATTTAACTTAGCTTTAAGATCTTCAAGATCCATCAATCCCGATTTAATATCAAAGTCCACAAATTCGCATTCCAGTTCAGGTGATCCATAATTCATGATGATCTTACTCCGTTCAGGAGCAACCGATTTTGCCATTAAAATTTTCTTCCTGCCAGTGATCCGGCCCGCCATCCTGACAGAAGTGGCGGCTGCCTGTCCCCAATCGAAAGTAGGCACATTCACTACATCCATATCTACTAATTCAGCTAATAAGCTTTGATATTCAAAGAGTGCCTGATACCGTCCATGGTCTTCATAAGGTTCACCTGCATAGGCAGTTAAAAATTCAGAACGCTGATTAATTTCATCACAAACCGCTGGTATAAAATGCTGCCAGCAGCCGGCACCCAAGAAATTCACATACTCATTGGCCCCTGTGTTCTTATTTAGTGATTTTTCGATGTGGCGGCGCAGTTCCCACTCTGTAAGCGCTTTTGGAATATGCATTTCTTCCTTCAGTTTAATCTCATCTGGTATACAGGAGTAAAGCTCATCAACTGTGTTTGCTCCAATCACCTTTAACATTTTTTCTTGAACTTCCGGTACCATATTCGGTATATAAGGATGTACTTTTTGCGGCATTGTTTATAACCTCCTGGTAAAATTAATATGTTTGTTGAACTCTGCCTTCATTCCATTTAAGCGAGCCCTCCGCCATCGACGATTAATTCTGTACCTGTCACCCATGATGACAGATCGCTGGCAAGGTAAAGGACACCTTTTGCAATATCCTTTGGTGTTCCAATCCTTGCTAGTGGCCTTCCAATTGCAGATGAAGCAAGAAATGAATCTTCGTGCTTTTTTAGTTGCTTAGCTTCTTCCCTTAGAAGAGGGGTATCTGTATCACCAGGGCATATACAGTTGACCCGGATGTTTGCCGGCCCGTGATCAATGGCCATCGCTTTAGTCAGGTTTACTACACCTGCTTTGGCGGCGCAGTATGCAGCTGCCTGATCTCCCCCTTTTATCCCCCAGCCAGAACCGGTGTTAATAATACTGCCTCCGCCACCCTTTTGCATCAGAGGGATTAAAAATTTCGATAAGAGGAATACACCTTTTAAAGAAACATCAATAACCAAATCCCATTCATGTTCCTCTAAATCAACTACTGATTTTCTTCTAATCACTCCAGCATTATTAAATAGGACGTCTACCGTAGGGTAATGTTCTTCAAGATACTCTTTAACTGTTATGCAATCATGAATATTCGTTACATCACACTTGACATACTCTGCAGCATATCCTTTGCTTTTAATGTCGCTGGCTGCTTTTTTCCCATTCTTTTCGTTAATATCCAGCAAAATAACCTTAGCACCCACCTCACCCAATAGCATGGCGGTTTCAAAGCCTATTCCTGAAGCACCACCAGTTACGACACATACCTTATTATTTAATTGAAAATAATCTAAATGTGGCA
Source organism: Cytobacillus sp. NJ13 (assembly GCA_030348385.1). Lineage (NCBI taxonomy): Bacteria > Bacillati > Bacillota > Bacilli > Caryophanales > Bacillaceae > Cytobacillus > Cytobacillus sp. NJ13. Next base: position 274,750 of record JAUCFP010000006.1, on the reverse strand, counting down.
TGATTAACCTCCTTCGATTCTTATTTAGTTTAATTAACAAAGAGACCTAAAGAGAAGAAATGGTTTCCCGGTTTTTCACAAAATCTATAAATCTTTTGAAAGCTTTTTTTCCCTTCAGATCCCGTTTAAATACTGCAGCATGCTCCAAAACCTTTAAAAACACCATTCCTATTTCCTTCTTTATGATTTGCTGGACATTGCCTGAATGAATATCAGGATACTTCTCCCTAATTTCCAATGCCCAATCAGCATGCTTGGCTGCAGCAGAGTCCTTAGTCAGCTTCTCAATTGTATAGCCATTTTGAAGCCACTTTGATACGGTTTCCAACTCCTCCTTCAAGCGTCCGGGAAGAACGGCAAGGCCCATCACTTCAATCAAGCCGATATTCTCTTTTTTTATATGGTGAACCTCTTCATGAGGATGAAAGATTCCAAATGGGTATCTTTCAGTTTGACGATTATTTCTGAGAACTAAGTCCAACTCGAACTCATTTCCCTTTTTTCTTGCTACAGGGGTAATTGTGTTATGTGCAACTTTACCTGTAAAAGCCTTGATATCAACGGATTCATCTGAATATCCTTGCCATGCGGACAATATGCTTCCGCCAAGTTCTCCTAAAGCTTTCCTGTCACTGCCTATAAGACGGATGACAGACATTGGCCATCTGACAATGCCTCCTTTAATAGATTCAAAACCCGGGAAGGTACACACATAATCCAGTTCAGCTTGTTCCATAGGAAAGGAATGATTGCCGCCCTGAAAGTGATCATGGCTCAAGATTGATCCTCCTACAATTGGCATATCTGCATTCGATCCAATGAAATAGTGAGGAAATTGCTCAGTAAAATCAAGCAGGCACTCGAATGTATGTTGTGCGATTTTCATTGGCCTATGGTCTTTGGCAAATATGATTGCATGTTCCGTGTAATAAATATATGGAGAATATTGCAGGTACCAATCCTCTTGCTTCAATCTTAAAGGTATCGTCCTTAATGTTTGTCTTGCAGGGTGATCAGCCCTCCCTTCATAGCCTTCATTTTCTTTGCATAGCAGGCATTCAGGATAAATTGTGTCCTGATTTATGCTTTCTTTTATAATGGCCTGGGGATCCTTCTCAGGTTTTGACAGATTCACCGTCACTTCCAATTCACCATAATCAGTGCTGACCATCCAGTGATCATTTTTGGCTATGCGGTCATTTCTAATATAATTTGAGTCCTGAGCTAAACGATATAAATACGATGTTGCCGTTTCAGGACCTGCATGCCGATGCAGAAATGCAAAAGTATCCGCCACTTCTGATGGCCTTGGCATCATAGCTCCCATTAGCTTTGTGTCTAATAAATCGCGATAAGTGACAGAACTGATCTCCAGCCGCCCATTATCAGCTGCCCATTTCAAAATCCTTTCAAGAATTTCATCGAGCCGCTTTTCTCTAGAACCAGTTGGCGGAGGGGCATTCCATTTTCCCAGCTCTAATATGCTCAACAGCTGATTCCGGACAAACTCCCGATCATGCAAAATATATAATTTTCTTTCCACTCCATAATCCAGCAGCTCCTGAATATAGGAAAAGATTTTATCATCCAACATCATCTCTCCTTTCTTCATTTCTTCTGAAAGGCTCATCTTCCATATCGGTCCTGATAGCCCTCCGGAAATAGCTGCACCCATTTCCAGGCACTTTCAATAATTGAATGAATAGATGTATATGCGGGACACCATCCTAATTCCTTTTTTGCTTTAAGGAAAGATGCTTGAAGGATTGCCGGGTCTCCAGGGCGTCTTGGCGCGATTTCGGCATCAATGTCCTTATTTGTCACTTCCTTCGCAGCATCAAGTATTTCCCTGACGGAAAACCCGCAACCATTTCCCAAATTGTAAATCCTGCTGATGTTCTCTTCCCTAAGTTTTTCTAGAGCCAAAATATGTGCATCTGCTAGATCCACAACATGAATATAGTCTCGAATACATGTACCATCAGGAGTTTGATAATCGTCTCCGTAAATTAGCAGCTTATCTCTTTTGCCGCATGCAGCCTCAAGGATAATGGGAATCAGGTGAGTTTCAGGAAAATGATCCTCTCCAATTTCTCCGGATAAATGAGCTCCTGCAACGTTAAAATACCGGAGTATCATATAGCGGATTCCATATGCCTGTTCACACCAGCGAAGCAATTTTTCAATAGCCAATTTTGTTTCGCCATATGGATTCTCAGGCTTGGTTCGCTCTGTTTCTGTTATAGGAATTTTCTCCGGTTCCCCGTATACTGCTGCTGTAGAGGAGAACACCAATTTGTCCACCCCAAAAGTTTTCATGGTTTTTAACAGGCACAAAGTTCCATATAAATTGTTATCATAATACTTTAGAGGATCTTTCATGCTTTCTCCCACAAGGGAATTAGCGGCAAAATGCATCACTGCTTGAATGGAAGCGGATCCAAAAACCTTTTCTAAAAAGACGCGATCCCGAATATCTCCCTGAAAAAATGTGCATTCTCCCGGTACGGCTTTTCTATGGCCAGTTTCCAGATTATCGATGACTATCACTTCTTCGTTTCTATCAAGCAGTTGTCTCACAGCATGACTCCCTACATATCCTGCCCCGCCAACAACTAAAACAGCCATTTAGTCACCCTCCTTTCAACTTATCTTCCTGGCGCCGCTTCCAATCTGCACTTGGTAAAAATCCGCCTGGATTCCAAAGTTTTCATAATAAATACCCCCAACATTCTCCTTAAATGAATTAACATTCTGTTTCTCAATAATATTTATGGTGCATCCCCCAAAGCCGGCACCTGTCATCCTGGCCCCTATTGCCCCTTCTTTCCATGCAGCCTCAACAAGTAGATCCAATTCCTTTGAAGACACTTCATAATCATCCCTGAGAGAAAGATGCGATTGATTCATAAGTAATCCTAAACCCGCCATGTCTCCATTTTTCATTTTTTGGACAGCTTGTTTGGTTCTATCGTTCTCGTAAACCGCATGCTTTGCACGTTTGCGGAAAGTGTCAGATTTAATGAGAGTTTTATAAGCTTCAAATTCCCGGACGGAAACTTCCCCAAGTGAGTTTACAGATAACACTGTTTGAAGATCAGCGAGAGCCAATTCACATTCTGTTCGCCTTTCATTATATTTTGAATCTGCCAATCCCCTGCTCTTGTTTGTATTTGCAATAATGAGTTCCAAATCTGCCAGCATGACCGGGCAATATGTATAATCTAACGTTTGGCAGTCCAGAAGGATTGCATGATCTTTTTTTCCCATCCCTATCGCAAACTGATCCATTATTCCGCAATTAACACCGATATACCAATTTTCAGCCTGCTGGCTTAATTTAACCATTGTCAGCATATCCAGATTCAAACGAAAAAGGTCATTTAGAAGTACGGCAGTCACAAGTTCAATGGATGCTGAGGAAGAAAGGCCTGCTTTATTGGGAATATTGCCTAAGTAAACAACATCAAATCCTTTCTCTATCAAGCTTCCATGTCTTTGAAAGGTGTCAATCACGCCTTTTGGGTAATTGGCCCAGGAATGGTTACTATCATATTGGAGGTGGCCAATCTTCACTTCCAATACTCCAAGTTCGGAAAAATTTTTCGAAAACATCCGAATCTTCCCATCGGAGCGCTTTCTGGCAACAGCATAGGTTCCCACCGTTAAGGCACATGGAAATACAAACCCTCCATTATAATCCGTATGCTCTCCAATTAAGTTCACTCTTCCGGGAGCAAAATAAATCTCCAGCTCACCAAAATGGCCAAATTTCTCATTGAAAAGGCGAATGGCTTCCTCCATAAAAACTTCCTCGCTATCTTAGTTAATTAATTTACTTTATAAACTTATTATAAAATTACAATCTTTTCAGAAAATTGTCAATGATATTCTCGAAATCTATTATTCTTTTTATCTGTTCCATCAAAACTTCAGCGAACTAAAATGTCAGGCCTTAAATAACTGGTTTTCCCGTATTTAACCTCCAGGTAGTCCCATGTCTTTGTTTCAGTTAAAAATTCAATGCCATTAGACAGAACGAGAATCGTATCTTCTGATTTTATACCTGGTAAAGCAGGGTTCCAGGCATATGCCTGGTTTTCCATCACTACTTCAGTTGAGGCAGGGGTAGCCAGATATTCTCTTGATGAGAACCCTGTTAATCCACCTTGATGCAAAAGCTTCCAATCTTCAGGGAAGCCAGCAAGACCATATTGCTTGATTCCTTCTTTAATGATACTGCTAATCCTCTTGCCTGGAACTGTGTTTGCGTTCATTACAGCATCAATTCTCGCCAGCTTTTCCTTATTGACGATAAGAGCCGGAGGGAGTGGTCCAAAATGAACAAACCTTGTTGCATTTGCAACTAATCCCCCTCTTTCTGCACAAATGACTATCATAATATATTTGTCCAATTTTTTATTTGTTGGAATCGGGTGGCGGTATTTAAAGATTCGCTCATCAGCGGCCGCTAATGCCACCTGCACATTCAGGTCCCGTTCAAGCGCTTTCCTGAATAATAGTGCACAAGTCTCTAATTCTGTCATACCTTGCTTCAATTCTTTGCAGGTTTGTTCCAGAATGCTTGCCGTATCCTGGCAAACACCCCTATAGTTCTCGATTTCCTTTTCACTTAAAACAGAACGGATAACCGAAAGGTCTTTATCAGCCATTTTCCAATCCCGAAATGGAACATCGGTGACAACATGTTTTCCTGCGGTAAGTTCATTAATAATACCTTCAGACGATTCATACCACTCTGTGATGAGGGTATCAAACTCAAAGCTCAAATTTCTGCACTCCTCTTCCAGCATTCTCCTTTTTTCCATTTTATTCGTGATGAGAAAAATCTTGTCTTTAAAGATTAACCAGTCCGCAACCCCATTTGGTTCACACAATACAATGTGGTTTTTTCTTCCCTCTGTCAGCCATGAAAAGTTGTTTCTCTTTCTAAGCAGGATACCGTCATAACCTTTTTGTTCCAGATATTTCTTAATTTTGTTAATAGGCTGCATCATTTTATCTTCCTCCCAAAGTAACTTTATTAATTAATTTTACTAATTATGTTATAATGAATGCAATCCTTTTTCCAACTTATAAAAAAAATAATGTAAACTATTAATAATCGTATTTTTTGGAGGTCGAAGTAATTGCAAAAAGGCACTTTTCAATGGATGAAATCAATAAATAAAACTATTGTTTTAAATAAAATTCGAATGAGCGGTCCTATATCCCGCGCGCAGATTGCAAAAGAAACAAATCTTACACCACCTACTGTCAGCAGTATTGTGAAGGAATTATTGGATGAGCAATTTGTTGTCGAGAGCCAGCAGGGTCAATCCAGCGGCGGCCGTAAACCGACCATGCTTGTTCTTAACCATAAAGGGTTTTATGTCCTGGGTGTGGATGTGGGTCCAGTTAAAATACGAACCGTCTTAACGGATTTAAATGGGAAAGTGTTATTTAGCCATTCTGCCTATTTGCCTGCATACGTTACCAATAACTCACTGCTCGACATGCTGAAAGCGGAAATTTCCAATATGCTGAAAAATGCATCTACCTCAACAGGCCAATTACTTGGAATTGGAATCGGCATGCATGGGGTAGTTGAACATAAGCATGGCATCAGTTTGTTTGCACCAAGTCTAAATTTGCGCAACATACCCATTAAGGAAGAATTGGAACTTTATTTCCAAGTGACCGTAAAGGTAGAAAATGATGCCAGGGCGATGGCGCTTGGGGAAACTTGGTTTGTAAGTGATCAAAATGATAGCGGAACGGTGGTTACGATAAATGTAGGAAATGGAATAGGTGCGGGTATTGTCGTAGATGGCAAACTTCTGCATGGCGAGCATAATTTGGCTGGGGAAATTGGCCATATGTCCATTGATTTAGGTGGCAGCAAATGCACATGCGGCAATTTTGGCTGCCTGCAAACTTTAGCATCCGGGATGGCGATTAAAGAACGGGCACTGAAGGAATTAACGATGGGCAAAGAAAGTTATCTGAATGAAATCGTCGATGGAGACCTAGACAGGATTGAAGCCCGGACAGTCTACCAGGCAGCCTGTCATGGAGATGCTTTGAGCATTGATTTATTGACGAACACAGGAATTTATCTTGGCATCGGCATTACCAATTTAATTCATCTATTAAACCCCAATAAAATAATTATTTCCGGAGGAATTTCCAATGCAAAAGACTTTCTTTTACCTTCCATAATAGAAACCGTATCCGCCCGTGCTTTGACAGTGCAAGCCAAAAATACGGAAATTATAGCATCTAAACTCGGTGAGTACTCAGCCGCGATTGGATCTGTCGTGCTGATTTTGGCTGCTATTTTTTCAGTTGATCTGGTTGAATGCTGAATATTCTATCGTGATTTTTCAGATTCTGGTGCTGCTATGATAAGATGTTACTGACTGTCCGCCATAACGAAACCCCGTCCATCACAGAACGGGGTTTCGTTATACCAAAAATGAACTTCATGCCATTTCCTTTTGTAATTCATGTGCAAGGATCAGAAAGACACTGGAGGTCCAGGTGAAAGCAGGATCCCTCAATCCCGCCCCTGTCAGGGCGTTGAAATTTTCCGCCATACCTGATTTGGCAGCCATCTCGCAAAACTTTTGGGCTGTTTTTCTTGAAAGTTCGTACTCCCCTATCGCTTTCAGTCCATCTGTCAACAGCATGGTAGAAGGTGCCCATATCGGACCTCTCCAATATCCATCTGGCCTGTAAAAGGGACTGTCAATGCTTTCGGTTGCAAATCCATGCTCTGTTTCAAAATGATGCTTAGTAATCAAACTATCTATTAAAATTGTTTTTTGTTTATCGGTTAATCTGTCTCCTAATATAAGCGGAATAAACAAAATTAGGCTTTCTGAGATAATTGGTTTATGGGAATCCGACAGGCATGCACGAAATCCCCCATCTGTCCAAAAATGCTTCATCATTTTCGTAAACGTTTCATCAGCTTTCTTTTTCCATCTTAACGCATCTTCATTCTTGCCAATCTTATCGGCGATAGATGCCAATACATCCATTTGAATTATTAGGTATGCTGCCAAATCAGGCATTTCAACAGGCTTGCCATCACAAAACACGGTGCTGTTATCCCAGCCGCTATCATTGCCATGATTATACTGGGGAATGCCATCCTGGTCATGGTCCCTGTATCGGAACCACCATTCAGTCCATTTGGCCAAAGGCTGATACACCTCTGCCAGCTTATCCTCCGAGATCCAATCGGAACGATCCATCATCCACTTGAGTGTCCAGCCATGTATTGGAGGCTTACAACAGTTCCAAAGTGAATACTGGTCGTTGGAAAAATCAGGCAATGCACCGCTTTCATCCTGCAAATCAAAAAACAAACAATATTGATCCCATGCCAATTGGGGCTGATTCTGGATTAGTGCCATCGCATTAAAGCAATGGTCCCAGCTCCAGATATTAGTCATCCAATTTTTAGACATATACATTGCTGGGCGTGTCAGCAATCCCTCTGCATTTACAATGGAAGACCATGTGATATATGCAGCAGCTTCTCTGGCATTTTCGTAATGTTTGGGTACCTTTAGCGTGTTTTCTTTCCATATTTCAAAATCATCTGCTGCACTTTGTGCAGACGAATGAAAGCTAGTTTCGATGCTCAAATCCTTCTCATAGTTAATTTTATAATCTGTTAAAGCCACTTCATAAGCTTTATTAAGGTGGCCCGGGCTGCATAGTATTCTAATAAATTTGCTTTTTTCCTCTTCAAATGGGGCATCAACCTCCATTTTTCCTTCGATCGGGATTAAGCGGAATCTCCTTTTTTCTGCAAAGCTATTTATTTCAAAAGTGCCGTCAGGGCATGCTAATGCATAATCGTAAGCTCCTGTAATGGCGGTTAATTCCAGCCTAACCCCATATCCTCTCATGCGGATTGTATGTTCCGAGCTAAAGCAAACCTCTAAAATTCCAGCTTTAGCAAATATCCTCAATAAATGGGGAGTCATTTCAACCTCGTAATTCTGATGCTCATCTGTCTCATCCAATACATTAATTTTGAAAACAGCGCCAGTCTTTTCATCTCCCCCTCTGATCATGCGAATGTATAATGCATTCGAATCATGGCCTCGTTTATGAATTGGCGATATGACCAGATAGGAGCCTTTGCGGCTGAATGGAAGTTTCATCTCTTTCACTTTCATTTAATTTCCCTCCGAAAAAACCAGAATGGAGCATTCATTTCAATTATTTAAAACCAGTTGATGATACACCATTGACAATATATTTTTGGGCAAAGAAAAATAAAATAAGCGGGGGCAAGCTAATCAGGAATGTTACTGCCATGATTCCTTCCATATTTACATCATACATTCCATTAAATTGAGCTAAACCCAGTGTTAAGGTATATTTGCTTTGATCATTCAGGAAGATTAGCGGTCCAAGGTAATCATTCCAGCTTGATAAAAAGTTAAAGACTCCAATAAGTACGATAATTGGCCACATTAGAGGCAAATGAATTCGATAATAAATCTGGAAAGAATTCGCCCCGTCCATCCTTGCTGCCTCATCAAGTTCTTTAGGAATAGACATAATGAACTGACGCAGCAGAAAGATGTAAAATGGGGCACCAAACCAAGCTGGCACTATCAGCGGCTTTAAGGTGTTGATCCACCCAAAATAATTAAATTCCATATATTGCGGGATCATCGTTACTTCCCATGGAATCATCATAGTAGCCAATAGAACCATGAATAAAAAATCCCGGCCTTTAAATTTAAATCTGGCAAATCCATAGGCAATTAATGTGGATGACACAATTTGTCCTAGTGTTGTTAAAAACGTCACGATCACACTATTCATTAAAAAAGTGTTAAAAGGCTGGCTGTTCCAGGCCTTGCCAAAGTTCTCAAATTGCCAGGAGGATGGAAACCATTTTGGAGGAAACATATATAATTCATCAGGAGACTTTAAAGCTGTTGTTACCATCCAGAAAAAAGGCGCCAAAAACAGCAGGGATAAAAATACTAAAACGATATATAAAGTTCCACTGCGGATTAATCGCTTGCTTTTCAAAAGAATCACCTCTTTTCATTACTTTGAATTCTTGACTTCATTTTCATAATAAACCCAAACGGAAGAAGATTTAAAAACCAGCATGGTCAAAAACAGAACAATCAGGAACATAATCCATGCGTTAGCTGATGAATAGCCCATTTTAAAGTATTTAAAAGCATTTTCATAGACATACATTGCGTAGAAATATGTGGAACCAAGCGGCCCTCCCCCTGTCAGAACCAGGGCAAGCGTCAATTGCTGAAAAGCACTGATGATGGTGGTAATGAGATTAAATAACAAAGTTGGTGTTAGCAGAGGCAACGTTATTTTAAAGAAGCAATATACTTTTCCGGCTCCATCTATTTCAGCTGCCTCATACAAATCCTTGGGGATATTTTTCAGACCGGCCAGGAATATCAGCATCATCGTACCTTGCCCCCACAAACTCGCAATAACCATTGCCAGCAGTGCCCATCTCTGGTTATTAAGCCAATCCGGCCCCTCAATTCCGGCTAACGAAAGAAAGTAATTTAAAATTCCGTATTCCCCGTTATATACCCATCCCCAAATCATCGCTAAAGCAACACCGGAAATTACAGAGGGAACGTAAAAAAAAGTTCTGAACAATGAGCTTGCTTTCAGCTTTTTATTAAGAAGAATCGCCAGGAATAAAGAGATGATAATATTAAGCGGAACAAACAGCATGGCAAATTTTACTGTCACCCAAAGGGAATGCCAGAAAAGGGGGTCATCCGTAAACATCGTGGCATAATTTGAAAAACCAACAAATGTTTTCTCTCCCACGATTGGCCAATCAAAAAAACTTATAAAAAGTGAAAATAAAAGCGGTCCCAATGTAAATAACAAAAAACCAATAATCCAGGGCGATATGAAAATATAAGGGGCAAGTCTGCCCCAATTTATTTTTCTTTTGGTCTGTACGGAAACATTTTCTGTGCTGACGATTAAATCATGCTTCATGATACCCCTCCAAGCTATTGGCCTACATATTTTTCAGAATCCTCGACTGCTTTATTTAATAGTTCATCTGCATCCTGGCCAAGCATTACCGCATTTATGGCAGCCGATAAATTTCGGTTAATTTCATTCCAGTTGGAGTTCAAAAGAAAAGCAGGTGTATTGGATGAATTCTCAAGCATCATATAAAAAGGCTTGTACAACTCATCTTCTGCAGTATTATTTGCTTCCACAACGCTCTTGCGTACTGGTAAGTCTGCTGTCCTCATCTGGATGGCTTTTTCAGAAGAATAAAACTTTACAAATTCCCAAGCCAAATCCTTCTCTTTTGAATCTTTTGCGATTGATACTGCCGATGAAGCAATTAAACCTTTAACAGGCTTGCTTCCAAACGCAGGCATTGCCACTGTGCCTACATCAATGCCAGCCTCTTTGAATCCTTCGAGCGGCCAAATGCCGCTTATATACATTCCTAGCTTCCCGGCTTTAAAAATATCCGTTCCGCTCTGCTGATTTTTGCCTCCAGTCAAAACCGCTGTGCCCTCTTTCACCATATCGCCATATATTTGGATCGCTTCGATTGTTTCAGGGCTGTTCATATACCCATCAATTTTCTTCCCATCTTCACTTACAAAGCTTCCACCATTGCTCCAAACCGTCCCTTGCAAATCATAAGTATCAGGCTCTGCTGTAACCCCAAACCCATATTGCTTTTTGCTTTTATCTGTCAGTTTTTTGGCAATTCCCTTAAACTCATCCCATGTCCAGCCTTCTTTAGGGTATGAAATGTTATGTTGATCAAATAATTTTTTATTATAATAGACAACCATGGTGGTAAAACCAGCTGGCATCCCGTACAATTCCCCGTCCACACTGGAGTAATTGAATAATCCTTCATAAAAATCATCCATTTTAATAGAAGAATCCTTGTCCACAAAAGTATCCAAAGGCTCTAAAGATTGGTGGTAAGTGGAAAAATCCCACATATACATAACATCTGGAGGATTCTTTGCTCCAAACGAAGCAGCAAGCTTTTGATCAAACCCGTCACCATACGCTTCCACTTGTACTTTTACTTTGGGGTTGTCCTTTTCAAATTCTTTTGCAATATCCTGCTGAATTTTTAATGTTTCACCTGAGTCCCATGTTGCGAAACGAAGAATCGTTTTCCCATCTTTATCTTTTCCGTCACTTGAGGCTGTATTGGAACTGCAGGCTGCAGTCATCCATATAACCGCCATAATGATTAAAACATTCCACCACTTTTTCTGTTTCAATGACCTTCCCCCTTTTAAGTATCTAAATTTTCAAAAAATATAACCGCTTTCATTGTAACTTTTTTGAAAGCGGTTAAAAACTGCAATTCGTTTCTTCAATTGTGCAATTTTGTTTAACTGAGGGATTTATTTGTTTGATTATTTTCGTTTTTTTGTTTTATTCGAAATTCAGTGGGCGTAATTCCACAACAGCGCTTGAACCATTTACTGAAATACTTTGCATCTGCGATGCCAGTCAAATCGGCAATTTCCTGGATCGTTAACGGAGAGGAGCTCAAAAGTCTTTTTGACATAACTACCCTCTTGCTGTTAATAAATGATTGAATGCCTAATCCTGTTTTACTTTTAAACAGAGTGCTCAAATAGCTTCTGCTTACTCCTGCAGCTTCGGCTATTTCTGTTACTGATATAGGTGTGGATAAATGTTTAACGATATAGTCTATTGCAAATAGTATAACTTTTGGATACTCTCTGCAGTTCCCTTGAAGATGATGCACATTACTTATTGCCCGAATGGAAGCCATCCATTCCTCTTTCCCGCAAAAAGGCCCAGCGTACTTCCAATTATTAAAAAATCGATCTTTATTTTCATCAGATAAATAACTTAGAAGACGGACTTGATATGCTGCCTCAATAAAGAAAACTATTCGATCTTCCGATAGGCTCAAGAAAAGATTATTGGACGACTTAACCGGAAAATTAATAGGATTTGGGGTCTTATCGAGTATATATACATAAAACGGAGAATCTAACCATTTCCATTCTTTCTTAAAGAAGATATCTGCATCTAAAAGAAAATCTTTCTCTTCAATATCTCCCTGAAGCCATAACAATAACTTCTTTTGAAAACTGGGAATTTGGTCGGGAACTTGGCCCCTTATTTCCTTGTTAAATACTGAGAGAAAATGGTTCAGGTCTTCATCTTCAAAAGCTGTTTTCAGTAAATAGCCTGATGCTCCTAATTTAAGGCCTTCTTGAGCAAATTCAAAATCCTTATGACAGCTTAGCAGCAAAATTTTTGTTTGAGGAAATTCAGCTTTAATTTTCCTAGCTAAATCAAGGCCATTTTCCTCTGGCATCACAATATCTGTAATCACTATTTCCGGCTCATGTTTTAAAAACTCTTCCCAGCCTCTTTTTCCATTAGGAGCTTCCGCTGCGACTCTCATTCCATATTTGTCCCAATCAACTGTCGCCTTTAGGCCCTTGCGGACAATCGTATCATCATCGACGAGCAAGACCTTTAGCTCACGTGTGTTGTCTGTCATTCTTAACCCACCTTTTTGGCCAATAGATTGAAATTGCCGTTCCTTTTCCTATTTCAGAATCTGCTTCTATCAGAAAATGCTTGCCAAAGTGGAATCTGAACTTTTGGTAAATATTATCTAAACCAATTCCCCCTTTTTTTAAAGAAGGAGGTTTCTTAAACAAGGATTCCAGCTTTTCCTGGTGAATTCCTTTTCCATTATCCTTTAAAATCAGCTGGAAACTGGATTGTTTCTCTAGCACATGAAGAGAAATCTCACCTGTTCCATCTTCAAAAGCATGAAAAAAGATATTTTCAATCATCGGCTGAAGAGTCATTCGGGGAATCAAAGCGTCTCCTAATCCGCTTTCCATCTCAGTCTGAAAGGAGAAATGTGCCCCATACCTTAATTCTTGAATAGCAAGGTAGTGTTTAAGCGCTTTCAATTCATCTTCTAATGGAACAAGACCAATATCAAAATTAAGATTTCCTTCTAATACCATAATTAGATGAGTCAGCATTTTGCTAATTTCCGGGTTTCCGTCGATCCTGGCTTTCCACTGAATGATATTTAAAGTATTAAAAAGCAAATGGGGATTGATTTGATAGTGCACTGCTCTCATTTCAGCTTCAAGCTTAATCGCTTCTTTTTCTTTAACTTCCTCAACAAGCTGATTAATCTGAAATAACATTCTATTAAAATGGTAACCTAGCTGTCCTATCTCATCTTCTGTCTCAATAGATGGTTTTGAATCCAGGCTTCCTTTACTCACATCATCCATGGCAAGCTTCAACCTTAAAATCTTGCTGGAAAATTGTCTGGAAAATAAAAAAGATAAAGCGAGCGCCAGCAATAGTGCAAAAACTGCTCCGATCATAACGACACGAAAAATGATTGCTGATGACCTGTAAAATTCATCCTGAGGAATTCTAAATCGGATGCTCCAGTTATTGGTGAAAGTCGTTTCCTTCCAAATGATATCACTCGAATGATCTTTTCTTGTACTTATGGTTGCATAAAAGTATTCCCCCGCTTCATTTTGGATAGATATGCGGGCTTTCAGGTCGTCCTCTAAAACTTTTACCATTGAAAAAATTTCATCTGCATCCGCTTCAATTAAAAGATAACTATGATTTAAAACTCCATGTGTATCTAAAGGCATCAGTAATCCGATTAATCTATCCGGATTATTTGATTTATAATGATCAGATTTATAGACGGAAACTTCCGTTTTTCCGCTTGCAAGTGCCTGTTTCCATATCTCCCTTTGCTTAAAGGATTTAATATCAATATTGTAATCACCAAAATAATAACCTGAGGAGGTAATTAAATAAATCCCTTTAATGTTTCCTTTTTTATGGATTTCCATTAAACGCTCCAAATTACTTTCTTCCTTAAAATCCATATAAGTTTGCGGTTCCTGAGAACTAAGATTGACTGATGTCTGATCAGCAATATATTGCTTGATCGCCGCGGCGCTGAAAAACATGTCGTTAAATGTGCGGTCAAGTTCTTTTTGTATTTTCTCACCGGCAAAGTGATTGTAATTTTTAAGCTGTTCGTTTACTACTTTTGAAGACTGATAATATGAAATGGCTCCTAAAGCCAATAAGGGAATTAATGCTGCAAGCAGAAACATAAATAGAAGCTTACTCTGGATATTTAAAAATACTAAATGGTTAAAAATGTTGGTAGTCCACTTATTTCTCATCGCCATTATCCTTTTTAAAAGGATAATATCGCATTAAACAGTAAAATGAAATAATTATTTTTATTATTCCGACACTTTGGAAATCCCTTTGTATAATTGATCCTGCCACTTTAGCAGGACAAAATAGGTTACACTCCAGGTAAATTTAGTCCTCTTTATAAAGAGTAAGGAATCAATATTCCAATAATAAATTTTATATACAGACATAATCTATTTCATTTACCAATGGCAGGTTGGCGGTTGTTTGATTCCACCCTGATTTAAGGAATATAGAAAAAATTTAAATTTATATCGAACCGTTTTATCACTTCGACCGTTATCTGAATTGATAAGATTAAATAACGGAGGGATTAATCATGAAAACAAAAATTCATTTTTACACAATTCTTTTAGCAGGCATACTTTTTGCAGGATGCAGTTCTCAGGAAAAAACAGAAAGTACAGATACAAAGGAACAAGCACAAGAAACAACAACAGAGGTTAACAACGAAGCAGAAAAAGATCTTGCAGAATCGGACACAGAACTTCAACTGATGGAAAACGAAAAAATTGGTAAATATCTTACAGATGCTGAAGGTATGGCACTTTACTACTTTGCAAAAGATCAGCCAAACACATCAAATTGCAGTGGAGATTGTCTAGAAAACTGGCCAGCTTTCTACTCTGAAGACCTTGCCGTTCCGGAAGGATTTAATAAAGAAGACTTTGGAACGATTACCCGCGCTGACACTGGTGAGAAACAAACGACCTACAAAGGCTACCCGCTATACTACTTCATAAAGGACGGAGCATCTGGTGATGTAAAGGGACAAGGCGTCAAAGATGTTTGGTTTATTGTAAACAGCGAAACGAAATTTACACAATAATGCATGTTACTGAAGGAACTGCCTGGTTTATCGGCAGTTCTTTTTTTCCTCCCCTATCAAATTTCTCCGCCAATCTATGTTAAGATCTATACTAAATAATTTCGTTTAAAAAGGGAGAGATTTCCGTCAATGAAGTCTAAGTCAGATGAAGAACTAATAGAATTAATTGTTCAAAATCATCGGCCAGCACTTGAAGAGCTGTATGACCGATATGTAAAACTGATTTACAGCTTCTCCATAAAAATAACCAAGGGAGATACTGAAAAAACGAAAGAAATTGTTCAGCAGGTGTTCCTTCGGCTTTGGACGACAAAACGCACCTATAATCCATCACAAGGACAGTTTGTGAACTGGCTTCTTACCATAACTCGAAACATTTCCATAGATCTTATCCGTAAAGAACAAAAATATAAAGGAACGGTCCAATTGGAGCTTGAAGAATGGCAGCAAATACAAGGTCTTCAATCTGATGATGTCCAGCAGCAAGTTTCAAGAAATCTGCTAAAACAGCAGATTCAAGAAGCAAAACGACATCTCTCTGAACCACAGCAGCGCCTTATCAACTTATTATATTGGGAAGGCTACTCCTTAAGTGAAATTGCAGAACTTGAACAAAAGCCGCTGGGTACGATTAAAAGCCGCCTGCATCAGGCCTTAAAAAAGCTTCGGAATAATTTCAACGGGAAAATAGGAGGTGTTCGGCATGGAGAATAAATGTGATAATTTATCTTTATATATTATAAATGAACTTACAAACCAAGATAAAAAACAGTTCGAAGACCATCTGCTAAAATGCGCAAAATGCCAGCAGGAACTGAAATCTATACAAGAAACATGGCAAATGCTTTCTTATGATGTAGAAGAAACAGAGGTACCGGAATCATTGAAATCAGAAGTGATGGATTTTGTCTTTGAAGAAAATAAATTTCTTAAACATGAAGAAAAAATAGAAACCGAACCGATTAGCTTTAAAGAACGAATTTTATCAGTTGCCAAAAGGCATTTTTCACCCATATCTACTGCTGTAACAGCTATTTTAATCATTTGTTTAATTGGGTTTTATTGGAACAGCCTTCAATTGAAAGATACGATTAAGTCATTAGAGAATAAAGCTGCTGATCCGACACAAATTGTTACGACTTATTCCTTAACAGGGCAAAGCTTAGCTGCTTCTGCTACCGGCAGCGCATACCTTCTTCAGGAAGGTACGGAAACAAGCCTTGTCATTGCTCTGAATAATATGCCTATTACGAAGGGTGATGAGGTTTACCAAGTATGGCTGTTAAAAAACGGAAACCGGCAAAGTGCTGGCACTTTGATACCTGATCAAAACGGCAGCGGACTTATCACCTACCGCCTGCCTCCAGAATATTCGTTTGAAGATATTGGGGTTACATTGGAACCTAATCCATTTAACACTCAGCCGCAAGGACAAAAAGTGCTGGGGACCTAATATAATGAAATAAACCTGCCCAATAAAATTTAGGGCAGGTTTAAACTCATTATTTTTCAGCTAATTTCTCATTAAATGACTCTAATTTTTCCTTTGTTTCGGTAACCAGTTCCTTCATTTTTGCTGAGTCACCCTGATCTTTTTGAGATTCACTAATTAGCGGATATAAGCTCTCTTCAATACTTTTGTAGTCTTCAGGAAAATTCTCCTCCACTTTCTTCTCAATCTCATCCCAGTTTTCCTCAAGGTCTTTGCCCGTTTTTTGTATCAGTTCCGAGTTTTCCGCCTTATTTTCCAAATTAGCTTGTAAATCATCCAGAACCGCCATTACCTCATCACTGCCATTTAAAAGCTTATCAGCCATTTGTCCGTCTGAGTTGCTTGCTCCTTCGCTGTTTTCATTTTTCTGCATCTCATTCTCTCCATTGGAACTGCAGCCAGCTGCCAATATAATAATCACCAAAATGGATATAAATGAAAGTATTTTTTTCATTTGATCCCTCCTCGCCCATTTCATTCCCTCTTGTATTATTATCAAACTGGATAAGAGGTCACAGCCTGTTGTTTTTCGATAGAAATATAGGCATGTTTAATAGCAGTTTACTCACTTAGTTCCATCCCCATTTTTGGAAAATCTTATGGGCTGATTCCGTTTGCAGATACTCTATGAATTTTTTTGCCTCTTTTTTATGCTGCGAAGCTTTGGTAATAGCAATAGGTGTCCCTCTGTAAATCTTTTCATCATCCGGCATCTGGATTAATTCTGTTTCCTCTTTCAAGCGATAATGCCAGGACTCATATGTGATCCATGCATCCAGCTTTGAATTTGTCTTCCAAAGATCAATGGCTTCAGCACTGGTTTTGACTGAAATATCAATGTTTTGATTTAAACCAGCGATCAGGCCCTTTCTACCTGCCAGGTCTTCCCAAAGGCCAAGCTGGCCTGCACCGTTAACATCCACTATTTTAATTCCTGGCTTTGTTAAATCCTCTAGGGATTCTATTTTTTTGGGATTTCCTTTTCTCACAAGAATACCAGCAGCACGAGCATACAGCTCTGTTCTTGATTTTTCGTCTATCATTCCAGGATGGTTAAAAACAAAGCTTTGCATCATATACTCTGAACCTCCGTAAATCAGGTCTGCATCCTCCTTTGCCTGCTGAATCCAATTGGATTCCGGTCCAGCCGTTACGTTCACCATAATACCTGTTTCCGCAGAAAACTTTTCTGCAGCCTCCTTTATCGGGCCCAAAGGACCACCTGGACCATAAACTTGAACAGCTTCAGTCTGTGCGGCTTCAACTGAAGAATTTTCCGGCTCTCCAGAGTTCGAATATGCTGTGAAACCCGCTGCACCTGCTAAAAAAAATAGACATACCATCAGGAAAGAAAACTTTTTCATTCAAGAAAACCTCCATCTAATTTTACAGGCTAAAGCCTGTTATAAATGGAAACGTACTGAATGGACAAACAGTTCGCTTTACTTGGTAAAATGAGCATTAATAACTACTTTAGAAATCCTGCAAATGTTCTCCACATTATGGTTCTTGATAAGCTGCGAATGCTAAATCACCACTTTTTAGGTTTTACAATTCAAACCATGCCCTGGCCAACACCCTTATTGCTTCAAATATCTCTTCTTCGGATAGTAAGGCAAAACCAAGCAATACAGTGTGACCGTCATTTTTTCCAAATTGAGATACTGGATAAATTTTTATTCCTGCCTCTAAGGCTTTCATGATCAGCTGCTGTTCATTCATTTCATTATTTGGCCGAAGTAAGATGTGCAAACCTGAGTCCTGTCCAATTACTTCAGAACCTGGTGGGAAATAACTCAATATGGCAGCAATTAGGATATCTCTTTTCTTACGATAAACGACCCTCATTTTCTGAATATGCTTATCCCAGTACTCCTCCTGAAGAAATTTAACCAAAATCTCCTGATCTGTCCGGGAAACAGTTTGCGCATAAAAGAAATAATCTTCCTGATAAATCTCCAGCAAAGGTATCGGAAGGACCATATAACTAATCCTAAGAGAAGGAAGCAGAGCTTTCGAGAATGTGCCCATATAAATTACTTTTTCATCTTTATCCAATCCCTGGAGGGCCGGAATCGGCTTGCCTGTGTAGCGGAATTCACTGTCATAATCATCTTCAATAATATAACGGCCAGGTTTTTCCTTTGCCCATTTTAAAAGCTGCATCCTTCTGGCAATAGGCATAATCATTCCGCAAGGGAATTGGTGTGATGGTGTGACAAAGACAATGTTTGCCCCTGATTTTTTCAGCTTTGATAAAATAAGTCCATCTATATCAAGAGGAATGTCCCTCACATTGTCCATTCCTTTTTCAAAGATGACGAGCTTGCGGTGATATCCCGGATTTTCGACAGCAAAAATACTTCCATCCAGCAGCTGCAATAAAATTTTCATTAGATATTGTGTCCCGGAACCAAGAATGATTTGGCTTGAGGAACAATTTACACCCCTGGATTTATACAGATATTTCGCGATCTGGTTCCGCAATTCCAGCTCACCTTGAGGATGGCCAAGCATCAGTACCTCGCCATTTTCCTTTGTCAGGACTTGATTTGTTAATTTCCGGAAAACAGAAAAAGGGAACGTCCTGATATCCACCCCTGAATGAGTAAAATGATAAATGTACTTACCCTCTGTATGCTGTTTTTCTTCAGCGAAAGGCTCTTCATTTTCTGAAGCAAAATGGTACTGTTCAACTTCACACACAAAATATCCTTTGCGCGCCTTCGATTCGATATAACCTTCAGCCATAAGCTGTTCATACGCAGATTCAATTGTGTTCTCACTGACCTCAAGATATCTGGCAAATTTCCTTTTGGAAGGGAGCTTTGCCATTACCGCCAGATTACCTGTTTTAATTTCGTTTTTAATATATTTATATAATTGCACATATAGTGCCTCACCGCTTGTAAAGTCTAGATTTGGCGTTAACTCGGACATTAAACTGGACCCCTTCAATAATAAAAATCTGGCCCTTCTAACAACACCAGTTATTATCTATAATACATGATAATTACAAATATAGTAAGGAGACACACAACATGAGCAATTCACGCAGGCTGGGACTGGCCATGATCATAAGCGGAGCTTCTTTGTGGGGATTATCTGGTCCAATGCTGCAGTGGTTTTTTCAGGAAACCCACTTATCATCAAGCGATTATTTAGTTGTCAGATTGATTGCGGCAGGAATTTTCACGCTCATTTTCTTATCATGCCGGAAAGTAAATGTATTTGCGATTTGGAAGTATCCCCGCCACTGGATACAGCTTCTCCTTTTTGCTGTTTTGGGGATGCTTGGAGGGCAATATGCTTTTATTGAAACCATTCAGGTGAGCAATGCAGTGACAGCAACCCTGTTCCAATTCGCTGGTCCGGTGCTGATTACGATTTATGTGGCAATTGAGTCCAGGAGATGGCCGTCCAAGATTCATTTGCTTGCCATTGTGACCGCTCTATCAGGGATTTTTCTGCTTATTACTAATGGATCTCTGGACCAGATTCTGTTATCGGATAAGGCTTTATTAATCGGGTTTTTAACGGCACTGGGATTTGCCTTTTATACATTGCAGCCTGTTTCTCTCATTAAGACCTGGGGGACGATGACGATCATCGGGTGGGGAATGCTGCTTGGCGGAATCGTCCTATATTTGCTGACGCCTTCATTCAGCTTTTCCAACATGGCAGGAGCCCTTAATATTGGCACATTATCTATGTTAATTAGCATTATTGTGATCAGCACCCTCTCTTTTTTGCTCTATATAGGGAGTCTGAAGTATCTTTTACCCACAGAAACCAGTCTTTTATCCAGTATTGAGCCTCTTGTTGCAGCTATGATATCTTTCCTGTGGCTAAAAGAAACCTTCGGAAGCTATCAATTGCTTGGCGGAGTATTCATCATTGCAGGAGTATTATTCCTTTCAATGAAAGAAAAAGAAGAAGAAGTCATTATTTTGCAGCAAAAAGGGGCTTAAGCCATACACGTTTGAATCATTAAAAAATCCAATAAGCCTTATTAAACAATCGGTGAAGCGGTTCTCCTTTCCTATGATACGGTTAAGGTATCAAATGAACGAAAGGGGATCTTCCTGTGGAAGCTCAAAAAATTCAAGAATATGTAATAGAAGAACCTAAAAAAAAACAAAAGACTATCGGGTTTGCGAAAGGATTATTGCTGACCCTCCTCCTTGCGGTTCTGGCTGGCCAAATTGCCAATCTACCCTTTTTCTCCATTCTCGGAATCATGATCCTCTCCATTCTGCTGGGAGGCATTTGGGGAAATACGCTATCTGTACCTGCGGACGCTCATTCAGGTGTACAGTTCTCAAGCAAGGTATTGCTTCGTGCAGGGATTATTTTACTGGGCTTTAGGCTGAATTTGCAGGAAATTATATCAGCAGGTTTTTCAATCATGATCATTGATGTTGTGGTCATCGTCTTTACCATGAGTTTCATCCTGCTTTTGGGGAAAGCGTTCAGAATCAATAAGAAATTGTCAGCTTTACTTGCTGCTGGCACTGCTATTTGCGGAGCGGCAGCCATTATTGCGATTGCGCCAATTGTCAAAAGCAAGGAAGAGCAAACCGCTGTTGCAGTTTCATGCATAGCCGTTTTAGGGACCATTGGGGCTATTTTGTATATTGTTTTATTCCCTCTGCTGCCTATTAGCGAGCAGGAATATGGTGTGTTAGCCGGTGCAACCCTGCACGAACTTGCCCATGTAGTGGCGGCAGGTGTTCCAGGCGGAGATGTCAGCAGTGACTCTGCCATTCTGGTTAAACTCGGAAGAGTATTATTGCTGATACCAGTTGCCCTTATTATCAGTATTGTTTACAGCAGAAAAAACGGCGGCAAAAGCCGGAATATAGGGAAGCTGCCAATCCCATGGTTTATATTTGGATTTCTCCTTACCAGCCTGATCAATACTATCTTCTCCATTCCCGGAAGTGTCATCAGCATTCTTTTGCTGCTTAGCACCTACCTCCTCGCAATGGGAATGGCAGGGCTTGGGCTAAATATTAAATGGAAAGACTTCGTGAAAGTAGGCTTTAAACCAGTAGCTGTTGCCATAGCAGGTTTTCTGGGTCTTCTTGCCATAACCCCTCTGCTGCTCTTGATATATAAAATTTTTTAAATGTCCCTCTATCGATTACAATAGAGAGAGGGAAGTTACATGATTGAAGGAGAATACTTATGAACCTCGACTATTTGAAAGTATTTTATGTCACAGCAAATAATAAAAGTTTTTCCCAGACTGCCAAGGATCTTCACCTCTCTCAATCCAGTGTCAGCCTTCAAATCAAACAACTCGAAGAACAGTGGGATTGTCAGCTCTTTGAACGGACAACAAAAAAAATCTCACTGACTCCTGCAGGCGAAATCCTCTATCATAAAGTCAAAAAGCTGATAGCTTTAATGAATGAAACTGAAAATGAACTTGAAGAATTAAAGGGAAGTGTACATGGGGACTTAAAGGTCGGAGCCAGCTTAACAATCGGGGAGCATGTACTCCCCTTTTTATTAGCTGACTTTTCGAGTCTCTATCCAAAAGTCAGCTTGCATTTAAATGTATATAACTCCAGGCATATCGTTGAGAAGCTGTTAAACCATGAAATCAATTTAGGGTTCATTGAATCCATGCTCTCCTACCCAGCCTTTAAACAAGTTCCTTTTGCCAAAGATGAGTTGATTATCATAGCCTCTCCTGAGAATAAATTCATTAAGACGGACAATATAACCATTGAGGAGCTGCTGTCAGTTCCTATTATTATCCGGGAAAAAGGTTCAGGAACAAGGCAAGTGATGGAGGATTCCTTTAGAAGATGCCATGTAGATGCATCCAAATTGAATGTCATTATGGAGCTGAAACACACCGAAGCCATTAAATCCTGCGTAGAAGCGGGATTAGGAATTTCCATCATCTCAAAATCTGCTGTAAAAAAAGAACTTCGGCTCGGAACTTTAAAACAATTAAATATAGACGGAATTACAATGCAGCGGGACTTTTACATGATCTATCATGAGGAAGCACTGAAACATACCAGCAGGAAGCTGATGGAATTTATATCATCAAGACAATAAAGACATTGGCAAGATTACAGTAGAAATAGGAGCTGCAGACTGGGTAGTTAAGTTTTTGTGAAGAAGTCCTATAAAATATCAAGTTGCCCCAATCACATAATGATTGGGGCAATAATTATTCCTGTTAAAGTTATTATTAATTGAGCTTTGGGCTATGAAGGAGCTGCACGTGGAATAACCTATTCTTCATGATAACTATCTAATACAACTTGTTCATTAAAGTATTCATTCTTCTATTTAATTACGGCTGTTTTGTAATAACCCATTTATTGGACAAGAGTTGGATTGATCCGGATCTACCTGTTCAGCTGCTCCATCTTCAGACAAGCAAGCCAATTCTTAGTATTCCTGTCTGAACCTGCCCTATCTTCGGACACCAGCAGGCGATTTCCACTTCTCCTTGTCTGAACACGCCCCTTCTTCGGACACAAACAGGCGATTTCCGGTTTTCCCTGTCTGAACCTGCCTCGTCTTTGGACACAAACAGGGTATTTCCGGTTCTCCCTGTCTGAACCTGCCCCTTCTTCGGACACAAACAGGCTTTTTCCGGTTCTCTCTGTCTGAACTAGCCCTATCTTCGGACACCAGCAGGCGATTTCCGGTTCTCCCTGTCTGAACCAGCCTTATCTTCGGACACAAACAGGCGATTTCCGGTTTTCCCTGTCTGAACCTGCCTCGTCTTTGGACACAAACAGGGTATTTCCGGTTCTCCCTGTCTGAACCTGCCCCTTCTTACCACACCAGCAGGCGATTTCCAGTTCTCCCTGGCTGAACTTGCCCCTTCTTCGGACACCAACAAGCTAAATCTTGGCATCCCTGTCTGAACTAACAACATCTTCGGGCTATTTGGTCTCTCCTGTCTAAATCCGCCCCGTCTTCGAACTAGAATTGGAAATCCAGCTCTATTTTTGCCAAACCTTCTATTCCCTGTTAATTTGATAGATCAATTTTCGGCAGTTAAATGATCTATGTTGAATAGCATCTCCTGACGTTATCGGAACTTCTCAGGCGACTGACCTTAAGCTATTAAGCATCTATTTTGATACTAGCCTGGCTATCAGTCTTATCTTCCATCCCATTTGGATCTGTACTGCCTAAAATATAATAATCAAGTGTACTTTTAGGTATTTGATTGTATTCTTTCCTTTTATATAGATAGAAAGCTAATCCTAATACTGTCCAAACGATTAAGGCGATCAGTGAAGGTGCTCCAAGCGCTGATGAAGACCCGGGAACGAGCAGCAATCCAAGAAATGCAAGTCCGCTTAGTGCACCTATCAGAGCAACCAGTTTTTTGCCGGGTGAGACCATTTTCCCATCGGCTGCTTTTGTCCAGCTGAATAGCTTATAGGCTGTGTAACAAGTATAAAAGTATGCAATGGTTACTCCTGTTGCTGACATGTCAACAATCCATAATAGGACGGGCCTGCCAAACCACGGAGCAAACAGGCACAGGGCACATGTGAACAGGACTCCTACATAAGGTGTGCCATGCTTCGGGTGAAGCTTGGAAAATGCTTTAGGAACTACTTTAGCTCTCCCCATCGCAAACAATAAACGGCTGGAAGATACATAGAATCCGTTAAGCCCTGTGAATACTCCCATACAAAGGGAGATTGCGAGCAGAAGCACTCCGAAGGCACCTAAAGTATCAGAGATGACATCACCTGTCCCCCAAATCGGCTTACCGGCAACAAGGTTTTGCCATGGCATTGCCACTGCTGTTGCAATAATCATAAAGGAGTATAGAGCACAAGCTACAATTAACGAATAAATAATAAGCTTAAATGCCTTTTTGGGAGGAAAATCAAACTCTTCAGCCGCCTGCGGGATGTTATCAAACCCAACATATGCCCATGGAGCAATAGCAATGATTGCGATGATTCCAGAAAGAGCAGGAATCCCCGGTTTAAAAAAAGGCTGAAGATTTGACAGATCTGAAGATGGACTTAAAATCATGCTGATGGTGAGAAGAAACACACCAGCAACGAGGATAATACAGAATATATATTGGAGACTGCCAGAAATGGAAGCACCCTTTATATTAAAATAGGCAAAGATTAGAAGTGCAGCAGTCGCTATTACTACTTCACCCAGATATACCTGCCAGCCGCCAATTTCATATAGCAAGCCGATGTTTGTCAGCGAGGGAAGCATAAACTTTCCGAGCAATGCCAATGCAGATGCATTCAGGGCGACAATACAGATATAGCCAAGTGTTAGAAACCATCCGCAAATAAAGGCATGTTTCCTCCCAAACCCGATATAGGCATAAGCAAACTCACCACCGGAAACAGGATACTTTTCAATTAGAACTCCATAGCTGACGGCAATCACCATCATTAACAAAGCACCAATGGTTAATCCGATTACCGCACCAATTGGCCCTGCTTTCCCCATCCATTCAGCCGGCAGAATAAAGGCTCCCCAGCCAATGGCAGAACCAAGTGCAATAGCCCAAACCCATTGCGGCTTAAACGTTTTTTCCAGCTGTACCCTTTCTTCCATGTTTTCCCCTCCATTTTTAAGGCTTCTCTCAAATCTACTAATGACTGCTTAATCTTGTTGAGCTAATACCTTATCCTTAAACGAAGCAAAAGCTGACCCCCAACGTTTGCTTCAGTATTGAGGATCTTTTGAATAGTGGTTATCTATGAATGTGTATAAGCTTTTTCTTTATTCTCCCACACAACCTTACCGGAAATAATGGTCGCCAATATAGGAATATCCTTTAATTCCATTGCTGGACAAGTAAGAGGATCGGCATCCAGGACAACAAAATCTCCTCTTTTCCCTTCTTCAATAGTGCCAGCGGAATCTTCTTCAAAGTTCAGAGCTGCCCCGTAAGATGTCATTGCTTTTAAAGCGTCCAGAACATCAATTTTTTGATCGTCTCCAAGCACATCACCTTCTAAAGTGATTCGGTACACAGCCGCCCATATGGAAAACAGGGGTGAAATTGGTGTAATAGGACAATCAGAATGCAGCGTGAACAGCAAATTGTGGTCAACCGCATCAGCCAATGGATTAATTCTGGCCGCTCTCTTTTCACCCAGGAATATTCTGCGGTGCCGATCTCCCCAATAGTAAACATGATTGATGAAAAAGGAAGCAGCAACACCTAATCTTTGCATGGCCTCAAGGTCTTCACTGCCTGCAGTCTGTACATGTTCAATCCGATGCCTGTGGTCTTCCATCGGACTTTTTGACAAAACATAATCGAAAGCCTCAAGGATAGATCCGATTGCCCGATCTCCATTTCCATGAATCGCAATCCTAAATCCTCTATTATGGAGATCCAGCATTTCTTCTGCTAATGTGTCCTGATCATGCAGCAGCTCACCATATACAGATTCATCACAATAATAAGGGTCGCGGAGTGCACCTGTAAGTCCCTGGATGGAGCCATCCTGAAATAATTTGGCACTATCGAGTGATACTTTGTTTTTGGTGCGCCTCTTTAATTCAAGATCGAGCTGATCAGCAGTATAACCGGAAAAAACACTTCCCTCTCTTAAAAGATGATGCAAGATCATTAGCCGCATATTCATCGGATTCTTTCCTGAATTAATTGCGGCAATATGCGCATTTAATTCCTCTATTCCTCTGTCAAGGCCCACACCGGCATCTGTACATGTGGTTATTCCCTGAGACAGGTACACCTTCGCCGCATTCCCGATATTCCTGATTTGTTCATTGCTTGACGGAGATGGCAGCACTGGAAAAATAAATTCCAGGGCAGGAATTTCGTGAATGACACCATCCAGCCTTCCATTATCATCACGTGTAAAGTACCCGCCATGAGGATTCGAAATGCTTTCATCAATTCCAGCCAATTCAAGAGCATTGGAATTTGCAGCACCAAAGTGCCCTGAAATATGCCGGATAAAAACGGGATTATTTGGGGCAGCTTGATCTAAATCAGACCTGTTCGGATGCCTCTTGTCCTCCAGGAGGGTATCATCATATCCCCACCCCATGATCCACTCTCCAGGTTTCGCTTTACCGGCCCTCTCTTTTATTTTCTCTTTTATACCGGCAATATTTTTATTTTGCGGAGTTCTGCAATCAACATAATTCAGCATTTGCCCATACATTAATAAATGACTATGTGTATCAATAAAACCCGGAAGCAAAGCAGCTCCTTTTAAATCCTTGATCTCGATGTCAGGACTATTTGGAATTTCCGAAAGGTCCGGTTCTGTTTTATCCCAAATTTTTTCGATGATGCCATTTCTGACAAGCAATGATTTTGCCTTAGTATTATGTTTATCAAGCGTGATGATATTTGCATTTTTTATGATAAGGATACTCACCCTTATCCCTCCTTATTAGACAGCTTTGTTTTCTGCTGAATCGATATCGTCTATCTTTCTATTTGCTGAAGGAAGGTCTTCCCAGTAAACAGCCTTTACATTTTCTGCTGATGAATGTTTGGTCCAGAGACTAATCAAGACAAGCGAACTAAAAGATATGATAAAGCCGGGAATTGTCTGATCTATTCCTGTTTTGAGAAGAGGCCAAAGTATGGTAGTGAAACAAGCCAGAAGCATGCTGGTAATGACAGCGGTGTTGGTTGTCCTCCTCCAAAACATAATGGCCAGAAACGGAAACACAAGAGTTGTTGCTGATAGCCTGAGTGCCCATTGATACATGCTGACTATATCTGTTAAAGCAAAGGCGACTACCAGAGATAATACTGATATAATCACTACACTCAAGCGGGAAACAAACATCATTTGCTTTTCAGTGGCATTGGGGTTTAATAGCCGGTGATACAAATCCTGAGTAATATTAGAGCTTCCTTGTAAAATGAAGGAGTCTGCACCTGTCATAAGTGCTGATAGGAGTCCGATCAGAATAATGCCTCCAATATACGGAGGAAGCATTTCCACGGTTACATAGGAGAAAATTAAATCTGGGTGAATATCGGCTGGCACAAATTGCCTTGCCATAATTCCTATACTATATGGAAGCACTGAAATACATAGGGTAATGGCATAACCTGTTAAGCCAGCTTTAATGGCAATATCCTCTGTCTTGGAAGCAAAGATCCGCTGCCATGTGGATTGCCAAACTAAGTAGAACGGAGCTACAGAAAGGGCAAATAGCAGGACATCCCCGAGTCCATTCGCACCCAGCGGAGTTAAAAAATCTCTCGGCGTGTTACTGAGAATGTGTTCCATCCCTCCGCCAAATTGCAAGGCAGCATATGCAAGCATAACAATCCCTACAATCAGAATTACGCTTTGAATGGCATCCGTTACAATTGTCGCTACTAAGCCACCCAAAATCGTAAAGCCGAGAATCAAAATAAAAGACAGCACAATTCCAGTTTTCACATTCATATTAAAAGCAATGCTGAATACGGTACTCATCCCTACAATCTGCAGGGCAGTAGTGGGAACTGAGTATATGAAAGCAGATAACACGGATGGAATGATACCGGTTTTTGCTCCAAATCTTTCACTAAAAAGGTCAGCAAGTGTATACAATCTCTGTCTCCTTAATGGACGGCTAAAGAAGAAGATCAAGAGCATACTGACAAGCATGGCTGGTAAAGCAAATTTAAAAAATCCCGATACGCCCATTGTGAATCCCATTCCAATCCAGCCAATAAAAACCGCAGCCCCGCAGTTCGTGCTGATAATCGTTCCGACAATATTCCAAAAACCCATATTCCAGCCTGCAATTAAATAACTGTCTGAGGTTTTAATTTTTGTAAAATAATAGATTCCAATAGCGAACATGAAAATAAAATACGCTAGAATGTATCCAAAATACCAGCTCATCGACTGCCTCCTTTTTATTTTCTTAATATTCTGTAAATTGTAGGCAGTAATATGTTGCACCTCTTCTATTTGATTCCACTTTATCGGTCACTTTCCCATGATTATCGGTCAGATTTTGAATTTATCGGCCAGTTTTCATTTTTATCGGCCGCTTTTCCAATATATCGGTCAGTTCGCGTCATAGCAACTTTCTAACATCAGCACAGTACAATATAATTCAGACTCGCAGCTTTCTTTTAAAAGGAGCTTAATCGAAATCTATTAAGCTCCTTCCACTTTACCTACCAGTTTTTATGATCAAGGTGAGCATATTTCGGCAGGAGACGAGTCGGCATCTTTAACGCATCTTTGCGGAATGGAGGTGCCAATTGTGTGCCATCCACCTGGATATCAATGACTGTCGGTTTATTGGATTCTATTGCCTGGAGAATAGCTGGCCCTACGTCCTCAGGTTTGTCTACACTCATTCCCTGTGCCCCCATGGACCTTGCCACTTCTGCAAAATCAGGATTCTGGATATCCGCTCCTACAAAGCGATTATTATAAAAATCTACTTGGTTTTTCTTTTCCGCACACCAGGCATTGTTATTAAAAACACATGCAACTACTGGAATGTTCTCCTCCACAGCCGTACTTACTTCATGCAGGCTCATTCCCCATGCGCCATCCCCTACGATGGCTACTACAGGGCTATTCGGATTTGCAAGCTTTGCACCTAATGCTGACGGATAGGCAAAGCCTGTATTCCCAAATGTTAAGGCTGCAACATGCTTGCGGCCGGAATTGAATTTTAAATAGGCATTTGCGGTAGAAGATACATTCCCGATATCTGTAGTAACAATTGCGTTTTCCGGCAGGACCTTCGTAAGCTCCAGGAGCGCCCTTCGCGGATTAATTGGACTTCCTTCCACCATGGCCAGATCGACAAGTTCTTTTTCCCATTGTTCTTTTTCATTTGTGACTTTTGCCATTCTCTCAGAATTGATTTGCTTATTTGGCACTTTTTCTTTTAACCTTTTTGCGATTTCAACTGAAGCTGCTTTTGCATCTCCAATGATCCCGATCTCTACTGGATGGGTCCTGGCGATATTGCGGGGATTGATATCGATTTGGATAATCTTTGCGTTTTTCGGAAAGTAATCGATGTCATAGCATGGCAATGTTCCAAAGACAGATAATCTAGTCCCGATAGCGAGCACCACATCTGCATCCTTTAGTGTATTCATAGCTGCTTTTGACCCCATATACCCAATAGGTCCAACTGCTAAAGGTTCATTTGCCGGGAAGGCATCATTGTGCATATATGAAACAGCTACAGGAATCGTTAAATGATCGGCAATTTCCTTCACTGCCTCTATTCCATCTGAATCTACTACCCCCCTGCCGGAAATGATGACAGGGTTCTTGGCTGAAGCAAGCAATTCCACAGCCTGATCAATCTGCTCTAATGATCCGCAGCCCCTATTATCCACACGATACTGATGAGGTTCAAGGATTACATCTTCCACTTCCCCATAAAAATAATCCCGCGGAATATCAAATAGCACTGGACCTCTCTCTGCGTAAGCGATTCTAAAGGCAGTCCTCAGGCAATCCGCCACACGCCCCGGATGTGTGACCCGAACGGTTTCCTTTGTAATTGCTTTAAAAACTGAAACCTGATCGCACTCCTGGAAACCGTCCCATCCGACAGTAGGTGTTCCTGCTGAAGGAGAAATGACGACCATAGGAGTGTGAGCCTGATTCGCAGCCGCAACCGACGTTACCATATTGGTGATTCCTGGTCCATTCTGGCCAATCACCACCCCGGCAACTCCGCTTACTCGAGTATAGGCATCTTCCATATGGGCAGCGCTTTGCTCATGCCGCACGCCGATGAAGCGGATCCCGGCAGTTGGAAGCAAGTCTAATAGATCCATGAAAGCTGATCCCAAAATCCCGGAAATATGTGTGACACCTTCCTTAACTAATGTTTCTACAATAGCCTCACTTGGTGTCATTTTCACCTTTTTTGTTTTGATAGCTGCTAATTCTTTTTCTGCTTTTGCCATTACGGGCACTTCCTTTCCGGTTTATGAAGTTTCATTTATTTAAAAGGATAGGAGACCTGTCAAAAGAGCTCTTATCCAGATTCTGCTTTCTTCTAAATTTCTTTAAATGCACTTTTGACCGTCTCAACAACAAATTTTAAGTCATCTTCTGTAGAAGAAAGCGGTGGTGCAATAATAAGGACATTATTGAAACCAGGCACTGTATCCCCATTTCTGCCAATGATCAGGCCTTTTTCTTTACATAGTGCAATGACCTTTGCCAGTAATTGATCAGAAGCGGGCTGTTTCGTTTCCTTGTCTTCAACCATTTCAATGCCATATAAGAAACCGGCGCTTCTGACTTCGCCTACATTCTTATGAGACTGCAAATCTTTTAAGCTGCCTAAAATGCTTTCACCCAGCACCTCTACCCTGCTGACAATATTCTCCCTTTCGATAATTTCGATATTTTTCAATGCTACTGCACAGCTTGCCGGATGTCCCCCATATGTTGAGACGTGGCGGAAATGGTTATCTGTGCCTTGCTCCTTAAATTTCTCATAAATTCTGGAATGAACTGCAGTAGCTCCAAGCGGCAGATAGCCGCTGGTCAACCCTTTTGCCATCGTTACGATATCAGGCTGAACACCCTCCGAATGCATAAATCCAAACATTTTGCCCGTTCGCCCGAATCCGGATACAACCTCATCCATTATCAGGAGGACATCATGTTTTTTGCAGATTTGTGCCACCCTCTGCAGATATTCAGAAGAAGGGATAATAACTCCCCCGCCTGAAATGAAAGGCTCCATTATGACTGCAGCAACCGTTTCGGCACCTTCCCATTGGATGACCTGGTCTATCATGTCAGCTGCGACTTTATCGCAATCCTTCACATCCTCGCCAAATGGACAGCGATAGCTGTAAGGAGGAGGAACATGCAGGAATCCCGGCATGCCAGGATCGTATTTCACTCTCCTATTGGCCTGTGCAGTAGCACTTAAAGCACCTAAAGTTGAACCATGATAGGCACGGTAGCGTGAAATAAATTTATATTTACCCGGATTGCCATTCTGATTATGGTATTGCCTCGCTATTTTGAATGCGGTTTCATTCGCTTCGGAACCGCTATTTGAGAAAAAGGTTTTATAGGAATCCCCCAGCAATTCACTAATTTTTGCAGATAACTTAATGGCTGGTGCATGGCTTAATGTCAGAGGGAAATACGACAGCTGCATCATTTGCTCTGCAGCGGCGTCTGCAATTTCTTTCCGCCCGTGTCCCAGGTTCAGGCACCAAAGACCGGATACACCATCCAAATATCGATTGCCATCCATATCAGTAAACCAGGAGCCTTCACCTGATTTGGCAATCATCGGACTGCTTCCTTCTGTATGCCGGCTCATCGCATGCCATAAGTGTTCCTGATCCTGATCAGTTAACTTTTTGTTATCATTCAGTTCTACTGTAGACATAATGCTTGCCTCCTCAATTTAATAAACATTCAGGTTTGCATCTTATGGGAATCATGTTGCGGCTGGAATTTTATGTGTTAATTCATGGGTGGGTGTATAAGGGTAGTTTTGCGCCTCTGCAACTCTCTGATGAGTGACCTTTCCATTCATGGTATTGACCCCTTTTTCAAGAAAAGGATACTTTAAAATAGAATTTTCGATCCCAGTATTAGCGAGCATTATAGCATATGGTGCTGTAGTATTGGCGAGGGCATAGGTGGAAGTTCTTGCTACAGCGCCCGGGATGTTTGGAACAGCATAATGCAAAACACCATGCTTTACATATGTTGGAGTATCATGTGAGGTAATATGATCGATGGTTTCGATTGAACCGCCCTGATCAATGGCAACATCAATAATGACCGACTTCTTTTCCATTTGCATAACCATTTCTTCGGTTACTAACTGAGGTGCTTTTGCACCGGGGATGAGAACAGCCCCTATCACTAAATCGGCACTTTTTACTTCCTGGGCGATATTGAAAGGATTTGACATGACCGTTCTCACCCTGCCTGAAAAAAGATCGTCCAGCTGACGGAGTCTTTCAGCGCTTATATCGATGATGCTAACATCTGCACCGAGGCCAACTGCCATTTTTGCGGCATTTGTCCCAACAACTCCACCGCCAATAATCACCACTTTTCCAGGCTTCACACCAGGAACTCCGCCTAAGAGGACTCCTTTTCCACCATGAATCTTTTCAAGAAATTGAGCTCCAAGCTGGACAGACATCCTTCCGGCAACTTCGCTCATAGGAGTTAGGAGCGGCAATGATTTGTTATCCAGCTGAATGGTTTCATATGCAACCGAGGTAACTTTTTTATCGACCAAAGCCTTTGTCAATTCTGGTTCGGCTGCCAGATGCAAGTAAGTAAAGAGAATTAATCCTTTTCGAAAATATTGATATTCATCTGGCTGCGGCTCTTTAACCTTCATGACCATATCCGCAGACCATGCCTCTTTTGCACTTGAAACAACCGTTGCACCAGCCCTTTCATATTCCTGGTCAGAGATGCCGCTTCCTGCACCTGCCCCCTTCTCAATCCAGACCGTATGGCCGGCATTAACAAATGCAGAAACACTTGCCGGTACAACGGAAACCCGGTTTTCATTATTCTTTACTTCTTTTGGCACACCAATAATCATGTCATCACTCCATCCTGCAAAATAGAAATATTAATCTTCTCGTCATGACGTCATGTCGTCCGTACCAGTTGTTGTATGACTAGCCTCAGTTGTAATTAAAACACACCCATAATTACTTTTCAATATTTTCTAAAAATTTTATATTATCGGAATTATTAATAGGTATTATTGTAGAATTGAATAACACTGAATTTAACTATAATTCTTTGATAGTTTTATTCTAAATGAGTACATATCCGAACGAAAATAAGCAGAGTAGTATTCTATTAAGTTTCCATTTATGTCTGTTAATAGCCGTTCTATGTGAAGCACACTTAAGGAACATGGAACACCAAGCAGGTCTGCTTCTTCTTTGGATAAATAAGTACTTGTAATCATCTGTTCAGCTTCTGCAAACTTTAAGTCTAAACTTTGTTCAAGCAGATCATACAATGTCCCCTTTTCAATATCATATTGGGCGAGATTTTCACCAATTTCAATAGGATAATACTGACTTTCAAGGGCCAATGGCTTATCGTTTGCATAGCGAATCCGCTTTATAAAGTATGCCTCTGTAAGTCCGCTGGCTTCCACAATTTCTTTTGCTGGAACAATGATGCCATTGTCCAATAATTTTGCATCCGGCTTCATCCCCATTTTTTTAATCACTTCTGTTGTACTTGTAATATTCCCAAGCCACTCCTCAATCGGTTTCTTTGAAATAAAAGTGCCTTTTCCATGGACTTTCTTTAGCACACCTTCGTTTACTAAATGGGAAACTGCCTCTCTCACTGTGCTTCTGCTCACTTTATATGTATCCATCAACTCTCTTTCACTTGGAATTTTCTCATTGAAAGTACGATTGTCTATGAGCTCCTGCAGCTTATTCTTTAGCTGTATGTGAAGCGGAATAGGACTTTTGGAATCTAACTCTGTCATAATGGATCCTCCTTATATTTTTTTAGGCTCTTTTCGTATAAATTGTTGTTTTTCGCCTATCAATGTGTCCGTTGATTTCCGCTCCAGGCTGCTCGCTTTCCGCGGGGCGGGCGGTGAGCCTCCTCAACGCTCCGCGTCTGCGGGGTCTCACCTGTCCCGCTACTCCCGCAGGAGTCTCGCACCTTCCGCTGCAATCAACTCAGCAAATAGTATACAAATAGCAACAAACCTTGCGAAAACAGCTTTTTTTTTAAAATCAAAATATATAATTAATTATATAGATTGCGTGAATTAATATCCATCCTTTTACAGCAGATCCAGAGGCGTGAATTTGAAAATTTTACTATTAACTGTTTGTAAATTCAGCAGATTATTTGGAGAACAAACAAAAAAATGATATTAATTTAATTAGTATCAAATAATTAAAAAGGATGATTAAAAATGGATCACTTCATGAAACGGGCTATTGAACTGGCTATTAACAATGTAAAAGACGGAGGCCAGCCCTTCGGTGCAGTTCTGGTGAAAGATCAGGACATCGTTGCTGAAGGCGTGAATGAATTGCATAAAAAGCATGATGTCAGCGGGCATGCGGAAATGCTTGCTATCCGGCGGGCACAGGAGCAGTTTCAAACGAATGATTTAGCCGGCTTTACGATGTATGCAAGCGGGGAACCTTGCCCGATGTGTTTAACTGCCATGTATTTCGCAGGCATCGACAAGGTGTACTATTGCCAATCAGTTGACGACGCTTTTAATGCAGGTTTAGGCAAGTCTAAAATGATTTATGAGGATTTGAAAAACTCAAGAGATGAACGGGGACTTAAAATGGTGCAAATGCCATTAAATGTGGATCAAGACAATCCAATGAAGCTTTGGAAAAAGAAAGTTTAACCATTAACATCCCATCTGCTTAGAGATGGGATGTTTATTGTAATAGAGGCGTGTACCTACCAATAGTCTATATTCTTTTTTTTACATCATTTCTAATGATCTGGATCATCTCCTCAGACAAATTCGCTGGAAGCGACGAGCCTTCATTAAATACCCAGGCGTTGATCACCTCAAGATCTCCTTTTTTAAATGTTATGCTATAAGTATTATTTTCCTGGAGAAATTCAGTTGTGACATATTCTTCTCCATCAAATTCATCATCAATAATCATGCTGGTAATTTCGTATGGATTCACAAGTAATCTCCTTCAGCTTTTTTACCACTTAGGATGCACCTGGCCCATCAAATTATTCGAAAATGTTTAAGACTTCATTATAATGGTATCTATGGTTTTATAAGCAACAAAAAATGTTGCAAGGGAGTATGCGGCTTCTGTGATGCCGAATAAAAAAACAGAACTGCCAAAGATAATGGTATTCATTAAAAGGATGCATTGCCCGATAGTTAAAGGCAAACGCTCACTGAATAAAATCGCCAAAACTTCTGTACCATCCAGACAGGCTCCAAACCGAATAATGAGACCCACTCCCATACCCAGCAAAAGGCCGCCCAGAATAATGATCAGCAGGGGATGGTTAGTCACTTCCTCAAATGGGGCCAATATGTATGTCTCCCCTGCCAGCACGGAACTGGCAAACAGGCTTAACACCAAAAATCTTCCCCCTAAAAAGAAAAAGCCTGCCACTAAAAAGGGGAGATTTAACACCAGGATCAAGGCACCTACATCTACATGAAAGACATGTGAAAGGATGATGCTCAATCCAACAATGCCTCCATCAATAACATAATTTTTCACAAGGAATAATTGCAGGGAAACAGCCACAAGTGTTGCTCCGAATATGATAATCAGCCCATTTTTAAAGGTGGAAAAATTACCCTTTCGTCTTTGGCTTAAATAGTATTGAACGCTTTTTCTATACACTGGCCATCTCCTTTTGTTCAGACTGGCTTATGTATTGAAATATATTCCGGAAAATCAATAAAATGCAGAAGCCTTCTTTCTATTTTCATAGTTTTCAAGTAAAAAAAAGATAGAATTCCTTCATATCAGAGTGTAAAATATATTCAGCCAGTTGAAAAACTGACACAGACATCCATTTGTATAGGAGGAAGGAACGCACAAATAGGAATACTTCAAGCAGCCTTTAAATATATTGAATTTTCAGAAAACTAAATAAAAAGAGGTTGATTTACATGGAAATGGATGCATCTTATAAAGAACAAACGATTTTTGATCATGTTGGAAATAAGATTATTACAGAAGATCGGGAAATTCATATAATTGCCAGATTTGCAGAACCATTGATCGTGATTCTGGGGAATGTTTTAAGCCATGAAGAATGTGACCAGCTGATTCAGCAATCAAAAGATCGCATGCAGCGTTCAAAAGTTGCCAACTCCCTTGAAGCTGATGAATTAAGAACCAGCAGCAGTACTTTTTTCCATGAAGGGGAAAATGAAACTGTCGCGAGAATCGAAAAAAGAGTATCACAAATCATGAACATTCCAGTTGAGCATGGTGAAGGGCTTCAGATCCTTAATTATAAAATAGGCCAGGAATATAAAGCTCATTTTGACTTCTTCTCTTCTACCAGCAGAGCAGCAAGCAATCCGAGAATCAGCACGCTTGTCATGTACCTGAATGATGTGGAACAGGGCGGGGAAACGTATTTTCCAAAGCTTAACATTTCCGTTTCTCCACAAAAAGGCATGGCAGTGTATTTCGAATACTTTTATAATGATCAGAACTTAAACGACCTGACTCTTCATGGCGGAGCACCTGTTGTCATCGGTGATAAATGGGCAGCTACGCAATGGATGAGGAGAAAGAAATTATAGATAGAAAAACACTTGGGAAATTCTTTCTCCAAGTGTTTTTTAAAATACAATAGTTTGTAATTGTCCAGCTTTAGCGCCTGCCCCCCTCGAGGTCACGAGACGGGGGTGGGCAAGGCGCTTCCGCTTTTCTTAGAACCACAGTCTCTTATGATAGTCATACTCAGAGGTATCGTACCCCTCTTCCCCTTCTAAATTAGGGGCACACTTTTCACAAGGTTCTTCCTGCTGGCCATGTTCACATTGTTCCATTAAAAGTTCCACCTGAACGCATCCCCTTTCCTACTTTGTTATTTTAATTATAATGAAAGCGTTTACAGCTGTCTTGTACAATTTGTTGGAAAATCGTTAAAAAGTGCCTATCCAATGGCACATTTTAACGTCAAAAACAGACATTCCTGTCACATTTTTGCTGAATGTGTAATCCTAATATAATGCTAAAGTGCCTCCTTCCGGGTATATGCCTACTTCATCATACTCCCGGACAACTCCACCTTATGTATCTTTTATAAAAAACCATTAAAGTTTTCTTACTCAAGGTCTTCAGGTTTTAGCCCAACCTTGTGATTCTTTCCACAAAAAAAGCCATCAAATCAATATGATTTAATGACTTAAAAATCAGGCTATTTCTTAGAACGCTGCTGTCCATCCGCCATCAGCAACAATCACGGATCCATTAACAAAGCTGGAATCATCAGATGCCAGGAATAATGCAACCTGTGCAATTTCCTCCGGCTTTCCGACTCTTGGCATAACACCCTGAACAGCCTTCGTACGGCCGAATCCAAATTCATTCAGGTTTTTCATTGAAGAAGCGATGTTTGTTTCCACACCGCCTGGTGCAATGGCGTTACAGCGGATGCCGCTGTTTGCGTACATATAGGCAGTGTTTTTCGTAAGCCCTATTACGGCATGCTTTGATGCCCCATAAGCAGCACCTGCATGGGCACCATTTAATCCGCCTGTAGAAGCAGTATTGATGATTACCCCTTTCCCTTTTGCTAAAAAGAGCGGGATGGCTTTTCTCATGGCGCGCATGACGCCTTTCGTATTGATATCAAATATTAAATCCCATCGTTCATCCTGGATGTCACCAACAGGTTCAAATCCGTCCATAATTCCTGCGTTATTCACCAGAATATCCAGCGTTCCAAATTCATGTACTGCTTGATCTATCATTCTTTCAATATCTTCTTGTTTTGAAACATTAACCTGAACAGCTTTGGCCTTTCCGCCATTCGCAGTAATTTCCTTTGCCGCAGCCTCGGCCCCTTCCAGGTTCAGGTCAGCCGCAATGACGCTTGCACCTTCCTTTGCGTACAACTCCGCAATCGCTTTTCCCATTCCTGATGCTGCACCTGTTACAATCGCTACTTTATCCTGAAGCTTCATTTAGATTTCCTCCGTTCGGCTGAATGTTTTAGTGAACACTTGTTGATTATCTCTTACATCTTTATAATATGTTAATAAAGACGCCCATTCAATCAGCAAATTAGCAGCGATTTGTCTACTATTGAACACATTCATTGTATTTTGATTATTTTTTCATTCTTTTTCAACAATGGAGGCCATTTATGTCCAATAAGCAAAATCTCCCTATAGACCGAAGAATAACAAAATCGAAACAAGCCTTAATGGATGCCCTATTATCCTTACTGCAAACGAAAGAATTCAAAAAAATTAGCGTAACAGATATCGTGAAGACAGCCAATCTCAACAGGGGAACATTTTATAAGCATTATGAATACAAAGAGGATATCCTCGATGAAATGGTCGATGATGTTATAGAAGATTTAATCTCCTCCTATCGCGAACCATACAAAAACACAGAAACCTTCGAGTTAAAGACCCTTACCTCTTCTGCCATTAAAATCTTTGAACATGTTAGTCATAAAAAAGAATTCTATTCCCTAATGGTAAAATCTAATGCATTATCTGGATTGCAAAGCAAATTGTGCGATGTACTGAAAGAGGTAACTTTGAAAGACCTTAAAGGTTTACAGTTTAACCCAAAAATCAATCGTGAATTGCAGACAAGCTTCTATGTACATGCAATACTGGGAATGATTACGGAATGGATAAATCATGGATTTGAATATGATTCAAACTATATGTCGGAACAGCTTCTGGAAATCTTAAAGAGCAGACAAGGAGATAATGTGTTCAAATTAACTTGAATGAAACAAATATCACCTATTTACATTGAATCATCGTAAATCGCGTTAATTACCATAAAAAAACAAACACATTTTTTCATCCTACCCCCAAAATTGTATAATGACAACCTAAATTTTTAGTTGATGGTCATTTTTTGTCGAAATAATGATCCGCTGGATGTTTGGAGTAAATTGTATTTACACTCCTAAGCTATTAATTATTATACATAATTCGACATTACTTCTTAGGGGGAATGAATGTGGATCGTTTTTTCAGGTGGATTGTCAGATCTTTGTTTGCACCTGTCTCCGGAAATGCAGGAGCAATTGCAAGCACTCTAGGTTTTTTTCTGGCATTTTTACCTTTGGATAGTTTTAGAATTCCATTATTGTTTGTTTGTTCACTGCTGCTGCGTCTTAATATTATTGCCTTATTCCTGGGCACTCTGATTACTGTGTTTATACCATACATACACGAGCTGCCTTACATGGATTTTGGCCCATTTGAAGATTACTGGCTAATTTCATCCCTTAAAAGCAAAATATTAACTTCTGAATCAATTGCATCAGGAATCTTCGGAGGTTTAGTTGGACTAGTCTGCTATTTTTTCTTCCACTGGTTTTATAACCTGGGGCTGAAAAAAAATGAGGAAAAACAGGAATATATATTTCTTGACCCTGCTAAAAGCCGGTGGTCCCTCATTAAACGAATGAGTGCGGGCTTCACTCTATTAATTGTTATTATATTTACATTTTTTATAGAGAGCATGAATACAACTCCCAAGTTTCCTGAGCTGCATCTGGATCAAAGCCCATCAAGTACAAATATAGATCCGATTAGCAATGCCTTTAGTGAAGAAGATTTGGCATCTCAGATTCAAAAGATAAATTCTGAAGCAGATAAATCAGAAAAGCTAAACATGTCACAAACTACACAAAAACAAGAGGTGTATGGATTCTATGTCAATTGGGACAAGAATAGCAAAACATCTTTCAAGAAAAATAAAGAGTCCATAACCACTCTAGTCCCTGAGTGGATGCATGTTACACCAGATCTATATCTCAAGTCCTCAATTGACTGGTCCATTGTAAAAGAAGCAAAAAAACATGAAATCAAAATTCTGCCATTAGTGAATAATTTTATAGACAACAAATGGGATTCAGATGTTCTCCACCGGTTATTCACGGCTCCAGGTGCTGAAGACCGCTTTATTGAAGATATGCTTTTTTATGTGAAAATAAATGAATTTGAAGGTATTAATATTGACTTTGAAGCAATTAAACCAGCTGACAAGGATCATTTTACTCAGTTCATGAGCAAGGTTTAT
Organism: Cytobacillus sp. NJ13; assembly: GCA_030348385.1. Taxonomy (NCBI): domain Bacteria; kingdom Bacillati; phylum Bacillota; class Bacilli; order Caryophanales; family Bacillaceae; genus Cytobacillus; species Cytobacillus sp. NJ13. Next base: position 234,376 of record JAUCFP010000006.1, on the reverse strand, counting down.
AAAGCCTTCCACAAGGAAGGTTTAATGGTGACATTGGATGTTCCGCCGAATGATGAAAGCTACGATTATGCTTCTTTAGCAAAATACGCTGACCGTGTGATTGTCATGCTCTATGACCAGCATTATTCCATGAGCACACCAGGTCCTGTAGCTCAAACCAATTGGGTAAAGGAGAACTTGAATCAAGCTGATATTCCCTCCGGAAAATTGGTTGCAGGCTTAGGAACATACGGTTACGACTGGGAAGAAGATTCTGGTAAGCCCGCAGCTGACTTGACTTTTGGAGATATTATGAAGCTGGGGAGCGAGGCTAACCTCAATATCAATTGGAGTAAGGAAGCTGGAAACCCGTACTTACGGTACAGACAAAATGGAAAAAATCATACTGTCTGGTTTTTGGATGCTGCTACATTTTATAACCAGATGAACCTTGCAATAAATCACGGCTCTACCGGAATAGCAATATGGCGTCTCGGTTCCGAGGATCCCTCTATCTGGAGATTTCTTAACAAGCCTAAGGAAAACATTAATCCTTCTCCAGTGCTAAGTACTGTTGAAAGTCCTTTCTCAGCACTTCATACAGGGAACGGAGAGGTTTTGAAAATCGCTTCACAAACTGAAAAAGGAAAAAGGACGATAGAAATGGATTCCAATGGAATGATAAAAAAGGAATCCTATGTTAAATATCCAAAGCCTTTTGAAGTAATCCGCCATGGTAATTCCAGCAAAAAAGAAATCGTCCTTACTTTTGATGACGGTCCGGATCCAGCCTACACACCAAAAATATTGGACATATTGAAGAGATATGAGGTAAAAGGCACCTTTTTTATCGTTGGAGAAAATGCAATGATGCATCCTCAGCTGGTTAACAGGATTTATGATGAAGGGCACGAAATCGGAAATCATACCTTTACACACCCTGATATTACATCCATCACACCATCTCGTTTACGTATGGAATTGAATGCAACTCAACGCTTAATTCAAGGCATAACCGGCCATTCTATGACACTTTTTCGCCCTCCATACATAGCAGATACGGAACTGGGCACAAGAAACGAGCAGCTTCCTATTATGGAAGCTCAGAAGCTGGGCTATACCATGGTCGGCCAATCCATTGACTCTGGTGATTGGCAAGGATCTTCAGCAGATGAACTTGTAAATCTAACCTTGGATCAGCTGTCCCAAGGTAACGTCATTTTGCTTCATGATGCTGGCGGTGACCGCTCCAAAACAGTGGAAGCCCTTCCGATTATTATTGAAACACTTAAAAATCGCGGCTACACGTTTACGACAACTGCTGGTTTAATTGGGAAAACTGATAGTGAGATCATGCCTATTGCTGATCAGGAAAACCCTTATTCTGTTTATGATAAGGCGGTATTTAAGATCATTAAAAGCTGGAACACTGGAATTAGCTTTTTGTTTTACTCAGCCATTCTTTTAGGTATTTTCCGTATTATTTTTCTTGTTTTCCTGTCCAGGAAACAGGTCAAAAGGTATAAAGAGATCAAGATTGACCCTTGCTTTACTCCTCATGTCAGTGTAGTAATTGCTGCTTATAATGAGGAAAAAGTCATATGCAAAACCGTAGATTCAATTTTATCCAGTGACTATCCGGATTTTGAAATACTGATTATAGATGATGGCTCAAAGGATCATACTGCTCGTGCAGTTGAAGAAGCTTTTGCAGACAACCCCCGCGTGAGGTTAATTAGAAAAACAAATGGCGGAAAATCTTCGGCTGTAAACCTTGGATTTAAGGAAGCTAAGGGGGAAATAGTGATTGCTTTAGATGCTGATACCCTCATCGCAGAAAATGCCATTTCTTTGCTTGTTAGCCATTTTAAAGATGATCAAGTGGCTGCTGTTTCAGGTAATGTAAAGGTTGGCAATAAGGGGAATCTCCTAACGAACTGGCAGCATATTGAATATGTGACAGGCTTTAACCTGGAAAGAAGAGCCTTTGCAGCTCTCAATTGCATTACCGTGGTACCAGGTGCCATCGGTGCATGGAAAAAGTCTGCAGTTGAAGAAGCTGGTTACTTTAGTGAGGATACACTTGCAGAGGATACGGATATCACACTTGCACTATTGCGCAAAGGGAAGAAAATTGAATTCGAAGAAAAGGCATATGCTTATACAGAAGTGCCTGAAGATATTAAAAGCCTGGCAAAGCAGCGCTACAGATGGGTATATGGTACTCTCCAATGCCTTTGGAAACATCGTGAGGCATTATTTAACAAAAAACATCATTCATTAGGTTATGTTGCTCTTCCTAACATGTGGCTTTTTCAATATGTTTATCAAACTATTTCTCCTATTGCAGATATATTGTTTATCTTTGCTCTTTTCAGCACAAAACCTGAAAAAGCAGCCATTGGATTTGTTCTTTTTTACTTGATGGATTTCTTTACCTCCCTATATGCTTTCAGGCTGGAGAAAGAAAGCCCTAAACCACTGGCCTCATTGTTTTTACAGAGAATTTTATATAAGCAGCTGATGACCTATGTTGTCGTAAAATCGATATTCTCCGCTATAAAAGGTGTAACCGTTGGCTGGAATAAACTTAAACGAAAAGGCAATGTAACCCAGGATAATTCTATTGTGAATAGTAAATGATTCTAATGGCCTTTCCCAGTTGGGGAGAGGCCTTTTAGCTGAATAAACTATTGACTATAAAGAAAAAGGACCACCGTCTCCTGATGATCCTTTCTGATAGATTTAATGATTTTTCCCATTGTTTTCTTCGTCTTCTTTTCCTTTGCTAACCCGATTACTCTCAGCTTTTTCTTTTGCGGCTTGGGAAACCTGCTGACCATGGTTGAGTGTTTTTGCAGGAGGACTTGTTGTGCTAACTCCTCCTGTGCCAGAGGCAGGTGTGTTTGGATCTTTTGTGCTGGCCTCAGGTTTCGCTGCTTCATTTGTTGTCTTGCTTCCCGCAGGCGCAGAGGCTGGCTCCGGTACTGATGGTTTTTCGTTTGAGGCAGATACAGCTTTTGAAACAGGATTAACAGCAGGTTTTCGATTGGATATTTCGGTATTCGTTTGAACAGCAACAATCATCTTATTGCTTTTCTCTTCCTTTTTTAATGATTCTTCAAAAGCAGGAACATCTTCAGTAATCGGCTTTTGTTTCTCATTCTCTTGCGCAGCCGGTACTTTTGCTTCCCCCTTCTTGTTAACTTGTCTGTTTACTTCAGATTTTTGTTGAATACCTGATAAAACAGAAGAGTGTTCCTCTGAAAAAAGTTTAGTAGCTTTCAGTATGCCATTGGCAACTGAAAACGTGATAGACCCTGCTATTACCATCGCAAGGGCTCCCTTAGCTGGTGATTTCATATTTTTCTCCTCGTGACTTGTGTTTGATTATATTCAAAGAATACGAAGGAGAATCTTTATATTATGGGGGTATAATAAAACATATATTTTAATTAAAGCGAGACTCGGCTTTTTTCTTCATTTCCCTATTCACCAGTTTTCCTGAATGCAAGGATTTGTGTTTTTAAGGAAGAATATAAGCCTGATGCCGCATTTCCATAAAAAAAGCCCATGAAAATTCCCGCCCACAGATTATTCCTGTGCGCAAAGAAAACCGAAATGATTAATCCAAGGATATTAGCCAGCCCAGGAATAAATGGTTTTGGAATTTTAAAGAGCACTTTGCCCAGTTGAGTCAGCAGAACCACTAAGGGCACTGCGATTATAGCATCCCAGAAGTTAGTATGAATGATTGGAAATGCCTCCATTTTAGCACCTCTGCAATATTATTTCCGTTACTTGTCCATATTTTGCTCCATTCAGATGTTTTCATTAGTTAATGTCTCCTAAACAAGCCTTTAATAAACAATTAAAGGCTGCCCCTGGCAGCCATTTTGAGTTTGTTATAGTTTTTCTCCGTTTGACTCTATTACATCTTTATACCAATAAAAAGACTTCTTCTTCTTTCGTTCTAATGTTCCGCTTCCGTCATCATGCTTATCTACATAAATATAGCCATAACGTTTTGAAAACTCGCCTGTTGACATGCTGACCATATCGATGCAGCCCCAGCTTGTATAGCCCATTAACTCAACGCCATCTTCTATTGCTTCACCCATTGCTTTTATATGCTTCCGAAGATAGTCAATCCGGTAGTCGTCATGGATGCTGCCATCCTCTTCTTCCTTATCATAGGCCCCAAGTCCATTTTCTACGACAAAGAGCGGTTTCTGATAGCGGTCATATAACTTGTTCAAGCTGATCCGCAAACCCTCAGGGTCGATTTCCCAGCCCCAGTCACTTGTTTCCAGGAAAGGATTCCTTACCCCGCCAATGATGTTCCCTTCCGAGGAATCTGCATCTGATTTAACCTTCTTTTCAGTGCGGGACATATAATAGCTGAAGCCAATATAATCAACAGTGCCGTCCTTTAACAAATCCAGGTCGCCTTCCTGTATGTCCAGGCTGATATGATGTTCCTTAAAGTACCTTTTAATAAAAGCCGGATACTCCCCGCGCACCTGTACATCACCACAAAAGTAATTGAAAAGCTGCTCTTCCTGCAGAGCATACATGACATTTTCCGGGTTGCTGTCATAGGCATACACAGGCGCAAATAAAATCATGCAGCCAATTTTTGACTCAGGAATGATCTCATGGCATGCCTTTACCCCGATTGCGCTTGCGACTAATTGATGGTGATAGGCCTGGAATGTCGGCTGGTATTTATCTTCTTCACTTTGATAAGAGAAGCCAAGCCCATTAATTGGCATGACCAATCCGCTATTGATCTCATTAAAAGTCATCCAGTACTTTACTTTATCTTTATACCGGCACAGAATCGCTTTAGCGAACCTCTCGAAATAGCTGACAACTTTGCGGTTTCTCCATCCGCCATATTCTTTTACTAAGTGAAGAGGCATTTCGTAATGGGAAATCGTTACAACCGGCTCAATTCCATATTTCTGCAATTCATCAAAAACACGATCATAAAAAGCAAGTCCTTCTTCATTTGGCTCCGTCTCATCACCATTCGGAAAAATGCGGGTCCAGGCTATCGACATGCGGAATGACTTGAAGCCCATCTCGGCAAATAAGGCAATATCTTCTTCATATCGATGATAGAAATCGATTGCTTCATGATTGGGATAATAAAATTGATCCTCATGAATTTCGAAGTCAAACCCAGGCTTCATTAAGATATTGTATCGTTCTTTTCCTCCGGGAAGGACATCCGCAATATTCAAGCCTTTTTTCCCTTCCTTATATCCGCCTTCAATTTGGTTCGCTGCAGTGGCGCCTCCCCACAAAAAACCTTTAGGAAAATCGTATTTTTTCAATTCATTCCCTCCAATACCTGCTATTTTTTAATATTTGTTTAAATGGAGTTTTTATGTTACCCGAAAAGGGATATAGAAAAAGCTTAAATCGAGTCAAAGGGTATGTAAATAATTAGAGTTAATTAAGTCTTGTTTAACCGCATTTTGATATTTGTTACATCAAAGTAACATATTGTTTCTCCATGTGATAGAATAAGCCTGACTATTTTTACGCCGGAGGATTACTGAATCATGTTTTCAAACGAAATCATCGCATCTTTCAATGATTTAGAAACATCCATATACCACTACATTTGTCAAAACAAAGAAAAGATTCCTTATATGCGGATTCGTGAACTTGCTGATGAAACCCATGTTTCTACTGCCACCATCTTACGGTTCTGCAGAAAGCTGAATTGTGAGGGTTATACTGAATTTAAGATAAAGTTTAAATTATATTTGCAGGAAAATAAAAAGTCCTCTATACAAGGTTCCAAGCAATCTATCGTCGAGTTCTTCGAGCGAACGCTAAGGGGTGATTTAGAGGAAAAAATCAGAGAGGCAGCAGAACTTATTAATACGGCAGATAACGTTATATTTATAGGAATCGGAAGCTCAGGCATACTGGCTGAGTACGGAGCCAGATATTTCTCGAGTCTTGGCAAGTTTTCACTGTATATCAAAGATCCTCATTTTCCGATCTATTCCAGCATCCGCAGCAGCAGTGTCACAATTGCCTTATCTGTCTCAGGGGAAACTCCTTTTACAATCACCCATCTTAACCAGCTGAAGCAGGAAGGCAGTAAAATCATCAGCATCACAAACAGCCGGCTCTCAACTATTGCGAAGGTTTCTGATTTGAACATCGCCTATTATGTGACAGAGGAAACGTTTGAGCAGTCCAATATTACGACTCAAGTTCCAGTTGTGTACATTTTGGAAGCTGCCGCCAGGGAAATACACAAGCTAAACCCTTAAATTAAAGGGTTTTTCCATCTTATGGTGAATATGTAAAATAATCATAATGAAAGCGGTGAGTATATGAAATCAATTGCTTCCCCGATTGCAAGCAAAGTGAACAATGTTTTTATTCATGTCAGCGACCTGAAAAAGTCGGCTGAATGGTATAGCATCCTGCTTGGATTGCCTTTTCATAAGGATACTGTAGAATCCCCGGTATACAACATTCCTGTCACCTCTAAAACCGGTCTTACACTGGATGACCACACCTTTGATCCATCCTTCAGCTTGGATCCTTCCGGTCACGTTTTATTTAATTTCTTCGTCCAGGATATTGATGAGGCATACACGTTTGTTAAAGATCAGGGAATTACCATTGTAAAGGAAATAGAGCGTATTGGAGATTTTGCTTTTTTCAACTTCCAGGACTTGGATGGAAATGTATTGATGATCTGCAATTGTTAATGATTAAGTCTGTGGCTATTCGGCCATGGATTTTTTTATTTACAGCATTCTCCGCTGGACATCCTCCTTTTCCTCGCGTATACTAGCGATATTTATGTAAAAGATTAACAGATTCATAGAAAGAAAGGTGTTTAACATGATTCACAATCCGACTGGAAAAGAGAGGCTTGCGCTGGCTTTTCTTCTTAGCATGCTTGGAATTTTGGGGCCATTCAATATTGATATGTATTTGCCAGGCTTTCCAGATATCGCTGACGATTTCAGTGCCCGAGCTTCACTTGTTCAGATGAGTTTAACAGCCTGTTTGATTGGACTTGCGGCCGGACAGGTTATTGTCGGACCGCTCAGTGATTCGCATGGAAGAAGAAAACCTCTTCTAATCGGGATCTCTCTATTTGCCGTATCTTCCCTTTTATGCGCCATTTCACCTAATATTGCAGCCTTTATTGCAGCCCGCTTTCTGCAGGGATTAACCGCCTCTGCTGGAATCGTCCTATCCCGGGCAGTTGTCCGTGATGTGTTCAGCGGAAAAGAGCTCACGAAATTTTTTGCCTTGCTTATGGTCATTAATGCAACGGCTCCGATGATAGCGCCAATGACAGGCGGCGCCTTGCTTCTGATTCCTTTCGCAAGCTGGGAAACCATATTTTATTTTCTAAGCTTTTTGGGATTATTTATTACCATTGTGATCTATTTCCGATTAAAAGAAACCCTTCCTCCAGAAAAACGGATCCCAAGCTCCATTGGAAATTCCGTTAAAAGCATGGGTGGCCTTTTCAGGGACCGCTCCTTCATCGGGTATGCCCTTATCGTAGGATTCATACATGGCGGAAGCTTTGCTTATGTTTCGGGGACACCTTTTGTCTATCAGGGGATTTATGGGGTATCGCCTCAGGTGTTCAGCATCCTGTTTGGCATTAATGGATTGGCCATCATTACGGGGAGTTTCCTAATTGGCCGCCTGGCAGGTGTCATTCCGGAAAGAAGTCTGCTCCGGACAGCCGTCTGCATTGCCGTCAGTGCCACTTCTTTACTTTTAATCATGACCATCATTAAAGGGCCGCTATTTATGCTTGTCATTCCGATTTTTATCTATATGACTTCAATGGGTATGATCATCACCAGCTCGTTTACATTGGCCATGAAAAATCAGGGGCACCGTGCTGGCAGTGCCAGCGCCGTTATTGGCATGCTTCCTTTAGTGCTGGGTTCAGCTGTTTCCCCTTTAGTGAGCATTGATGAAAACACTGCCGTACCAATGGGTGCCATTTTGTTTATTACATCATTCATCGGCTTTGTTTTCTTCTTCACGTTAACGAAAGAAAAAACAAAAAGAAGCAGACAGAACCTGAAGCTGCATGCGGAGGGATAATTCCCTCCGGCGCCCATGCCGCCTATAAAGCTTTATTCTTTTACTTCCTCGATAATCGAATGACCTTCAGTCCCTTCATCATCCTGCCATTGCCATTTTTCATATAGCCTGATGCGGCCGTCTTGCAATATTTCAGGTTTTGAATGACATTTTCCACCGCGTATTTCATTTTTGTTATTCACATGGTTATATCTAAATTCTAAACTGCCATCTTCATTTACAATTCCAATAAGTGTCCCCTGAATAATCTCTCCCCCGCCATAAGCAGCAGATATAATGTTTCCCTCCTGTTTATACTGAAAAAAGGTCTTTGATGATACTTCACCATTCTCTGTATTTTGAACAGAAACAAAGGTACGGCCATTGTAGTTCATTAAAATATCCTCCCAGCGGATTGATTTTTTCACTCAAACCCAATATGTATTCCAAAACTCCAGTACTTCTACAAATCTCCTTTTAAAATAGAGTACATATACAAATCATCAAATTTTCCATTTGCATATTCATAATGCCTAAGTAAACCTTCTCTCGTGAATCCCTGCCTCTCAACCAGCTTCTGGGATGAGAGATTTTTAGGCTCTATCAGGGCTTCTATTCTTTCAAGCTCAAGGTGTTCAAATCCGAATTTTAAAACTCTCTCAAGGGCTTCATTGGCTATCCCTTTCCCCCAATGCTCTCTGCTTAGTTCATAACCGACTTCACTTCGGAAATGTCTGGGGTTCCTGTTCAGGAAACCGCAGCTCCCGATGACCTTCCCGGAATCCTTTAGGGTGATACCCCAGCGCATTCCCGTGCGATTTTTATAAATGGATTTATACCATTCAATTTCATCCAGCACCTCTTCGACAGATTCACAGGCCGAGATTCCCATATGCTTTACAACCAGGTGATCTGACAGGTATACAAACATATCTTTTGCATCTTCTTCAATTGCTTCTCTTAAAATTAATCTTTCTGTTTCAAGGATCGGAAATACTGTTACCAACGGATTGCCTCCTCTGCTATATCTTTCTTCAACTATACCAAATTGCTGTAAAAAAATCCTATCATATGGAAATTACTTCAAACCCAGCTTTATCCATGTTAAACTCTATTATTAGTAAAACTTAAACAAAGAGGAGAATTTCTGTGAAACGTTATGCTTTATGGCTGCTGTTTGCCGCATTGATTCTTTCAGCATGCAGCAATGACAAAGAGAAAGCGGCAGCTGATTCATCAGGTAAAGGAGAACAGACACAAGAAGACAAGAAAGAAAAAAAGCAGGAAAGCATTTTAGCAGAGTCTGAGAATATTAATTTAGAGATTTCTGAAGAAAGCCTGCTGAAACTGGCCCCTGGAACACTAATGGAAGGGCTCACATACGAAAAGGACATTGAGGCCATTGAATTCAATGTACCTGAAACTGATCCTGAGCTTATAAGCAAGATGACCCCCAAACTAGAAGAGCTTACGAAAGAAGCCAAAGATACAGACTCGATAAAAAAAGGGCTTCTTTCCCTGCTGGCGAGTCCGAATTATAAAAACATCATTGAAAAGTCCAATTCCTACAAACCGGATTTTGAAGAGCCTTACCTGCCGGATCCCGCTAAATCAGAACCTGGGGAAGAAAAAAAGGCATCAGAACAGGCCATTATTCTTCTTGATGCCAGTTCAAGCATGCTGCTGCAGGCAGGCGGCAAAATGAAAATGGATATTGCTAAAAGTGCCGTAAAGAGTTTCGCCCAGACAATTGGCCAAAGCAGCGAAGTTTCCCTAGTTGTATATGGCCATAAAGGCTCTGAAACGGACGCTGATAAGGAAATTTCCTGCTCAGGAGTAGAGGAAGTCTACCCAATGGGGAAATATTCCAAGAAGGAGTTCCACGAAGCGGTGGATTCATTTGAAAGCAAAGGCTGGACACCGCTTGCCGGTGCCATTCAAAAGGCTGCAGAAATGAGCAGCGGTTATGATGGGTCCACAACGATCTACATTGTCAGTGACGGTGCCGAAACATGTGATGGCGACCCCGTCCTGGCCAGTAAAAACCTTGTGAAAAACAACAGCAGCAATACTGTGAATATCATTGGGTTTGATGTAGATGGGAAAGCCGAGAACCAATTAAGAGCAGTAGCCGAAGCCGGCAATGGGGAATATTTAAAAGCGGATAACCCGGATGAATTGAAAAACACGATCCAATACGAGTGGCTTCCTTCTGCTGGCGACCTGGCCTGGGCATTTACATTGTCGCCAAGCCCATGGGAAATGATGGATGAGTATGAACTGGGAGAAGTTTATCCCAGCCAATTATTTACAATCGGCAGGCGTGAAGCACATCGAATCCTTGATGCTGTTACAGTCATGGGAGACAATGGCTGGATCACTGATGAGCAGCGATCAGAACTTCGTGATTGGGGCTATGAACGAAGCGAGCAAATGAAGGACCTCTATTTAGAACTCTATGAAAAAAACCGAAATACAGCTGAGGCGGAAAGTGATGAAATCAAGCAGAGAGTCGATGAATGGGTTGAAAAAATGAAGGCTCTAAAAAAAGAGCGCGGTGACATTTGGTAAAAGCACTAATGAAATGAAGATTGCTCAGGGCGAAATGCTCTGAGTATTTTTTTTACGAAATTATAAAACTCTCAATACTGCAAAATTTGTCCAATTATGTGATAAAATGTAATGGTAAAAATTAACTCATTTCAGGAGGTCATTGCTTTGTTCAGTGCAGGTGTTTTAGGAATCGGTGTAAACATTCCAGAAAATATTATAACAAATGAGATGATTGCCAGACGTTTCGGTATTACACAAGAAGAAATATGCAGAAAAACGGGCATACTGGAAAGACGCTACGAATCTCCCGACTCATCACTTACAGATATGTGCGAAATTGCTGGAAAACGTGCGATAGAAGACGCAGGGGTCAACCCGATGGATATTGACATGGTCATTATTGGAACAAACACGCATGACACCCACATTACCGCTGCGCTGGTTCAGGACAGAATCGGTGCTGCACATTGTGCTGGGCTGGACCTTCATTCAGGCTGTTCCAGCTTTATCACAGCCCTGGCAACCGGGGCCCAGTTTGTTCAGACAGGATTGTATAAAAACGTATTAGTCATTGCTGTCGACAAATGCTCCTCCCTCTTGAATCCGATGGATAAAAAGACGGCGCTGCTGTTTTCAGATGGCGCTGCTGCTGTTGTATTAGGTCAGGTGGATAAAAGCAATGGTATTCTCGGCATCCATATGCAAATGGATGGAAGCGGGGGAAAATATCTTCATCTTGATGAAAACAAGCACATCAAAATGGACGGAAGAGCCGTTTTCGAATTTGCAGTAGACAGATTTCCCCAAGCGGTACATAAAGTTTTGGAACTATCTGGCCTGAGCTTGCAGGAAGTCGATTTCATCATCCCTCACCAATCCAACTTGCGGATCATTGAAGCAGGTACAGCACGCCTAGGCTTTCCCATGGAAAAAGTTCATACCAAAACCATACAATATTACGGAAACTCTTCTGCACCTACGATAGCTATTGGTCTTCATGAAGAGGTAAAGGAAGGCAAAATTAAAGACGGGGATGTGGTTGTACTGGCTGGATATGGTGCAGGTCTCGGCTGGGGAGCAATTGCCATGCGCTGGGGACAAACATCGAAACTACTAATTTAAGGCCGCCTAAATGGGGCTTTTTTATTATTTCACAGCACAATAAAGGGGCAGAATTAATCCTCTTTGGAAGCATAGCTGTGCATTAAAGTAAAATGCCTGTTCAGCTCGCTTTCATTAACAGAAATCCTGATCGTTAAGTCTTTTGTCCGCAGAACATACTCTTTAATGCCAATAAATTCAGATTCAGCAATCAGGTAAAAGTGCGTTCCCTTTTTTAATCCTTTAAAATGATTCTTTAATTTATATTTTTTCATGTTCTTATCTTGGTGCTCCTATAGCTTTTCAGATTAATTGAGATTGAATCTCCAGAATATATATTATACACCTTTAAGCAGAAAATGATCATGAAAACAGAAAAATGCGGCCATGCTGATGTGGCCGCTTATCGTTTGTCTATTCTGCTGCTGAAAGCTGTTCTTTGGATTTGAGCACCTGGATATAAACTCCTGTCAGTGTTTGAGTCAGCAGAAAGATAGGAAAAGAGTGAGCGATCCGATACCCTTTCTGCAGCGTAATGATTCCCGCAGCAGTTAACACCCCTTGAAAGACAACACCAGATAACGCCCATGCCAAAACATATATAATGAATGTTCTTTTGCCGATCTTCATTTTTTCATAAAAATAAAAAAAGAAGTAGCCGAATGGGGCGAATAATAAATAATAAAGAACATCTGTCACTTCATAATTATTTAAATCGTTTATCTTATAAAAATCAGTCCTGCCTCCGCCTATTGTGAAATCATATAGAAAACCAATAGACATTCCCCAAAGCAGGCTCAGGATTCTGATTTGCTTGGCTAGCTTATCCGGCCTTCTGATAAGAGATGAGCCTTGTTCGGACTCACTCTCCCGGATTTCATCTTCTCCTGTCCGAAGATGAGCCTTGTTCGGACTCGTTCCCTCGTATTTCTTTCTCCCCTGTCCGAAGATGAGCCTTGTTCGGACTCACTTCCACGAATTTATTCTTCCCCTGTCCAAAGATGAGCCTTGTTCGGACTCACTCTCCCGGATTTCATCTTCTCCTGTCCGAAGATGAGCCTTGTTCGGACTCACTTCCACGGATTTCTTCTTCCCCTGTCTGAAGATGAGCCTTGTTCGGACTCACTTCCACAGATTTCTTCTTCCCCTGTCCGAAGATGAGCCTTGTTCGGACTCACTCTCCCGGATTTCATCTTCTCCTGTCCGAAGATGAGCCTTGTTCGGACTCGTTCCCTCGGATTTCTTTCTCCCCTGTCTGAAGATGAGCCGTGTTCGGACTCACTTCATAAGGCTTCTCTTTCAGCTGTCCGAATGGACGCCCTCTGATATCTTTTAAAATGCAACAAACTAATAAATAAAAAAACGGCTGGGGCCAGCCGCTTCAGCCATCATTCTGCTATACGGTTTGGCGTTCGATCAGCTTCACGGATATCTCCTCATGTGTGTGCTTTTCACCATCAATTGCTTGAAGAAGCAGCTGCCTTCCTATTTGAACCAGCGGAATTTCAAGTGTTGTAATGTGCATGATTTTGGCAATCGGCTGGTTATCAAATCCCATGATTGCCAGGTCATCCGGAATATGGATGCCTTTTTCCCTGCAGGAAGTTACAATTCCGGCAGCAGCTAAATCACTTGTTACCAGTAAAGCTGTCGGGGGATTATCCATGTTTAATAAGCGTCGAACCACTTCTTCGCCATGCTCAAAATGCAGACACTCATAAAAGATATATTCTTCATTATACGGTTCGCCAATTCGGCTTAAAAAATCTGTGTATGCCTTTCTGCGCTGCCTGCTGTTGGCACCAGTCTTCCTTCCAATACAATACCCGATTTTCTGATGCCCTTTATTATGTAAGTACACTAAAGCATTAGAGAAACTCATGTAATGGTCGATAAAGGTAGAGGACACATTATGATTTCTCGCATCTTCACAGAGAACAATGGGGCCATAATCGGTAAACTGATTGATGACATCCCAGCCGCAGATTCTTGAACAGATGATTAAAGAGTCGATTTGTTTATGCTGCAGCATCTTGAGAGCTTCAATCTCCCTGTCTTCCTCGTAATTTGTTTGAAAAAGAACTAATTTATAGTTGTTTTTCATGGCCTCATTTGCAATACCTTCTACAAGCAGCCCAAAGTAAGGGTGATTGGTAAAAGGAACCACGACACCTATAAGAAGTGTTTCCCCTTTGCTTAAATGAACAGCATTGATATTCCGCTGATAATTGAATTCCTCCATTGCCCGCAAGACAGCTTCCCTTTTATCCTCACTCACATAAGGATGATTATTCAGCACTCTGGAAACGGTCGTAACTGAAACTCCCGCCTTTTTAGCGATGTCTTTTATATTCGCCATAAAACCACCTAATTTTTTTCGCTTTTTTCTTGCTCTGAAATGCGTTTCATAATTTAAGCTTTTTTTAACAACTCAAGGAGGTATCCTAAATGTTCATTCTTTCTGGAATTTTATATCTGGTTCTATTATGCAGTTCGATTCTTGCCTTGTCATCTATCACTATTTCTCTCTATCCGAAAAAGAAGGCTGCAAACAAAGACATTTATGCAAAAGATTATTACAGCCTTCTCTTTGATGTGTATGGTGATGAATCATCACATAAGTAACTGGCAGGAGTTATCCATTTTCCTGCTGTACATATTTCTTTTAAAAATAACAGCCTCCCTTTTGATGATATTTCCCTGTATAGTAACAGGTATCCAAAACCGAAAGGAATGCATGGCATGTTTTTAAAAATGACAAAAGAGCAGCAGCAAAAGATGATCGAGGATATCCAGATTTTTTTCTCTGAAGAAAGAGATGAGGAAATATCTGAATTCGGTGCAGAAAGGGTGCTGGATTTTGTTAAAGTGTCATTGGCCCCGCATTTCTACAATGCTGCGATTTCAGATGTAAAGCATGTAGTGGAGCAGCAATATGCTTCAATGGAGGATGAAATCCTGACTCTCGAGCGTCCTATAAAGTAATTGATTGTTTAACGGGCATACGACTCCCTCATCAAACTCAAATATTTCGAATGAGGATGTACGGGAGTCCAACTGCCCATACAGGTCTGATTGGATCAGCTAACATACAATATTAAACATAGGATCTTTTCAACTTATTTCTTATCATTAAACAAGTCATTCACAAACATGGCAGAGTTGCCGCTCGAATCAAAAAAGATTGTCCATAGCAGAAGAAACGGAAAAGCAGCGACCCATACTGCAAATTTGAACATTTTCTTCATATTTTCTCTACCCTTCCACGTCCATTTTTTTACATTATATCAAGATCCCTCCTCATTTTCTAATAATTTCAGTTATTCGAAATGATAGCGTTACCAGTGTAAATAAACTTTAATACTATGTCATCTGCTTGTTATTTTTCTGAAAGTGTTCAGTGATATGATGTTTTTGACTGCTAAATAGATTTTATAGAGAGTGAGCATGAAGGATGAACATTACTGATGCTGTGGCACAATTACATAAAGCTGGAATAAGGGCGAATGGCGCAGACGTTGAGCGCTGGATAGAAGAAGGAAAAATTAAAGCGGAACGAAGTCCGAGGAGGCAAATCAGCTACACAATAAAGACGAAGGATCTCACTGATTTCATCATCAAAAAACAAGAAGAGCTTTATCAGCAAAAACTGGAGGGGATCCTCCTGCAAGTTAAAGATCTTAAAGGACAAATGGAGATCCTGAATACCCGTGTCCAAATAGAAGAATCCAAAGTTAAATCATTGAAGAAAATGATACAAGCACAAAAGATGATCGCTGATGAAGAAATCAAGCCTGCAAAGCTCCTGGGCCTGAAGCCTGATGAGGATTTGCAATTGATCCGCAAAGAATTCAAGAAACTTCTAAAAGCCCTCCATCCTGACCGCGGTGGTGATGAAAGGCTTTTTAAGGTGTTTACTGAACATTATAAAAACATCTTCTAGAATTCTAAACGTTTGATATGGAATATACATACATCATTTCCCGCTCTGAGGATTGTTTTTTCCTTTTTCATGCCAGCTTTTTCGGCAACACGGATAGAAGCAAGATTTTTCTCATTTATAATGGAAACCAGCTTTTTATATTTTAAGCTTTTAAACCCATATTCTTTAAAGGCTAATGCCGCTTCCGTCGCATAGCCTTTTCCCCATTCACGCCTGGCAAACAAATAGCCAATCTCCATTTCTGTGACGCCTCCTGTATCCTGGGGGTAATTCCGCACTGCCCCAAAAACCTGCCGGATGTTTTTTCTTCCGCAATCCAAAGGCCAACACCATACGTCCGATAATTCTGCAGGGTCCAGCTGATCCAATCTTCTGCCTGCTCTCTCGTTTTGGTTGAGCGATAAAATCTCATGGCCTCCGAGTCAGAAAAAATTTCCATTAAATCAGACAGATCGCTACTTTTCATCTTTCTTAAAATTAATCTGTCTGTTTTTATAATTGGAGTAGCCACCTTCATTCCCCTTTCGCTGCCTTAAAGCCCGTTTCTTTCCTTTCTTGCAGGCATTAACATTTGATACTCAAATAAATAGTTCAGCAGCTTGTTATTTCCTACATTCATAAACAGGAAAAGATTGTCCGTCCCCATACCCATCTCTAACTTCATGAACGGCGATTTGCCTAAACCCGCTATCTTTGAGAACTCTATTGAATTCACCTGGATCATAAAGCCGTATAGGAAAATCCATCAATTCTGTTCTTTCCACGATTCCCTCTCCAATGGCATCATACTTCAGCTGGATAAGCAGGATTTTCGTTTCATCATCATAAGCTATTTTTCTATTTTCTATAATGGTCTGCCCATCTAATTCCTTCCTGTTCGTTTCTGTCCATTCTGCAACTTCTTCTATTTCATTATCTTTTTCTACAATGGTAAGAAGCATTTTACCGCCTTCATTTAGGGCGTTCTTTAGATTTTGAAGACTTATATTTACCAGGGGGTCAGGCAAAGTGAAAAAGAACCATAAGGAATCATAATTAAATCGTATTTTTTAGTACTATTAAACTTTTCTATCTTTTCCTGAAAAACATTTGGCTTTAAGTTTAATTTCCTAGCTTTTTCCTTACAGACTTTCAGCATGTCTTCTGAAATATCAAAACCATCAGTGTCGACGCCATGCTGCATGAAAGGTATGAGCATTCTTCCATTTCCGCACATCGGCTCCAATACTTTCATTTTCCTGCCTTTTACATATGACAGGTAAAAGCTCAACTCTGGACCCTCTGCCATTGATTTATCACTTTCATACATCTTTGTGCAGAGTTCACCGTAGTAGGCAATCATTCATCATCCCCCTCCTGCTTTTTATATCTTATTCCTTCCCGAACCGCCCAAATGTGGTGCCCGTGAACAAGTACTTCTGCTAATCTTCGAATTTCAATCCATTTCATTACATGATCTTCTTCAGTCGGCTCTTTTATTTTATCCGCCAGATCAGCCAGATAAAAATAACCGTCACTTAGCATTGGCCTTTTCTTGGTCTGAGGCAAATAGCTCTTTGCATTACCAATAAAGAAGTAATTTGAAATCTCATAGCCGGTCTCCTCCAGCACTTCTCTTTTCAGGCATTCGATCTCACTTTCACCTTTTTCTATTCCTCCGCCTGGCAGAAAGTAATGGCCAGACTGAGTTTGCACAGTTAATACTTTTTCATTTTCTGGATTGAATATAACAGCGTAAGCACCCTTGCGTATTTTATAATCAAGTCCTATTATTTGGTTCCCGAATACATTGTTCATTTTCTTACCTTCTTTGTATAATGGCTGCTTGTATCAGTAAATTTACTTTTGCTTCCAGGAGTTTTACCAATCATTTATTCCACATTCTTATGTGAATATCCTTTATGAAGAAGGCCAAAATCGGTAAATCTAAATTCTGAAATTTCGTATTGCGAATTAAATTCAAAATCTTTAAAATAAAACAGAAAACATCTTGGAAAACTAGGGAGACACACATGAACCGCAAAATTTTTCTGTATGTAAAAGCTTTTTCCGATTTGGGTACGTTCATGGACCTGATTGCCATTAATGTGCTCATGTATGCGGGCACCGGAAGCTCCGCCTGGCTTGCAGCGACAATGGCCATCAGGACACTTGGCGGCGTTTTATCAAGTCTTTTCTCAGGGGTTCTGGCCGATCGCTTTGACCGCCGAAAAATTATGATTTGGACGGATGTATTCCGGGCTGTCATCATTTTAGGCTTAATCCCTTTTCCAAATCCAATCATGATTCTCATTGTTTGCTTCTTTATCGGATTGACCTCCAGCTTTTTTGCAGTTAGCTACAGCGCTGAAATTCCTCAGATTTTTGGCGAGGATAAAGTACTGGAGACGAATGCGTTAATTTCCCGATTAACATCAGTCAGCCTGGTGTTTGGTTTTATCGGGGCTGGAGTCATAACTGATTTCCTCGGATATCAGGTAACTTTAATCATTGATGCCGCAACCTACGTCATTTCAGCACTCGTTCTATTAAAAATGAAATGGCAAACGTCGGAATCAGCCGTAAATAAAAGGATCAGCAGCGGCTTTAAAGAGAAACTGGCAAGCATCGGCAGAGATTTGAAAGAAGTTTATTCCTTTATTTTGCTGAAACCGATGCTTCTTCTTGTCAATATTGTATTCCTTATTGGGGCATTCGCAGGTGCTTCGCATAATTTGGGGATTCCGCTGCTGGCGGAAAATATCGACAGCAGCAAACAGAGTTTTTACTATGGGTTAATCTGGGGTGTTTGGGGGATTGGATCTGTTTTAGCAACCATGATCCTGCCAAAATTGAAAAACCTTCGGCAAAACCGCCTTTATTTTGCATGCTTTGTATCAGCCATGCTTATGTCTGCAGGATTTATCACCTTCCTGTCCAATAATAGCTTATGGACCATTCTTCCGTTTGCCTTTTTAACTGGGATTTTTGATGCGTGTTTCACTACTCTGCATGCCACAATCCTGCAAAAGACAGACAACCATATCAGAGGGAGAATTTTTGGAGTAGGAATGCTTTTAAAATCATTGGGCTTTGCGCTTGGATTTGTTGCAGCGCCTCTTCTATTGGAAGTATTATCATTAGCTAAAATGGTTTGGGTCTTCCATGGGACATTGATTTCTACATGTATTTTCGTCCTAATTTTTGCTGCAGGGATGCATAAAAAGGTGAAGAGAATGAGTCAGGGTGTATAATAAATAGCCCAGTTCATGAACTGGGCAAGCTTTATTTTGCATGAAACCTTAGATTAGTGACGAGGTGCAAACAAGATCACAGATGCCCCTATTAGACATATACCTGCACCAAGCCAATCATAAAAGTCAGGTGCTTTCTTATCTATGCCCCATCCCCATAAAATGGATAGAATGATAAAAACACCCCCGTAAGCTGCATACACTCTTCCAAAAGACGGGAAGGCCTGGAATGCAGCAATAACACCGTATAATGCAAGGATAAATCCGCCGCTGACTCCCCAATAATAAGGCCTTCCTTCGCGTATCCATTGCCAAATTAAATAGCCTCCGCCAATTTCGGCTAAACCAGCCAGTATAAATAAAATGATAGCCTGAAACATATTTTCACTCCCAGAAACATTCATTGTTTCTAGTTTACATGTACTTTATCAAAAAGGTAAACCTCATCCCCTGACGAAATCTCACCCGTTTTCAGGACAGAAGAATACACACCAAAGTGATTATCCCTTTCACTAATAACCTTTTTATGCAAACTTGTATCCCTCTCCCCGCTCTCTGGATCTACTGTAATAATCATACACCGTTCGCAATGCCGCTTAACTTTAATCTCCACACTTCCAATTTTCATTATCTTCCCAAACCATTTATCCTCAGCAAAAGGATCATCCTTTATCAGGGAAATGACTAAATTCGGGCGAAACCGCTGGAAGTCCAGCTTCTCTTTGCCCCACATCTCTTTCATTTTTTGCAGGGACGCGTCTGTCACTAATAGAATATTTTCCTCTTCAATTGCTCCTTCAGGTACATGGGCAGGACTATATTTCACCGGAGTGATTTTTCTGGAAGAACGGTCCTCAATTTCTTTTAACAATTCTTCATCATCCCAGGGGATCTGTCTGCCGACCGGAGTAGTAATACTTACAGGAGGATATATGTTCTCATTTTCCTCTCCCCTAAACCCTGCTTTATACCTGACCATTTCCGGATACTGAGTAATCGTTAAATATTTCCCTGGCCTTGATTCATCCAGGTAGGCATGGCTGCGATCCCCATACAGTCCATAATCCATAACCTTTGTTTTTACCACACTTTCCCCGTGAAAGCTTTTCACCGGATAGCGGACAATCTCTTTAACATGTCCAATTAGCACCTTCCATTCCACTCCCTTCAGCCAATAGAAAAATCCATGCCAGCACGTTCGGCTGTCATGGATATCATTTACTGCGGCCGTTTTGTTTGCCGCTTTGCTTTTTCATCCCTGTCCGATTGAATAATTTTTTTACGGACGTCAGGAGGTATGGACGCAGATGTTCGTTTTGGCTCAGATTTCACCTTTAACCCTCCCTCTTTATTTAACGACTTTATAGCGCTTATGGCTGATCACCGTTTTTATGGGCTCATCCTTTTTCGGATTAATACCAAGCTCTACAATGACTGAGTTATCCCGTACCACGATTACTCTGCCTTTTTTCCCTTTTTCGGAACCGCTTAAGATGCTGATCGTATCGCCGACATCTGCTTTTTTTCCTTTGCTTACCTTTTCTGTTTCTTCAGCCATCGCCATTCTCCTTTAAAAACTTTTATTTTTTAGCTGGTTTTCGCTATGTCGCTAGTATTGCCGTTTCATCCTTCTGCAAAACGCAATTCATTTTCAAATTGACTTACTTTTTCTTTGTTCCTGTAATCTTATTAATATGAAGGTCCTTCAATATATTTAAGCCTGCCCTGATGATCATCAAAATACTTCCTGCAAGGAAAAAGGATATCGAAACTGCCTGGCTGGCATCTGTTAAAAATAATATGCTTCCGATAAAATATAAAACACCCAGGAGCAGATCATTGATAAATGATACAACCCTGTATCGCTTTTCAATGATCATTTCGTAGTCCCCTATCTTAATATGCACATCTTCCTGCTGCTCCCTTACAATATTTCTAATCTTCATGAATAACACCCCTGTTTTGTCTTTTCCACATAAAGTGCCAAACATTCATGTTTTGGGAGTTATTTTCTGAATGATTTCAAGAAAAATGATCAAGCACCAATGAAGCCAGCAAGCCGATTGCTGCAATAAATCCGGTCATCGGACCGCTGTCCTCAAATGCTTCAGGCATCATCGTGGATGCAACCATGGCAATAATCGCGCCACCTGCAAATCCAGCAATTCCTGACAGGACCTCTTTTGAAGCTCCATCCAAAAATATGTATCCAGCCGTCGAAGCAATTCCCGAAATGACAAATACCGAACTCCAAAGGAGGATGATTTTCTTTTTTGAATAGCCGCTCTTTTTCATTCCCGAGGTACTGGAAAGGCCTTCTGGAAAGTTGCTGATAAAAATGGCTGTAACCAATAGAAAACTCACCTTACCTCCTTCAAGCAGGCTTGTCCCGATCATGATTGATTCTGGAATGGCATCCATAATGGTCCCGGTAAAAAGGACTATTCCGCTGCTGGCTGCTGCTTTATGGCCGGATCTCTTCCGGTTCTTAGCCCCCTTGTTTGAAATCATAATATCAAAAAGGGTAAAGATACTAGCTCCGGCCACAAATCCAATGCCTGTCGGCAGTAAGCCCCCGTTATGGACTGACTCCCCAAGAAGCTCATATGAGGCAGCACCAATCAGGACACCTGTTCCGAATGCCATAATGTATCCCATCATTTTTTTCCGGATGGGCAAAAACATGGCTGCCAATGCGCCTAAAAGGACAGCTGATCCAGAGACCCCTCCCCATAATGCAGCATTCCACATCAAGTTCACTCCTTCCATTTTGGTTTGCTACTTTAGTTATTTCCTTTTGATCCTCCCTAAAAACCGCTATTCAGAATAAGATTAAAAAAGCAGAACCACGAGGGTTCTGCTTTTACTCTATCTAATGGTTTTTAATGCACCGCTCCAGGATATTACTTGGTCAATCATTGCGTTCACATTATCGAGATGAAGATCTTGAGGTTTAAATACTGTACCATTTTCAAAATCAGTAAATAAAGACAATGTTGGATGCACGCGCACATCAGCGATCATTAATTCACCCATGATTCCGCGCAGATGTTCAGCAGCTCTCGCACCACCTGTTGAGCCATAGCTTACAATTCCTGCAGCTTTATTGTTCCAAGGTTCACGAGCTAGGTCAAGTGCATTTTTTAATGCCCCTGTAATACTGTGGTTGTATTCTTGAACAATGAATATGAATCCATCCAGACTGTTAAGCTTCTCATTCCAAGCAGCAATTCCTGGTGAATCCGCTTCTCCTAAGAATGGCAATTTGAAATCAGCTATATCTATAATCTCATAATTAGCATCCCCGCGTTTATCGGCAATTTCTTTAACCCATGAACCGACCTGAGGGCTAACTCTCCCCTGACGTGTGCTTCCTAAGATAATACCAATGTTTAATTTCTCGCTCATTGTTTGTTCCTCCTTAGATTTTCTTCCAAATAATTGATTAAAAAAACCCATGACTCACACCACCTGATGATATTTTAAAATCCTAAAATAATTCGATTCCCCGAAGGGTCTGCTGTAATCACCTCATTATTTTCAACTGCTGCAGCCGCACCTATCTTTTTCAAATTTTCTACTGCCTGATCTATGGCTGCTTCATTTTCAAAAATGAGCTTGAAGGATTGAAGCCCAGCACTATTCGCTGAAGGCTGCGGAGCTCCCACTCCATTCCATGTATTCAAACCAATATGGTGGTGATATTTTCCGCTCGAAATGAACAGTGCCTGTGCGCCATAGCGGCAGACTGCTTCAAATCCCAGCCCCTCTGTGTAAAACGTTTCGGTATTCGCCAGTTCTGCCACATGCAAATGAATATGCCCCATGACCGTACCGCCGGGCAGGCCTCTCCAGCACTGCTGCTGACCAATTGACAGCAGGTCAGGGAAGTCCAGGGGATCAACGGTCATCATTACTTCGCCGTTTTTCCATGTCCATTCGGAAGGGTTACGGTCAGTGTATATTTCTATCCCATTGCCATCAGGATCTGACAGATAGAGTGCTTCGCTGACAAGATGGTCGGAAGATCCAACTTGCAGCCCAATTTCAACGAAGTGACGCACTATCTTAGCCAAATCAGAACGCTTTGGGAGAAGCAGCGCGAAATGATACAAACCTGTTGTTCTTCCCATTGCAGGTTCGACATTTTCCGGCTGTTCGATGGTCAGCAATGCAGTTTTTCCATCAGCAGTCAGCTGGGCAGTTCTTTCTGTTTTTGTTAACACTTTAAATCCTATTACTTCTTTATAGAATGCCAATGATCGTTCCAGATCCTGCACTTTCAGATTGACCTGAGCAACAAAGGTTATCGGTTTTTGATGAAAGTTCATGTAAATTCCTCCCTTAGTTTGCCTTTGATTGTATTAATTTGCTCCCAATAGACAGTGGTGATTCCTTTGCTAATACAAAATAGATCGATGCAGCAAGTAAGATTAAATCTAATTCATATCCCGCCATTTGACCGTTCCCCAGCAGGCCCGCAGGCAGCTTGGCAGTAAAGATAGCTCCCAGCATAATGACAGCAAATAGTACAGAAACAATTTTTGTGCCAATTCCCAAAATAAGCGCTATGCCTCCTGCCAGCTCGATTACGGCAACGGCATAAGCCATAAAACCAGGAATACCGATACTATCGAAGAAACCAGCAGTATTGCTTATGCCCCCCTGAAATTTAGATAATCCATGAATAAAGAAAATAAATCCTAAAATTACACGCAGAATGAAATTGCCTAATTCGTTTTTGTTCATGTTTTCCTCCTTGAATGTTAGTTGCTTACTTTATGTAAGTTAGTATATAATTGATATTAGATAACGTCAAGTAATTTTTTTATAAAAAGTGATTTAATTATTTCCGGTTTATGACTATAATAAGAAACAAGGAGTGATACTTATGGATAAGTCGCTAATTTGTCCAAGATTTGAAAAAGCCATTGGCATATTGAGCCAGCGATGGACAGGATTGATCATTTATCAATTGCTTAACGGGCCACAGCGGTTCTGCAGTATCGAATCCGCAATCGGGATAAGCGGCAAAGTTCTTTCAGACCGGTTAAAGGACCTGGAGAATGAGGGGGTCGTAAAACGCGAGGTTTACCCTGAAACTCCTGTAAGAATCGAATATTCCCTGACAGAAAAAGGCCTGGCCATGGAGCCGCTGATGAAAGAAATAGAAAAATGGTCGCAGAACTGGTTATAGGGTTAATTTATATATTGATATCAAAAAAGAGTCTTCCCAATTTGGAAGACTCTTTTTTGAGTTATCTCTTTGTTTGTGTTTATTCCTATTTTGACTGGCGAACGTGTTTGGACTCATTTTTTCGGATTCTTGCTTCTTTTTATCCAAAGGTAGTCTGAGTTCGGACTCATTCTCTCGAAATCTTGCTTCTTCTGTCCGAAGGTGCCTCGACTTCGGACTCATTTCCTCGGATTTTTCCTTACCCTGTCCGAAGGTGCCCTGAGTTCGGACTCATTCTCTCGGATTCTTACTTATCCTGTCCGAAAGTGCCTCGACTTCGAACTCATTTTCTCGAAATCTTGCTTCTTCTGTCCGAAGGTGCATCGACTTCGGACTCATTTCCTCGGATTTTTTCTTACCCTGTCCGAAGGTGCCCTGAGTTCGGACTCTTTCTCTCGAAATCTTACTTATCCTGTCCGAAAGTGTACCAAGTTCGGACTCTTTCCCTCGGATTCTCACTCTCCCTGTCCGATAGTGTACCGAGTTCGGACTAATTCTCTCGGATTCTTCCTTTACCTGTCCGAATGCACTCCGGATTCGGACACGTTCACCAGGATTTTCCCCTGCCCTGTCCGAATGGGCACAGCATACGAACCAAACGAAAACTGCCTTTTTAATTTTTATTTCCTTTTATCTCTGAAATATACTGTTTTACGACTTCATATACGTAATCCTGGTTTGCAGCAGCAGTGTTGGGGTCGTATTGGCCTCCGTTTGTTTTGTTATTAGAAAGAATACGAATTCCCAGGAATGGAACATCGTATGCTCCGGCAATCTGCGCTGCTGCGGCGCCTTCCATTTCTTCTACCGATGTTCCGTAGTTTTCATGGAACCATTTGATGCGGTCAACTTCGTTATTCCATAAATCCGCTGAACCGATTGTCCCCTCGACTACTTTGCCCTTCTTGTGCTTATCTTTTACTGCTTTGGCAGCAGCAAGAAGATTTTCATCTCCCTCATAATAACGAATCTTTTCTGCATCAGGGTCTTCACCGGCACTTCCCTCAGAAGCCATCAGGTCCATCGGGATCCAATTGGTTGGCTCAATCCCTTTCCCTTCTTCCAAATGACCAGTCTTCAATGATCCGATATTGACAGTTCTTTCTCCTAAAACGATATCGTACACATTCAAGCTTGGATCATGGCCGCCTGAAGTCCCCTGATTGATGATGGCTGCTGGATCATACTTTTCAATGGCGATTGCTGTGGCAGCCGCCGTATTTTCCATGCCTTTTCCGGTTTTAGCAACGATAACTGGGTACTTGTCCAGCTTTCCTTTATAAAAAACAAAGTTCCCTGATTTTTCAACTTTAACTTTATCTAATCGTTCAGCAAACTTTTCGGCCTCGATCGGCATTGGCCCTTGGATAAGAATTGGCTTTTGGGCTCCTTCAGCCTCGGTTTCGAATTTTGCTGCCGACGAGCATCCTGAAAGCATCGCTGCAGACAGTGCTGCAATCGCAGCGAGTGAAGCTAATTTCTTTTTCATTGTACGTTCTCCCCTTTTCTTGTTGTCTGATACACCCGAAGTTCTGATCATAGAAAAAGGCCTGTAAAAGCAGAATGATTTCTACCTTTCAGACCATAGAGTTAAAGCAGCTGCAATAAGCTTGCACTTATTCTTATACTTTAACCCGTAGTCCGGTTCTTTCAATGGGAACCAGGTAGAAACACTCAGACCATATTACCGAGCATATACGAGTGATGAAATTAGTATTATTACAATGCCAATATAACAAATAGTTTGTGGGAATTCAACAAAAACACGAACTATTAGTACATATTTACTAATTAATATTCGTGATCGGTCAATATATGTCCATAAAAAAACCTCCAGTTTAAAACTGGAGGTTGCAATGATTATGCTGCTTTTTTGGCTTCAGCAGAATGTGATTGGCTGTCATTCTTTATGGCAGCAGCAGCCAAACCGATCAGACCACCTGCGATAGCAGGAACAATCCAGCCTAACCCAACATCATATAAAGGAAGGATCGCACTGAATAGGTCATTGATTGGCGCAAACGTAATGCCTGCTGCATTTAAACCATCAAACAAACTTACCACAAATGTGAAAAGCATGCTGCCCTGGTAAACTTCTTTCTTGCCTTTAAAAATCGGATGCAGGAATGTAAGAGCCATCAATGCAATAGCCAATGGATAGATTCCCACCAAGACTGGCACAGAAATGGCGATAAGCTGGCTTAAGCCAAAGTTGGCAAAAACCGCGCTGAATATAGATAAAACAATCACGAACATTTTGTAAGAAACTCTTGGCATCAGTTTATTGAAGTATGAAGAACAGGCTGTAATTAAACCGATGCTGGTTGTCAAACATGCTCCAAAAACAATGACACTTAATAGCAGTGCACCAAATGAGCCAAAGTAATGGGAAGAGGCACCAGATAGAACAGCACCGCCATTATCCAATGCTCCTAGACCGCTGACACTTGAAGCCCCAATAAAGGAAAGCGATGTATAAATGACTGCTAATAGACCAGAAGCAATCACACCTGCCTTCGCAATGGATACCATGATATCCTTCTTAGTTACTGCGCCTTTTTCCTTCACAGCATTTACAACGATAATACCGAATACAAATGCTGCCAATGCATCCATTGTCAGATAGCCTTCCTGGAACCCTTTAAAGAACGCACCGTTCATATAAGCTTCAGACGGAGCCTGGAATGCACCCATTGGATTAAAGAATGCAGCGCCTATTAAAACTGCGATTACAATTAGAAGAATCGGTGTTAAATATTTTCCTACGATATCAACAATCTTTGAAGAATTTAAAGAGAAAAAAGCGGTAATTCCAAAGAAAATAACTGAACATACGATCAAGCCGACTGATCCGCTTCCTTCTGATAGATAAGGCTTAATTCCGATTTCGTATGACACTGTAGCTGTTCTCGGAATGGCAAAAAGCGGTCCAATTGATAAGTACAGGGCCACTGTGAAGGCTAGTCCGAACAATGGATTGACGCGGCTCGCCAGTGATTGCAGATCACTTTTTCCCGAGAAGCCCAAAGCCAGTATACCAAGAAGAGGCAAACCTACACCTGTGATAATGAAGCCAGCGTTCGCTGACCATACATTCGTTCCTGCCGATTGGCCAAGCATCGCAGGGAAAATTAAGTTTCCTGCCCCAAAAAATAAGGCAAAGAGCATAAAACCAACTGTTACAATATATGAGAATGGTATTTTGCTGGTCATTTCAATTCCTCCTATTAATCTGTCTGTCTTAAATGATTTACTTATTTTGTTAAATTCAAATTTTCCGAAAAATTATTGCGCTGTAACATTATTATTTTTGCACGCTAGTAATATATTGCATAACTCAAGATAACATATTCAAAATACTTATGCAATATATCGCACAAAACTTTTTGTCGAATCATGCGATATATTGAATTTTTCAAGATACTTCTATATACTAAATTTATAATCTATTGGAAATAACTATAATTTCACAGATAAATTGCATGAAATGAAAAGGTGGTTACAGCTATGCCGATACCCTCCAATTATTCATCACCTACCCGAGTGTCAGCCAAGGATCGCGCCTTCTCCCAAATCCAGGAGTGGATCATTGACGGCACACTCCAGCCAAAAGAAAAATTGAATGATGCCGATCTGGCAAAAGCATTAGGCGTCAGCCGAACCCCCATCAGGGAAGCTCTTCAGCTGCTGAATGTACAGGGGTTCGTCGAAATGTTTCCCGGAGTTGGAACGCAGGTCACTTCAGTTAATCCTGAAGATATTAGTAAAATCCTGCCCCCATTAGGCGTATTGCAGGCACTTGCTGCAGAATTGGCTGCTCCTGTTATCAGCCAGGAAACGATTGATATACTTAGGGATATTAATCATAAATTTGCTAAAGCTCTAATTGCAGGAGATACCTTCACAGCTTTGAAGCAGGATGAGAAGTTTCATAATATTATTATAGATCTAGCTCAGAATCCTTATATCTCGAATACAGCTTCCATGCTTCAGGCACATGTCATGCGGCTTTACTACAATAAAACAATTATTTTGAAAGAACGTTCTATAGAAGAACATGAAGATATCTTAAAAGCTTTTGAACAAAAAGACAGAGAAAAAGCCGGGCACATTGCACGCGTTAACTGGCTTCGGGCAATTGACGAATATTACTCAGAAGATAAATAATAAAACGGAAAAAGCAGCCTTCATCGGCTGCTTTTCCTCTTTCCTAGCTTTTATAGATAATCTCATCGATAATCCCGTATTCCTTTGCTTCTTCGGCAGTCATGAAATAATCGCGGTCCGTATCCCTAGCGACTTTTTCTGCAGGCTGGCCAGTTCTTTCAGCAATAATTCCATTAATATGCTCCCTCAGTTTTAAGATCCGCTTTGCCGATATTTCGATTTCGGTTGCCTGGCCGCGAGCACCGCCAAGCGGCTGATGGATCATGATTTCACTGTTCGGCAGACTGTAGCGTTTCCCCTTTTTCCCTGCCAGAAGAAGCATCGCACCAAATGATGCGGCCATTCCTGTGCAAATCGTCCTCACATCAGGCTTTATATACTGAATCGTATCATAGATGGCAAATCCTGCAGTTGTCGAACCGCCCGGACTATTAATATAAAGGGAGATATCCTTTTCAGGAGATTCCGCTGCAAGAAAAAGCAGCTGGGCGATTACACTGTTGGCAACGACATCATTAATTTCTTCACCAATCATGATAATCCTGTCTTTTAACAGCCGTGAGTAAATATCATATGAACGTTCTCCCTTGCTTGACTGCTCAATAACATATGGTATTGCTGTCACCTGTATCCCTCCAGTTCATTGCGGATCTATGCCGCCATGCAGAGAGTATTAGAAGGAGATGGAACTGGCAGTACAGGCTTCTGGGCATGACTTTCCAGGGATCGGAGGAATGGTATGGTTTTTACCAGGATGGACGGATCTTCCGAAGCCACTGATTGCTGCAGCAGATGAAAAAGCTTTTCTTCTTCATCATTTGCGAAAGAACCCTCAGTCTCATCTTCAACTGGGTGCTGAAGCTGCTTCCGTGCACGGTTCAGCGAGGACTTCACTGCAATTTCAGTGGTCTGCAGGATATCTGCAATCTCTTTTGTTTTGTATCGAAACCCTTCCTTCAGTGTAAAAATAACTGCCTGCTTTAATGTCAGACGGTTAATGAGATGGCTGATTGCTTCTCCTCCATTGGGGCTGGAATTCTTCTTTTCACTTTCAGGCGACTCTTCCAGCTGCTCCCGCTTTCTGTTTCGAAGAGTGTCCATCCAGCAATTATAGACAATCTTCTTCAAAAGTGCCTGATTAATTTTCTCAGGCGAATAGCTTTTATAAGCGCGGATGATTGCCTCATGGGCTATATCGTCCCCGTCCCAGCTGTTATGTGCAAGAAACCGGCTATAACGCTGAAGTGAAGGATAGATATCTGCCATACAGCTTTCCTTCTGCTTTAAGAAATCCCTTGATTCAGCCTGAACTTTCCCTTGCTTCATAAACCTGTTCACTCCTTTAATACATCTCTGCTTCTATAACGGAATAAGAGAACAAAAAGATACGGGGGATTATAATTTTTTATCAGTTTATTCTAAGGATAGCTGATTTTATACTGCTCATATACCTTTTTTGATTTCAGTCCAAAAAAAAGCCCCAATCCAATTGGAATTGAGGCTGCATTTTTATATTATTCGTGACGTAACAATGCCTTCAATTTGATTAATCTGTTCAAGCAGTCCAGGGATCACATCGCCATTGACTTTATTATCGATATCGATCATGGTATACGCATATTCACCGCGGCTGCGGTTCACCATGTCCGCGATATTCAGCTGGTAGCTTGATATGGCTAGTGTGATTTGGCCGACCATATTAGGGATGTTTTTATGAAAAGCAGTGACACGCCGCTTGCCTGTGTAAGGAAGTGCAGCATTTGGGAAATTCACTGAGTTTTTGACATTGCCCGTTTCAAGGAAGTGCTTTACCTGTCGTGCTGCCATGACAGCGCAGTTTTCCTCAGATTCTTTTGTTGACGCGCCAAGGTGCGGAATTGCCACTGCGTTTTTCATTTTCAGGATATTTTCATTTGGGAAGTCTGTAATATACTTGCCCACTTTTCCGCTTTCAAGGGCGGCTGCCATATCTGATTCCTTCACAAGCTCTCCCCGTGAGAAATTCAGGATATGAATACCATTCTTCATCATGCTGAATGTATCTTCATTGAACATTTCCCTTGTATCATCGGTTAACGGAACATGTACAGTGATATAGTCGGATTCTGCAAACACCTGCTCAATGGTCATGGCACGCTGAACATTGCGGGACAAGTTCCAGGCAGTGTCAACAGAAATGAATGGATCAAAGCCTACGACATCCATATCAAGTTCAAGTGCATCATTGGCAACTAGTGCCCCGATTGCCCCCAATCCGATGACACCGAGAGTTTTCCCCTTAATTTCTTTTCCGACAAATTGCTTTTTCCCTGCTTCTACAAGCTTTGGAATCTGGTCTCCTTCATCTTTCAGCGTTTTGGTCCAGGAGATGCCGGCAAAAAGATTTCTGGATGAAGCCATTAAGGAAGTAAGCACCATTTCTTTTACTGCATTCGCATTGGCACCAGGTGTATTAAAAACAACAATTCCCTGCTCAGTGCATTTCTCAACCGGGATATTATTCACACCCGCGCCTGCACGGGCAATTGCTTTTAATCGATCGCCCAATTCCATTGCATGCATATTAAAGCTCCGGAGGACAATCGCATCCGGATTGCCGCTTTCATTATCGATTGTAAATTGATCCTTGTTAAACACCTCAAGACCGCTTGGCGCAATTGCATTCAGTGTTTTAATCGTCTTCACTCTGTCTAAAGTCATGGTACTCACTGGATTCTCCCCTTTTCAACTAACTTTGTCAGATTTTAAAACAGAAAGAGGCAAGGGTAGAATCCCTTACCTCTGCCCAGGCGAACGGCTTCGACACTATGTGCTCCCTCGCGGTGATCCGCGTCTCGCCAGTTACACATAGCCTTTTCGGTTTTTTAAATCTTATCAAAGTCTTCTGAAAACTTCAACCCTTTAAAGCGCTTACATTATTAAAATTATTTTTTATTTTTCTACATTATATTTTTCTTATTTTGTACACTATGCTTTTCGAAGTAGTTATTGGGATAACATTTTCATTTCAGCTATGTGCGCAAATAATTTCTGTTATCCAGTCATAAAAACGGCTTATCAGAAAATATAGCATTTTATCTGGAAATAAAATGGGACTATCCGAAAGTAAATGTCAAAACTGCTTCCCTTCACCTCTTTCCTTTATCAGATTCTGTGAAGTTCTTTAACTGCCGAATCTGCTGCACATTCATAATCGCCAGAGTATTCCACAAGTCCAATCTCGCAATTTTTGCCGATTTTTACATTTTTCCCTCTTACGACAAGAGCTGCTGTGCCTTCGAGTTCGATGTCATCCCCTTCAATTAAATCCGCCTCCAGCTTCAAGGGAAAGATGGATTTGATTAATTTAAAAAGGCTTTCTCTATGCTGTACCACCTTAATTTTTCTGCCGCCAATCTCTTTCGCTTTACTGTCTCCAAAAAGCTTAATATCAATCGTTTCTGCATTCAGTAAACCATCTACTGAAAATGTCCCTTCAGCACGGAAAATCTCCGCTTCACAGTCACCCTCAATAGTTACTTTCCCATTCACAGCGATTACATCGCATTTTACAGAGCCTCCGATAGAGGATTTTCCAGCGACCTCAAGCTTTTGACAGCTGACAGCTTCTGAAATGGCAGCAGAGCCATTGATAACAAGGGTTTCGGCTTTAACAGCTCCATGGATCTTTGCTGCACCACTGATCTTTCCTTTTTCGGTTTTTACGTTCCCATGGATAGTGCCCGTACCGTTACAATAGAATCTCTCGCATTCTATATCACTGTTTACCGTCCCCTTGCCATTTAATTCAACCTTTTCAAATAAACCACCATTGGATGATCCCATTCCATTAATTTTTAAGTTCCCCAGTGTTTTCATATTCACAGCAAGTCCCCCTATACCAATTTGGATTTTAATTCCTCTGCACAATGCTCTATCGATAAAGTAGCTGCCACTTTTGTCCCTTTTTCAAGCAGGACTTGTTCCCCGTTAGCCGAAATCAGGCAGCTGGACATGCCGAGTTTGCGAATAAAGCAGATCACAGCTTTTGGCTGCTGCAGGATACTTCGATGATCGTTCAATAACTGAAGGAGCATTTTCCCTTCTTCGATATGGATATCTCCCGATTCAAGCAGGATGGAAAGAATATAGAGCTTTAAAATCTCATGGTAATTGAATTCGTTAAGCTCCCCCTGTGTTTGGAGAAAGATATTCATAACTGGTTCAGAAGCTATTCCTTTAGCAATCAGACTTTCCTTTGTCAGCTTCAGATTTGAAGCATTTAGGGAAAACAAATCTGCCAGCTCATCCAGCGAAAGGCTATCCTTCATCTTCTGTATTTTTTCGACCCGCTCCAGAATTTTCTCTTTTGGGAAAAATGTCTCCTGCCCTGTAAAAGTTGATTTTCTGACAAACCAATCCTCCGGTATCAGGCTTTTCCTTTTCCACCGATAAAGCTGCCCATAAGAAATACCAGTTAGATCCAGGACTTCTTTTTTTGAAATTAATTCTTCGCTCAATTCCAGAACTCCTTTCTGATGGTACCATTGTAACATAACACTGTTACGTTAAGTATGCTGTTTTATTCATTCTTTCCTGCGGTTTTTCGACAAAGTTCCGGTTTTACACCACGTAATCAATCCTAGATGCACTTTCCTAAACGAAACAATGTTCTATTTACACAAAAAAACCTGGCTCACTAAAGAACCAGGCTTCTCTTCATTCATATATTTTTAAAAGGTTATACTGCTTTCCAAGATACTGATAATTTTGCCTGCGGTACATTTCCTTTGGAGTATCTTCTCCATCTGCAACAAGGACGATGGTTTTATCCTTAAACTGATCCATCACTGATTTCTGCAGGCGGCTGCCGATGCCCTTTTTCTGAAAATCCTCATGGACCATCAATCCATCAATTTCAGCAGTGCTTTCCTTGATAATCACATCTACAGATCCGGCAGCTTTCCCTTTATAAAATGCAATCAACTGCTTAATACTTTCATCGTTAAAATTCCTTAAATGCTGATCTCTCTTTTTCTCGGCATAATCAATCCCGTAAACCGAATCCTGCTCATGCTGGAATTCCAGGTAATCATTCCATGTTTTATCCGTAACATTTTCGACTATAATTTCTTCCTTTTCCTGAACATCAGGAAAATCAGCTGGATGAATCGCAAATAACTCTAAATATCCAACCGTAAAATCATCATCTTTCTCAAAGATGGCCAGAAGGTCTCCAGAAAGCTCCTCGTCATCAGGAAAATAAAATCTTACATGCTTTTGGCCATACTTTTGATGAAAATCTCTCAAATATTGATGTGCCCCCTCAAACTCTTGAACAGAAGGGATTCTTTTAAAAGCAAGAAAATTGCTGTCATACTGCAGAAGCATGTCAGGGTTATGGTTGTGAATAAAAAGTTCATTTTCCAGTATTGTGTGTCCTGGTTTATAGATATTATTAAAAGTGATTTTTTCCATCGGCTTCTCCTGCTAATATCAAGTATGATTATTATTTTTGGATATCTTTTCTCTAATCTTTATCAAATATTTCATCAAGTTTGTCTGCATAAAAGGTAATTGATTTTTTATATTGCAAAACTTCCGGGTCATCAGAAGTTTCGGCCACACACTTTAGGAGCATCTCCATTGCCCGGCTATGCTGGCCTAAATTATGGAGCGTCATGGAATAAAACACCTGGATTGCACGATTAGACGGAAACTGGGAGATTCCTTTCTCGAACACTATCTTTGACTTTTCATATTCCCCAAGTGTCCGGTATGTGCTCCCAAGACCCAAAATGGCGCCTGGCAGATCCGATTCAGGCAGCCCAAGTTCGATCGCTTTTTCATAATGAGAAACAGCTTTCAATTCCTCCCCTAGAACGTCAAAACTCCAGGCGCACTGATAATGAATGACCGGGTTTACAGGATACTCTTCAGCCAATTTTACAAGCAGAAGGCTGGAATCTTTGTATTTCCCGAGATTGCGAAGTACAATCGCTTTTTCTAAGTCCGTGCTCATATGTACCTCCGATCACCGCTTTCTTTCTATTATATCTAAAAATTGCAAATAATGGGTATGGTAAAGCTTTAACTTTTCTGCAAAAATTGAATTATGGCTTTCTGCACTGTTCTTTCACTTCAACCGAAGCTATTTCATCAAACATGACCTTCTCAAGAAACCCTTCTTCCGATTCCAGATAAATTTTCCTGCAGATGCCGTCCAGCCTGTTTACCCTCCCTGTGTATTCGTGGAAAAATCCTTCCCGCCAAACTTTTACTTTTAGAAAGAAGGCATATTCCATTGCATAGTGAATTTTGTTTTCAAAATCCTCCAATTCATATTCATCAATAAGCGGCTTGTTTTGTGCCATTTGTTCAGTTTCCAATTTTCTTAGCATAGCCCGGTGTTCAGGCATGAAGTGGGCTGGCTGCCATTTTATTTTCCCTCTGTCTTTTAGCGGCATAGTAAATCCCTCCATCTTTTATTATAGAACATTCGTTCTGTTTTTAAACCTGTAAAGCATAAAATCTCAAGCTGGTTCATTTGGATAATAAAAGTACGAGTGGTAAAATAATCTTTAACTCTCTAAAAAGATTGGTGAAACAATGAAGCAATTTCCTATAAAACACCGGTGGCTCGGACGTTTGCTGGCATCCGATCCCGGGCTTATCCGATTTCAAAAAGCTGGACGGGCCACCTTAAGTTTAATGGCTTCGGTCTTTACGACTTTGCTCATCATGCAATTGGCTGGTGCTGGTTCTGCTGCCGCTCTCACTCCGTCGATAGTGTCCGGAATGGCTGGCATGCTTGGCATCATGATTGTGATGGATGACACTAAAAAAGGTAAGATGCTCACAACTGGCTTACTTGGACTTTCAGCCATGGCAGGTGTATCGATGGGTTCCCTATTGGGGGGAAGCACAGTCTTTGTCGATATTGCAATGGTTCTGTTAATCTTCTCAAGCTTTTATTTGACCCGCTTTGGAGTGCGGTATTTTTCTTTATGCATGATTGCATTCATGACACTTTATTTTTCATCTATTCTAAAGTTATCAGGCAGTCAGCTTCCCTCCTTTTACTTCGGCATCTGGATTGGGATCGCGTATGCTTTCCTGTTCAATTTCATCCTTTTTCAGGACACTGCGAAAAACCTGAAAAGAAGCATCCGCTCCTTTCATTTCCAAAGTAATTTTACGTTCAATCTCTTAATTGAGGGGATGCAGAAAGAGAATATGACTTCTCATCAGCGGGAGGAATTGCAGAGAAACGTGCTGAAGCTCAGGGATTATGCTGTCATGGTTTCGGAGTATGTAAATGATGAAGATGTTCAAAAATTATGGCCTGGGCTGACCTCTTCCCAGCTGAGGTTATATATATTTGATGCGGGTATGCTGATTGAAACACTGACAGACTCAATTCGAAGCTTAAAAAAAGCGAATGCTCTTGAAATTGATGAGCTGAGAAAACTCCTGGTTTGGGTAACCCGTTCTCTTCGCGATGCTGAAGTTCTTGCCCAACAGTATGAAGAACAAAATCTTCGTGAAGCAGAGCTTGCTGTACAGGCACTTCGCCTTCTTATTATTGATTTGTTCAACCGGGAAGACAAACCTGCAGGATGGCTGTTTTTGATCAGGCGGATCGAGTCCATTGCGAACCATGTCATCGAGGGCGGCATAACCATACAGCAGGCACTTCATAAAGTGAACGACAATGAGAATAAAATATCCGAAGAGACAGCTGATGGCGATACTGAAGATGAACCATCTGAAGATGATAAGAGCATCAAACCTTCCACCAAAAAGGCTTTCCAGGCATTGACTGCTGCAATCATTTCAATCATTGCTGGTGAGATCCTTTCGCCTGACCAGCCTTATTGGGTTCTTTTAACAGCTTTTATTGTTTTGCTCGGAACCGAGTCAATCGGGCGCATTTATACGAAAGGTTTTCAGCGTTCGGTTGGAACGATTATTGGAGCAGTAATAGGATTTACACTTGCAAGAGTGGTCAGCGGCCATTCTTTCCTGGAAATTACGCTGATTTTTGCAGCGGTTTTTTTCGCCTTTTATTTGTTTGAGGTATCCTATACGTTAATGAGCATGTTCATTACGATGCTGGTTGCTTTTATGTATGATCTTTTACTGGGAGGTATTTCATTTTCGCTTATCAGCGCAAGGGTTATCGATACAATTGCCGGTGCCGGCATTGCATTCGGAGTTTCCTTATTTATTTTCCCAAAGAAAACGAAGGAAAAAGTGGCGGATACCTTAAATGACTACTTACAAGAACTGAAACCGTATGTCACTGAGTATGTGAGAAGTTTCCGGGAAGATGTGAACGTTAAGGAGCTTTCAGGCAAAGGCTTCTTATTGGATCAAAAACTTAAAACCATAAACGTTGAAGCGCAATCCCTGATAAAGAAACCCGGATCCCCGCGCCATGCTGATGTTAATAAATGGATTACACTATTTTCAGCTATCAATTACTATGCAAGACACCTTGTAGCTTCCTCCTACCGAAAAGGATTCGACTATCCCGATGAGCTGACCGATGTTTTTATAAGCATTGAAGAAAAGCTTGAATTAAATATTGAGACATTAATGGATCTGATTAAAGACAGCGGAGACGGCATGCTTGTCTATAGTCTTGAAAATGAAAGGGAACAAATTGAACGATTGGCACCAGCAAGGCAGCAATCCCAGCGTGATTTGATTCATCACCTTTATTTCGTCTGGAGAATCAACAAAGCGATTATGGAATTGGCAGAAGATCTTGGTGCAGGGAAGGAGCAATAATGCTCCTTCTTTTTTATATGAATGAGGCGATGCTCCTTCAGGATCAGTAATAGATTAATTAGTACATTCGCTTTCTCAATCTACCTCCCAAAAAAGAGAGATGCACTAAATGCATCACTCTGACTTTGTTTTTGTTATTTTGAGCAGCCGTAAACCATTCAAGGTTACGCCAGAAAAATTAATATTGTATAAAAAAGGAATCGGATCGCTCCAATTCCTTCTATTTCTTTACTTCTTCTTTCAATTTTATCAATAATTCATCCGAATTCTCCGCTGCAATCAGCTTCCCGTCTACCTGTGCAAAGGGTGATTGCCTGCATTCTTTGCATCTGCTCTGACATTCGTATTCTTTATAATTAATATTCTTCTGGCTCAGAAATTGATTAAATGCAGCAAAACTCTCTTCTTTTAAAAATTCATCCAGATTCCGCTGACAAAATTCAATCGAAGCCGTTTTTTGCTTTGAGAATAGTTTGTTGATGAGTTTCACCTGATCAAACTTCCTTCTTATTTTTCTTTAAAAACTCTAATGGCAGCAAGCCTATTTCGGGGGACTTCATAATTATATCGAATCTGTTCCCCTTCTGTCGTCTTAATTGCTTCATTTCCAACAATTTTAAATATTATTTATGAAGGAACTGAATCGATTTACCTGCTAATTCAGATAGTTCAAGTTTTAAATTGCACATAAAATGATTCTCTTTAGAGTAAAGAATAGATTTATGGCGACCTTATTCTGCTTCATGACCTTCAAAAAAAACAGGATAGAGCCTCCCACTCTATCCTGCACCGTCCACAATCTTAATCTTAATTTTAATTATTACCCTCCACATTTCTTCTCATTTTCATTAAAACATCATCAACAATACTCAGCTCTTCCTTCGTAATACCCGATGTGACGATCGAGTGAAATTCCTCTGTGATTGGATATACATACTCACTGAGATTTTTGCCGTTTTCAGTTAGATAGACATTCAGAGATCTGCTGTCTTCTTTATTCATGCTTTTTTTGATAAACCCTTTCTTTTCAAGACTGCTCAGCATTCTGGTAATATTGGATTTATCTTTATCCAGCCGCCTGGCGATTTCATTTTGGCTTAATCCGTCTTCTTCCCAGAGAAGCATAAGAATCAGGTTCTGCTCTGGGGCAATATTTAAGTGGGCTAATTTAGCCTTAATATAGCTTGTTAAGGTCAGGTCTATTTGATGGATCTTAATGCTTATATAGTCATTAAATCTGGTTTTCATTTAAAATCTCCTATCCTCTTTATGGTGGAAAATTTTATTGAATTTAAATTATTCTGTCATGTACACCAGATAACTTTCCTTTACTTAGCCAATCATGATTTTCTCTTCTGCAAATTTAAATTTGGCCTTTCCTTTTCTTCGTGCAAGTGCAAAAGCAATTGTGATTGGTCCGACTCTTCCTGCAAACATCATAAATGCAATTAACCCTTTTCCTGTTGCACTCAATTCAGGTGTCAGCCCCATCGACATGCCTACCGTCCCAAAAGCGGATATCACTTCGAATAAAAGAACGTTTAATGGAGCATTTTCTGTTATTGATAAAATAAATAGAATAAAGAAAATGAACCCTATTGAATATACGGTTATTGTAAAAGCTCTGACAATAAGATCCTTCGGAATTCGCCTTCCCATCAGGCTCACGTCATCTTCTTCCTTTATCAGCGCTCTGACTGCAAGGAAAATCAAAACAAAAGTAGTTACTTTTATGCCGCCTGCAGTACCGCCAGATCCCCCTCCAATGAACATGAGCAGCATTGTTACCAGCTGAGACCCTAATGTTAATTCGCCCATATTCAGCGAATTAAAGCCAGCCGTTCTTGGAACTACCCCATGAAAATACGCACCCAATAGTTTATCTTTTAAAGGCAAATTGGCAAGCGTACCAGGATTATTATATTCAAGCGCGAAGATAAATACTGTTCCCAGCAAATTAAGAATGAGCGTCATCAGCAGAACTAATTTTGTATGCAAAGAAAGTTTTTTCAAACTCTTGGTTCTTTTCACATCAAGTACAACGATATAGCCAATCCCTCCGATAATTAAAAGGGAGCTGAGCGTCATTATGACAGTAAAATCCCCAACATATTCAGTAACGCTCCTGAATTGGCCCATTATGTCAAAACCTGCATTATTAAAGGCAGAAACCGAATGGAAAATGCCATAATATATTGAGCGGGGAAAGCCAAAATCAGACGACCAGCGTATGGCCAAAATTAATGCACCAATTGCTTCAGCAGCTAAGGTAAAGCCTACTACGAATTTAACCAGCCTGACCATTCCTTCTAACGAAAGCTGATTTAGTGACTCCTGGATCATCAGCCTGCCTTTTAAACCAATATTCTTTCCAAGCATGATGGCAATGAGAACCCCAAATGTCATAAATCCAAGGCCCCCTATCTGTATAAGGACCATAAGTACTACCTGGCCAAAAACTGTAAATGTTGTTTGTGTATCCACTACGACTAACCCTGTAACACAAACAGCAGATGTCGCTTCAAACAATGCATCAATAAACGATAGATGATGCCGGTCTTTCGTAGCAAAAGGCAGCATTAGAAGCAAAGTGCCAATCCCTATTAGAATTAAAAAGCCAACAGACAAAGCCTGGGCTGGATTCATACTGATCCATTTGGTGGGCCGTTCAATTCTCCTTGTCCTCTTGTTTTCTTTGTACATGGTCCATAATCTCCTTCATTAAAATGGATTTTTTAAAATAGCTTATACACCATGCCTCTCAAACCTGCCGATCCCTTTATTGTGCCCCATTACAATCAGGACGTCTCCCCTTAGAATGACCTCTTCAGCGGGCGGAGTAACGATAATTTCCTTCCCGCGCTGAATCCCCACGATATTACAGCCATACTTAGCCCTTATATTCAATTCAGATAGGGATTTATTGGCTATTTTATCTGATGCCACAATCTCAACCATACTGTAATCTTCAGACAGCTCAATATAATCAATCATTTTTTCTGAAACAATATGGTGGGCAATCCGCTTTGCCATATCCCGCTCCGGATGGATAACACGATCGACGCCAATTTTATCGAGCACCCTGGCGTGGTACTCATTATGTGCCTTTGCCCACACCTTTGGAATTCCCATTTCTTTTAATAACAATGATGTCAGTATGCTTGACTCAATGTTTTCACCAAATGAAACGAATGCGTGATCAATATTTTTTATGCCTGATTGCTTTATCGCAGCTTCATCAACACCATTAATTTGAACTGCATAAGTAACAAACTGGGCATATTGATTGACTTTCTCCTGATCGACATCAATTGCGAGCACTTCCACTCCCAATTGATGAAATTCCTTTACAAGACTTCCGCCAAAGCGGCCTAAACCAAATACAGCATACTGTTTTTTCATTGAAGAAATTCCCTTCTTTTTTAAAAATGAACACAAAAAAACCACTCTTAATAAAAGAATGGCTAATGGTTTCCATCAACCCTTCTCTCGATTCGGCTTACGGAGTTAGCTGTCGGATTAGGGATTGAGAGTATCCCTTCTTAGCTTTAATATGCTAAGATTCACCCCAAGATAAACCAGGTTTATCAAAATTGGTTCCCCCGCTCATAATGATTCAGCAAAAAGGTTTACTTTGAAATTAATAAATATAAATTACTCCCATGGAAATCTCTTGTCAATCTTTTTTTAACATAATAAGTAAAATAAAAAGCACTCCCCTGTAACGGAAAGTGCTTTCCCAATGATTATTCCCAAATCGCTGATGCCCACTCGGGATGATCTATAAATGGATTGCGGTTATGCTGGTAATCAGAATAGATGATTTCGTTTCTTCTCCGCTCGTTATCATCTACTGGATCTTCCTTATGCCACTCAAGCAGGACAGACATTTTGCCATGATAAGGAGCAGAGCCATTATTAACCTGATTGTTTAGCTCCAGATCCACTTCTCCGCTGTCTCCTTCATAACGGACAGCCATATAAAAAAGCATCCTCGCAACATCGCCTTTTACTGCATCCCTGGGTTCCCAGGAATCTGAATCATAGTAGTTTCCCAGTGCCTCTGTATGCTGGGTGCCCCCATCGTCAAAGTCAAGATTCCCTCTCGAGCTATTTACAGAAACATCTGTTGGCCGCAAATGATGCAAGTCTGTTCCCGCACCCATTGCTGTTCCAAAGTCCCCGTGAGATTTAGCCCAAACATGCTCCCTGTTCCAATCATTAACTCCCGAACCATTGGTGAATTTCCCCTGAGAACGGCCAGTATACAAAAGAATGACGTTATTGGGATTGGCAGGATCTTCATCTGTTTCGCGCAGAGCTTCCCATACATTCGAATAGGAAATTTCCGTGTGGTCATCAATGATCGTATGGAGGGCTGTTTTTAAAGACACTCCTGTTTTACCGTTTGCAGCATCATAATATCCTCCTGGTTCAGGGCCGGGATCGGCTGTTCCATCACCAGCTTGTTCGAAGCCCGTCCCATCTTTTAGCCCAGGATGAGAAAAATAGGCGGTAAGCGTTCCGGTTACCTTAATTTTTTCTCCAATCAAAGATGGATTGGATTTTAAGCCGAAAGCTGAGCGAAACGCGGAAGGAATTTGAACATAAAGC
This sequence comes from Cytobacillus sp. NJ13, assembly GCA_030348385.1. NCBI lineage: Bacteria > Bacillati > Bacillota > Bacilli > Caryophanales > Bacillaceae > Cytobacillus > Cytobacillus sp. NJ13. The sequence goes on along the minus strand of JAUCFP010000006.1, from coordinate 192,678 downwards.
ATCCTGGCTGTGCTGGTTTCTGATGGATTATCCGCCAGGGCCAAAGCATAGTCATTTGGAAACCCGCTGGCAATAACCGTATTTGCCGCTGTCGGCTGTCCAACCACATAGCCTTGAACAGTTTTGGAAGAGTTGTTTTGAGTATTGATTCCCTGTGAAACGGAATAAGGTGATGACCAGGAGCCATCCCCGGCAGCTGCCCTGGTTATAGAATTTTGAATGGGCTGCATCACGATCAGAATGACAGTAACCAGAATAAAAGTTAACAGCAGGCCTTTTTTCTTACGATTCAGCATTCATTCGCCTCCATATTTTTTTGAAAGGACTTATAAATAATCAGAAGAGTCACAATCATCTCCAAGTATAAATGAACACCTTCGGCCATATCATGAGGTTTTGGTCCCAAAACTTTACTTTTCACGCAGAATTTACAAAACTTAACCTTGGTGCAATTTAAAATGCTTACTTTTTTAAAATGCCCAGATACTCAATCCAAGGACCAACATCAGTCCTGTATCTATTTGCCAATACTCGTGAAATCTGTGAAATATGCGTAAGGTCATGCACAGCCCAAGTGGAAATCAATTCTCTGACTCTTACTCGACCAAATGCTGGATGAAGCCCTGTCTTTTCGAAATGAATTTCCAGATCAGTTATACCCCTAAGTGTGGCCAAATTCTTCATTCTAAGGGTTTTGAAGACTTCAAGCTTTTCTTCAAGTGATAGTTCCTCTGACACATTTAAATGAGCAAAGCGGTCAAATGAGAGGAAGGGCTTGCTTTCCCCTTCCTGCAGAATAAATTTCAGCCGTGGAATCCAATTTTTCTCCTCGCCATCAATCAAATGATCAACCACTTCGGCAGCATTCCACGTGCCTTCCCCTTCATTGCCATTAAGCCATTCCGAAGATAGACCGCTTAGTAATGCATCCAGCGTATGGGGTGTACATTCAAGAATCTCAATAGCTTCTCTTAAATTAAAATTCATATAACCGCTCCTTTTTAAACAGGCCCGATCAGATACAAAACTGAACGTCTGTATCTAAGCTTCACTAAAAGTCCTTTTCAATTTCTTTCATTACAGTAAATGGCCCATATGATTTATTTGATGGCACCACAAGGGTTATTCCGCTAACAGGATAATAGGCTGAATAAAAGCTGACTCCCGGGTCATAGCCCATGAGGTGATATTTGAAGATGACTTCGTTTTTCTTGCTGATCCATACTCCGTAGCCGTAATACTCATTCTCATCTGCTTTGGCATGCGGGGTCATTAGCTTTTCAGTATACTCCTCGCTCAGAAGCTTATCATTACACAATGCTTCCCAAAATAAGATCATATCCTGAGCAGTAACATAGGCTCCTCCGTCAGAACCGCCTCTGATGGGCAATGAGTAAATATTGGTTCTCCATGTCCCATCTTCTTCACTATCTATATAACCAATTGCTGTTTTTTCAGGAAGATTGTCAAATCGGAAAAAGCCTGAATCCTTCATTACACATGGTTCAAAAATATGGGACTGGATATAATCCTGGAAACTCAGTCCTGTCTTCTTCTCTATAATTAAACCCAAAAGTATATATCCGGCATTATTATAATGAAATTTCTCCCCCGCCTTAAACATCATCTTTTTATTCTGGAACATAGGCAGAAAATCTCTAAGATGATTTAATAGATACATTGGCCTTTCTTTCCACAGCTCCTCAAAATCATCCATAACTGACTCATCAAAATAGTCAGGCACTCCGGATGAATGGGTTAACAGGTGATGAATGGTAATTGTCTCATCAAATAAGGGGAAAATATCCTCCAATACATCTTTAAGTTTTGATTCGAATGATATGAATCCATTCTCGACCAATTGACAAATAGCAACCGCCGTAAAAATCTTACACCCGGAGGCAATGCCAAACCTGGTGCCTGGATTATTGGGGGTTTCATTTGCTCTATCAGCCTCCCCCTCTGCTAATTGAAGGATCATTTCCTCCTTTTCTTTAACAAGTACCACACCAGAAAAACCAGCATTTTTAATTACAGAACTTAACCTTTTAACATAATTTCTAATTAACATGAGTACTCCCCTTTAAGGTATTATTCCAATAACCTAAAGCAATTGCGGGACAGTAATAGCGGACTCTATAAAAACATATCATAAATTTCCATATTTTTGTTAAAAAGAGCGACTCTTCCAAATGAAAGATTCGCTTAACCATTTAGTGTTTTATAAAAATTTCTCAAATGCAGTAATAGTCAGTGATTCATTAATTTCCATTTTCTCAAGCTCTTTAAAACCATTCTTTATATAAAAAGCGACAGCAGGGGTATTCTTAGAGCCTGTTGTGACAATCATTTTTTCAATCATCGGCCTCAGTTCAATGAAGTTCAGCAGCTTTTGTGCAATTCCTTTTCTAAAATGTTCAGGATGTACAATCAGTCTATGAATATCTAAGACATTATTTTTCTCTTTAAAAGAAATCGCACCGCATAATTTTTCACCAGTAAAATACCCAAAGAAGGTCTCTCCGGTTATACGCAAGGCATCAGCCGTATCCTTCAAAGGCGGCAAATCAGGACATCCAATGATTTCAGCTTCAATTTTATACGCGGGAAGCTGTACGCTTAGAACCTGCTCGGCAGCTTTTCGATCTTTAATATTAATTTCCTTAATCATTATGGTCCCTCTTTTTATATTAGTTTTTAAATTAATTTCTCTATCAAAGATAATTTTCCTCTTTTTAGACGAATGAAGGCATTCCAATATAAAATGAAAACTAAAGGGGTGAATAGGATGAATTTAAAATATGAAGTGATAACAGAAGAAAAAATCAGCCTTTGCCGGGATTTATGCAATGAGCTGATGGCTTTTCAGAAATCTAAGGCACATATAACACCTGAGCGTTTTGACAGCATGAATTTTGAAACAAGAATGATTCCATCCGTAAAATCTGCTATACATAATTATATTGTGTTCGTTAAGGACGATGAAGAAATCGTGGGCTATGTCTATTCCAACGTTTCTCCTAAGGAAGCCTACTCCAATGATTTCGCTACTTTTTTTGATCTAACTACAGTCGGGAAAGACAATGTTGGCTGCTTATCACAATTCTATATAAAAGATGGCTACAGACAATATGGAATTGGATCAATCCTATTTAACATGTCGATGGAATGGTTAAGTCAATTTAAAGATGTGGAAGATTATTTTATCTATGTGTCAAATGGGAATACAGAGGCCCTTGAATTTTATACACGTAAAGGGTTTACTGTTAGTCATGATATTCTGGACGGCTTTATTACTGTTTTGCGCAAATAGGAAATATCATTCCCCCAGAAGCTGACAACATGAAAAATCCTTTCCAATAATCAATAAGCTGCAGAACCAATTTTATAAATGCAGAAGCTAATCCAGCGTAAATCTTAGCTGGATTTTTATTATACATATTTTCAACAGCAAATTCCCCATAACCCATATTCCCATAATCCTTAAAAATAATGGTGGACATTATAATAAATCTTGTTATAATTCTATAAGAAATTACTTTGAAAAGGGTGCTTTATGGGAAATACATGCAGATATGTTGTGAGTGCCACTGGGAAAAACGGCGAGACTTATTATACGCAATGCAAGGATAAAGAAGAGTTAAAAGAGTGGCTGGCCGAACATGAAGACAAGCTGAATAAGAAGGAACTGAAAGTGAAGGACAAAAAAAGACATCCACTTTTAAGCTGGCTTAAATTCTAATCTTATTGCTCAAAAATCCAATTGACCTTTCCTATTAAATTACTATTTGAATTATAGTAATCATAGATAAGAAGATCGTATGATTTACAACTTTTATGGTTATTGTTAATATATTAAAAAAACACTAATAATTTTCGCTTAATCTTAATTGAGCGGGGGAACCAATCGTACTTTTTTAATAAAAGTACCTGGGGTGAATCCTTTTACAGGTAGGGTACTCTCAAGACCCGAATCCGGCAGCTAACCTCGTAAGCGTGTTGAGAGGGAAGCACTGCATAAATGCACAGTGGTTATTACCTCTGTGTTTTTTTGTTGCCTTTTTAAGTTAGGTTTATGTTTATTTGGGGTAATAAAGGAAAGGCAAAATGTTTTTTTGCATCTATTTTACATTTTTTTACTTTATCCATTGGAGGAACCGTGTATGAAATTATCTACTAAAATTATTCTTGCTTTGATCGCCGGGGGAATAACAGGGCTTCTGATTAACTTATTTGCGCCTGGAATCTTCCCTGAGCTAGACAAGTTTTTATTTACACCGCTAGGAAAAATCTTTTTGAATCTGATTAACATGCTTGTTGTTCCGATCGTTTTCTTTTCAATCGCTCTTGGTACAGCAGGCCTCGGTGATCCAAAGAAATTAGGAAGAATTGGGATTAAGACAATCTCTTACTTCCTGATTACCACCAGCATCGCTATCGTTATCGGGCTTGCATTGGCTTATATTTTTCAGCCAGGTAACGTTGGGGAATTTGACGTAACAAACGTGGAGTACGAATCTGAAGAAGCTCCACCTGTCTCTGAGACACTTTTGAATATTATACCAACCAATCCGGTAAAAGCCTTTACGGAAGGCAACATGCTTCAGATTATCACCTTTTCCATTTTTGTCGGATTTGCATTAACCATGCTTGGGAATAAAACTAAAGGCATTTTAAACCTTATTGAACAAGGCAATGACATGATGATGTACCTTGTTAACCTGGTTATGAAATTTGCTCCTTATGGAACGTTCGGCCTGATCGTTTCTGCTGTAGGCAGCCAGGGTCTAAGTGCCATTAAAGCTATGGGACTTTATATGATCGTAGTTCTTCTTGCATTATTTATACATGCAATCTTAACCTATGGAGGTTCTATTGCTTTACTTGCAAAGAAAAACCCCCTATGGTTCTTTAAAGGCTTTGCGCCGGCCATGGGTGTTGCTTTCAGTACATCAAGCAGTAATGCGACACTGCCGATTTCCATGAATACTGCCCAAAAAAATCTGAAAGTTCCTGAATCAATCAGCAGCTTTGTTCAGCCTCTCGGTGCAACCATTAATATGGATGGAACAGCCATTATGCAGGGTGTTGCAACTATTTTCATTGCCCAGGTATATAATGTTGATTTAACATTGACACAGCTAATCACGGTTGTCCTTACTGCCGTTCTTGCAAGCGTTGGTACAGCTGGTGTGCCTGGTGTCGGTTTGATTATGCTTGCAATGGTCCTTAACTCTGTCAATCTTCCTGTTGAAGGTATCGCATTAATCATTGGTATTGACCGTCTGCTTGATATGACCCGAACAGCAGTCAACATTACAGGTGATGCTGCATGCGCAGTGATTGTAGCGGAAACAGAAGCAAAGAAAGAGGCCGTTAAAGCCTAAATGCAAAATAGCACCGGTTATCCGGTGTTATTTTTTTGTGGATATCTCTTCCACCCTGCTTGCTTCTTTATTCAAATTCATTGATTTTCTATTATTTTTTAGTATAATTAGATTCATAACCATCACGTAACAGTTTGGAGGAATCCTCATGGGGCTGAGAAGTTAAGAATAGGTGAATTGGCTGAAAAAGCAAAGGTTACTAAGAGAACGATTGATTACTATACTTCACTTGGCCTGCTAAAAGCAGAACGTTCCCCTTCAAATTATCGCTATTATGATTATTCCGCCATCGAACGTATTGCTTTTATCGAAAAATGTAAAGCGGATGGTTTGTCGCTGGAGGAAATAAAGAAAAAAGTTATCAGCCGATTTTCTGAAGAGGTAGATGTTCTTGAACTAAGGCTCAAAATTCAGGATCTGGAGGAAGATGTGACAAAAGCACTTTCTCAGCTTAAAAAATCTGATCCCGAAAAATACGAATATGTCAAAAAGAATATTTCACATGAAAGCTTATCATTAATTCAGACATTGCTTTTACTGCTCAACTGATATCCTGTGCCAAAACTGTTTTTTTGGGTTTTTGGAGCATTATGGATATCTATTTGGGCACAATTTAAGTAGTGAACTTTATAAGGATCATTACCATTTTAGGAGGTGTATGTCTTACTTTTAAGTAAGACTGCTCGTTGACAACCATAAATTTATTACTGATTGCATTATTAATAGCATTAACCGCATTCTTCGTAGCAACTGAGTTTGCGATTGTAAAAGTACGTGTTTCCCGAATTGATCAGCTGATTGCTGAGGGCAATAAAAGGGCTATTGCAGCTAAGAGAGTCGTCACTCACCTTGATGAGTATTTATCAGCCTGTCAGCTGGGGATTACCATTACCGCATTAGGTTTGGGCTGGCTAGGTGAGCCTACTGTTGAAAAGTTATTGCACCCGGTATTTGCAAGATTTGAAATCGCCGAATCGCTTACCCATATTTTATCATTTGGCATTGCCTTTGCTTTAGTCACCTTTCTGCATGTGGTTGTGGGTGAACTTGCACCAAAAACCGCTGCCATTCAAAAAGCTGAGGCAGTTACAATGGCGTTCGCAACACCGATTATTTGGTTCTACCGTTTGATGTTCCCTTTCATTTGGTTCTTAAATGGATCTGCTCGTGTACTGGTTGGCATATTTGGTTTAAAACCGGCTTCCGAGCATGAAATCGCCCATTCCGAAGAAGAACTGCGAATTCTTTTATCCGAGAGTTATAAAAGCGGTGAGATTAATAAAAATGAGTTAAAGTACGTGAACAATATCTTTGAATTTGATGAAAGAATTGCAAAAGAAATCATGGTTCCGCGTACTGAGATGATTACGATTGCTTCTGATGACACAATAGAAGATATTATGCAAACCATCCAGACAGAGAATTACACACGATATCCAGTGGAAGATGGGGATAAAGACAATATTCGAGGGTTTATTAATGTAAAAGAATTTCTGACGGCCAGTCTTACAAACAGGATCACCCCGGAGAATCTTGAGCTTGACTCGTTTATTAATCCGGTTATCCATGTAATTGAAAGCATTCCGATTCATGACCTGCTTGTCAAAATGCAAAAAGAACGCATCCATATTGCCATTTTAATGGATGAATATGGCGGAACTTCCGGATTGGTGACTGTCGAAGACATTCTTGAAGAAATTGTCGGAGAAATCCGTGATGAATTTGATGAAGATGAAGTTCCTGAAATTAGAAAGCTAAACGATAACCACTATATTTTGGATTCCAAGCTTCTTATAGACGATGTCAATAATCTGCTAGGCACAGATTTTGAGCATGAAGACGTTGATACAATCGGCGGCTGGTTCCTGACACAGCATATGGAAGCAGAGATAGGAACAGAGATTGAAGCTGATGGATTCACATTCAAGGTCCACGAAAAAGATGGACACCAGCTGCATTATCTGGAGGTTTTTAAAAGCAAGCCCCTATTGGCCTAGGAAGAACGGCGGCTCCGATTTCGGCAGCTGCCGTTTCTTTTTTGCATGTCTATATAAATACTTGATTGTTTTCCTATTACCCGTTAGACTGACTTATGTACGTTTTATATCTTCGAATTTCGTGAACTGTCCAGCGCAAGCGCCTACCCCCTCGAGGTGTCGGGGGTGGGCAAGGCGCTTGCGCTTTTCTTATTATCTAGCTCCAGCGCCTACCCCCTCGAGGTCACAAGCCAATCCTCCCAAAAAGGCAAAGAACGCCTTTCCGAGAGGCTCGTCTTGTGCTTGTCGGGGGTGGGCAAGGCGCTTGCGCTTTTCTTATTAATCAACAGGATGTGTGGCTATGTCAGAAATTATCATCAGCTTTATTGAATTTTTAAAACAGTTTTCTTACTTTGGAATATTGCTTTCACTATGCTTTGAGTTTGTTCCGGCAGAAGTAGTTCTTCCATTAGCGGGCTTTTGGGTCTTCCAGGGAGACTTTAATTATTATTTAGTTGTATTAGCAGGTACAGTGGGGGGAACGATTGGACCACTGACATTATATGCACTTGGCCGATATGGCGGGCGCCCAATGGTATTAAAATACGGAAAATATTTCTTAGTCTCCCAAAAACAAATTGATGCTTCGGACAAGTTCTTTGATAAATATGGCTCGGGGGTTGCTTTCTTTGCCCGTTTTATGCCAGTTGTGCGTACAGCGATTTCCATTCCATGCGGGATGGCCAAAATGAATGTGTGGAAATTCTCTATCTATACCTTCGTCGCAATGCTGCCGATTACCGCATTCTATGTTTATTTGGGATATAAACTGGGCCCTCATTATAAAGAAGCAGAGGAAATCTTTAATAGCTATGCCTTGCCTCTTGCCCTGATCATCATTGCAGCAATCATTATTGTGTTCACTTACAAATATGTAAACAAGCGCAAAAAAAGTCAAAGCATATAAATATAAAAAGAAAACGGCACTGGATGGACAGTGCCGTTTTCTTTTTATGTTTTATACAAAAAACTTTGAAGCCCATGCAATATATATTCTTAGTTTACTAAATGATTTGCCCCCCCCCCCCGATTGCAAATGAATAAACCGCCTATTTTCCGGCATCGTGTTTGCCGAGCATTTCCTTAAGAAATTCATCAGATTTCCCTCTCGGAATACTAAGGCTTTCCCACTCCCCGTTTTTTATTAGCTTGCCGATATAAACAATCTGCCCAACATGGTAAGAATAATGTGCCATCTGCCTTTCTATTGCATCCATAACTAGATGGCTCTCGCCTCGAATAGTGATATTTTTAAGCAGATCCTGCTCATTTAAACTATCTAAAGCGGAAAACAGTACCTTCCACCCTTTTTCCCAAATCACTATTAGTTCATCCTTTGAAGCTGCGGCTGTCGAAAACTCCTCATCCCTGTTTCGATAAGGCTTTTCTCCATCTGATGTCAAAAAATCGGTCCACCGTGAAACCATATTGCCGCTCATATGCCTGATAATTACCGCTGTACTATTGGACTCTTCATTGCAAGCCCAATTCAAATCCTCATTGGAAAGCCGCTGAATGGTTATATCCGCTAATTCCTTCGCTGCCTTGAATCATTTTCTTTACGATCATTAGATAATTTGCACCTAAGCTCATAGAATGGCCTCCTTTATAACTTCAGTAAGATTGGGATTCATTAGAAACCTAATGGGAGAAATAAAATGCAGACTGATGAAACCGTTTTTGAAGCAAATACAGGATTAACTACTCTTTTCCTTCGACCCTCGCCTTTTTCATCGTTATACTTCTCGATTAACTCCCATTTTCCTTCGACCCTTGTCTTTTTCGTCGTTATTCTTCATAAAGCATCTGGTGCAGTACCCTTTATTTGTTATTTACCTGCTCATAGGCATGGAATAAGTCTTCTACAGAAATACCATTGATCTTCATGCCGCTGATGTCCATGCGGGTAATCGTTTGGCCCTTTACTGATGCCCCCATTTACCGCTTGACTTTTGTCATTTTCTATCTTAACTGGCCAATATCCCCAATTCGGTTCTTCAATCTCCCATCCGAAAACATTTGAATAAAACTCAGCTGCTTTTTCCGGATCCTGGCTGTTTAATTCAAATCCAATTACTTTCGCCATAAGTTTCGCCTGCTTTCTTCTATTAACATGTTATGTCTCAATGAACCATTCCGAGTATCTTTTCCACCCTATCACTTTTTTCTTCCAGCCCAACCTTGTGACAATAAATCCGTATTGTTCTCTCCTATCGAACCGCCATAGAAAACAGACAATACATTTTGATCATGGATCAAATCCTTTTCAATGGAATGCATTTATTCTTTTTCTATGTCGTGGAAGTTCAGAATCTCTTCCTTTGTATTTAGCATATAATCCCATTCACACCTGGCCAACTCCCATATACATTATTCCTTCTAAACCTTACCGATTCTGCTGATTCTACCAGTTCCCTGTCATGTCTGTTCCGTATGTTCACCGTAAATTCCTGCTTTCTCCTTTTAATTTTTTCAGCCTTTTAAAATCCTTGCTCAAAGATGCTTGTTTAAAGCGCTTTGACTGCTTGAGGCTGTTAATGTCAGAGCGATTATCATAAGATAGCTGAATATGAAAATAGTTAACATACTCAAGGATGGCAAAGATATAAATAAAGGCGGCAATCGTCAGTCCCTGAGGTGTTGACGGAAGCCACATAATATAATCTGCTATGAAGGCAGCCGGAATTATTATTATCATAGCAATGTTCCATTTTTTTATGGCCCATAACTGCTCAACTAGCCTGATCGGGGCAGCTGATGTATTTTCCTTTTTTAGGCGCTTCCATTTTACAAACCAATAAATGGATCCTTGAAGGAGTAAGAACTCCAGCAGCAGAAATGATGACCAGAAAGAAAATAGTGAATATAAATGGAGATCAGAATATGTATAATTCACCAGATAACTGATAAAAACAAACATTATGAGGCTCGTTGTTTCACCAGTAAAAAGATAGGAAAGTCTCTTCAATATTCTATTCCTCATCTAAATACCTCACTTCCGGGTAAAGATACCATTTAAATGTAATACGAATTTTCTAAAAAATAGTTTCAAAAAAAATTCCAGCCGAGGCGGCTGGAGATTTTTTTATATTGCTTTTTTAGGATTAGGCCCGTATTTATTTGTTCCAGGTTCACTGTCCATTAGAGTAAAGATGAGGATAATAATCCCTCCGATTAAAGGAATCAAAGATATTAAGATCCACCAGCCGCTTTTCCCGGTGTCGTGCAGTCTTCTGAAAGTTACAGAAAGACTCGGAATTAACATAATCAGAGAGAAGAGAGTTGTAAGGATGCCAATGTCCTCTGTAATCTCCCATCCAAACATCATCTCAATAATAGTTAAAATGATTGAGATGACAAATGTAAACAAAATAAACATCCAATATTCTCTTCGTCTGGATCTTCCGCTGAAATTAAATGATTCTTTAAGCACATTAATAAATGCATTCATGCTGTTTTCACCTCCGCTGTACACATCCATCTATTATATCAATAGTAAAAACCTTTTTTAATCAGGGGAAAATATGGTTTTATCGAAAATTGAATGATCTCCCCCAAAAATGCAATAAAAAACTCCTGCCTCTGATAATTGAAGCAGGAGTCTTTTGTTCATTTTTTTCTCATATTACCAAATACATGGACTGGCACAGAAAGTTTTTACGGCGTATTCCTATAGTGGTGATAAAAATGAAAATACTAAGAATAATTCGAGATGTGATAAAGCAGGAGGCCGGGAAATTGTTCAATAACAGAATGGCCAGGCATAAAGATAGGCTCCCAAACAAATAAATGAGCTTCCTGCACAAGCAGGAAGCTTTAATTTGAGCTAATAAAATGAAAATGCCAGCGCAAGCTGCAAAATAATAGGGAGCATGATATCACCATTTCCAGGAGAAATAATTTGACATGTACCTGATTACAATCAGATTAATGTCCAAAGAAAGATAAGGAAACCAATAAATACACGCCTTATATTGTTTCAATACTTTTTATGTAAAGAACTTTTCTGCTCTAATAAAATCATTAATTTATAAAATAAAACGAGAGTCAGCAGAAGAAATGGATCTACCATAATCGAATACCATATCTTCCATGTACCATAATTAAAGTAACCCCATGGTTCAGGAAGCAGAGCTGCCATTTCATAAAGGATAATTCCCGTAACAAAGAAAAGCAGAAAAACCATTTTTTTAAAGACGCTTTTTGAAAAAGGGTATCCATTCAAAAAAATGATGTTTACCGGCGGAATTAAGAATAACCTCGGCAACAAGCCTGCCCAATCAACACCTGGAGAAAAGTACCAATAATGATGATGTTTGAATTCAACAATTAAATCAAATAACATCTGAAAAGCTACCGTAAAAGTCCAGATTTGCAATACTTGGCTCGGAGTAATTTTTTTATTTATTTTGAAGGCAGCCATATTAAAGGCGATTATTGAAACAATAAGTAAGATCATATCTATTCCTTATGTCTCTTTCTCGAAAGTTTATATTATTATTTCCTAATTCGGACGTCTGCTATGCAAAAGCTGGGAAGACAATTGACCTGATATTTCCCTTGAGGCAAAACAAGAGTTTGAAAATGGAACGGATCTAAAAACCATCCGCACCAATATCGATAAGAAGTACGAGTCTATTGGAACGGAGTCTGCTCCGGTGCCAATGGCGGAAGGATAAATTTAAAAGAGAGCAAACGGCCGATATTATTGGCCGTTTGCTCTCTTATTCGTTGTTAAGCCCCCATTTGCACCATCATTTTCAGCTGCTTTCGAGCCCTGAAGATCCTGGTTTTTACAGTTGATGGATTTAAATTAAGCATAGCCGCTATTTCCCTTTCTTTTAATCCCCGGTCTATCTTCAGCAAAAGAATATCTCTATAGCTGTCTGTCAGCTGCTTTACTGCCCCGGTGATTTCTTTAGCAGCAAAGCCGGATTCAACTTCCTGCTCGACATTCTGTTTTGTAGTTACACCGAGGCTTTCAAGCATGTCCTGCTCCATCGGCACAGCAGCCTTCCGCCTTTCACTGCGAATAACGTCCAGGGCGGTCCTTCGGGCAATGACAGACAGCCATGCCCCCGCTTTTTCTTCATCGATAATCGTTTCCGCTTTCTTCATGGCTTTAATAAAAGTTTCTTGAACGATATCCTCCGCAAGATAAGCGTCTCTTGTCATCGAGAAACATATATGATATAGGCGTTTATAATGACTTGTATACAGCTCGGTAATATCCATAATTCATCCTCTTCCCTTACTCCTCTATATTCAGTGAAATGCTCACCTTGAACAAGTCACCATCTGTATCTATTTCAAGACTTCCATCATGAAGATCAATAATCGATTTGGCAATAGCGAGGCCCAGGCCAGAACCATCTGTATGCCTTGATTTATCTCCTCGTTTAAACCGTTCAAATAATTCTTCACTTTGGTCATCCAGTTCGTATTTAGAAACATTTTTAAACGTAATGACTGCCTGGCCTTTCATTTTCGTTATCGCAATATAGACCCGTGAATTTTCCAAAGAATATTTTAGAATATTGCCTATTAAATTATCATAAACACGCCAGAGCTTTTGGCCATCCACATATGCGATTGCCGGATGATCGGGCTTGGTTACACGGAAATGCAGATTGGATTCACTAATGGCGTTATCATGCTCTGCAAGCGCCTGCTGCAGCAACTGTACAAGGTCCACTCTTTCCTTCCGAAGCTCAATATTGCCGCTCGCCATTTTCGAGACTTCGAATAAATCATCAATCAAAACTTTTAATCGTTTTGACTTTCGGTCAATGATTTCAAGGTAGGCTGAGCGATCGTCTTGTGAAACCTCACCTGACTTCAGAAGCTCCGTATACGTAATAATTGAAGTCAATGGTGTCCTTAAATCATGGCTGACATTTGTAATCAGTTCCGTTTTCAGCCTCTCACTTTTTGCCTGTTCGCTTAGAGATGTTTTAACACCCTGTTTCAATACATTCATGTTTCCTGCGAGTGCAGCCAGAACACCTTTTCCTTTAACCGGCAAGTCCTGTCCCATGTGGCCCGTTGCCAATTCATTTGCGGTCTCGACAATTCGGTTGAAATAGCCTGCGCGCCTGATTAGTGCCATAACTAACGGAATACCTGCAAACGTTAATACCATTACATAAAACAGGGCAAATAGCGGGTGAAAGAACATGACAATTGAACCCATTCCCATTCCAAAGATGATTAATAAAACAACAAACAGCTGCGTTCCTGTACTCCGGTTTAAAAAGGCTTCCTGCAGGCTGGTTTTCAAACCGCCAGCCGCTCTATAGACCAGACTCTTTTTCAAAACTGCCTTTGCGTTTTCCAGATCCTTAAATTCACCAGCGATATATTTGAACTGAACAATTGTCAAACCGCAAAGAACCGATGCTCCCAGAAGCACAATAATTAATTCAATAACACGCGGCAGGATATTGTAGGAGTCTATGAGAAAATCATTTATCAGAAATAGCGCCAAACTGCTGCCTATTACTGCCAACCCCAAGAAAATTATTCTTAAATCTATAGGCAGCTTATTGTATAAAGGCTCCCACCTTTTGATTTCAGCAGACAGGGCCTTTGATTTTTTGCCTGCAATCAATGCAGCGATAATGGCCAATACCGCTGAGCCGCCATAAATTAATAATACAATCTGCTTTTGTTTGAAATGATTATTTTGGTCAATGAACATATTTGAATCAGGAAGGTTTTTAGCCAGGCCTATTTGTCCTTTAAAGTAGCCTGATTGCGATTCTGTAAGAGACTGTTCAAACTCCTCATACCCCCCCATAATAAAACGAAGGAAATAATTTTTGTCCATGGTGTAATCAGTACGATAAACCATCTCTTTTTTCATTGCTTCATCCGGAGACTCATTTTTGGACAAAGTTAAATTCGTGTATACTTCACCAGTGGAAGTGTCCTCAAAATAGTAAGTAAATGAATCCTCATAATAATCATACTGATCCCGCAATTGTTCTTTTTCCTTGAAAAACTCTTCTATCTTTTCTTCTTTTTCTTTTACCACTTTGGGACGTACGTGTTCATCACTCTCAAAGTTCTTCGTAATATCCTCGATTCTTTTGTTCATCTGATCGGATAAAGCCTTGGCAAATTCATTATTTTCAGTGTCCTTTGCCTCCTGGATTCTATATTCATATTGGCTTCTAATATTATCTATTTGTTCAGGAAGAGTCCCATAACGATAGCGATGTTCATGTATGTCCTCTTCCGACACCTCTATTGCTTCCTTAGCTTTTTCGAGGGTAACATTATTCAGTTCGAACATTTCCAGATATCCGGCATACTGATCCAAATCACTTCTAAACTGATTTGTGTGAAAATAGTCCGGGTTCGCATATTCCCTTCCGTTTATGAGAACAGACAAAACGCCGCTCGCTCCGAAAGCAAATAAAACCGTTATCATCGCAATGATGAATTTATTTTTCCATCTTGTATCCAATTCCCCATACCACCTTTAAATATCTCGGATTCTTCGGGTCAATTTCAATCTTTTCACGGATTTTCCGAATATGGACTGCCACCGTATTTTCTGCGTTATAGCATGGCTCGTTCCATACCCGTTCATAAATTTCATTAATTGAAAAAACGCGTCCGGCATTCGTCATTAATAGTTCCACAATTTTATACTCGATCGGAGTCATTTTCACTGGCTCTCCATTAACACTCACTTCTTTTGCTTCCTTATCCAGCATGAGACCGTTCAGATCAATCACCTTTTTGACTCCTTCGAACGTTCCGAATGTCACATATCTTCTCAGCTGTGATTTCACACGGGCAACCAATTCCATGGGATTGAAAGGCTTGGTCACATAATCATCAGCTCCTACCTGCAGCCCCAGGATTTTATCTGTATCCTCTGTTTTGGCACTCAGGATAATAATCGGGATGTTTTTCTTTTCGCGAATTTTATATGTAGCTGAAATGCCATCGAGCTTTGGCATCATGACATCCAAAATGATCAGATGCACCTGATTCTCATTTAATATCTCCAGAGCTTCGATTCCATCTTTCGCTTTCAATACAGTAATGCCTTCATTTTTAAGATAAATTTCAATGGCATCTCTTATCTCTTTTTCATCATCTACGACGAGTACATAATAGTTATCCATAATCCCCCTGCTTTCAAGGTGCTCTTTTCATATTTTTATACTAAACGCAAAATCTTAACATTAATGTAATAGAAATCTTAAGAATTTCTTAAGATTGAATCTGCATTTCTTAAGTTTTACATCCTTCTATTTTATAATGGGTGGAAATGGAAATATAGACTTGAAATTGTAAGTCATAAAAAAGCACCATCCGCCTGCTGTCCTAGCTGGTGAATGGTGCAAAAAGTTATTTAGACATGTTATTTCTTTGCGTAAGAATACTGCTCTCAATACGAACGGACGGGTGAAACAAGCTGAATATAAGACTCGTCGCTGACAGGCTTGATTATAACCGGCTTCATTGTGCCGCTGAAGCATAAAAGAACATGCTCTTCCTGTATAGCTTTTAGGGCATCCATTAAAAAATTCCCATCAAGTGATATGGATAGTTCCCGCTCGCCAGTAATTTCTAATAGAGGCTGCATTTCTTCAATTTTTCCAATGGCAGAGGAAACAGAAGATATTTTCAATGTTCCTTCTTTTATCTCCAAGAGGACATTGTTATTCTTCCATTCGAGGGCAAACAGGCAGGCGCGGTCAATTCCCTTTAATAGTTTCTTTGCATCCAGTTTTATAACTGTTTTCGTTTCATTCGGGATGAGTCCAGTTACATCCGGATACTTGCCTTCAATAAGCCGTGAACAGAGCATGATTGATTTTGTTTTGAAAACTAAATAGCTCGCTGATGAGAAGATTTGTATTTCGCTTTCTTCCTGATGAGCCAATAGCTTTAAAAGTTCCTTTAGGCTGGATCCTGGAACTATGAAAGACCCTTTGGAAGAAGAAACGATCCTTGTCTCCAGAAATGCTAATCGATGTGAGTCGGTTGCCGCACACGAAAAGTGATTTTCTTTAATAATCATATGCACTCCTGTGAGCACCGGCCTTGCATCTTTCTTTGAAACTGCAAACACGGTCTGCTTTATTATTCCTGATAATTTTACAGAAGAAATTTGGATCCCATGCGAATTTTCAAATTCAGGAAGTTTTGGATACTGTTCTGCTGGAAAACCGTTTATAAATGTCATAACTTCATCTGATAGGATTGTCACGTTATGCTTTTCATTGACTTTGATATGTATGTCACCCGGCAGCTTTTTAATTAGCTCTGTCAGATATCTGGATGTTACTACAACACTTCCAGTCTTTACTATTTCCAGTACTGCCCCTTCATCAGCAGCAGGAATGACTTTTTCAATCACAATATCAGAGTTGCTTCCAGTGAGTCTTAAATTGTCCTCACATGCAGTCAGCTTTATTCCGGTTAAAATAGGAAAAGGTGTCTTAGCAGAAATTGCACTGCTTACTTCTCCAATGGCTTTATTAAAATATTCATTCTTAATTTTAAACTCCATCCATACCCCACCTAATTTTATCGATAGGGTATTCTTTCGACAAAATTCCTAAAAATTCCTTTTACCTCATCAGCTTAACTTTGTTTGAAACAGCTCCAAGGGATAAATTTTATCAGCTTTTACGGCATTTAGTATTTGCCTTATGACTTTGGCATCGCGAAGTTCCTCGTCTTTCAAGTTATTAAGGTTTGACAGGTTCACCCACGTACTATCGGCAATTTCCTCTTCCTGATGGTTTAAAAAGCCCCCTCTTATTTGAGCAATAAAATGGAATAAGATGACCTGATGGTCCGTACTGCTGATAAAGTTATAGATTCCAGTTGTATGGGTCAGGTTTACGTCCAAGCCCGTTTCTTCTTTAACTTCTCTGCAGGCAGCCGCAAGGATATCTTCACCTTTTTCAACACGGCCGGACGGGAAATTCCATTTATTCTTTACAGTGGCTTTATTCTCTTTTATCATCAGCACTTTGCCTTCCTGTATAATTGATGTGCTGACAACAAGCACGATTTCGTTCTGTGTCATTCGGCATCTCTTCTTTCCTTTTAATTCACCCAATGCTGTGGTCTCTGTAAACCCTTTGGCAGCTTCGTATACATGTCCCCTGTTGCTGAATTAACCTGAGCCTGTGTAAGAAAAATACTTCCCATTAGATTGGCTCCGCTTAAATTTGCGTCCCTAAAGTCTGCACCAATAAGGTCCGTATACCTCAAGTCAGCTTTGCGCAGGTCAGCTGCAATAAACAAGGAACCTCTTAAATTCGCTCCGCACAACACCTCGCCACTTAATTTGGCTCCGATAAAATCTCTCCGGCCGCTATATTTTTTCGCGGATTTTTGATTCAATCCTGAGTTTATCCTGACAAACTCACTGGCTTTTAGAAGCAGTTTATTGACTTCATCCCTATGTGCCTGGACATCAATAGCCATAATCAAACCCGGTTCCATATTAGTTAAAGCCTCTGTTTTGTCCAACATTTCTCCGACTTCACCATGAATAGGCATAGCGGCTTCCAAATATAGAATTTCTGTTAAGTAGAAAAGCATTTCATGAAGCTGATGCATAATGGGAAACACATCAAACATCTCTTTCTCAAGTCCAGGATGGCTGCGCCAGTCTCTATTCTTAAAAGTGTTTTGAGATACTTTTTGGCCTGCTCCAAAGCATTCAAATGAGGTGCATCCTCTGAAGCCTTTTCCCCTGAGGTCTGCATGTATTTGACAGCGAAAATCAGCTTGCAGATTGGGACATGGTTGACCTGCTTCCTTATCCAAAGCAAAGTCAGCAGATTTTGCATAAGGGAGGGCCACACAGCAAAGCCCAAAACAATTTTCACAATCGGGTATTAAATTACTCATTTGTTTAGGCAAAATACACACTTCCTTTCGTTCATAGCACAGAATATTTTTTCATATGTTACTGTTCTTGACTTTCCTGCCGGTAATGTTTATTCTTTCTGCAAATGGAAATTATTCTTAATATCTCATTATGAAGGAGTGACTTCATGTCCAGGAATAAATATAAAGAAAAGGCAATGAGTGCCGTAAGCAAGCTAAAAGCTAACCTTAAAGGGAAGCTTTATGAAATGGCAGAGATTCCTTCCATTTCTGTTAAGCAGCTGTCAGAATTTATCCAGCAGCATCCCGATACGCAAATAACCAAGAAAGAACTCCTTGGATACACCTACACTTTCTATCGTCTAAATGCGAATGATGACTTTCTGTATATGGAAACAATTAATGAACGGATTCTTCAATTGGATGGATCCTCACACGGAAAAAGATTTGTCTCTTATCGATCCTATCGGGATTCCCATAACTTGAATACTCCAATGAGGATAACGTAACGGCCTTCAGTCAAGTGAGCTTCACATCAAGGGAAGCTCACCTATTTTTGATTGCTGCTGATTGGCTTATAAGATATTTTGACAGTTTAATAGTCTCTTCAATTCGATCACGCTTTCTTGCATAATGTCTATTTTCCTCACCTCTGCGAATATTGAGGGCATCCACTATGATTGGGTGCCATTTTTCCGGCAAATGCTTTAATGAGTACTCCCCGGCCCCTTGCTTAGAGAAAATATCCTTCTCTCTCAATGTGTAAAACAGGCGCAATATGCCGAGCACCGTCCATTCAACTTCTTTATCAATCTCAGAGTCGGCTATTTGTGTAAGTTCATCAATCGATTTCTCGAATGTCTGGATTCGATTCGCCCAATATGTATTCATGTTCTCATAAGTGTATGAAACCAAATCATAGTCATTTATCTCTATAACCGGAACAGTCCCATAAATGACAATACCCTTCTTTTTTAAAAGCCACCAGGTGACTGGATTCAGGAAATGCCCATAATTCATTGTCCCGTTATTATAGAAGAAACATTCACAAAGCGTTCCCAGTTCATTTTGAGTTAAATAAACCCCATCCATCACAGGAAACTGATATTTGTCTGCTATTATCCTATGGATCTCCTCAGCCTTTTTCAATTCTGATTCAGTTAAACCTCTTTGTGT
Source organism: Cytobacillus sp. NJ13 (assembly GCA_030348385.1). Classification (NCBI taxonomy): domain Bacteria; kingdom Bacillati; phylum Bacillota; class Bacilli; order Caryophanales; family Bacillaceae; genus Cytobacillus; species Cytobacillus sp. NJ13. The sequence goes on along the minus strand of JAUCFP010000006.1, from coordinate 173,207 downwards.
AACCGCAATAAAATCAATATCGCTTGATCCTTCTGCAAAAGCATCCAGTGCAAGCGATCCGTGCAAATAAAGGCCTGCAAGCTGATTGGGCATATATTCATTTACTAAATCTATGTACTTATTTAATAGATCATCAACCACTATTGGAAGTTCTCTCATTTACACTTCTCCCCTAACTTCTGATAGAAAAAGCCTTTCACCCATCATTTTAAAACACAGCAATCATCTTTTCTATATGGGTTTGTCCCATATTATGGAACCAGTATCGATATTATTAAGTTTACTAAAAAAATGAATTTTTTCAAAAAAAGTAACGTATTAAATAGAAGGTTAGGAATTTTGCATGATGCTGATAGCCAACTTGTCATGAAAGCGAGGAAGAGGAATGACTGTTTTAGAAGTAAGGAATCTACAAAAATCCTTTGGCCTAATAAAGGCTGTCCAGGATATAAGTTTCTCGGTTAATGCCGGGGAAGTCTTCACGATTATCGGTCCAAACGGAGCTGGCAAAACGACTACACTGGAAATGATTGAGGGTCTTGTTTCACCCGATAACGGTGAAATCCATTTTGGCGACCTCGATTGGAATAAGCATGCCGTTTCAATAAAGAAGAAAATTGGCGTCCAGCCACAGTCAAGTGCCATGTTTGATTTATTAACACCAGAAGAAAACCTGAACCTTTTTGCATCCTTTTACGACCATGCACGGCCAGCCAAAGAAATCCTGGAAATAGTCAATCTTACTGAGCACCGCAAAAATCATGTAAAAAAACTTTCAGGCGGCCAGAGGCAAAGACTTGCCATTGGACTGGCGCTGATTAGTGACCCTGAAATCATTTTTCTGGATGAACCGACTACCGGCCTTGATCCACAGGCCAGAAGAAATATTTGGGACATCATTCTTCATCTTAAAGAACTAGGGAAAACGACCATCCTTACCACTCATTACATGGAAGAAGCAGAGAAATTAAGTGATCGTGTATGCATTGTGGACCAGGGGAACGTGATTACACTTGACTCTCCTTCCGCACTCATAGAGAAACTTACAGATGAACGGGAAATAAGATTGAGTTTTCTTGATGGCGATGGTGCTGCAGAGGATGCTGATAGGTTCTCGAAGGATCTGGAATCCGTATCCAAAACGGAACGGGAAGGGGCAACTCTGAAAATATGGGCAGCAAAGCCTGAAGAAACCCTTTTGGACTTATTTAAGTTTACAAAAGAAAAATCATACGGGGTGGAACAGGTCTCCATAAGGGAAATGAGCCTGGAAGATGTGTTTATTGCGTTTACCGGCAAAGAATGGAGGGATTAAGATTAATAGATACCATCAATTTAAAATGATGTTTTTGGCACAGCTGAAATTGACTCTTCGCGAAAAACAGGCATGGTTCTGGGGCATCTTTTTCCCGGTTATTCTAATGGTTATCTTCATGGTCATCTTCAGCGGAAATTCAGATGAAGAGTTTAAAACCGAAGTGGCTGTTGTGGATCCAAGCCCGAATCCAGCTTCAGAGATGATGCTTTCACAAATCAGCGGACTTCCCGTTTTTGAAGTCAAATCAGGTAAGCCTGTCACAAGGGATAAAGCGGAGGAATGGGTAAAAGATCAGGAAGTGGATGCCGCCATCATCCTGCCGGAGTCAGCAGAAGCTTCCTCTGTTTTCCTTGTAATAAATAAAGAAAATGAACAGGGTGCCGCAGCCCAGGCTGTTTCCGGCATTCTGGATAAGTTTGTCCAGCAGGCCAATTTAATGGCTGCAGGTGCTTCTCCGAAATATGATCTGCAATATGAATCGATAACCTCTGGCACCAATGAACTGGAATATACAGATTTCCTTTTAACCGGGATGATTGCTTTATCCATTGCCCAGGGCGGCATGTTTGGCATGGTGGATCTGGTGGAAATGCGCAGAAAGGGATTAATCAAAAGGCTGCGAATGACACCGGCAAATATGGGCATCTTCGGATTAAGTGATATGGTTATGAGGCTGTTGTTCAGTATTGTGCAGATCATCCTGCTTTCATTAATAGGTGTCCTCGTATTTGGCGCCAACCTTTATATTAATCCTTTTACCTTGATTATCGTATTCCTGATCGGGGCTTTATCCTTTAATGCACTTGGCTACTTCTTCTCATCTTTCAGCAAAACGACAGAAGCTTATATGGGAGTAGCTAATATCTGCAGTTTTCTCATGATGTTTTTAAGCGGTGTGTTCTTCCCTATTGAAACGATGCCTGAATGGATCCAGCCAATATCCAGCATCCTGCCGCTAACCTATTTTGCTGAAGGCTTAAGGGAAAGCATGGTGTATGAAACCGGTATTGCTACAGTAGCACTTTGGGCAGGAATAGGCGTGATGGTGATCTGGGGAGCCGTTACTTTTCTTTTGGGGTCCTTACTTTATAAGAGAAAAGCGATTGCTGCTGACAGATAATGAAAAAAGTGCTAGCATCCCGAACCAGAAGCTAGCACTTTTTTCTTTATTGATAATTCATAGTCAACGGCCTTTCAGGTTTGGCATCAAAAATCTCATTAAATATTCTCAAAAAATGTTTTTAAAACATCGGCTCCGCCAATAAAAGTACCGATCGAGCTTCCAATATTGGAAAGTACCACGATGAGTAATATACGGGTTACTTTATTGCGCCAAAATCCTTTTACAGTAAAAACATCCTCTGAAAGAGTTTCGAAATCACGGACATTTGGGCGGCGAACATATGCCTGCGCCAGACCAGCAAACCAGCCTGATGCCAATAGAGGGTTTAAGGAGGTTATTGGCGCTGCTATAAATGCTGTCAGAATCGTAAGCGGATGACCCAATGCAACCGCTGCCCCAAGAGCTGATAAAGATCCATGCCATAGAATCCAGCTAAAAGTCTGGGAAAGCCCTGCTGTTGGGTTTGCTATGAACGTATAGGCAATGATGGCAATAATCATAATAGGAATACTCCAGCCGACAATCTTTGGAATATTGGATTTTGGCGGGCGCTCTGTCAATTTAGCCATATCCTGTTCTTTTTTGATTTCCTCTTTGATCCCCGGTACATGGGCTGCCCCAAGCACCGCCACTATTTTTTCTCCTGGTGCATCTTTAATTTTTTGTGCAAGGTATTGATCCCGCTCGTCAATGAGTGGTTTCTTTAATCGCGGAAAACTATCTGTAAATTCATTTAGAATCGCATTTATCGTATCCTGATTTTTCATTTTCTCAAGTTCTTCTTCAGTTATGGTATCTTTGCTGAAAATACTTGCTATTACTTGACTAAGAAGCAGGGATTTTCCTTTTAAACCGAGGTTGCCCCAAATCCTTGCAAAGGTAATCTGAATATTCCGGTCAGCCAGAACAAGCTTTGCCCCGGCAGCCTTGGCTGATTCAATTCCCTGAATCATTTCCTGGCCGGCTTTAATGCCGAATTGGTCAGCCATGCGGTTTTGAAAGGATGAAATCGCCAGATTCATTAAAAGCAGCGATGCCTTCTTCTCCTTAATTACCTGGATAATATCCATTTCCTTCCACTTGCTGCCTTCTGTAATCGATTGGTATCTCTGTTCATCCAATTCCACACAAACAGAGTCAGGCTGTTCAGCCTCAATGACTTCCTTTACCTGTTCTGCACTGTGCTTTGAAACATGTGCTGTTCCTATCAGTATGTATTCCTTGCCGTCTAAATGAATCCTCGTTATGTTTTCCTCTGACATAAATACCTTCCTTAGATACAAATTCTATTATGTATACATATAGCTCAATGTACTGTTCATTATACCATGAACTCTTTTAAGTATGCCCAGGATAATGAACTCTGAGGAGAATTTAGCCCTAAATAACAAAATAATCTATCAAACCCTAAAACAGAACAAATGTTTTGATATAATATAAGAATGCATGAAAAAAATGCAAATATATTATAAAGGTGGAATTTATATTGAATGGTACCGCCCATGCAGCGATTGGAGCAGCAGCAGGATACGTGGTTGCGAACACTGTTCATGCCAGCCCATCCACAACTCTATTATTAGTAGGACTCGGCAGCGTTTCTGGATTAATCCCGGACCTCGACATTGATGGAAAACTTCGTGACCGGCTTACACTTTCACATGAAGTCGTTCGGACAGTTGCCCAAATCATAGGAATTTTAATGATCATTTATAGCTTCTATGAAGGCTCCCCGAAAGAGAAATGGCTGGGAATCGCTATAGGGATCAGTATGACCGCCATTTCTGCGAAAATCAGGCAAAAGCATATGCTGACCATTACGGGAATTGGCGTCCTGGCAGGAGGCATCTCTTTGCAGGAACTTTGGCTGATATTATTTGGGATTTATATATTGATAGCTTCCTTCGTTTCCCACCGCAGTTATACTCATTCCATCCTGGGTGTTATTTTTTTTGGATTCATCTCTGCCAAATTTGAAACATCACTTGGCATAGAGGGGGTATTTTATACATGCCTTGCCGGTTATATAAGCCATTTGATAGCCGATTCAAAATTGCTTCCATTTAATAAAAGGGGCATAAAGCTCTTTCTCCCGATTTCGGCGAAAGAGATCTAAGACAGACAGCCGCTCAGAATTTGAGCGGTTAGTTTTTGACTGGAATGTATACTTCTGCATCCTCTTCTTCATTTTCAACCGGATAATAAACTTCCAAAATATAATGATCAGGGGAATCCTGCGTATTGCCCTGCTCCTTAATCCAATTGTTAAGACGTGTATACAGGCCGCCCATGTCGGCTCCCTTTCCTCTGATTGATGCATAAGTATGCTGTACCTCTATATATTCCATCCCATCCGGCAGTGTCTCAGGTTTCTCATGAACTAAGTAACCGACTAAAAATATTCCCTCAAAGTGGTCTTCCCCTCTCTTAGGTTCATAAATGGACACTTCAAGTCCGCTGCTATGCTGTACAAGATGGCCCTGCTTCAAGAAACTTTGAGCTGCTTCAGGCACCAAATGGGCATAATCCTTAAATAGCCCTTTGTTCCTTATGACTACTGCTTTAAATTCCTGCGATACAACTTTACACATTAAGAATCCCTCCAAACTTTTATTAATAATAATTTCTCTAACTATTGGAAAATTCCTCCTTTAAGCTGTTTTCCCTTGGATTGATAAAAAAAGACGCGTCTCAAGAGTCGCGTCTTCCATACTAAACTTTAAATGACCATCCTCTGTCTGCCATTGCCTTACGGAGTTTTGCCATGGCATTCGGGCCCATTCCGTGAAGATCCAGCAATTCTGCTTCAGTAGCAGCGGTTAACTGTTCCAGTGTAAAATAGCCTGCCCCTTCAAGTGCACGCACTGCTGGCTTTGCCAGCTTTTCAGGGAAGCCGCTCCCCTTCAGATTATTTTCAGGCATGGAATTTCTCCTTTTAGATCATTAATATTTCGCATATATCTTCTTCCGTCAGGCTTTCGGCTGCACTATCATTCGAATCGATGATTTCTTCAATTAGGTTTTTCTTCTTAACCTGAAGTTCATTCATCTTCTCTTCGATGGTGCCTCTCGACAATAATTTTATAACCTGGACGGTATTCTTCTGCCCTATGCGATGAGCCCGGTCGGCTGCCTGTTCCTCAACGGCAGGGTTCCACCACAAATCATATAAGATGACTGTATCTGCACCAGTCAAATTTAGACCCGTACCGCCTGCTTTTAATGAAATCAGGAAAAAATCGCGCTCTCCCTCATTAAATCGGCGGCAGATTTCCACCCTTTCCCCGGAAGGTGTCTGTCCATCCAGGTAGAAAAACGGCAGACCCAGAAGGGCAAGTTCTCTGCCAATTAGGTCTAGCATTTTAGTGAACTGCGAAAAGATAAGCACTCTTCTCCCTGACAACCTGGATTCTTCTATAATTCTCTTGAGCTGTTCAAATTTTGCCGAACTCCCTTTATATCCATCCACAAATAAAGCAGGGTGGCAGCAAATCTGACGGAGCCGTGTCAAACCGGCAAGAATTCTTATGCGGTTTTTTCTGAGTGTGTCTTTATTTAAATGCTTTAAGGTATCTTCTCTCAGTTTTGCCAGATAAGCCGCATAGAGCTTCTTCTGTTCCGGCAGCAATTCAGCCGAATCAATAAGCTCCATCTTTTCAGGCAGCTCTGAGAGAACATCTTCTTTCAGCCTCCTGAGCATGAAGGGACTTACCCTTCTGGCAATCGTCTTCCTTGTTAAATTGCCGTAATCCTTTAAGCCGCCAAACAATTCAGGGAAGACGACATGAAAAATAGACCACAGTTCTTCCGCGGAATTTTCAACGGGAGTGCCTGTTAAAGCAAAGCGATATTTGGCTTTAATTTTCTTTACTGCTCTCGCTGTTTGAGTTACCGGATTTTTAAATGCCTGTGCTTCATCGAAAAAAACCGTGTAAAAATCCTGCATCTCATACCATTTAATATCTTTAAGCACAAGCGGATAGGAAGTTATCACCACATCAATGCCAGATAGGTCCTTCTGTAGCTCAGCCCGGTCATTTTGAGTTCCGTCGATGACAATTGCCTGGATGTCCGGTGTGAACTTCGTCAGTTCGCTTAACCAGTTATACGTCAAGGATGAAGGGCACACAATAAGTGCAGGACCGGTATATTCCCGAATAGCCTTAAGATCAGACTGAATAAACGCAATGCTTTGCAGTGTCTTCCCCAGTCCCATATCATCAGCTAAGATGCCGCCAAATCCATAATGAGCCATTGTCTTTAACCATTTAAAGCCGTTTTTCTGATATTCCCTCAAAATAGGATTCAGGCTTTCCGGCACAGGAGTCTGGAGGCATGATGGATTCTGAAGCTCTTCTAAAAACTCCCTGAAGGATTCCTCATGAAGGAACATCTCCGGATCACCAGCTGCGTCCAGCATTCTAAGACCAGATACAATCGGCATGTTCAAGCCGCTCTCCAGGTCCTCAGCCTGCTCAGGCACAGCTTTCAGAAAACGCTGGATTTCCTCAAATTCTCTTGTTTCCAAAGAAAGGAGCGCGCCATTTTTCAGGCGATAGAATTTCCGTTTCTCCTCAAGTGCAAATAATACATCCCGTATCTCCTGATCAGCTATGCCGGTCAATTCAAACTTGAATTCCAGCCAATTCGTCCGCTCTTTTTTCATTTTTATCCGTATCTGCGGTTTGGCATTCTCCCTGAAAATACGGTTTCTGACAGACGTAGTCGCATATATTTGCACTAGTTTTTGCAGTTTAGGGATAACATGATAAAGGAATTCATATTCCAGCTCTTCATTTTGCAGAAAATAGCCGCCATCCGTCTTTGCAAAAGAGCTTTCCTCCATAAGCTGAAGGATCTCATCCTCTAATTCCACATCTCTAATAATCCGCGTGCCTCCCTTCGGCTCTCTTCTCTCCAGCGGATTGATCACGATATTTTCATAATGAAATTCAATTCCTGCCAGAAGCCGGTTCCGCAGACGATCTAAGTATAGCTTGGCAATCAAAGGTGTTTTCATAAATTTTTGTGACATGTCTTCAGAAATATGGACATCCCCCAGCTTTCTAAGTCCTGGGACCACTTTTTCCAGAAACAGTTCCATTTGTTCAGCAGCAATCGGAATCTGGCTTCTCCCGGCTGACTCCAGCATTTGTGTTAAATCATATAATCGCTGGCAATCTTCTTTATTGAGCGTGATGAATTTGCCGCCAGATAGAACAGCATTATACGAATCCAGGATCAGCATTCGATCCAGGCCAAAAACATTTAAATAACATTTCTCCTCTTTTTCGCTGAGTTCAAACCTTAAAGGCAGCCTTTCCTTTGAAAAAGCCATCCTTTCAAATGTTTTCCCCATTATCTCTAGCCTTACTTTCTCAGCGAGCGCCAAAACAGGCTTCAGCCGTTCCCACGATGATGGAGGAATTAAGAGCATATGCTTGGTCGCAGTATAATCGAAATCACCCATTAAAGCATTTATATAAATGGATTCATCGTGTATAAGCTGTATCAGCTGCTGAAGGACTGCATCAGCTTCTGCCGCGAAACAATGCAAAGCGGGGTCGCAGGTAAAAGATAATGATAATCGGCTTGGTTCTCCCTCTTTAACTGAGTGAAGAAATTGCCGGATATCAAGGACAGCGATTGGGCCGATGGTACATTTTATTGCTAACAAATAATGCCCCTTCCCTAAATGTACAGGCACACATGTGAATTCTGGATGGAGCACCTGCCTGTTTTCAAAATGAAGCTGGTGTCTGCTTGACCTTCTTGGCTGTTCACTGAAAAGTGTCATGAGACCATCCGTTAAGGCGTGTTCGGGAGAAACCCCAAGGGTGCCTGCTGAATCCTTTATCATGGGCGATCTGTGCTGCTGCATTTCATAAATTGCCAGCAGCACAGCCGCTGCATGCTGGCATTCTTTATCAAACGAAGCTAGCTTTGGACAGCTGCACAATGTCTTAAAACTGTTTCCGGATGTTTTCTCGACCGAAACGAAAAAATCCTCACCAGCAGATACTGCTGCTTCACAAATCTCATCATTGTATTTCTTTATCGTTACCTTCTTATTACGGAAAAAAGCGTCCCCTCTTTTGAAGGAGACAGTGCCGCACATTTCTTTTATCAATTTGTGAGTCAATTTAATATCCACAAACGTTCTCCTTCCGGGAATATGTATACTTAAATTGTATCACAGTCATCTGCCATAAATCATTTCATCTAACACAAAAAGGGAGAGCACATCTCCCTTTTAAATCATCATTTATATTATTATTTAAGCTCCTCTTCCAGCCTCGTAATCAGCTTATAGAATTTGACCATCAATAAAAGCAGCATGGGATCAAGTATAGCTGCATGCCATAATCTCCACCAGCCATAATTAAAATAGCCCCAGGGCTCGGGCAATAAAGCAATGACTTCATACAGCAAAATGGCAACTACCCAAAAAATGATATAAGAAAAACGTTTAATGAGATCCCCTCTAAAAGGATACCAATTCAGAAACATCATGTTAACTGGGGGTACCAGAACAATATGTGCCAGCAGTCCTGCCCAGTTTGGCTCCTTATCAAAGTACCAATATCCCCAGTATTTAAACTCAATCATGATATCAAATATAAGCTGAGCTGAAATTGTGAATGTCCATATATGTAAAATTTGATTTTTATTCAGACGCTTTTTTGTTGTAAATGCAATGAAATTAAAAAGAATGGCAGCTATTATCAGTCCAAACATGAGCAGAGTCCTTTTTATTTGTTAATGTCTCTTAGATGGCTTTTATTATTCATGATTTGGTAACATTATTCATATACCAATTCATATTAGAAGGAGATTTTGATGGAGTGCTCATTACTTTCAAAGTATCTTCCGGCCATTGAAAAGCTGCCAAAAGGCGAGCCGCTGATGAAGGATCAATTAAACTATTAAAAAAACTGCTTTAACCTTTTTAGAGGTTAAGCAGTCGCTTCCTTAAGGCTGTTTCTCAAGTGCCAATTTAATGCCAAAGCCCATTAAGACCACACCAGAAACTCCTTGAATTGCATTATTAACAGAAGGTTTTCTCAGCCAGGCCCTAAAGAAGTCAATCAAATATACATAGAAAAAGAACCAGATGATTGTTATAAGAGTATATATTAAGCCCATCGCAAGAAATTGCGCAAAGTGATTCCCTTCCGAACTTAAAAACTGAGGAAAGAATGTTAAAAAGAACACAGCTACTTTTGGGTTGGACACACAAGTAAAAAATCCTTGCAGAAAATGCGATTTGTTCTTCTTATGCTTTCTATCCGTATCAGCTGGTTCTTGTTTATTGGATAGAGACTTTAACGAAACGATGCCCAAATAAATAAGATATAGCGCACCAGCATACTTAATAAAAGAAAAAATGTAAGCAGACTTTACAATTAATGCCGATAAGCCAAATACAACAGCCATTGTATGGACCATCAGCCCTGCGACAGATCCGAACATCGTTTTAATGCCGCTTTTTTTCCCGCTTGAGATCGTATTTTGAATCAGGATTCCTGTATCAGGTCCCGGCAAAATGACGAGCAGAAACGACATAAACAGAAATAATAATATATTCTCCATATCCCATCCACCTCATAAAAATTATTAAGAATATTATATCAGCTTTCACGAAGTTTCCTATAAAAAAGAGCAGTTTCCATAAAGGAAAATCTGCTCTAATCGTCTTATGCTCTTACTTTTTCTAATCTTCCTTCCACTTCTGCCTCGGAAAGGCCATGTTCAGCAACATAACGGTTTCGTGGGTGCGTGCGGCATTCATCAGAACAGCTGCGCATATATTTATGCTCATTTTCTTCAGAGCATAGGATCTTTTTATTGCATGCAGGATTTGCACAGTTGACATAGCGTTCACAAGGCTCACCTGTGAAGTAATCCTTCCCTACGATTACATGCTCCTTTTGGTTAACCGGAATGCCAATGCGATCATCGAATACATAAAGCTGGCCGTCCCAAAGCTGTCCCTGTACTTCCGGATCTTTTCCATAAGTGACAATTCCTCCATGAAGCTGTGCTACATTTTCAAATCCTTCTTTTACAAGCCAGCCGGAGAACTTTTCACAGCGGATGCCGCCTGTGCAATACGTAATTATCTTTTTATCGCCAAGCAATTCTTTATTTTCACGGACCCAATCCGGCAGATCACGGAAATTTTTGATATCAGGCCTGATCGCCCCTCTAAAGTGGCCCAGATCATATTCATAATCATTTCGTGCATCTAACACAATTGTGTCTTCATCCTGAAGTCTTTCGAAGAACTCTTTTGGCTCCAAGTATTTGCCAGTAACCTCGTTCGGGTTCACATCGTCTTCAAGGCGAAGAGTTACAAGCTCGGGACGTGCACGAACCTTCATCTTAGGAAATGCATGTCCATCCGCTTCATCTATTTTGACAACCATCTCTGCAAAGCGCGGATCCTGCTTCATTGCTTCCATATACCGGTCGGTCTGTTCCACTGGTCCGGAAACAGTCCCGTTTATGCCTTCATTCGCAACAAGAATACGCCCCTTAAGGCCCAGCTCAGTGCAAATTGCTTTATGCTCTTTTGCAAACTCCTCAGGGTCCTCAATCGGAACATACATGTAGTAAAGTAAAACTCTGTATGGTTTTTGACTCATTTGTATTTCCACCTATCACTTAATATTTGCAAGATATATCTGTTAATAGGTTAAAACAATATATACTTACCTAGATAAGTATAACAGATGATGTCAAGTTTCAAAATTTTAGCGGTACGAAATAGTAATGAAGCTTAATTCAATTCCCATGTGAACCACTTTCCATGCCCCTCTGTTTGGCCGACCAATTTCTTATATTCTTTGGAATCCAGATAATAATCAAGATGCAGATTCCGGTCCTGGATATTGTTATAAAGATGAAAGATATCCCTGATTTGTCCGCTTGCTTTTATTTTTCCAAGCAGATTCTCTTTTACTTCTAAGGGCATTTGATTCGCCACATGGGTGTGGAAAACACAGATTGAATGTTCATCAGGTATACCTTCAATCAGACTTGTCAAAAGCTCAACACCATCTCCTTCTATCAGGCTGATTGGATTTTCTTTCACACATTGGGCAGCTTTTTCGAATAAAGTTCTTCTCTCCTGGTGTTCAGGCCAGATAAGTGATTTCAGCCATAGAAAATCTTCCCCATTATTCAGGTCATTTATATGCAGATCGACTCCAGTTCTTGAAGCTATCGGCGGCATTTCTGGCGGAAAAATCGGGACATGGGCTCCTTTGACTTCAGAGGTTAAATGAACATTCGCGTTTGGATTCCCGTATGTTTCACCGGTTCCATAAGAGTAGCTGTATTTATCCCAAAAAAGCTGCAGGCCGGCGCTTGTCCCGATTTCAATCAAGGCAAGGGGCTTTTTGGTTTGCTGAAAAATCCAGGCAAACACCGGGTATAAGTAAGCACAGCGCCTAACTTCATTCGTCTGGACTAATTTTTCTTTTACTATTTCTTCAATTTCCTGTGAATTTAGCCTGCAGAAATCTTTAAAGCTCTGGAAAGACTCCTGAGGGTTTCTTGGATTCTCCACTAAACCTGGATAAAATCCCTTCAGTTCATGCTCTTTCCCGCTTAAAAGCAGATAATGAATGGCCCCAAGAAATAAATTTGGCACAGGCTGGCCGTCTCTCGCTTCAGATGCCAAAACCAGCAATTCCTCATCCCCTGCAATTTTGTAAGACAAGAACTCATAAAAATCACTGGATCCGTGACATTCATATTGTCCAAATGTTTTAAATCTCGATGAAAGATTATGTGTTAACATTCTCCATCCCCTCCGTTATGAGATGTAAGTATTTGCATTCCAGTGCTTTGAACCTGTTTTCCTCTTCCCGATCCACCCAGCTTTTTGAAGTTCCCTCGCAATTAAAAGGTTGAAAAAACCGTGACCTACGAGAACAGCAAAGTGATGTTCTTTTGCAATAGAGGTTAATGTTAATGATGCTTGCTTTGCCCGTAATTTTGCATCCCTGTATGATTCACAGCCTTGTGAATAGCCGCATAACCATAGTAATCTTAATAACACAGCCCAGGTATTTGGCCTTAATCTCATACCCGGAAATTTACCGGCAGGTATGGGCAATTCAGTTTCCCTGAATAATGGATCTGTCTGTATCTTTGCAGAAGGATTTATGCTTTTGGCCGACTCGATTGACCTTTTTAAATCACTTGTGAGTAAAAAAGATGCTGAAATTCCTTTTTCTTTTGCGTCAGAAGAGCAAGTCTCACCCTCAAGAATCCCTAAGTGGTTATACATTTTAACCCATTTTTTAAATTCACGGTTATTCATGCGGTGATTTTCCATTAGCGATGACCTGCCATGTCTGATAAGTGTTATTTCCATTTAAAAACCCCAAAATTTATATATTTTTTTCCTTTATGGATAATTTAATTAACATGGAGGTGAATACCATGCGGGAACAAAAATATCCAAACGTAAAACTCGGCGGCAAAAAGGTACAGGAAAAAGGAAATGGCGGAGACCAGGTCCGTGGACATGAACAGGAAAACAGAAATGGCACATTTAATACAAACTCAAAATCAGATAGATAATGGAATGACGGGACACCCTCAAAGTGGGAGGGTGTCTTTTGCTGTTATGTAATTATGTGCTGCTGTTTTTATATTAGATACCCAATCCTTTTTTCTGATAATGTAATGGAAATATGGTTCACCGTCGATTTCCATTTCTCCAGCAAGCTGAAATCCGCACTTTCGCAGAACGCGAATGGAACTGGAATTGCTTGTTAATGCAACGGCATTCAGTGTTTCAAGAACTGTTTTTTCAAATAGAAATCCCATTAGCCCTTTTGCAGCAAGCGTGGAATATCCTTTATTTCGGTAGTGTTTTGAGAGGGCATAGCCAATTTCCCTGTTCGGCTCCGGCAATTCATCTTTTATTCCTGTATTGCAAAAACCAATAAACTCTCCAGTTTCCTTTAGTATGATTCCCAAATTCAAAAATCCTGCATCTTTCAGGTCAGGCATCGAGGACCTAAATTTTTTATTCGCAGGAATTTCATAATTCTCCATCCAGTTAATACGCTGTTCAAGCGCAGCCTGCGCACCCGGAATAAACTTATAAACTTCGGGCTGTAAAGTAATTTCATAAAGTGCTGGCACATCTTCCATCCTGTATTCCCTAAGGATGATCTCACCGCAATCGATCATTATTTCTTCATTCATTTTTTCATATCCATTGGATACACATCCAGTGTGTGTTCTTCGATCAAATCTATGTATCTTTTATGTTTAACATATTCCAAGATGTGATCTTTCATATTAGGATACAACACTATATTGGTCAGCTCTGAAAGCGGCACCCACTTAACACCTGTCTGGTTAGGATCCGGGGCTGAAGGCATTTTAGGCGATGAGCCTTCCCTTAACCGGCTTTCAAACATTAGGCCCAGTGAATGTATCTGGCCATACCGAAATTCATTTAAGTGAGGGGCATATTCATAAACGAATGCCAATGGGCCGACCATCACATCCACAGATGCTTCTTCTTTCGCTTCCCTTTTCACTGCATCTAAAACAGATTCATTAGGTTCAACCCCTCCTGCAGGCAAATTGTAATGAAGGCCTCTTTCATCCTGAAACTCAATCATTAGAATCGAATTATTTTCTATAATAACTGCACCTGCTCTGACTCTGATATGATAGGTCATTCGGTCTCAACCTCCTTTTCTTCTAAAGCTTTCTGCATTTAATAATAAAAGCAGCGGGTATAGCTCTCGTTTTTTCATAGGAATACCATCGGTTGGCATGCCGCTGAACATCTTCCTCAGTAAGGCTGACATCTTCAATTACCCTTTCAATCACAAACCCGTTTTCTATTAATAGATTGATATATGTACTTAGTTTATATTGCTGCATAATGGCAGGCTGGTTCCAGGCTATATGCTGATAGGAGCCTTCATCAAGATAGGATTTATCCATAATTAATGCTCCATTTTCAGCCTTAATCCGGTTATACATCGGATGTTCCCAGCTGAAAATAAACATCCCTCCTGATTTAAGGTAGTGATGAACGTTTTTAAGCGTCCTGTCTAAATTCGTGGTCCAGCCGATGGCATAGATGGAAAAAACGACATCGAAATAATCAGCAGGGATTCCCGGATTTTGTTCCATCGGGGATTCAAACAGTTTTACTCGTGAAGATGAATTTACTAGAAGCTCCTTTGCGGATTCGATTTGCCTGGAAGACAAATCCAATCCCCATAATTCACCTGCTCCGAGCTGGTCCAAATATTTTAGGGAATGGCCGCTTCCGCACCCGATCTCCAGCATCTTTAAGCTGCGCACATCTCCGAACAATTGAAGATAATCTTCAGTTGGCGCCAGCGGTCCATATTCAGGCAGCGGATTGCGCCCATAAAATCTTCTAGCCGCTTCATCCCAGCTTTTCTTATTTATTTCCAGTGTTTCAATAATCATAAATATCTCCTTTATACCGAAAAATAGTAAACTTCTTCCTCTCCCCAAATCTCTCCGGTCGGGGAAAATCCGAAGTTCTTATACAGATTCCTTGCGTGATGATTATCTTTATGAATAGTTAAGCGGATTTCCTCGCATTGGGGAAATTTAGTTTTTATCCAGCTGATCATCTCGGCTAAAGCTGCACCGCCATAGCCTCTGCCCTGATAATTCTGGTCAATAAAAAAACCGTTAATCCAATACATGTCAGCCGTATCCGGTTCATAGGCATGCATGATAAAACCAACCATTTTTTCATTGTCATATATTGAAAATGGAATATACTCTACTGCATCCCCATCTGGTTTAATATATACCTTTGCAAGTGAAACGGCAGCTGAAGGAACGAAATCACGCTGCGTTTCTTTTACCTTCATCTTAATGGCTTCTTCCCAGTTGTCTCTTGTGACGGGTTTTAACTCAATGTTCATTTCTTCAGCACCTTCTTATAATTTCCTGTTTTTATCACCTGACTTAATAATGATGCTTACATAAGCAGCTTCTCCACTCTCAACGTGGTTTTTGATTTGTGACACATCAATCTCTTTCTCAATATGAACAACCTTTGCTTCGTTAGGGAGCAGTTTAACGTTATTGAGTTCTCCACTGTTCATTAATGAAAACATCTGGAAATCCTCTTCAGTTAAATATCTGTCCTTGAAGCCGATTGTAAAAGACACTTCATCATTGCTGTAATTTTCAAATGGCAGCTCACAAATTCCCTTCAATGTTTCTTCACTAATCATTTCAAATGTACACAAACTTTCATCTTTAACATAGGAAACGGCATAAATCCCATCTGCCAGCGTTTTTTGGTAGGCTTCCGCCAGAAAAGGAGGTAGAAGGGAAACGATGATGATAACGGCAAAGAAAGATCGCAAATGATATCTTTCAAGTGAACGATGTAGAAAGACCATGCCCAGCACAAGTAAAAGGAGAATGAAAACCCCTGCATAATGAAATCCATCTGCTGATTTTATGGGAATATTTAAAATCATTAATGCTGCTTCACCTAGTGGATTTTCATGGGGAAAAGGAAAGTTTAAAGCTATGGAAATAACGATTAAGGCAACCGATGCCACAAAGAGCTTTTTATTTTTTATCAAGGCAGATTTCCCCTTTACTCCTTTTTTGCGGATCCAAACGATGCCCCTAAAGAAACTCCCATGGCAATGCCCAATGCCCAATTTTCAAAAAGCATTCCAAAAACTAAACCAAGCGACAGACCATATACCATTCCGAATCCTGAATGACCCCAGTATTTTTTGTTCATAATTTTTAACCGCCTATAAATGTGTTACCTTTTATACGAACAAAAGATACATTAGTTTCATATTTTTGGAAAAACCAGACGGTTGCCTTATCACCTCTGAGTTGCCAGCTGTCTTTTTATCACTCTTATTTGTCCGCGATGGCTAATTTCATCCTCCATAACGTGATACCAGAACCAATAATTATTAAAGGTCACTCCGTTGCTCCACTTTCCTTCGTCGTATAGCCAGCAATCTTTTTTGGATGCTAGAAGTTTTAACGTTTTTCCTCTTATTGCAGACAGTTCCTCCAAATAATATTCAAGAGGATGACCATTAATTTCATTCCTTGCCTTCTCGCCCAGTTCATATGCGGCGGCCCATCTTGAATGTTCTTCATCATTAAGATCTCTATTTTCAAAAGTAATGATTTGGTGAACATATTCAATAAATCCTATATGCTTCAAAAGTGAGCCAATTGAATTGCTGCCTGGATCAGGAAGAAAATCCAATTCAGCCTGTGTTAAGCCTGATATATCTTCCAGAGTTACTTCTCTGGCATGTTCAAGCATTGACACAAGTTCTCCTATTTTTTCATCGTTGCCCTTCCCATGCTTAATACGGTAATCGATCATACTTGCATTCTCCAATCCTGTAATGTTCAGGAAAAAGACTGCCGGGAAGGCAGTCTTTTAACATTATGCTATCGTGTCCATCAGCTCTATATCTAAATCCTCAATACTCTTCCAGCTATGATGGATTTCTATGTGCCACTTATTTTTCAGCCGCTTGTATCCCTTTTCTTCAATCCAGCTGTGCAATTCCCTATAGGAATTTCCAATCTCACCATTAGGTCCTTTGTGCCGGATAGAAGCATATTTTTGCGGTGGAATTTCCAATGAGAACATACCATCAGGAACACTAATAAATTCCTTTACCTCAATGCCAATCCAATATCCGTCTTCTTCAGGAGAGTCTTCCTCCACTTTGAAGGCACCAACAAGCCGATCTGGATTTACAGCTCCCTTAATTTCTGTAAGGCGGCCCGATAATAGATTTATAGCCTGCGGAATTTCAGCTAGATACTGATCCGGCGGGCATAAGACGCGGATCCCTATCAGTTTCAATTCTCCGAGTTCTGTCTCAGCCGCTCGCAAAGTCAAATCAGACATCTTTTCCCTCCTTACTAAGCAACAGGCAATGCAAGTTCTCTAAACCTATCAACTGCTTTTTGGATATCAGCTTCAAAGCCCGCTTCGTTCATTGTCTCACCGATCAGCACAATGGCTTTTTCAAGCATGTCTTCAGTCGTATTCCCCATATGGCCGATTCGGAACGCTTTTCCTGCTAGATGAGCCAGTGCTCCGGCAACAATGACACCTTTTTTCGCCAGAGATGCACGGAATTCAGCATCATCCATTCCTTCAGGGTAAAGGATACAGCTCAAAGTTGCTGCTGCGGCATTTTCAGCGGCAATTGCCTTCATTCCATATTCAGCAAGTGCAGCCCTGACAGCTTTTCCATATGCTTCATGGCGCTTGTACCGATTATCCATTCCTTCAGCCAAGACCAGTTTCATGCCCTCATCATAGGCATAAATCAGATTAACAGGCGGTGTAGCAAAGTACTTTTGAGGGTCATGCATAATCGGAATCCAATTATAGATATCGCAATAGTAGGCAGGAACCCGTTCCATTTGTTCCCTGGCAGCCAGTGCTGTCCCATTGAATGCGACAACAGCGAGTCCTGGCGGGACACCAATCGCCTTCTGTGAACCTGTCAAAACGACATCAATTTTCCCTTCGCCATATGACTTGCTCATATCCTCCTCCATTGCGGCTGTCGCACAGACCCCATCTAAAATGACAAGAGCCCCGTGCTTTTTAATGATAGGAACTAATGTATCCAGGTCAGCCGCAACACCAGTAGAAGTATCAGCATGGGTAATCGTCACAGCTTTATAGGAATGGGACGCAAGTTTTTCCTCAACCGCTGCGGGATCCACCTGCTTTCCCCATTCGGACTGAATGATATCTGCCTTGATTCCGAACGCCTTGGCTAAGTGCTGAAAACGATCACCAAAGAAGCCCTGACTTATAATCAAAATTCTTTCTCCAGCTGCAACCGTGTTAACCAGAGCCATCTCCATTGCAATCGTCCCGGACCCAGAGATTACAAACACTTCCCCATCCGTCTTCAGCATCTCCCTAGTCTTCTCAATCGCATTTTTATAAATAGCCGCAAACCTGGGATCCGTATGCCCCCTTGTCTCCTGTGCCATCGCATCATAAATCGAATCTACAACAGGCGTCGGCCCTGGAATCAAAAGCATTTCCTCGTTTGGCATGAATATTCCTCCTTGATAGGTTTATAGATATCTAAATGTTTCGACATTTACTATCAAATACCTCTTTTAATTACCTTTTGATTGGTGTTTCTTCGGAGAAAATTAGTGTATATCTTCTATTTTTATGAGAGCCGGTTTGCGGGAGATTGAGGGATTGGAGGAGTCGGGTTGCGGTATAGGAAGAAGAAATATGCAGAAAGTTTCTGAGTTCCTTGTTCGTGATGGCAGCCCCCAGCAAAAGGCTGTAGTCATGCAATGCTTTCATATGTGCTTCTTTGCTGGTTATCTTGCATTTAGGACATCTCCAGGTGCGACTTACTCTTTCGAGAGGCAGAAAGCTGCAGGCAGGGCAGAATACACCCGTAAGAATTTCAGATTGATTTATCTGGAATCTTGATAGTATTGAGCTTTCCTGCTCTGTATTTTGCTTTTTTAATAAGCGAATGACCTTTTTAAGGAGTTTATCACTGATTTCTCTATTAATGGACTTTCCTATTTGCTCAATTTTAATAGGGAGAGTATTTCGGTGTATAACTTTACGACTGAGGTCAATATGTGGAGGAATGACTTTTATTCCTGTATGCGGATTACTTATGACTACAAATGAATAGACCGGTAAATTTTCAATACTGACATTGGCATTAAACCAACTTCTAAGTTGCGATGCCTGTCTATTCACCTGAATTATAGGGCAGGGAAAAACTTGCTCTTTTCCATTCTTTATACGAATTAATTGATTATATAATGTATCAAAATGCAGGATACCTGTTATATTTTTCACTTCAAGTATTAGAGCAAACTTTTTTGTAAGTATAAGAGTATCGATTTGGAAAAAGCGGACATTATCTGGCAGGCGGAGATCATGAAGGATAAAATATTCCTTACTATCTAGAAAATCAAGAGGAAAATCCAATGAAGCTTCTCCTTTATAGCCTGCAAGTCTTTTATTCAGTTCTTCGTTAATGATAGGGATTTTTGGGTGATGAGCTGGAAGCCTGCGGAGGAGAGCTTCTGTTTTACGGATTAAAAGAGGGATTTTTCGTTCTTTAAGGATCATTTTTTCACTCCATTCTTGTTTCATTCCAAAAAATTCTACAATACTCCGTCAAATCCTCTAAGAAAAACTTCAAAGATAATGTTTATGTGCGGATAGCCAAAAATTATGTGCGGATAAACAATTTTGTGTGCGTATAGGCAGAAATATGTGCGGATAGAAATATTTACGTGCGTTCGGCTCCGGCACACAAAGAAAAAAGACAGGGCCCCCGCCCCGTCTTTCTCAAGCTCAATCATGAAAATTAGTCCCGTCCGTTGTCGCTTCAATAATCCCCGCCCGGACCACGAAATCGCCAAAATGCTCGCTGACCTGTCGTTCACGGGCGTAGCGCGGCAGGATGATGCGCAGCTCGTTCAGGATTTCTTCTTCGCCAATGTTTTCGCGGTACATTTTGCTGAGGCGGCTGCCGTCAAATGCTGCCCCGAGATACATATTGTACTTGCCAACAGCCTTGCCGATAAAGCCGATTTCGCCGAGTGCGTGACGGGCGCAGCCGTTCGGGCAGCCGGTCATGCGGATCGTGATTTCTTCATTCCGCAATCCCGCCTCATCAGCGATCTCCTCAATTTTATCGACCAATCCAGGAAGATAGCGTTCTGCCTCGGCCATTGCCAGGCCGCATGTCGGAAGGGCCACACAGGCCATGGATCCGCGGCGCAATGCACTATAGCGGCTTCCGTCTGTTAAGCCATATTCATTAATCAGCGCCTCGATCTTTGCCTTATCTTTTGTTGACACACTTCCGATAATGAGGTTCTGGTTGGCAGTCAGCCTGAAATCGCCTTTATGAACTCTGGCAATCTCACGCAATGCTGTTTTCAGTTTATATCCATCGAAGTCTGCCACACGGCCGCCTTCGATGAACATCGTAAAATGCCATTTTCCGCGGACACCCTTTACCCATCCGTAGCGGTCTCCGTTGGAATCAAACTTGAATCCGCGAGCTTCATCCAGTTTCCAGCCCAGCCGGTTTTCCAGCTCTACAATAACTGTTTCCAGACCAAGGCGGTCAACCGTATATTTAAAACGGGCATTTTTCCGGACTGAGCGGTTGCCGTAATCGCGCTGAATCGTAATTATCTTCTCGGCCACTTCATAAATCTTATCAGGTGTCACAAAGCCGATCACTTTCGAAAGCTGCGGATAGGTCGCCTTATCTCCATGGGAAAAGCCCATTCCGCCGCCGATTGCCACGTTAAAGCCTGCCAGCTTGCCGTTTTCCACAATAGCAATGAAGCCAAGATCCTGGGAAAAGACATCAATGTCATTGGAAGGCGGTACAGCAATCCCGATTTTAAATTTACGGGGCAAATAAAGCGGGCCATACATCGGCTCAACCTCTTCATCCACTTCAGGAGAGCCGGCTACTTTTTCTTCATCCAGCCATATTTCATGATAGGCACGTGTGCGAGGCAGAAGATCGTTACTTAGCATCTTTGCCAGCTCATACACTTCCGAATGAATCTCAGATTGATCGGGATTGGAGATGCACATTACATTACGGTTTACATCGCCGCAAGCCGCTATCGTATCAAGCATCGTCGAATGGATTGCCTGGATTGTCTTTTTCATATTCCATTTTAGGATTCCATGCATCTGGAAGGTCTGGCGCGTAGTCAGTTTTAAGGTGCCGTTGCCATATTTCTCAGCTAAATCATCCACGACAAGCCATTGCTCTGGTGTTGCGACTCCGCCGGGAAGGCGCAGCCGGAGCATAAACTGGTAGGCAGGCTCAAGCTTCTGCTTCTGGCGTTCATTCCGCAGATCCCGGTCATCCTGCAGATAGCTCCCGTGGTGCTTCATTAATCTGTTATCATCATCGGGAATTCCGGCGCTGATTCTGTCCTGCATAACTTCCGCCAGCGTTCCGCGCAAATAGTTGCTTCGATCCTTAATTCCCTCAACATCACTCGGAGGGCCATCCGGTGCTTTTAAGTTTGGGTTTACCATACTGTAAAACTCCTTTCCTTCCAAATCAATATACGTCGCGCTGGTAGCGTTTATTTTTCTGCATGCCGGCAAGATATTCTGAAGCCTGATCCCGGCTTAAACCGCCTTCTTTTTCAATAATATCTATGAGTGTGTTATGGACATCATGCGCCATGTTTTTCTCATCGCCGCAGATATAGACGGCTGCTCCTTCCTGAAGCCACTGGAATAATTCCTTGCTATTTTCCTGCATTCTATGCTGAACATAAACCTTCTCATCATCATCACGGGAAAAAGCGACATCCAGCTTCGACAAGACTCCATCCTTGAGCCACTTTTGCCATTCAGTCTGATAAAGGAAATCAGTCACAAAATGCTGGTCGCCAAAGAATAACCATGATTTCCCATCCGCGCCGCTTTCTTCACGCTCCTGCATAAATGATCGGAATGGTGCAATTCCGGTTCCAGGACCAACCATAATGATTGGTGTGTCCGGATTTTCAGGCAGTTTAAAGTTTTCGTTGTGCTGAATAAATACTGGCAGTGTATCGCCAGGCTGGAGACGCTCCGCACATAAAATGGAGCAGACCCCTTTGCGTTCACGGCCATGGGCATCATAGCGGACAGCACCGATTGTCAAATGAACTTCCTCGGGATTCGCCTCGAAGCTGCTTGAAATGGAATAAAGACGCGCAGACATCTTACGCAGTATAGAGACAAACTCCTGTGCCGAACTGTTCCATGGTTTAAAGTCACGGACTAAATCAATCAAGTCCCGCCCGTCCATATAGGATTTCAGTTGATTTCTGTCTGACACTAGCTGGTGCAGATCTTCATTTCCAGAAAGCTTTGCAGCCTTTTCAACAAGCGGTTTGGTCAGGACAGTAATCTCAAAGTGAGCCGTTAGCGCTTCTTTTAACGTTACTGTTTCCTCCTTCACTCCGACTGCTTCCTCAGGATCCCAGCTCATCTCAGCTAAAAGCAAGTCAACCAATTCAGGATCGTTTTCAGGATATACCCCAAGACTGTCACCAGGCTGATAAGTAAGACCTGAACCCTCTAGAGAAATCTCGAGATGGCGGGTTTCTTTATTGGAGCCGCGTCCATTGAGATTCAGATTTTCCAGAACTTCTGCCCGGAAAGGGTTGGACCGGGAATAGACTGACTCGGCAGGTGCTGAAGCTGAAACTGAAGCTGCTTCTGCAGGAGAAGGACTGCTGCTTTCCCCTTCGCTCAATCCGGCTAAAACTGCTTCCGCCCACTCTGCTGCAGGCTCCTCGAAATCAAGATCACAGTCCACTCTTGGCGTTATTCTTGTTCCGCCTAGTTCCTCCAGACGCTTATCAAAATCTTTTCCCGTTTGGCAGAAGAATTCATAGGAGCTATCGCCAAGTGCCAAAACAGAGTAACGGAAATCTTCCAGTTTTGGCGCCCTTTTTCCGTGAACAAATTCATGGAATGTCAAAGCGTTGTCTGGCGGATCTCCCTCACCATGGGTACTTACGACAATTAACAGGTTTTTGACCTTTTTAAGATTATTGGGCTTAAAATCACTCATTGCTGAAACCGTTACTTGAAAACCTCTCTCTTCAAGCGTTTTACCAGCTTTCTTTGCCAGATTCTGTGCATTCCCGGTTTGTGATCCAAATAAGATGGTCACATCCTTTGGAATGGCCTTCACCGCTGCCGGTGCCGGACGTTCTTCCACTGCCGGGGCAGCCTGCAATGATGAGGACTGTATCGCTGCAAGATATCCGCTCAGCCAGAGGGATTGTGTCTCTGTCAGAGTCGGAAGAAGACGATTAAGGAGCTCTGCCTGCTCCTGATTAAACGGACTGTTCATTACCTGAAGTTGCAACATGATCCACCTCGCAAACCAGCGCAAAAGGCTGGTTTTATAGTATTTCTTTAAATTTCCTCTTTTCCTATAAAAAAAGTCGGTTTTATACGTAAAAAATATATATCTATTACTTTACCGAATGATATTCCATTAGTAAAATAAATATTAATTATTGCAGCTATTAATATTACTAATTATAGAAAGGGTGATATTTTGTACTATGATGCGTTAAAAACATTCGTCACATTGGCTGAAGTGAAAAACTTTACGAAGACGGCCGAGCTTCTTCTTATGTCACAGCCCAGTGTCAGCCTGCATATTAAAAACCTGGAAAAGGAATTTCAGACCAAACTATTTCAACGCTCTCCAAAATACTTGAAAATTACGCCCAGCGGTGAAATATTATATGACCGGGCCAAGCAGATGATTACCATTTACGAGCAAACCAGGCAGGAAATTTTAGAGCAGCAAAACACCATTAAAGGAGATCTGAAAATTGCGGCCAGTTTCACTATAGGGGAATACATCCTGCCTCCCCTGCTGCTTGATTTGCAGAATCAGTATCCTGAGCTAAATCTCCAGGTGACCATTGCCAATACGGAGGAAGTTGTTCAGTCAACCCGTTCCCATCATGTGGATATAGGGCTAATTGAGGGCCAGACAAATGAAAGAGAGCTTATCGTGACTCCCTTCTTAGAGGATGAATTATTTATTGTGACTTCCAACCAGCATCCATTGGTACAAAAAGAAGAAGCAACAATTGCTGACCTTCAAGATCAGGCATGGATTATGAGGGAAAACGGGTCAGGGACACGTGAGTATTTTAACCATGTAGTCAGATCAAATGGTCTTAAAGTGAAATCACTTTTAACGATCAGCAGCAACCAGGGGATAAAAGAAACACTCATCAACGGGCTGGGAATAAGCATTCTTTCTGGAAGCGTCGTCGAAAGGGACGTTAATCAAAATAACCTGTCTATAATCAAAGTGAAAAATCAGGAATTCAAACGCACTCTTTCCTATGTTCTTTCGCCCATTATGCAGGAAAAAAAGAATGTCAGCATTTTTATCGAAGCACTCGGCGAAAAATGGAAGAACCCTAAGGGAAAATAGCCATTTTTGAACAAGCTTTTTTTCACACTAGTCCCACTTTATTCATATATTAAAGTAGCGAATTGTATAAAATCTGCCCATTTTATTCAAAATAAGGAAAAAATGGCTGAGGTGAAAAAGATGGGATTATTGAATGCCTTTAATGAATGGCGCGAAAGCAGATATCAAAATCATGTCAATCGCATGAAGGAAGAAAATAAGTGTCCGGACTGTTACGGCAGGGGTTTTTCACTCTATCCGGGGAATGAGTTCGCTTATCATGCAAACCAATTTGACTGCCAGGGCTGCAATGGAACCGGACTGTATTCAGAATGGGATAGTTTATCATAATATAATGGCCATGATCCTCATACTTCTTATGGATCATGGCCTTATTTTGGATTTTAAGCTAATGCCTTGTTTGACTCGAATTCTTCTTTAATCTGTTTTAGAAGCTCCTGATTGGTTAACACTTCATACCCCGTAAGTGCCATTGCCTTGGCCCCAAGGATCATGGCTTCTCTAGCCTGCTCACTCATAGCAGCTTCTCGGAATTCATGTGTGTGGCAAGCATATGCCTCATTGCAGATTTTAATATAAGGATGGATGGAAGGTGCCGCCTGGCTGACATTCCCCATGTCAAGAGAACCTGACCCGTCCTTCTGTTCCAGAATTTCCTCCTCATTCACACCAAGGGAAATCAGTTCTTTATTGAATGCTTCTGATAAGGGGCTGTTCGTAACCATATCATCATAAGAGAACTCATAAAATGACCACTTCATTTCGGCACCAGTCTGCAGAGCTGCCCCTTCTGCACATTTCTTGACCTTTTCTACAAGTTCATTCACATACTCACGTTTGGCTGCACGAACATAAAATTGGGCAACCGCATAGTCCGGAACCACGTTTGCAGCTTTGCCCCCTTCCGTTATAATTCCATGGATTCTGGCATCAGGTTTAATATGCTGGCGCAGAGCGTTTATGCTGCTAAACGTTTGCAGGACAGCGTCCAAAGCATTTATTCCCAAATGCGGGCTGGCAGCTGCATGTGCCGATTTTCCAAAAAATTCAAATTGTATAGCATCCATTGCCAGTGATGTCCCGCTCTTCACATAATTGTCAAGGGGATGTACCATGATCGCTGCATCCAAAACATCAAAAATACCAGCTTCGGCCATGGTCACCTTACCGCCCTTCGTCTCCTCTGCCGGCGTGCCAAAGACAATAACCTTTCCTCCAGTTTCATGAATCACTTTACTTAGTCCTATTCCTGCAGCAATCCCCATCGTGCCGATTAGATTATGACCGCATGCATGCCCTACTTCAGGCAATGCATCGTATTCAGACATATATCCAATCACAGGACCTTCTTTTCCGCTGTCATAAGTTGCCGTAAAGGCAGTCGGTAAACCGCATGTGCCGATTTCTAGAGAAAAACCATGCTTTTCAAGCTCCTCTGTCAATACTTTGCATGCCTTGTACTCTTCATGTCCCAGTTCGGGATTCTCGCCGATATAAGTGCTTATTCTATTAAAGTCATCCTGAAGTTCATCAATTTGTTTAACAATCAGATTCTTTCCCATGAATTATCTGCTCTCCTAATCTGTAAATCTATATATTTATTCATCAATAATTATAATAATACAACACTATTTTGATTTCAGCACGAAAATATGACTTCTATTTCGTTATTTTTTCCAGTGGCCGCTCAATGATCAGCGCATCTTCCCAGTCCTTGCACACATCCACCCAGGCTTTTGCATCTGAATATGTATTAATTTCAGCAGGTGTCAGTTCAATGGCGGAATTGCTGCTTCCGCATGCAGGGAAAAGGGTCTCGAATCTTTTCATAGATTCATCCAGATATACATCCAGGTCATTCTTCAGTCCAAATGGACAAACTCCTCCTACGGCATGGCCGGTCTGTTCGAGAACTTCCTCCGCTGAAAGCATCCGGGCTTTGAAACCGAACGTTTTCCGGAACTTCTTGTTATCAATTTTGGCATCGCCTGCTGCCACCACAAGAATTGCTTCATCCCCATCACTCCTGAAGGATAGAGTCTTGGCAATTTGTGCAGGGCAGACACCGATTGTTTCAGCAGCCTGTTCCACTGTTGCGCTTAAAGAATCAAACTCCATTACATCTTGTTCCCGATCCCATTTTTTAAAATGGGCTTTCACACTTTCAATTGACATTCAAACTCACCCTTCCCCTAAGTCCGTAAAATCTTATATATATTCAATATTTATACTTTATAGTTGTCTATTTTAACATACTATCAGATCATGTCACCGGGATAATTTCTTTTTATCAGAAGATTCACATTTGCTCTTATTGGTTTCTTGCACTAATATAAATTTATATTTTGAAACCACAGATTTAAAGAAGGATTATGTATGAAACAGACTTTTCCATATAAATTTATAGGAGGAAGAATCGCCAAAACCGGACTGGCTGTTTTTATAACAGCTTTTATTTGCCATATGCTGGATTGGCCAGCCATGTTTGCTGTGATTACGGCCATCGTTACGATTGAGCCCACTGTTGCAGACTCCATTCGGAAAGCATATGTCAGGTTTCCGGCGGCAGCCATTGGTGCGGGATTTGCTGTATTATTTACGTTCATTTTCGGGGACAGCCCGTATAGTTATGCTTCCGTATCACTTGCGACAATCATTGTCTGCCATAAGCTGAAGCTTCATGATGGAATGCTGGTGGCTACATTGACGGGTGTCGCTATGATTTCAACGGTACAGGACCATTATTTGTCCTCTTTTTTCATTCGATTGGGGACTACCACTACCGGAATTGTCGTTTCCACAGCTGTTAACTTTTTTGTCATGCCGCCCAATTACTCCAAATCAATCATAAAAAATATACATGCCCTTTACAGACGATCCGGTGACACTTTACATAAAAGAGGCCTTGAAATTTTCAATTCACAGGGATCTGACGGCACTGTCCGTTCTGATTTTCAAAGACTTATTAAAGATATCGATAAAACGGAAACTTTATGCCATTATCAAAAAGCTGAATACAGGTATCACCGATTTAGCCGCGAAGATATGCGCGACTTTCATTATGAATATAAAAAACTGACTATATTAAGGCAGATTACCTATCACGTGGGAAACTTGATCTTTTTGCCGACTGGCCTGCCGGAGCTGGAGGAAGACAGGAAAAAGGCTGCCGCAGCTGTTCTTGAGGATATAAAAAACAGCCTATATGACCCGTGCTTTCTTATTACAGAAAGACATCATAAAAAAATCAGCGAAGTAACACAGTGGTTTATTGAGCAAAAACAGCTGAACCCTGCGGGCGGTTTAAAACCGCGCACACACCACCATGTCCAGCCTGAAACAGCCATTCTATATGAGATTCTCTCTATCCAAGACTTAATTGAGGAATTGAATCAAATTCAGACTATGGAAATTAAGCACCGGAAGCTTTTAAAGGCCCCCCTTGAAGCAGGTGCCCATAAAAAGCGGGGAGCAGGCATGAATGAATAAATGAAGACCGGGAATTCAAATCCCCGGTCTTTTCTTTCGTCAGGAAGGTATACTCGCTTTATCGAGCAAATATCCTGCTATTATTCTTGTTAATACATCTCGGTCCATCTTCAGCATGGGAACCCCTGCATCTGCAAGCAGCTTTTCCGTATTGTCTGATGGAAAATCAATGGTCCGCTGGAAATAACTGTGGAAAATGCTCATTGAATTATGAAATGCCTTTTCCTCACTTGTCATTTCTGCAGAGGATCTAGGGACATACATCTCCAATTGCGGAAAATCCAGCACCTCTTTTACTATTTCATATACATCTGATTGCAGAGGCGGATTAGAGTTTGTAATATTGTATATCCCGCCATTTTCGGCATGAATCAAGGCGGCATTCAGTGTATCGATAACATAATTCACAGGCACAAAATTCTGGGCAACTTCAGGATCCAGGTAGATTCTGCAGCTTTGGCCGTCTTGTCTTCGCTTGGCCCGTTTTTTTAAGATCTTAATGCCTTTTAGAAATCCATATAAACCGAAGTTTGTATCAGCTTCACCTGTTCTGGAATCACCGATGATAATACCGGGACGGAGAATAACAATATCAAGTTTATCCCGGAATGTATATACGAGGTGTTCTGCCTCGCATTTGGAAGCTTCATAGGGATTTACAAAACGCCTGTCCGAAGAGTAAAGAGCCTCCGCCCCCAAAATCTCTGTCCCAACCGTATAGGCGGTACTGATATATAAAACTTTTGAACAATTTATTTCCAAAGAAAAATTCAGAACATTTTCTGTTCCTCCCACATTCACTTTAAAAGTCTTATCCCGATCCTTTTCATCAAATGATAGAAGTGCTGCACTATGGTATAAGGCATCTATCTTTCCATTTAAAGAATTCACAAGTTCTCTATTTAATCCAAGATGCTCTTCTGTAACATCGCCTTCCAATATATGAATCTGTCTGGAAAAATCGCTTCCTTCGCCTTGCATGAAGGCATCCAGCCGCTTTCTGCTTCTGACTAATAAATAAAGTTCATGCCCCTGTTCCAAAAGCTTTAATGAAAGCTTTTTCCCTAAAAAACCGTTTGCACCTGTAATTAGTATATTCAAAGAAGAATCGCAACCTTTCTATCTAACATCCCTGTAAAAACTTTAGCGGGAAATGCATTTAAAAGCAATGGAAATACATTCACCCTGAATCGGTTCTGCATGTTCATAAATTACAGAAGCGCCTGGTTTTTCCCCAGGCGCCTTTTTTAGGATAAGTATTTTTGTTTTCTCTCATTCTTTTCATCCCTGTCGCAGACTCCCTGAAAAGGACAGGCTGGACACTCATTCAAATTGTACAAATCCGAGAACTGCTTTGTGTCTTCAAGAAGCGTCTTCATCATCTGCAGATAGTTTAATCCCGCTTCAAGGCTATCTTTATTGGGAATGAAAACATGCCTTTCACCATCCATTAATGTCACGACCTCAATTCTGGCCGGCCTTATTCCAAATACCTTTTCTGAAAAAACCACTGTTAAATGACAATAAAGCTCAAGCATTTGCTCGTCAGCATCCACCAGGAATTTCTTTACTATAAAAGAATCCTGCTGCCATTCCGCGACATCGAAAGTTAAAGAAAGATCTACATTCAGCTCTTTTAGTTTCATTTTAAACCTTTCATACAAAAACAGCGGCTGAGCAATTTCAGATTCACTGCTTAAGTTTCTCATTAATCCATCTGTTACGGCTGCAGCAGCCATATAATATTGGAGGCGGGTATCAAACATGCGCAGCTCCAGCCTGCCCCAATATTGATCGATCAGCATTATAACATTTGCAGGGGTCCGATGGCTTTGCGGCAGCTGAAAATAGGATGAAACGACTTTATTGATAATATGCTGAATGGCCTGACGCCAGCCAAGAGGATGTTTTTTCTTTTCAATATGTGTGTAATAAAATTTATAAGGACACCGGATAAAGTCCGTTAGATTCTGGTCAGTCATTGTGCGGACGGATACTTGAGGGTTTTTGATCAACTCCTCGCCTCCTTAAAATCAAAACTATGTATGAATGAAAACAATTATCATCTATCTTTATTTTAATTGATAATGATTATCAAAATCAATATGTTTTAAAAAATAAATAAAAAAACACCTCCAGCTTGAAGGCGTCTCCTTATGTGTATGGCTCATCCTGCTTTTCATAGGGATAGATAATCTCTTTATCCAGGTCCATTTGCTTTAGAAAATGATCATGTATGAATTGCCTGATTTCCATAAGCTCTGAACCTGTCGGAAATGCAGAAATATTTATGGCTGGCAGGTCCCCTATCAGCTTCGATAAATTCAAATCGGTTGAAATGACCAGATCAAACTCTTCATATTCCGAAATTAAATCGGTGCTTGATGAATCCAGCGTTGATATAGTAAGCCGTTTGCCAAAATGATATTTTAGCACTTCCCTAATATAATCTTTTTCATAATATGTCCGGCACACAAGCGCAGCCTGTATAACATGCCTATTCCTCCTTCGCAGAATAGCAGCCTGGAGAAGTGTAAAGATTTCAAGAACATCCAGCTTTTTAAAGATAAGGGGCACTTTAGAGAATGTTTTGAATCCCAGGTCCTCTATCGTTTTGAAAAGTGGATTAGTCTCATAATATGGCAGGTATTGTATCATTGAGCTATGGAGTGTTTCGGTATTAAATTCTTTTTCAAGATATATTCTCTTAAATGTCTGGTAAATGTGAAATAAAAAGATATCATCATCTGTTAAGTTGAAGCCAGCTATATTCGAAAGGTTTTCTAAGTAGACAGAAAAAGGATGTTCCCTTTCGCCTATCCTCCTCCTGCGCAGATAATGCAGATGCTGCGATCTATTCGTCGGCCTTTCCTCACTCATTAAATAAATGGCAAAGAAAAGTATTTCCTGGAGCTGTGTTTCCCTGGATGGAACTTTGGCTTTAGCCATATAATGCACTAAGTCTTTAGCCGCCAGGAAAAATTTACTTTCCTTATACGCATCCACCAAAGTTTGTGGAAATGAAACAAAATAACCCATAGACATACGCAAATATGAAATATATAAGATCATTTTGAGGCGTTGAATGGCTCCTGTCCGGAGAGTCATCGAATAGCTCGAGGTCAGCTCAAGCAATGCCGACTGAAAATCCCCGAAATGCAGCCAATCCTTCTCAGGATCCGGTTTATAGCTCATTAAATCTAAATATTGCATGATAAAACGCCTGATATTTCTTTCATCTCCCACTACTTTGAATGGACTCGAAGTTAATGTAAGCTGTGATTCCTTTAAAACCTCCTGAAGCTTTTCAATGTGGCGGTATGCGGTTGAACGGCTTATATGCACCTCATTGGATATCTGAGAAATGTCTATTCCATCGCTTAATAAAATCAGCTTTAACGTATGGAAATAAGTATTCTTATCGCGAATTTCTCTCAAAATGCTTTCCAGAGTGCCGCTTTCAGGCTTTCTCAGCCTAACGCCAAAAGTCTCATGCTTTTCCAGCTTCCAATCTTCCGGCAGAATCGTCTCCAGGAATTCCAAATCACGCCATATCGTGCTTTTTGAAAAACCTGTTCGTTCTGCCAGTTGAGCTAAACTGATCCATTTATTTTCACTGAGCAAATGAAAGATTAAATCTGAGTAGCGTTTATAAAACCGGTTCATTTTATCACCTATCTTTTCAAGCTCTTCAAAGTTATCTTTTCTATTACCGTCTTTGCTTACTCATCCTTTTTACTGCTATCTCAACGTAAAAAAAGGCATGCTCAGGAGAACATGTCTTTAAAGTAAAGGGTGAATTTTGAATTACACATTGGTTCTAACCGATTCTGACCCAGCCCTTTTTGATGGCGAGAAGGACTGCCTGTGTCCGATCATGAACTTTTATCTTTTTCAAAATGCTGCTTACATGATTTTTAACCGTTTTATCGCTAATAAAAAGGGCTTTACTGATGCCAGCATTGCTATTCCCATCAGCAAGCAGCTGAAGCACCTCGCATTCGCGGCGAGTCAATATATGCAGAGGACGCTGATAGTTCTGACTTGACTCATGATTGCTGCCTGAATTTAATTCTGTAAGCCTTTTGTATTCCTTTATAATATTTTGCGTAACCTTGGGATCCAGATAACTGCCTCCACTGGCAACAATCCTGATCGCTTCGATTAGCCCTTTTGCACCAATATCTTTAAGCACGTATCCGGCTGCACCATTCTGGAGCACCCGTGTGACATAATTCTCATCATCATAAAAAGATAAAATAATGACTTTGCTTTTTGATTTGTTTTCATTCAGCTTATCCGTTGCTTTGATGCCATTCATATTAGGCATATCGATATCCATAATCATAACGTCAGGCTTATAATTCTTTTCAATTATGAGTGCATCACGGCCATCTTCCCCTTCAGCAACTACTTCAAGGTCCTCTTCCATTTCCAGTATCCGTTTGACCCCTTCTCTGAAGAGCTTATGATCATCTACAATCGCAATTTTTAGCGCCATTTCCCTGTTCACCTGCTCGGATGTATTCTGAACCAATAAAATCTACCAAACCTATTTTACAAAAGTTTTTTCAAAGAATAGTTTCAAATATGAGGTTTGGTGTTTCATTATAGAAATTTACTGGATACCTCCAGACGCACATCAAATAATCTGAATTTTATGTTATGATCGAAATACTATGTGGAAGGAGTATGTGGACATGAACTCTTACAGCAAAACCTTAAATGGTGTTTTCCCATCCGTTTGCTCCTTAGATTGCCCCGATCAATGCGGACTTCTCGTTCATAAAAAAGAAGGAAAAATCGTAAAAATTGAAGGAGATCCCAATCATCCCGTAACACAGGGGAATATATGCAATAAGGTCCGCAGCATGCCATCAAGGATCTATGATAAAAATCGCCTCAAATATCCAATGAAGCGTGCTGGCACCAAAGGTGATGGCCACTTTGAACGGATTGGGTGGAAAGAGGCGATAGACACGATCACCTCCCGATGGAAGGACCTAATTGTCAAGAATGGACCTGAAAGCATCCTGCCATATAGTTTTTACGGAAATATGGGCAGATTAAACGCAGAAGGAATGGACCGCCGTTTTTTCCATAAACTCGGAGCATCACACCTTGACAGGACGATTTGTCAATCTGCCGGTACAGCTGGATATACGTATACAATGGGCGGGAGCTTTGGAATAGACCCGGAGGATACCATCCATTCAAAGCTCATTATTCTATGGGGCATTAATGCAGTCAGCACGAACATGCATCAAATGATTCTCGCACAAAAAGCAAGAAAAAGTGGTGCGAAAATCGTTGTGATTGACGTCCATAAAAACCAGACTGGAAAAATGGCCGACTGGTTTATACCGATTACTCCCGGCACTGATGCTGCTCTGGCTCTTGGCATGATGCATGTCTTGTTTGACGAAAATATGGAAGATGAGAACTTTCTGAAAAAATATACGATTGGTCACCCGGAACTTCGTGAACATGTAAAGGATTATGATCCTGAAACAGTAGCCCGCATAACAGGGGTGCCGAAAGATGATATTTTGAAATTAGCCCGTATGTATGGAAAGACTTCCCCTGCTTTTATCCGGATCGGCAACGGGCCCCAGCATCACGACAATGGCGGAATGTGCATCCGCACCATTTCATGTCTTCCTGCAATTACAGGGCACTGGCTCTTAAAGGGCGGCGGTGCCATCAAGGGAAATTCCGGCTATCTTGCTTTTAATACTGGAGCCCTCCAAAGGCCTGACCTCCTGCACAAAAAGGATACACGCATCATTAATATGAACCGGATCGGTTCTGCACTGCTTGAACTGGAAGAACCGATTAAATCTATGTACGTATATGGAACCAACCCTGCTGTTGTTGCACCGGAAGGAAATAAGGTCCGTCAAGGGCTGCAGAGGGAGGACTTGTTCCTTGTTGTCCATGATCTGTTCTTAACCGAAACGGCCAAGTATGCTGATATTGTACTGCCGGCGGCTTCTTCATTTGAGAATACGGACATCTATTCATCCTATTGGCACCACTACATGCAAATTCAGGAGCCAGTTATAGAGCCATACGGGGAGTCAAAATCTAATGTCGAAGTGTTTCGGCTTCTTGCAGAAGGAATGGGCTTTCATGAGGCTGCATTTAAAGAAACAGAAGAAGAAATGATTGATGCCGCATTAGATTTTCCAGCTAACCCCTTAATTGAGGAAATCAATGCTGAATCCCTGAAGAAAAACAAGTTTATCAAAGCGAGGGTAAAACCGCTTTTCCCTGGCAGGCTGCCCACGCCAAGCGGAAAAATAGAATTATACTCGCAGAGAATGAAAGATGGTGGATATCCTCCTCTGCCGACATACATACCGCTGAAGGAAGAAAATAATTTCCCTTTTCTGTTTGTGCCTGCACCGAACCATAACTTTTTGAATTCAACTTTTTCCAATAATACAAAACATGCTGCGCTGGAGAAGGAACCGCGTCTTCACATAAACACAAGGGATGCTTTAAATGCTGAAATTAATAATGGTGACTGGGTTCGTATCTGGAATGAACGAGGAGAATGCAACCTCAAAGCGGCTGTTGGAGACCTTGTTCTTCCTGGTACAGTTGTTTCACAGGGAATATGGGCAGACGCCCCAGGAACAAAACATCTGGTCAATTCGCTGACTCCGGACCGGCTTTCCGATATGGGCGGCGGTGCCGTGTTCTTTTCAGGCCGGGTAAATATTTCGAAAATCAGTAAAGAATAACCCCTGCAAAAATGCAGGGGTTTTTGTATTCTATGAAGCATTGTTAGTCTTAATATCAAAATCTTCTATGTATGAATCAATATCCGATTTATTTTTCAATACTATAACTTTTTTACCTTCTGCTGCAAATCTGTCAAGCCGTTCAGCCATTTTCTTTTTGCGGGGTCCGTAAGTTGTCAGAATGAATTCAATAAATTTCCAGTCCATTTTCTCTTTGCACCCGGCTGCCATATCAGGCCGGGTTTTACCAAGATTGGTCAGCCACCTCTTCAATACCCTATACAGGCAGAGATACAGGGGAAGTTCCAGATATATGACCGTATCACACGCAGCTGACCTGATTTCAAAAGTATTGCTGTAATTGCCTTCAATAATCCACTGCTGTTTTTTCACAAGTTCACGCTGGGCATCCGAAAATTCCTGAAGTCCGCTTTCCACCCATCCGGGCTTCCAGAAAACAGCATCCAGATGATGTACCTCAATGCCTGTTTTTTCACCCAATTTTCTGGCAAAGGTTGATTTTCCTGCGCCTGCTGAAATCCCAATCACCATAATTCTTTTCAAATAATCAGACTCCTTTCCAAAGCTGATTCATGACTCTTTATCCAGTCTTTACGAAATAGAATAAGAACCACATTAAAGGAAAAAATATCAATCATAGTTACTAATCGTACGATGGAGGCAATCCAATGCAGAAGAATAAGACACGGCTCACAGCAGCTGAAATTGCATCTTTGTGGACTTCCTATATGAATGACAGCATGGCTAAGTGCATTTTAGGGTTTATGCTTAAAGATCTGAAGGACAAAGAAATTAAGGGAGCAGTCCAATACGCATATGATTTGAGCGCAACCCATTTAAAAAAACTTGTCAGGTTTTTTCAGCAGAGTGAGCTGCCGGTGCCAAATGGTTTTTCTGATAACGATGTCATTATGTCTGCCCCATGGCTCTTTTCTGATATATTCTGCTTAACGTATATAAACCATATGGCTCGGACAGGTCTAATTTCTTATGCCGGCTTTCTCTCCATGAGTTCAAGGGAAGATATATGTGAATATTTTACAAATGGGCTTCAAGAAACTTCCGTTCTATATAATAAGTCAACCCGTATTGCCCTTACCAAAGGCCTGCTGGCAAGGCACCCTTCTATTGAAACGCCCCCTGTGACTGAATATATAGACAGCAAGAGTTATTAAAGCGGGCTGAATCCTTTGTCCAATAAAAGACCATTAAATGCAATAGAAATATCACATCTGTATATGAATGTCATGACCAATGCCATGGGGGTAAACTTAAGCCTCAGTTTTGCTCAGACCTCACCAGTAAAAGAGGTTTCAGATTTTATGCTCAGAGGTGCAGAAATAGCCAATAAACATATTAAAATCTTTACAGATATTCTGCTGCAAAATGATATTCCAACCCCCCGTCTGCCTGATGTCAGTGTCAGCAATTCGGTTACACAGACTTTTTCAGATAAGCTGATTATGTTCCATATGAGTCTAATCAGTGCAGCGGGAACCGGAAATTATGCAACAGCAGCAGCTGCCAGCCAGCGCAGTGATCTGGCAATGAATTATGAACGCTTGTCCATTGAAATTGCCAAATATGCCAAAACTGGAGCAGACATTATGATTAAACATCATTGGATGGAAAAGCCGCCCGGCACAAAAGACCGAAAAAAACTGGCACAGAATAAAAACGGTTCATAATGGAAAAAGGAGCAGCCCTGCTCTTTTTCCTTATGGTTCATCATAAGAAGGATCTCCTTTTTATTGCGGAGTTTAATGCCTCAGCAAGTGTTTCATGCCATCCCTCGGAAAGATCAGCTATTTGCAGAGGATCGACCAGCATCCTTTCTGATGACTCATAAAGGGCTTTAAAGTCGAACATTCTTTCTATGTCCATATGATAAAAAACCTGATAGCCTATTTGGGGATATGCGCTTCTTTCAGTCCACAGCAGATTCTCGCTATGGTCAACGATAATATATCCCACTTGTGTGCACTGCCCTACCACACAGCCTTCTTCCATGGCTTCTCTCTTAAAACATTGTTCGGGGCTTTCACCCTTTTCGATGTGTCCACCGGGAATATCCCACCCCCGGTTCTCCAAATTTACTAATAAAACCTTTCCTTCTAAAAAGCAAATCCCATGGGCGCTCGTAATATATTCACTCTCTGGAGGATATGCTGCCTCCTTCCAGGTTAATTTTATCCTTGCTCCGCCCCAATCCACGTAAGCAGCAGTCATATATCTACCTCGTTTTTTTTAATCCGCTTAATTACATTCAACACTTGTGGTTTTATTTCCTCTTTTGCAGCTGAGTGGTTCCTGCTTAAAAATTTTTCTTATAAAGTGCTATAATATGAAAGTATTAAAAAAAGAAGGGCTTGATTATATGGCAATGACAAAGAAAAAACGGGTGTTAAAAGAGATAAGACAGCTCATCATGATCACGATAGGTGCGGTGATTGCAGCGGCAGGACTTGAGTTTTTTCTCGTTCCCAATAATATTCTCGATGGCGGGGTTATCGGTCTTTCCATTATCGCTGCTGAACTGACCGGGATGACCATGAGTATATTCCTGATTGTTTTAAACCTGCCATTTCTCTATATTGGCTTCCGTAAAATAGGAATGAAATTTACGATACATACGTTATACGGTGTTATTGTTTTATCTGCCAGTACCGCTTACCTGCATCATTTTGAGCCGGTAACCAATGATTTATTTTTAGCGACAGTCATTGGAGCTGTTATTCTCGGTACAGGGGTCGGCCTTGTGATCAGAACTGGCGGAGCTTTGGATGGATCAGAAATCATCGCCATCCTGGTCAGCAAGAAGCGACCAGTGTCTGTCGGCCAATTTATTATGATTGTCAACGTATTTATATTTATTCTTGCGGCCTTCCTCGTTTTCAGCTGGGAAACTGCCATGTACTCCATTATTACCTACTATATTGCTTATAAAATGATTGATATCGTTGTGGAAGGTATGGAAGAGCTGAAGTCGGTTACGATCATTTCCGATATGCCTGAAGAAATCTCTGCAGAGCTTATGAAGCAATTGGGGCGGGGAATGACCTATATTCAGGGCCAGGGTGTTTTTACGGGGGAGCCGAAAAAAATCATTTATACCATCGTAACACGGATTGAATTATCTACGCTTCGTTCGATTGTGGAAGATATCGACCCGAATGCATTAGTGGCTATAGAAAATATTGCCGATGTCAGCGGCAGCAACTTTGACAAAGGCACAGCTCATTAATGAAGAAAGCAGCCTCCTGCACAATAGGAGACTGCTTTTCTTTGTTATAAAAACAGCAGCAAACTGAGCGCCATGACAGCCATTCCTGCCACTAGACCATAAATGGAGGTATGGGCTTCATCATACTTCTTGGCAGCCGGCAATAATTCATCGAGAGAAATGAACACCATTATTCCGGCAACTGCGGCAAAAATGACACCAAACATTACATCGTTTAAATA
Organism: Cytobacillus sp. NJ13; assembly: GCA_030348385.1. Lineage (NCBI taxonomy): Bacteria > Bacillati > Bacillota > Bacilli > Caryophanales > Bacillaceae > Cytobacillus > Cytobacillus sp. NJ13. Next base: position 134,987 of record JAUCFP010000006.1, on the reverse strand, counting down.
TGGCATTAAAATCAAGTATGCCACAAATGCGCCAATTGGCTCTGACAGCCCTGATAAAAATGAGAGCTTAAAAGCCTTCTTCTTGCTCCCAGTGGCATAATAGACAGGAACTGAGACAGCAATCCCCTCTGGAATATTATGGATTGCGATAGCCGCCGCAATGGCGATTCCAAGCGATGGGTCCTGAAGCGCAGATGTAAAAGTTGCAATTCCTTCCGGGAAGTTATGAATCGCAATCGCCAAAGCGGCAAAGGTCCCCATTTTTAAGAGTGCCGGATCTTCGACGACCTTGCCTGCATCATTCATCTCTTCAACTGTTCTTACTTCATGCGGATTATCCTTTTTAGGAATAAACCGATCAATTAGTGCAATAAGGACTATTCCCCCAAAAAAACCTCCAACAGTTGCCCAGTTGCCGTTTACTTGACCTAAGGCTCCTACAAGTGCATCTTTAGCTTTTACAAAGATTTCAATCATGGAAACATAAATCATTACACCTGCGGAAAAGCCAAGTGCCAATGATAAAAACTTCGTATTCGTTCTAGAAGTAAAAAAAGCCATTAAACTGCCAATACCTGTCGCTAAGCCGGCAAACAATGTGAGACCTAATGCAAATAATACTTCCTGCGACATTTCACTCTCTCCTTTTTCACGGTTGCCAAAAAGTTTCTCCAGGGCAACTTTTGCCTTAAAAAAATATATATCTAGGATTACTAAAAGTATATGCGCCTATCTTAAAAAGTTTACTTTGGTAAACATTTTATCTCCAATGCAAACCAAAAGCAATAAAAAGAACTCTGCAATTCATTTTTCTTCAATATTATAAGAACGATTCAGGAAAATGTGCATTAAAAAAGCCAAAAAAACCTCCGCCATTTACCGCAGCGAAGGATCAATCCCAAACACGCTTTAACTTGAAAAGTTCCTGAAAGTACCCCCATACAGATATGGGCGACATAATCATCTGATAGAAAAGGATAAATGTAAAAAACCCTAATATATTTTTTCTTACTTTCAGATTCAGATTTTTAAAAACATAATGCTTTTGATACATATATAAAATACCGTAACTTAAAATGGTAAGCGGCAAGACAAACAAGGTCATCGGGCCAACTATCCAGAAATAACCGAAGAATGCCAGCATCAATCCGGGGATCCAGAAAAAAGTATACACCATGTCCAGATATAGCATAACCAGGTTTACGCCCGTTAAGTATTTTGTGTAAATTTGGGGCTGATTCCATGGTTTAATTTCATTCAAGCCCTCAATCATTCCCCTTGCCCACCTGGACCTTTGCTTTGCAAAGTGTGATAGATTGGAAGGAACATCCGTAAATGCTGCAGCCAGCGGCTCAAAATACACTTTCCATTCTTTCTGAAGAAGTCTCCATGTCAATACAATATCTTCTCCAATGGCATCGGGCCAGCCATTTACCTGGCGGACGGAATCTGTTTTGTACAAACTGAATGCCCCTTGAGCAACCAGCCGGATGAATCTTGCAATTCTGCCGCATGGGTTCGAGAATATTTATATGCTGGACTTCCTATTATTCCGGGTAAGTCTCCCTTAAAAAATCTATTGATTGAACAATTAATTCCTTTAGCACTTCTGCATCGATATCTGCAATCTTATTTATGTAAACACAAGCTTTTCCAGTTGTATGCTTCCCAAACCTTTCAAGCAATTCATCTCTTTTTTTATCCCCAGGTGCAAAATAAAGGCTAATTTTTGCCTTTCTTGGCGAAAAGCCAACAAGTGGTGCATCCCCTTCATGACCAGTTGCATATTTATAATGATACGAACCAAAGCCAATGATGCTTGGTCCCCACATTTTTGCCTGATAACCGGTCGTTTCTGTAAAGATATCCAGCAGCCTATATGCATCCTCCCTCTTTTTAGGGCTCTCAACTTTTTCTATAAATTCAATTACACTGTTATCGTTCTCTTTTGTTTTTACTTCGTACATAATAGCCCAGCTCCTTATTTGGATTTGATTAGTACTTCTCTAAAAACAGGTAATTTCCTTCTGAAAGCATACCTCAAAAACAATAAAGAGCAACCATATGATTGCTCCTCACCCATATTCTTATTTTAAAAAGGTTCCTTCCATATATTCCTTATAAGCGGTTCGCATTTCTTCTTCAGTGTTCATAACAAACGGTCCACGTGCAACAACTTTTTCTTTGACTGGCTCGCCTGCATATAGTAAAAAGCGCAAAGGCTCTTCGGCTTTAACGAAAATTTCGCTTTCTGCGTCCCCGCCATTTCCCAATTCAAGGACCTGGCCTTTTGCTGCATGTGCTTCATTTTCTCCAAAAGTCCCGCTGCCTTCTAAAATATAGATGAAGCCTTTGTAGCTTCCAGGCAAGTCTTGCGAGGCTGACGCGCCTTTTTTCATCCTTGCTTCAACCATCGTTACAGGCACATGATTTAAGGCAGGTGATACAACCCCCTTTGAAGAACCGGAGAAGACTTTAAAAATAACGCCCTCTTCCTCTCTGACAGGAACTTCACTGCCTTTAAGATTTTGATATCTTGGCGCTGTCATTTTCTTCCCGCTGGGAAGATTGATCCACAGCTGCAGCGAATGGGCCGTTATTCCTTCTGATGGCACTTCGTTATGAACGACCCCGCTGCCTGCTGTCATCCATTGAACATCTCCAGGCCCTAACACGCCTCCCTCACCGGAATGACTATCGAAATGCTCAATAGTCCCTTCAATGACATAAGTAACGGTTTCTATACCGCGATGGGGATGGACGTCAAACGCGCCTTTTTGAAATTTATCCTCCATCATCAGAAGGAATGGGTCAAACTTTTCCCAATTCCCTGGTTCTATCACAGGGCCTGCTGCATGAATCGGGCTATGCTCCTGCAGATTTACCTTCCTGATAGAAGCAATTTCCCGCTTAGTTATCTCCTCATTTTCCATATGCCATTTCTCCCCTTTACATGTAAAGGGAGCAATTGCAGAACAATTGCTCCCTCTATGATTATTGATTACCTTTTTTAACCCATCCGGCAACTGTGACAGTTCTTTTCGCCTGATGCTTAACAGCTTCCTTCACATCTTCGATCATTTTTCCATCCTGGTCAACCGTTACACTTGTTCCATATGGATTGCCGCCTGCTCCGAAGAGAACCGGATCTGTATAGCCAGGAGCAGCCACAATCGCACCCCAATGATACATGGTAGTATAAAGCGAAAGAATAGTTGCTTCCTGGCCGCCATGCGGATTTTGGGCTGATGTCATTGCGCTTACTGCCTTATTCGCAAGCTTTCCTTTCGCCCAAAGACCGCCAGTTGTATCAAGGAACTGCTTCATTTGGGAAGGCATATTGCCGAAACGGGTTGGTACGCTGAATATAATGGCATCTGCCCATTCAAGATCGTCCGGCTTAATTTCAGGCACATCCTTTGTCGCCTCGACAGTTGCTTTCCATGCAGGATTGCCTTCAATTGCTGATTGCGGCGCCAGTTCTGGAACCTTAAAAACTTTAACTTCCGCACCAGCTTCTTTGCCGCCTTCCTCCGCCCATTTAGATAATTGATAGTTTGTTCCGCCCATGCTGTAAAAAATGACTGCCAATTTTACATTTTCCATATTAATCGTCTCCTTTTTAGTTGAATTTCCAAATAACCTTGATAGGATACCCATGTCTGCACCGCCTATTCTTTCATTCTCTTCCCTTTTAATTCATTAGATTAACTATTTTTATATTTGTTTATACCAGCGGGCTGCAGCCTGAACCTCACCCATGGTTAATTGGTGACCAAAACTTTCCCAGTGAAGTTCGACCTTCGCTCCTGCACTTTCCAATAAAGACTGTAAATCAGTGGATTCTTCGGCAGGACATATCGGGTCATTGGTTCCTGCAGCGATAAATACTGATGTTCCGCCTAGATCTGGCAATTCAGCACCACGCCTTGGAACCATTGGATGGTGCAGAATCGCTGCTCTTAAGGAGTTTTCATGATGGAATAATAGGCTTCCTGCAATATTAGCTCCATTTGAATAGCCAATTGCCACAATGTTTTCACGCTCAAATTCGTACTTTTGTGCAGCTTCATCTAAAAAGCCGTTTAATTCTTTTGTGCGAAAAACAAGATCTTCTTCATCAAAGACACCTTCTGCGAGCCTGCGGAAAAATCTCGGCATGCCATTTTCCAGCACATTTCCGCGCACACTTAGAACAGAGGCCTCCGGATCAATATGCCCTGCAAGCGGAAGCAGGTCAGTCTCTGTACCTCCCGTTCCGTGAAGCAGCAATAATACAGGTCTAGAAGGATCTTTTCCTTTTTGAAAAATATGTTTCATAGTATCTTCCCCTCTTCGTTTTAATCCAGTTCCCTAACTTCAAAAGGGATTAATTTCCGCTCGATGCGATTTCTCATATCCTCATATTGTTCAGGAAGCATCAGCTTCTCTCCCATTTTCCCAGGTGATTCATCATGCGCAAATCCAGGAGGGTCGGTTGCAATCTCAAAAAGAATTTCCCCTTGCTCCCGAAAATAAATGGCATTAAAATAATTCCGGTCTCTGACTGGCGTGACGCCATAGCCATTTGACCTCACATATTCCTGCCACTCCAATTGATCCTCGTCATCTTCTGCCCGCCAGGCGATATGATGGACAGTGCCGACACCCATCTGGCCGCGCTTGCCGGAAATCTTTTTCAGGTCTATGACATTGCCGATTTGGGCTGAGGATTGGAACCGGATCATTTCTCCTTCTTCTCCAATGCGTTCAAGGCCCATTACCTTTTCAAGCAGATGTGCCGTTTGTTCAGGCTGGGATGAATAAAGAGTCGCCCCAGCAAAACCCTTTATTGCAACATCAGGAGTGATGCCTCCAAAAGACCATGTATTAGGCTCTCCCTCATCTCTTTCTACCATTTCTAATACGAGGCCATGCGGATCAAGAAGCTTTATTGATTCTTCTCCGAATCTTTTTTCTATTGTGTAAGAAATTTTGAGTTCCTTAAATCTGTCTTGCCAAAATCCAAGGGCACCCTTGGGAATGGCATAGGAAGTGACCCCAACCTGGCCATCCCCTATTACTCCATGGAAGGCATTTGCCCATGGAAAGAAAGTAATAATTGTCCCCGGCTTTCCTTCTCCATTGCCAAAGTACAGATGATAAGTGCCGGGGTCGTCAAAATTCACGGTCTGCTTGACCATTCTCAAACCTAGTACTCCTGCATAGAAATCGACATTCTCCTGCGGATGGCCGACGATGGCAGTGATATGATGGATCCCACTAGTTTTTCTGCCCACTTTTTACACCTCTTCCTATTTAATGTAACCTAAATTCAGCCAATAAAACTCATTACAATTCAAATATTTTTATTTCAAGATATTAAACCAGGATTTAAATCTCTGTTCGTCTTTTCACTTTTTGAAGTAAATTTATTAAATGATCCAGCTCAGCTGAATTCAATTCTTCAAAAAAAGAGTTCACCCATTGCTGGTGTTTTGGCATAATCTCTTCCAATAACTTATTGCCTTTGTCAGTTAAACCAATATGAATCGCCCGGCGGTCATTCGGACATGCGATCCGTTTGGCATATCCCTTTTCCACAAGCTTATCAATCACATAAGTCATCGAGCCGCTCGTAATTAATATCCTCTTACCAATTTCGTGTATCGTTTGCATATCTTTGTGGTATAGAGCTTCCAGCACTGCAAATTCGGTCATGCTAAGACTATAATTGGTGATACTGTCCTTAATGCATTCATGGATGGACTTGGATGTCTGCATGAGAATCAGGAATGCCGGGTTAGGGCACGACCTTTTCATATTATCACCTGCCAATACCTCGAATTAATTTATCTTGATTTCGAGATAATTATAAATTACTTCTTTGATTGTGTCAATCTTCCGGATTGAAGAACTCTTTCTTCATTCTGCAGCGAAAACGCACTGAACATTTTATTTCATTAGGCATATTGACTTCTTCTTTAACATAAAGGTATATATGAATTGCAATATTAGAATTTTTCAATAAATTAGAGGTGAGGGGATGTATAATGCATACTGCCGAATGTATCAAAAAATCTTCAAGCTGGCATCGCCTTTTCTGCCATGGCGGGAACCGGAATTATTAGAAGGTGCAAATAGCCTGGACAAACTTCCTGACGTTATTAAAGATAAAAACATCAGCAGAATTCTGATTGTAACTGACAGCGGCATCAGTGCTCTTGGCCTAATGAATGAGTTGCTGTCAAATTTACAGAAAAAGAACATTGAATTTTTTATATATGATAAAACCATTCCAAATCCGACAATTACTAATATTGAAGAAGGACTGGAAGTTTATAAAAAGAATAATTGCCAGGGGATTATTGCTTTTGGCGGAGGTTCTCCGATGGATTGCGCCAAAGGAGTTGGTGCAAGAGTTGCGAGGCCAGAGAAAAGCATTTCACAATTGAAAGGCCAATTTAAGGTTAGAAAAGAGCTCCCTCCCATTTATGCAGTCCCGACCACAGCAGGTACTGGAAGTGAAGCCACTGTTGCAGCGGTCATTACCGACACCAAATCACATGAAAAATATGCGATCATTGATTTGAACCTAATCCCGCATTATGCAGTTCTTGACCCGTTGATTACATTAAAAATGCCTCCTCATATAACAGCTGCAACCGGTATGGATGCATTAACCCATGCCATCGAAGCCTACATTGGCAGAAGCAATACAGCAGAGACTAGAAAATTCAGCATGGATGCAGTCCGGCTAATTTATGATAATCTTTATGAAACATACCAGAATGGTGAAAACCTGACGGCAAGAGCCAATATGCAAAAAGCTGCCTATCTCGCAGGACTGGCTTTCACCAGGGCCTATGTTGGCAATGTTCATGCTATTGCCCATACGCTCGGAGGTTTTTATTCAGTCCCTCACGGTTTGGCAAATGCCGTCATCCTTCCATATGTCCTGGAGCATTATGGAGAGGCAGTGTGGAATCCTTTGGCTGAGCTGGCAGTGGCCGCTGGTATCGGCGATGCAGCAGATTCGGCTGAAGAAAATGCAAAGAACTTTATCCTCAGCATAAAATCCCTTAACAGTAAAATGGGGATTCCGCCAAAAGTGAGTGGAATTCAAGACAGTGACATTCCACTCATGGCTGAACGTGCCTTAATGGAAGCCAATCCCCTGTATCCTGTTCCGAAAATCTTCAGCAGAGATGATATGTTTAGACTGTACCAGCTGATAAAAGATTAAGAGGCAGATTGCACTTGACTGCAATCTGCCTTTCTAAAATCGTTTCTTTATAAAATTCATAAACACAAGCATGGAAGTTGATATCAGCAATATAATTATAACCCACATCCACGCAAGTTCCATATCCCCTGAATCCATAGCAACGTAGATCGCGGTGGGAAGTGTTTGTGTCTTTCCGGGAATATTGCCTGCAAACATTAATGTGGCCCCAAATTCTCCTATTGCCCTTGCAAAGCTTAATATTGCTCCTGTCATGATGGCTTTAGAAGCCAGCGGCATCGTTACATACAGAAAAACCTTTAAATCAGATGCACCATCGACTCTTGAGGCGTCTTCAATCTCATTGTCAATGGATTCAAAACCTGCCCTGGCAGATTGATACATCAGAGGAAAGGCTACAACGGCCGCTGCAATAACAGCAGCCCACCACGAGAAAATGACTGGCCCGTTAAACAGCCATTCAAACCCTCGGCCGACAAAAGATTGCTTTCCGAAAACCACAATCAGCAGAAATCCTACAACGGAAGGCGGAAGGACCAATGGTAAAAGCAGTAAAGTATCAATAATTGCCTGGCCTTTAAATGTCCGATTTGCCATCAGTTTTGCAGCAAAAACCCCTATCACTAAAACAGCGAGAAGCGATATAGAGGCAATTTCTAATGAGAGTTTAACCGGTGACCAAAAGTATTCGGATTGAATCATTTCAGCTGGTTAGAAAAACCGTATTGCTCCATTTTAGACATACCTTGTTCGGATTGCATAAATCCGCAGAAAAGCTGTGCCGACTCCCGGTTTTTACTCTCATTTAAAACTCCCAGCGGATAGAAATTAATCATATAAACTCCTTTGTAAATAGAAATACATCTGTTAAATATAATATACCTTATCATTATAAATGAAAAATTAAGAGCAGCATTCTATTAACTTGGATTTTTTGTGTCAAAAGTGATGTTTAGATTTTTATAGTAAATCACTGTAGCCTCCAGTTGGCCTTGGGCAGACTGAGCGAAGCCTGGTATGATGCCTGCTTTAACATATCCTGCTGATTGATAAAGGATATTGGAAACATCACCTTCTCTAGTGTCAAGCACTAGAAGGCTTCGGCCATCCTGCTTCGCTTTATCTTCTGCCGCTTTTAATAGCAAGCGTCCCAGACCCTTTCTGCGGATGGAGGGGTCTGTCATTAATTTTGCAATTTCCGCACGATGGCTTCCATTTTCTTTCTGAGATAAATGGAGCTGGATTGTTCCAGCAGCTTTCCCATCCATTACAGCTAAAAATAAAACCACATCATCGTTTTTTAATAAATTTCCCCAATACTCCTCTGCATCTACATGTTCAAGCGGGGGCAGAAACCCTATTGACGCTCCCTCATTTACCACCTTAATCAATAGTTTAGACAGGTCTTCCTTATATGCTTCAATCGATTTAACCTCGAAAATATCCATTCCCGTTCACCCGTTTCTTTAATTTATCAAACAAATTCCCTTCTTAGCGAATCTAATACATTAACATTCAATATAAGTAAAAGTTCTCCTCCCTTCCTCAAAACAAAATTCCAATAAAAAAGCTCTGCCAATAATTTCAGGCAAAGCTTTCATTATTCTTTTACCGAAACCAGCCCTTCTTCTTAAACCACCAAAACATGCCTAAGGCAATAATAAACATTAAAAACAGCGTTTCAAAGTATCCATATTTCCATGTTAATTCCGGCATGTTTTCAAAATTCATTCCGTAAACGCCCGCTATGAAGGTTAATGGCATAAAAATGGTGGTTATCACGGTAAGGACTCTCATCACCCGGTTTGTCTGATGGGAGTTGATCGATAAATAACTGTCACGGATATCGGTCGTCAATTCCCTGTTTCCATCAATCATTTCAGTCAATTTCAATAAGTGGTCATGAATATCAGCAAAGTATTCGTATCTTTCCTTTACCCCTTTAAGTCTATGGGAATTAATTACACGGTATATTAAATCCCGCATCGGAATGACAGTATATCTTATCTGCAATAAATGATGGCGGATATCAAATAATTTCTCCAATAATTCTTCCATAGTTTCATCATTTGGATTATCTTCAATGAGACTCAAACGATCTTCCAGCTGATAAACGATGGGAAAATAATTATCCACTATTTTATCAATGATATGGTACATGACCAGATAGGGGTCCCATTTATTAATTTTCTTACTTAGGCTCAGCCTTTCCCAAACATCATTCATTTCTTTGGAGAGTTCATGGTGGTACGATACTATGTAATTTGAACCAATAAAAAAGTTGATTTCCTGCTTTTCTTCGTTAATAGGATTCAAGCTATGGGTGACAAAAAAGCTGTAGTCTTCATAATAATCCATTTTGGGGCGCTGGAGTTTGACAACACAATCCTCTATTGCCAGGGGATGAAAATGAAAAGTCTTGTCGAGTTCAGCTGTTTCCTCTTCGGTTGGCTGATCAAAATCAACCCAAAACCACTTATAACTTTCCCACTCTGCTTTCAGCGTCTCAAATGTAAGATCTTTCTGCAGTTCATTTTTTTTATTAACAGCTTGTATTCTAATCATGATTGTCTCCTAGTCTTTCCATTCTGTAACCGTATTTTTTCCACTTTTGATAACGATATCCTAGTGAGGACTCTTCCACTGGGATATTTATTGTTTACCTCTTCACCTTGCTTTGTTAAACTAGAAAATACTTTGGTGATTAAAGTCAAATCATGTATGGTTTTATTCCCTTATCCAGATTGCTTTTGTATATCCAATTTTCAAACCTGCTTTTTCCATATTATTCTGACTTGCTGAACCAAACCTTGCCTGACCTGTCACCAGCTCGCAATTATTTGTAATCGCCTGATAAATGCGGGCTTGAATAAGTGCGCTGTGTACTCCCCTGTTTCTGAATGAAGGCAAAACAGCAGCAGCCGCAAGATTTGCTACCCCTTCTTCCATAAAAATGGCACCTATTCCAGCTGGTTCATTGTTTACAAATGCGAGGTAAAAAACCCAGTTTTTATTGTCATAAAGCACCTTATTATTTTCAGCTATACCCTGGCTAAGGAATCCAGGCATGCCAAATCCTTTTGTATACACCTCACCGAAAAGACCAAAATCCTTTCTTTGCATCCTGCGTATATCAATACCAGCATGAATGGGAAAGTCCATAAGATCTGAAGGCTCCGCAAACAAAGTGGTATGGAAATCACATTGATAAAATCCTTTTTGATGAAGCATCTTCAGTAAATCTGATGATCCGTTTGATGGTGTGATCTCCAATCGAATTGGGATTCCTTTTCCCAGGTAAAAATCGACTATTTGATCCAGTACTTCGGCATCAGCTTCGTTAAATCCTTTTACAAGATTGAAGGATGGACCCGGAATATTCCTGGCATAAAAAGCAGTTGTCTGGCCAATTCTTTCGATTTCCACGCCCATTGGGTTTCCATCCCGATTTTTAATAGCCGTCAATTTGGAGTGCAGCACATCTGTCTCTGCCTGGTCCAGCCTCTCAGCTAAGTCACTTTTCATCACTAGATTCATAGATTACACCTCATTTATTAAAAAGTAAGCCAGAATATAAGAAAAATAACCAGCCACCATCTTTCAAAAGTATTGTTCTCTCTTTGAGCTGAATTTTCCTTTAAAAAACTAAAAAGGAAAAGAGTCAAAGCTCTTTTCCTAATCAATCCACTTTACAATATCATCGAATGGTCTGCGTGTTTTCGGCCTTGGGTCTTTCACTCTGTACCCAAAAGCACACATTACCGACAGCCCGAAGCTTCCTTCTTCAAGTAAACCTTCCTCATCCAGCAGCTTATTCATTTTTGCAATGTCAAAACCTTCAATTGGGCAGGAATCTATGCCAATTTGTGCAGCAGCGGTCATCATATTCCCAAGTGCGATGTAGCTTTGCTTGCAGGCCCAATCAAAGAGAGGGCGGTCTCCTTCCAGAAGATCAAAATCGGACTTCTGGAATTCCTCAATCCGCTGCAAATATTTTTCCATCATTTCTTCCGGCATCCCCAGGGTATTTCTGAAATGATCCTGCAGATACTGGGAATCATATTTAGTATCTTTTTTCGTTCTTGCCAGAATTAAAACAAAATGGCTTGCTTCAGGCAATTTACCGAATGCTCCCCAGGAGGCATTCTTAATTTTCTCACGGAGCTCCTGGTTCTGAACAACCACAAAACGCCATGGTTCAAAACCAAATGAACTTGGTGACAGACGGCCTGTCTCCAATATAAATCGAAAATCTTCTTCGGGGATTTCTTTATTTCGATCAAATTCCTTTGTCGCATGCCTGAATTGATAAGCATTCAGAATGTCTTCCTTTAAAGTTTCCTTTTCACGCAAACCCAAACACTCCTTTTCTGACTGATCTAATTTTAACGTAACACATTAAAGCATAACATTCATGAAATCAGCTTTAAGTTTGCCCTTTTCCCTGCCGTTCCTAATTATTTGGGACACTTTAATGGTAAATCCATAGACAGTCTGATCATATCCCGGCAATGAATTCCATTTTCAAGGATATCTTCTTTGTAATGCCGCACAAAAAAATCTCTATCGACCCCAGTGATTCTAAAACCGCATTTTTGGTAAAGAGCCAGCTGCCCGATACTGGAATTCCCCGTACCAATTTCAAGGGTCTTATTTCCACCTTGAAAAGCAAGCTCTATTGCATGCTGAAGAAGTTTTCTGCCTATGCCCTCTCCCTGAAATTTTTCACTAACGGCAATATTAACAATCTCACAGGTTCCTGGCCTTGTGGCAAGAAGGATAAAAGCGCCGACTGCTGCTCCGTTTAGTTCAGCAATATATGTTTCCCCTCGATTTACATAATCCTCAATAAATTCAACTGAAGGATCTGCCAATAAAAGCAGATTTATAGGAGGGGGCTCTGAATGATCAATTTTTCGTATCTTCACTACGTCCTCCTTTTTATGTCAAGGCTTGCAAAATAATCTTTGAAAATACTTTCTATCTGTTCTTTCGGCTCAAAAACGAAATGTCCTGACCCTGCAATCACCTTTTCTTTTAATGAAGGATGAAGTCTTCCTTTCTTTCCTAAAATGATCCATAGCAGTCATCTCCTAGTTTCTCATCAGCCCTTAAACTCATTCCAATTTATGTAATTCGTTAAAATCATCACATTTCCTTTATTTTATTGTTTTTGAACGAAAGTAAAGGGAATTAAGAGTAGTGGACAATAGAAAGGGAGTTGAATAAATTATGACAATTAAGACTTTGGTTTTAAACTGTACACTTAAAAAGAGCAGTGAACCTTCCAATACAGGTGCACTTATAGATGAGGTTATTAAATTTTTTGATGAAACAGAAGTGGAAACAGAGGTCATTACAGCTGCAGACTTTCAGATTGGATATGGCATTACTTCTGAAGCTGTGGATCAGGAGGATGAATGGCCGGATATTTTTAAGAAGGTTGAAGAAGCAGATATCCTTATCATTGGTTCTCCCATCTGGCTTGGCGAGCAAAGCAGCATCACCACTAAAGTAATTGAAAGATTATATGGAGGCAGCAGTCTAACCAATGAAAAAGGCCAGTATATTTATTACAACAAGGTTGGCGGGGTTGTCGTGACTGGCAATGAAGATGGCGCCAAGCATGTGTCCCGTTCAGTGTTATATTCTCTTTCCCATATGGGATTCACCATCCCGCCAAATGTTGACACCTATTGGGTGGGAGAAGCAGGACCTGGGCCATCTTTCATAGAAGCGAAGGGCTATGAAAATGACTTCACAAGACAGCATGCCAAAATAATGGCCTATAATTTAATACATTTTGCTAGAATGTTAAAAGCTCATCCGATACCAGCAGATGGAAATATCGTCAAAGGATAGTTGCATTAATAAGCAGTAAAAAACCAGCATTGGCCCTAAATGCTGGTTTTTTACTCTTTATTTTTTAGGAGAAATCTCCAATCCCAATTGATTTAGTGCGTGGGTGATTCCCTGCTGCAGAATAGAAAAACATGGAATTTGTGTTTCTTTATTTCCGCTCTCTATTATTTGGAGGCTAAGATCAGGTGAAATCCCGACAAATATGCAGTTGCTGCCCAGTAGTGAAGCGGCTCTGACGAATTTCTTCAGGAAATCGAGAGTATATTGATCGACACCCTTTAATGCAGTTAAGTCCAGTATTAAATACTCAGCTTTATATCGGGGAAGATTCAGTAATGTTCTGTTTAGCAATTCCTCTGCCCGCAGCTCTTCATATCTACCCACTAAAGGGATGACCAAAATGGAGTCGATTACAGGTATAATAGGAGAAGAAATCTCTTTAATGATTTCTGACAATACTCTGGTCTGCTCAGCAATTTCCTTTTCCAGCTCTTTCTGGGCGCTTTGAGTCTGCTCTCTTATCCTTGCGCTAATATTCTGGGAAGGTGTAATTTCGGATTCAAAAAATTCGAATTCGGAATACTGATCTCCCTGGACCTGGCTTTGCCTCACTTTATACCATATATTTGTTTCAAACAGTCCGCTTAACACACCTGCCCAATGTCCAGGCAAAAAAGTGCCTTCTGTTTCTTTCTTTTGAGCAACATTAATCTTATATTCCCAGCCATTTTTAACACGTACAATCGCTTTCATTTCTTCAAGACAGAAGGAAACAATATCTGTTTTCCCCCAGCCGGCAGTTAAATAAATATTGGGGAGATGATTTATAATCTCTTCTTTTTCTTTATTTGATTCCAAATAAAATTTGCTGACAATTTTCCCTGTACGGTACCCTGCTGTTTCTAGCACAAGCTCGGCCGACTTTTCACCTGAGATTTCTTCAATGGAGTCCAGCAGTGTCTTGAAAGCTGTGTTAACCCAAAATACCACCACTTCGTCATTCTCAAATCTAAACGTTGCATCATCCAAATCCCAATCGAATAAAGATCCATTTACATTTATTTCATACTTGGAAGAGTTAGTCTCCATCGAATGCCCCCTCTTTTTATACATACACTGCTGTCTAGTCATCTATTTAAAGAACATTATTATTCTACCCTCAAGATTATTTCGAAGTCAAAAATGTATATGCTTCAGTTAAACCCTTATTTAATATGCAAAAATCCATGTAAAATAGCTCCTGAAATTTGCCGTCTGCGAGCCCAAAATCCATTCAGCTTTCCGCATCTTATCGTGCAGAGTTTTTTATTCACCTCCAAAAAAGGATAGGCAAGCAAGTCTTCCCCGCTTATACCTACCCTTCTTCTTCCCACTTAATCGTAAATGTACTGCCTTTTGCAGAACTTTCTTTTAAAAATAAATTTGCGTTCAGAGCATCAGCCAGCAGTTTGCTGAAAGGAAGCCCCAAGCCGAGCCCTCTTACTTTCAGCTTCTTCTGTTCACCCCTGTAAAAACGCTCAAAAATATAAGGCTGCTCCTCTTCGGCTATTCCTGATCCATTATCATGAACTTCAATAAATCTCTCACTCAATATAACAGTAATGCTGCCATCTTCATCAATGGCATGATAAGCATTATTCAACAAATTAATCATAATCTGCTGCAGACGGTACGGGTCTGTTGATCTGCAGATGGTTTCAGCGGGCACTTCAACTCTATAGTGAAAGTTGCCTTTCTGTGCTAGTGCCCATTGCCTTACAATATCTTTCACGAGCTTATTCATATCACAGTATTCGGGCCTGATTGAAAAAGCACCGGACGAAAGTGAATTGAAATCGAGTAAATCCTCAATCATTTTCTGCAATCGGCTGACTTCTTTTAAAGAAATATCAAGAAATTCCTCTTTTTCTTCACCGCTTACAACATCATCACGCACTGCCTGAATTAGACCGCTTATAGATGTGACAGGTGTTTTCAAATCATGTGTGACCCCAGCCAGCAATTCTGCCCTAAGTTTTTCAAGGTGCATAAGCCTCTCTGTCATTTCTTTAAACGATATGATTAAATTATGAATCTCTTCCTCATTGGCACTGGCTTTCAGATCGATTTTATAGTCACCTTCGCTGACTTTCGAGGCAGCTTGAGCTACTTCCTGAATGGGCCTCGAAATCTTCCTGGAAAGAAAATAAATGACACTCCATCCAAGAAGCCCCAATCCTGTGAGCATGATAAATAACAGGGAATATTCCTGATTTACGTTCGTCAAATCATCTGCGCTTTGAACCACTACGACCCATCCAACCTGGTTATTATCGAATGTTATATCCGACTTGACCGCATACACGGCCTGCCCGTCCTGTATATCCAGTTTTTGGACGTCCTTTTGGTTCTCAAGCAAATCTGCAGGCAGAGTTCCGAGATTGGGACCAGCCTGGTTATTTCTCTGCATACGTCCAGAGCTTTTATATAATATTTGGCCATTTAAATCGCTTATAAAAACCTGGGGATCAAACTTAAATTCCAGCAGCTTCGCTCTTTCCTCCAGCATTCTGTTAAAAAATGGATCAAATTCGATGCCGCCGTCCTGCTGCACGACACGATCTGCTGTTTCAACAGCAACGTACTGCAGCAAATTCAGCCGGTTTTCAAGCGTTGTCTGCCTGATCCACCACATAGATCCTGCTGCCAGTATGATAAGTCCGATGACAAGCGTAAAAAGATAGCGGGTTGTCCAATAGCGGAGAAGTGTTGTTCTTTTGTTATTTTTCATAAACATGGAATTGGTACCCCATTCCTCTGAGCGTCCTTATTTCACCTTCTGTTTCCGGCCAGTCCGTTAATGCCTGCCGTATCCTCTTTACGGCCAAATCGACAGCACGGTCGCTTCCGTCATAATCCATTCCCCAGACATGTTCAATCAGCTGATCCCTGGTGAAAGTTCTGTTAGGCCTTTCTGCCAAAAACAGCAGCAAAGATAAATCCCGCGGAGTCAAACTTACTTCCTTGCCATTCAGGAAAATGGTATACGCATCAAAATTTATCGTTAAGCTTCCATATTGCTTTATATGTTCATCCATGTACACATTTGCTGATCGCCGCAATACGGCATTCACACGTGCAATAACCTCATCCCCGATAAAAGGCTTTGAAATATAATCATCTGCACCTGTATTCAAGCCCTTCAACTTGTAATCAATATCCCCCAGCGCTGTAAGCATGATGACAGGACATGCGCTTTTTTCACGAATTTTTTCGAGCACACTCCAGCCATCCATGCCAGGCATCATGATATCCAGGATCACAAGCTGAGGTGAGTGATTGAAAAATTGCTCAAGGGCATTGCTGCCGTCATATGCTGTTAGAACTTCAAACCCTTCTCGATGCAAATAGGCGCTTAAAACTTTGGAAATAGCCAATTCATCTTCTGCCACAAGGATCTTTTTCATATTACCTTCCTCCAATAAGTTAACTATACAGAAAAATCCCCGAATTTGTACACGAGGATTTTTAAAACTATTACAAAGAACCTGAATCTGTACTTGTATCAGTTTGATCTTCTTTAGATACCCGCTGCTTCATGCTGCCATCTTTGCCATGCCCATGACTGCCTCTCATTTCCTTTTTTTCTGCAGAAGCTTCTGTATCTGCTGCAAAAGATGTTGTTGCATACCCCCCTGCCAGTAATAAACCTGCAAGGCTAAAACCAATGATTGTTTTTTTCATTACTATGCCTCCTGATCATTTTCAAGGCCAAGCATTCTTAACCTCGACTTTACTATATCGGTGCAATATGTCAGGAAGAAGTCAAAAAAACTCAACAATAAAAAAACCGTCAATGCCGCAATAATCGGCAGGACGGTTTTTAGCCAGCTTCCCGTATTTCTTCATTGATAAATTTCTTCTTCTGGATAAAGATGAGCCTCATTGAAAGACAAACACCTGCAGCAAGAAGCCCGAATGTAAGGCCAAGCCAATAACCAGTTGCCCCGAGGCTGGTATGATGTGCAAGAACGTAGCCAGCAGGCAGACAGATCAGCCAATAGGCAATCAATGTAATAACAAAAGAAATATTCACATCTTTATATCCTCTTAATGCAGCTTGTGCAGTAGCTTGGATGGCATCAGAAATCTGGAAAAACAGAGCGTAAATTAGAAAATGGGCAGTTAAGGCAATAACAGCACTATCAGTAGAATAAAAACCTGCAACTTCATAGCGGAAAAATACGACCAGCAGCCCAGTAAACAAGGCAATCAATACAGCTAAATAGATGCCAAGCCAGCTGTAGGACTTTGCATCCTTATACCTGCCTGCACCTACTTCAAATCCGACTAACACTGTCTGCGCCATGGAAATGCTGATTGGGATCATATACAGGAAGGAAACAATGTTTAATGCAGACTGATAAGCGGCAATAGTTGTCACATTAAACTTGCTGATTAAGATGGTCACCACGGCAAACATACTCGTTTCAAAAAAGATTGACAATCCCATGGGTACTCCAATCTTTAAGATTTCTTTGCAATTATCCCATGAAAAATCATTAAGACCCCTGAATATCGCATAGCTTGAAAAAGGCTCTTTTGTTTTTATAATAAAAGCAGTCATGACAAGGATGAACCAGTAAGTAAAAGAAGTTGCATAACCTCCTCCTGCTCCTCCTAATTCAGGAAATCCCCAATAGCCAAATATCAGGACATAGTTCAGGAAGAAATTGATTGGAAGCGAACAAAACAAAATCACCATCACAACTCTCGTTTTGCCGAGTGCATAGATGAAAGATCTTAAAACATTAAATATGAATAAAGGAATGATTCCAAAGCTGAGTCCCACAAGATAGCCCCTAGCCGTTGCTTCCACTGCATTAGGCAGATTCATGCTATCAAGCAGCGGGTCAAGCAAAAATGAACCCAATAGGATGACTGCAAAGGCAATAACAAAGCCCAAAAATATTCCATTTTTTACAATAGAAGTAACTTCATTGTTCTTTTTCTCTCCAAACGCTTGAGCCGCAATCGGAGATACAGCCATTAATATCCCGCTTAGCCCGGTAAAAACAGGATTCCAAATGGAGGAGCCTATCGCTACGCCAGCAAGGTCGGAGGCATTATATCTGCCCGACATGATCGTATTAAAAAAGACCATTGCAAACATGCCAAGCTGCGTAATTAGAATAGGAATTAACATGATCATAATTTGCCTGATCTTCTCCTGAAAAGTAAACGTCTGATACATCCTAAGGTCTCCTTCACAAAATATTAAACACAAATATCATTATATTATATCTTTAAGAAGAAAGACCTTACTTTTATACAAAAGAAAAAAGAGCTGCAGAAGCTCTTTTTCCAGGGCATCACTCATTTTCTTCTTCAACTATATATTTAAGTTTTTGCAGCTTATTATTCCAGAATTGTTCATAATAGGACAGCCATTGCTTCAATTCTGTAAGCGGCTCAGGCTGGAGATGGTAGATTCTTTCTCTGCCTGACTTTTTCCCTTTTACTAACTCAGCTTCAGAAAGAATATGAAGATGTTTTGATATGGCGGTCCGGCTTATGGGAAAATGAGCACTTATCTCTGAGATCGGGCGTTCTTTTTCAGCCAGCAGTCTCAATACTTCTCTCCTCGTTGGATCGGCGATTGCCTGAAACACATCATGTTTCCTGGCAGATGCACCCATTATTCCTCAACAACCTTGCCGAGCTTCGCAAGAATTCCAGTCCATCCCTGAGACATTCTTTCACGGATAACCGCACTCTCAGCTTGAGCTTTCGCAACCAGTTCATCTGACTGTTTCCAGCCGCCATGTATCAGAGTAAATTCAGTTTTGCCGCCCAAATCTTTCAAAAGGAAAGATACAAACCATCCGTCTGTATCCCATTTAAAAGAAAGCCGATTAGGTTCATCCAGTTCTGTGACCTTACACGGGGACGGACCAAATGGGGACTGAATATGAAATTCATAGCCCAGCTCAGCCTTAAAATCATTTGGCATAAACCAGGCTTCGATCCCTTCCGATGTAGAGACTGTCTTCCAGACTTTTTCAATTGGCGCATTAAGTATGACTGTTTGTTTAATATCCTGAAGTGTTTCCATTTTCATGCTCTCCTTTAATTATAAAATACAACCTTTTGGTTTCATTTAAATCATATACAACCTTTTGGTTTTATGTCAACTGGAATATTATGATGTTTCCTAAAATAAAGCCTAAATATGCAGGTTAATCCATATAATTTACAGAATTATTCTTATATCTAAAGGAGGGATCATGATGCAGGAAACGATTTATGCCAAAAAACTTTCTGATCTGGAAACTGCGATTCATACATATGTGCGACCCGACACCTTTCCGCTGGCTATAAGAGTTTTGAAAAAAGAGGAGACACTGCCTGACAGGGTAAAGCGTCCGGCAAGAGACTTTGGCAAAACATTCAGCATCTGTCAGGGTGTGACAATGTCAAGAAGATATGGCTGGTCCATTGCCATGGGCAAAGAAGACTTATCATGCCCAATTGCCAAAATCGCTTTTGGATTTGAAGAGGAACTGGACTATTACTCAAAAGGAAGCTTAACAGATGGCATGTATACAAAAACCTGTGACCTTGGTGCCTTAACCGAAGCGGCAGTTCCTAAATTTTCAAAAGAGGAAGCAGGAACTATTTTAATGGCTCCTCTGGGGAGAGCAGCATTTGAACCGGAAGTAATCACTGTTTATGGGAATTCAGCCCAAGTCATGAGAATGGTTGCCGGTGCCCTCTATCACACGGGCGGAGAAATTACATCCACTTTTACTGCAAGAGCTGACTGTGCCGATATCGTTATCAGGACCATAAAAACCGGTAAGCCGCAAGTGATCCTGCCATGCTATGGAGATCGGGTTTTCGGGCAGACACATGATCACGAAATGGCCTTCACTATTCCTTTTTCCATGGCAGATGAATTTGCTGAGGGATTAAAGCAAACCCACAAAGGCGGTGTACGCTACCCTGTCCCAACCTACCTTCAGTATGAGGCAAAGTACCCGGACACATATGAGAAGCTGAACGAGATGTTCGAAAGCCTCCCTTGATTTATTGATGCTGGTGCCCCTAAGAGTGGTACCGGCTTGTTTCATTTTGGGAAAAGAGTAAAATAGAAAAAGACAACTATTAAGAAAAGAGTGAAATTTTTGAGCAGCTTATTCCCATCCCTATATGATTTGGCCATGAAGCCACTTGAAAAAAGAAAATTCAGGAAAATCAGAAGTAAAATTCTTTACATGGCAGACGGCCGGGTACTCGAAGTTGGTGCCGGCACAGGCATTAACTTCCCATTATACAAAAATGCGGATCGGGTCGATGCCATTGAACCAAATCAGGCAATGATTGAAAAATCTATTCCACGCAAGAATGCAGCTGCGGTACCTATCCATATCCACCGGCAGTATGCTGAAGATCTTGAATTTGCGGACAAAACATTTGATTCAGCAGTTGCCACTCTTGTTTTCTGCACGATACCAAACCCTGACAAAGCACTCGCGGAGATCAAACGAGTCTGTAAGCCAAAGGCAAAAATACTATTCTTTGAACACGTAAAGATGGAGCAGCCCGCCCTGGCATTTGCCCAGGAAGCCTTAAACCCTCTATGGAAACGAATTTGTGATGGCTGCCACCTAAACCGTGATACACTTCTGACTATTCAGGAATCCGGCATGAAGGTTACAAATGTGACTTCCTATTATAAAGGATTGTTTCTGGTAGTGGAGTGTGAGAATAGTGATGATAGCGTTTAATTTTCCATTAGCGGCACCATTTGTGATTATTTTTGGGTTTGATACTCTATTTTTTTGTTGGCAGCTGATTAGCTACCGTTTTTTTTCCCTCATAACTTTTTCGGCGTTAATCCGGCTGATTAACTACTTTTTTCATCTTCCCCTCCGCAATTTCGGAGTTAATCCGGCTGATTAACTACCTTTTTCCTTTCCCCAACCATATTCTCGTCGTTAATCCAATTGATTAACTACCATTTTCCTCTTCTCAACCACATTTTCGTCGTTAATGGAAAGATTAACTCCCATTCTCTTATTCGTGATTCACTTTCGTCTTTATTCACGGTTCAAAACTAGAAATTTATTTCAGTTCTCCAAAAAAAGAAGGCCGATTCAATCAGCCTCCTTTGATTACACCTTTTTTAATTCGTAATTCCGGTTATCCACCAGCTTCTTATCATCCTTTTTAATTGTGCCTGCCGCTGTTAACTCAAGGATTGGCTTGACCCTGATCACATCCCGAATTTTTGATGAAAGCTCAGATTCTAACTCTTCCTCGGACTCTATGAAAATTGTAAGCTGATCCTGCCCGTTCTCACTTGTGACAACAGCCTGGAAAACCGAATACCCTGCTTCATTCAAGAATTGTGCAAGCTGTTTTTCTCTTACAAACATTCCTTTTACCTTTACACCATCACTAACACGCCCCAGCACTCCTGCAATCCTTTTTCCCTCGTACCCTTTCACCCAGCGGGAGAGGTCGCCTGTGCCAAAGCGGATGAGCGGGTAGCTTTTATCAAATAGGCTGACAACCACTTCTCCTTCTCCATCTGAAACCTCCCATCCAGTCTGCGGGTCACAGATTTGTACGAGGGCAGAATCAGTTATTCTCAACCCAGGACCCTGCTTGTCTTCAAATGCAATACATCCGCAATCCGCAGTCCCATAGCCTTCATATACGGAAATCCCATTGTCTTCACACCTTTTCCGCATTTGTTCAGTCAACATTTCAGCAGTAAAGAAAGCTTTGTTCACAACTACATCTTTTCCTATCTTCCATCCCTTTTCTTCAAGGGCACCAAGCAAAAGGTTAAAGAAGCTGGGAGTTCCCACATAGCCGGTTACCCGGACATCCTTCATAATCTGAATCTGCAGTTCCCGATTCCCGGTTCCGGCCGGAATTACAGTTGCGCCTAATTCACGAAGTGCCGAGTCAAACATAAAGCCTGCCGGTGAAAGATGATAGGAAAATGTATTCTGTACAATATCATCACTGTTAAAACCAGCTGCCCGGAGAGCTTCTGAAAAACGCCAAAAATCCTTCTCAGTGGTTTGCGGATCATAAATTGGACCTGGTGACATAAAGATTCGTGCCATCTCATTTGGCTTTACAGCTGCAAGACTTCCGAAGGGCTGGTCTGCAGATTGCAAATCCGGCAATAGATCTTTTTTTAGCACGGGAATTTTTTTTAAATCTTTTAGGGATAGAATGTCACTTGGAGAAATGCGTGCATCATCAAGCTGCCTTTTAAAACCTTTGGCATTGTCATATGCATGCTGGATCACTTCTTTCAGCTTTTCCACTACAGCCACCTCTTTCTTCTTTTATAAGATTTAATATCTTTATAACTTTTCCGTCCCTTATCTCCCATTCCAAGGTAAAATTCACGCACATCCTGATTGGAAAGGAGCCGGTCCACCGTTCCATCCATCACAATCCGGCCGTTTTCCATGATGTAACCATAATCGGCAATCGATAAGGCAACATTGGCATTCTGCTCAACTACCAGAATCGTGGTCCCCTCTTCTTCATTGATTTTTTTAATGATTCCGAAGATCTCTTTTACTAATAGAGGGGCCAGTCCTAATGAAGGTTCATCGAGAAGCAGCACCTTTGGCTTTGCCATGATACCCCTGCCAATGGCCAGCATTTGCTGCTCTCCTCCAGACAGATAGCCAGCCTGCCGGTGCTTCAGCATTTCAAGCTTCGGAAAGTAATGATAAACTTTTTGAATATCACTTTTAATATTCTTCCGGTCTTTCCTGGTATGTGCACCTGCAATCAGGTTATCTTCCACAGAAAGGTGCTTGAACACGCGCCTTCCTTCCATGCACTGAAAAATGCCTTTCTTTACGATGGTTTCAGCATCGCTTACATCAATGCGCTCCCCATACAGCTCGATAAACCCGTCTGTCACTTCACCATTCTCACTTTTCAACAGTCCGGAAATAGCTTTAAGGGTGGTCGTTTTCCCGGCGCCATTACTGCCGAGCAGAGCAACTATTTTCCCTTTGGGCACCACCATCGACATCCCCTTTAATACAAGAATGACCTTATCGTACATCACTTCGACATTGTTAATTGTCAGCATGCATCTGTCCTCCCAGCTTTTTATAAACTCTTTCTCTATTTATTCGTTCCAAGGTCAAGTTCTGAATCATTTGTTGTTTGCTGGTTTTCCAGGTTTATTTGCTAAATCTGAGATTTGTTTGCTGATTCCGATCGTTTGTTTGCAAAATTTCATTTTTGTTTGCCAAATTACGATTTTATTTGCAAAGTTCACAATTTAGCAATGATCCAAGCCTTTAAAATTTAACAGGAGGCGGGTATCAAACCTCGCCCCCATCATTTTAGTAGCCGATATAATCAGTGAACACTTCAAACTGGCCGTTTTTCACTTCTGCCAATCGAATTTGGTTGGTACCAGCATGATTGTCAGGTGAAAAAGTAACTGGTGCGGCTAAACCGCCAAGATCTAGGTTTGAGATTTTCTCCAGGCCAGCACGGATCCCTTCACCTGAAGTCGGGTCTTCAGCAAGTTTTAGGCCTTCAACCATAATTTTGGCGGACACCCATCCCTGGATAAATTTCTGGTTCTTGTCTTCCAGCTTTTCACCCTTGCTTTCTACGAACTTCTTGATTTCTTCCATTCCAGGAAGATCTTCGTAAGGGAATGCATGTGTGACAACCCCGATAAATCCTTCAGCCGCATCGCCCGCAATTGGAAGCAACCCTTCACCGGCAGCCCAGTTTAAACCGATGAATTGTGTATCAAGTCCAAGCTTTTTAGCATCTTTTAGAATCGTTGCGGTTGCACCCCAAGTTTGGTTGATAATCGCATAATCGGGATTTTTCTTTTCCATGTTCAGTAATTGGGAGGTTGCATCAAGTGTTTTCAGATCAACAATTTGCTCATCAACAATTTCGATGCCATTTTCCTTTGCATAATTTTTGGCATCTTCAATAGGGGATTTTCCAAAAGCCGTGTCGTTGTAAATTAATGCTACAGTAGGTGTGCCGCCAGTGTGATTGTCTTTTATCCACTTCAGTACGGATCTAGCCTGGTCGGAGTATGAAGCCGCGGCCAGAAAGTTATATGGGCTTTCGTCAATATTTTTTAGATTCTCTGAGTATGAAGCAGAAATGAATGGAAGTTTGTCAGCTGCCACCTGCTGGCGAAGGGCTTCTGTGTCACCTGTGCCCCATCCTAAAATAGCCGATACTTTATCTTTTGATTTTAATTTCTGATAAAGTTTTTGAGCTTCAGGAATTTTATAAGCATAGTCATCACCGATTAATTCGAGCTTATAGCCGTTGATCTCCTCTCCTGCAATGGATTCAAAAAATGCTTTTTCACCTTCTGCATATGGTGTTCCAACATCACCGGTACCGCCAGTAAGGTCAAAGATACCGCCGATTTTGACAGTGCCTTTCTTGTCACCCGATGCTTCCTCGCTGCCTCCTGAACAGCCAGCCAGCATTCCAGCCATTAATGTTGCTGCCAATAAACCTTTCCATACCTTCTTCATAATGTTCCCCCTCATTTTTACCTCTTTTTTATAAAAATTTGAAAGTTTTACTTTCAAAATTTTCAGAAATTATTACCCGGGAATTAATAAGAAAACGGCCACAGTTTAAAGTAGTCTTTAATATTTTTCCATATTTTTGCGAGCCCCTGCGGTTCATAAATCAGGAATAAGATAATCACGAGGCCAAAAACTACCTCTTTCATTCCTATTAAGACTGCAGACAAGTCTGGAAAAACCCCGCTCATCATTTCTACGCCTGATCTTAGTACAACTGGCAGCAATGTAATAAAAACAGCTCCGTAAATCGACCCGAATACACTCCCTAATCCGCCGACCAGTATGATTGCTAAGTATTCGATGGACACTGTAATGCTGTAAAGCTCTGGACTTACAACCATGGTATAGTGGCCCAAGAGAGCTCCGGCGATGCCTACGAAGAAGGAACTAACAATAAATGCCAATACCTTATACTTAAACAAATCGATTCCCATCACTTCTGCTGCCACATCCCGGTCACGGACTGCTATGAATGCCCTGCCGACCCGAGACCGGAAGAGGTTCAGGGTAAAGAGGGCCGTAATAATAAGCACCGCAAACATCAGATAATAATAGCTCCGCTCACTGTAAAAGACAAAACTGCCAAGTTCAGGCCTTGATAGGACCATTCCGGCTGTTCCTCCAGTCAGCGCATCCCAGCGGGAAATAACAAACAAAATGATTACCTGTGCTGCAAGAGTCGCAATGGCTAAATATAATCCTTTTAGCCTTAAGGAAGGCAATCCGAATAGTCCTCCTACAATCGCCGTCACAATGCCTGCTGTCGGCATGGCAATCCAGAAGCTTAATCCCAGCTTTGCTGTCAGAATGGCCGACGTATATCCGCCTACCCCCAGAAAAGCGCCTACCCCTATGGAAATCTGGCCGGTAAAGCCCGTCAGGATGTTCAGTCCAATCGCACCAATCGCGGCAATTCCGCATAGCGTAGCCAGTCCAATGATATAATCGGATGCAAACATCGGGAATACTGCAAATATAGCCAGAAGAATGAATACCCGCATCCTTACTCTGGAGATTTTCCAGATAGCCATATCTTGTTTATAATTTACATGGAATTCTCCACAATCCATTACAAAAGGATTTCTCATCGGTTACACCCTCTCGATTTCTTTTTTTCCGAACAAACCATATGGCTTGAACATAAGGATAAATACGAGGATGACAAATGGCATAACCTCTTTCAGACCGCCACCAACCAATGGATCCAGATATCCGCCGGTCAAGCTCTCAAGAATGCCGATGATCAGTCCTCCGATGATGGCCCCGGGGATACTGTCAAGTCCTCCTAGGATGGCAACCGGAAGTACCTTTAAGCCGATCGCTGAAAGGGATGCATTAACACCATTTATGTTCCCGAGAAGGATGCCTCCAACCGCAGAAACAATGGCTGCAATCGCCCAGGCAACTGCGAAAATCATTTTAACGCTGATCCCCATCGACATCGCTGCCTGCTGATCATCTGCGGTTGCCCTCATCGCAATTCCCAGCTTCGAATATTTGAAAAAGAGGGTGAAAATGATAAGCATAGCCACAACGATTAAAAGTGACCATAAGTAGACGGGCGCAATGACAATTTCGCCAAGATTAACGGGCTGTTCTGAGAAGATTTTTGGAAACACACGTGTTTCATGTCCCCAAATAATATGGACAATCCCAGCAAGAACACTCGATAAACCGATCGTCGCCATTATCATCGATATGACCGGCTCTCCAATAAATGGCCGCAGAACAATTCGTTCAATGACAAAGCCCAAAACGGCACTGAACATCAGCGCAATGAAAAGGGCTGCTATAAACGGGATGTTGTAGGCTGTAATAAGCGTTAAACATACATACGTTCCAATTAAAAGGAACTCACCTTGTGCAAAGTTGATGGCGTCACTGGATTTATATATAAGCACAAAGCCCAGTGCCACAAGTGCATAAACACTTCCTACCACGATTCCTGTTACGAGCATCTGCAAGAAAAAAGTCATTAAGCTGCCCCCTCTCCTTCATCCATAAAAATGACTTGAAGCGTTGTTTGGATGGTTTGTTCTATGCCATCACGATACTTGATCGTGCCATTGACACGTATTTTTTTGTCCTCTGTATAAAGTCCATCAATCAAGGACTGATATTTTTTAGCAACAAATTGCCTGCGGACTTTCTTTGTTCTTGTAAGCTCTTCATCATCTGCATCCAATTCTTTATAAAGAAGAACGAATTTTTTCACACGGGCTTTTTCCGGCAGGGTATGATTGATTTCCTGCACCTGTTTTTCGATCAGTTCAAGCACTTCCGGTTTGGATGATAAATCGGTATACGTGGTATAGCTGATTTGATTTTTCTCTGCCCAGCGCCCTACATTCTTCATATCAATATTGATCATGGCAACCACATATGGGCGATCCTTCCCGATTGCTACCGCTTCCTGTATGAACGAACTGAATTTCAGCTTATTTTCGATAAATTGCGGGGAGAACATCTCACCTGTATCAAGGCGGATGACATCTTTAATTCGGTCAATGATATACAAATGCCCTTCCTCATCCAGCCTCCCTGCATCCCCTGTATGCAGCCAGCCTTCCTGAATGGTTTCGATTGTGCTTTTCTCGTTTTTGTAGTACCCTTTGCACACACTCGAGCTTTTGATCAGAATTTCCCCTTCATCAGAAATTTTCACTTCTGTTCCCGGAATAGGAATTCCAACACTATCAAGCTTAATGTCGCCATCCCTGTGCACAATGGATATGCCGGCAACTTCAGTCTGCCCGTAAATGCTTTTTACATTGACTCCTATACTGTGAAAGAATTCAAATACATCGGGTCCCAAAGGGGCGCCGCCTGTATAAGCACGCTTGATCTTCAAAAGTCCAAAGTGATCGCGGATCGCACTGAACATCAGATAATCAGCAACTTTATAAAGAGCCTTCGTACCGGTGCTGACAGGTTTGTTTTCAAAATGGGCTTTAGCAACCTTTTCGCCTATCGGCTTGCACCAGTAATAAATCTTTCTTTTCAGCCAGCCGCTGTCCTGAATTCTGACCTGAAAGCGCGATACCATATCTTCATAAATCCTTGGCGGCGAAAACATAACCTGTGGTCCAATTTCCCTCAGGTCTTCCAATACGGTTGCCGGCTCTTCAGGAAAATTAATCGTCATCCCATTGTATAACCCCATAGCAAAGGTCATCATCTGCTCCCCGATCCAGGCAAGCGGAAGGAATGAAACATATTCATCCTTATCTGTCAGCGGGTCAATGTCTGACAGATTTTTAGCCATATCCAGAAGATTCCGGTAAGTAAGCATCGTTCCTTTCGGATTGCCTGTAGTTCCTGAAGTATATGATAAAATCGCCACGTCATCTGCAGAACCTTTATCAACTTCCTGCTCAAATAAATCAGGCTGCTCTGAGTGATAACTTTGTCCCATTTGCAAAACCTCTTCAAATTCAAACAGGAAATCCTCCCGGTAACTTCTCATGCCCCGTGAATCATAATAGATAATCGTTCTGACTTTAGGAATGGAGTCTTTAATTTCCAGCAGTTTATCCACTTGCTCCTGATCTTCCGCTACTATTATGGTTGCGTCACAATTATCAATAATGTAACTAATTTCAGCAGGTAAGGATTCCTGATAGATTCCGACTGAAATGCCGCCCAAGCTTTGCACAGCGAGCTCACTGATTACCCATTCAGGTCTGTTATCGCCGATAATGGCTAGCTTATCCTCTCTTTTTAGACCTAAAGATGCCAATCCCAAGCTGAAATTCTTAACTTTCTCCAAGAACGCTTCATACGTGATTTCATTCCAAATTCCAAATTCCTTTTCTCGTAAAGCAACTTGCGGCCCATTTATGTAAGCCCTTTCAATCAGCAGCTGCGGAAATGTCATGGTCATAGAATCGCTCCCCCCTCCTTTAAATATAAAACTAACTTTTAGCCGAATTATCTTTTATACGGCATTCTCCTCTCCCAGATAAGCTTCTATGACTCTAGGATTATTCTGAATCTCTTCTGGCGTCCCGTAGCCAATCAGTTTACCGAAATCAAGAACTGCAATGTGATCGGATAAATCCATTACAACCCCCATGTCGTGTTCAATTAAGATAATGGTTGTATTCATTTCTTCATGAATGTCGATAATGTATCTGGCCATGTCCTCTTTTTCCTCACTATTCATTCCTGCCATCGGCTCATCCAGAAGAAGGATTTCTGGTTCCAGTGCCAGAGCCCTGCCGGTTTCGACCCTTTTCTGCAATCCATACGAAAGGGTTCCCACGGGAGTATTGCGGATATCCTCAATTTCAAGAAAATCGATTACCTGCTCAACTTTTTTCCGATGTTCAATTTCCTCTCTTTGCGCCTTTCCCCAATAAAATCCTCCTGCAAGAAGCCCGGTTTTCATTCTGACATGCCTGCCAAGCATCAGATTGTCCAAAACAGATAAATGCGGAAAAAGTTCGATGTTCTGGAATGCCCGGGCAATACCCATACTGGCTCTTTTGTGAGGTTTGTAGCGGGTAATATCTCCCCCCTTGAAGTGGATGGAACCAGATGATGGCTTGTATAGTCCGCTTATGCAATTCAGCATACTTGTCTTCCCTGCGCCATTTGGCCCAATAAGCGAAAAAATCTCTCCTTCCTGCACTTCATACGAGACATGGTCGAGAGCTACTACGCCTCCAAACCTTAAAGTAGCATCTTTTATCTCTAAAATCCCCAATCTTCCAACCCCCTTTGTTTTGATTAGCAAAATATTTTTATAACATTATGAATAGTTTAAATATTCTTTACATGTTTATTTTCTCCTTTTAATATTTAAAATATTTTTCAGTCCTCAGCTATTTTTCATTTTTATGTGATTGGGAATATTGATAGAACAAATTCCTTATGTGTAAGTATTTTTCACTATGAGCTAAGTGAAAAATATTTTGCAAATCTTTATGCAAATAGAAAGAAAAAAAGCTGAACACAAATGTGCCGAGTTTAGTTTAGTCCCGTTCCAGCTTCACCCTGCAAGAAGACTGCTGAAGCCCCGCTTTTGGATTACTAGTTAAATCCACACCTAAATCCCTTTCCAGCTCGCTTTTTCCTTAAATGTATCTGCTGCCACTTTTTTGTATTTGGAATGCCATATGGCAGGTTTGTAATCTAATCCATTAATATCTTTTTGAATGGTGATTAAAAAAATGCGACTTACATAACAATGCTAGTAAAACAAAATTTAATAAAAGGAGAATCTGACTTGATCTGTTTGTGTGAAGAGCTTTCCTTATCCCGATGCGGCCTGGACGGAAAAATTGCCATTTTAGAAGATAAACATACAGTTTTAAAAAACTTTGGTCTAAACGATGGAAACTGGCTGAGCTTTTGGAATATTGACTCCAGACTCCTGACTATGCTTTATCAATCCCTGGATGCGAAATACGACTGGTTTATTGTCGTCTATGACTATGAAAAGTTCTGTTCAGACATAGAAATAAAAGAAGCCATAATCTGGCATGAAATTGGACATATTACCTATCCGGCTGGAAAGAATATAATCTGTACAGATACTGAAGTTCAATGTGATCGGATAGCTATTGATTACGGCCAGGAGGAAGGAATCAAAAAAATTTTGGATCTCACCCTTAAAATGGCACACTCGCTCAACAATGAAATGCTGCTGAATATGACAAAAGAAAGACAAAAACAATTACACTTTATATAAGGAGCAGATGCAAGCATTTCAAAATATATCAGTGCTAAATGTTCCGAAGAGCGGCGGGCAACCCGCAATTCACTGTGTGTCTGTGGCCAGGCAAGAATCCAATGATACTTTTAATGTGGATTACATATGAAATTTATGGTACTCTTTAATCTTAGAATAGGAAGTGATGATATTGATAAAAATTGAAATCCCTCAGCCCGATCTCGTCATTACAAGAAGCAGGCAAACGGGACAGGCAGGAGAAAGTGACCTTAGCAGCGTCTATGGTTTCACAGATTATCATAAGATACCAAGAGACAAGGGCGGCATGATTCTGTTTTTCGATGCGAATGAAGATCTGCTCTTTGCAGGGAAGGCACGAAAATTAAGGCAGCGCGTGAAAAAGCATTTTGAAGATAATGTTTCCCCAATCAAAAATCATCGAGATGATGTCTATAAAATTGCGGTCATTTACGTTGAAAACAGCATGGAGCGCGAAATTTATGAGACTTATATCATTAATACCCTTCATGCAAAATATAATATAGACAAAGTATTTTACAAATAAAAAAAGGCCATCCCGGCCTTTTTTTTATTAATCGATTTCTTTTTTGTTTTTACCTTTAATGAATCGGTATGTCAAATACGCTATGTAAAGCGGAATCGCAATATATATTAAATCGGGAAATGGTCCATAGGAGCCCTTATAAATAACGTACAGGACACTTCCAAGAAAAATGGTAACAATCGTCCCGTATTTTGGAAGAGGAACTTCCTTAAAGCTGGGAATCCGAATTCTGCTTACCATTAGAAAGCATAGTGCAGTGAACACAACAGTTGTGATGATATTGGGAATACGGTCACCAAAAAGGGTCAGTATGGCCATGATCCCTCCTGCTGCTGTTATCGGAACTCCTATAAAATAATTTAATGAGGACTTTGGTGGACTGATATTAAATCGGGCAAGCCGATATGCCCCGAATAGAGGAAAAAGACCTGAAACGATTAAACCAAGGATTCCAAATTGAAAAAAGTATGTATAAAAGACCAAAAATGAAGGGGCAACCCCAAATGTAACAATATCTGCCAGAGAATCAAGTTCTTTTCCAAGCGTACTATCCGCTTTCAGCATTCTTGCCAGCCTGCCGTCCATGCTATCAAGCATCATGCCGATTAATATCAATATTGCTGCATTTTTAAATTCGCCATTGGCAGCCATCCCGATTGAAAGAAAACCGCAAAATAAATTACCCAAAGTGACCATATTGGGGATTGTTTTAATAAAACGCACTAGTGACCATCACACTCCAAAAATAGAAAGAAGTTTATTTTATTATATATTCCCTTTCATTATACCATTTAATCTTCTGCAAAACCTCCACTTTCAAAAGAAGACAGCCAAGTCTCCCAGTCTAAAGAAGAGCCTTAATCAACACATGGATTAAGGCATTACAAGCGAATTCTTCAATTATATCTCAACCATTAAAATATTTTCTCTGTTGCCAAAGTCTTAATTTTCTCCTCTGGCAATCCTGCAATATTTCTTAAAACTTCCTCATTATGTTCTCCCAGTTTTGGAGGGCCAGCCACTGCTGAGTCAATTCCTCCATGCATTTTAACCAAAGGGTAATTCCCGTCTCGTTCATAAATCCTCTTAAAAAGTGGAAAATCTTTTAATTCACCCGTCTCCAATACCGGAGTCAGGCAGCAATCAACTCTTTGCCCGAATTCAGTCCACTCTTTCAATGTCCTGCTTTTAAATAATTCGGTCATCTCCAAATATACAGGATTATTGCCAGAGGCACGGGAGAAATGGGAATCAATCCAATCCTCCCTGCCGGCACTCTTGCAGAAGTTTATCCAGAACTTCGGCTCTAATGCAGCAAGAGCAGCAAACCGCGTATCCTTTGTTTCATAAATGGAGTAGGCGACGATTTCCCCGCTTAGTACCGAAAGCCCATTTGGATAACCCGTTTCATTTTCGATCAGCAAATGGTTTCCCATGATGGAAGCCATCACTTCAGCAATGGAAATGCAGTGATGCCCGCCTTTGCCGGAAATCCTGCTGGAAAGCAGGGCTGCCAGTATCCTTTCACTTGCGGCCATTCCTCCCATAAAATCCGCTATAGTATTAGACGGGTGTACAGGGCTTCCGCTGCGGTCCTTTAGCTGAGAAAGGGCGCCGCTTACTGCCATGTAGTTTAAATCATGGCTGCCTAAATATTGATAGTCTTTATTCTCCCCGTAGCCTGTCAGGGAGCAATAAACAATAGTGGGCTTGTGTCTTTTTACAGACTCATAATCAAGTCCCAGTTTTTTCATAACACCTGGCCGAAAGCTTTCCAGCACGGCATGACTTTCAGAAATCAGCTTAAGGGCCGCACTTCTTCCTTCCTCACTCTTCAGATTGAGTGTAATGCTTTTTTTACCGCGGTTGTTGGCGGCAAACACTGCTCCTGTACCCTCTATTTTAATATCCAGCTGCCTTGCGGGGTCACCAGTAAATGGTTCAACCTTAATTACTTCAGCTCCAAGATCCGCAAGCCTCTGGGAAGCAAACGGACCAGGAAGATAATTGGAAAAATCAATAACTCTTATGCCTTTTAACATCATGCATCCCTTTCTTCCGGCTAAATTTTTCCGTCAGCGAACAGATCCTCCAGCTGCTTGCGGAGCATAAATTTTTGAATCTTGCCGCTCGCATTCCTTGGCAGAGCTTCACAGAATACGTATTTTCTTGGCCGCTTATAATTGGCGAGTTCATCACTATTCCTGCACAGTTCATCCAGCTCATTTTCAGATAGTGCCGGATCTTTTTTAACTACAAATGCTGTGACCGTCTCACCCCAGCGGTCATCAGGCTGGCCGATCACTGCCACATCCAGTACGCCATTATGCGTATATAAAATATCTTCCACTTCCCGGGGGTAAATGTTTTCTCCGCCGCTAATGATCATATCATCGACTCTGTCTTTGACGTACAAGTAGCCTTCGTCATCCAGATATCCTATGTCACCAGAGTGGTACCAGCCCCCATGCATGGCAAGATTGTTTGCCTCATCCCGATTAAAATAACCGCTCATCATGCATGGACCTTTTACGATGATTTCACCCGTTTCCCCTGCCGGCACCACATCCTCAGGATCTGATGGACCATTTTCATTCGGCCTTACAATCCTTATCTCATGGTTTAAACAAGCCTGTCCTGCAGACCCTGCTTTCCGGATTTGATCATTTTCAGATAAAAACGTAATCGCAGGCCCCATCTCGGTCATTCCATATGCCTGTACGAGGGAAATGCCTAATTTCTCCCGGCATGCATAAACAAGTGCAGGAGCCATTGGAGCTGCGCCATATAGTCCCAGCTTCAGGCTTTCCAGATTATAATGGCTTAAGTTTTCCTGCAGCAGCATATTCCACATGGCAGGAGCTGCAAAAAACTTTGTAATCTTCTCATCTGAGATTAACTGTAATACTTCTTTTGCATCAAAGTGATGGAGGATGGTATTTTTAGCCCCCACATGCACCCTCGGCAAAAAGGCACAGTGAAGCTCTGCACAGTGGAACATTGGAGCAGTCACGAGACCATTGTCACTGCTTTCAAGCTTAGTGGCCCCTATTACGATTAAACTTTGTTCAGCCACATCCCGATGCCTATGGACAACTCCTTTTGGCCTTCCCGTGGTACCGCTTGTGTACATAATAGCGTACAAGTCATTTTCGTCAATTTCTATTTCGATTTCATCGTGCGATGCTGCATCCACTTTTTCCCGATAGGATGAGGCATATCCGGGTGCATTGTCATCAATGTACCAGAAGGCTGTATGCGCAAAACGTTTAGCAATTGGGGTAATGCCTGATTCCAGCATTTGTTCAAATAACACTACTTTTGGCTCTGCATCCTGAAGGATATAAGCAACTTCTTCTGACATCAGTCTAAAGTTGATCGGATTAAAAATGGCACCGATTTTTGCACATGCAAAGAATGCCGTTGCAAGCTCCTCGGTGTTAAAAAGGCAGGTAGAAACCCTGTCACCCTTCCTGACTCCCGCATTCATTAAGGCATTCGCCAATTTATTGATCTCAAGACGCCATTCCTTATAGGTAAGACGCAGATTTTTTCTGACATCATACAGGGCTTCTTTATTCGGAAACTTTCCGGCAGTCAGATCAAAAACTCTTCCAATAGTAGTAGTCATTTTCATTCCTCCCCCATTTTTCAATCTAATCGTTCAATAATAGTCGCATTTGCCATACCAAGGCCTTCACACATTGACTGCAGTCCATAGCGCCCCCCTGTTCTTTCAAGTTCATGCATCATAGTGACCATCAGCCGTGCACCGCTGCCTCCCAGAGGATGGCCGAGTGCAATGGCTCCTCCGTTTGGATTAAGCTTTGCGGGATCGGCTCCTGTTTCTTTCAGCCAGGCAAGCGGAACAGGGGCGAACGCTTCGTTCACTTCAAACACATCAATGTCCTCAATAGCCATTCCAGCTTTCTTTAACACTTTCTCAGTTGCAGGTATAGGTCCTGTCAGCATTAAAGTAGGATCAGAGCCGACTGCTGTACGGGAAAGAATCCTGAACCTCGCCTTCATTCCAAGCTCTTCCGCCTTATCGCGGGACATAATTAATAGTGCTGCGGCTCCATCACTGATTTGACTTGAATTTCCTGCATGAATCACTCCATTCTCTTTAAAGACTGTTCTTAAGCTGCCAAGTGCTTCCAGTGACGTTTCCTTTCTGGGGCCAGAGTCCTCCGATACCGTCATGAGCTGCCCATCAGACAATGTCACATTTAATGGTGCAATCTCTCTCTTAAAACGGCCTTCAGCCTGGGCTTTTAAAGCCTTTTGGTGGCTCTCAAATGAATAGCGATCCAGTACTTCTCTTGTAAAACCATATTTTTCAGCAATGCGTTCAGCCGATAAGCCCTGGTGGATGATTTCATGTCTTTCAGTCAATTTTTCACTGAATCCGACACCCTGATAACTGGAGCCGATAGGGACACGGGACATGCTTTCAACACCGCCTGCGATAACAATATCCATATCTCCCGCTAATATCGCCTGAGCTGCAAAATGGACAGCCTGCTGGCTGGAGCCGCATTGGCGGTCAATAGTGGTCCCTGGCACTTCAATCGGAAAACCTGCGATCAATGCTGCGACCCTTGCAATATCCCCTGTTTGTTCGCCTATTTGCGAGACACATCCAAGAATGACATCATCAATGATTTGCGGATCTATACCTGCACGTCCGACAAGTGCCTTTAGTGCTTCAGCAGCCAGATCATCCGCCCTGATATCTTTTAAAAAGCCGTTTTTTCTTCCTACTGGTGTTCTGACACCTTCGACGATGACAGCCTCACGCATGCTTTCTCCTCCTTATAAACCCATGTTCTTCGCAATAATGGTTTTCATGATTTCATTTGTACCTGCATATATGCTGGCAACTGGTATATCCCTGTATCTCCTTGCAATCTCGTATTCTTCCATATAGCCATAGCCGCCATGAAGCTGCATGCATTCTGCAGCAATATTCCGGGCATTTTCTGTAAGCTTCCATTTCGCCATGGAGACCTTTGTAACTACATCTTTTCCTGCCATATGCTCTGTAATCAATTGATCAAGAAACGTCCTTCCCATTTCTATATCTGTTGCCATTTCGGCAATCTTAAATTGAGTGTTTTGAAACTGGCTGACCGGTTTTCCGAACGCCTCGCGATTCCTAACATATTCCACTGTTAAATTAAGCATTACCTCTGCAGCCACCTGGGCAGCGATTGCTACGACAAGTCTTTCCTGCTGCAGCTTTTCCATCAAATATAGAAAACCTTTCCCTTCTTCTCCAATCAGATTTTCTTTCGGAATCTTGCAATCTTCAAAAATTAACTCTGCCGTATCCTGACAGTGAAGACCGACCTTGTTTAATTTTCTTCCTCTTGTGAACCCCTTTGTTCCCCTCTCGATCGCAAGCAAGCTTACCCCTTTATGCCGGGGAACTGCATTGGGATTGGTTTTACAGGCTATGATAACTAAATCGGAATGAATTCCATTGGTTATAAAGGTCTTTTCTCCATTCACTATGTAATGGTCCCCTTCAAGCCTTGCTGTCGTTCGGATGCCGGCTAAATCAGATCCGGCGCCAGGTTCAGTCATTGCGATAGCAGTAATGATTTCACCTGCAGCACACTTTGGCAGCCACCTTTCCTTTTGCTCATCTGTTCCATAAGCAGTAATGTACGGAACAACGATATCATTGTGGAGCCCAATTCCCACCATCCCTGAGCCAACCCGTTCAAGCTCTTCATTGATGACTGCTGAGAAACCCCAATCAACATTGCTTCCTCCATATTTTTCTTCAATATCCGGGCATAAAAAACCCTGCTCCCCCATCTTGTTCCAAAAATTCCGGGGAATGATCCTGTCCTCTTCCCATTTCTCATAATTCGGATAGGCTTCCTTCTCTAAAAACTTACGCAGAGATTGCCGAAAAATTTCATGCTCTTCCTGTATGTATGAAGCAGCCATATTATGATCCTCCGAATCTAATATTTTTTTGACATAACACAAAGTACTATTCCTCACCATTGAAAAGGCTTACAATTATATTGTACAATAATTATCTATATTTTTAGAACATTTAAAATATATTTTTTTTAAAAAAACCTATCCTTTGTAAAAAGGGCAGGTTCTCTCATTTACTTTGGCTGCATGCGGATACCGCCATCCAGACGGATAGTTTCGCCATTCAGCATTGGATTCACTAAAATACTCTCAGCAAGCCTGGCATACTCCTCAGGATATCCAAGCCTTGAAGGAAAAGGCACCATTTTCCCTAATGAATCCCTTGCCTCCTCAGGAAGCGATTCAAACATTGGTGTATTAAACAATCCAGGGGCAATCGTCATAACACGAATCCCATAACCCGCCAGCTCTCTGGCAATTGGCAAGGTCATGCCAACCACACCGCCTTTTGATGCACTATATGCAGCCTGGCCAATTTGTCCTTCAAAGGCTGCTACGGAAGCCGTGTTAATAATGACGCCTCTTTCACCTTGATCATTCGGATCATTCTTTGCCATTTGTTCAGCAGCCAGACGAATGACATTAAAAGTCCCGACCAGATTAATCGTAATGACCTTTTGGAACATGTCCAGTGCATGGACTCCCTTTCGGCCAATCAGCTTGGCGGCAATTCCTATGCCGGCACAGTTAACTGCAGTATTAAAGCTGCCAAATTGTTCAGAAGCGAATGCCACTGCTCTCTGCATGTCTTCTTCTTTTGTTACATCCGTTTTCAAAAAAAGAACATTTCCCCCCAGTTCCTTGATAAGGTGGCTTGCCCGATCTTCAGCCAAATCTGCAATAAGAACTTTTCCGCCGCATCCGGCTATTTTTCTCACAGTCGCCTCGCCAAGCCCTGAGGCGCCGCCAGTGATAATGGCCCTGCAATCTTTCACTTCCATAGTGATCCTCCTTTTATTAATCAGTTTTATCTATGAAGACATTTCCATTAGGAATGCAGATTTTCCTGCCGGCTGGCCGAATTCCCTGCTGACTATTTATCAATTCCTTGTAATTGCATAAAAAAAACAGCTCCTTTTCAGAAGCTGTTCTTCTATGCCAAATACCGATCGCCAAGAATTTCTCTAAGGTGCTGCCTGACCCGATACAATTTTGTTTTGACAGTGTTTGGGTTGAGATGGAGAATGTCCGCTATTTCTCTCTCTTTTAGCCCGTGCTTTGTTTTAAGCAGGAAAACCCTTTTCTGTTCATAGGAGAGGGAATCCACATAAGCGTATATCTGCTCCTCAAGCAAATTGACTTCTGCTTCCTGCCCAGCATCAATATATTTACTTTCCATGCAGTTTTCAAAATCAGCGGAATCCTGTATTCTCTCATTTAACCTTCTTTCTTTTCGGACAAAATCAATCGCAGTTCTGGTTGCAATCGAGGATAACCAGGCCCCCAGCTTTTCCTGATCATCAATGCTGTCCATTTTTTTATATGCTTTGAGCAGCGATTCCTGCACAACATCCTGTGCAAGATAATGATCCCTAGTAATATTATAAGCAATATGATAGAGCCGTTTATTGTAGAGCCTGCAGATCTCTCTCATATCCATTGAAGGTTTAATCACTATAATCCCCCTCTCCTGTAGGTTTCTCCCTTATTATTGAAGCCTTTCCTTTATAAAGACCGGCACTGATTCTTCAGTGAAGCTTTTAATATCAATTGTCCTTTGTTCATCAAAATAGAACGCAATAATATAGTCTCCATCAATATATCCATCTGAATTCTTCAAGCTGCTTTCTATTTGTTCCTTATCCGTTAATTTGACGGCAGATTTGCTATCTCTCATTTCTTCAAAAACTTCTTCATACGAGTACCCAGCTGCAAAATTGATATCGATATCCTTCGCTTTTGCAGCCAAAGCATAAGATATATCATTGCTGTTCACTCTTGCTTCATTCAATAATGACTTTTCTTCCAGCCATTTCTCAAATCTTGAATAAGAAGGATACCAAGGCATATAAGCTTTATTGCTGTCATTATAAAAAATCTCAATATGCGCATATGGCTCGTCACTTCCCTGGAGCTCTTCAAAGGAAGCAGAATCAACTTCTTCAGTTAATATCTCAATAGCCTCTTTTAAATCTTTATCGTCTGTAATGACCGCCCGTTTATTAACAGGCCCAGTTGGAGTAATCGTTAATTTCGTTGTTGCATCTGCTGAAACCTGATAAATTTCATTTGTTGCCTTTTTATATTCATCAGATTCATAAATCAACTTAAGAAATGGCTTGTATTCCTTTTTATTAATCCTATAATCACGGACTAGCTTTTCACCATTTTTCAGTTCATACACGATAAAAACTGAATCGCGGCCCGGAATCTCCTCAAGCCTGTTTTCATCCTTTACAATCGTCTCATGAAATCTTCTGACCAAATCAATATTCTCATATTCTTTCAAATATAAGGGCTCCTCATGATCGATATCACTATAAAGGTAAAAACTCTCGCTAAAATGAACCCGCTCAATTTCATTGGCCCGTGGTATGCTTTTTTCATATTGAGTAAAGTCAAATTGGAATAAAACGAATAAGGCCGCCATTAAAGCTGTGTATGCCAGCAATCCTTTCACATTAATGGTCACACGCCATGATTTTTGCAGAACCATTTCGGCAGCCGCATATCCAATCAATGCACCAAACAGATATCCAGCTATAAGCCAGCTCATGCCGCCGCGCATCTCACCGAAATACCCTCCCCCTAAAAGCATTGTGCAAAAAGTTACACTATATTTAAAAATGGGTTTTGTAATTGGAAAAACCAGGGCATGGGAGACAGCCTCCATCCTTCTCCTTTTATAGATCTGCAAACCAACAAAATACAGTGACAAAATAAGAACAAGATAAACGGCAGCCTCGATGGCTGACGGAATGCGCATATTCATCTGAGTCGCAGCGATCAATGGAGAAAACTTCTCAAATTTGCTTGACATATAATACTGGCCTGGATAGCCAAACACATAGAAAGGCAGATTAATAGAGAACAAAACAATCAAGCCAACAGGCAGCAAAAGGAAAATATACGTTAAGGCACCTTGGACGGCAGATAATCCTGTCATCATTCCGACTGAAACTCCTGCCAGGTAAATTACAGTATTGAATAATAGAGTGATTCCTGCCCAATTGAATATTTCTCCTACTGAGTAAAACTCCTGCAAATCCAATGGCTGGTAAAGAATCAGGACTATGAATGCAATAAGTAATACTGGTAAATTTAATAGCATGATTCCCGTTAAAGCATACTGATGAAAAATGGATTCCCGCCTGATTGGCAGGCTGTGCATTAAATCGCTGTATTGTTTTATCTGCATGAACCTGAATAGGAACACTGACATGGCTACCGGTACAGATATAGTAAAAATATATTGCAGCTGAAAGTTATATTGAAACAGATTGTCAATGTCTAAGTATTTTCGCTGATCTTCTGAAGAACTCATCATAATATCGAGAGGAATCGCAAAGAAAAGACCGAGAAAATATACAATGGAAACCCAGCCGACACTTCTGAGGATCGTTTTTAAAATTTCCCTTTTAACCAAGGATGTTCTGGACTGCATATCCAATGTCCCCCATTTCATAAATGAAGATCTCCTCTAATGTAAGGGGAAGCATATCGAAAATCACTGGCTTAAATTGTTCTATATATGACGATATTTCCTTCGCATCTCCCTTTACAATGCAGATCATAATGCTGCCTCTTTTTTCTTTATGAAGGATTTTCAGCGGATCGAAAATGGCTGGTACAGATCCTTTAAAAGCCACTTGAATCTTATGTGTATCTATTTTAAGATCATCCAGGTCTTTTTCCAGGATCATACGCCCTTTATGCATGATGCCAATAAAATCACATAAATCTTCCACTTCTCGCAGGTTATGAGAGGAAATAAGGATGGTCATTTCTCTTTCGGCAACCTCATCTATAAGCAGGCTCTTCACTTTTTTTCTCATGACGGGGTCTAGCCCATCCATAGGCTCATCCAAAATTAAAACTTCCGGCCTCGCAGACAAAGCAAGGATAAAAGCAGCCTGCCTCTGAATGCCTTTTGAAAATCTATGAATCTTTTTATGTATGTCCATTTCAAATATACCAGCCAGTTTTTCAAAGCGGCCGTCATCCCATCTGCTGTAAATATTTTGATAGAATTGTGCCATTTGCTTAACTGTATATTGAGGCAGAAAATAGGGATGATCCTGAATAAAAAAGATCTTTTCTTTAATTACCGGATTTTCGAAGACTGGCTGGCCTTCAATGGCAACAGACCCCTCATCCTCCGCATAGATGCCTGCCAAAAGCTTCAAGAGCGTTGTTTTACCGGCTCCATTGGAACCAAGCAAGCCGTATATGGACCCTTTATTGACTTCGATGGAAACATTTTCGACAGCATCCATCTCCTCGAATGATTTACGTACATTACGGATTTTGATCATCTTCTATCCCTCCCCCTATAGCTGCTTCTAATTCCTGAATCATCTTAAATAATTCATGTTTTGTGATTCCAAGATATATAGCTTCTGATAAAAGCTTTGAAAGCTCAATTTTCACTTTTTCTATTTTTTCGCTGTTCAGATCGGGAGTCGCTGGACTGACAAAACTGCCCTTCCCCTTTATAGAATAAATATAGCCCTGGGATTCAAGCTCCCTGTATGCCTTTTGAATCGTATTGGGATTGATTGTCAGCTGATGGGCCAGCGTTCGAACGGAAGGCAGCTGTTCATCTGCTGTTAATACCTCTGTGATGATCAGCTCTTTAAGCCGCTCAACCAGCTGTTCATATATAGGCTTTCGGCTCCTTACGTCCAATTCAAACATGCTTAACCTCCCATCTGTATGAAGTGTACTATCATTCGTAGTACAGTTAATACAGTTAGATTATATTACAAGTAATTGGAAAAGAGAAGAGGAAAATTAAAATTTTTATAAAAAGAAAAAACTGGCTCAGCCAAAGGGCTAAACCAGTTATAAATGATTATTTAGCTGACTTCACATTCACCGGAGGCGGAGGCAAAATCATGCTGGAGCGTCTATTGTTTGTAGCAATAATATAAACAGCTGCCACTGCTATTGCAACCGCAATGAAAGATCCAAGGTTGAATATCCCTTTTTGTGAATACCATACAATCGAGTAACCCACTGACCCTGCCAGCAATGCATAATAGAAAAACGGGAATAAAGTCTTTCGAATGACAGCGCCTTCTTTTCCGACAAGACCAACAACAGCTGATGCAGCAACCACATTATGGACACATATCATGTTTCCGGCTGCTCCGCCGACTGCCTGAAGGGCTACAATCCAGGTTGCATCCACACCAATCTGCGAGCCAACATCATATTGGAATAAAGCAAACATCATATTACTGACTGTATTACTTCCTGCTATAAAGGCTCCTATCCCCCCGATGAAAGTTGCAAAGAACGGCCAGAATTCTCCTGCAAGGGCTGCAGCTCCGTTCGCCAGCTCGATCGGCATTTGGTTATAGCCAGCTTCTCCACCGCCAGTATTGATGAAGACCTGTACCATCGGGACTGTAAAAATTAAAGCTGTTGAAGCAGCTACAGTAGTCTTTCCTGAATCTGCCCAGGCTTTTTTGTATGAACTTGTATTCATGCCATGTATGAAATATGTGATAACCGAAACAAGTATAAAGATGGTTCCTGGCAAATATAATGGCTGGAAGCTTGAGGTGATGCCAGAGTCAAAGATATTTTCAAACTTAACAGTCCATGACTGCATCCACCCCATTATTGGAAGCGATTTCAATCTGCTCAATACTAAAAACAGACCGACTAAAACATAGGGAACCCATGCCCTCATCATGCTCATGCTTCCGCTTTTATGGGCGACTGCATTAATTTCCAGCTTTCCAGTCCACTCTGGATCCCATTTTGACTTCTCCTCAAAATCCCAAATTTGGTCCTTTGGCGGCATAAGAAAACCTTTTTTAGCTGCAAACACAACAATTGCCAAACCTGCTAATCCGCCCACCATAGAAGGGAACTCAGGTCCAAGAACATTTGCCACAATCACATAAGGAATTGTCATGGCAAATGCCGAGAATAAAGCAAACTTCCAGACTTTAATTCCTTCAGTGAAGGATTTATTTTTGCCAAAAAATCTTGTCATTAATGCTACTACAAAAAGAGGAATCAATGTTCCGGCAATCATATGAAGAATAGCCACTTGTCCTGCAATCTGAGTTACTAATGCAAGCAAATTATCTGTAAGGCTGGCATTGCCTGATAGACCTGTTTGTACACCCACAAGCATCGGAGTTCCTACCGCACCAAAAGAAACGGGTGTACTTTGGATAACCATCCCCGCAATAACTGCAGCCATGGCCGGGAACCCAAGTCCAACTAAGAGCGGGACTGCTACTGCTGCTGGAGTACCAAATCCGGATGCTCCTTCAATAAATGAGCCAAAGAGCCAAGCAATGATAATAACCTGGATGCGCCGGTCAGGTGATATATCAGTGAATCCCTGTCGGATCGTTTTTATCCCGCCGCTTTCCTGCAATGTGTTAAGAAGCAGAATAGCGCCGAAAATAATATACAGAAGTGTACCAGCGACAACCAGGCCATTAATGCTTGCAGCAGCAACTGTAGCTCCAGACACCTTCCAGACAAATAGAGCAAGGACAACAGCTACAAGGTACGAGATGGGCATTGCCTTACTTGCCGGCCATCTCAGTCCGACAAGGAATACTGCAACTGCAATAATTGGCAATAATGATAATAAAGCTAACATTCCAGTACTCATAAATTACTTTTCCCCCTTTTGTTTTGTAATAGCGAACAATAATTGCATTTTGTTGCGGACTGCGAAACATGTTATATAACTATAATTGTTTTGTTATACAACAATGAATCAAGCTTATTTTTATTATACAAACATTTTTCATAATTTCAATAATATTTGGAAAATTTAATCTATGTATTTACACAAAAATATTTGTATGTAAATACAAAAAAATTAGCCCAATATATCTTTTTATCAAGATATATTGGGCTGATCCTAACTTATTCGGCTGACATGTCCCAGCCGGGCGGAAATCCCTTGTCCTGTTTTGACCATTATAGATTTTAATGCATCAAGACGATCACTTGTCATCCTTATTGTCGGGCCTGATATACTGACTGCAGCAATGACTTTGCCCAGGTGGTCAAAAATAGGAACGGCAACACAAGTAATCCCATATTCGTTTTCTTCCAGATCAAGGGCATATCCATTTTGCCTGACCTGCCCCAATTCTTTCATAAATTCATCTTTATCCGTTATGGTTTTATCTGTATGGACCGGCATCCCTTTTCTTTCAAGGATATCAAAAACAACGCTTGAAGGCAGATGAGCCAGAATGGCTTTTCCGACAGAAGTGCAATGCATCGGAGCGCGTTTTCCGACTTTAGAATGCATCCTTAAGGTCTCATTGCCCTCAAGCTTCTCGATGTACACAACCTCTCCCTGATCATAAACGACCAAATGAATGACTTCATTTGTTTCATTTTCCAGCTCCTGCAGAAAAGGTCTTGCTTCTGCACGCAAATCAATTGATTCAAGCAGTTTTGAACTGATCTCCAGGAATTTATACCCTAATTTATACTTGCCGGTTTCGCTATCCTGTTCTATATACCCGTACTGAACAAGAGTAGAGAGAATACGATAAACAGAGCTTTTATTGATATC
The DNA here is from genome assembly GCA_030348385.1 of Cytobacillus sp. NJ13. Lineage (NCBI taxonomy): Bacteria > Bacillati > Bacillota > Bacilli > Caryophanales > Bacillaceae > Cytobacillus > Cytobacillus sp. NJ13. The sequence continues at coordinate 90,359 of JAUCFP010000006.1, read as the reverse complement.
AATCTGATTGGCAATTTCAGTTACACCAAGACCGCTTTTTTTCAGGCTGATCAATGTAATAATATCCAGTGCCCTGCTGACGGACTTGACCATGTTTTCTCTTTCCACAACACTCACCTCTGGTGCAAAAACCTTAATCCATTACACATAGATTATACCGTTTTTGCGCTTTCACGTGCTACTGCAAAGGTATTCCGCAGAGTTCCAATCTCTTTAATCTCACATTCGATAACAGCGCCTGACCTAACCATCTCAGCTCCAACAGGACTTCCTGTAAGGATTACGTCACCTGGCATCAGAGTCATGACATTAGTCAGGTAGGAAATCATTTTTCGGATTGGGATAATCATTAATTCTGTGCTGCTGTTCTGCTTCTCTGAGCCGTTTAATTTTGCTTCCACTTTAATCTGACATGGATCCAGGTCTGTTTCGATTACCGGTCCAATCGGTGTAAATGTGTCAAAGGATTTGCCAATTGTCCAATGCCCATCATTATGGAAGAATTGCGGTGCAGTAACATCATTACCTACTGTATAGCCAAAAACATAATCAAGCACATCTGACTCTGCTACATTTTTAGCTTCTCTGCCAATGACCACTGCCAGTTCTGATTCAAATTTCACCTCTTCAATGCCTTCAGGAATGATAATATCCTCATCAGGCCCTATAACAGAAGATACAGGCTTAAAGAAGAATACAGGAATTTCAGGAAGTGTCTCAGGCAAATCTGATTTCGCTGACACATAGTTAGCTCCAATTCCAATTATCTGATTTGGAACCAGCGGAGCAAGCTGCTTAGCTTCATCCTGAGAAAAACTCTGGCCAGTATACTCCCAATCTCCGAAAATATCACCTTTAATTTCTTTAAATATGCCACCCTCAGTTACTCCTGTATGTACTGCCCCTTTAACTTCAAATCTTGTAAATTTCATCTTTTTCCCTCTCCCCTCAATAACTTTAAGTCTGCAGCTCTTTAGAAAAACAGGGCACATGCATGCCCTGTTCTAAAACTATTACTGTTTAACAGCATACTTGGACTTCGCTTCAAGACGGCGGCGGTGCAAAATCGGTTCTGTATAGCCATTTGGCTGATCATAGCCCTCAAAAACGAGGTCACATGCTGCCTGGAATGCAACTGATTGATCGAAATCAGCAGCCATTGGGCGGTATGCGGGATCTCCACTATTTTGTTCATCTACAACCTTCGCCATTTTCTTTAGTGTCTCAAGCACTTGCTCCTTCGTGCAGATTCCATGGTGCAGCCAATTCGCAACATGCTGGCTTGATATTCTTAATGTCGCACGGTCCTCCATTAAACCAATATTATTGATATCAGGAACTTTGGAACAGCCGATGCCCTGCTCAACCCAGCGGACAACATATCCCAGGATACCCTGTGCGTTGTTATCCAGTTCTTCCTGAACTTCCTCTGGATTCCATTGCGGATTTTCAGCAACCGGAATCTGCAGGATTTCATCACGAAGGTCCGAAATTTCTTCCAGCAGCTGGTTTTGCACCTTTTGAACTTCCACCTGATGATAGTGTAAAGCATGAAGGGTGGCAGCAGTTGGAGACGGTACCCAGGCTGTATTGGCTCCAGCGTTCAAATGGCCGATCTTCTGCTCCATCATATCAGCCATCATATCAGGCATAGCCCACATACCTTTTCCAATTTGCGCCCGGCCCTGGAAACCTGTTTCAAGACCTGTATTGACATTGGATTTTTCATAGCCTTTTAGCCAGGCTGTTGCCTTCATGTCATTCTTGCGGATCATTGGGCCAGCTTCCATGGAAGTATGCATCTCATCCCCAGTTCGGTCCAGGAACCCAGTGTTTATGAATACGATGCGCTCCTTTACTTCACGGATGCAGGCTGCAAGATTCAAAGATGTACGGCGCTCTTCATCCATTACACCAATTTTTAGTGTATTCCGCTCAAGTCCGAGCAGATCTTCTGTCCGGTCAAACAACTTGTTTGCAAAAGCAACCTCCTTGGAACCGTGCATCTTTGGCTTAACGATATAAATGGAACCTTCTGATGAGTTTTGGTATGGGCCATTTCCAAGCAATGTATGCTTGCCAATCAGGCTAGTAACTACTGTATCCAGGATTCCTTCCTGCACTTCATTTCCATTAGCATCCAAAATGGCGTTAATGGACATTAAATGTCCGACATTCCTGACAAACATCAATGAGCGGCCAGATAATGAGAATTCCTTTCCATCTGGAGAAGCATAAGAACGGTCGGGATTTAATGTCCGTGTCATTGATTTAGCGCCCTTTGTAAAGGCGGCGGAAAGGTCGCCCTTCATTAAACCAAGCCAGTTGCGGTACACAAGAACCTTGTCTTCTGCGTCAACTGCTGTTACTGAATCTTCACAATCCATAATTGTGGTAATTGCAGCTTCAAGCAAAACATCCTTTACTCCGGCATCATCCGTTTTTCCAATTGGGTGGCTTCTGTCAATTTGAATTTCAAAATAAAGGCCATTATTCTTTAGAAGTACCGCAGAAGGCTGTTCCTGCTCTCCCTGGTATCCGGCAAACTTTGCTTCTTCTTTTAGATTTGCAGTTTCGCCATTGTTAAGTACAACAGCCAGCTTATCGTCTTCCACTTTATATTGAACAGCGTCTTTATGGGAACCCCTTGACAGAGGAACGGTTTGATCAAGGAATTCCCTGGCAAACGCAATAACCTTTTCCCCCCTTACAGGATTATACCCGCCGTCTCTATTTGACCCGTTTTCTTCACTGATTGCATCTGTGCCGTAAAGTGCATCGTATAAGCTTCCCCACCTGGCATTTGCTGCATTGATCGCATAACGCCCGTTATTAACTGGCACAACCAATTGAGGGCCAGCCTTCACAGCTACTTCATCATCCACGTTTTCTGTAGTAATTTTAAAATCTTCGGCCTCTGGCTCAAGATAGCCGATCTCTTCTAAAAATGATTTATAGCTATTAAAATCAAAATCTTGATTTTCCCTGTGCCAATTGTTCAGCTTATGCTGAATTTCATCCCGTTTCGCCAGCAATGCTTTATTTTTAGGCGTCAGATCGTTTATAAGCGCTTCCAAACCTGGCCAAAATTGTTCCTGTTCCACTCCGCTTCCCGGCAGAGCCTCGGAATTGATAAATTCATAAAGCTCACTTGCAACTTGCAGGCTTCCTGTTTTCACATAGTTTCCCATTATTCATTTCCTCCTTTGGTTGCTGCTTTACCATTTAAAATTTAATGCGGTTGCCGATCCTTGTTTCTTATTACGAAACGGCGTTTCTAACTTTCTCTTAAAAAAATAATAGCATGTTTCCAAATGGATTTTCAATAATTTTCACACAACTTTATTCTTCTCTAATTTGATATGGCTTGATTTATGTTTTCAACATTCGTTAAATGCCAGCCTTCTTCTGCTGAAGGCTGACCAATCTTATGAAATTGCCTGTGCCTTCATCTCTTTTTTGATTTCAGCACATCTGCTCGGCGATGGGAACAGCTTTCCAGCATTCAGCAGATTATGAGGATTAAAGACTTCCCGGATTTCTGTCTGGGCAGCAATTTCTTCTTCTGTGAAAACAAATCGCATTTCTTCCCGCTTTTCAATGCCGACTCCATGTTCTCCAGTTATGGTCCCTCCAACATCGGCGCAGACTTTTAGGCACTGGCTTCCAGCTTCAAGTGCTTTCTCTGATTCTCCTGGAATCCGTGCGTCAAAAAGGACAAGAGGATGGAGGTTTCCGTCTCCTGCATGAAAAATATTGGCAATCCTTAATCCCGATTCACTGCTAATCTGGTTGATTCTGCTTAAAACTTCGGGCAGCTTGCTTCGAGGAATGACCCCATCCTGAACCAGATAATCAGGAGAAATCGCTCCCATGGCACCAAAGCCTGTCTTACGGTTCGCCCACCATCTTGCTCTTTCCTCTTCACTTCCGGCAGCACGGACTTCACGGACATTCCTCTTTCTGCACACCTCAAGGATTTGGTCGATCTGTTCCTCAATTCCCGCAGCAATTCCATCCACTTCAATTAAAAGAACTGCTTCTATATCTTTTGGATGGCCAACAGGAAAAGCAGCAGCTTCCACCCCTTCAATAGCAGTCTTATCCATCATTTCAAGAGCTGCTGGTACAATACCCGCAGATATTATATCTGATACTGCCTGGCTTCCATCATCAACCCGATCAAAATAGGCAAGTACAGTCTGCTTTCCTTCAGGATTTTTCAGTACCCTCACAGTTATTTTTGTCACAATGCCAAGGGTCCCTTCAGAACCTGTAATCAGACCCAGCAAATCATATCCGGGAGCATCAGGAATACCGTTTTTGCCAATTTCCACTATTTCGCCATTAGGCATGACCACTTCAAGTCCAAGAATATGGTTTGTAGTAACTCCGTATTTCAGACAATGTGCACCGCCGGCATTTTCTGCAACATTGCCGCCAATAGTACAGCAGTATTGGCTGGATGGATCCGGTGCGTAATAATAGCCTTTATCGGATATTGAATTTGTGAGTTTCAGATTTACAAATCCAGGCTCCACAACGGCTCGGCGGTTTTCCAGATCAACGCTAATAAGCTTTTTCATTCTAACCATACTGATAATTATTTCCCCATTAAGAGGTATGGCTCCTCCGCTCAGCCCTGTTCCAGCTCCCCTGGCCAGGAAGGGGAGATTGTTTTCTGAGCAGTATTTAACAATCTCCGCCACTTCTTGTGTATCCTTTGGAAAAACAACTGCCTTAGGAAGGTGCTTATGGATCGTAAAGCCGTCACAGTCATAAGCAACAAGATCTTCTTTCTGATAAAGAATGGAACGGGTTCCCCCCACAATTTCAGCCAATTTTAAAATGTGTTTATCCTGTGATTTAACTCGATCTCTCGCTCTCACTCTTTTCCCTCCTTCACACGGTCTTCCTTTTGGTAAGCCCAGTCAAGAAGCTGGACAGTATGGACAATTTTCTGATTCCTTCCGTATTTTTGAACTCCCATTGCCATTTGCAGCATACAGCCGGGATTTCCCATTGAGATCATTTCCACATCATCTGGAACATTTTCCATTTTGCTTTCAAGGACTGCATTGGCCATTTCCGGATTGGTAATATTGTATATTCCTGCACTTCCGCAGCACCGGTCTGAATTAGGCATATGCACCATGTCAACACCAGGAATATCAAGGAGAATATCGCGCGGCTGCTGGCGGATCCCCTGTCCATGTGCTAAATGGCATGCATCATGGTAAGTAATTTTGGTGTTCATTTCAGCCTTTGGCTTTTCATAGCCTGTATCATGAAGAAATTTTGAAATATCCTCAACCTTTTCAGAGAACTCTTCCGCTTTTGCATGCATTTCCGGGTCTTCTTTAAACAATTCTGCGTATTCCTTCATCATGCACCCGCATCCGGCTGCATTAACAATCACTTTATCAAAGTCTTTGAATGCTTCCATATTCTGCTTCGCCAGCTTCCTGCCCATATCACGGTCACCCGCGTGAACATGCAGTGCTCCGCAGCACGTTTGGCTTTGGGGTATGACAACATCATTTCCATTTCGAGTCAGTACATTTATGGTGGATTCATTAATATCACTGAACATGACATCCATTACACAGCCGGTCAGCATCGCAACTTCCTGCTTTGTCTCCCCTTTTGCTTTGATTACTTTTACGTCTTTATATTTCTTTTTTACAGGCTCTTTCACTTCAGGCATGATAGATTCCATATCGACAAGGTGCTGCGGCATAATATTAATTAATTTGGTTTTCCGGATTGCTTTTTGCATTCCGCTTTTTTGGTAGAATTTCAGAAGGCCGCCCAGCGTATTTAAGCGATTCTGGTGAGGGAAAAGGTCATGAAGAAAAAACTTGCTGATGGCTCCTTTTACACCAGTCAATGGCATCGCCTGCCGAATCTGGCCACGAGCTTCCTCAATCAAACCTCCAACATCTACATCAGCTGGGCATGCAGTTGTACATGCGCGGCAATCCAGACATTGAAACACTGGATCCATGAATTGCTCATTTACTTGAAGCTTACCTTCAGCCACAGATTTTATTAAATGTACACGCCCCCTTGGGGAATGCTGTTCCTGACCTGTCTGTTCATATGTCGGGCATGATTCCAGACACATGCCGCAATGGACACAGTCAGCCCATTTCTTTTCATCTGGCGGATCGCTCCATAAATAGTTTCCCAATCCCGAGGTACATGGCGGCTCTTGCTTTAAATCGAGTTCCCGGACACTCATTTAAATCCCTCCTATGAATCTGTTTGGGCTTAATGTTATATTTGGGTCAACCTTTGTTTTAATCCCATGGAGCAAAAAGAAATAAGAAGGTTTACTTCCCCAAACATCCACTTTTTTCCGAAGCTCAAATGGCAGGTGTTTTGCAATCGCATATCCTCCTGCTCTTTCAGCGGTCTGCCTTACATGTACAGCGGCATTGGCGACATCTGACTCTGCTCCTCTAATGGTCACTTGACTCAACCCATGCCCAAGACCTCCATGTGATTCGATTATTACATTGAATTTATCCTGGAGCAGTTCTGTTTCCTTTAATACTCTCACCGCGTCGAGATTAACAGTACCAATTTTAAGGGAGGCTTCTGTTTGAATTGGCATTTCCTCGCCTGCCCCACTAGGAATGTGCCTGTAAAAGCGGTCCCAAAACAAATCCACTTTTTCCTTAGAGCTTATACTCAATTTCGCATCCTTCGGCAGCATATTTCCCACAAAAATCTCCTGATAACGTACAGAGCTTTCAACATCTTCAAAACCCATAGCTATAGTGTAGGATTTTATTCCGGCAAGTCTATCTGAAAGTGCCGGATTCAGCAGCTCAAGCGAAACTGGTTCAATCATAGAATCCAGTACCTTCACTGCAAACGCCTTTACTTCCTCCAGATTTCCAGCTGGAAACGAAACGAGAACCAGGCTCTCACATTTAGGGATTGGGCAAAGCTTTAAGGTAATTTCAGAAATCACACCAAGTGTGCCCATCGATCCTATAAATAGTTTATTCATATCATAGCCGGCAACATTTTTTACGACTCTGCCACCGGAGCGTATTACCTTTCCATCCGGATAAACAGTCCTTAAACCAATGACTGCATCACGGGCTGAACCGTAGCCCAACCTTTTGGGTCCGCTTTCATTTGCAGCAATGATTCCGCCTATTGTGGCGTCTTCTGGCCAAAAAGGATCGAGTGATATTTTTTGATTATGCTGTGCCAAATAATCCTGAAGGTCTTTAAAGCGAGTTCCGGCTCTTACTGTTAATGTCATATCACCAGGTGTGTGTTCCACAATCCCTGTATATTTTTCAAGCGATAGGAGAAAATCAGCTTTTTCAATTAAACCTCCGAATCCCCGTTTTGTGCCACCACCCATGATGTTGATGGTTAGACCATTCAAATCAGCATGCTTAAGTGCAGCTGCAATCTCATCTTCGGTTTCCGGTAATATAATCATTTCTCCTGAGTTGCCATATAGGCTTGAAACTTCATTTTTACTTATCTGGTCTTCTCTAAAATAAGTTTTTAAAGCACTTATCGATTCTGCGGCAATCAACATATCCACCTCATTTGTTTCTTAATAACAAACAATGTTTCTAAAAAATTTCAAAAAACTTTAACGTTCCTGCAGGATACTCATTTGCAAAAGTTTCTCAACCAGCTCTAGATGTTCAATCATATTTTTATGTGCCTGATCCGGCTGCTTATTTTTAATAGACAAATAGATACCCAGGTGCTGCTCTTCAATCTTTTTGGCAATATCATTTCGTGTTTGAAGATAATGATGGAAATCGATCATGGATTTTTTCAATGTTTCAGAAATAAATTGCACAAATTGGATAAGTATATCATTGCCTGCAGCATGGGCAATCGCCATATGAAACTGATAATCCTCCTCCCATCCATGGATGGCTGCATCGGAAATCAGCTTATTCATCTTCGCCAAATCCGCTTCCGACCGATTCGCGGCAGCCATTTCAGCGAGACCTGTTTCAACCATTTTTCTTGCCTGGAATAATTCCTGGATGTCTTTAATGCCTGGATGCAAATGGGGACTTTTAAAAAGCTTTGATGAATCAAACCGGGATATATAAGTGCCTTCTCCCTGTTTCACATGCACAATTCCTTTGCCCTGCAAGGAGGTTAGAGCATCCCTGACAGCGGATCGGCCGACACCAAACAGTTCGCATAACTCTCTCACTGATGGCAGCTTTTCTCCTGGTTTAAAGGATCCTTTGGCAATCATATCTTCAATTTGCTCTGCAGCAATTTCAGAAATTTTTCGCGTTGAAATCTTTTTTACATTCATTCTCTTGCCTCCTTCCTTGCAGACATCACATATCTGATATGTTATATGTTATTACCTATTAAATCACGGCAAATAGTAATAATCAATAAAATATTTTGAATTTATTAAAAATTCTTATTAGAGTTTAAATCTATGGTTCATTCGGACAGATATAGAGGATATCCGGGAGGTTGAGTCCGAATACATTGCTCATTCGGACATGTGTAGAGGATATCCATGAAATTGAGTCCGAATACATTGCTCATTCGGACAGGTGTAGAGGAAATCCGGAAGGTTGAGTCCGAATTCATTGCTCATTCGGACAGGTGTAGAGGAAATACGTGAAATCGAGTCCGAATTCATTGCTCATTCGGACAGATATAGAGGATATCCGGAAGGTTGAGTCCGAATTCATTGCTCATTCGGACAGATATAGAGGATATCCGGGAGGTTGAGTCCGAATTCATTGCTCATTCGGACAGATATAGAGGATATCCGGGAGGTTGAGTCCGAATTCATTGCTCATTCGGACAGGTATAGAGGATATCCGGAAGGTTGAGTCCGAATTCATTGCTCATTCGGACAGGTGTAGAGGAAATCCGTGAAATCGAGTCCGAATTCATTGCTCATTCGGACAGATATAGAGGATATCCGGGAGGTTGAGTCCGAATTCATTGCTCATTCGGACAGGTGTAGAGGAAATCCGGAAGGTTAAGTCCGAATTCATTGCTCATTCGGACAGGTGTAGAGGAAATCCGTGAAATCGAGTCCGAATTCATTGCTCATTCGGACAGATATAGAGGATATCCGGGAGGTTGAGTCCGAATACATTGCTCATTCGGACAGGTGTAGAGGATATCCATGAAATTGAGTCCGAATACGATGCTCATTCGGACATGTGTAGAGGAAATCCGTGAAATTGAGTCCGAATACATTGCTCATTCGGACAGGTGCAGAAGATATCCGAGAAAACAAGTCCGAACCTGAAGTACATTCGGGCACAATATCATAAAATCTAATAAAGAAGTTAATACAATCTCCCTCTTCGCTGAAAGCAAGAACCTGAAGGTGAAAATCGACTCTCTCATTTACAAGCTAAAACAACAATCTATGTGAAAACAGCAAAAAAACCTGACTTCCACGTTTTCACATGAAAGTCAGGTCAATTTTTCTATTCTATAACGCGTACAACCCGGCCATTAAACTTCGTTTTCCAATAGCCGCTGGACATGTTCGCAATCGCAACACCCGTTGAGCTTTGTGATCCGATGAATTTACCGCCGCCGAGGTAAATGCCTACATGGCCGTCCCTTTTATAAGTATCAAAGAAAACAAGATCTCCAGCTCTCATCTCGCTTGCTGAAACCTGGCGCCCAGCAAATTTAAGAGAATCTGTGCTGGCCCCTACACTAATTCCAGCCTGGGAGAAAGCCCAGTGTACAAAGCCTGAGCAATCGAATCTTCCATTGGCGATATCATAAGCATTTCTGCCGCCGCCAAACACATAAACAGAATTACCGATATATTTATTACCTGCAGTTGTTACAATGCTGATTGCACTGCCGCCATTTACAGTTGGCTTTGGAGCAGAGCTTGCTGATCCTTTTGCTTTTTGGGCAGCAGGAGTTTGCTTATTGGCAGAAGCTGAACCTTCTGAAGCTGAAGCCGAAGCTGCTGACTGTGCTGCTGGTGCTGTTTGCGCCGAAATGCTTTGTTCGATTTGAGCAATCATAGAAGCATATTTAACATCTTCACTTTGCAGCTTTGCCTTCTTATCAGCAATAGAATTTTCTTTTTCTTTTAACTGCTGAATTAATGAGCTATTTTGCTGTTTTTGCTCCTCCATGATGGACTGCATGCCTTTTAATTCGGTCATCATGCTGGTCAAACCCGCTAACTCTTCTTCCACAGCAGCCTTCTTTTCTTCAAATGCTTTTTTATCCTGTTCCTGTTCTTCCAGTAATTGTTTGTCTGCCTGAACAAATGTGGTTACTGCTCCGACACGGTCAACAAAGTCACTGAAACTGGAAGCACCAAGAAGAACATCTAAATATGCCACTGATCCGCCGCTTTCCTGAAAAGATTGTGCACGCTGTTTTAGGATAGCGCTTCTCTTTTCAATTCTTTCCTCAATGATAGCCATTTCTGCCTTCAATTGATCTACTTCGGATTTAGTGCTGGCAATTTTAGTTTGAGTTTCTGCTATTAATTTATTATTATCTTCAATCGCTTTTTCAACTTTACTAATTTTAGTATTTAACTCAGCGATTTCTTTTAGTACACTTACCAATTCCTTATCCGCTTCAGCCAGTGTGGCCTGCAAGCTGGAACGCTGCTGCTGAATTTGGCTTTTTTGATTTTCGAGCTTATTGATTGATTCAGCATTTACACCTGGGATTGAAAAAGCACTTCCAAGCCCAAGGATAATAGTTGTATTTAAAACGAGGAGCCTTTTTCTCAAAGTGATTACCCTGCTTTCTAATATGTACTTGGTCATTTAATCGGCCGTAAAATATAAAACTATTTATCTATGTATATTTTTTTAAGCGATTACAATAAAAATCTCTAGTAAATTTGTCTTTCCATGGAGGATTATACCATCCTTATTTGACAGACTTGTTATAGAAATATTACAAAAATATTTCAAACGTGACATTAAACCCCTTTTTTCGCCATCTTTATATGACATAATTCCCTATTTTACTGAGAGAAGATATCCAACGACAGTTGTGTGCTGTATTCCAGAAAAATAAAAAAAGACCGGAATCCGGATTATATTTTCCAGATTTCAGTCTTTAATGAATAATTTTTAATCCATAAACTTGCTTTGGATATCCTGATCGAACACAAATACCGACATTCCAAAATCCCGTTCGATATCAATATCCACAAACAGGTCTATTAGTCTTGCCTGCAAAAATTCTTCCATTTCTGCCGGACGGTTTTTTTTATACATTTCCTTGACCATTTCTGTTCTGGCAGCGCGAAGCATTTGTTTCCCCTCGTCTGCACTTGCTATGAATTTTTCCACAGGAGATAAATTACCTTCCATTTCACATATAGCCCAATGTTTGCAGAAAGTTGTCCTAACTTTACTAGGTCCTTTGCCCATATGTTTTTTTCGGAAAGAGCGCACTAAATTACTGAATTCTGCTTCATACTTGTTCATATTTCAACCCTCATTAACCTATTTTCATGTATAATCCCAATTATACATGTCCAATACAGGTTTCACTTTAATAAGTTAATCAATTAATACAATTATTGTCAAACTAAACAATCTAAATTTCTTGTTTAACTGAAATTATATGCTACTATTTTGTTAGTCGAAAGGTTCTAGGAGGAAGAATTATGGATATTCTAAGCAGCAGAAAAATTGTCAGATTTCAGAATGGAGTTCTGCAGGAAGCAGAAGATTCAATTGTTTCCGAACACCCTCTCACAATTCATCTAAATGGAGAAGAGTTCGCAACAATGGTCTGTAGCCCAGAGAATATTCAGGAATTAACAATCGGCTTTTTGGCTTCTGAAGGCTTTATCAGGAGAATTGAAGAAATCAAGGCTATTCAAATAGATGAAAGCAAAGGATTTGCATATGTGGAGTTACATACCCAAACTTCTACAGCAAGCCATGAGTTCCACTCCAAACGGTTTATTGGTTCATGCTGCGGGAAGAGCAGGCAATTTTATTTTCACAATGATGCCAGGACAGCCAGAACTTCTACATCTAAGCTGACCTTGTCTCCCAGCCAGTGCATCTCATTTATGAAACAGCTGCAGGATGGCAGTCTGACTTTCCAAGAAACCGGTGGAGTACATAATGCCGCCTTATTTTCTGCAGAAGAAATGATTGTCAGCAGAACAGATATTGGCCGGCATAATGCTCTAGATAAAATCCTTGGGTATTGCATTGAAAACAGGATTCCTGTAAGGGATAAAGTCATTGCATTCAGCGGCAGAATCTCTTCTGAAGTTCTGCTTAAAGCCTCAAAAATAGGAGTAGGCATCATCCTATCAAAATCAGCTCCGACTGATTTGGCCATAAAACTGGCAGAAGATCTTAATATCACCGCCGTTGGCTTTATACGCGGTCAGTCTTTTAATGTTTATTCTCATCCGGAAAGGATCGTTTCAGGGGCGGAAGATTAATAAAAAGAGGGTGCCCAATTGCAAAAGCATATGGGGCATCCTCTTTCTCTTCTTCAAAAAGTCTTTATTCTTAAGCTCATTTTTTTGCATATAGGTGAATATCTTGATTTTGCAGATTACTAAACGAAACTAAAAGGCTAGTTATAAATAGATATGTTTTAGAAATACCATAAAAAAAAGCAAGTCAAAGCTTTTGCTTTGACTTGCTACCTATTAAAACATAGGATGTGGAGGATCTATTCCCAGAACCGTTTCACCATCTACGGTTAACCAGATGTAATAATGGTCAATTTCCGTTTTCAGGACTTTCTCTATCTTTGCAATCAAACTTTCCTGCAATTCGAATGACAATCTTGCTGTTTCTTCTCCTAATTCATAATCTTGCAGTCCCATTAAATCAGCTATATATCTAGCTTGTTCATACGATACTTCTACATATTTATCATATTCAGGTAAATATGCAGCCTCTGATGTATTTGCGTTGAATACAAGCAATAACATCAAGCTTACTAGAATAAATGCTGCTTTCTTCATTTTTGTTCCCCCTTAAATTTCTACTAATTTGTCTTTTATTTTAAAAAATGTATCAACGATATCTGGATTGTACATGGTGCCCCGATTTTTTCTAAGTTCATCTATTGCTTCGAGTACGCTTCTGCCTTTCTGGTATACCCGATCAGTAGTCATTGCATCAAATGAGTCTACAACAGAAATAATTGCTGCCTCTATTGCAATTTCATCCCCTTTGAGTCCTTTGGGATATCCAGTGCCATCATATCTTTCATGATGCTGCTCTACCACTTCGCCTGCTTCTATTAAACTCGGCAAACCTGTCTCTTGCAATATTTCTCGTCCAAATGTAGAATGCTGTTTCATTAAATCCCACTCATCAGAGGTTAATTTACCTGGTTTTTGAAGAATCCCAACTGGCACCTTCACTTTTCCTATATCATGTAAAAATGCAGCAAGATTAAGTTTTAAAATTTGCCGGGAATTTAAATCAAGTGCGTCTGCCATTAGCATTGACATTTTTGTAATTCTATCGCAATGGTCGCTTGTATATCCATCTTTCTCTTCGATTGATATTACCAAATCTCTTAATTCATTAGTCACTCTGCTATAGTAATGAAAAACTGGATTAGATGTTACATATAAAAATTCAGATTGACCTATTGATTGAAAAATATGATGTTCAGTTACTGGGCATCTTTGAAACGAATCACCAGCTCTGAGCGTTTTTTCCCCATTAGAATCTTTTAAGAGCAGTTTACCGGAAAGCAAATGAAGATATTCTAGCGTTTCACCGCCTTCTAATGGTTCCAGACCCCACCTAGCATCAGGTTCAAGCTTATGATAAATAACCTCTGTCCCATCCCCCGAAGCAATCAGGGAGATTTGCAAACCTTTCATGTGGACTGTTTCAATGAAACTATCTTCATTTATAATGCCCACTTTATTACCCTCTTTCTTATACTTCGCAAATGATGTATGTATTGGGTGGCAAATTAATAAACTTTCCTATATTGCCATTCTAGTACATGATTTTCCATTTTTCCACAAAAATTTTGCTATTAAATTGATATTAAAGAGAATATTGACAATATTTAAGGCTATTTGCCTGATTTTATCGTTTCCAATAAAAAACCAGTGACCTTAAATGGGGTCACTGGCTTGTTGTCATTCTCTTTTGTTAGGAGGGACATCTCTTTCGTTTTTCTCCATTTTGTGCATTTTCTGATCTTCTGGAAGCTGGGTGTTCCTTTCCATGGCGCTTGTATCTTCTCCCATTCCTTTAAGGAAAGTAATCAGAAGTGTAATCGCCCGATTGACTTCTGGATCTTTTAATGCCTTTACCAGATCAAAGTAGCTTGTTTTTTCATCCGTTTCTTTATATTCCGCCACCCTGGCAACACCGGAATTTAATTTTAACAGCAAGGGTTCAAGCTGCTGTACATTTAAGGTGCCAAGAGTTCCAACCATGAGAAGCAGGTTTTTGATTGTATTGGTAGCTTCCGGTTTATCTACTGCTTTAACAAGGACATTCAATACTTTATCTCCCTGTCCAAATAAGGCATTTAATAACGAGAGTATTCCCCGATCATGCATATGGCCTACTGCTGTCAGAAGCTCAAGAATGGAATCCTTATTTTCTATCAGGGCATTCTCCACTTCCTCCAGGTCCTTTTTGCGTTTATCCTCTGGGCTTAATTCAAAACGCTTGATGTTATTAATCGCTTTAGCCATGCTGCTTCCGCTCCTTTTTCACCATTTCTCCCGGGAAAATATAATCTTTTCTTGCCCATTTCTTTTGCACGTTTACACCAATCTGCGGCTGCGGATTGCCATAGCGGTGATTAATTCTAGGAAGCGGATTGCTTCCTTCTTCACTCAGGATTTCAAGCTTTACCTTCGTTTCCTTATATGCCGGTGTATCGGTATCCTTGTCGGCATAGCTGCTTGTTAATAAATTTATGGCGGCTTCGCCTCTATCATTCATAGGAAGGTAAACTTCCTTTTCTTTAACCCTATCCGTTATATGGCATTTAACTTTAACATTGCCGTACGGTGAAGTCAGGCGGACAAGCGTACCGTCCTTCAATCCTCGTTCTTCGGCTAGTTCAGGTGATACCTCCAGGAAAACTTCCGGTGTTTTCAAGCTGATTCCTTTTGACTTATAGGTCATATTACCTTCATGGAAGTGCTCCAGAAGACGCCCATTATTGACATGAATATCATATTCCATTGGGTATTCAAGAGCAGGAGTCCAATCTACTGGATAAAGTCGTGCCTTGCCATCTGGGAAAGGAAAGCCTTCCGTATAGAGGAGAGGACTGTCCGTTCCATCTTCAGCCACCGGCCATTGCAGACTATTGTATCCTTCCAATCTATCATAAGTAACTCCTGCGTATAATGGCATAAGTCCAGCTGCTTCGTCCATTACTTCGCTTGGGTGCGTATATGTCCAGCCCGCTCCCAGCCGATTGGCAACTTCAATGATAATCTGCCAATCCGGCTTCGAATCCCCAAGCGGCTCGAACGCCTGGTAAAGACGCTGAATTCTCCTCTCTGTGTTCGTAAATGTTCCTTCCTTTTCCAAACTTGGACTTGCTGGAAGCACCACATCCGCAAACTCAGCTGTACGGGAAAGGAAAATGTCCTGCACCACAAAGAAATCAAGCTTCTCAAAAGCTGCCTGCACATAATTGATATTTGAATCCACAAGCCCCATATCTTCACCCTTCAGATACATCGCTTTCAGCTGGCCTTCATGAATCCCTTCTACCATTTCGTGATTATTCAGTCCGGCCTTTTCCGGAAGCTTTACTCTCCATGCATTTTCAAACTTTTTTCTCACATCAGGGTTTGAAACCTTCTGATACCCAGGCAAATTATCGGGGCTGCTTCCAAAGTCACCTGCCCCCTGCACATTGTTATGGCCCCTTAAAGGATACGCACCTGCACCGGGCTTGGCGTAATTGCCTGTTACAAGAAGCAGATTTGAAATGGCTGTACTTGTATCACTGCCTCCAAGATGCTGTGTGACACCCATTGCCCATAACGCAGAAACACTATTGGCTTCATGAATCATTTCTGCCATTTGGATTAAATTATCTTTGGATATCCCGGTCGTTTCTTCTGCAAATTCCAGGGTATATTTCTCCAGGTTTGATACAAATTCTTCAAGGCCATTTACTTTTTCCTGCAGAAACTTCTCGTCCGCCCATCCCTGGTCGATAATGTATTTGGTAATGGCAGAAAGCCAGACCATATCCGTACCCGCACGAGGGCGCACAAACAGATCAGACCGCTCTGCCATTTCATGTTCCCTTAAGTCAGCTACAATTACTTTTTGGCCATTAAGTTTCTGGGATCGTTTCACCCTGGTAGAAAGAACCGGATGGGATTCAGACGTATTGGAACCAATAATGAGCACTAATTCAGAGTTTTTAATATCTTCGATTGAACCAGCATCCCCTCCATATCCCACAGTTCGGAATAACCCTACAGTTGCAGGGGTCTGGCAATATCTTGAACAGTTATCGATATTGTTTGTCCCTATGACTGCCCTGCCAAGTTTCTGCATTAAATACGATTCCTCATTGGTGCATTTAGATGATGTAATAAAGCTCAATGCATCTGGGCCATGCTGTTCTTTAATTTCCGAGAATTTTCGTGTAATCAGGTCCAATGCTTCGTCCCATTCTGCTTCACGGAATGAATCGCCTTCCCTGATTAGCGGCTTCGTTAATCGTTCCTCACTATTCACGTAATCCCAGCCAAATTTCCCTTTTACACATGTAGAAATTCCGTTGGCAGGTGCTTCTGCCTGAGGCTCCACCTTCAGTATTTCTCGGCCCTTTGTCCATACATCAAAGCTGCAGCCGACACCGCAATATGTACAGACTGTTTTGGTCTTTTTAATTTTCTCTTCTCGCATAGCTGCTTCCATATCAGATATAGCCAGGATAGATCCATATCCTGTTTCAACATTTTTAGTGATTTCAATCATTGGTCGAAGGGTGTTTTTGGCAATGCCAGTCAGAAATCCGGCTTCCCCCTCCATTCCCTTTTCCATCATGGCATTACATGGACAAACCGTAGAGCAGTGTCCACAGGATACGCAGGAGGACTCGTTAATGGGCACATCGTTATCCCATATAACCCTTGGTCTCTCCCTCTCCCAATCAATGGTAAGGGTTTCAGTAACCTGGACGTCCTGACAGGCTTCCACACATCTTCCGCAAAGAATGCACTGATCCGGATCGTATCTGTAAAATGGATGAGATTCATCCTTTTCATAAGGCTTTTGATCAAACGGGATGCTTTGGTGATTGATTTTCATCGCCTTAACCGTATTATGTATTTCACATCCCCCGTTGTTATAATCACAAACCGTACAATACAATTCATGATTAAAGAGAATCTTATCCATGGCAATGGTCTGCGCCTGTTTGACATCAGGATCCACAGTATCGATTACGTCTCCATCTTTAATTTTTGTGGAGCACGAACGCACGAGTTTTCCATTAACAGAAACAATGCAGGTATCACAAGTTTCTATTGCTCCCAGGCTCGGATGGAAGCAAACCTGAGGAATTTCAATCGAACTATCGTTTAATAATTGCAAAACGGTTTGATCCTTCTTTGCCTTCATTTCTATGCCATTTATCTTTATATTGAGAGATGCTGGCAAATCAATCATCCTTTCAATGAATCGGTCTCTTAGGTTTTCACTACCCTTGCAAGAAAAAGTTAAACGTTTAGTTAATGATATTGGCAGATAACTCCAGGCATTCTAATAAAAAAATAATATCGGACAAAAAAAAAGCGGCTGCATCTTCAGCCGCTTTGAAAACATTTATTTTTTACAGATTGATAACTGGTGATTTTCTAAGAATCTCTTTCATTTTATACTCATTGAATTGATCTGGTTTCATTACAGCATGCAGGACTAGACCATCAATAAGGGCATGCAGCCGGTCTGATTCTTCTTCCATTTTCAATTCATTTCCCGACAGACCTAAGAAACAAGTCCCTCTATAACTTTCCTGATGTCTGTCTTCATTTCTTCGTATACACGGCTGCTAAGCTCGGAAAGATGCGGGTCAACAAAAGCTCTGATATTAAATTAAAACCTCCATTAATTAGCAGATATAAAAAAACAGGAGCCTCCCACAGGGACTCCTGTTTTTAAAAATATTATTGGCTGCCGTTCTTCTGCAGAACTTTCAGGCCAGAACCCATATCGGATGCGAGTACATAATTGCGATCTACGAATACACCCCAAATGTTAGATTTACTTGGGATATAGACACCAATCTCTTCCGGATTGGACGGGTCTGTAATATCAACTGTCCTTACACCTCCTGCATAATGAGAGAGGTACAATGTGTTCCCCTGAACCTTTGGATCGTGGACCGTTGCCCCTCCAGGAATCTTCTCAGTGAAATCAGTTCTAAAGGTGCTAAGAAGCTTTGGATTCGCCTTATCTTTAATATCATAAATCATTGTGTAGCCATAGGCACTCTCAAAGCCCTCTCTGGTTGGCCCGAATACCTCCCTTGTCTCAATAAGCACATTTCCGCCTTTGGCTAGATCCATCGAATGGGCAGCTCCCTGAACATCGTTGTCGAAATCTGTTCTCCCAAGATATACCGGATTTTTGGCATCGCTGATATCAAGCATGATTGTACCCAGATCCCAGTAGGAAAGGAAGGCTGTTTTGCCAGTTCCATCTGTTTTGACGCTATGTGCAAATGCTGCCCTGTTAATTCCTTCTTCATCTGTCCAATTATACCCGTCATAATTCTCATCACTCACTTCAGGGATATAATTGCGCGGATTAAATTCATAAATTGTTTCAGGAGATGAAGGTTTTGAAACATCTACAATATTAACATCCATCTTCTCTCCATGAGAATAAAGATCTGCATAACAATTTGCAGTCAGCACATAAACATTATCCCCTTGAACTGTCAGGTAAAGTTCATGTGTCCCCCTTGCACCCGATGTATCTTCCCAGAATCCCAGCTCCTTTGGCTCACGGGGATTTGTTACATCATATAATACAAAACCTCCTTTTGCATTTGGGTTAGTGCGATCCACCTTTTGAACGCTGACTGCAGCCAAGTCCCCTTTAAAGTATTTTGTATTCACAGTTTTTACAATTACTTTTTCCTGCCACGTCCCTGGGATATGAGCAAATGACGAAACTTCCACAGGATTTGATGGGTCTTTCATATCAAAAACACGTACTCCGCCTTCACCGCCATTCTTAGTATGTGTGCCCACATAGGCAAAGCCTTTATGCGCATAAACATCACCCGATGAATTTTGTACTCCCTCTTTAACTTCTTTCAGCGGAACAGCAGCTACTTCTTGAAGATTACCTGTATTCTTGCTGGCCTCAAGCAACGGAACTGCTAATTCAACACCTGCCAGACTATCGCCTTTTTCAATACCTCCGCTGAACTCGTCATGGGCTAGTGCAGTTGTGCCACCCGCAGAAAGTACAAGAGCTCCGGCTAATGCGGTTTTAATTAAGATTTCCTTTTTCAAATGGATTCCCCCTTAATATAATGCTGCTATGTAGTCGGCACTCTAAGATTTAAGTGTCCCGAAATACTGCATTTTTATATTAAAGAAAATTCAGAATTTTATATATCACCCAGATTCCCTATAATTTCTACAAAATAATACATGTCCTTCTTCATCCTATGTAACTAGAAAAATGTTCAGTGTATGAGATTTACACTATTTGATTGCAGGTTATTATGCATTTCATTTGTCCTGAGAAAAAGGCACCTTCCAATGGAAGATGCCTAAATTTATCTTCTATTTTTTAGCTTCCTTTTAACAGCAGGGACAACATATTTTTTCACAAGCGAAACACCTTTCTTTGCTATAAACGCTTTTATTAATCTCTTTACGGCCATGAACAGATCCCTCTTTTCGGTTGAACATTACTATTATATTCATTCCCTTTATCGTTTCCCCTCTAAACATAAAAATAAAAAGCCCTTAAGTATAAGGGCTTTTTGCAGATTATAAAGGCAATAGGGAAATATGTTCTTTCTCTTTTAACTGCTCTATCATTGTATACCAATCCTGTGGTTTAGCAGATAATACAGAATAATATTCTGTTAAGAAATTAATAACTAATTCAGAAGGAATTTCTGTGATTTCTTCATCAGCTGGCATGAAGCAAAAATCAAGGCCCTTAACTGCTTCCCCATCATTTTTCCAAGAAGGATGAAGATAAGGGAAATCAAGCTTTTTATAGCCCATATGAGACAAAACCTCACGGCGGACGAATGGGTTCATTGGCTTGGCACCGCCAAATTCATGGTCTTCAATCCCATAAGGATCATAAATTTCTGCAAACATGCCAAATAGCTCCTTACCGTTTTGGCGGGCAAGTTCATCCAGATCCTTGGATCGATTTTGTGCAAGGAAACGGCCAATGCTTAAGCCCTGACGGCCAATGATTGTAAAATCTGTCATGGCAATATTCCATTGCGGATAGTAGCGATATTCTGTGGCACCAACTACATCACCTTCATGAACAGCTGCAAACACACGAATTCCCGAATCTTCAAGAGGTTCCTTCCACAATTCGAACTCAAGTACTTCTTCAGGAGGAAAGACTTCTTTCATTAACTCATGCATTTTAACAAAAAGCGGATCATGAATACTCGTAATTCTGATATATTCCAATATACTATCTCCTTTGCCGCTTAAACCTTAAATGGATTCTTCCACTCCATTAAGGCACCGTAATTAAGTGACTCTTCATCTTCTAAATAATTTTCTGCAACAATAAGCGGAGTTCGGCCGCACCTCAGCAAAAATGTGATAACCGGATCTTTCTTTTTCCCTTCGATCAATTGCTGAAGATATTCGTGGGCAGACATTTCATGGGCGAATTTATGGTAGCCAGGCATCCGCCCCCCTCCAAGCAACCGATCGAGACCTAAGCTTATGACAACCTGATACATAGCCTGCGTCATTAATTTGCCCAGCCCAAGTTTTCGGAACTTGGGGCGGACACTTATATCAACAATATATAATGTATTGCCTTGAGGACTATGATTGCGAATATAGCCGCTGTCGGTTATTTCTTCCCATGTATGCTTTGGGTGTGAAGGATCAAAATTAATAATTAGCCCTGTTAAAGACCCAGCTAATACTCCTTCAACCTCAATGCATAGTGCACCCTCCGGAAAGAGTTCCACATGATTTGTTAATTGCTCCTTATTCCACCATAAATCTGAAGGAAAAGGCGGCGGAAAGCATTCTGCCTGAATGTCAATTAACTGATCAAAATCCTCTTTAGTATAATTCCTGATTACAGCTGGCACCGGCTTATCCCCGTCAAACACATAAAATTCGCTTCTATATGCCATTTTTCATCCTTCGATATTTTCTTTTTCCCAGTCGACGTACAAATCCGTTCTGCGGTCGCGCCAAGTCGTAACAGAACCGCGTTCGCGGACTTCATATAAAAGGCTAAGGTCAAGATCGGCAGTCACTATCATATCGTCATTCAACTCACCTTCCACCATAATCCCCTTTGGCGGAAATGGAACATCATTCGGTGTAATGACGGCTGCCTGGCCGAAATTGGCACGCATAAAGTCGACAGTAGGCAGAGAACCAATTGTTCCTGTGACCACAACATAAACCTGATTCTCAATAGCTCTTGCATGGCTTGTATAGCGGACACGGTGGAAACCATGCCGGTCGTCCGTGCAGGAAGGACAGAAAATAACATCTGCTCCTTTTGCTTTTGCCATGCGGACTATTTCCGGAAACTCAATGTCATAGCATGTCAGGATGGCTATTCTCCCTTTATCTGTATCAAATACACGGAGGCCTTCGCCAGGTGACATATTCCACTCATGGACTTCAGTAGGAGTGATATGCAGTTTAGCCTGCTCTTCAATCCGCCCATCCGGATAAAATAAATGCGCCACATTATAAAGGCGGCCATCTCTGTTAATAACGTGTGTACCGCCGATAATATGCATTTTTGTATCTTTAGCAAAATTGGAAAATAGCTTTTTATACTGTTCTGTAAAACCAGGCAGCTCATTAATCGTCAGACTTGTTCCCTGCTCGCTTCCAATGGACAAAAGCTGTGTGGTAAAAAATTCAGGAAATAAGACAAACTCCGATCCGAACTCCTGGGCAGTTTTAATGTAGTGCTCACATTGCCTGGCAAACTCTTCAAATGAACGAATGGTGTGCAGATGATACTGCACAGCGGATACACGAATTTTCAATGTACTCCCCCTCATCAGAAAAATGTATAGATGAGTATCACTCTATCTTTAAAAGATTATCAATGATTTTCCTGCATAGCACAATACTTTTTTGATCGGATTACGAAATTTTTTAATTAACACTATTTTATTTTACAAACCAGACTTTTTGAATTTTATCTTCTTTAATTTCATACATCGCTATTGCATAAATAGACTGGCCGTTCGCCCTTCCAGTAACATATTCATTATCTATAACTATATTTCCTTTTACCATTCTGGAAATCAGCTCAGCATGCTGATTCGGATTGTTTTTAAAAAGCTGGCTGTACCTTTCCCTCATTTTTTCTTTTCCTCTATATATGACCTCATCTCCAGGGAATGTCATAACTGTTACATCATCACTATATGCTCCCAGGAATTCATCAATGTTCTGCTGGTTATAAGCATCAAGCTGCTGCTGAGCAAGCCTTTCTGTTTTTTCTTCCAAAGGGGTCACCATCTTCCTATAGTTTTTCTTTCTATCTTAAGGATTTATGGCAAGTCGGTCTAGGTTTGTTCAAAAAAAAGCATTACCCGTAAAAAGTAATGCCTTAGGTGTCTATTTTAATAATTTGCTTAGTCCTGATATAAGCCCAATACCTTTTTTTAAATCATTGTTTGCTGCATTGAGTACTTTTAAATATAAGCTTAAAAGGGAAGCGTTTTGTTTCTTTAATTCAGCTACCTCTTTTCGAGTTGTTTTTAATTCGGACTTTATTGCTTCCATTTCTTTCTGCAAGGAAACAAGTTCTCTATTTTCTATGTCTGAAATCTCTTCGATTGCTGCTCTATCTTTATCTTCAGGCGGTTTTTGGGAGATTTCTTCAACCAGTCCCATAAGAGAATCATCCTTCAATATCTTATTGGCCATTTTAAATAAAGATCCAAAATTGATATTATTTTCATCTTTCAGTAAGTTAGCTGCAAGTTTTTCTACAGCATCTGAATTATACCGATTCTTATTGTTTGCCGGTTTTTCAGATGAATTCTGCTGTTCTGGTTTAGTTTCCTTCATATTTATCCCGTCCTTCTTCGTTTTCATTCACTATTCTATGAAATTGCAGTATATTTGAAATGGACAAACTTACAGGGTTAAAAAGATTTGTTTGATTTTCTTCATATGAAAAACCCTGGAAGTATACCAGGGTTTTTGTAATTTTGCTTTAAGCGTCATTTGCAGAGCATCCCAAAAGACTGCAAATTGCCTCCACGATGGCACCTTCTGCTGAAGGTACAAGAATACTTGCCAAAAGCAATACAACGGCTAAAAGAATGACAATTAACACCGTTAATGGTTCTACCATTATGATATCCCCCCTTTAAAATCATTTAGCAAGGGAACCCTTACGTAACATGTTATGTCTAAAATTTGGACATGCTTAAACTACTATCCTATTCTGAGAAAAAATGGCGCTTGTTCAGGGGGGATAACACTTAAAAACGAAAAATATAAAAAGCTATTAGAATTATAATTTGCATAGATCTTAAAATTACTTAATATTCACTGTATAAGGAAAGCATATTTTTCATCCGTTCAAGAGGAATTTGAGGCATCCATGCAATACGATACGTGACAAAAGCTGGCCCCCGAGACTGAGAGCCAGCTTATCATTTACTTCTTTTTCAATTCATTTGCCAGAAATTCTACATCCGTTCCAACAATAACCTGCAGACTGGTTTTGCTGAGCTTTATTACCCCTTTTGCCCCCAGCTGTTTTAATTGCCCTTCATCGACAAGAGACATATCGTTCACCTTTAATCTCAGGCGGGTCACGCAGTTATCGATTTCTTCGAGATTTTCTCTGCCGCCCAAAGCCTCCAGATAAGCATCTGCAGCTTTAGCATAGTTGCCTTTTATAGCGGAACTCCCTTCAAATTCACCTTCAATTTCATCTTCCCTTCCCGGCGTTTTTAAATCCAGTTTCTTGATTAGGAAATAGAAAACCACAAAATACAGAAGACCATAAAGGAGACCTATTCCCGCAAGCAGCACTGGCTTCTGGGCAATGCCGAAGTTTAGAATATAATCCAGGGCGCCTGCTGAGAACCCGAAACCATGGTGAATATCCAGGGCATAGGAGATGGACATAGCCAAACCTGTTAAAATAGCATGAATAAAATATAGTACCGGTGATAAGAACATAAATAAGAATTCAATCGGCTCTGTTATACCGGTCAGGAAGGAAGTAAATGCGAGACCTGCCATCGCCCCTGCCACCGCTTTCCTTCTTTCCTTTTTAGCAGCTGCAACCATGGCAAAAGCAGCACCCGGCAGACCAAACATCATGATCGGGAAAAATCCTGTCATGAATATTCCTGCAGATGGATCTTTTGCAAGGAAACGCCATAAGTCTCCTTTAATGACATCCCCGGCTGCATTAGTAAACTCACCAAACTCAAACCAGACAAGCGTGTTTAAAATATGATGGAGCCCAACCGGAATTAATAATCGGTTGAGGAATCCGAAGACTCCAACACCTGCGGCACCTGCACCAATAATCCAATCGCCCACACCGTTAATGCCTGCCTGAACAGGAGGCCACACATACCCGAACAAAAATGCAATGACAATCATAACAAGTGATGTGATAATCGGCACAAACCGTTTTCCTCCAAAGAAACCAAGCCATTCCGGCAGCCTAATATCATGATATTTATTGTATAATAGCCCTGCAATAATACCGGAAATGATTCCCCCAAAAACACCCATATTGACCGTTTCGTTTATCGCCGCGGCACCTTCAGCCAGCACAAAATAACCCACTGCACCGGCGAGGGCAGCTGCCCCGCTTCCATCCTTAGAAAAACCGATGGCAATCCCGATGGCAAACAAGAGAGCCAAATGTCCAAAAACAGCATTCCCGGCTGCAGATATAAACGGAATGCCTAAAAGGTCATCCTGTCCCAGCCTAAGCAAAAGTGCAGCAGCAGGCATGACTGCAATCGGCAGCATTAAAGACTTGCCAATCTTTTGTAAAAACCCCAACATTTTTACACACCTCTTTCTGCATGGATTATTACATAATATGAACAGGCTTTATAATTCAGTACCAGGCACCATCAGTATTATGCCGGCCCGCCATATAATAAAAAAAAGAACCTGGGGCATTTTGCCGCCAAGTTCTTTCCTGTCAGTTTAATAGAGTAAATAATCTTCACGTGTCTGATTGAATTGTTCTAATTCTTTCTGCCATTGGGAGGAGATTTCTTCAACTGGCTTCCCTTCCTCAATAGCTTCACGTACCCATCCATTGCCCATCAGGTTGTCAAAGAATGAAATTCCTGCACTGTTCTCTGCACGGAATTCGAAGTCTTCCGGATACAGATCATGGATCGCCTTCACGATGTGAAGTCCGGTCTCAACAGGCTTGAATGCATCTCGATGTGTAACATGAATCTGAACTCCATGGGAAAGCTGTCCTGCATGCTTAGAGAAGCTTGGTGTAAACGAAGCAGCTCTGAAGGTTACCCCCGGAAGATTAAGACTGTTCAAATGTCCAGCCAAATTATCAGCGTTGATAAATGGAGCACCAATTAATTCAAACGGCTTCGTTGTTCCTCGTCCCTCAGAAACATTCGTCCCTTCAATCAATGCAGCCCCCGGATATACTAAAGCAGTATCTAAAGTTGGCATATTAGGAGACGGCATGACAAACGGAAGGCTCGTGTCATCATAATACATATTGCGCTTCCAGCCATTCATTTTGACAACAGTTAAATCTGCACCAATTTCGAACTCTTCATTGAATAATTCGGCCAGTTCACCTACAGTCATCCCATGCCGGAGCGGGATCGGGTAATTCCCAACAAATGAGGAATACTTCATATCGAGCACTGGCCCTTCAACCTTTGTTCCACCTTGAGGATTTGGCCTGTCCAGCACGATGAAAGGGATATTGTTTTCTTTTGCTGCTTCCATCGCATAAGCCATTGTGTAAATATACGTGTAAAAACGTGTTCCAACATCCTGGATATCAAACAGGAGCACGTCGATATTCTCCAGCATTTCAGGTGTAGGCTTCTTGGTTTTTCCGTATAAGCTGTATACTGGAAGCCCTGTCTTTTCATCGATATAATACTCAACGTATTCTCCCGCCTGTGCACTTCCGCGGACTCCATGTTCCGGGCCATATAAAGCTGTTAACTCCACATCGGGATCATTATGCAGAATATCGACAATGCTGTTTAGATTCTGGTCTACCCCAGTTGGGTTTGTAATTAAGCCAACTCTTTTCCCTTCTATAAGATCCTTCTTATCATCTAAAAGAACTTCAACTCCAAGCTCGAATTTCTTTTTCTTGCCTTTTCCTTTGCCATTGCCGTTATCTGCAAGCACAACAGTTAAAGAAGAGAGTACGAGAATCATTGTCAAAAATGCCATAAACCATTTCTTCATATTTTTCCCCTCCTTGATCAGAAAAGCGGAAGCGCCTTGCCCATCCCCGACACCTCGAGGGGGTTGGCGCTAAAGCTAGACAATTCTCATTCTTAAGATTGAAGGCACGGGCAAATCCCTAAGGCTGCCTGTACCCTTTCTTTTTCAAAAATAGCAGTGTGCCTAATAGCTCAATCCATGGCCAAATTCATACAAAACACTGCCATCTGTACCCGGAATTGTTACAGGCAATTTACCTGAAGGATTGACCTGGCCAAAAACAACACCTGCAGATGCATCAAAGCTTGCCGTTCTGAAGCCGTATTGTGCAATGTAAGCATCAACTTCCGGATAAGCCATGATGTCATATGGGTTACGTATGCCAACCGAAATGACAGGAGCTTCTGATTCAGCAATGATGGAATTAACCATTTTCATCTGGGCGCTGTCCGGTGAGCGGCCTGATACATTAAACGTATAGGAGCCCACAATAACTGCACTGGCATTCCTGATTTGCTGCTTCTGCTCTTCCGTTAATGCATAGCTTGAGGTCTGGATGACCGTTGTGTTTGCATGAGACTTGCTGATTGCGTTTTTTAAGTCTGTAATATACGTATTGCCGACAACGACAATATTATCTTCAGGAGATAATTGTAATGGCAGTGCATCTCTATCATTTTTAACCAATGTGACTGAACGTTCAGCTGCTTCTTTTTCTATTAGTTTATGTTCTTCAGATCCAACAACCTCAAGTGCGTTTGCAATTTTTTCATCAATCGGCTGTGATGTCTCTTCTTTAATAATTCCCCGCTTTATTTTCAGTGTTAAAATTCGCTCAACTGATGAATCAATACGTTTTTCTGATATTTCTCCATTCTCCACCGCATTCAATAGCCCTTCCGCAACTTCTTGAAGTCCAACAGGCATTAGTACAATATCTGTTCCAGCTTTAACTGCTCGAATGGCCGCGTCAACTGGTCCAAAGTGTTCAGCGATTGCGTTCATATTCATTGCGTCTGTTGTAATGACACCATCATAGCCCATTTCTTCCCTCATAAGTTCTGTCAGCACTTTATGGGAAAGAGTGGCCGGAACTGCAATTTCTTCACCTGTTTTTTTCGAGATTGCTTTTGTATCATCAATCTTAGGGAAGGTAACATGTGCTGTCATGATCGCATCAATCCCTGCTTCCATTCCCTTTTGGAAAGGATACAATTCAACTTCTTTTAGACGTTCTTTGTCATGAGGTACTTCAGGCAAACCAAGATGTGAGTCCACTGCTGTATCTCCATGTCCGGGAAAATGCTTTGCAGTAGCAGCAACACCTGCTGATTGCAATCCTTCGGTATAGGCAACACCCATGTCAGCGACAAGCTGCGGGTCCTCACCAAATGAACGAACGCCAATTACCGGATTGTCGGGATTATTATTTACATCCATGACAGGTGCAAAGTTCATATTAATGCCGAGTGATGCCAGTTCCTCTCCAATCGCCTTGCCGACCTTGCGGGAAATTTCTTCAGAACGGGCAGCTCCTAACGCCATATTGCCAGGCATGTCCGTTCCTGATTGAAGACGAGTAACAATTCCGCCTTCCTGGTCAATCGTCATCAATAAGCCGAATTTATCGGCAGCTTCCTGATAATCTGAAACCAGTGTGGCTGTCTGTTCTGTTGTCACGACATTTTCACGGAATAATATGACCCCGCCAAGATGATAATCTTTTACCAGCTTCTCAATTTCCGGCAGCATTTCAGTGACATTTTGTCCCTTCCAGGTGCGGAAATCCGGCATCAGCATCTGGCCGACTTTCTCTTCAATGGACATGTTTTTCACTGCCCGGCTAATGAGATCATACCGTTTCCCATGCTCCTTAATGATTTTCACTTTAAAAGCTGGCTTGCCTTTGCTGCCCTTTTTGCCGTCAGGTTTTACTTGAAGCGCTATACGGTCTTTAAATACTCCGTCCGTTACACTGATGAAGGTTTTTCCAGGACTCCCAATTAAGGTGACATTCCCCGACTGATCAACTGCTGCAACATTTTTATTGGAAGATTTCCATTTCATACCATCTGAAATTCCCATGAAATGTCCTTCTTTAAACACATGAAGCGCTTTTAATTGAAATGCATCTCCACTATTCTCTGTGCTGACCTCAGGCACATTCTGAAGAATGATTAAATCCTTTGCTGTACTTTCTGCTGATGCTTTTTTCAAGGTTCCTCCAATCCATAACTGCGAAACGGCAAGTGTAATTGCGAGAAGGGAAATGAACATTACTTTGCGGGCTTTAACCATTTCTTCCACCGTCCTTACTGCATTTATTTCATATGCACTTAAGCTTACTTTTCACTAAAAAATCGAATGCTAGTAATTTCTTTTTTTCCACCCGTTTCCTGAGAAGGCCGGCGTCACTTTTTGGCCATCTGAAAGCTGGAGTTTTACATTATCAACGTACCAGCCTCTGCCGTTTACTGTACTGTCTGTCTGGTATCGGAATCGAATGTGGGAGGTTCCTGCAGGAATCGTTAGTTTTTCCTTTTTCCAATCGACGCTGCTGCCTGTTAATGGCTGTGCCGCTTGTGTCCAATTGACGCCATCCTCTGACACCTCAACAAAGGCCATATCCGCATTGGTTTCAGTTCTGTACCAGGTATCAAACGACAGGACCGCCTCTTCATCGAGGTCCACTTTAGCCGTTAAATTATGTTGAATTTTATCTCCATATCCTGAGAACCAGGCATCTCCTTTTCCAGGAATTGCAACCGGAATGGAATCTGCTACCTGTCTTGCAAATGCTCGCCTTGCAATATTCGTTGTAACTGTATTTCTTGATGGATGTACGCGATTTGTTAAGAGAATTGCAATCGTGCCATTATTCCGGTTTATTACAATAGATGTACCAGTGTACCCTGTATGCCCAAGCGAAGTTCCCTCTGATAAGGCATCCATGAACCACCCCTGACCAAGCTCCCAGCCCAGGCCATGATCATCACCAGGAAATTGGGGAATCTGGTTTTGAATCAGCATTTTCACCGTCTCTTCCTTTAAAATCTGCTTGCTGCCATATCGCCCGTCATTCACATACATGTGGGCAAGTTTAGCAAGGTCTGAGGCAGTGGAAAAGACACCTGCATGTCCGGCAACGCCATCAAGGGACCAGGCATTTTCATCATGAACTTCCCCCCAGACAAGGCCCCTTCCGATAGCAGGCTGATATTCCGTGGCTGCAATTCGCTGTTTCAAAGATTCAGGAGGATTATACATTGTATCCTTCATACCGAGGGGGTTGGTTACACGTTTTTTTACAAATTCATCCAGACTTTGTCCTGAAAGGCGTTCGATTAGTGCGCCGAGCGTAATCATATTCAAATCGCTGTATGTATACGCTTCACCCGGCTCATTGGCCAATGGATATTTAAAAACGATTTGCATGCGATCTTCTCTGCTGCTCCCTTGTGAATATAAAGGAATCCATGCAGTAAATCCTGAAGTATGTGTCATCAGCTGGCGAATCGTTACATTTTCCTTGCCGTTTTCAGCAAACTCGGGGATATATTTCGCAACAGGATCATCCAGTTGAAAGCGGCCTTCATCATACAATATCATCGCAGCAGTCGTTGTAAAAATTTTACTGATTGAAGCCAGATCAAAGATTGTATCTTCCTTCATTTCAATAGGATTCTGCGCTTCAGTGAATTTATCATCCGTATAGCGGTAGGAATATCCGTATGCATCATGTTGGACAATATGGCCCCGCCTTGCCACAAAAGTGACAGCACCAGGCATGACTCCTTCTGATATCATCTCTTCCATTAATGGGTCGATTTCATTGAGTGGCTGCTGAACCATTCCAGCTCCCGCCGCTGAACCTGGATGAAGAATAGGAGAAATCGGACCAGGGCGATCCCACGAAAAAATCGGATGAATTTTGTGTTTCACATCTTTATGATTTCTCATTTCCATCGTTGGCTTAACCCCTTCCACGCTCTGCGCAGATACCGGATATGCTGCCGGAATAAAGAGTGATGTGCTTAGTGCTGCAGATAGCGCAACAAGCTTGGTTTTATTTTTCATACTGCCTCCTTTAATTTTATGAACTTTCATCAGCCAATAACCTCCTTTATGTTTGAAAGGGTTTACATACTGTAAGATTAATAGAGTTAGAGTATAGTTGTCTATACCACATAAGTCCTGTTCTAGTTAAAAACTTCCAGATATTTAATAAAAACAATAGTTCTTTTTGACTG
Source organism: Cytobacillus sp. NJ13 (assembly GCA_030348385.1). Taxonomy (NCBI): domain Bacteria; kingdom Bacillati; phylum Bacillota; class Bacilli; order Caryophanales; family Bacillaceae; genus Cytobacillus; species Cytobacillus sp. NJ13. Next base: position 59,480 of record JAUCFP010000006.1, on the reverse strand, counting down.
TTCTGAAAATTATGTATTCCCTTTATTAGCTCTCATGATTTGTTTGCAGATTTCCCGGCTTTGTTTGTAAAAATGAATGCTTGCTTGCTAGATTCTAATATTCTTTGCATTTTTTCCAGGTTTGTTTGATGGAAACAGTCATTTTTTGACAGAGGTCACCATTTAGACAAATAAAGCAGAATCCATTTCGGATTCTGCTTTATCTTTGGAATTGCACATTATGGAGACCTGCAAAGATCCCGCCCTGTTCTATTAACTCATCATGTGTACCTTCTTCGGCTATGCCGTCTTCTGTGACAACCATCACTCTGTCTGCATTGCGAATGGTTGCAAGCCTGTGGGCAATCACAAGTGTAGTGCGGTTTACGGCAAGCTCATTCAACGCAGTTTGAATAATCTGTTCGGTTTCTGTATCCAATGCCGAAGTGGCTTCATCCAAAATCAAAATCGGCGGATTCTTCAGGAACATTCTTGCAATGGCAATTCGTTGTTTTTGTCCGCCAGACAGCTTTAATCCACGTTCCCCAATTTGTGTTTCCCAGCCATCCGGAAGAGATGCAATGAAGTCCTGCAGGTGAGCTTTTTTAGCCGCGTCCGCAATTTGCTCATCTGTTGCCCCAAGCATTCCGTAAGCTATATTTTCTTTCAGGGTACCGGTAAACAGGAATACATCCTGCTGGACAATGCCGATTTGCGATCTCAGTGATTTTTTCGTCATGTCCCTGATATCCATGCCATCGATCTTAATGCTTCCGCTATTTACATCATAAAAGCGTGGAATCAAAGAACAAATCGTTGTCTTTCCGGCTCCTGAAGGTCCCACAAAAGCAACTGTTTCACCTGCTTTTATTTGAAGAGCAATCCCCTCAAGCACCGATTTATGCTTGTCATAACTAAAGGATACATCTTGAAAGCGGATATCCCCCCTTAAGGATTCAACCTCAATGGCATCTTTTGCATCCTCAATCTCCGGCTCAGTATCGATGATTTCCAAAAAGCGTTTGAAACCAGCCATTCCTTTTGGGTACAGTTCCATCAGGGCGCTAATTTTATCAATCGGTTTTAAGAGTACATTCACATAGAGCACAAATCCGACCAATTCTCCATATGATAGCTGCCCATTGAAGCTCAGCCAGGAACCGTACACAAGAACAATCAGCGTAACTAATCTGGTCAGCATATAGACTCCGGAAGCACTGAAACTCATAATCTTATATGCTGCAAGCTTGGCAAGACGGAATCTGCCATTGTTTTCTCTAAATCTTTTAATCTCATAGCTTTCATTTGTAAAAGACTGAACCACACGCACTCCAGATACACTATCCTCAACCTGGGCGTTCACATCGGCAATTTCACCGTACATCCTTTTCCATGCTTTGTTCATTTTAATATTGCAGAACGTAATCAGCCATACAAGAAACGGAAGAACAAATATCGTTACAAGAGCGAGCTTCACATTGATTGTCAGCATGATCCAGAATGCACCCACAAATGTCATGACCGCAATAAATAAATCCTCCGGGCCATGATGGGCGAGCTCCCCGATATCCATCAGATCATTTGTCACCCGGCTCATGATATGCCCAGTTTTGGTATTATCAAAGAAGCGGAAAGACTGCCTTTGAACGTGCTGAAAAAGCTGCTGCCGCATATCTGTTTCGATGTTGATGCCCAGCTTGTGGCCCCAATAGTTAACAACAAACTGCAGAAGCGTGCTGGTCAAATAAAGAGCAAGCAGGCCGGCACTTACGGAAACAATCATGGACCAATTCCCGCTTGGAAGCAGGCTGTCGATAAACCACTGAACCGCAAGCGGAAAGCCCAATTCAAGAATTGCCACGAATACCGCCGAACTAAAATCAAGAATGAATAGGCGCTTATGTGGCTTATAGTAACTAAAAAACCGTCGGATCATCATATTCTCCTTTTTCTGTAAGAATCAAACATAATAGGATTATAAATTCACCAGGAATATATTACAAGAAAAACCCGTCCCTTTTTATTTCTGGAACGAGTCTGATAGTAAGAGGATGTATTACGGCTTAATTCCTAAAAAAGGCCAATGTAATAGTCCTTCGCTGCAATTTAGATTCTTGATTTGAACTGAACTTTGCGGATCATTTGATTGATTACCTCTGAAATGACAAGTCCGACTGCGATTGCCCCGGATATCATGAATGCCTTTGCGGCCAGCTGAATTGCCGTATTATAATCATTTTCAACAAAATTCCGCATTGCATCATAAGCAATCCCACCTGGGACCAGTGGAATGATGCCGGCAACACTGAAAATAATGATAGGTGTTTTATACATTTTAGCAAAAATCTGGCTGATCACAGCAATGGTAAAAGCAGCGATTAATGAAGAAATGACAGCATCATACTGCCAATTGACAAGCCAAATATAAACAAACCAGCCAACCATCCCGACAAACCCGCATTTCAGCAGCGATTTTTTCGGGGCATTGAAAAGCACCCCGAATCCTGCTGAAGCAATAAAGCTTGTAATCATATGTGTCAACATAAACATACGCATATTCCTCCGCAAATGCATTTAGAAAGTGAATACAAGAGCAATCCCAGCTCCAATGGCAAATGCCGTCAAAAAGGCTTCAGCCCCTTTTGACAGTCCGGAAACAAGGTGCCCGGCCATTAAATCCCTGACTGCATTTGTTATCAGCAGCCCCGGAACGAGCGGCATGACTGAACCGATAATGATCTTATCAAGCTCTGTTCCCACTCCTGAGTACACAAAGAAATAGGCGATAAGGCCAATTAATAATGAAGCAATAAATTCAGAGAAAAATTTTATCTGGACCACTCTATGTACGTATATAAATGAAACAAACCCCAGCCCGCCTGCAATCATGGCTGGAACAAAATCTGTCCAGCTTCCCAGGAACATAATTAAAAAGCAGCCGCTTGCAATGGAGGCCGCAAGAATCTGCTGATAAACAGGGAAAGTATAGTCGGCACTTTCAATTTCCTTCAGCCTTGCCAAAGCTTCCTTTCCATCCAGTTCACCGCTGCTGATTTTGCGTGAAACTCCGTTCACTAATGTCACTTTGTACAAATCCGTTGACCGTTCTGAAATCCGAATCAGCTTTGCCGGTTCAGTTCCATCCGTTGAAAATATAATTCCGGTTGGCGTCACATAGCTATGTGAGTGCGGTATACCCAGGGAAGCTGCAATCCTGGTCATTGTGTCCTCTACCCGATACGTTTCTGCACCGCCCTGTAGCATGATTTTCCCGGCAAGCAAGCAGATCTCAATTACTTCAATTGTTGGAGGGAGTTCTTTCCCCATTCTTTCACCTGCTTTACAGATCTAAAATTTAAAAACGTTCATATATAGGGTTACATCTTAACGGAAATGGTAAACGAAAGAAAGACTTTTTGTCTAAAATTTTTATAAAAATGTTTCGTAAACTCTATCAGCTTATTCTATAAGACAGAATAGAAGTGGAATAAAAAAAGCGATTATTCCTTGCAGAATAATCACTTCCCCATTATTTCTTCCGGATTCCAAACTGCGCATTAAGCTGACCCTGAATCATTTTTGACCGTGATGCCTGATCGTCTTTTTTCTTTTTTCTCTTTAATTCCGAGCGGATTTCTTCCGTTCGGACTCCCTCCTCCCTTTTGTTGGCTATATCGATGAGCGTCTCTACATCGCTAAAAGAATATTTCCTGCTTCCTCGTTCTGATCTTTCAGGGAAAATCAATTTCCTCTCTTCGTAATACCGAATCTGCCGTTCACTAAGTCCTGTCAGTTCACTGACCGTCCCAATCGAAATGACTTTTCTGGTTTTGTAGGATGATTCACTTTCCAATCATGTCACCTCAATCTAACCATTTTCTTTCATTATACTAATCTTTCAATCATTTTCATCAATCCTGTCAGATAATCTTACAAAGCAGCAAAAACAATGTAAGAAAACTTAACATAATAAATGAATAAGAGCTAAATTTCTTTTAGAATAAACAAAAACATTAAAGAAAAGAGGAGATAGTGAATGCAATATTTAAGGAAAGCCATTGAGAAAAAACGGCAATATCTAATCGATCTGCTTGTCAAATCAGGAAGCGAATATCAGCATTCTGAACCGGCTCTGCAAAAGCTGACCTTAACGGAACTTGAGGTTATTTTTAAAAAACACAGCAATCGAAGCCGTTATTAACCAGGGGGCCTTTATGGAAACAAAAAATACAATAGATCTGGCGAGAAGGATTATTGAACTCGATTTACTGCGTGATCAGCTGTGGGAAAGTTTAACGGCAGCAGCCGGTGAACATGCTTATGAAATTTTAAGAAATGAACAGAATAATTGACAACTGAACGCTTGAGAGAGCGTTCTTTTTATGTCTATGTTAAGGTTTTGTAAATTTTCAAATTCCCCTTTTCTTATCAAGTTTAATTTGGTATCATCCAATTATCAAATTCCGATATCGGGTTTCGAAATTAATAAGGGAGGCATTTGCTTGGAAGATAAAATAGTGCGCAAGCTGTTCCTCGGGTTTATTCAAATCCATATTCTTCACCATGCAAAGGAGCACCCTGTTTTCGGCGCTTGGATGGTGGAAGAGCTGAAAGAGCATGGATATAGCATCAGTTCCGGAACATTGTATCCTCTCCTCCATTCGATGGAATCAGATGGGCTTCTTCATCAGGAGAAGAAAAATGTAGATGGCCGAATCCGAAAATATTATACTGCAACAGAAAAAGGAATTACGGTGCTCGAGGAAGCCAGAAAAAAAGCTTATGAGCTTTTTAAAGAGATTAAAGACTAAAGGGGATGCATATGAACAAAAACAGAACTGGCTTAAAATCGTTACTGGAAATATTAATGGTTTCAACAAGGCTTGGACTCACCTCTTTCGGGGGACCTGTAGCTCATCTCGGCTATTTTCACGATGAGTATGTCCGGAGAAGAAAATGGATGGATGAGAAAAGCTACGCTGACTTAGTTGCACTTTGTCAGTTCCTCCCCGGACCGGCGAGCAGCCAGGTTGGCATTGGCATTGGTGTCATGAGGGCTGGAGTAGGCGGCGGCATTATGGCTTTCCTTGGTTTCACATTGCCATCTGTTATTGCCCTGATTATTTTTGCCATTCTTCTTCAAGGCATTAATCCGGCGGAAGCCGGCTGGATCCATGGGCTCAAAATTGTCGCGGTCGCCGTAGTGGCTCACGCGGTCTTGGGTATGGCACAAAAGCTTGTACCTGACCTGCCGCGAAAAACGCTGGCACTGCTCGCGATTATCGCCACACTATTATGGCAGACTGCCATTACTCAGGTTGGAGTCATCCTTATCTCTGGTTTTATTGGATTTTTAATCTATAAGAAACATGCAGATAACGATGAAGCACGGATGGAGTTTCCCATTTCAAAAGGTTTTGCCATTGGCTGTTTAGTGTTGTTTTTCGCCCTTTTAATAGTGCTTCCAATTTTAAGGGAGCTAACCGCATGGGATTGGGTTGCTCTTTTTGACAGCTTTTATCGCTCAGGATCTCTGGTTTTCGGGGGCGGCCATGTTGTCCTTCCTTTGCTGGAACGTGAATTTGTCCCAACAGGCTGGCTAAGTGAAGAAGCTTTTCTGGCTGGCTACGGTGCAGCTCAGGCAGTACCGGGACCGTTATTTACTTTTGCTGCCTATCTTGGGGCAGTGATGAATGGCTGGCAAGGCGGTTTGCTTGCAACGGCAGCGATCTTCCTGCCTGCCTTTCTGCTGATATTAGGCACCCTCCCATTTTGGGACACACTTCGCCGCAATCCTAACATAAAGGGTGCATTAATGGGTGTAAATGCTGCAGTTGTCGGCATTTTAATTGCTGCCTTTTATCATCCAATTTGGACCAGCAGCATCCTGGAGCCGGCTGATTTTGCCTTTGCAGCAGTACTATTCAGCATGCTTGTTTATTGGAAGCTGCCGCCCTGGATTATTGTTGTGACAGGGGCTATAGGCGGAACTTTACTAGGATCAATATTTTAGAAACGCATCTAATAAGAAAAGCTGCCTGGATTAGGCAGCTTTTTCTATAGCGGAATTTCAAGTACAATTCTTGTCCCTTTCGTTTCTTCTGAATAAACATTTATGGAACCGCCCGCAGCTTTTGCTCGTTCTTCCATGCTAAAAAGACCGACTCCTCTGGAGACTTCATTAACATTGAACCCTATGCCTTTATCTTCAATGACTATACGGATTTCTTCTTCCATCTGCCTGATTGTGACTGCTGCTTCATCTGTTTCAGCATATTTCCTTATGTTTGTTAAAGCTTCCTGAATGATCCTGTAAATGGTGATTTCTTTATTTGAACTAAGACGGGAAGCCAGGTAGCAATCAAAATGGACGTTGATATTGTGATGTTCTGAAAACCGGACCAGGTAGGATCGAATCGCTGGAATCAGACCAAGATCATCAAGCACAGAAGGACGCAGCTCCCATGAAAGGTCTCTCAGTTCCTCAATGATTTCAGCAGCCTCATCCTGCATTTGATCAAGCAGAGGGTGGTTAATTTCCGCCTGAAGCCTATTAATGGTAATCAGATGGCTGTACAAATTCTGCCCTATTCCGTCATGAAGCTCCCGCGAAAGTCTTTTCCGTTCATCTTCTTGAACATCGATGATCCTGGTCATCATTTTTTGCAGCTCTTCTTCTGCATTTTTTCTTTGCGTGACTTCATGGCGAATAGCAAGATGCTGATAGGGTTTCCCCTTTTCATTAAGGAATGGGACGATTGTGGTATCCACCCAATAATGTGTGCCATCCTTGGCTCTGTTCTTGATCTCTCCTTTCCATACCTTCCCGGAAGAAATCGTCTTCCACAAATCTCTGAAAAATTCTTTGGTGTGGTAACCTGAGTTGATAATTCTATGATCCTGTCCAAGCAATTCTTCCCGTGAATATTTTGAGATGCTGCAGAATTGATCATTCACATAAGTAATGGTGCCTTTCTGATCGGTAATTGCCACAATGGATGAAGCATCCAGGGCAAACTTTAAATCGATCAGCTCGTATACGGAATTTTTCAGTTCCTCCACAACACGCTTATATTCAGTAATTTCTTTCCGGATGGCCAGGTATTTATATGGATTTCCTTTGTCATCAATAAAGGGAACGATCGTGGTATCCACCCAGTAATACGTTCCGTCTTTAGCTTTGTTTTTAATTTCGCCGCGCCAGACTTCCCCGCTCGAAATGGTTTCCCAAAGGTTCTCCATAAAATCTCTGGAATGGTAGGATGAGTTGATAATTCTATGGTCTTTACCAACCAGCTCATCCGCAGAATATTTCGACACCTCACAGAACTTTTCATTCACATACGTGATTTTTCCTTTTTTGTCTGTATAGGCCACAATTGTTGATTCATCCAGTGCAAATTGCAGGTCAACCAATTCCTTTAATGAATATGATTGCTGCTTTTTTAATCGGGAACGGTCTTTAACTGAATGAAAGACGATTAAATAATAGGTTTCTGTTTCTTCTCCCTGCTTGAAAGAATTGATTCTATAAAAGATTGAAAATACTTGACCATTACGATGCTGGCCATATTGGTGAACCACTTTTCCCTCTTCAGTTTCATGCAGGGTGATCTCAGGGAGCAGTTCCTTTAGGCTCTTCCCCTGCAGCTCATTTACCCTATATCCAAATTGCTCTTGCGCCTGCTCGTTCACATAGGAGATGATCCCAAATCTATTAACAAGAATCGTTGCATCAGTGAAATCAGGAGCAATCTCTCTCTTTTTCGGCAACTGATTATTCCTGTCCATTTACGTTCCTCCAGTTGCATTTTTTAACCATTCAGCTTTAGTTCGAGTGTCCTCGCTGCATTCCTTGCAGTGCTTTGCTTGTTTTCATTTATAGGCTGACCGGACCGGTTCCCGATCAAGAGGACCCCTTTGGGGATTCCCTTAAAATGAATGGGAACAGCATATGCATGCTTAAGGGCTTCAGCAAGCATAATCGGGTATTCCAATGCTTTTCCAGCAACATTTTCGGGGAAGTTTTCTACGTACATCGGCCTTCCGGTTGAAATCACCTTTCCTGCAATGCCTTTGCCGTACCTTACTGTAATCCGCTTATATTTTTCGTTGCTATTTCCTGCAGCATAATGCCATCTTACATCCGGGCCATCTGTATTTTGCAGTGCCAATCCGACAAAATCACAGTCCAGCTCTGTCAGCACCTTTTCACAAGCCTGATCAATAAGTGCGCTTTCTCCCGGGCTGCACCCCTTATATTCCATAACCAAGCAGCCCTTTCTTTAAGGCATACGAAACAAGTTCCGGCCTGGTTTTCATCTGAAGTTTTTCCATTAAATTACCTTTATGGGTTTCAACTGTCTTTACACTAATCACAAGCTGTTCAGCAATTTCCTTATTAGAAAACCCTTTGGCTATTAATGTAAGAACCTCTTTCTCCCTGTCAGACAACAGGTTGAATGTATCGGTGTTCCCCTGCTTTACACTTCCGATATATTCTTCCATCAGCCTTTTAGTTGCAGACGGATGCAAATAGGCATTCCCGCTTGCAACAGAACGGATTGCTGCGAGCAGTTCATCATGAGGAGCACTTTTTAAAATACATCCGGACGCACCCGCTTGGATCGCCCTGAATAAGTACTCTTCATCATCATGCATGGTCAAAATCAGGATCTGTATTTCCGGTTTTAATTTCTTCAATTCTGACGTTGCCGACATGCCATCTTTTCCATGGGGCATGCTCAAATCCATTACTACCACATCAGGCTTTAATTCAAGAGCCTGATGAATCCCCTCGTTGCCTTCCGAAGCTTCACCAACCACCTGCATATCTTCATGGTTATTTAAAAGCATTTTCAAACCCATTCTGACTACCGCGTGGTCGTCGCAAAGTAAAATATTGATCAACCTTGCTCCCCCTTTACCATTTGTCCGCACGAGAAAAGCACTAGCGCCTTGCCTGCCCGAGGGGGCAGGCTGGTTGCGCCGGACAGTTCTCGAAGTACAAAGTAACAATTCCAGTGTTAAAAAATTATCCTTTATAGGCAACAAGGGAGCCGCTTTGCGCAGGTCCCTTGTTAAGTATAATCTTAGTATAACGGAAGGCTGATATCTATTGTAGTCCCTTCACCGATTTTGGAGCTGATGACGCACTTGCCGCTGATTAAACACATTCTTTCAATCATGGCAGCAAGGCCAGACGATTTTTGCATCCCAGCATTCACATCAAAGCCCTTCCCCTTGTCTTCAATGTTAATAGAAAGCTGTCCCGGTTTCCATTGCAGGAAGATGACTGCACTCATTGTGTCAGCATACCTGGCTATGTTTGCCAGAGCTTCCTGGCAAACCCGGAACAAAGTTATGCTTTCCCTTTCACTGATTTGGACTTCCATCCCCTCATTTTGAAGCTCCACTGTTATTCCATATGTGGAAGTGTATAATTTCAGATAACTTTTCAGCGCCGGCAGCAGGCCGAGGGTTCCCAGAGCAGGGGGATGCAATTCCACAGCCAGAAGCCTGATTTCCTGAATTGTTTTTTCCATCATTTGCGCCATATCTCCAACATAGCCTTTCATCTCCGGCTGATCGACAGCGGTTTGAATGAACTGCATGCCTGTATATAAGCTGTAAAGCGTCTGCCCGACCCCTTCGTGAAGCTCCAGGGCGATGCGCTTGATCTCATCTTCCTGAGATTGAATAATATATGAACTGATATTTTTCTTTGCTGGCTGGGTTTCCATTTCATCCCTCCTCCTTAAGACTTTATTTTTGCTCTTATTTTGCTTTTTTTACCCGATGGCTGGAAATGTCACTGAACATGCCAGCATATTGAACTACATCTCCAGCATCATTTTTAATCGCACTTATGGTAAGCCATTGGAGATATTCCTCTCCGTCTTTGCGGCAATTCCATATTTCCCCTTGCCAGAATCCATTTTTTTCGATTGAAGTCCATAAGTCCTGGTAAAAGCCCTTAGCCTGCTTTCCTGATTTAAGGATATTCGGATTTTTGCCGACTACTTCTTCTTCCTTGTACCCGGTTATTTCTGTAAAAGCAGGGTTTACAGAGATTATTTTACCGCCCTTATCCGTTACCAGAATTCCTTCAATTGTATGATCAATCACCTGGCTCGCAATTTCCATTTTACCTTGGAAGTACATCCAAACAACCAGAATCAGGCTGGCAAGCGCCACTTCTGACAATGCCATAAAGCCAATCGCATAATGCCCGGTAATATTAAATAACAGGGTCAATATCAGCGGCGGGAAAAATCCTCCCAGGCCGCCCATTGCGGAAACAATTCCGTTCACGATACCCGCCTGCTTCTGGAAGTACATAGGCACCAGCTTAAAGATAACACCATTCCCGATTCCAGCTGATAGTGCAATACTTAAGCATCCGAATGTATACCATGTAATGGACGGAGATAATGATAGAATCACCGCAGAGATGGTATAAACTCCGAAAACAAACATTAGAAGAATTAAAGAATGGAAACGGTCTGCAAGCCAGCCGCCAATCGGTCTCATGGCAGTTGCAAGGACGATGAATCCGGCAGTCCTTAATCCCGCATCCACTTTATCAAGTTCAAAATGAGCTACAAGGAAGTTTGGCAGATAAATGGTAAACGCAACAAATGATCCGAAAGTAATGAAATAAAATAAGCTCAGCAGCCACAGCTTTTCATTTTTATAGACTCCTTTAATCTGTTCCAGAAGCGGCGTCTGCACCTTAACTTCTTTTTTATCACCAAGCAAGAAGTTTGCTGCAATAAAGATTCCGAGCAGGACAAGATAGATTTGTACGGTTAGGGACCATCCAAACTTTGTGGCAACGACCGGAGCCGCAAATGCGGTTATGGCTGTTCCAAGATTACCTGCCCCGTATATTCCATTTACAAACCCATGGCGCTCCTTTGGATAATACTTTGGAAGAGATGTAACACCAACAGAGAACACCGCTCCTCCAAGCCCGAGGAATAACCCCCCGATCAGTAAATCAGTAATGGAATCAGCTATACTGATATAATAGACTGGGAATAACAGAAGAATAAAGCTCAGCATAAAGATTATTCTTGCGCCAAACTGATTAGCATAATATCCCAGAGGAATTCGAAGCAGTGATCCAAGGATTACCGGAACTGCTGTTACTAGGGCAAGCTTGTCGGCTGGAATATTGATATCTTCCTTAATAAACGGCATAAGGGAGGATATCAGCACCCAAACCATAAACCCGGCTACTAAGTTCAACGTCTGCAAAGGCAACTGTATTTTTCTTATCATTGTGTTCACGCTCTCTTCTTTATCACATATTTTAATCCGGCTTCCTGATCAAGAGCAGCCCACCTGCTCTCAGATGCTTCCACAGAAGAAGTCAGCGGGACCGCAAAAAAATTCATGTGGTCAAAATAAATACGCAAATGTGTTCCATCTGGGCAAAGCCCGGTTTTTATTATTTCTTTGTGAACAAAAGGGGCTTTGTCATTTCCCTCTTCATCTAAAATTGCCACCTGCACATTTTGCCGGACAAAGCCGTCCAAATCTTCTATTTTAATGAGTTCCACAGCTTCCGCACCCTCTTTTAGCAGGGTAAATATACATTTGATAACCCTGCAGATATTTCCAGAATGATTCACTTGCATTTTCTTCTATGAATTCAATGGTTTCCTCTTCTGATTGCCATTTGCTCATGCCTTTTATCTCTGCTACAACAATGTCCATGCTGTCATGAGACTTCTCATCCAAATACCAGTTGAGGCGGACTCCCTTAAAGAGTTCGGAAAGGAGCTGGTCAACTTCTGGAGCAAAATCCCCGGATCGTTCTCTTACAAAACAAAAATCAAGATATGTTTCACTGTTCATAGAAATCACGCCCTCATGTTAATCGTCTTTTTATAAGCGAATACAGCCAGGGGAAAAAGAACAATATTCAGTCCGCCGAAAATCAGTACATTTACATAGTTTTCGTAATAGTATTGGTGGACCATATATTGGGTAAAGACAATATTCATCATTAATATCGCGGCCAAAATAATGACACCCAGATAGCTACGCTTCATAACGTTTCACCCTCACTGCAAAGATTGCTCCATTCTCCACCTTAACCTGGATTTCCGGAAGCGGCCTTCTTGGCGGCCCGGCAGTTGGCGAACCAGTCTCCACATCGAACTTGCCGTGGTGGCAAGGGCATATCATTTCACCTTGCTCCTTCACCCAAAATACCGGGCAGCGCAAATGTGTACACGCATTCTGATAGGCAACATATTTGTTCTCTGATAAACGGATCAAAATCGCGTCATCATGATCGCCCGGAAACTTGAACTCCACTGCATCGCCGATTGGCAGCTTGCTTACTTCGGTTATTTTCTTATGAGGATATTCCTTTTCGCCAAGCCCCATTAATTCTTTGGCCGCTACTGCCCCCCAGGGAAGGGAGGAAACCGCAAATACACCGGCGGCACCAACCAAAGTTTTCATGAATCCCCGTCTATCCAGTTTTCTTTCGTTATTCCGTTCGATATTATGCGTATAATTATCTTCATTAAAGGGAATCTTGTTATTCTTTTCAGACATCCCTAATCCCTCCTAAAACAGCTTTGTAATCCCCTGCAGGATTCCCGGCAGATTTACCTTTACATTTGTTTCGCCTTCAAGGTATGGCATGCTTGTTACCCATTTGCCGTTATCAAGGTTAAATTGCTTTTTCTTGTTTTCAATTTCTTCATCTGTCAGCCATTGCAGTGTATTGGATGGACATACACTCGCACACATAGGAGGAATTCCATCTTTAGTACGGTCAATACATAGGTCGCATTTGTACATTAAGTTCTGCTCTTGATCAAATTTTGGTATGCCATATGGGCAGGCAATTGTACAGTTCTGGCAGCCAATACACTTTTCCACGAGTGCAGATAACACAGCGCCTGTCTCATGAATTTGAATGGCCTGGGCCGGACAGCTTCGGGCACACGCCGGATTTTCACAGTGAAGGCACATGAGAGGCATCGTCTGCCGGTTCACAAGAGGATTTACATCATACACATAGTTTCTGTTGCGCTCCTCATGCCCCCCGCATTGTGTACATGCTGCCAGACAAGAACGGCATCCTATACAGTTTTCAAGTTCTAAGTACAGCCTCTTCTTCATTTATTGCACCTTCTTTAATTCGACTTTTTCCAGCTGTGCAGCACATGCCTTGAACTCAGGCATTCGGGATATAGGATCTAACGCTGCAATTGTTAAAAGATTAATAGAATCTTCATGTCCAAAATGGTATGGAACAAAGACGGTATCCTTGCGGATGGCTTCCGTAATTTTGACTTTATAAATGGCCTCGCCTCTTCTTGTAAATAAACGGACTCTTTCTTCATGTTCCATATTATATTGTGATGCTGTTTCCGGGTGGATCTCCACAAATGGTTCAGGGCACATATCATGAAGGAATGGAATTCTTCTAGTCTGGTTGCCAGATAGGTAATGGTAAACCACCCGGCCAGTTGTTAAACGGAGCGGATAATTTTCACATGGTTCTTCCGCTGGCGGGCGGTATGGCAGCGCGCATATTTTTGCTTTGCCATCCGGATGATAAAATTTCTTATCAAGGAACATATGTGGTGTCCCTTCATCATTTTCATTTTTGCATGGCCAGAAAACTCCATCCTGCTTATCGATTTTATCCCAGGTAGCTCCATAGTAATCAGCATAGCCGCCCTTGGTAGCCAGTCTGAACTCATCTGCAACATCTCGTGCCGTTTTTAGGTGAGAAAAGTATTTTCCTTTTCCTAAGCGCTCAGCCAGCTCCACTTGGATCTGCCAGTCCGGCTTCGATTCCCCAACAGGTTCCTGAGCTTTATTGATTTTAATAATGCGGCCTTCAATATTCGTTACTGTTCCTTCATCCTCTGACCATGTGACAGCCGGAAGAACAACATCTGCAAATTCTGCCGATTCAGAAAGGTAGAAATCGGAGCATACCATGAAATCCAAGGTTTTAAATGCTTTCCTGACAAAATTTTGATTTGGTGCAGATACAGCAGGATTCGAACATAGAAGGTATAAACCGCGAATCGTTTTTTGCTCCATCAGCTCAATCATTTCATAAGCAGATACACCAGGCTGCGGCATTTCTTCAGGTGTGATTCCCCAAACACGGCATACTTCTTCAACATGTTTTGGGTTTGTAATTTTTCGATAGCCTGGAAGCAAATCTGATTTTTGTCCATGCTCTCTTCCGCCCTGGCCATTACCCTGGCCAGTGAATGTGGCTACTCCGGCTTTCGGACGGCCGATCTTTCCAGTAACAAGCGCCATATTGGTGTAGGCGGAAACATTATCAACACCCTTATGCTGCTGTTCGACACCTCGTGCAAACATGACAACTGCATTTGGAGCTTTTCCGTATATTTCGGCAGCGCGGATGATTTTTTCCGGCGCCACACCCGTCAGCATGCTTGTATATTCAGGTGTGAAATCTTTTACAAGTTCCTTTGTTTCTTCAAATCCGTTCGTGTGTTTATTAATGAACTCTTCATCTATATAGCCCATTTCAATCAATTGATTAACAATCCCGTTTGCAAGTGCAAGGTCTGTTCCCGGCTGCAGGTCAAGATGAAGGTCAGCTCTTCTGGCAATTGGCGTTTCCCGGGGATCAACTACAATGATATAACCGCCTCTTTCCTGAACGTTCCAAATGCGGAACATGGAAGTTGGATGGCATTCAGCTGTATTGCTTCCAGCGATAAACAGGCAGTCTGTTTCATGAATATCTGTCCAAGGCAATGTTGACCCTCTATCCACTCCGAAAGAACGGAGGAATCCGCCGGCAGCGCTTGACATACAGAAACGGCCGTTATAGTCAATATATCTTGTTGCAAGAGCGACACGGGCAAATTTACCTGTCAAATAACATTTTTCATTTGTCATTGATACCCCGCTGAAGACGGAGAGTGAATCTTTTCCGTATTCTGTTTGAAGCTCTTTGAATTTTTTTGCAATTAAATCGTATGCTTCATCCCAGCTTGCTTCACGGAACCCTTCTGTGGTTCCTTTCAAAGAAGCATCATCCCGGATCAGCGGTTTCAGCAGGCGGTCTTTGTGATTGGTCTGCTGGTAGGCGGTAACCCCTTTGGGACACATTTTCCCGACCGTAACCGGCCAGTCATAACGGGGCTCGACCCCGATGATTTTATTTGTCTGTGTATTAACCCTCAAGTTCATTCCGCATTGCATGCCGCAATAGCTGCAGTGTGTTTTTATCAATTTTTCATTCGGATGGTTTAGATTCTCAATTTCTTTAAAAAACTTATCCCTTTGCATTCTGGTTTGCCTCCTTGACCTTCACTTCATGAGTAGGGAATCCGGAAAATTGTGCAATCCGGTATTTTCTTCTGCAAGGGAGGCACATTTCTGCAAGATGATGTCCTTCCTTTGCTTTAAATTCAATATCGTTCACGCCGAGTACATCGACGACATCTTTTGATTGTTCTGATGAAACAAACTGATCTCCGCAAACCTTACATTCCTTCATGCCCTGTTCGGCATAATGTTCTCTGTAGTTTCTTGCCAAAACACTCATTGGGCGGAAAGGAATATGTGCAAGCTTTCCAAATGGCAGGTAAATCAGTGTAATGATGACTGACCACTGATGAATCAGTGACATTGCCGGCTGTCCCGCACCGTGTAAAAAGATGTTCATAAAGGTTAAAGCCAACCCTGTGATGCTGACTAGAAGCAGCATATAAAGAGGCATGAAATCATATAGGAAATTCTGCTCTGCTCTTGCCTGCATATTTTTCAGACGGCGGTACAGCGCCATGCAAACTCCAGCGATTACCATTACTGCTGTAATATTCAGCGCGTTATAAGAAAGGTTGGCAATGATGCCATCCGCAGGGACAGTCATTACCTTCATGCCCATTGCAATAATGTTGTAATGGCCATTGTTATCCATCGTAAAATACATCCATCCGAAAACGAGAGGGAATGTAACGAAGCAGGATAAGATGCAGCCCCAGCCGATTAGCACGTGCTGAGTCCATCGGTAAATTCCCCTATTCCAGATAAAATTGTAAGTTGCAAGATGCTCAACAGACGTTTTTGGCGTTGACTTTCTAAATAGCAGCTTCAATCCTTTTTTCAGGATAAGCTTTGTTGGCGGCCTTTCACCCCAGGCAATGAACCTGTAGAAAAACCCTCCAATAAACACAATCGTTCCGACCATATATCCGTAAAGGTTTAAATCAACATGTGTAAACATTCTAGTGCCAATAAAAGAAAGAATAGCTAATGCTGTAACAGATAAAAACATCGACTTGGCAAAATGAGATGCAAACGCATTGTTTAATGTGTTTCCTGTTTTTTGATTGACTGCAGCTTTTGCCTGCATATTAACTCCTCCTCATTCACAAACAATTACCTTAACCTTATTGTAAAAGCGGGAGGAGTTTTTCAATATCGGGGAACTTCCCCATTAGAGGGGGGGAAATTCCCCTATCTTTAAGAAAGGATATTAATTGCTTTACAAATGAGCATGCTGCAGAGAATGTGCCAACTAAAAAAAGACCTTTTCAAAGGTCTTGTGAAAATATTGAAACTTTTTCCAAATTCCTGCGTATTTCTATTTAGGAGGCGTTATTATGAAAAAAAATATATTTTTATTGTTCATTACACTAGCTGCAGAAACTCTGATTACCCTGCTCGCTTCACGTGCTTTTCAATCCGATTCATCGAAATCATGTTTTTTTCAGGTGTGGCTTTTACAGCTTTGACCGTATGGTTTTCGGGCAGCGGCGGTATGGTGACGAGGTTTATAGACAGCAGAGCAAGTGCCATGACTGGATTCTTATCTACAAGGGAGGAGTTCAGCTTCAGACCTAATTATGCTGTTCTCGGTTCGGTTATCTTTTTACTTATTGGCCTTCTTTTCTTTATTTTACTGTTAACAAATGTGATTCCTCCAATTTAGGCATTATGGTACAATCATGAAAAGGAGTTGGTAATATGGCTAAATCAGCTGCGAAGAAGTTAAGGGAAAAAGCGGTACGTGAGGGAAAAAGAAACCCTGAATGCAATCGAAGCCCATTTGCGTATGCGGACATGCGCACAAGAAAAACAAAAACCAAAAAAGAACAATTATACAGGAGCAAATATAAGAGCCGTTATTCTGATGAAAACAGAAGAGACGGTTCTTTTTTTGTGTTATCTTTTCAAAAGCAGCCAGTCCGATTAAAGACCAGCTGCATTTTTCCGATTATAATATTCCCATCCCTTCTATATGTCTCCGGGCTTCGTCATCACCAAGATCATAAATCATTTTATAAATGCCTTCCATGGATGCATCATATTCATCATTTTTTGATTCTTTGTGGTACTCCAGGAAAGGGACATGTGCACGGGCAAATGTTTTAAGATCTGCATCATAATTCTCATTAATGTATTCATTTAACTGAGCTAATTCTTCGTCTGTGGCAAAAATTTTAAACTGCCATTCGGCTGCTTCAACTGGTTCTGTGTAGATCTGCGCATTTTCAATATCTATATAATATGTTTTTTTTGTTTGGTCCATTGTTTTTCATCTCCTCTATCTTTTATACGGTATTTACCACAAATTGAGGAAGTTTAATCTTTTAATATTCAATGACATTTTAAGACGCTTGTTGGGCATGATATAGCTGTGCATTACAAGGAAGGTGGCACAAAAAATGAATCTTTTCAGGAGGTATACAATGGGTATTTTAAGCGGAAATCCAAAGGACGAACCTATGCATTATGGCGAAGTTTTTAGTACGTGGTCTTATTTGCTGACAGGAAAGGGAATGACTTCTGCATACCAAACGTTGCTTAGCCACTCTGGTGACGAGGACTTGAAGAAAATGCTTGAAGAAGCCATCCGCCTCGGTAAACAGGAAGAGGAACAAATTGAGGCTATTTTGAAGGAAAATGGGGTCGGTCTTCCTCCCGCACCACCTGACCGCCCTAATGCTTGTGTAAATGATATCCCAGCCGGTGCGAGATTTATGGACCCTGAAGTAGCTGCGAAGTTATCAGGTGACATCGGAGCAGGATTGGTTGCCTGCAGTACAATCATGGGTCAATGTATTCGTGAAGATATTGCAGTCATGTTTGGACAATTCCATACTCAGAAAGCAGCTTTAGGCCTTAAGGTGCTTCGTATGAACAAAGAAAAAGGGTGGCTCATTCCACCGCCGCTTCATCTTCATAAATCCGATAATTGCTAAGGTTTTGCTGCTAAAAGATATCATATGTAAAAAGAGGGCAGAGTCCATTATCTGCTCTCTTTCCTAAAAGTTATTTCTTAAAACTTGGGCTTAGTTCACTCCATACATCAAATAAGTTACCGTCCGGATCAGAAAACACAAAATTTCTGCCGGGATGCCCGCGATTTTCGATAGCTCCTGTATTCACTTCCTTCTCAAGAAGTTCCCGATGCAAGTTTTCGAGCTCTGTTATTCCATCGACCTCAAAGGTTAAACAAAATCGCAATCTTCCATCAGAATCCTTAAAATTAAGACTTTCCTCTTCAGGTGCTTCCAAAAGGAAAAAGCTTTGGCTTGCCATATTGATTATCGCCATTTTTCCCTTTTCATCCCTATAGCTTTCTGCTGCTCCTAGCTTCTCTGTGTACCAGTTTAAGGAATCCATTACATTTCTGACAGGTATGTAGACCGTTCCCACTCTTAAGAGTTTTTGACTCATAAATGATCCTCCTTCAAACAAATTCTCTATATTTGTAAATTCTATCCAAACGTATTAATTCCTCTTAAAAATAAAAAAACCTTAGTCCTGAATGTGACTAAGGTTCACGTATCTTACTCAGAGTATTTGCTTTCACTGGAATCAGGGGAGACCATGCCGCCGGCACCGCTGGAATTGATATCAGGTTCTGCTCCTTCAGGCTGAGATGGCAGCACTTTGTTTTTCTTTTGATTCGGAAGGCCGGAATGCTCCTTTAGATATTGATCATTTTCCATGATCGTTACCACCTTAAATCCTGTTCCTTCGAGATGGTTCTTCAATTGATCAAATACTTTTGTCTGATTATTATTCATTTCCTGATCATCATACTGAAGCTCTACATTTATTGTTTTCATGTCAGGACCTCCTTTTTACCCTATTTTCCCGAATGCCCTTTCATTAAACTACACAGAACCTTTAAAAAAGCAGAAGTTTATTTCAGAAATAATAGGTTATTTAAGAAAATAACCAGGACATGGTTCAGTCAGGAAAATACATGGATGATTTTCCTATTAATATCATTATCTATTCATCCCTGAATATAAATAAATTGTATGCCGATCAGACGAAAGGAGCAGAGGCATGTGGTTTTGGATTCTGGTAATCTTCATCCCTATTATTATTCTCGCTATTTTGGAAGAATCGATTCAATTTGCGGTGAATCGTAAGGTCTTCGGAAAAAGTGACAAACCGGTATTAATTAAACAAAAACTGCATCACTTAAAAAACAAATTCAGGTATAAAAAAAGCCATTCCCAATAAGGAAAGGCTTTTTTGTCCAGCCGCTAAAACTCATACTTTAATCAGATTCTTCTGTTTCGAAACCTTCTTCTGCCGACTGTTCCTGTTCAGGTCCGGACATCCGCTTCTTTTTCAGCTCAAAATAGGCATCTAATACTTTTCTGCCAATTTCATAATTGGCTGTATGTCCGCTTCTTCCCTGGTATGCCCATGGAACAATGACAGACATGGCGATTTCAGGATTATTATGCGGTGCATAGGCAACAAGGCTCAAGTTCATAACATCTATTAATTTATCTCCCTTTTTTTTGAGAGGACCGTCATAAAATGCTTCCGCTGTACCTGTTTTTCCTGCTGGAGAATATGGTGCATCTGCGAACCTTCTATATGCAGTCCCTTCAGGATGCTGCATCACCTGTCTTAATCCTTCTTTGACAGTGTTTAGTTCTCTATCACTTACATCTATCGTATTTAAAACAGTTGGCTGAATATCCTTCCAGATCGGGCCAAGCTCCTCCTGCTCTGTGGCTGGCTCACGGATTTCTTTTACAAGGCGCGGCTGGATACGGTAGCCGCCATTTGCAATCGTTGATATATATTGCGCCATTTGCATCGGAGTATAGGTATCATACTGCCCGATTGCAAGGTCTAATAGAAATCCCGGCAAGCGAAGCGGTCCTTCATAGCCTATTGCCTCATTCGGCAAATCGATGCCAGTTCTGACTCCGAGGCCAAATTGGCCGAAAGACTCTCTCATATCTTCAAATGCATTAGGATTCTTAAATCCCAGAGGCTGATCATATGCATACCGCGCATCCGCAATTTCAATTGCTGTTTTGAACATATATACGTTTGAGGATATGCGCAAAGCCCTTGTTTCGTTCATGATTGCCTGAAAGTTAAACCAGGATTTTTTCACCTGTGGTGTCCCTGCAATTTTCATGGGTGCATCTAGAAATGTCGTCCCGGGTGAAATTGCACCGGTTTTATAGCCTGTTAAAACAGTTGCCCCTTTTACAGAGGATCCCACATTATAAGAAGAGGCAACCGTACCCAGCGCATAATCCTGCAGAACCGTTTTGCCACCATCATCTTTGTCTATCATCTTACCTGCCATCGTCAGAACTTCACCAGTATGCGGATTCATTAGGACGACAAACGCACGATCCATTAAGTAAGTTCCCCTGGTCCTTTTTGCAGCCCAAATTTCCTCTTCCAATATTTTTTCCACAGCCTTCTGCAGATCCATATCAATCGTCAGGACAAGATCCTTGCCTCTTTGGCCTTGAGAAACCAGTTCACTTCCGAGAATTTCTCCTTTTTTTGTAATAAGCTTTTCCTTTGATTTTTGGCCATGCAGAACATCCTCATATTGCATTTCGAGATAGCTCTTTCCGACACGTTCATTTCTGCTGTAGTCCCTGGCCAGAAAATAATCCAGCCTTTCCTGAGGCAGCCCTTCATTTGTATCAGTAACCTTCCCCAGGACTGTCTGGAGCGTACTGTCAAAAGCATAAGTTCGATCCCAGTCAGTAGTTGTATTGACACCTGGAAGATATTGAAGATTCTCGCTTACCGCAGCATATTCTTTACTTGATACACCCTCATTTTTTACTATTTGCGGCGTCATTGCATAGCCGCTCGTAAATTCCCGGAAGATTGCCCGCACTTCCAGGTCCTGCTTGCTCAACTGTTTCAGATCTTCTTCTGTAATTCTTTCAAGCTGCATCTCATAAATTTGCTTATCATCCAGTTTTTTCTCTTTAAACAGCTTCCATTCCTTATCAGTTATTTTATCCCGGACAGCTTCAGGATTTTTTAGAATCCAATGATCCTTCTTATCGCGTTCTGTCACTTTATCCGTCTTTTTATCAATCAAAACGGCCAGCCGTTCTGCCACCTGAAGCATTTCTTTCTGTTTGGCATTCCGGTTGGTATATGTAATTGCACTCTTTGGGATATTATCCACAATAAGCTGATGGTTCCTGTCAAGCATCCTTCCCCTTGGAACCGGGTTAGATACGATGACATCTTCCGTCCTGTCAACTTCTTTTTTGTATGTCTCACCATTTACAATCTGGACAACGCCAAGTCTTAAAATTAGTACTGAAAATAAAACAAAAACAGCAAAAAACAATAAATTGACCCTAAAAGGCACATGGCTTTTCTTTTTCTTCTTTTTCCCCATGTATGAATCCCCCCTTATGAACACTATGTCTGTATAATAGAGATTCTTCCAAATCTTCCCCTGTTAAATAATTCCACGATTTTTGTAAAATCCCTTCCAGTCCAAAACATATTTTGAAATATAAAGGAATTTAAGGAGGTTAAGTGGAAATGTTAATCTGATTAAATTTTAGGAGGTCTTTAATATGGAAAGAGCGCAAAAATATCTGAACTATTTTTTATCGCACAGAAAGGTGACCAATGAGCTAATCAAGAAGATTAATGAAAATAACTATGACTACAAACCAACTGAAACAAGCATGGCGGCCGGCAAGCTGGTAACTCATATGCTTACTTCTTTTTATATGTTTGCCAAAACAGTAAAAGAAGGCAGCCCGTCAGTGTTTGGCGAGAAATTCGATGAAATTGCGCCAAACCTTTCTGAAGCCGCTGAAAACTACACAGAAAAAACCATTGAGATCATTTCATCATTAACAAATGAAGAAATGGATAGGAACATTGATTTGACACGGATTTTTGGAATGGAACTTACAGGCAGCCAGCTGCTGCAGCTTGCAATGGATCATGAAATTCATCATAAAGGGAATTTGTTTGTCTATGTACGGGAAATGGGCCATACGGAGCTTCCGATGTTTGTGAGCAGATGATAAGAAAAGCGGAAGCGCCTTCGGAACAAGCCAAAGTGCTTGTTCCTGCGAAGAACATCCAAGGAAGCTTTCCCTTGGTGCTCACCCCCGACACCTTGAGGGGGTAGGCGCTGGAGCTGGACAGTTCTCAAAGTTAAAAGTTCATTTTGAAAAAACGGACGCGTCTCGCGTCCGTTTTATAAACTACCTGAGCGGAGAAATTAATTCTGCCAGCTCATTTTTCGGTGAATTCACTTTATTTGATACCGGATACTTATCCATTTTTTCACCCGGATAGGGTTCAAGCAATGACTTCAGATATTCAGTGTCATTAAAACGGGGATTAATCCAGTCTTCAAAATCGCTTTCCTTTAATATCACCGGCATTCGGTCATGAACATCCCCGGTTACTTCATTTGGCCCCGTTGTAATGATTGTACAGCTCGTTAGAGGTTTTTCTCCTTTATGCCATGAATCCCAGATACCTGCAAAGGCAAACGGTTTTTCATCTTTCATAATGAACCTGTATGGCTGTTTACCTTCTTCGGTTTTCTTCCATTCATAAAAGCCATCTGCAAGGATTAAGCACCTTCTGCTTTTAAAGGGAGCTTTAAAACTTGGTTTCGAGTCGATGCCTTCCGCTCTTGCGTTTATCATTTTGTAAGCTATTTTTTCGTCTTTAGCCCAGAATGGGACCAGCCCCCACTTCATCTGCATGCCGATCCGCTGTTTGCCATCTCCAATGATGGTTAAGATATTCTGGCTTGGCGCGATATTATATCTGGGTAAAACCTCTCCCTCTGCATATTCAAATTCAAACAGCAGCTGAAGTTTTTCGATGGTTTCTGTTAGTGTAAACCGGCCGCACAATATAATCACCTCTTTTAAGTCAATTCAGCAATATAATGTTCATCTATTCCCGTATATAGCGCATATTAAAACTGCCAGCTATTTTACAGGGAGGAATGAAATATGACAAAACAAGGCAGACAAAATGCAAATCAAACGAGAGCCCAAATTGAAAAACAGGATAAACGAAACGATGTTGAACTGGGAAGCGAGTTTCAGGCAGGAAATGATAAATCTCAAAGCCAGAAAAAAAGCGGAAAGCAAATTAATAAGAAGTCATAATGACAAATCCCCCATTTTAGGGGGATTTTTATGTCCTGATTGTATACAGCTGTCCTTCCACTGCAAAAGAAATGCGGCCTGTTTCCTCTGAAACTACAATGGCAACAGCATCTGATTTTTCAGTAATTCCAATTGCCGCTCTATGCCTTGTCCCAAATTTTTTCCCCTCAATGGTTTTATTGGCAAGAGGCAGGATGTTGCCTGCAGAAATAATGGTATCTTCTTTTATTAAGATCCCCCCGTCATGCAATGGGTTTCCAGGATAAAAAATGGTTTCAAGCAAAGTGCTGCTTACTTTTGCTCCAATTGGCGTCCCATTATGAAGGTAATCGCCTATAGGCAGCCTTCTCTCCACAACAATAAGCCCTCCATGCCTTTTTTCCGATAAATGCTGGGCGCCCAATGATAAGCTCGAATATTCCTTGGTATACGGCGATAAATATGACTGAAGATAATAAGTCGAAGCAATTGTGTGAGCCTCCGTTACCGCCTTCTGCAAGTTTTCGAAATCGGATAAAATACAGCAGCTGAAGTCCTCTAGCGTTTTGGAAATAGAATGAATCTGATTGTCGATATTGTCAATATACCGATTTAAATCTTTTCGGTATTGATCTTCGCCATAAATCACCGGACTTCCTCCAATCTTAATTCATATTAGTACCTTTTCCAGTTAAAAATTATTTATCCGTTTTACGGAATAGGTTTAGAACCTCTTTAAAGGGACTAAATATAAGTATTAAACAACGAGGTGAGGGACATGTTCGATATTTTAGTAAAACAATTTGTGAAACCCGCAGGATTACTGGGGAAGCTTGCCGGGAAAATCATGTATTTTGAAAACCGCAAGATTAACAAATGGACAATAAATCAATTAAAGATTAATCGCAGGGACTCTATTTTAGAAGTAGGCTTTGGCCCTGGCTACAGCATCAGGCATATAATGGATCACTGCCGCCATGCAGAAATGGATGGAGTTGATGTATCCGAAGATATGAAGGCTTCTGCAGCCAAACTGAATGATGACTATATTCGGCAGGGGAAGGTCAGATTGTTCGTAAAAGATGTTCACAATTACTTCCCTGATAAAACGTATAATAAGATATTTTCAGTCAACAATTATCCATTATGGACAAAACCAAGAGAGTCACTTCAGCATCTATATGGGATGCTTGAGGAAGACGGAATAATTGCCATCACAGTTCAGCCACGAGAAGAAGGCGCAGATGACACCATTGCCAAAAATCTCGGACAGGTGATCAAAGCAGATATGGAAGCGGCTGGATTCCATT
The DNA here is from genome assembly GCA_030348385.1 of Cytobacillus sp. NJ13. Lineage (NCBI taxonomy): Bacteria > Bacillati > Bacillota > Bacilli > Caryophanales > Bacillaceae > Cytobacillus > Cytobacillus sp. NJ13. Next base: position 34,771 of record JAUCFP010000006.1, on the reverse strand, counting down.
CTATTTCCATTTCGTATAAAGAAGCCCGCCCCGTATTAACCGTTTGTGTAACTGGAATAAAATAATGAAAAAGAGCGGGAGTTGCTCCCTCTCTTCTTCATTTATCACCAGCCGCGGCTGGCTCCACCTCCGCCGGATGAACCGCCTCCCCCACCCCGGGGACCGCCGCCTCCTCCGCCTCCCCCTCTTGAGAGAATGGAAAGGATGGCGTATGAAAAGGCTCCGCCAAAAAATTTAATGTCTAGAAACAACAATCCAACAACAATTATAATTATCAGCCAGGACGGGATGTCAATGCCCTTATCCTGTGTTCCGGCATCAGCATACTCTCCACCTAAATTCACTTCTTCTCCGGCAGCTTCCTGTACAAGCACCTTATAGGTTTCAATTACCGCTCTATTGGGCTGGCCATCCTGAAGATATGGAAGGGTAACTTCATCTAGAATCCTGCCTGCTTTTCCATCGGGAATCTCGCCTTCAAGCCCATAACCAACCTCAATCCGCACCTTCCGATCCTGCATGGCCACAACCAATAGGACACCATTATTCTCTGCAGCACTGCCTATGCCATAAGACCGGAAAGCTTCATTTGCATATTCTTCAATCGGTCTGTCTCCAGTAGTTCCAACAGTTAAAACTGCAACCTGTGCAGATGTCTTTTCTTCCAACTGCCTCCCCAGGCTATTTAATTCAGATTTTTCCTGGTCATTCAGGACGTCCGCAAAATCCTGGACATAAATATCTCCGGCAGGCTGCGGTATGGATTCATCTGCATGGACTTGGAATGCCCCCATTATTAAATTTACTAAAAGAAGGGTCAAAGAGACCCTACGAATGATCATTCTCCATTGCCTCCGAAGTCAACTTCAGGTGCTTCATTTGCCAGCGGATCCGCCCTAAAATACTCTTTTTCATCAAAGCCTGTTATCCCTGCGACGATTGCACCCGGAAAACTTTTTACTTTTTTGTTATAAACAGCAACCTGGTCATTATAATCCTTTCGGGCAACCGAAATCCGATTTTCCGTACCCGCAAGCTCGTCCATTAATTGAGTAAACTGCTTATCCGCTTTTAAATTGGGATAGTTCTCCACCACTACAAGCAGACGGCTCAAAGCGCTTGACAGCTCGGCGTTTGCGGCTGCTTCCTCTTCAGGTGACCCCGCTCCCGCCAATCTCGCACGAGCATCTGATATTGCCTGAATTGTCTCCTTCTCGTGTGCAGCATATCCCTTAACAGTATTTACCAGATTAGGAATCAAATCCAGCCTTCGCTGCAGCTGGTTCTCAATTTGGGAATAAGCCTGGTCCACATTTTCCTCTGTGCTTACAAACCCGTTATAACTGGACATCAGCATCATACCTGCTATGACTACTGCCGCAATAACGGCAATTAAAACACCCATACCTTTTTTCATTTGCGCCACTCCTGTTTCTAAGTTGTTTTGTCACTTGCATGGTATTTTTCCTTTTTTGGGCGAAAGTTAAACCAGGAGATTGGCTTGCTGATTGGTTTTTGGAGAACTGGTTAAATTTGTGAGGGTCGGCTCTTTCCGCGCGGAGTGTATGCTTTAATGCGCGGGCGGGCTTCTGATTTGCGCGGGAATGGTACTTTTGCGCGCGGTTTAAGGTGAGTTACGCGCGGGTTGAAATCTTTCTGCGCGGATAGCACGTTTTTATGCGCGGGCAGGCTTCTCTTTTGCGCGGGAATGTTACTTTTGTGCGCGGATCCCGGTGAGTTACGTGCGGATGTGCTCCTTCTGCACGGGTAGGCTTCTGGTTCGTGCAGGCAGGTTACTTTTGTGCGCGGAGTTTCTATCATTATTGCTTCATGCTGATGTAAATTGTGTCGCCAGCATAGGTTATTGCGCTGATTTTATAGTTTTTTGCTCTATCACACTTGCTTCCCCATAACTGAGCCATCCAGCAGGATATTCGCGCCGCGGTATCTCATTTTCGCTCTGGAACCTTTCATAATTGGGCCAATCAAATTTCCTTTCCCCTGCAGGACCAAAAAACCGGAACCCATCCGGGCTCCGGTCCAAGTATGATTATTTAATAAAATTGTTCGCAATCAGTTCACTGAATTCAGGTTTATCTTTCAGGAATTTTAAAGTGTAGGATGAATCCGCAAATTCCTGGATTGTGTCTGCATCAACATCGTAAGTGAACCCAATTCTTTCCCAGGCGCGGTCTACGACTTCTTTTTCCAGTTCCTGGCCAGTCACTTCTTTAATGTCTTTGATAGTAATTGCTTTTGCTTCTTCAGGATTTTCTTCGATAAATTTAACTGCATCTTTATGTGCATCAACGATTTTCTGTACTTTTTCAGGGCTGTTCTTCACAGCTTCGCCAGTAGCAACCAATACTGATGCCGGAAGTGTTTCTCCGAAGGATACTTCATCCCAGCCAATTACGACTTCCGCGTTTGTTTCCTGTTCAATGACAGCTGCCCATGGTTCGGGAGCAACCGCAATATCGACTTTACCTGTTTTCAGCATACTTGCATATTGCGCAGGGTTGCCTGTTAAATGCTTCATGGTACCGCCAATGCGAGCTGAAGTGATGCCGGCTTCTTCAAGATATGTTTCATACTGGACATCATGTGTGCAGCCCACGCCAGGTGTAATAAACGTTTTTCCCTGGAAGTCTTCAAGTGAGTTAATTTCTACTCCCTCTCTGGCAAGAACAACTGTTCCGCCAGTTGAGGCACCGGCGATAATTTTAACATCAGCTCCGGTTGAGAAGTTGTTCATTGCTGGCCCAGGTCCTACAAGACCTGCATCAATGTCGCCTGTTTTCAGGGCAGTCATGAATGAACCGCCTTCAGCAAATGTCTTGTATTCTACTTTAGTTCCATCTCCAAGCTGTTCTTCAAAATAGCCTTGATCTTTTGCAACCATTGCTGGCACATGATTGATATTCGGGAAATAACCGATGACAATCTTGTCTTCCTCACCGCTGCTCTTCTCAGAAGATCCGCAGCCGGCAAGCAGCCCGGTGAAAGTAAATAATACAGCAACCCATAAAATAGCCTTTTTCATTAATACCCCTCCAAAATTAAGACTCAAGTCCCCATTTTTTTATGACTGATTTTTCAATGCGCTGGAAGATGAATTGGTCAACAATCATTCCAATAGCTCCAATGATAATCATGACACCTATAACGATGTCCATTCTTCCAAAGTCTGAAGCATATCGAAGTGTGTAGCCCAATCCTGGTCCTGTGCTTAAAAGCTCACCGGCCATCAGTGCGCGCCAGGCAAATGCCCAGGCAAGTCGTGAGCCAGTGACAACGTATGGAATTGATGCTGGAAAGATGACTCTTGTGAATAAGTCAATTCCATTCGCACCCATTGTCTGAGCTGCCTTGATATATAATGGTGAAACATTTTTAATCCCTGTTCTCATGTTCAGAGCCATTACAAATGTCCCGCCAAGTATGGTTACAAAAATAACAGCCTTTTCATTTAAGCCAAACCACATAATCGCGATCGGCAGCCAGACGATGCTGGGAACACTTTGTAAGGCGAGGATGACTGCACCCAGTGTTTCATCAGCTGTTTTGGATTTCCCTAAAAGAATTCCAATCAGAGTCCCAATAATAAGGCTGATCGTTAAACCGACTGCGAGCCGTTTAAAACTGGCGATTAAATCATAGATAAGAGTTTTATCCTGGAACCCTTCAACAAGAGCACTGAATACACTGGACAGGGAAGGGAAAATCAGAGGATGCCAAAGCTCTAGACGTGATCCAATTTCCCAAAATGCAATGATGGCTGCAAAAAATATGATCCTTTTAATGGCTGTTTGCATATTGGATTTCCTCACTTACAACTTTATCAATTTCCTTCTTCAGGTATTTCATAATGTGGTCTTCAATCTCAAGCATTTCTTTTTTGTGTTCCTCACGGGGTCTGGGTATGTCAACCGTTATATCCTGTAAAATGATTCCCGGCTTTGTTCCCATAACAATGATTCGATCTGAGAGTTTAATAGATTCTGAGATGCTATGAGTAACAAAAAGAATGGTTTTCTTCGTCTCAGTCCAGATGTTTTCCAGCTGTCCGTGCAGACGTGAACGGGTCTGTTCATCAAGAGCTCCGAATGGTTCATCCATTAATAGTGTTTCCGGGTTCATCGCAAGCGCTCTCGCAATCGCGACCCTCTGCTGCATTCCTCCAGAAAGTTCATGAGGATAATGGGATATATATTTACCCAGCTGAACCATTTGCAGATATTTAAGTGCTGTTTCCTCTGCATCCTTCTTCTTCATTTCTTTTTTCAGTGGAAACGTGACATTTTCCATGACTGTCAGCCAAGGAAATAAGGCTGCCTGCTGGAAAACCATTCCCCTGTCTTTTCCGGGTTTTGTTATGGTTTTTCCATCAATTTGAATTTGGCCTGAAGTTGTTTTAGTCAGCCCTGCGACGATTGAAAGAAGGGTTGACTTTCCGCATCCTGAAGGGCCTAAAATTGAAACAAACTGGCCTTTTTCAATGGATAAATTAATATCTTTCAGGACGTCAACAGGACGATTTTCTTTATCCCTATATTGTTTATTCACATCGTTTATCTCAATGAACATTCAAAATCACCTATTCCCATAAATCTCATTAATTTACTCGGATTACTTGTAATTATAATGTATTCACTTTGCATGTCAACCTTTACAATAAATATTTTAAAAAATGGGCTTAATCAAATAAAAAGCCTCCTCCATCAAGGAGAAAGCTTTTGTTTCACAATTTAATTTCTTCTTTTTTAGATGAAGCGATCAGCTCTTCAACTTTAGCTAACTCACCGCTTTGAAAAAGTTCTATGATCTTGCTTCCAACGATTACCCCGTCACAATGCTGGTTCATTTCTTTTACATGATCCGGTTCAGAAATTCCGAATCCGGCCAATACTGGTATCGGACTTACATCTTTAACATTCTTCAAATGCTTTCCGAGCTCCTCTTTAAATTCTTTTCTTGCACCTGTGATGCCATTAACCGTTACAGCGTATAGAAAGCCTTTCCCCTTGCTCGCAATAGCCTGGATCCGCTCCAGTGGACTGGTTAAGGTCACAAGCCGGATGATTTCGATTCCAGCTCTCTCTGCGATTGGCGCAATTATCTCCTCTTCTTCTGCAGGAAGATCAGGCAATATTAAGCCGTCCACCCCAGACCTGGAGGCATCAGAAATAAAGTTGCCAATGCCATATGCCATGATCGGATTCATGTATGTCATAAAGATAAGCGGGATGTGAACAATAGGCCGGATTTCCGCAATTTTAGCCAGGACGCCTCTAAGTGTTGTTCCGGCTTCTAATGCTCGAATGCCAGCTTGCTGGATTACTGGCCCATCGGCAACCGGATCCGAAAACGGAATCCCAATTTCAATGGCAGTTGCTCCCGCTTTTTCGAGGAAAGTGATTTTCTCGGCCAGTGTCTCTAAGCCTCCATCCCCGGCCATTATATATGGCACAAATGCTTTTTCGTTGTTTTGCTTTAGGCTCTGAAAAACTTTTTCAACCCGGTTCATTGTCCTTTCCCTCCTAATTTTGCTCTTACAGTTTCTACATCTTTATCTCCTCTGCCAGATAAACAGATGACAAGGCCTTCGTCTTTTTTCATTTGCGGTGCAAGCTTTAATGCATAGGCAACGGCATGGGAGCTTTCCAGCGCAGGAATAATGCCTTCCAGTTTGCATAAAAGCTTTAATGCATCCAGCGCCTCATCGTCTGTGATGGATTCATACTCGGCTCTTCCGCTGTCTTTCAAATAACTGTGTTCCGGGCCAACTCCGGGATAATCAAGCCCGGCTGAGATGGAATGGGCCTCCTGAATTTGTCCGTGTTCGTCCTGAAGCAAATACATTAATGCCCCATGAAGAACTCCAGGAGTTCCTTTTGTTAAAGATGCGGCATGCTTCTCAGTATCTGTTCCCAATCCAGCCGCCTCCACCCCAATCATGCGGACAGTTTCATCTTTTATGAAAGGATAGAACATTCCCATTGAATTGCTTCCTCCGCCAATGCAGGCTACAACTGCATCAGGGAGCTTACCTTCTTTTTCAAGGTATTGCACCTTGGTCTCATTTCCGATAACACTTTGAAAATCCCGTACAATCATAGGAAAAGGATGAGGTCCCATGACAGAGCCAAGGATGTAATGTGTATCCTCGACATTTGTCACCCAGTAGCGGAGTGCTTCGTTGACTGCATCTTTTAATGTGGCACTTCCCGATTTCACCCCTACAACTTTCGCTCCAAGCAGTTCCATTCTAAATACGTTCAGCTGCTGTCTCCTGATGTCCTCTTCACCCATAAAAATAATGCATTCAAGATTTAAAAGCGCACATGCAGTTGCTGTTGCGACTCCATGCTGCCCTGCACCCGTCTCAGCTACTATTTTTCTTTTTCCCATTCGCAGCGCCAATAGAGCCTGGCCCAGTGAGTTGTTTATTTTATGGGCACCTGTATGATTCAAATCTTCTCTTTTAAGATAGACCTTCGCACCGCCGGCGTATTTTGTGAGGTTCTCCGCAAAATAAAGAGGAGTTTCACGCCCGACATAGTCTTTCAGCAAAGCCTGCAGCTCTTTCTGAAAACCTTCATCAGCTTGCGCTTTCTTATACTCCTCTTCCAATTCAAGAATGGCCTGCATAAGTGTCTCCGGCACATACCTTCCTCCAAATTCCCCAAAATGACCTCGTTCATCTGGCAATGTGTAAGCTGCGTTCATTTTACTTCCTCCCTCTCCACAAGTGTAGCGTTATCTATGAATCTTTTTATTTTCTCCAGATCTTTCTTCCCTTCAGTCTCAACCCCGCTGCTTACATCAACCATATAAGGATTGGCTGCTTTAATTCCTTCCCCCACATTTTCAGGAATGAGCCCTCCAGCGAGGATCATTTTTTTGTCCTGTGTTGATTTTTCATTTAATATCGACCAGTCAAATGATACCCCGTTGCCCCCTCGATACTTTCCTTTTGGACTATCAAGAAGGATGTATTCACATGAATATTCATCCAGTTGGGATAGATCATCTGGTGAACCAATGCTCAGAGCTTTTATAACTGGAAAAGAAAATGAGCTGCAAAATTCCGGCGTTTCATCTCCATGAAGCTGAATGACATTGATCCCTGAAACACTTGCTATTTCCTCAATGGTCTCTTTCGTTTCATTTACAAACACTCCGACTTTCAAAACTTCTCCGGGAAGCTCTCTAATTATCTCCCCTGCTGCCACAGGATGAATTTTTCTTTTGCTTTCAGCAAAAACAAATCCCAGGGCATCCGCACCGCTTTCAATGGCAGAAAGTGCCGTGCTGATATCTCTAATTCCGCAAATCTTCACCTTCATTGTTTGACAGCCCCCTGCAAAGGAAGCTTCATGGCCTTCAAAAGCCCTTCCAGGTTATCAGCTTTCATAAATGCTTCTCCGACAAGAATGGCGTTTGCTCCTGCTGCAATTACACGCAGTACATCTTCTTCTGACTTAATCCCGCTTTCACTAATCAGGAATCTCCCTGCATTCTTTATTAGCGGTGCAAGTTTTTCTGTTACACCAAGGTCTACTTCGAAAGTTTTTAAATTCCGGTTGTTGACTCCGATCAGCCGTGCACCGGTTTTCAGAGCTATTTCCAGCTCTTCTTCATTATGAACTTCCATTAATACTTCAAGGCCTTCACCTTCAGCAAAATCGAAAAGCTCTTTAAGCCGTTCAGCTTCCATGGCAGCAGCAATGAGCAAAATAAGGTTCGCCCCTGATGCTTTTGCCTTTAAAACTTGCACTTCGTCTATAATGAAGTCTTTGCAAAGGATAGGCAGGCCGACTGTCTCTCTAACAGCTGACAGATCAGCAAAGCTGCCTTTAAAAAACCTGTTGTCTGTTAAAACGGAAATGGCATCGGCACCATACTTTTTATAAAATAATGCCTGATCTTTCGGATTTTGTCCGGTATTTATATCACCTTTTGAAGGTGAAGCTCTTTTGAATTCGGCAATCACAGCCAGTTCACTGCCTGATGCAAGCTTGTTAATAAATGAGCGTTTAATTATGGTTTCCCCAGCTTGAAGGTATTCTTTTTCCTGCTGCAGTACGATGACTTCTTTTCTTTTTTCAGCCAGTATTTTATCTAGAATCGTTCCCACTTATATCACCTCTTTATGGACACTTTTACTTGCTTCAATTAACCTATGCAGTTTTGCTAATGCAGCACCTGAATCAATGCTTTCTCTGGCTAAATTTATCCCGCCTTGAATTGTTTCGGCCTTGCCTCCTGTAAAGATGCCAATCCCGGCGTTAAGAAGGACTGTATCCCTTCTTGCTCCCCTCTCCCCATTAAGGACACTCAGGAGTATTTCAGCATTTTCCCTTGAATCTCCGCCTCTGATCGCATCATTGCTGCTGACGGATAGGCCAACTTCCTCTGGGTGAAGAACCTTTTTCGTTACCTTGCCGTTATTAAGAATGGCCAGGTGATTTTCCCCCTGCAAGGATGCTTCATCCATAAACCCTGCACCATTTAAAACAACTGCCCGTTTTCTTCCTAAAGTTTTTAACACCTCTGCAAACATTTCAATATAATCTCTCCGATAGATCCCCAGAAGCTGATGATCAAGTTCAACCGGATTGGTTAATGGCCCTATTAGATTGAAGGTTGTGGGTATTCTCAGGTCCTTGCGCACTTTCATGATTCTTTTAATATTCGGATGAACGTGAGGGGCGAAAAGAAAGGCAATCCCGATTTCCTCCAAAATCTCCTCCGTGCGCTCAGGAGGGTGATTTAAATTTATCCCCAAATGCTCCAATACATCGGCACTGCCTGTTTTGCTGGATACACTTCTATTGCCATGCTTGGCAACAGGAATTCCGGCTCCTGCAATCACAAATGCCGAGGTGGAACTGATATTAAAGCTGCTTGAACCATCTCCTCCTGTACCGCAATTATCCAAAACATTAGGAATTTTCTTGCTAAATGAAAGGGATTTATCCCTCATCGCTTTTACGATCCCTGCAATTTCTTCAACTGTTTCCCCTTTCGTTTTAAGACTCACCATAAATGCCGCAATCTCACTGTCCGTCACATCATTGGCAAATAAATTGTCCACCGCTTCCTTCATTTCTGCCTCTGTTAATGACTCCCGATCAGATAATCTCTGCAGTATTGTTTTCACCTTTTTTTTCCCTCCCGATAGATTGTAAAAAGTTTTCCAAAATTTTCTTTCCAAGGCCTGTTCCTACAGACTCCGGATGGAATTGCAAACCGTATAAAGGATAGTCTTCATGCTTGATTGCCATTATTTCATTATCATCCATTGATCTGGCCAAAACCTTAAAGCTGCCAGGCAACGTTCCTGACTGAATAATTAAGGAATGATAACGCATGATATGGATTGGCTGCGGCATATATTGAAACAGCTGTGATCCGTTATGTTTCAGATTAGACACCTTGCCATGCATAATTTTCTTGGCTTTTTCAATCTTTGCCCCAAAGGCATAGCCGATTGCCTGATGGCCAAGGCAAATGCCAAGGATAGGGAGCTTCCTGTAAAATTCTTGAATAACTTCAACAATGACTCCTGCTTGTTCCGGCCGGCCCGGTCCAGGTGAAAGAACAATGGCTTCAGGATTTAATTCTTCAATTTCTTCGATTGTTATCTGATCATTCCTTACAACTTTAATTTCTTGTCCCAGTTCACCTAAATACTGATAAAGGTTAAATGTGAATGAATCATAATTATCAATCAGCAGAATCATTTTTTGTCCTCCAAAAATGCTTTTAATTTATGAAGAGTTTCTTCGTACTCTTTTTCTGGAATGGAATCATGCACTATGCCTGCCCCAGCTTGTATATAGGCGAATCCATCTTTTATCACCATTGTTCTGATTGCCAGGGCGAAATCCATATTGCCGTTTCCGGAAAAATAGCCGACTGCCCCTGAGTAAATTCCTCTTTTCACTGTTTCAAGTTCATTGATGATTTCCATTGCTCTAATTTTGGGTGCACCTGAAACCGTACCAGCAGGCAGACAAGCTATTAAGGCATCAATCGCTGTGTATGGATTTTTCAGCCTGCCGCCAACTTCGGATACAAGGTGCATGACATGCTTATATCTCTCAATTACCATGTTTTTTTCTATAGTTACCGATCCAAATTCGCAGACACGGCCGAGATCATTTCTGCCCAGATCGAGCAGCATCCTGTGTTCGGCAAGCTCCTTTTCATCTTCAATCAGGTCCCTTTCAAGCAGTAAGTCCTCGTCTTCTGTCTTGCCTCTTGGCCTTGTTCCTGCAATAGGGTTAGTAATTACTTTGTTTCCAGTTGCTTTTATAAGACTTTCAGGGGATGCCCCCGCAACCGCATATTCTGCAAAATCAAGATAGTACATATAGGGGGAAGGATTTTGCACTCTTAACTTCCGGTAAAATGCAAAAGGATCTCCAGTCAACTCTGCTTTTAACCGCTGAGAAAGCACCACCTGAAAAATGTCTCCCTCTTCAATAAAGGACTTGGCTCGATTTACTTTTTCAACGAAGTCTTCTTTGGATATGGAAGCTTTGAAAGCCGACAGCGATGCTTCTTCCGATTCAGATGCCACTGCCCCCTTTTGTATTTCGGCCTTTCTTTTCTGTAATCTTACACGAAGCTGAGATTCATCGGTTGCTGCCAGTATAGACATGGCTACCAGATATACCTTTTGCTCCAGATGATCAAAAACAGCCACTTCCTCAAAAAACATAAAGTGGACATCTGGTACATTCAGCTCATCATGAGGAATCACCCCGATTTCTTCGTATTGCCTGATGACATCATAGCCTGCATATCCAACAGCTCCTCCACAAAATGGGAACTGTTCAAAGGGGTGCGGCCTTTCCTCCGGCATCAGCCTTCTTAATACATCAAGCGGCTTTTCATCAAAAACTTCTATTTTTCCGTCTGCAGAAACAGCCGACCGAGATCCTTCCCCTTTTAGTTCCATTACGGGGTCCGCACCAATAAAAGAATACCTTCCCGACTTTTCATGCTTTAGCGAGCTTTCAAACAGAAATTTTTTTCTTCCGCTCATTCTCTGGTAGATCAAAATAGGTGTTAATGTGTCCCCCTCAAGCTCTTCGATGATATACGGACCTTCCAATATCGTTTTCAATATATTTCTCCTCCAGTTCTTTCGGATTCAGGAAAGCGCGAGCGCCTTGATCACCCCCGACACCTCGAGGGGGGCAGGCTGCTTGTGCTAGACAGTTATCTAACTTCAGAATTTATACTCAACTACAAATAAAAAAAGTCCCCTATACACACAGACAGAATCTGCGTGTATAGAGGACGTGTCTTGTGAACGTGGTGCCACCTCTTTTTAGAGCAAAATGCTGCTCCCTTTTTCGGGTACGGAAACATATCGATACCCTATCCTTTTAACGGTGGAAATCCGTGCTTCCCTACTTTCTTTCAGGAAGCCTCTCGCAAGTCCATTCGAATGACTTACCGTACCGGGCTCTCACCTGTCCCCGGCTCTCTTGAACGGACTCCATCAATCTACTTCTCTTGCTCAGCGATTTAAAGTAATAAAGTTATTTGAAAATAAAAAAGAGCCTCCCGTCTAAAAAGGACGAGAAACCCGTGGTGCCACCTTCATTAGCTGATACATCAGCTCACTTAACAGATATCAAAACGAAAAAACGTTTGAATATCTGTCCCTTGTAACGATGAGACCGTTCGCCAAAGCCTACTGCTTAAAAAGGTTCGGTTTGGAGGCTCGAAAGTCCATTCACTGCTGTTTCCACACTGATTTGCACCAACCATCAGCTCTCTTTAGCTTCAACCGCAGCTACTACTCTTTGTCATTGCCGATCGATATATTGCTTATTATACTATTCCGATAAATGAAAAATGTCAAGGCTATTTTTAATTTTTTTATAATAGAGCTTTTTCCAGCTTTTCTCTCCAGACATCTGCAAGTGCCTCAATCTGCAGCAGTTCTTCAATTGCTTTACGGTTTTTGCGGTCATGGAACATGATAAAATTTCCTTGCAGAACCGATACCTTTTCCTGCTTTCTTTCTTCGAGCTTAAGAACGCTGCCTGCTGCTACATTCCCTTCCTTCAGCACTCTGAAAAAATAGCCTGTAAAGCATGTTTCAACAATTCTGTTCAAAAGCCGATCTTCTTCGTTATACTTTGAGATGGCTGAACAAGGAATGCGCCCTTGTGTTATTTGGATAGCGGATTCACCAAGCGAAAAGATATCCCCTATAAAAACATCCTTTTCCAGCATATTCCGCGCACAAATATTTTCACCAAATGCCGGAGGACAGAAAGTCCTTTTAAATTCTTTTTCCCACATCCCGTAATGTTCGAACGGGTATAGGCAAACTGCCCGGTCGGGGCCGCCATGAAAATCAGTGTTTGCCACTCCATCCCCAAGGAAACCATCCTTCGTTAAGAATGCACTTTCAATTTTTTCTTTGCCGATTCCCGATATTTCCTCACGGTTTTTCCAGCTGTGCTTTTTCGGTTTTCCTATGCTTAAAGTAATAATTTCTTTTTCTTTCACATTATCCCCCCAACAGATTCGTTTTTTTATATTTTAACGCTTTCCTTTTAGTAAATCGAAACATATTTTTCCAGAATTTGAATTTTCCCATAAAAAGACAGAGGTTTTTCTAGTTAGTTTTCCTGCAATTAGCTCATATTAAGACTAGTTTGATTAACGAAAAGGAAGGTCAGAAATATGGAGCATGTTGAAAATTTACAATCTGTAAATTCCAAAGCTAAAAAGAAGTCAGGTGATGATGTTCATAACCAAAAATGGGCCATTCTTTCACTTTCTTCAATTCCTCTCGTTATGACACTTGGGAATTCCATGCTGATTCCTGTTCTGCCGGCGATGGAAAATAAACTAAATATTTCTGCATTCCAATCCAGCATGATTATTACCGTTTACAGTATTGTAGCCATTATTTTGATTCCAATCGCAGGCTTTTTATCGGATCATATCGGCCGTAAAAAAGTCATTATACCAAGTCTTTTCATTGCAGGAATTGGCGGGCTGATCTCTGGATGGGCAGCATGGAAAATGGCGGATGCTTATTGGATCATATTAGCCGGGAGGGCATTGCAGGGTGTTGGGGCAGCCGGTGCGGCACCAATTGTTATGCCTTTAGTCGGGGATATGTTTAAAAATGATGATGATGTCAGCAGTTCCCTTGGCCTGATTGAAACTTCCAATACTTTTGGAAAAGTTCTATCACCTATACTTGGAGCGTTTTTGGCAGGATTTATATGGTTTTTACCGTTTTTTTCGTTTCCAGTTTTTTGTACGATTTCAATCCTGCTGGTTTTTTTTCTTGTAAAAACACCAAATAAAAGAGAAGAGCCGCTTCCGCTAAAGAAATTTTGGAGCAATATTAAGGATACCTTTAAAAACAACGGAAAATGGCTTTATGCTATTTTTTTAATTGGTGCCATTCTTATGTTTGTGCTTTTCGGGATACTTTTTTATTTATCTGATGTCCTTGAAAAGATATATGATATTAAAGATGTTAAAAAAGGGCTTCTCTTAGCTTTACCGCTTGGCGCACTGTGCCTTTCGTCCTATCTAACAGGAAAAAAAATAAAAGAAAATAAAATACTGATGAAGTGGATCATTTTTTTAGGCTCAGTGCTTGTGGCAGCTGCGACTGCAATCTTAAGCTTTTCAAACAATATGTGGTTTATGATCAGCATGTTCCTGTTTGCCGGAATTGGCATAGGCGTTGCATTGCCTTCATTGGATGCACTAATTACGGAAGGAATTGCAAAAGAAGAACGTGGTACCATTACTTCTTTATACAGTTCAATGAGGTTTATTGGCGTTGCCGGCGGCCCTCCGGCCATTGCCATTCTCATGAAGCATTCTGATCAAGGCCTTTTTTATATATTAAGCGGTATTACCATTCTTGCTGCCCTTGCAGCCATAATGGCAATCAAACCTGACGGAAATGATGGCTAAAAAAATCCGTATCGTGCTATGACGATACGGATCTTTTTATTTAAAATGCTGCTGTACAAAACCAGTTACAACCTGGTTGAAAAGCTGCCACTTTTTGGTTGGCGCCTGATGGGATACACCTTTGATCATTGCCGCCTGAAAGCTGACATATCTTCTATAGCTCCTAATATGCTGATTAACAAAATCTCTTGATCCATAAATAAGGAGAAGGGGGACGCTTAAGTTCCTTAGGCGATCAGTGCATGAATAGTGGAGCGATCTATCATAAAATTGAAACCACATAGTATGATTTGCCTTTTTCATGTGTTCCAAAATATCGTTTCTGACTTTTTGATCATTTGTGTGACTTGCTGCTATTACATAGCGCAGGAAACCCGGAAAATGTTTCACGAAATACATTCCCAATATATGCTCATATTTGAAAGTTTCTGATAAAACCTCTGGAAATCCGCCAGATAGTATGACACCAAGCGTCCTCTCAGGAAAAGAGAGTGCAAATTCCTGGGCAATTATGCTCCCAGATGAATAACCAAGGATAACGGCTTTTTCAATTTCCAGGTGGTCCAGTACAGCTTTAATCTCTTCTGCATACCCTTTAATGGTTACTGTTTTCTCGGGACCAATAGTATCTCCATTCCCGCTTAGATCAGAAAAAACAACCTGAAAATGCTCAGCCAGCAGGCCTTGATAATAAAATACCTTTCTCCCCATGGCAGGCGGATGTATAAAGATTATCGGTACACCCTTTCCCATCGTTTCATAAAAAATCTTTGTATCCTCATAAATAAATGCTGGCACAAGAATCGTCCTTTCCATTCACAAAACATAGATGGCTCTCCATCCTCCTGTTCCATATAAAAAATGGGACAGTTTTAGTCTGCCCCATCTCGGTCAATTCTTTATTTCCAACATCAGTTAATCATGTCTCTTTAGCATTTTTGTTTTGCTGGTCAAGCTCTTTTTAGAACTCCATATCGCTTATGCTTTTATTTGTGCTTTGCTATCCTGATTTAGTCTTAATATTGCGTTTTGTAATGTCTAATCCTCCCTTACAGTACTGCCATTATAGTAGGGTACATTAAGCTCCGAATCATTATGGATTTTCAGCCGGAATCTGCATATACTATAAGTAATCATGCGATTATGCTTATTTCCGTGACTTTCTGAACCGCATATGATATTCTTGAATTAAGAATATGAATAAATAAAAAACGACCGCAGGTGTTGCCGCACCCACGGTCATTCGCAATAGTCGTTCCCTTAGGGGATCGGCCTGTCAAAGACATAGACCTCTCCCTCAATTGTCAGATCAAGGGAGGTCTATTTTTTATGGTTAAAAGTCATGACAGCAATGATCAGACTAGAGAAGGAAATCATCATCATGATCGATTCGAAAACTGTCAAAAGGCATCACCCCCTTTCACACGGGGCTAGCCGACCACCCTTGAGAAACTCCCATTGCTTCTTTATTATATCATATCCTTGTCCATTTAGTCGAACGTGTGTTCTATTTTAAGAAAATTGATTCTTCTTTCCTATTTTTTCAAGTTTCATTATCTTTATCACCTGCAGATTTCCTTTGAAGATATCCGCGAAGAAAACCCATTTCTTTATTAAGCAAATACTCCATTTCCTCCATCTGCTGCTTAGCAATTAACTGCGGACTGCCTGTCCATTCAGCACTGTGGATAAAGTAATAATTCTTTATTCTTTTAAAAATGATGACCGCTTCAGGAAAGCAGTCAAACAGTCCCTTTACCTGATTTCTCCGCATGTAACTCCATCTTATCAGTTTCATGATATCAGCCTTTTTATACTCTTTTACCCAGAAAACACTGACGCATGTTCTTAATGCAAAAAAACTGCCAAACATGGCAGCTTTGAATTTATTCTTTAAGCCTCGGCTTTGCCGGATCACATTTCGGCATTTCCGACTGAGTGGACTCAGCAAGCTTTGACAGGTAATAGCATTCTTCACGGTACATGTGATCAGCCATTAAAGCTGCAAATGTACCCAACGCCTCTTTGCTTATTTCAAGCTCCTCAATTTCATTCAGAAAGTTCATAAACAAAGAAATTTCAAGAGCAACGTCATTGTTGAACTTTTGGAGTGCCGGAAACAACGTAACATTCGTCCGAAGGAACCCGGACATTTCAACTGCTTTTAAGTAAAAAGCTTCAAAATCCTTTGTATAGCCATCACTGATTTTTTTAATTTTCTTTTCAGCCTGGTCCATATTGTCCGATATGGCACCTGCATGGCCAGCTGCATCCAGAAGCCAGATTAAATGATGGTGGAGCTCATGAAATACAGGCGGGGCTTCCCCCTTTTTTAAATATTGAAGGACAAGCATATATTCTTCAAGTTCATTGACCATATGATTAATAAAAACAGGCCCAAGATGAATGGAAATTTTCCCTATCAGATGACGTTCGATTAGATTCAATTTAAATTCCCTGAGCTTTTTAGCTTCCTGTTCTGCCCTCCGGCTCAATTGCTCCAGGTTATCAACTTCAACCCTTCCTAATAGCTGGTCGAAGGTTTGTATAAAGTAATTTGCCCGTTCAATGCTGTCTTTTTCCTTTGGTGATAGTGAATCATGTATGAAACGTGCATGATCACCCAAAATCTGAAGCCAAAACCCGTGTTCTAATTTTGCAGCACTTTCAAATCCAGCAGCCAATATATCTCCCCTTTCAAACTTACTCATAAAAACATATCAGGAACCATCTGAAATTATGCCTATAAGCACGAACCTCATAATTATTTGGTAACTTAGTTTTTTGCAGAAAGGGGAAAATTAAATAGGCAGCAGGTATCCTAAAGCGTTTTTTTCATCATTACCTGGCCAATCTTTTTTTCAAATCCCATTTTAAGCAAAGCTTTTGAGGCGGGATTGGAAACAGAAATATTAACGGCAGTGAAATCAATTGAATCATCCTGATCCAGGAACAGATGGCCCAGAATCCTTTCAGTCATTGCATCATATGCACTTTCGTCCGTGAACTTTAGCTGATAGATGATAATGCGATCTGTACGTCCTCCTGCTTCCAGCACTCTTTTGTATAAAATGTATCCTTCCTCTTTCCCATCGTCACTCATAAGCACAGCAGCTTCCCCTTGTTTTGCACTTTGCCACTGGCACTGCCAGGCAGCATCGCTGTCATAAAACCTGAGTGACTGCAGCTGTTCGGGATATATCTTTTTTATTGCTAAATGGTTTTCCGTCAATGAGCCTATTTCTTTATATGCTAGTTTCTTGTTTAGATAAAGCAATTGATCAGTAATCGCATAGCCGGCTTTTTTGTACAGCTTAATCGCTCTCTCATTTTCTTCAATTGCTTCAAGAACAGCAGTGTGAGCATTTTCAGCTTTATATATGCTGAGAACTTCTGACATCATAGCTGCAGAAAGACCTTTTCCCCTGTATTGTGGTGCGATTCCAGTGCCTCCGTTCCAGGCAATTTTCCTGCCGTTAATCTCCCGGAACCCATTCATTATGATTCCGCAGGGTTCTCCGTGCATAAAAACGACAATGGATTTTTCAGGAGAAAGTCCCTCAGATGCCATTCGATTAACAAAGGCCTGAATATCCATTTTTATTGGAACTATATAACCTTCAAATCCTTTGTTCCAGGCAGTCAGCGCCTCCTCCAGGGTAACTTGAGAAAGTCTTTTTATTTTCATAAACGCTCTCCTTCATGTGTTTTCTGATGAAGTTTTACTTGCTGTGCATCTAATGGTTAGTTATTTAAGTTTGTTCCCTCTCTTAATAACAATGATAATGGCCATGGTTCCACACCTCCAAATATATAGACTAGATAGTTTATTTATTCATAAAAAAATATAGACTGATGAGTTTGTTTTAATTAAATCATTTATTTTCAGTTTTTTCAATCTTTTCTAAAAGGAATTTTCTAAAAATTTAAAGCCGATACATTAAGTACCGGCTATGGTTTATTCATTATTTAAAGGTTTTTTCAGGAACCCTATAAGGATAGCAGACAGAAGAGCACCTGCTATTATTCCTGCAAGGTAAATTCCCCATGGGCCATCGACAAGAGGGACGACAAAGACTCCGCCGTGCGGCGCTCTTAATCCGATTCCAGCCATCATTGAAATGGCACCTGCTACGGCGGATCCTGCCATGATTGATGGGATGACCCGCAATGGATCTGCTGCTGCGAACGGGATTGCGCCTTCTGTGATAAACGAAAATCCCATAATGTAATTTGCTTTTCCTGCATCCTGTTCCTGTTTTGTAAATCTATTTTTGAATAAAGTGGTGGCAAGCGCGATGGCAAGAGGCGGAACCATCCCCGCTGCCATGATTGCTGCCATTGGTTCATATACTCCATTTGCAAGCAGACCTGTACCAAATACGTATGCCGATTTATTAACCGGGCCGCCCATATCAAATGCCATCATCAGCCCAAGGACTACTCCAAGCAAGACAGCATTTCCAGTACCAAGACCTGAAAGCCACTCGGTGATAGCAGTATTTAATGCGCCAACTGGTTTGTTGACAACATAAAGCATGAGTAAGCCTGTGATAGCAATTCCAAAAAGCGGATAAAGCAAAATCGTTTTAATCCCTTCAAGTGATGAAGGCAAACCGGCAAAGACCCTTTTCAAACCAACTACTACATAACCTGCAAGGAAGCCGGCAATGATGCCGCCAAGGAATCCTGCGCCTCCAGATGCTGCCATCATTCCCCCGACGGCACCTGCAGCAAAGCCAGGGCGATCAGCAATACTCATGGCAATGAACGCTGCAAGGATTGGAACAATTAATCCAAATGCATTTCCCCCGCCAATGGTCATCAGTGCTTCTGCGATAGGATGATACGACGGATCATTAGGATCTGCTGCTTTATATCCGAACATAAAGGAAATGGCAATAAGTATTCCGCCGCCAACAACAAATGGAAGCATGTTGGAAACGCCATTCATCAAATGCTTATAAACTCCTGCTTTTTGTTCTTTTTTATTATCTGCGTTTTCGCTGCTGTCCGGGCTTCCGCCATTGTATATTGGGGCATCCTGCTTTAGCGCTTTCTCGATAAGCTCCTGAGGTTTTCGGATGCCATCTGCAACTGCCGTTTCGAGGACATGCTTGCCGCTGAATCGCTCCATTTCCACCTTTGTATCTGCTGCGACTATAACTGCTGCTGCATTCGCAATTTCTTCCGGTGTCAGAACATTTTTAGCACCACTTGAGCCATTTGTTTCAACTTTGATATCAACGCCCATTTCAGCTGCCTTGGCCTTTAGTGAATCAGCCGCCATATAAGTATGGGCAATTCCTGTTGGGCAAGCTGTTACAGCAACAACAAAACGTTTACTGTCTGCAATATTTTGGACTTCCTCTTCTTCTGTCTCGTCATAGCTGTCTATAATTCCAATAACTTCGTCTGCAGAAGCAGCATTTTGGAGTTTTTTGCGTGCTTCCCCGTTCATTAGTATCGATGAAAGCCTGGATAGAGCTTCCAGATGTGTATTGTTTGCTCCTTCCGGGGCTGCAATCATAAAGAATAGGTGTGCGGGCTGACCGTCAAGTGATTCATAATCCACTCCTGCTTCTGATTTGCCGAAAGCAATAGCAGGCTCTTTGACCGCACCAGTTTTTGCATGAGGAATGGCTATCCCGTCACCGATGCCTGTTGTGCTTTGTTCTTCCCTTTTTAAAATGGCATTCTTGAAGGCAGTGCGGTCATGAAGCTTTCCTGCTTGATCAAGCTGGTTTACCAATCCATTTATGGCATCCATTTTACCTGTTCCGCTCAATGAGAGCAGGATCGTATCTCTTGTCAGTAATTCTGTAATTCTCATCCTAAATCTCCCCTTTTAGGCTGACCTTCTCAATCGAAACCTGTGAAAGCAATTCCTCTGCTTTTTCCTTTGTGCAAAGACCAAGTGAAAAAGCCGTAGCGCTTCCGGAAGCAACACTGTATTGAAAAGCCTTTTCTATATTTTTGTTTTTTTCATAAGCTGCAAGAAAACCGGCTACCATGGAATCTCCGGCACCTACAGAACTTTTCACTTCCCCATTTGGAACGCTTGAAATATACGCTGTTTCATCAGAAATCAAGACGGCTCCCTTGCCGGCTAATGAAACAATTACATTCTGTGCGCCCATTTCTACAAGTTTCTGTCCATATGGGATAACTTCTCTTGCTGAAGTAAATTCTGTATTGAATATTTCACCTAATTCATGGTGATTGGGCTTTATTAAAAACGGTTTGTATGGAAGGACCTTTTTCAGTAACTCTCCCTCTGCATCCACCACAAAAGCCGTCCCATTTTCTGAACAAATTCTTACCAGCCCTTCATAAGTTGATTCAGGCAATGTTGATGGAATACTGCCAGCCAGGACAAGCAAATCTTCTTCTGAAAGATTGCGGATCTTATTTTTTAGTTCCTCAAAATTCCTTCCTGAAATGGCCGGCCCTTTGGCATTGATTTCTGTTTCTGTATCTGTCTTGATCTTTACATTAATTCTTGTGTCATCAGCAACTTGGACAAAGTCAGTTTGAATATTCTCCTGATTTAAGCAATCAACAATATAATCACCTGTAAATCCGCCTACAAAGCCAAGGGCCTTGCTTTCAACATCCATTCTGTTCAGCACTCTGGAAACATTTATCCCTTTTCCTCCAGGGAACTTTGTATCCTGCTGCATGCGGTTCAAACCGCCGACTAACAATTCATCCAATTCTACGATGTAGTCCACTGACGGATTTAGCGTCAATGTGTGTATCATGCTGTCACGACCTTTATTGTAGTTTTGCTGCTATATGGCTCTTGCTGTTCCTCGTCCAGCTCATTTGTAATAATTGCTGCTGTATGCAAATCGGCAATCTTGGCAAATGCGATTTCTGAAAACTTCGTATCATCGGCAAGCACGAATGCCTCCCTTGAAAGCGAAATGGCCATTTGCTTAATCATTGCCTCATCCTGATCCGGTGTGGTGTAGCCGAATTGAGGATGGATGCCGTTAACCCCCATAAAGCATTTATCAAATCGATAATTTTCCAGGCTCGCCAATGCCCCCCTGCCAATGATGGCTTTGGTCTGTTCCTTGGCAAAACCGCCGATTAAAAATGTTTTTATATTCCTTTCGAGCAATGCATTGATATGCATTAATCCGTTCGTTACAACCACAATTTCCTTCGCAGGCAAAAAGGGAATCATTTCTGTTACTGTCGAGCCTGCATCAAGATAAATGGAATCACCTTCTTCAACAAGACTTGCCGCGTATTGGGCGATTTGCCGCTTTTGCTGAAGGTTTTTGGATGACTTTTCAGACATGCTGGGTTCCTGCAGCTTTCCCAGAAGCCTGGCAGCCCCTCCATGTACTCTTTTTAAGTACTTCCCTTCTTCAAGCTGGGTCAAGTCCCTTCTGATTGTTGATTCCGATGTTTCTGTCATGTCAACGAGATCCTGAATTTTCACTACACCTTTTTCTTTTAAAAGCTGCAGAATTAATTTGTGGCGCTCTGGTGTTAACAAAACATCACCTCCCTGTGCGAGTGTTATTCTTGATTACATCTTACTGAAACCGATTGCAAAAATCAATCATTTTCATTCAAAATAAATCAAAAACAATCAAAATATGAATGTTTTTGGTTGTTTTAGTGTACATTTTCTCTCTGACCCATAAACTAATAGAATATTTTAAATATATTAAAATAATAGTTTGCTCTCTATGTTTTATTATGCTAGAATCAAAAATAACAATATATAGTTTCTTAAACAACTTACGCTACTATATATTGTTTTGAATTTAAGAATTCACTCGTTCCAAGGTCTCTTTTTGAACCGCTTTCTATTTGAAAGCGGAATTTTTTTGTTTTAGAAAAAAAATCTCTTTTGTTCAATCCCAGCCAAACAAAAAAGAGCACTACGCAATGGTAATGCCCTTCTTAGATATCAATTTATTTATTTTCATAATTTACAAGATCCTCAATTTTTCCATCTTCATTATGCAGGATTACCATTGTTCCCGCTTCTTCTGCCATGCTCTTCGCTTTCTCCACTGCATCTGAACGTGTTTCCGCTGTAAACCCAGGCTTGTTTTGCCCCTCTTTTTTGACTGCCCATCCTTCCTCATCGTGCGGTACTACATGGAATCTTGCTTCTTCTGTTCCTGCCCGGTCCTTAAAATATTGTTCCTGTTCATTACTGTGAATGTTGTTTTTACGATTTGCCATGTTTATACCTCCTTAATATAAGTGAACTTTCATCTATTGATGAGTACTATCACTGTACCCTCTTAGGGAGTAAAAAAACACAAAGTCACCTTTCCAAAAATAGTAGTAACTTACCACTAAGTTTTGTCTTTTATTATATAAATTTGACACATAGTGTCGGAACAATAGGCATGCCCCATAGGAATTAGTACTCTATTCAAAAAATACCATTTTCTACTAAACTAGGAATCGTTAGGGAATCGAAAAAAACACTAGATTTCAGGAGGGTATTATGTCAAAAAATAGTCGAAAATCTCCCAAGATATTAGCAGCGGCTCTAGCAGCTTCTTTAGCTTTTGGCACAATCGGATATGCCGCCCCGCTAAGTAATGAAAATGGAAATTCAACCCATTCGCAAGATCAGAAGATTATTGCCAGAGTAAATGCTGAACGTGCTATCGAGCACGTGAGGTATCTATCGGAAAAAATTGGGACAAGACCTGGCGGGTTAGAAAATGAAAAAAAATCGGCAGAGTATATTGCTAAAACACTCAAAAGTTATGGCTATGATGTTGAGTTTCAATACTTTCCGGTAGCAGATCAATACATAGGCAGCGCAGCATTTGAAGATGGGACAGTATGGGAAATGGGCGCTGCACCAAAGGGGGCCATCAGCGATACACCAGTTGATGCAGAAGTAACCTATGTAGAAAATGAGGATTATAAAGGAGCCGAAGGTAAAATAGTTCTTCTTGCACGGGCAGAAACTACAGCCGGATACCGTGAGCAGGTAGCCAAAGCAGTTGAGGCAGGTGCAGCTGGTGTGATTCTCCAAAGCCTCGTTGGAAGCCGCGGCAATTACGGACAAACTTTTAATCCTAACCTTACTGCGGAATATGATATCCCGGTTTTCGGGGCTTCCTATATTCATGGTGAATGGCTCAAAGAACAAATGGAGCAAGGTGCAGTTGAGCTCTCCCTGACAGCAAAACATTATAAAGATCTTAAATCGGTAAATGTAATTGCAACCAAGGAAGCTAAATCAAAAGATGAAGATACAAAAGAGGTTATACTAGGTGCTCATCATGATAGTGTAGTGGGTGCTCCAGGCGCGAATGATAATGCTTCCGGGGTAGGTTTGATGCTTGAGCTTGCCAGAGTTTATAAAGGATACAATACAGACAAAACCCTTAAATTCATTGCATTTGGATCTGAGGAGCGCGGCCTTTTGGGAGCAAGATATTATGTAGATCAGTTAACAGAGACAGAAAAAGACCAGATAGAGGCTGTTTTTGTTCCTGATATGGTTGCTACAAATTATGACAAGGCGACAAACCTATATGCCATGACACCAGACGGCAGCCAAAACATTGTAACTTCTTCAACTGGTGAAGCGGGGGCACGCTTGGGCAATTCGGATATTCTCCCAGGCAAATTCGGATCGAGTGACCATGTTCCTTTCCATAATGCCGGCATTCCAGCAGCCTTATTTATCTGGATGGGCATAGACAGCTGGGATCCGCTTGTTTACCATATTGAAAAAGTTTACCATACTCCACAGGATACAATTGAAGATAATATCTCTGCTGAGAGAATGCAATCAGCACTTGATATTATCGGTTCCGGCCTTTTTGATGTGGTTCGAAAAAAAACACAAGGCAATAACTAATACCTCTAACCAGCCGCTGGCCAATCGCCAGCGGCTGGTTTATTACAAAAAAAGAAGCTCCTTACCTATCCCCTGTTTCTCCGCTCGCTGACAGCATTCACCTTGACATATAATCCATTTTCACACTTTAACACGTATTTATGTAAACCAATTTAATAATTAAGTTGACATTTAACGTTTGCTGCTATTATTCTAAATTGTATAAATATAAATCTATCAGGAGGCATCATATGAAGACAGGTTTAAGAACGATTGATTTAACATTGGCTGGCATGTTTGTCGCCCTAATGGCTGTTGGAGCAAATATCACTTCATTTGTCCCATTTTTGGTTATTGGGGGAGTGCCTATTACTTTGCAGACCTTTTTTGCCATTTTGGCAGGGGCTATTTTAGGAAGCCGATTAGGGGCTATCACTATGGCTGTCTATGCTTTTGCCGGGCTTGCAGGCGCTCCTGTATTTTCAAAATTCGGCGGAGGTTTTGCATCCTTATTAAGCCCCACTTTCGGTTTTATCCTATCGTTTATTTTAACAGCCTATGTCACCGGCAAATTGATAGAAAAGAAAAAATCTGTTCCGGTGTATATTACTGCAGCTTTAATCGGAATGGTGATCAATTATGTTTTCGGGACGAATTGGATGTATATGGCCTATAAACTTTGGTTTACAGCACCTGAGGGATTTACCTATAAAATGGCATGGCTATGGATGGCAGTCCCCCTTCCAAAAGACATTATTCTCTCTGTTTTTGCCGGGTTAATGGCCCATCGTCTGGAGCATAGAGTATTTGCCAGCAGTCAATTCAGAAAAATGAACCGAGCAGCATAAACAATTTTACTAAGGAGGATACATATGAATTTTCAACAGCTAGCACTTTACGTACTGGAAGGACATGAACTGACAGACTCGGAGGCAATGGGAATTTTAAATTGTCCAGATGAAGAACTCCTGGATTTATTGCACAGTGCCTATAAAATCCGTCATCATCATTATGGAAACCAAGTTAAATTAAATATGATTATAAATACGAAATCAGGCCTATGTCCTGAAAACTGCGGATACTGCTCACAATCGAGCATCTCAACAGCTCCTATCGAAAAATACCGGATGATGGATAAGGAATCTATCATCAAAGGAGCTAAACAGGCGCATCACCTCAATGTCGGAACCTATTGTATTGTTGCAAGCGGAAGAGGCCCAAGCAATAGGGAGCTAGATGAAGTAGTTTCAGCGGTTAAAGAAATAAAGGATAACTATAATATGAAGGTCTGTGCCTGTCTCGGGCTCCTAAAACCTGAACAGGCTGAGCAGCTCAAGGAAGCTGGAGTGGACCGCTATAATCACAATATTAACACCTCAGAAAATCATCATGAGAGCATCACTACATCCCATACATACCGGGACAGAGTCAATACGGTCCAATTAATAAAGGAAGCAGGCATTTCACCATGTTCCGGGGTAATTATTGGCATGAAGGAAACCAAGGAAGACGTTATAGCAATGGCCAGAAGCCTAAAAGCCCTGGATGCCGACTCAATACCGGTTAACTTTCTGCATGCAATCGATGGGACGCCATTAGAAGGGACAGATGATTTGAATCCTCGCTATTGTCTGAAGGTGCTCTGCCTGATGCGATATATCAACCCTTCAAAGGAAATCAGAATATCCGGAGGCAGAGAAGTGAATCTTAGGAGCCTTCAGCCGCTTGGGCTTTATCCTGCTAATTCTATTTTCGTAGGAGATTACTTAACCACTGCAGGACAGGAAAGCACAGCGGATCACCAAATGCTGAAGGATCTCGGTTTTGAGATTGATTTTGTATCTGGGGAACCAGTATTCTCCTGATAAAAAAAAGATTCTGCCCCCAAAGCAGAATCTTTTTTATTTTATATATCCGGATAACCTTTATAATTCATCAAACCCATTATCAATTTGAACTTTTGTATATTGCCGCGATTTTTGCTCAAAGAAATCGGACTTCCCATGGTCAACCTGCTCATAAGCTACTATCCAGCGGAGCGGATTGGTCCGATAGCCTTCAAACGGCCGTTCATATCCCAGCTGATTGCAGCGGACATTGGCATAAAATTTAATATAAGCTTCAACGTCAGACAGCAGGATGCCTTCTGTTTTGCTGCCGATCACATCGCGGGCCCATACAATCTCCAGTTCAGCTGCTCTTTTAAATGTTTCCTTGACGAATTCACTTAATTCATTAGTATTAAGTTCCGGATTTTCCTGCAGAATTTCTTTAAATATTTTAACAAACAAATCTACATGGATTTGTTCATCCCGGTTGATGTAATTAATCATCGTTGAGGCGGCTACCATTTTCTGATTTCTGGCCAGGTGATAAAAGAATGCAAAGCCTGAATAAAAGAAAAGCCCCTCCAGAACGACATCAAAAACAATAGATTTCAACAGGTTCTCTGCGCTTGGATTCTCTGCAAAATCTTTATATCCGTTCACAACAAATTCATTTCTTTCAGCTAATATAGGTTCTGTACGCCAGAATTCAAAAACCTCATCCTGTTTTTGTTTGGGAACAAGGCTTGATAGAACATAGGAATATGAATGATTATGAATCACCTCTTGCTGTGCAAGTATGATCATAAGTGCTGATATGCTTGAGTCAGTAATATAATCAGCAACTTTTCCGGCATAATCCGTCTGGATGCTGTCGAGCAATGCGAGCAGCCCAATAATTTTCAGAAATGCATCTTGTTCACTTTTCGTTAATTCCGGAAATTGCTTAATGTCCTGTGACATGTTTATTTCGAAAGGCGTCCAAAAGTTAGCAAGCATTTTTTTATACTTCGGATATGCCCATGCGAACCGAACATCATCCCAATTAAGAATATTGGAGCATTCCCCGTTGATGATTGAAGTTGATTTGTTTGGCGCCGATTGATTAATAATTAGCCGTTTTTTTAGGGTATTCATAAGGTCCTCCTTTAGCTTGAGCAAGATTCACAGTCTTCAACCTCAGATGAAGTTGAACGGATATAATAAGTTGTTTTTAATTTTTTCTTCCATGCTGAAAGATGCAGATTCAAAAGATCGATTGCTTTAATATGGTTAGGAATATAGAAATTAAATGAAATAGCTTGATCTATATGTTTTTGTCTGTTTGCATTCTGCCTGATGCTCCACTCCTGGTTAATATGATAAGCAGATTTGTAATACCAAATGGTCTCACTGTTAATATCAGGAGCTGTCACAGGGATCCGATAATCCTTTTTCTCTTCGGAATACTGCTTGTTGAATATAGGATCAATACTTGGAGTGCTTCCTGCAATTAAGGCAGTTGATGCATTTGGGGCTACCGCCAGCAAATAGGCATTTCGAATTCCAAATTCACTTACCTCTTCGCACAATGCGGCCCAGTCCAAGTCTGAATTTTCTTCCAGATACCCCCGTTTTTCAAAGTAGGCACCCGTTTGCCAATCAGAGCCTTTAAAGGCTGAATAGCTTCCTTTTTCTTTTGCCAGGTTCATAGAACTTTTTATCGCTAAAAAAGCAATTTTTTCATATAGAATGTCAGCGAATTCTTCTGCTTCTTCGCTTTCCCATGTGATTTTTTTCAATGCAAGAAGGTGATGCCATCCAAAAGTCCCCAGTCCAATCGCACGGTACTTTTGATTTGTGATCTGCCCCTGAGGAACTGGAATACTATTAATATCAATGACATTATCAAGCATTCGCACCTGAATTGGCACAAGCCTTTCAAGTACTTCCTCACTCACGGCCCTTGCAAGATTGATGGATGAAAGATTGCAGACAACGAAGTCTCCTGGCTGTTTTTCAATAATAATTCTCCCATCCCTTGTATATTCTTCAACCCTCTTTGTAACACTTTGGTTTTGTACGATTTCAGTGCACAGGTTTGTACAATAAATCATTCCGCAATGTGAATTGGCATTTTTCCGATTTACTTCATCCCGGTAAAACATGAATGGTGTCCCTGTTTCAAGCTGGCTTCTCATGATGGATTTCATTATCTCGATTGCAGGCACTTTTTCCCTTGACAGATTCGGGTTATCTATGCACTCTTTATATTTCTGGCGGAATGAACCTTCGCCTTCTCCTTCGTCATAAAAATCTTCCAGTGAAAAGCCCATTACCTTGCGGACTTCATGGGGATCAAATAAATACCAATATCCTCGGCTTTCTACTTTTTCCATAAACAAATCCGGAATGCAGACACCTGTGAATAAATCATGTGTTCGCTGCCTTTCATCTCCATTGTTTAGCTTTGCATCAAGAAACGAGAAGATATCTTTATGCCAGATATCCAAATAGACGCTTATAGCACCCTGCCTTTGTCCCAGCTGATCAACACTGACGGCTGTGTTATTCAGCTGCTTCATCCAGGGAATCACACCTGAAGATGCCCCCTTAAATCCTTTAATATCACTGCCTCTGCTGCGGATTTTACCCAAATAAACACCGATTCCCCCACCATTTTTAGACAATGATGCAATATCGGTATTACTGTCATATATGGAATCAAGACTGTCATCAACGGTCTCAATGAAACAGCTTGAAAGCTGTCCCCAGTTTTTCCCTGCATTAGCCAATGTTGGAGTGGCAACAGTCATATACAAACCACTCATTGCCCAGTAAGCTTCTTTAACAAGTTCAAGCCGCTTATCCTTCGGCTCCTTTTTCATCAGCACCATGCTGATGATCAAGAATCGCTCCTGTGGAAGCTCATAGAGATTTTTCTGTTTGTCCCTGGCAAGATATCGGTCAGCAAGCATTTTTAACCCCAAATATGTAAATAAGCAGTCATTTTCTTTCCTAATAAAATAGGCCAGCTCATTTATTTCATCCTTTGAGTACACATGTAATAAATCCTGTTCATAAATTCCCAAAGCAGTCAGCCGTTCAATTAATGTATAAAAATGTTTGTAGCAATCATCCGGCTGGCATTCTCTATTTTTTCCAGACTCAATATAGAGCTTCTTAAGAAGCAGGCGTGAAGCGGCAAAAGTCCAATCAGGCTCATCAATGCTGATAAATGATAAACAATCCAATATAAGCTGATCATACATTGCCTCCGCTCCCAGCTGGTTCATTTCTTCATTCCTTTTTAATAACTGCCCAATGTCGAGCTGCGGAAATTCTGACTTAAGTTCTTCTAAAATTTTTATCGGTTGTATGGTTTGGACCATCTTACTTCCTCCTAAAGGCAAAATAAAAATCCGCCCGGAAAATGAGCGGATCAAACGATAGAATAATAGCAGCAAGAAATGAAAAAACGGCCATTACGCGATCGTTTCATCATCTCAATCCCCGAAGATAAGAAACTTTCGATCGCCCTGGCAGGTCTCCTGGCTTGTGCTTCACTCTACTAAAAGCCCTTCCCATACAAGCGCCATGAAGCGTTTTGTACAGTGGCATGCTTTTTTCGTCTGCACTTACAGTTGCGGGGACAGCTTCGGTTTTACACCGAATTCCCTATTAAGTCCACTTAGGACACCAATCACGATCTATATGTAGTTTTTAATCTTTAAAATATATACTATATATTGTAGACGATTCTATCATATAGAGAAAAAGATTACAAATTTTTATCCGTCAATGTTCGAAAAAAGAGCAGAGGGGGATTTCCCTCTGCTCTTTTTTTCTCATTCATGATTTTCCATTTCAATATCATGAGGTACCGGCTCTGGGGTAGCCCAAAAAGAGTCATATGCAGCATAAACTGCCATTACAAGAACGAGGTAAGCAATCGCTGCACCTGCCCATTTTTTCATTTACATCAGCCCCTCCAATTAAACATTTTTTTCATTAATTTTTACTCTTTGTAATCGAAGTGCGTTTAAAACGACAGATACGGAGCTGAACGCCATTGCAGCGCCGGCAAGCCAAGGTGCAAGGAACCCTAACGCAGCTACAGGGATGCCAAGTGTATTGTATGCAAATGCCCAGAAAAGATTTTGTTTTATATTCCTTATGGTTTTTTTACTCATTTGTATCGCGTCTGCAATACTATTTAAATCCCCTCTCATTAGAGTAATATCAGCTGCTTCCATCGCAACGTCTGTACCGGTTCCTATCGCCATTCCAATATCAGCTACAGCAAGTGCAGGTGCATCGTTTATGCCATCGCCGACCATGGCGACTTTTTTTCCCTGGTTCTGAAGTTTTTTTACTTCTTCTGCCTTGCCTTCAGGTAAAACCTCTGCAATTGCAGAGTCTATGCCCACTTCCTCAGCTATTGCCTGAGCCGTACGTTTGTTATCTCCCGTAATCATAATGACTTCAATCCCCAGTTTCCTTAAGCGATTGATTGCATCTCTGGAAGTTTCCTTTATTGTATCCGCAACTGCCACGATACCTGCATATTTGCCATCAGCCGCGACAAGCATTGCCGTTTTTCCATTTTCCTCAAGTGTTTCCATTTCAAGTTTGGCTGACTGGACTTTAACACCGTATTTGTCCATTAATCTTCTTGTACCTATTAGAAGGTCTTTGCCTTCCACTTTTGCTTTAATTCCATACCCGGGAATAGCTTCAAATTCCTCAGGATTAGATAGCGTGATCCCTTTATCCTTTATTCCCTTTACGATCGCTTCAGCCAATGGATGCTCAGACTGTTTCTCCGCTGACCCTACAAGCTGGAGAAATGTCCTCTCTTCTATGTCGCCTTCCGTAATCACATCTGTTAAAACCGGTTTTCCATGTGTAACTGTTCCAGTTTTATCAAGAACGACTGTAGTGATTTCATGTGTGAGTTCCAAGTGCTCTCCGCCTTTAAAAAGAACCCCATATTCCGCCGCCCGGCCGGAACCTGCCATTATAGAGGTTGGCGTCGCCAGACCCAGTGCACATGGACATGCAATCACCAGGACGGCAATCAATTTTTCGAGTGCTTCTGCAAAATTTCCAGGACTTACCCATATATACCACACCAGGAATGTAACCACAGCTATAGTCACAACAATGGGAACGAATATCCCAGAGATCCTGTCTGCCATTCGCTGTATGGGGGCTTTTGAACCTTGCGCTTCTTCAACCACTTTTATAATCTGTGACAATGCTGTATCTTTGCCAACTTTTGTGGCTTTAATTTTCAGGAAACCATTTTTGTTAATGGTGGATCCAATAACTGTGTCGCCTGCTGTTTTATCAACAGGTACACTTTCCCCTGTCAGCATGGATTCATCCAAAGCAGACTGCCCTTCGATAATTTCACCATCAACCGGAATTTTTTCACCTGGCTTGACATATATGATTTCTCCAGCAATGACCTCTTCAAGGGGAATTTCAATTTCTTCCCCTTCCCTTAAGACAGTCGCAGTTTTTGCCTGCAGACCCATAAGCTTTTTGATCGCTTCAGAAGAACGTCCCTTAGCCCGTGCTTCAAACAGTTTGCCTAAGATTATTAATGTTATAAGGATGGCACTTGTTTCGTAATAGAGTTCCACCATATGTGCATTGCTGCCAATTGATAAAATTGATTGGTATAAGCTATAGAAAAAAGCAGCAGAAGTACCGAGTGCAACCAGCACATCCATATTGGCGCTCTTATTTTTTAATGCCTTATATGCCCCGACATAAAATTGCTTTCCTATTAAAAATTGCACGGGAGCTGCAAGCGCCAGCTGCACCCAAGGATTCATAAACATATCGGGAACATAAATGAATGATGTAAACTCGAAATGTCCAACCATGGACCAGAATAAAGGAATGGAAAGTATTAACGAGAAAATGAACTTGCCTTTTTGTTTTTCAATTTCCTTTTCCCGATATCCTTCGATATCTCCGGCATTATCCTTTTTTATTTTTGCCTGATACCCTAAATTCTCCACTTTCTTTATCATGTCCTGGATGGAGATTTGTTCAGGATTGTATTCAACAGTGCCAGTTTCAAGAGCCAGATTGACTACAGCTTGTTTGACGCCTGGAAGCTTATTAAGTCCTTTTTCAATCCTTCCAGAGCAAGCAGCGCAAGTCATGCCCAGCAATTCTAACTCGGCTTTCTCAGATACTACCGAATAACCTAAATCCTCAATTTTTTTCTCAAAAGCTTCTACAGAAGTTACTTCAGGATTATATTTAATTGCTGCTTTTTCTAAAGCAAGATTGACACTTGCTTCCTGGACGCCGTCGAGCTTATTTAAGCCTTTCTCTATTCGAGACGAACAGGCTGCACATGTCATGCCTGATATTGAAAGGTGAACCTCTTTTAGGGCTGCATCACCCATAACTCCCACTCCTTTATTATACGATGTTCCTTACACTTAAAATACTATACCCCTCTACCCTATATGTCAATAAAAAAAATCCAGACAAATTACTCATTTTTACAGTTTCCTATTTATTAAAAAAAGAGAACGTGCATTTTATTCACACGTTCTTTCCAGATATATTACTCTACATCATAGCCTTGATCGTCAATTGTTTCTTTGATTTGCTCAAGTGTAACTGCTGATGAGTCAAATTGAACCTGCACCTGGCCATTATCAAGTTCAACCGCTACTTTATCAACACCATTTAGTTTGCCGACACTGCCTTCTACCGCTTTTACACAATGTCCGCAAGACATTCCCCTAACTTTTAAAGTTACACTTTCCATAATAATTAAACCTCCAATTATTTTTTCATTAGTTTTTGAATAGTGACTAAAAATTCATCAAGCACTTCTTCATCGCCTTCGTGGATTCTTTCAACCACACAGCTTTTCAAATGGCCCTCAAGCAATAGCTTTGCTACGCTATTCAAAGCAGACTGCGTTGCAGAAATTTGTGTTATAATATCGTCACAATACACGTCTCTGTCAATAAGTCCTTTTATTCCGCGTATCTGACCTTCAATCCGATTTAAACGGGTTGTCAAATTCCTTTTAACTTTTTCTGAGTGATGACTTTTTCGCTCCGATTCAATCGAACAGCAGCTTTCAGACGATAAATCCTCATTTTCCAATTCAAAAGCCATTTGATCAGCCTCCTTTATATTTATTATATTATACCCCGGTATCCTATGTAAATACTTGAGCTCAAAATAAAATAAATTAGGATTTTTATGTACAATTTCCCTTTCATGATATTTAAAATCTCTGTTTATACTAACGGAAACACTTTATTAAAGGAGGCAGCTGATGTGGAAAGAAAGCATGAAAATCTAGAAGACACGGGCAAAGATCTATATGGGATCGATAAAGATATCAGCCTGCAGTCAGTAAACTTTGCTTCTGCTGAGAATCAGTATTTAAATGAACGTACAGAAACTGAATCCAATCAGGAATTATAGAGTAAAAGCCGCCAATATGGCGGCTTAGGATCATATTTACAATTCTGTAAGTTCTCCAATTTCTACCTCGGATCTTTCTTCAAGTGGACCGCGCAAATGTACCGTAGCTGTTCTTCCATCCTCATTCAGCTTGTCGATCCACACAGAAGCACCATTGTATTTTACTTCGATATCTGCTGATGATGAAAGAATTTGCTTCACACGTTTTGCATCCATAAGTAACACTCTCCTCTGCTTTTTTCATTTTATTTTTTGCATGGTTGAGAAATTTATGCTTACTTTGTCAAAAAGTGAAATGAGTAAGCCTTCTGATTTTTGATCAAGGTTTATATGGACAATGGCAACTGATTACAAATCTGCTGTTCATAACTTGCTCTGGATTAAAAGTTGTCCTATCCTTCCAATACACTGAATAAACTTTGTACAAACAGGTATTGGCAGTTAGGAGCTGTACACTTATGAGCATATTTCTAGGCTATGTTTTCTTGGGTCTGTCGCTTGCAGCGCCAATCGGTCCAATCAATGCTGCACAGTTGGATAAAGGAATAAAAAATGGCTTTTTCCATGCCTGGCTGGTGGGGCTGGGGGCTATGACAGCAGATGCCATATATATGGCGGCCGTTTATTTGGGGGTTGTACACTTTCTTGAGATTCCATTCATGAAAGCTTTCTTATGGTGCTTTGGATTTTTCGTCCTTGTATACACAGGCTTTGAAACCCTAATAAGTGCCGGGAAAGTCGTTTCAAGCTATAGAACCAAAGATGAATCAAAAGTTAAATCCTTTATGTCAGGCTTTCTCATGTCATTGTCAAATCCTTTAACTATACTGTTTTGGCTTGGCATCTATGGTTCTATTCTGGCCAAAACAGCAGCCGAGTATGACAAGGCTCATGTTGTTTTATACAGTGGTGCAATTTTTACAGGGCTTCTTCTCTGGGACATAACGATGGCAGCTGTCGCCAGCAGCTTCAGAAGATTTTTAACCGGGAAGATTCTCGCTCTAATTTCCATATTATCTGGCTTATCGCTGATTGGCTTTGGGATTTATTTTGGGATGCAGGCTTATAAGCTTTTGTTTTAATACATATTCCATACATGCGGACATGAAATGGTCATAAAACATTTGGCACCATTTATCTTTCCAGAAAACGGAATTGACTTTTAAAACAGACAAAAAATGAGGATTGACGCAAAAATAATTCAGTTCTGGCACATATATGGGTGAATGTGACGCATATATGTATGTATTTTTCATTACAAAGAAGAGTTCAAAAATAAGACATTTTGATTCTTTATATCATCCAAACAAACAAAAAAGAGCACCCATCAGGTGCTCTTTCTTTTGCCCGGCAGCGTCCTACTCTCACAGGGGGACAGCCCCCAACTACCATCGGCGCTGAGAAGCTTAACTTCCGTGTTCGGTATGGGAACGGGTGTGACCTTCTCGCTATCGCCACCGGACTATTTGATTGAAGAAACTTCGTTCCCTCAAAACTAGATAATGCATGAAGAAGTGTTTGCCGAGTATTCACCAATGACTTGTCTAGCTTCGGCTCCTAACTTCTCGGCCGTTTCGATCCGTCCCTCCAAATCCCAAAACCAGGATTTGAATGGCCGGCTCTCCAACGTCTCTCGAAGTTGAACAGTCGCCTCCGCTTTTCGTTTTGG